>CAJYVD010000001.1 GCA_913778495.1 uncultured Pantoea sp.
ACATCGGCCAGGCCGTGTACGCGGATGATACCGTCACTTACAGAAACAATAGTACCTTCGTTGTGAGCTTCACTCACGACATTGAACTGAGCAATGCGCTGCTTGATCAGTTCGCTGATTTCGGTGGAATTCAGTTGCATATGCTCCAGTCCCCTTAAGACTGCAAGACGTCTGCCAGACGATCAAGACGGCCGCGTACGCTGCCATCAATGACCAGGTCACCCGCACGGATAACCACACCTGCCATTACAGACTTATCAATTTTGCAATTCAGCTTAACTTTGCGTGACAGACGTTTTTCCATCGCGGTGCTGATTTTTGTCAGCTGGCTGTCACTCAGCGCACTGGCAGAAATCACATCAACTTCGGCTGTCGCTTCATACGCGTCACGCAGTTGAATGTACTGTTCCAGTACCGCCGGAAGCGCGGTCAAACGTCCGTTTTCCGCCATTACCTTAATCAGGTTCTGAGCGGGTTCATCAAGTTGATCACCACAAACGGCAATGAAAGAAGCAGACATCGCTTCCGGCGCAAGCGCACCGGAAAGGAGATCGGCCATCTGATCGTTGCGCGCCACTTCTGCGGCAAACGCCAGCATGGTTTGCCAGCGTTCGATACTTTGATGCTCAACAGCAAAGTCAAAAGCTGCTTTGGCGTAGGGGCGAGCTACAGTAATCATTTCAGACATCAGCCCCTCCCTCCTTACAGTTCAGCGACCAGTTTATCAACGATGTCGCTGTTAGCAGCTTCATCCACGGAACGTTCGATGATCTTCTCGGCGCCAGCTAATGCCAGCAACGCGACTTGCTTACGCAGCTCTTCACGTGCACGTGAGCGCTCGGCTTCAATTTCTGCCTGCGCCTGAGACACGATGCGGTTACGTTCAGTCTCAGCTTCAGTTTTAGCTTCGTCCAGAATCTGGGCACGGCGTTTGTTCGCCTGCTCGATAATGACCTGAGCTTCTTCTTTCGCTTTTTTCAGCTGGTCGGTCGCATTGGCCTGCGCGAGATCTAAATCTTTCTTCGCGCGCTCAGCAGAAGCGAGACCATCAGCAATTTCCTTCTGACGCTTCTCGATGGCAGCCATAATCGGCGGCCATACGTACTTCATGCAGAACGCGACAAACAGAATGAACGCGATGGCCTGGCCGAGGATTGTTGCATTAATGTTCACAGCACAATGCCTCTTATTAAGTTAACTTGCTCTGCCGCTATCAGGGATAAACGGCAGAATCCGTCGCTCATCGCACCGGGTGCCATGAGACAACAAGGCTACCAGGTTTAGGCGACAGCAAACATCACGTAGAGACCCAGACCTACAGCGATCATTGGGATTGCATCCACCAGACCCATTACAACAAAGAACTGCGTGCGCAGCAGAGGAATCAGATCCGGCTGACGCGCTGCGCCTTCCAGGAATTTACCTCCGAGGATGCCGATACCGATCGCAGCACCGATTGCCGCCAGACCCATCATCACAGCGGCAGCCATGTACAGCAGATCCATATTCAGGTTTTCCATGACAGTCTCCAGTTTGTTTCAGTTAAAAGCTAAGTTGTTGAGATAAAAATCAATGTTCTTCAGATGCCATCGAGAGATAGACGATCGTGAGGACCATGAAAATGAAAGCCTGCAGCGAAATAATCAGGATGTGGAAAATGGCCCATGGCACATTCAGCACCCACTGCGACCACCACGGCAGCAGACCGGCAATCAGGATAAAGATCAGCTCACCCGCATACATGTTGCCGAACAGTCGCAAACCGAGTGAAACTGGCTTGGACAGCAGGCTAACGCCTTCAAGAATCAGGTTGATGGGGATGAAGATCGGGTGATTAAAAGGCTGCAGCGTCAGCTCTTTGGTGAAGCCGCCAATGCCTTTCATTTTGATGCTGTAGAACAGAATCAAAATAAATACGCCCAGCGCCATAGACAGCGTGATGTTCACGTCCGCAGACGGCACAATACGCAGCGCCGGCAGGCCTAACCAATGCTCACCAATATAAGGCAGCAGATCGATAGGCAGCAGATCCATGAAGTTCATCAGGAAGACCCAGACAAAAATCGTCAGAGCCAGCGGGGCGATAAGTTTACTTTTACCGTGATACATGTCGCGCACGTTGCTATCAACGAAGCCGACAACCAGTTCGATAGCCGCCTGCATTTTCCCTGGCACACCGCTGGTGACGCTTTTCGCCACTTTGCGGAACAGCAGCAGGAACACAAGTCCCAGCACTACAGAGAAAAACATGGAGTCCAGGTTTAACGTCCAGAACGTCGCTGGCGCGTCGTGTGCATTCACCAGCTCGAAAGTACGTAAGTCCATCTGCAGATGCGTCAGATGATGACCTATGTATTCCTGCGGCGTTGAGATTTCTCCTGCGGCCATGATGCCTCTTACCCTTTGTTGTTAATTACAGTCGGTGCCACGATTTGAACCAGCAGCACCGATAACCAGGTGATTGCGAGTGGCCAGAAGACCGCCCCAAACACACCCAACGCCACAACGAGAAAAATAACGGTGGCAAACACCTTAAGAACTTCGCCGAGGGCGAAACTCCAGGCGACACGTCCTTTAGCCGGTGTTTGATCTTGCAGGCGCCAGGCTAAAAACATAAACAACACGTTTGGCAGCCAGGCTGCCGCGCCACCCGCGATGGCAGAGGCGCCCCAGGTGACATCTTTCAGGGCGAAGCATGCGCCGATAATGACAAAGGTCACCAGCTGGATGACCAGCACGGTCCGGGCTAATTTCACACTGTAAAGAGACACTGACATGACGCTGAACTCTCCTGCCCCGAACGGGGTATGTCGCGTGTCGTATAAGACTGCCTTTACTCTTTTGAGTCAAGCAGCAAAAGCCGTGCAAATTATACGGGCGCCACCTGCGATTTCAATCGCTAAGTAGCGAAAAGGTGAACAATTATTTAAATTTCTTTCTGAAGGCCTATTTTTTAAAAGATTCGATTCCACACACATCGGAATAAGGGTGTTTAAATACCGTGTGAGCTTGCCTTTAAAGCGTGCTTTAGATCACATAATAAGCAACAGACCAACCTGAAAATTTGCTGAAAGTCCAGCACTGGGCATTAACTAACGGATTGAAAGCCTTACCATTCAAAAAGATACAATTACACACGCGGGAAAATAAGGACTTATCTGATAAAAACGGGCTATTGACATCACTCTGCGTAATAAAAACGTAAAACGCTTATTACGCCCGCCAGTTTATTATTGCGGTATATTTTCTCTCGTGACTATCCGAAACGGTAAAAGCACACTGCCAAGTAATAGTGCTGCTAATGGAATGTGAATTATTCGTTAAATGTAACAGGGCTTTTCGGATAATTTCCAATGGGGATGTTAATCGTAATTCCCTCCTTTGCCCTGCCCTATTCTGCGCCTCATGCGGTTTGATCGCTGTTTTTTTATGCAGCCATCGCACAGCGACATCGTGCATGATGTCGCTATTATCCCTGCTATTCATCCGGTTATTGCGGGCGAATCACCACCAAATGTCGTTCGCCGTCCAGCTCAGGTACATGGAGTGGAACCACGCTGTCCACGCTGAAGCCCGCCGGTAGCGACGCGATCTCATCGTCAGGGCGCACACCTTTCAGCGCATAAAAGCGCCCGTGCTCTCCTGGCAGCGCATGACACCAGTTCAACATGTCCTCCAGTGAAGCAAAGGCGCGACTGATCACGCCGTCAAAAGCGGGTTCTCCGCTAAACTCTTCAACGCGACTTTGTACGGGTGTAACGTTAGTAAGTCCTAACTCATGCTGTACCTGACGTAAAAACCGCACGCGTTTCCCCAAGCTGTCTAGCAGCGTGAAATGGGCCTGCGGACGCACGATAGCCAGCGGGATACCGGGTAAACCTGGCCCGGTTCCAACATCGATGAACCGCTCGCCTTGCAAATGCGGTTCCACTACCACGCTGTCGAGAATGTGACGCACCAGCATCTGCTGTGGATCGCGCACTGAGGTGAGGTTGTAGGCTTTATTCCACTTATGCAGCAGCTCAACATAGCCCACCAACTGCTGTTTTTGTTGATCGGTTAGGGAAATGTTTGCCGCGTTCAGCAGCTGGGAGAGTTTGTTAATCACAACGAGCATTCCAGTAACGGGGCGAGTTACCTCGCCCAAGGTCAATCAGGCGCTTTTACGCAGCAGCCCCTGTTTCTTCAGATAGATCAGCAAAATTGAAATCGCTGCAGGCGTGATGCCGGAAATACGTGATGCCTGGCCGATAGATGTCGGCTTGTGATCGTTGAGCTTGGCAATCACCTCATTCGACAAGCCATTAACCTGACGATAGTCCAGATCAACAGGCAGCAAGGTGTTCTCGTTACGTTGCTGGCGGTCAATCTCTTCCTGCTGGCGTGCGATATAGCCTTCATACTTAACCTGGATCTCCACCTGCTCGGCCGATTGCGCATCTTCCAGCGCCGGGCCGTAGCCGGGCACGGCCATCAGCCGTTCATACGTCATTTCCGGGCGACGAAGCAGATCTTCGCCGCTCGCCTCTTTGGTCAAAGGCGCACTGATCGCCAGATTCACATTGGCCACGTTTTCTGATTTGGGGTGCACCCACAAATCGCGCAGGCGCTGGCGTTCCAACTCAATGGCTTCCAGTTTCTGGTTGTAGCGCGCCCAACGCGCATCATCCACCAGACCCAGCTCGCGGCCCGTCTCGGTTAAGCGCAAATCGGCGTTATCTTCCCGCAGCATGAGACGGTATTCCGCGCGAGAAGTGAACATGCGGTACGGCTCTTTGGTGCCCAGGGTGCAGAGATCGTCAACCAGCACGCCGAGGTAGGCCTGATCGCGACGCGGCGCCCAGCCTTCTTTATCCGCAGAGAGACGCGCCGCATTCAACCCGGCCAGCAAGCCTTGGGCGGCAGCTTCTTCATAACCGGTAGTGCCGTTAATCTGGCCGGCAAAGAAGAGCCCATGAATAAATTTGCTTTCCAGCGTCGGCTTGAGATCGCGCGGATCGAAGAAGTCATACTCAATGGCGTAACCCGGACGCACTATTTTCGCGTTCTCGAGTCCTTTCATTGACCGCACAATCTGCATTTGCACGTCAAACGGCAAGCTGGTTGAGATACCATTCGGGTAAATCTCGTTACTGGTCAGCCCTTCTGGCTCAAGGAAGATCTGGTGCGCGTTACGATCGGCAAAGCGCATCACCTTATCTTCGATGGAAGGGCAATAGCGCGGGCCGATCCCTTCAATGATCCCGGCATACATCGGACTGCGATCCAGATTGTTGCGGATCACATCGTGCGTTTGCTCGTTGGTATAGGTGATCCAGCACGGCACCTGCTGAGGATGCTGCGAGGCGTTACCCATAAACGAGAAGACCGGCATGGGATTGTCGCCGTGCTGTGGCGTTAACACGGAAAAGTCGATGCTGCGCGCGTCAATACGCGGCGGCGTACCCGTCTTCAGACGATTAACACGCAACGGCAAGGCACGCAAGCGTTTCGCCAGCGGGATCGACGGCGGATCGCCTGCGCGGCCGCCACTGTAATTGTCCAGGCCGATATGGATTTTACCGTCCAGGAAGGTCCCCACGGTCAGCACCACGGCTTTTGCGCGGAACTTCAGCCCCATCTGGGTTACTGCGCCAACAACACGATCGTTTTCCACAATCAGATCGTCGACCGCCTGCTGGAAGATCATCAGGTTCGGCTGGTTCTCTAACGCGGTGCGAACCGCCTGACGGTAAAGCACGCGATCGGCTTGGGCACGAGTCGCGCGTACCGCAGGCCCTTTGCTGGCGTTTAGTATCCTAAACTGAATACCGGCCTGGTCGATTGCCGTAGCCATCAACCCACCTAAGGCATCCACTTCCTTAACCAGGTGTCCTTTCCCGATGCCACCGATTGCCGGATTGCAGGACATTTGTCCAAGCGTATCAATGTTATGGGTAAGTAACAGGGTTTGCTGACCCATTCGGGCAGCGGCCATCGCGGCTTCTGTTCCCGCATGACCACCACCAATGATGATGACGTCAAAAGGATCTGGATAAAACATGAAGGGATACCTCGTTAATGTTCAGGCAGGGTTCGATGCCCTGGGCGGTGGATTCTACTTAAATTATGGCGACGACGAAAGCGGCGGGATCCTGTGGTTTAAAAGAAAGGATCTTTATTCTTTTATATGATCTTCTTGTTAGATCTCTTATTAGGATCGCGATGTCTTGTGGATAAGCCGGATAAAAACCGATTTATCATGCACTTATTAAGGATCGCATGCTGTGAGTGATCGGTGATCCCGATCCGTATAAGCTGGGATCAAAACAGTGAGTTATACACAGATTAAAAAAGCGTCAGCGGTTATTATTTGGATAACTACCGGTTATACGCACCTAATAAGCGTAGTTATCCACAGAAAAACGGCAGAGGGATCGTGAAATACAGGAAAAAAAACTGCGGATCGGGCTAAATTCCCGATCCTTGACCCCCTCAGGATCGGCTCAAAGCTGCGGATGCCAGCTCGCCACCCACTCTTCGGCGGGATCTTCAGGAATTTCATGTTCCAGCACATCGATCTCAAGACGATCGCCCACGCGTTTTGCGCCCAGTTCAATCAGCAGCGTCTCTAGCTGTTTGATCGCACCGCAAAAGAGATCGTATTCGCGGTTGCCGATACCCACTGCGCCAAAGCGTACGGCGGAAAGATCGGGCCGCTTTTCCTGCAAAGCCTCAAAAAAGGGCTGTAAATTATCAGGCAGTTCGCCTGCACCGTGCGTTGAGGTCACCAATAGCCAAATACCTTCTGCCGGGACGTCATCCAGCTCGGGTCCGTGCAGCGTCTCCGTAGAGAAGCCCGCTTCCCGCAGTTTTTCTTCTAAATGTTCAGCGACGTATTCGGCGCTGCCCAAGGTGCTGCCGCTGATTAAGGTGATGTTGGCCATGATGCTCTCCCGCACTAAAGGCCAGCATTGTACGCTGTGATCAAGCGGTGATCCACCTGTGGACAACAGGGTTAATAGCAGAAAGCATCTCGCGACAAAGCGCACCCAGCGTGCGATCCGCGCAGGATAACTCTATACACAGGAAAAGTGGGTTACGGCTTGATCGTGCGCATGATGGGGTTTTGCAGCGAGATCAATGTCTCAGTGGACTGGATTTCATCAATGGTCTGGATCTTGTTGATCAATACCTGTTGCAGGGCATCGATCGAACGGCACATCACCTTGATAAATATGCTGTAATGGCCGGTGGTGTACCAGGCTTCTACTACTTCATCCAGCGCCTCCAGCTTGCTCAATGCCGCAGGATAATCGCGGGCGCTCTTGAGAATGATGCCAATAAAGCAGCACACGTCGAATCCCAGCTGGCGGGGATCTATCTCTACGCGCGTGCCCAGAATGATCCCCGCCTGGCGCATTTTTTCAACGCGCACGTGAATGGTGCCGGGGCTGACGTTGAACTGTTTGGCGAGTTCAGCATACGCCGTGCGTGCATTTTGCAGCAGCGCATTCAAAATGCCGCGATCGAGATTATCCAGTTGCACAGAGTCCGCCATTATCCAGTCTCGTTAAGGTCTTGTTGGGTGAGTGGGGAAGAATGTGCAGGAAATAAATGAGGGAGGCAAGGTGCAGACCGCGAGGCTGTCGCGGTCTGCACGCTTTTTTAGCGCTTACGCCAGAATGTCAGCTGCGCCTGCGTGTGCTGAAACTTGCGTGCGGTCTCGCGAATCACAAACGGCACGTCCTGCGGTGGCGCGATCTCCTCAAAGTCGTCGCGCAGCAAGCGCTGTAGCGCCTGATAGGTGGTCAGTGCCTCGCCGTTTTCACGAATGCCGCCCAGCCAATTCTCCTTCGGCGTAAACTCCTCCAGCCAGGTATAGGGCGAAGAGAGCACCAGCAGTCCACCCGCACGAATCATCGGCGTGACGTCCTGCAAGAAGCGCGCTGGCTGGCGCAAACGATCGATCAGGTTAGACGCCAGGACCAGATCGTAGCGCTGAGGCTGCGGCTTCATATTGCAGGCATCGCCCTGCACAAATTGAATGCGCTGGGCTTGCGCTTCACCAAGGCCAAAGGCATTGAGGCGCACCTGACGATATTCCACCAGGTCGCCCTCTTCTGGTACCACGTAGCGGAAATCTTCACCGGAGGTGAGCTGCAGCGCCACATCGATAAAGCGTGCCGAGTAATCCATGCCGGTAACGGCGTCAAAGTAGCGGGCCAGTTCAAAACTGGCGCGACCGGTGGCGCAGCCAATATCCAGCGCCTCACCGCGCTGTTTGCAGTGCGGCAACAGTTTTTCTACCAGGGCCGCCGCGTAATTAGGCACGTTGAAATAAGAGGGGCCGTATTGGAAATCGAGGTACTGCGACACCATCCCATCGGTTTCATAGGGATTTTGCGCCATGGTTTCCTGATGAGAAGAGACCACGTAGCGGAAACCGGCGTGCTGGAAAAAGTGGCGACGGAAAGCGTAACGAGACGATTTCAGCGCCTCATTGCCGGTGGAGATCCAGCTGCCGCCTTTAATAATGCTGTGCTTACCGTCAAAGGTGGGCGTTGAGAAATCGTCGTAAAGCGGATGCACCTTGAAGCCATCAAAGCCGTTGATCGGTGTGGTGGTCCACTGCCAGACATTGCCAACGATGTCGAAAAACTCGCCCTGTGCGAAGCGATCCACCGGACAAGATGAGGCCCACCAGGCGAGGTTGATGTTGCCAGGCGCGTCCGTCCAGTCTGGCTGGTCGCCGCTGACCTGCTCGCGCAGCAGCATCCACTCGGCTTCGCAGGGCAGCTGAATTTGCTTACCGGTCTCCTCCGCCAGCCAGCGGCAGAATGCAGAGGCTTCCAGCTGATTGACCTCAGCGGGCCAGTCCCATGGCATAGGCACTTCTTCCGTCATCAGGCGCAGCTTAAGCTGTTCAGGTTGCGCGACGTCGCCGACCCAGAACGTGGGCATCTGCGCCGCAGAAAATTCGCGCCAACCCCAGCCTTCTTCATCCCACCAGCGGCGATCGTTGTAGCCACCAGCGGCGATGAATCGATAAAACTCCGCATTACTGACCAGCATTTTGCTGGCTTTAAACGGTTTTAGCTCGGTATGCAGGCTACCGTATTCGTTGTCCCAGCCGTACGTGTCATCGGTTTTACCCTGCTGTACGTGCCCGCCCGGCAGGGCAACCAGCGTATTGTCGGGCACCGCCGCGCGGTCGTGGCGGGCAACCGGACAGGCGGGCCAATGCGGCTGAGGTTTTACCCATGCGACAGGCAGCTGACGGATCAGCACGCTGGAGGTTTCCAGATGGATGCGTTCGTGCTCAATGCCCATCAGAACCACCCACGCCGGGCTTTCCCAGGTGATAGGCAACTCCAGCGGCATGGTGCGGATAAATTCACTGACGAGGCTTTTTACCTTGCCGCGATAATCGCGGACTTCGGCCACCGTTGGCCAATCGTAGTGACTTTCATCCAGATCGTCCCAGCTCATCTCATCCACGCCGATCGCCATCATTGCTTCAATACGATCGTCCACGCGCTGTTCCAGATAGCGTCCCGCCATCAATTTATTCACGTAAAACGTAGCGGTATGGCCGTAGTAAAAGATCAGCGGATGCCGCAGCGAAATTGCCTTATTAAAATAGGCGCGCTCATCCTGCAGGCAGTCAAACAGGCTCTCGTACAGCTCCCAGGTTTGCGTGAAGTAAGCCAGTAACTCGGCGCGCTTTTCATCGCTGCTGGTGCCAGAAAGCCGAACGGTACGGGTCGGCGCGGGTAAATGAGAGTGGGGATCGGCGGTGGTCACAGTGAACTCCGTAAGCTGAATAAACACAGCGGGTAATTCACTATAGCAAATATGCATTTCTGCAAGATGAATTAGCGTCGCCAACGCCGCAGCAGGCGGTTTTTGAGACCTGTCTCGAAGCGCCAGATATGATCGAAGATGCGTAAAATGCCGGGCTTGCCGTGGGTCGACATGGCCACGGCGTGGAAGCGTTGCTGATGGTGAAGCTGGCGCTGCTTGATCGTAGCAATAAGCGCGTCGGGCAGGCGCTGCGCAATAAAATCAGAGACCACCACGGCGTCGGCTTCTTGCCATGCGCTGCCCTCCATGCGTTTCACCACCTCCGCAAGGCAGGCCGCCAGATCGGTGCCGCCGCGGAAGCGCTGGCTCAGAAAGCGGATCGCTTGTTCAATGCCGTTATCGGCGGTGAGCTCGTAGCCAATCACGTCGTGCGCGAACAGCATGATGTAGCAGCGACGGCGGTCGGCCAGCGCCACTTTGAGGAGCGCCAGACAAAACGCTTTGGCACAGCGCTCATTGAAGCCGCCCATAGAGCCGGATGTGTCGACACAAACGATAAACGGCCCGCGCGGCTGCGCCTCATGCTGCTGGTGGCTGACCGGGCGGAGCGACACGCTGTCATGCCAGGCATCGCCCTGCAGCCGATACGTCAGCAGCCGTTTTTCAACCAAACGGCGATAAAATTCCAGCTCCAGTTCGCTGATGCTGAGCGCCGCCAGCTCCGGCGGTAGCAGGCGCAGCACATCGTCGCTTTGATGCAGGCCACTGACCTCTTCCGGCACGTTATCCGGCTCGCGCACTAACTGATGGAACGCTTCCAGCGGCGCATCCTGCGACGGCACCGATTTTGCCTCGCGGCTGCGCCCCAGCTGCTGCGCCAGCTGCATCAGCTCAGGCTGCTGGGCCAGAAAATCACCAAATTGCACGATTAACTGCGCATCGCCCGGCTGTAATGACGTTTTGCTGAGATCCCACAGGCGTCCCGCCGCGGCTTCATCATCGTCGGTTAAAATCGGTGCCAGCTGACCGCTGATCGCCATCTGCTGTTGCAATTCGGCCATCAGTCGCTCGCGCTGCTCTTCGAGAATCGACTCATTGAGGGTCAGGGTTTGCAGCGTCAGGCTGAGCCGCCAGCGCTGTAAAAACAGCGTATGCTGCGCGTTACTGAGTTGGGCAGAATCGGTGTGCAGCAGCAGTTTGCTGGCGTCGCTGATAAAAGGGGAAGCCAGTTGCGTCAGCTGGTGCATGATCGCCGGCAGCTGTTTTGTAAAAGCGGCGGTGTCGATCAGCTGCATTTGCTGAAAGAGTTGAAACTCTTGCGCCAGCGTTTCGGGCACCGGCGTGGCACGGATCTGCTCGGCGATCTCATGGCGCCAGCGTGGGAGATCGCGCATCAGCGCCTGCTTCATGCGGGGAAATTTTTCAAAGAACAGCGCCAGCTGGGGAGAAGCCAGCAGCGCGATAATCAGGTCTTCGATAAGCTCCGTTTCCCCGATGGAGAGCAGCGCGCTCAGCGTCTCCAGCGAAATCATTTTCTCGCCTGTTTCAGCTGTTCCGCCACGTCCTGCAGGCTGGTTTCAATAAGGGCTAGCCACTCGTCACTGATGAACAAACAGCGCTGATGCTGGCTAAACAGCGTGCGCTGCGCGCGCAGCTGTGTCTCCAGCGCGTCGTAGGCTTCCTGAATCTCCTGCGGTACGCTCTGATGGGGTGCGGCGCCCGGTAGCGTCAGGCGGGTTGACTGCAAACTGGCGTCACGCAGCGTGAGGCAATGATGGCTATCCACCAGCAGATCCAGCGTTTGCGCAAAACCAATGCCGTTGAGCTTGCCGCGGATATCGCCACCTTTCAGCAGCCACTGTTCCAGCGCTTCTCGCCCCACCACCACATGTGAAACCTGCATATCGTGCAACATCAGCGGCTGCTGGAGCATCAGCGTCAGCGCATCCTCGATCAGCGCGGCGGGCAGGACGTAGTGTGGCTTGCGGCTAAACATGCTGCTGTGTTTTTCCAGCGTAAGCGCCTGCGCCACGCTCTGCTGCTGTTGCAGCGCCAGCCGGCGCGCGTTGATTTGCTGTAGCGTGTGCAGCAGCGACTGCTGCTGCCAGGCGTGCTGCGTCATCAGCGCGTTGAGTTCACTGTCCAGCAGCTTCATTGAGGCAACATCGTGCCACAGGCAATCTTTTAGCAGCACCAGATCAATCGGCGCAATCGCTGTACGACCGCTGTAAAACGCGCTGGCTTGCAGAAGATGAATGGCTTTTTTCCAGCGGCGATCGGAGATGTAGGGCGCGTTCGGTAAATTTTCCAGCTGCTGACGCAGCTGATAAATCAGCTCAAACACGTGATCGGGCAGCGCCACCTGCGTGATGCCTTTCTGCCACTGCTGGTACTCTTCATCGCTGATGCGCAGCGCATCCGTCACCGGATTGTCGTTTTCATCCTGCTGGTGGGTAAGCAGGCTGCGGAAGTTCTGCTTTTCATGCACGTTGTCCAGCCACAGCCGGATCAGCATTCGGTCATACAGCGCTTCCAGGCCGCTGTCGGCTTCCGGCAGCTCATTGGAGGCGGTCACCAGCAGACGCATAGGAATTTTTTCTTCGCAGTCGCCATTGCGAAAGCGGCGTTCATTGATGGCCGTGAGCAGCGTGTTCAAAATCGCCGGGCCCGCCTTCCAGATTTCATCCAGGAAGACGATCTCGGCATCGGGCAGATAACCCTTGGTTAACCGCTGATAGCGACCCTCATCTTTGAGCGCCTGAATGGACAACGGGCCAAATACCTCTTCTGGCGTGGAGAAACGGGTCATCAGGTATTCAAACGCGCGGGCGTGCTGGAAGGCATATTTCAGGCGGCGGGCAATCAGGCTCTTGGCGATGCCTGGCGGCCCGAGAAGAAAGACACTTTCACCACTCAAAGCCGCCAGCAGGCAGAGCCGAATCGCATGATGCCGTTCATACAGCCCTTTTTCCAGGGCGTTACTCAGGCGAGAAATTCTTTCTGCCAAAAGATGGGGTTGAGCCATAATCACATCATTGTCCTTCTGAACCTTGAGCCGTCACATGCTGGCGAGCGCAATACTCTACTGATTATCATGCGTGAAAGCGTTGATAGCCGTCAGCTTTTTTGTTTCAGAAGGTTGAAACACCGGAACGTGCGGGTTTGGTAAGGCTTTTTAGCGCAATGTCGGCGAATTAGCAGATTGATAACCGG
The DNA here is from genome assembly GCA_913778495.1 of uncultured Pantoea sp. Lineage (GTDB taxonomy): Bacteria > Pseudomonadota > Gammaproteobacteria > Enterobacterales > Enterobacteriaceae > Pantoea. The sequence goes on from CAJYVD010000001.1 coordinate 13,000, forward strand.
ATAATCACGCTTTTGAAAAGTGGGTTTTTTTGGGAATATGTGCATACTGTGCGCTTTTTGATGACGAGAGCGAAACGCAACGGCCTCTTTCGCTCCTGAAAAAGACAACCTATGAGCTCGGATAAGAAACAGTCCCTTGGCGCCGTCACGCTGGCCGCAATTGGCGTGGTGTATGGCGATATCGGCACCAGCCCACTCTATACGTTACGCGAATGTCTTTCGGGACAGTTTGGCTTTGGCGTGGAGCGTGATGCGGTCTTTGGCTTCCTTTCCCTGATTTTTTGGCTGCTGATTTTGGTGGTGTCGCTGAAATACATCAGCTATGTCATGCGCGCGGACAACGCAGGAGAAGGTGGTATTCTCACCTTGATGTCGCTGGCAGGCCGGAATACCGGCGCGCGTGCGACGGCAATTCTGGTCATCATGGGCTTAATCGGCGGCAGCTTTTTCTATGGCGAAGTGGTGATCACCCCCGCCGTGTCGGTGCTGTCGGCGATGGAAGGGCTGGAAATTGCGGCTCCGAGCCTGGATACCTACATCGTGCCGCTGGCCATTGCGGTGCTGACGCTGCTGTTTATCATTCAAAAGCACGGCACCGGTATCGTCGGCAAGCTGTTTGCACCAGTGATGCTCTTGTGGTTTCTCGTCCTCGCCGTGCTGGGCGCCCGCAGCATCATGGGTAATCCAGACGTGCTGCAGGCGCTGAACCCGAGCTGGGCGGTGCATTTCTTTATCGAATATAAAAAAGTGTCGTTCTTTGCGCTCGGCGCGGTGGTATTGGCCATCACCGGGGTTGAAGCGCTCTACGCCGATATGGGGCATTTCGGTAAATTACCGATTCGGCTGGCGTGGTTTGCGGTGGTACTGCCGTCGCTGGTGCTGAACTATTTTGGCCAGGGCGCGCTGCTGTTGAAGCATCCCGAAGCCATCAAAAACCCCTTCTTTCTGCTGGCCCCGGACTGGGCGCTGATCCCGATGCTGATTCTGGCCACGCTGGCGACGGTGATCGCCTCGCAGGCGGTGATCTCCGGCGTGTTCTCACTTACTCGCCAGGCGGTGCGCCTGGGCTATCTGCCGCCGATGCGCATTGTGCATACTTCGGAAGAGGAGTCGGGACAGATTTACATTCCGGTGATTAACTGGCTGCTTTATTTCTCTGTTTTGATTGTGATTATCGGCTTTGAGCACTCTAGCAACCTGGCCGCAGCCTATGGCATCGCCGTGACCGGCACCATGGTGCTGACCGCGATCTTGTGTGCCACCGTGGCGATTCAAAATTGGCACTGGAACCGCTATCTGGTCGGCCTGCTGCTTGCGGGCATGCTGTGCATTGATGTGTCGCTGTTCTCCGCTAACCTGGTCAAAATCTTTTCGGGTGGCTGGCTGCCGCTGACGCTGGCGTTGATCATGTTTATTGTGATGACCACCTGGAAAAGCGAGCGTTTTCGCCTGCTGCGCCGCATGCACGAGCACGGCAACTCACTGGAAGCGATGATCGCTTCCCTGGAGAAGTCACCGCCGGTACGCGTGCCGGGCACGGCCGTGTATATGTCGCGCGCGCTGAACGTGATCCCCTTCGCGATGTTGCATAACCTAAAACATAACAAGGTGTTGCACGAGCGCGTGGTGCTGCTTACGCTGCGAACCGAAGACGCGCCCTACGTTCATAACGTGCGTCGAGTGACCATCGAGCAGCTCTCCCCCACCTTCTGGCGCGTGGTCGCGAGCTACGGCTGGCGCGAAACGCCCAACGTTGAAGAGATATTCCACCGCTGTGGTTTAGAGGGGCTTAACTGCCGGATGATCGAAACCTCGTTCTTTATGTCGCACGAGTCGCTGATCATCGGCAAGCGGCCCTGGTATTTACGGCTGCGCGGCAAGCTATTCCTGGCGCTACAGCGCAATGCGCTGCGCGCGCCGGATCAGTTTGAGATCCCGCCGAACCGCGTGATCGAACTCGGCACCCAAGTGGAGATATAGCGCGGCGCGTCACCAGCTGAGGGTGACGCGCAGTCCCTGCGGGACGGCATGGCTAAATTCAATGCACATGCCGTGCAGCTGGGCAATGTTTTTCACGATGGATAAGCCTAAGCCGCTGCCAGTCTGCGCCTGGCCTGGCGGTCGCCAAAAACGTTCCCCCAACCTCTCCCGCTGCTGCTCGCTCACGCCCGGACCGTTATCTTCCACGATGAGATGGCGCGCGGCCAACGTCAGCTGAATCTGGGTACCCGCAGGCGCATAGCGCAAGGCGTTATCCAGTAAATTCCGCAGCAGCAGACTCAGCAGCAGCGGATGACCGTTCATCACCGGTTGCGCGTTAAGGTGGAGCCGTATCTGCATGTCCTGCGCATCCGCCTGCGGTATCTGTTCAGCGATGGCGCTTTGCAGCAGGGTGGTCCACGTTACCGGCTGAAACTCGCTGCGTAAGTCATCGGCTTCGACGCGCGACAGCGTTAGCAGCTGATCCACCAGCCGCGTGGCGCGCGCAATACCGCTGTCGAGCTGGTGCAGCGCCCGTTGGCGCATCGGTTCATCATCGTCCGCCAGTTGAATAACCTCGCTCTGCACCCGCAGCGCCGCCAGCGGGCTACGCAGTTCGTGGGCCGCATCGGCGGTAAAGCGGCGTTCGCGCGCCACCTGCTGTGCGGTGCGGCTGAACAGATCGTTTAACGCCGCTACCAGTGGTTTCACTTCGTTGGGTACGCCTGCTGTAGCCAGCGGCGTCGCATCGTCGGGCTGACGCTGGTGGAGCGACGCGGTAAGCCGTTTTAAGGGACGCAGCTCGAACCACACCAGCGCCAGCAGCAGTAAGAGCATTAACGGCATGGCGATCAGCCACGGCAGCAGGCTGCTGAGCGCCAAATCGCGCGTCATATCATCGCGGTATTCCCACTCTTGTCCCACTACCACGCGATAACGCTTGTCGGCTGACGAAAGCCATAGCAGCCGCCAGCGGTCGTCGTCGTCTTCTAATTGGTCGTCCCGAAACCCATCGTGCTGGGCGTCGAAACGAATATCGCGCCCGTTCTCGCCGTCGTTAAGCAGCGGTTCACCGTCGGCGGTAAACAGCGCGAAGGCCAGCGCGTCATCATCCTGCTTGCCGCGATGATGGCGCAGCAGATGCTTGGTTTTTGGCAGAGCGTAGGCGTGCAGATTGTTGGCATCGAGCGCCAGCAGGCGTTTGGCGAACAGCATTTGCTGGGTATCAAACAGCGTGTTTACGTTGTCGCGCGTTTGCTGCCAGGCGCGCAGACCAGCCAGACTGCCGCACACCAGGATCAGCAGCACAACGCCGACCGCGAGACGCAGAAACAAGCTCATTCGGCTCCCCCCAGCATGTAACCGACGCCATGTACGGTGCGAATAAACGTGCTGCCCAGTTTCTTACGCAGATGGTGAATGTGCACTTCGACTGCGTTGCTGGAAACGTCATCGTCCCAGGTGTAGAGCTTCTCTTCCAGCTGCGCGCGCGTCAGGACGCGGCCGGGATGGCGCAGAAACAGTTCCAGCAGCGCCAGTTCGCGGCTCTTGAGCGCGACGGCCTCACCGTCCAGCCAGACACAGTGGCTGGAGGGCGCCATGACCACGTTGCCGTGCCGCAGTTCGGGCTGCAGTTGACCGTGGCGGCGGCGAATCAGCGCCTCCAGGCGCGCGGCCACTTCCGTCAGGGCAAACGGTTTACACAGATAGTCATCGGCGCCGATCTGTAATCCCTGTACGCGCTGATCCAGCGCATCGCGCGCGGTAAGAATCAGCACCGGTACGTCTGCGCCTTGCTGGCGCCAGTCGCGCAGAATGGCGAGTCCGTCGCGCTCTGGCAGTGATAAATCGAGGATCACGGCGTCCCACGGCGCCGCGTCCAGGGCGCGATAGCCCGCTTCGCCCGAAACGAACCAATCCACGCTAAACCCCAGCTTGGTCAATCCCACTTTCAACCCGTCGCCGATGATCGCGTCATCTTCAATCAACATAATACGCATGCGTTCTCCTTTGCTCCCTGCGCCGTTATACGAAGCGGGATAGCGCAAGTACAGCACTTATCGCCGACGTTAGCTTATTTTTCCTCAACGTTATGCCCTTAAGATCCTGTTAAGAACGCTGTGTTTTACTCATGGACGTAATCTTTTCCTTTCCCAACGGAGGCAGGCAAATGAAAAAGCATGCAGCGTTATTGGCAATCGTGGCGTTAGCGACAACGCCGGTTATGGCGGCGCAATCGGGTGGCTTTGTGGACCCCAACGCGCCCGCGAGTCAGTCTGCTAAAGGCGGCTTTCAGCCGAACCCGGCCAGCGTGACCACGGTAAAACAGGCCGAAGAGATGAAGGATGATAGCTGGATCACCCTGCGTGGCCATATTGAGAAACAGATTGGCGATGAGGATTACCAGTTTCGAGACAGCAGCGGCACGATGAAAGTGGAAATTGACCACAAGCGCTGGAATGGCGTGACCGTTACGCCGAAAGATCAGGTGGAATTAACCGGCGAGCTGGATAAGGATTTCAACGCCGTTGAGCTGGATGTGAAACAGGTGCGTAAACTTCCTTAAGTCCTGGCGTGGAGCCCGTTCGTGGCTCCGCCATTTACCCCAAACTCAAATTTATCGCGGCGCACGCGAAACGTTTCGATAACGATCACATTTCTCTCATCCTGTCATTGAGTTGCCTTGTACATTTTATACACTCCAGCAAGCGAAACGTTTCGCTGTGGAGTGGAAGAAATGAAAAAAGGTCGCTTACTGAACGCTGAACTCTCTCATGTGATTGCTCGCCTAGGGCATACCGACACGCTGACCATCGCCGATGCCGGTTTGCCCATTCCAGCCGATCCGCAGCGCATTGATCTGGCTTTAACACCGGGCACGCCTGCGTTTTTGCAGGTGGTTGAGGTGGTCACGCAAGAGATGCAGGTGGAAAGCGCCCTGATGGCGGAGGAGATTAAGCAGCACAATCCGCAGCTCCACAACGCACTGCTCGCCGTGCTCGAAGCCTTGCAACAGCACCAGGGGAATGTGATTACGCTTCACTACATCAGTCATGAACAGTTCAAACAACAGACGCAGAGCAGTCAGGCGGTCATTCGCAGCGGAGAGTGTTCTCCGTATGCGAATGTCATCCTGAGCGCCGGCGTCACCTTCTGAGGTCAGCATGCAGCCTTTATTGCAACTCAAAGGGATAGAAAAATCGTTTCCCGGCGTGAAAGCGCTAAATGGCGCCTCGCTAGCCGTTTATCCCGGTCGCGTGATGGCGCTGGTGGGCGAGAACGGTGCCGGGAAATCCACCATGATGAAAGTGCTCACCGGCATTTACACGATGGACGCCGGTTCGCTGCAGTGGCTGGGAAAAGAGGTGACGTTTAGCGGACCCAAAGCCTCACAGGAAGCGGGTATTGGCATCATTCACCAGGAGCTCAACCTGATCCCTCAGCTGACGGTGGCTGAGAATATTTTTCTGGGGCGCGAAGCGGTGAATCGCTTTGGCCGCATTCAGTGGAAAAAGATGTATGCCGACGCCGATGCCCTGTTGAAGCGCCTTAATCTGCGCTTTAGCAGCCACAAGCTGGTCGGCGAGCTGTCGATTGGCGATCAGCAGATGGTAGAAATCGCCAAGGTGCTCAGCTTTGAGTCGAAAGTGATCATTATGGATGAGCCCACCGACGCGCTCACCGATACCGAAACGCTGTCGCTGTTTCGCGTGATCAATGAATTGAAAGCGCAGGGGTGCGGCATTGTTTATATCTCGCACCGCATGAAAGAGATCTTTGAGATTTGCGACGACGTCACCGTGTTTCGCGATGGGCAATTTATTGCTGAGCGCGCGGTAAGCGATCTCAGCGAAGAGAGCCTGATCGAAATGATGGTCGGCCGTAAGCTTGAGGATCAATATCCCCACATCGATAACCCACCCGGCGCGGTGCGGCTTACGGTGGAAAATCTCAGCGGTCCGGGCGTGGAGAACGTCAGCTTTACGCTGCGTGAAGGGGAAATTCTGGGTATTTCCGGCCTGATGGGGGCCGGCCGGACGGAGCTGATGAAAGTCCTTTACGGCGCGCTGCCGCGTACGCAGGGCAAGGTGACGCTCAACGGCCGCCAGGTGATCACCCGCACGCCGCAGGACGGACTGGCCAACGGCATTGTGTATATCTCCGAAGATCGCAAACGCGATGGTTTGGTGCTGGGTATGTCAGTGAAAGAGAACATGTCACTGACGGCGCTGCGCTATTTCAGTCACGCATCGGGCACCCTCAAACACAGCGAGGAGCAGCTGGCGGTGGGCGATTTTATTCGCCTGTTTAATGTGAAAACGCCATCGATGGCGCAGCCGATTGGCCTGCTGTCGGGTGGAAACCAACAAAAAGTGGCGATTGCGCGCGGCCTGATGACGCGTCCGGATGTGCTGATCCTGGATGAGCCGACGCGCGGCGTGGATGTTGGCGCAAAAAAAGAAATTTATCAGTTAATTAACCAATTTAAAGCCGATGGGCTGAGCATCATTTTGGTGTCATCTGAAATGCCAGAAGTCCTGGGCATGAGCGATCGCATCCTGGTCATGCACGAAGGCCATCTCAGTGGTGAATTTTCCCGTGAAGAGGCTTCTCAGGAATCCCTGATGGCCGCTGCAGTCGGTAAGCAACACAGCGAGGAGTTAGTAGTATGAGTACCCAAACCTTACCCGCCCGTCGCCGCTGGTTCAGTAAAGCCTGGCTGATGGAGCAGAAGTCGCTGATTGCGCTGCTGGTGCTGATCGCGGTAGTGGCCAGCCAAAGCCCTAATTTCTTCACGCTGCCCAACATGTTTAACATTCTGCAGCAGACGTCGGTCAACGCCATTATGGCGGTCGGCATGACGCTGGTGATCCTGACGTCGGGCATCGATTTATCCGTGGGTTCGCTGCTGGCGCTGACCGGCGCGGTAGCGGCCTCGATCGTGGGAATGGAAGTGAATGCGCTGGTCGCCGTGGCGGCATCACTGGCGTTGGGTGCGGCCATTGGCGGCGTTACCGGGGTGATTGTGGCGCGCGGCAAGGTGCAGGCGTTTATCGCCACGCTGGTGATGATGCTGCTGCTGCGCGGCGTCACCATGGTGTACACCAACGGGAGTCCAATCAATACCGGTTTCAGCGATAACGCCGATCTGTTTGGCTGGTTTGGTATCGGCCGCCCGTTGGGGATCCCGACGCCGGTGTGGCTGATGGCGGTGGTGTTTGCCCTCGCGTGGTACATGCTGCATCACACGCGCCTGGGTCGCTACATTTATGCTTTGGGCGGCAACGAATCCGCCACGCGTCTTTCCGGCATCAATGTGAACCGCGTCAAGGTTATTGTCTACTCGCTCTCTGGTCTGCTGGCGGCGCTGGCAGGTACGATTGAAGTGGCGCGCCTCTCCTCTGCACAGCCTACGGCAGGCACCGGCTATGAGCTGGACGCGATTGCCGCAGTGGTGCTGGGCGGCACCAGCCTGGCGGGTGGTAAAGGACGCATCATGGGCACGCTGATTGGGGCGTTGATCCTCGGTTTCCTTAATAACGGTCTGAATCTGATGGGCGTTTCCTCTTACTACCAGATGATTGTTAAAGCCGTTGTCATTCTGCTGGCTGTGCTGGTGGATAACAAAAGCAGTAAATCACTCTGACCTTCACACAGGATTATATAAATGAAAAAGTTAACTGCATTGGCCGTCATCCTTGGCGCCACCCTCAGTGCTGGCGCGATGGCCAAGGATACCATTGCGCTGGTGGTTTCCACGCTGAACAACCCGTTCTTTGTGTCGCTGAAAGATGGCGCACAGAAAGAAGCCGATAAGCTGGGCTATAACCTGGTGGTACTGGATTCGCAGAACAACCCGGCGAAAGAACTGGCAAACGTGCAGGACCTGACCGTGCGCGGCACTAAACTGCTGTTGATCAACCCTACGGATTCTGACGCGGTAGGCAATGCAGTCAAAATGGCTAATCAAGCCAATATCCCGGTGATTACGCTGGACCGTCAGGCCGCGCAGGGCAAAGTGGTTAGCCACGTTGCTTCTGACAACCGCTTCGGGGGCAAAATGGCGGGTGATTTCATCGCGAAAAAACTGGGCGATGGCGCAAAAATCATTGAGCTACAGGGCATCGCGGGTACTTCGGCGGCGCGTGAGCGTGGTGAAGGCTTTAAACAGGCTGCCGATGCGCATAAATTCAATGTGTTGGCCAGCCAGCCCGCAGATTTCGATCGCACCAAAGGTCTGAACGTCATGCAGAACCTGCTGCAGGCGCATCCGGATGTGCAGGCGGTATTCGCGCAGAACGACGAGATGGCGCTGGGTGCGCTGCGTGCGCTGCAGACCGCGGGTAAAACCGACGTGCTGGTCGTCGGCTTTGACGGCACGGCAGACGGCGTGAAAGCGGTTGAATCGGGCAAGCTCACGGCAACCGTGGCGCAGATGCCGGAGAAAATTGGCGTGATCGGCGTCGATACAGCAGATAAAGTGCTGAAAGGCGAAAAAGTGCAGGCAATCAATCCGGTTGACCTGAAGCTGGTTACCAAATAAAAACCAAAGAAAAGCATGGCAACGCGCCACCGTCCTGGTGGCGCATTTTCTGGATCACGTCTAATGAGCACACACGCAAAACTGGCCGTTCTTGGCAGCATCAATGCCGACCACATTCTTAATCTCGCGCACTTTCCCCGTCCGGGCGAAACGGTGATCGGGAAACAGTATCAGATTGCCTTTGGCGGCAAAGGCGCTAACCAGGCGGTGGCGGCGGGGCGTGCTGGCGCTGATATTGCGTTTATTGCCTGCGTCGGTGCCGATGACATCGGCGAGCGTATTCGTCAGCAGCTTGAGCAGGACCGCATTGATATCACCCCGGTGGAAACCGTTGAGGGTGAAGCAACCGGCGTCGCCATGATTTTTGTGAATGCGGAAGGTGAAAACAACATCGGTATCTATTCCGGTGCCAACGCGGCGCTGACGCCCGCGTGCGTCGTGCGTCATCAACAGGTGATCGCCGAGGCCGATGCGCTGCTGATGCAGCTTGAATCACCGCTGGAAAGCGTGCTGGCGGCGGCAGAGATTGCGCGCGCGCATCATACCCAAGTGATTTTGAATCCGGCACCGGCCACGCAGCTCTCCGATGCGCTGCTGTCGCATATCGATATCATCACGCCCAACGAAACCGAAGCCGAGATCCTGACCGGTATCGCCGTAAAAAACGATGACGATGCGGCACGTGCCGCTGCTGCGCTGCATGCGAAAGGCATCAACACGGTGCTGATTACCCTGGGACGTCGAGGCGTGTGGTTGAGCGTCGCGGGCGAAGGAGAACGCATTCCTGGATTTAGCGTGCAGGCGGTCGATACCATTGCGGCGGGCGATACGTTTAACGGTGCTTTTATTACCGCGCGGCTGGAAAGCATGGCGCTGCGCGAGGCGGTGCGCTTTGCCCATGCGGCGGCGGCCATTGCGGTAACGCGTCCTGGCGCTCAGCCTTCCGTGCCGTGGCGCACGGAAATCGACGCGTTCCTGCAGCAACAGGATTAAGCGCTTGGCTACCATGAAAGATGTCGCTCGCCTGGCGGGCGTCTCCACCTCCACGGTGTCCCACGTTATCAACAATAACCGCTTTGTGAGTGAGCGGGTGCGCGCGCGCGTGCAGCAGGCTATTAGCGAGCTGAACTACGCGCCTTCGGCGCTGGCCCGCAGCCTCAAGCTTAACGAAACGCGTACCATTGGTATGTTGCTCACGGCCAGCAGTAACCCGTTTTATGCCGAAGTGGTTCGCGGGGTAGAAAACAGCTGCTACGAGCGCGGCTACAGCCTGATTTTGTGTAACACCGAAGGGGATGAAGAGCGCATGAATCGCAGCCTTGAAACGCTGATGCAAAAGCGTGTCGATGGGCTGCTGCTGATGTGCACGGAAAGCCATTTGCCTTCGGCAGAGATCCTTAATCGTTATCCATCGGTGCCTATGGTGATGATGGATTGGGCGCCGTTTGAAGGGCGCGGCGATATTATTCAGGACAATGCGCTGTTGGGCGGTGAGCTGGCAACGCAGCACCTTATCGATCGCGGCTATACGCGCATAGCCTGCATTGCTGGACCGCAGGATAAAACGCCAGCGCGTATGCGCCTTGAAGGTTTTCACAAGGCCATGCGCAGCAGCGGATTGCCGGTGCCCGAGGCGTATGTGGTGGATGGCGACTTTGAATTTCAGGGCGGTTTCAATGCCATGAACCAGCTGCTCGCGCTGGAGAATCCCCCGCAGGCGGTGTTTACCAGCAACGATGCGATGGCCGTGGGCGTTTATCACGCGCTGTTTCAGGCGGGACTGTCGGTGCCGCAGGATATGGCGGTGGTCGGTTACGATGACATCGAGCTGGCCCGCTATCTCACGCCGCCGCTCAGCACCGTGCATCAGCCCAAGGATGCTCTGGGCGAATTAGCCATTGAAACCCTGATTAATCGCCTGCGCGATCCCGACGCCAGCCAGCAAATGCTGGAGCTGACGCCGGAGCTGGTGGAGCGCGGATCGGCTTAGGCCGCTTTTTTCTTTTTCTCGCGGTTAGCGATGAGGTTGCGCCCGTCCCCCGCCCGCAGCAGTAAAAACGCACAGGCCGAGGCCGCAGTGACCACACCCATGGTCAGGAAGGTGGCATGAAACTGCCCTACGGTGCTGCTTTCCACATCCTGCCAAAAGCGCAGCACCGCCGCGCTAACGGCGACACCAAAGCTTATCGCCACCTGTTGCGTGACGGCCAGCACGCTATTACCGCCGCTGGCGTTCTCATCATTTAAATCGGCCAATGTAATGGTGTTCATGGCGGTGAACTGCGTGGACATCGCCATGCCCAAGACAAACAGCGCCACCAGTAACAGCAGAATGCTTTCGCCCGGTGTTTGCAGTGCGAAGCTGGCAATCAGTCCGCCAATGATGAGCGTGATGCCGACCAGTGTCCTGCGGTAACCAAATCGACGCAGAACTGGCGTAACCGTGGATTTAGCCAGCAGTGAACCGATTGCCGTTGGGCCCATCATGCAGCCGGCGATAATGGCGGGGTAGCCAAAACCGACCTGCAACATTAGCGGCATCAAGAATGGAATGCAGCCGGTACCCAGCCGCGCGGCGATATTACCGACGATACCGACGGAAAAGGTGCGCGTTTTAAACATCGGCAAACTGATCAACGGTGCCGGATGACGGCGCGCGTGGACAATATAGAGAAGCAGCAACACCACGCCGCTGAGTAATACCAGACAGGCCTGCCACGGAATGACGATGCGCTCGCCAAAAAGCTCAATGCCGATAGAGATGAAAACCAGACCCAATCCAAACAGCAGGAAACCGCCAAAATCAAAGCGTCGCTTAGGCGTCGTAAAGTCGGGCATATATTTGCGCGCATAGACGATGCCCGCGATGCCAATGGGGATGTTAATCAGGAATATCCAGTGCCAGCTGGCATACGTGACCAGCAAGCCGCCCAGCATGGGGCCGAGAATGGGGCCGACCAAACCGGGCATGGTGACAAAATTGAGCACCGGGAGTAATTCGCTGCGTGGATAAGCGCGCAGCAGGGCAAGACGCGCCACCGGCATCATCATGGCGCCGCCGATCCCCTGAATGACGCGCGACGTGACCAACATACTCAGCGAACCTGACAAGGCACAGGCTAGGGAGCCCAAGGTAAATAGCGCAACGGCAAGAATGAATATTTTGCGTGTGCCGAAGCGATCCGCCAGCCAGCCGCTGACGGGGATAAGCATCGCCACCGTCAACGTATAGCTGATAATGGCAGATTGCATAGCGAGGGGCGATCGTTCAAGGCTGGTGGCAATGGCAGGAAGCGCGGTATTGAGGATGGTGGCGTCCAGCGCCTGCATAAAAAACGCCATTGCGGCAATCCAGGGCAAACCGGCCATACTGCGCGCGGAACGAATCATTGAGCGTCCTTCTTTGATAATTGTTCAGTTTGCTAAGCGTGTTCGCCGTTCAGGATAGCACTGCTAAAACGCCTGATAAGGGTGATTTGTGCCGCTGTTTGGCTATTTTTGTGTGAATAGTGACCATAAAACGTTGCTTTTTGACCCCTTCGTACAAAAAAGACGCTGTCGGCCATTTTTTTGCAATAAACCCTTGTCAGCCAGAATTAACGCCCTATAATGCGCCACCACTGAGACGGCAAAGCGGCAACGCAGACGGCTCAGCAGGGCGCGGAGTGATTCGCCCCGTCGGAGAAAAACGCTGAAAAAAGTGTTTGACTCTGAAGGAGGAAAGCGTAATATACGCCACCTCGCGACAGCAGGCTCCACGCCGCGTCGCACTGCTCTTTAACAATTTATCAGACAATCTGTGTGGGCACTCGCAGGATTGATATCAAAGCCTCCGGGCTCTAAAAAATATCAAGTCTTTGCTGAGTGAACACGTAATTCATTA
>CAJYVD010000002.1 GCA_913778495.1 uncultured Pantoea sp.
GCTGCGCTGGCCTGACTCTGAGCGGGTTCCGCCCGCTAACCGGCCGGCAGTTTCAGCCGCACCGCTGCGGCGTACGGGCAAAGGGCCGATGGGCGCGGCCCTTTGCAATCCGCGCCCTGCGCCAGCCTGCGCTGTTCCCTCACTCCGCCGCAACGGCCTCACGGACCGCGCGGATTCGCCATCCCTGGCTCATTCCGCACTCTCAGCGGCATCCATGCCGCTTCGTCCTGGCCGTCACGCTCCATTCGGCGCTCCGGATGGCGCTAACAAACCTCACCTGTGGGGATCATTTCTGTTTTTTGGCTGGTGTTGTCTGGAAGGCCGTAAGCCGGTCTGAAAGACAGCGGCTGGCTGAAAAAGACAAAAGACAAAAGACAAAAACACAAAAGAGGGCTTTTAGCTTAACGCCGCGAGGTCTGAATGTTCCTTAAAAGTCTTACCGCCACGCGGTCGCCACAAAAACATAAAAAACCCACAGCGAGGTTTGTGAGGCGCCATCCCTACTCGCTGAACGAGGGAAGGCTTCCAGGGCGAGCGGCATGGATGCCGCGAGAGGCGGCGTTGAGCAGGAGCGAATCGACGCCGGTCCGTCAGGAAGACTGAGCAAGTGAAGGGACCGCGCAGCGGCGAGTGGGGCTGGCGCAGGGCCGGGGAGTGCAGAGGGCGCGGCCTGGCGCCCTCTGCTCGTGCGCCGCACGGCGGGCAAGGCAACTGCCATTGCCATGGCGAACGAAAGATGCACCGAACTGCTGCCTGCGGCTCAAGCCCCGCCACAGCCCGTGGCAAAAGCATAGAGCCGCTGCCTGCGGCCCCTCCCCTTATCCCAGCGACTTATTACGCTTTAACCCTATTAGCGTTGGAAACACGAACAAAGATTGCCCTAATCCGCGGTTGGTCACTGACCACACCGCCACCGAGCAAAGTGAGCAGATCACTACCATCACGAGGGGATAGAAACACGCCCACAGCACGGAAAACCACGCGGATTCAAAGGCGTGATGACCCTGCGCCAGCAGAATGGCCGACATACCAAAAAACTCAAGAAAAATGCGGTGTATCACATAAATTTGCAGCGTATTGCGGCCAATCCAGTTAAGGAAAGTCATGCTGAAATGTTGATTCAGCCATCGACACGCCGCCACACTTGCCATCACCGCCAATACGCACAGGAACAGGTTCTTCTCAAGACCCATGAGAAGATGAACGCCACTCAGCGCCGCCAGCAGCACCCATGGCATGAGATTTTCGCGCCGCCACTCACTCATGCGCAGCAGCGTCGGGCTCCAGAACGCCCCGAGCAAAAAGAACAGAAAGTACTGCGCCACGCTTTGCGGGCCCCAGAAAGGAATAATTTTTACCACGGCAAGATAATTCACGATCACCGCCACCGCCAGCAAGAGTCCCTTATGCTGGCGAAACAGCTTGGCAAAAAGGAAATAGAGCGCCAAACCGTAGAGATACCAGGATGTGCTCATGGCCATAAATGTCAGGGTAAGAAATTCAATCAGCGAGCCGGCATACGCGGCGTTGAGGTTGTGAGAAATACGCTGGCCTGTAATTTCGCTAGAAATACCGATAATCGACCACCACTGAATAACGCCCCACAAAATATAGAGATAAAACAGGTTCATCACGCGGCTGGTCATGACCTGTTTCCAGGTCCGATTTAAAATACCATTGGTCGCGAGTAAACCCGAAACAAAAAAGAACGCGGGCATCCGCAGCGGTGACAACACGGTATTAAATTGCACCCACATTTCTGCCGGGAATCCGCCAGCGGTTAAATATTTCACCGTACCTTCAAAACCCGGCAGTACCGTGTGATAAAGCACGACCAGCAATATGCAGGCGCCCTTGAGGGTATTAATCCACCCAATATCGGTTTTTGTATTGTTATTCATGAGATTAACTCCCGTTACTGTGTACGTCAGAAGAGAAAGCGGAGGTAAAAAGAGACATATGTGCTTTATGATTATTTGAGGGATAGTAACCCTGCGGGTAGCGAGTGACTGTAGCGAAACTCTTAAATATCCTTTACTGGCCCTGCTCGACCGCGGCTTAGCGCTGCGGTTTGGTTTTATTCTGGGGAAAAAAAGCGCGCTTATACGCTGAATATAACGAAATGAACTTGATAGGGCGTCATTATGTGATAGCGATCGTAGTTAATAATTAAGAACAATCCCGCCGCGTTTATTCCAAATAAAAATACACTGCGTGAAATTATTTTCCACAATGTGGCAAATCATTAAGAAAACAAATTCATTATGTGGTGATAAAAAAAAGGGCCAGCAAGCTGGCCCAGATAAATTATTGTGTCGCTGCCGGTTTGGCGTCCGCCGCAGACTGCCGCAGCAGGCGCGGATGGAGAAACAGTATTCGCCCGGGCCCGCGGTTCAGCAGATTCCACACCAACAGTGATAGCACCACGCAAATGGCCACGCCGCTCACCGGCATGATCAGCGCCCACGTCCAGCTGAACGCGGCATAGCCAAACCAGCCGTAATGCAAGGCCAGCGAAATCGCCCCCAAGCCGAGCAGCTCAATAAAGATTCGGTGCAAGACATAAATCTGCAGCGTATTACGGCCAATCCAGTTCAGCCAAGCCATGTTGAAACGCGCGTTGAGCATCCGGCACACCACAATACCGAACACAATGGTCAACAGGCTGTAGAACGGATTTTTGTAACTGCCGCCAAGATGATGGGCCACGCCCAGCGCAGCAACGCCCGCCAGCAGCAGCCAGTGCTGTCGCTTGAGCGTGCTGATTTCGATAACGCGCTGGCTAAAGAACACGCCCAGCAGGAAGTAAAGGTAGTTTTGCGCCACGCTGGTGGGTCCCCAGCCGGGAATCAAACTGAACTGCGCGGCATAATTGGCCAACACCGCCAGTAGCAACAGCGCCATTTTTTGGCGATAAAACAGCTTGGTAAACAAGAAGAACCCAGCCAGCGCATAAAGATACCAAAGGCTGGTCATTGCGGTCATCAACAGCTTGAGAAACTCCAGTGGCGTATCGGCATAGGCCGCGTTTTTGGTGCTGGAGAGACGCTCACCCAAATGCGTGGAAATGTAATGAATGCTGATCCACTGGATCACGCCCCACAGCAAATAGAGATAGAGAATATTGCTGAACTTTTTGGTGAAAACCTCTTTCCAGCGCTTTTTAACCACCGAGTTAGCCGCCAGCAGGCCGGAGACAAAAAAGAAAGCGGGCATACGCAGCGGCGAAAGGTAAGTGTTAAATGTCACCCACGCGTGCGCCGGCACCAGTCCCGCCGTGAGGTGATGCAGTGAGGGCGCGAAAGTGGTGATGATCGAGTGGTGAAGCACCACCAACAAGATACAGGCTCCCTTGAGGGTATTGATCCACAAAACCTCATTCTTGGCTGTTTGCATTTTTAAATCCTGGTTGAGACACAAATTCGTAAAGAATTATTTATAAATATGAAGATATCTCAATCGGGCTGCTCCTAAAAAACCACAAGGCGGCTAAGTGCGCACCACCCCAATAAAAATACCTATTTATTTCAAATATTTAAATTACAATACAAAAGAAAAAACCAGAATAAACTTAGGGGTTTTAATGGCGAGGGAATAAGGAAAGCGCCGTCCGGTCCAGACGGCGCTTTAGATTATTGATTAAGAAACTTGTCTAAAAATTGCCGGGTTCGGGCCTGCTGCGGATTGCGGAACAGTTCGCTGGCGGCGCCCTGCTCTACTATGCGGCCCTGATCCATAAAAATGGCGCGATCGGCGACGTCACGCGCAAAGCTCATTTCGTGCGTCACGATCACCATGGTTCGCTTCTCTTCGGCCAGCGCGCGGATGGTGTTTAGCACCTCTCCCACCAGCTCAGGGTCGAGCGCCGACGTCGGTTCGTCAAACAGGATCACTTCGGGTCGCATCGCCAGCGCGCGCGCAATTGCCACTCGCTGCTGCTGCCCACCCGACAGGCGGCGCGGGAAGCTTGTTTCCTTACCCTGCAGGCCCACTTTTTCCAGCAGCACGCGTGCGCGCGCCACGGCTTCGGCTTTGGCTTCGCCTTTGACAATCACCGGTCCTTCAATAATGTTCTCCAGTACCGAACGGTGCGGGAACAAATTGAAGTTCTGGAACACAAATCCCACATGCTGGCGCAATTGCCGTACCTGCTGCTTTTGCTTGCTCAGGCCGAGGCTGGCGTCAATCGCGATATCACCCACCTTGATGCGCCCCTGCTCCGGCACCTCCAGCAGGTTGATACTGCGCAACAGGGTAGTTTTCCCTGATCCACTGGGGCCGATAATCGCGACCACTTCGCCGAGTGCCACATCAAGGTCGATGCCGTGCAACACCGTCTGCCCGTTAAAGGATTTGACCAATTGGCGGACTTCAATCGCACTCATTTCGCCTCCCGGTCCTGTTGATTCACGTGGGCTTCCAGCCGGTTTTGCAGGGCGGAAAGCACCGTCGCCATCACCCAATAGATCAGCGATGCGGCCAGATACATGGTAAAGACCTCCAACGTGCGCGACGTGATCAGCTGCGCCTGACGGAACAGCTCCGGCACCTGAATGGTGGCGGCCAGCGACGTGTCTTTCACCAGACTGATAAAACTGTTCCCGAGCGGTGGCAGTGCGGTGCGCGCGGCCTGCGGTAAAATCACACGGCGTAGCGTTTGCCACGGCGTCATCCCGATGCTCGCCGCGGCTTCCCATTGACCGCGCTCAATTGAGGCGATGGCACCGCGCAGGGATTCCGAGGCGTAAGCCGCGGTATTCAGCGACAGGCCGATCATGGCGGAGGGAATCGGATCCAGCTCAATACCAAACTGCGGCAGGCCGTAATAGATCATAAACAGCTGCGCAATCAGCGGCGTACCGCGAAAGATCGACACGTAAATACGCGCCAGCCACGCAATAGGCCAGAAGGGCGACAGGCGCATCAACGCCAGCACGAAGCCGAGTACCAGGCCGAAAAACATGCCGCCGATGCTCAGTTCCAGCGTAAACAGTGCACCTTTAAGCAAAAATGGTGCTGAATCCAGCACCAGTTGTAAGCTTTCCTGCATTATTTGGTCACGTCCGCGCCGAACCATTTTTCAGAGAGCTGGTGCAGCGTGCCATCTTTCTGCATATCACCGATCGCGCCATCAATCGCTTTCAGCAGCGATTCGTTGCCTTTACGCAGCGCCACGCCAGCTTCAAGGCGCGAGAAGGCAGGACCTGCCACGGCCATGGTATTGCCGGTTTTCTTAACCAGATCCAGCGCGGCCAGACGGTCAACCAGAATGGCGTCAACGCGACCGGAACGCAGATCCTGATATTTGGTCGGGTCGTCATCGTAAGTGCGGATATCAACGCCTTTGACGTTGTCACGCAGCCACTGTTCATAGTTGGAGCCTAATCCTACGCCCACTTTTTTACCCGCCAGATCGGCCGGTTTCTGGATGGTGTCAGCGTTCTTTTTCAGCGTCAGCGCCTGCACACCCGAAATGGTGTACGGCGTGGAGAAGTCGTACTTTTTCTTGCGCTCATCGGAGATGGTCACTTGGTTAATCACCACGTCGATGCGTTTGGAATCCAGCGAGGCCAGCATACCGTCCCATTTTGTGGGTTTGAGCGCGGCTTTGACGCCGAGGTGCTTGGCCAACGCCTGCGCAAACTCGACTTCGAACCCGGTGAGCTTGCCTTTTTCATCCTGGAAACTGAACGGCGGATAGGTGCCTTCCAGGCCCACGCGCAGTTCGCCTTTGCTTTTAACCTGTGCCAGCAAATCGTCTGCGGCAAAGGTATTAACGTTAACGCCCGCCGCCAGTGCGACCGCCATGAATCCCATCACCATCTGGCGACGAATCGGAGAAAAATTCATGTTTACCCCATTGTTGTGATCTGTTGTGTGCTGTGAGGCGGCGAAATCACGCGTGCCGCCCGTTTTTTATAGGCAAAACCGGTGCAAAAAAACACCGGTAAGCGCCGGATTATAATTCTTTTTTTGCCGCTGTCTCAGACAAAAGGATGATAAGCAAATAACGCCGGGGATCCGCCGGTGTGCACGAAGAGCACGGGCCCTTCACGCTGGAAGCGCCCCTGGCTGATGCCATCGATCAGCCCGGCCATGGCTTTGCCGGTATAAACGGGATCGAGCATGATACCCTCAAGGCGCGCCAGC
The DNA here is from genome assembly GCA_913778495.1 of uncultured Pantoea sp. Classification (GTDB taxonomy): domain Bacteria; phylum Pseudomonadota; class Gammaproteobacteria; order Enterobacterales; family Enterobacteriaceae; genus Pantoea. Next base: position 6,151 of record CAJYVD010000002.1, read on the forward strand.
AGCTTCACGGCGTCCATACCCTCGGCATTGGGCTCGCCGTAGCGCGGTGCAAAGTAGTCATCCCATAGGGTAATGGGCGCGTGAACCGCCACCTCAAGCTGCGCCGCCAGCGCCGTGCGCAGCCGCTCAACGATGGGCTGCTGTGCCGCCACGCTGCGAGAAACGGTAACGCCCACCAGCTCGGTTTGCGGCAGTAACTGCTCCAGCCCAACGGCAAGGCCCGCGTGCGTACCCGCACTGCCCGAGGCCACCACCACGGCAGCGAAGTCCACGACGCCTTCACTCTGGTGAGCAATTTCTTGCGCGCACTCAACGTAGCCCAGCGCGCCTAATGCATTAGAGCCCCCCACCGGCACAACATAGGGGCGAAAACCTTGCGCTTCCAGCCGTTCGGCCTGTTCGGCAAGTTGCGCGCTGGGATCGTGCAAAGCATCCACCATGACGATCTCGGCGTCCATTAACTCAATCAGCAGGCGGTTACCGTTGCTGAGATAGTTTTCCGCCGATGTGCCAATGGGGTTTTCCAGTAGCGCCACGCACTTTAATCCGAGGCGCGCGGCTACTGCAGTGGTCTGGCGCACGTGATTTGACTGAATAGCACCCGCAGTGAGCAGCACATCGGCCCCCTCCCGCAGCGCGTCGGCCGCGAGGAATTCCAGTTTGCGCAGTTTGTTGCCGCCTAAAGCGACCGGGGTGACGTCATCGCGCTTAATAAAGATGTCGCGTCCGAGGTAATCAGACAATCTGGGTAAATGTTCAAGCGGCGTAGGCGCACCGAGAAGTTCGAGTCGAGGGAACTGGTGCAAAAGATGTAAGGACAATGCAGCCTCCATTCAGGCAGTGTGCAAATATCCATACAGTGTTGCAGAAGATGCGGAAAGTCGCATCCAGAAATCCACGCAGGCGCGCCTTGTTGCTGATAGTCGCATCAACAACAAGGACAGGATCGCATTCAGCTACGCTGCCAACCTAAAAACTGATCGTATTTACGCAGCGCAATGCGGTAGTTGTTATTACCCGCATCGGGCAAATCATTTTCCAGACATTCATGCCAGCTGTTGCCCCGCAACCGATCTGCAGGAAAATTTTTCGCTTTCAGCATGTCATCCAGACGACGAAGTCGAACCACATATTCACGGATCGTGCTGTGACTCATTTCGGTTTGCTCAAACAAATATTGTTTGAACGCCATAATGTCGAAGTAATTAGGGTGAGTATTGCAAAATATATCGCTGCAAAAACGACACAGTGCGGTCAGTTCAGGTTGAAGTTTCATCCACACCTGATCGTCAATCATTTGATCCATCCGCGCAATGGCTTCTTTATTAATGATCTGACCACGAAAAACTAACGCCATTCTGTCTAACACTTTGCCACAATGTGAACAATTAGTTTGGCTGTGTTTGTAGTCTTTAAGATAACGACTTAAAGGTCTGGCTTTAATTTTGGCTCCCATTGCTGAGTCCCCGGTTTTTTTATTTTTCGATCCCCAGGAACTGAGTCTGTTAGCGCGCACCCGAAAGCCGGGCGCGAAGGCGTTTAATAGCCTGACTGTGCAGCTGGCTTACGCGAGATTCTCCCACGTCCAGCACCGCACCAATCTCTTTCAAATTCAGTTCTTCCTGGTAGTACAGTGTGAGCACCAATTTTTCACGCTCAGGCAGAGCCTCGATCGCTTCAATGACGCGGTCACGTAGGTTCCCTTCCATTAACTGATGTAGCGGATTGGCTTCCTCGTGCCCGTCCGTCACCAGCTCCGCACTGTCACCGTGCTCTTCCCGATACTCGTCATACGAGAAGAGTTGGCTGTTGTTGGTATCAAGCAGAATCTGCCGATACTCCTCCAACGAAACATCCAATTGCTCAGCCACTTCCTGCTCGGTAGCCGAGCGCCCCAACGCTTGTTCTACCCGATGCATCGCCCCGGCCACTTCACGTGCGTTACGACGCACGCTGCGCGGTGCCCAGTCACGGCTGCGCAGTTCATCCAACATTGCGCCACGAATACGCTGCACGGCGTAGGTGGTAAAGGCAGTGCCCTGCAGCGCGTCATAGCGCTCCACGGCGTTCAATAAGCCAATGCCACCTGCCTGCAGCAGATCGTCCAGCTCAACGCTGGCTGGCAGCCGAACCTGCAGGCGCAGCGCTTCATGCCGCACCAGAGGAACGTAACGCTGCCAGAGCGAATGTTTGTCCATCACGCCATCGGCGGTATAGAGATCGTTCACGTTGACTACCCTGCGTTAGTAAAGTTATCGGCATGATTATCCAATTCTGTAGAGGTTTCGATTGGCAGAATAGGCAGGCAAAAGCGAGGTATTTTTAAATTTGATATAAGTAGCGGTGCTCGGCACCGCTATCATCACGCATTAACGCGGCAGGCGCAGACGCTCGCGGGTGCTGGTGGGCACCGCATCCCAGAGCGCACAGGTTTTACCGTCAAGCGCCTGATAAAATTCGCCAATAAAGGCTTCCGATTCCAGCAGCGGATTAAACCGAACCTGGCCGGTTTCACTGTCAATGCTGAGCATTTTATTAATAAACAGCCGCTGCAGATCGCTGCGCAAGAATAACCCGTTGTCCACGCTATTATCCGCCAAAATCCCGTCTTCATTCTCTTGCGTGTCAATGTGACAGGCTTCCACCCAGGGCCAGCTATGGCGTTCGGTGAGCTGCGTACCCGTGATAATGCAGGCGCCGTAGCGGGCTTTCACCGCAGCAGCAAAATCCGCCTGACTGGCGCGCTGAAACACTTTGGCCTTCACGCGCCGCCCCACTTCCGTGCCCGGCATCACGGCGGTCGGCACCTTATGCTGCGGCGTACTCAGGACGACCAGAAACTGGACTTTACGCGACAGCGGGAAACAGGGATGGGCGTTGGGATCAAACAGCTGCCAGTACTCCTCCTCTTCCGTCTGGCGCATCAGCACCAGTTTAAAGCCGCGGCTATTCAGCAGATTTTGCGCGGCCGCCGAGTGAGGATCGAGCATCGCGTACACCTGCGTTTCACCCACCACGCGCCAGCGCCCCTCTTTTTTACTTTCATCGGTGCGGCGGAAGTAAAGGAAAGCTTGCTGACTTTTCAGGTAGTGCTCAAAGCGACGCAAATAGTTTTTTCGCTCATTGTCCTCAGAGACAAACAGCAAATCTTCCAGCGGGCTGTTCTGCTCCTGCCGGGCAAACACCGCTCGGATAATGAGGTTACGGAAGCTGGTGGACGGGCTCAGCAAGCCGCGTGCGGTGAGCTCTTTCTCTTCCGGATGCTGCTGGGCATAGCGCAGCGCGATCTCCTCGAAGGTGAGCATCTCACCGGGTAACAAGTCATAATTGAAGCGCATAGACACCCCAGAAACAGGAAACAACAGCCAAGAAATCAACCAATATTCTGAGGAATGTTATCGGCAGGTTAAGCAAGGACTGTAATGCGCGCGCGGTTTTTTTACGCGCCTCATGCACCACCTGATGCGGCCGGAAACGGGTAATCGCAGAGGGCGATTTCACTTAAAATGCACCACAGATAGCGCTCTTTTCACAGCATTAAGCGCGCGCCATGGCAGATAAAATACGCAAAGCACCCATTGAACCAAGGAACTTTCAGTGCCTACTTTCGTTATCTGCCATCAAGATCTGCCGTGCTTTCCTCTGCCCGACGACGCCCGGATTGTCTGGTTGAGCGCTGAGGCGCCGCCTGCGAGCCCGCACAAAATTTATAAAGGCTATGACTTTTTCCAGGATGGCCAAGCTCTGCATAAACGTATTTCGGGTGCGCTTGGTCCGCTGGCCATCCGCCGCATTCTGGAAAGCGAAACGAGCAGCGATGACACCGTCACGGTATGGCAGTATCGGAAGTTCGTCACCACGCAAGAGTTCGGTACGCCATCGCGTAATTACGGCGGGATAAATACGTTGAGTATTGACGAGGCCAAGACCTTATCAATTGCGCCTAAACCGTACCACGATCAAAACTTTATTATTGCGCTTCCCAGCAAGATTCACAGTACCTATATGCAGTATGGCGGCGTGCACAACATCGTCGATTTATTGAAATACACGCAACTGGCTGTTGAATTGAATGTATTAAGCCTGCAAGAAAGCTATGAATTTCTTAACTTCCCTTCATTGATTATTGGCGGCATGGAGCTGGGCACCTATCCGCGGGAATGGTGGCAGGCGTGCTTCGAATATATTGAGATGGTCACGCTGGAATTTGAAAAACGTTTTGACGCGTTTGACAGCGAAGATCCCTATCAAAAACGGGCCGTGGCTTTTTGTCAGGAACGACTGGGCTCCTATTTTTTACAAAAGAACCTGATGCTGAATACCGGTAACAGCATTCCTGCATCCCTGTTCGGCTTTGTGCATAGCGTGTCTGAAAGTGGCAATTATCAGCGCGGCACCTAATTTTCGGAGGTTGTATGAAAGTGGTTATTTTGGCGGGCGGACTGGGTTCTCGTTTATCTGAAGAAACCGTGGTTCGTCCTAAACCGCTGGTAGAAATTGGTGATAAGCCGATCATCTGGCATATCATGAATATCTATTCCCATTACGGTTTTAATGATTTCATTATTTGCTGCGGCTATAAAGGCTATCAACTAAAAGAGTATTTTTCGAATATTGTTTTGCACCACAACGATATTACGGTTGATTTAATCAATAACAAAATTGAATACCACAACTGTTCTGCGCCCGACTGGAAAGTCACGCTGGTGGATACCGGTATTGACTCGATGACCGGCGGTCGCATTAAGCGGATTAAATCCTGGCTGAAGCCAGACGAGCCCTTTATGTTGACCTACGGTGACGGCGTTGGTGATGTGAACATTCGTGAAGAACTTGATTTTCACCTGTCGCATGGCCTCAAAGCCACGATGTGTACCGTGATCCCCCCTGCCCGCTTCGGTACTATTCACGCCGACGGCTTTCGCATCACCAGCTTCGCGGAAAAGCCCCGCGATCCCTCCGCGCGCATCAACGGCGGCTTCTTTATTCTGGATCCCTCGGTTATCGATTTGATTGAAGACGATCAAACGGTATGGGAAACCGGCCCGCTGGAACAACTGGCCAACGCCGGTCAACTTGCCGGATTTATTCATGACGGTTTCTGGCAGCCGATGGATACGCTGCGTGAGAAAGTCTACCTCGATGAACTGTGGCGTAACGGTGAGGCTCCATGGAAAGTCTGGTAACGCCTGCTTTTTGGCAGGGAAAAAACGTCCTGATTACCGGACACACCGGCTTTAAAGGGTCATGGTTGACGCTCTGGCTCGAACAGATGGGCGCCAAAGTAAGCGGCATTTCCCTCGCCAATCCCGAGGCGCGCAGCCACTTCGCGCTGGTGAAGCGCGGACGTCATATTCAGGACATCGAATGTGATATTCGCGATAAAGCGGCGCTGGAGGCACACATTGCGGCCATTCAGCCAGAGATGGTTTTCCACCTGGCGGCTCAGGCGCTGGTCTCGTGCGCCTATGACGCCCCCTGGGACAACTTTACCAGCAATGTCTCCGGTACGCTGAATCTGCTGGAAGCGCTGCGCGACAATGACAGCGTGCAGGCAATCCTCGTGGTTACAACCGATAAGGTCTATGCCAACGATGGCGTGAAGCACCATTTCTTTAAAGAAACCGATGCGCTGGGCGGCCAGGATCCCTATAGCGCGTCCAAAGCCATGACCGAAATCCTCTGCGCCTCGTGGCGCGAGAGCTTTATGCGTAAAAAAGGCGTGCCGTTAGCTACGGCGCGCGCCGGTAATGTCATCGGCGGCGGCGACTGGGCCAAGGACCGACTCATCCCGGATTACTATCGCGCACGCGACGCTCAGCAGACACTGCAACTGCGCTATCCCGACGCCGTTCGCCCCTGGCAACATGTGCTGGAGTCACTGCGCGGCTACTTGCTGTACGCAGAGTATCTGCTGCATAACCGCGACCAGTATGTTCCTGCGCTCAATTTTGGGCCGTCGATGGCAAATCAGCTCACGGTAAAACAGGTGCTAGAGGCGCTCAGTGCCGTTGCGCAGCAGGCGCCTGACGACGTACAGCAAATTGCGCCAGCGAATAGCGAAGCGCTCTATTTGAATCTCGACTCTACCCAAGCGGCGCACACCTTGGGGTGGCACCCGGCCCTGAACATGTCTGCCACCTTGAGACTGACCCATGCCTGGTATGCGGCGGCACGCGGTGCAACGGACATGCGCGATTTTGCTGTTGAACAGCTCAACGACTATTTGCGCACCTGCGGTGCAGCCCAGTAAGGAAAGCCATGAACTTCATTCCGACGCCAATTGCCGGCGCCTTTGAAATCCTCCCGCGCGCGTTCGAAGATAATCGCGGCTCATTCACCCGGCTGTTTTGTGAGAACATGTTTAAAGAGCGCGGCCTCGCGTCTCACTTCCCCCAGTGCAATCTGTCACGTAATCCACAGGCGGGCACGCTGCGCGGCCTGCATTTACAGCGCGCCCCGCACGCCGAAGTGAAACTGGTGCGCGCCTTGAGCGGCAGAATCTTTGATGTGGCAGTGGATCTGCGCCCGGACTCCCCAAGCTACCTGCAATGGCATGGCGTAGAACTGCGCCATGACAAGCAAAATGCGTTTTATATTCCCGAGGGGTGTGCACACGGCTTCATGACGCTGGAAGCGCACTGCGATTTGCTTTACCACGTTTCCGCGAACTGGACGCCTGAGGCGGAACAGGGGTTTTTATGGAACGATCCGTCCTTTGCAATCGCATGGCCCTGCGCGCCGACGCTTATCAGTGAGAAGGATCAATCCCATGCGCGCTATGTTGCGGCGGTACAATCATGACGCGGCATATTCTGCTTACCGGGGCCAGCGGCTTTGTTGGACGCGCGCTGCTGGATGCTTTTGCGCCGCATGATGTCAGCCTCACGCTGGTTGTCCGCCACGCGCTGCCTGAATTTGCCAACTACGCCAATATCCGCAACGTCATTACCGTGGATTCGCTGTTTACCCTTTCGGTTGACGCCTGGCGCGCCTGGTTAGGGGATGTCGACTGCGTGCTGCATGCGGCATGGTACGTTGATCCCAAAGATTACCTTAACGCCGCTGAAAATCTGCAGTGTCTGCAAGGTTCGCTGAACCTGGTACAGGCCTGCCGCGCCGCTAACGTTGCCGCGTTTTGCGGCATTGGCACCTGTTTTGAGTACGATCACGCCGAGCCAGCCTTGCGCGTGGATACGCCGCTGAATCCGCAATCTGTCTATGCCGCCAGCAAAAGCGCCCTGTGCAGCGTCGCCCAGCAGTTACTGAAAGAGACGCCCACCGCGTTTAGCTGGTACCGCCTGTTTTACCTGTATGGCAAACATGAAAAGCCCGGCCGTTTCGTCAGCTATTTACGCGAGCAGTTCCAGCGCGGCCAGCCTGCTGTGGTGAACAATCCCACGCTGCAGCGTGACTATCTGGACGTGGCGGAAGCCGCCAATAAAATTGTCGCCTCAGTATTAAGAGGCGGGCAAGGCGTTTTCAACGTCTGCTCAGAACAGCCGATTTCCCTCGGCGCCCTCGCCAAACGCATCGCGGCAGAGCATCACACCGAACATCTGCTCACGCTGACCACGCCGCTGAACGGCGCCCCGAGCGTGCCGGTGCTGTACGGTATTAGCAATCTGGAGACCGATCACCATGACTAACGCCCCTGTGCTGTTCGAACGCCAGGATTATCCTGTATTCCAGAACATCACCTTTCCCAGCGCCGAAGCGGCGCGCAACGCCACGCGCGTCAACATCAGCCTGATTCAGGATCCGGTGACCGGCACGGTGAAAAACCGCGACTTTGATGCGCAGCTGATGACCTACGATGAGAATTATCACAACGAGCAGGGTCTCAGTGACGCCTTCAAAACCCATCTTTTGCAGGTAAGCCAGCTGATCGGTTCTTACATGCCGCAGCACAAACTGGTCGAGATTGGCTGTGGTAAAGGGGTATTTTTGGAGCTGCTCAGTCAGCAAGGTTTCACCATCAGCGGCTTTGATCCCAGCTACGTCGGCGAAGATAGCCGCATCAGGAAAGCGTATTTCAACGCACAGTCCAATGTAGCCTGCGATGGGATTATCATGCGGCACGTACTGGAGCACATTGAAGATCCTCTGTCGTTCTTGCACCTGATCAAATCCCAGGCGCCTGCCGGCACCAAAATTTACATTGAAGTGCCTAACCTCGACTGGATTCTCGCCAAAAACGCGTGGTTCGACGTGTTTTACGAACACGTTAACTACTTCCGTCTGAGCGATTTTCAGCGCTATTTTAAGCGCACGCTGTCGCTGGGTGACATCTTCCATCAACAATATCTGTATGTGATAGCCGATCTCGATGAATTACAGGATGTGGCGTCGTTACCCGCAGAGGAAACGCGCCTGGCGCCCTTCTCGCTGGGTCTGCGCCATGAACTGCTGGCACAATTGCAAAGCGAACAGCGGATTTCTATCTGGGGCGGCGCGTCCAAAGGGGTGATTTTCGCGCTGAATCTGGCGCGAATCGGGCTGAATGTCGCTCGAATTATTGATATCAATCCAAAAAAACAAGGGCAATACACGGCGGTGACGGGGATTCGTATTGAATCCCCAGAGGAAGCGCTGCAAAGCATGCGCGATGGCGAGTCGCTCTACGTGATGAACTCCAATTATCTGGAGGAGATCAAGCGCATGACCGCTAATCGCTTTACTTATCACATTATTGAAGACAACTAACCCTTCATTGGGGGCCCGCGTTAACGCGGGCCCTTTTCTATTATGGCAGCCAGGCTTTACGCCAGTCTGTTAATCCTTCATCGCGCAACATCCACTCGGCATGCACCGCCTGACGCAACCGATCGCCGCGCGCCGCCAGCTGGCCGTTTTGCCAATCAGCAAGATGCGCATGAATGGCTTTCATCCAGTCTTTATAGCGGTTAGCCACCTGCGTCACCGGTAAGCCACAGCGATACGGCTCAATGTCAGTGCAAATCACCGGCACGCCCAGGGCACCCAGCTCCAGCAAACGCAGGTTACTCTTACATTCATTGAAGTAGTTGTTCTCTAACGGCACCAGCGCCAGGTCCAGATTCAGCGTGGAGAGTTTCTCTGGGTAATAGTCAAAGGGGACGCCAATGTGGTATTCGCATCTCACCCCTTTTGGCTTCATGCCCATAAAGACCCAGTCAACGTCGTTCTCAAGCTCTTTGATAAACGGCAGAAGAATCTCCAGATCGCCCGTATGGCTGCTGCCACCTGCCCAGCCGACGCGCGGCTTTTTCCCCTGCATACGCTGACACTGCAGGTTTTCCCATAACGCGACGTCAAGGCGGTTTTTTGCCACGCGGATGTCAGAATGGAATGGCGCATAGGCTTCGGCCAGCGGCTCGGTTGACACCACCAGCCAGTCGGCTTGCTCAATGCCGCGGCGCAGCAGGCTTGGCATATCCTTGGGCACCACTTTGCGGAAACGGTTTTTCATCGGTAGATTGAGGAAATAGTCGTCGTATTCAAAAATGATTTTGGCATTGCTGACTTCGCGGTATTGCTGTACGCGCTGTTTGATCTCCGCATCCATGACCAATTCAAGCAGCAGCACGTCCGGCTGCGCACTGGCCACTTCCATCGCGGAAGGGATACCGTGATGCAGCCCCCCTTCCAGCACCACGTTCTGTTCCAGCGCTTTGAAAGGCATGATGACGCGATAATTACCGCAGCCGGTGAAGTTTTTATTGCACGCCATGATCACGGGCAGCGGTCGGCCTGGCAGCGGCTGTTGAATATCCGCCTGGCGGATGCCCAATTGGAAGTTACTGCCCACTTTCGCGAGATTGCGGTTGTAGTTAGGATCGTCACGCAGTTCGGCGCCCCATTTTTTACGCAACAGTCCGTAATGCTCATCGCTGGGTGCCGCCACGACGTTGATTTTTTCACCCAGCACGCGCGTTGCGCCGCCCATATGCACTACGCGTGCATACGGTGTCCACACATTGATGAAGCCTGCCGCGCGGGCTTTTAACCCCATATCGACGTCGCCAAAATAGTGCGGGAACGTCTCATCGTCGAAGCCCCCCAGCTCCTGGAACGTCTCGTTACGCACCATCATGCAGGCCGCGCTAACGGCGGTGACGTTATTGACGCTCTGTAGGCGATGCAGATATCCCAGCGTGCCGCCGGCAATGCCTTCATAAATGGACGAGACGCCCAGCCCAACGCCCGCCACGATGCCGGCGTGTTGAATACGTCCGTCTTCAAATTCAAGACGCGCACCGACGACGCCCACTTCTGGACGCAGCACCTGCTCCACCATGGCGTCAATCCAATCCGCCGCCACAATTTCAACATCGTTATTTAAAAACAGCAGGACATCGCCTGAAGCATGGGCCGCAGCAAAGTTGTTGAGAGCGGAAAAATTAAACGGCTGCGGCCAGCGCAGCACCTTAATTTGCGGCAGATTTAACGCCACCAATTGGTCAAGGTAGTCGCATGCGTCAGGCTGAACGGAGCCGTTATCCACGATAACCACTTCGTAATCCGGCCAGCGCGTTTTCTCCAGCAGGCTTTCAAGGCAGCGGCGCAGCAGCGACTGACGGTCGCGCGTAGGAATAATGATCGAGACCTTAGGCATCTGCTGATGGTGATAGCGCACGCGATGCAGCCCCGTTTGCATGCCCGGCTCTATTGTGGCCTGTAAACCACAGCGCGTCACATGCGCCTGCGTCAGCTGCGGATGCTCTGCCAGCACCGCTTCATCGGTCAGCCAGTGTTTGAAGCTGTAGGGAATGTGCATCACCACTTCTGAGATGTGACCCACGCTCTGGGCACCCATTGTTTCCACCAGCCGCCAAATTAAATCCTGGACCGCCAGTTTTTTGTAGTGGCCGTCAAACCCACCGGCGTCGCGCCCGCGCGCCACGTCGATCACCACTTGATTACCCAGATAAGGCTGGCTGCGCAGCATATCGACGCTGAAATCGGGCTTGAGAATAGCGCTGAGTTCCTCACTGCTTTTGCCGTAAAGCGCATCGCTATACCAAACGGCTTTGCTGGGTTCACGCAGGCGATGTTCGATAAAACTCAGGGTCGCGTGCGGGAAAAGCAGGACGCCGGCTTCCATCACCAATACGGCGCTTGACGTGCAGGCCTCCAGCGCGGCGGCCAGCCCATCAGCGGGAACCGCCTGAACCGAACTGGCCAGCCAATACTGCTGTTGCAGAGAGTTTAGGGTTTTTTCAACCGCGTCCTCGTCGCCGTTATCAACGATCAGCGCGGCAATATCACTTTGCTCTGGATTTTGCTGGGCAAAGGATTTCAGGATCTCAATACGGGTGGCCGACGGCACCCGTTTTTGTAGCCATTTCTCCAGTACGCGTGATTTTTCCGCTTCGTCACCGACAACTTTTCGATGCAGCGTCAGCGCCGCCGCCTGTTTTTCGGTGATGCTGAGCGGCGCGGGTGCCGGCAGTTGCTGCACCAGTGCATCAAGGCGTGCGGTTAATGACCACTTTTCGACAGCCGTCGCGCTGAACGCCTGCGCCCAGTGCTGTGCTGCGCTGAAATCACGGATGATCTCTTCCGCTAAAGTATCCACATTGTCAACGGTGACATCGCCGTTGGCGAGGAAGTGACGCTGCAGATTGGCGTCCAGATTGTTTTCCGCGACGTATCCGCCATTGTAAGTCAGATCGGTCGTGAAGGCCGGAATCCCCAGCGCCAGCGCCTGCGGGATTGGGCGGAACTGGCCCATGACAACTTGGTACTCAGCAAAAAGGGCTGGCGTATGTTGATCAACGGTATTTTCATAGCCCAGACAATCCAACGTGATGTTGTCTCTGGCAAGCGTCTCTCTTAACTTCAAAACGTCTTCATTTTCTTCTTCTGCTATAAGCAGAATGCGGCGCAGCGCATCAGCCTTAACGGCGCCCTGCTGCGCAAATTCATCGCTAACGGTAAGCGGAAATAACTCCAGTTTGCCCTCTTCAATGCCCCGATTGACCAACTTGGCCCGCGCGCTATCAGACACCGCCAGCGCACGCCAGGCGAGCCGGTTTTCGACGTCAGCGCCGTACGGCAAATCCTGATCGGCATATTTGTGGTAGTGTTGGAAAAGGCAAACGCCAGTGATTTCCTGCTGTTGTAAAGCACGAATCAGGCTTTGACTCATGTAGCCCTGGCAAATCCAGATCAGCTGATACGCTTTCTCCAGCGGGTGGTCATCTTCGAAATGCGTTGTAAAGCGACCCTGTTCTTTGAGCTGATTGATACGCTGTAAAAAATGCCCTTCAATTTGACGCGTAACCAAATCCACCTGCCAGCCGAGGCGATGAAAGTAGTTGATGATGTCGAGGCATGTTGTTTCAACTTCGTTAAACCGATTTAATTTATCAATGGCGATCAATAACTTCTTCATGCTTCTCTCCGCGCCCCTCATCGTGGGCTTACAAGAAAAAACCCGGCCATAGGCCGGGTTAGGGTTTTCACAAGCCTAAAGAGATTAGCCTTGCAGCAGAGACAGCACGCTCTGCGTTGTCTGGTTAGCTTTCGCCAGAACTGAAGTACCAGCCTGCTGCAGAATCTGCGCACGAGACATGTTAGAAACTTCAGTTGAGTAGTCAGCATCCTGAATACGAGACTGCGATGCAGACAGGTTGTTAACGGTGGTGTTCAGGTTGTTGATGGTAGATTCGAAACGGTTCTGAATCGCACCCAAGCTGCTACGTGCAGTGTCAACGTCTTTGATACGCGCATCCAGGTCAGACAGTGCGTTAGCACCGGTAACGCTGAAGGTGCTACCCAGAGTAGAAGCCTGGAAGCCGTCGCCGCTCAGGTCGATAGAGATAACGTTCGCACCAGATGCATCGTCAGAACCAACCTGGATGCTTACAGAAGCAGCAGTACCGGTCTGGTTGAAGATTGATTTGTTGTTGAAGGTGCTGGCGTTACCGATACGGGTAATTTCAGCCAGACGTGCATCAACTTCTTCCTGGATTGAAGAGATATCGTCGTCGCTGTTGGTGCCGTTTTTCGCCTGAACAGTCAGCTCACGGATACGCTGTAAGTTGGTGTTGATTTCGTTCAGTGAACCTTCAGCGGTCTGCGCCATTGAGATACCGTCGTTGGCGTTACGTGCTGCCTGAGTCAGACCTTTGATCTGAGAGGTCATACGGTTGGCAATTGCCTGGCCAGCCGCGTCATCTTTTGCGCTGTTGATACGCAGACCAGAGGACAGACGCTCGATTGCAGTGCTCAGAGAAGCCTGTGATTTGTTCAGGTTGGTCTGAGTAGTCAGTGACATGATGTTGGTATTGATAACGGACATAATAAGTTCCTTTAAAATCAGTTGGGTTTCGGTCTGAGCTTTGTCAGCTCACGGCGTCTCTCACCGTCAACCAAGTTATCGTCAGCCTTTTTCCTAACTTTAGAAAATTTCCTTAAAATGAATTAACTTTCTGATTTATAGTAATTTTTTATTTTAAGCCCGAACCATGGGTGCCTTTTTTCCTGGCAAAAGCATTGCCACGGCTTATCTATAGAAGGCATCGCACAGGAAAGAGAATATGACTTAACCGCAATTTTCGATGCGGCTAAATAGCTTATTATCGCTGCTCTATTCGCCTCATCATTTACGCTTAACAAAAATTAAACTTCAGGTATGGATGGCCGATAACCTCGGTACATCTTTTACACTGAGGAATCATCATGGCAAGTATCAGTAGCCTGGGCGCAGGAACAAGCCTTCAGCTTGACACGCTCTACACGCAGCTGGAGACCGCAGAAAACTCCAAGCTGACGGTGATCACCAATCAGCAGTCAACGTATAACAGCCAGCTTACCGCTTACGGTAAGTTGCAAAGTTCGCTTTCTGCTCTGGAGACAGCTACCGCCGCGCTAGGGAAAAGCACCACCTTCAGTGCCACTAGCGTAAGCAGCACCACGACCGCGTTCTCTGCTACTACAGACAGCACCGCGACCGTGGGCGACTATAACGTGACGGTTCAGCAGATCGCTAAAGCGCAGTCGCTGATTTCGAATTCCTTTACCAGCAAAAGCACGCAGCTTGGCGACGGCAGCGGTTCGCGTACCCTGACGATCACCCAGCCCGGCTCTACCGATCCGCTGAACATTACGCTGACCGACAGTCAGACGACCCTGTCGGGTATTGCCGATGCGATCAATAAAAGCGCCGGCAACGTCAGTGCGACCATTATTTCCGCCAGCAACGGCGACTATCGCCTGATGCTGACGTCAAAAACCACCGGCAGCACCGGTGACATGACGATCACCAGCAGCGATAGTTCGCTGCAAAGTGCCGTTGGCTATAGCGCGAGCGCGACCGGCACGCAGAATATGTCTGTGCAAACCGCGTCGCAGAATGCCAAGTTCTCTGTGAATGGTATTGCTATGGAACGCAGCAGCAACACCGTTTCTGATGCGCTGACCGGCGTGACGCTAAATTTAAAAAGCGCCAGCCCCACCGCCACGGGTGAAACGCTGAGCGTGACGCGTGCCATCGACAGCAGTAAAACCGCGGTGAAAGCGTGGGTTACGGCTTACAACTCGCTGCAATCCACCATTGCCAGCGTCACCAAGTACACGGCGGTGTCGCAGGGCTCCGATCAGGCGGCCAGCAATGGCGCACTGTTGGGTGACAACACGGTACGTACCGTGCAGACCAAACTGGCCAGCATGCTCACCAATCTGCAGAGCGGCGGAGCCTACTCCGTCCTGTCTCAGTTGGGGATCACCACCGACCCCACTAAACAGGCCGACGGTTCACTGGGCGCCCTGACCATTGATGACAGCAAACTCACCGATGCGCTCACCAATAACCCGCAGGCGGTGAGCAGCTTCTTCGTGGGCGACGGCAAAACCACCGGCTTTGCGACGCAGATGGACAGTACGTTGACGGCGATGCTCAGCACCACCGTAGGTCAGGAAGGCATCATTAAAAACGCCACGGACGGGATCAATAGCACTCTGAAAGATCTCAGCACGCGTTACGATGCGATGCAAGACAGCATTGATGCCACCATGGCGCGCTATAAAACACAGTTTACCAATCTCACTACGCTGGTGAACTCATTGACCAATACGTCGACTTATCTGACGTCTCAATTTAATAACTCATCATCATCTAATTCCTAATAGATGAAAGGGTAACTGTATGTACACGAATTCGGGCGCGCAGCTTTACCAGAAAGTCGGCATTGAAAGTGCCGTAATGAGCGCCAATCAGGCGCAATTGTTGATTATGTTGTTTGACGGCGCATTAAGCGCGATGACGCGCGCCCGTCTTTTCTTGCTCGATGGCAATATCGAAGGGAAAGGGTTATCGCTGTCTAAAGCGATCAACATTATTGAAAATGGGCTTAAACAAGGTCTGGAAACGGATACCGGTGATGAACTCACTGATAATCTGTTGGGCCTGTACGATTACATGGTGCGTCGTCTGTTGCATGCCAATCTGCGTAACGATGTAGAAGCTATTGAAGAAGCTGAAGGTCTACTTCGTAATATCGCTGATGCCTGGAAAGAAGTCGCGCAAACTCTACAACTTCAGGACGCCGTCTAATGAATACCGCACCGCAACTGATTACCGTTTACCAGCAGATCCTCGACCTGAGCCACGGCATGCTGCGTCTGGCCGCCAAAGGCGAATGGGATGACTTAATTACCAAGGAAGTCGACTACGTCAGTGCGGTGCAGCGACTGGCGCAATCCACCGAGGCGGCCCCGCCGTCACACCAGCTGCAAGAGCAGCTGCGTCCGGTGCTGCGCCATATTCTGGATAACGAAAGCGAAGTGCGACGCCTGCTGCAGGCGCGTATGGACGAACTCACCAGCCTGGTGGGCCAGTCAACGAAACAGAAGTCGGTGATGAATGCCTACGGTAAACAGGGCAACGTCTGGTTACCGCACAACGCTTAAGTGCAGTCTGTCCAAATGCAAACGGGTGAGCCATGGCTCACCCGTTTTTTTTCACGCGCGCGTCCGCTATTTTTGCGTCGCGGGGCGCATGATCTGCGGCTCAATGTCCTGAATCACGCGGACGTTGGGCTGCTGTTTCATTTTTTCCAGCGCCTGCTGACACTCCACGGTCGGTTGCGCCACTTTGCGCAGGCGTAAACCATCGTAGTGTAGCTCCCCGTCTTCCAGCACAAGCGGCATAACGCGCACGAAACGGTTTACGTTTACCCAGGTATCGCCTTCGCGTGCCAGCTTGCCGGGTTTGGCGATGACGCGCTGCCACTGACGGCAATCCAGCGTATCGCCCTGCGGCGTAATGATGAGGCTGCCCAGCGCGCGATCGCTGATTAAATCGCTCTGCGGGCCCACAGTTTGCCAGTTGCCCTGCAGCGTCTGCGGCGCAGGCGTTTTAACCGCTTCATCATAATTGCTGATTTGCGCGCACCCGCTGAGTACCAGCAGCGCAGACAGTGCCATCCACTTCTTCATTATTTATCCCTACAATCGCCTTAATGGCGGCTACGTTATAATTTTTTCGCGCGGTTGCGCAAGCCATCCCCGGCTGCTTGCCCCTTACTTACAGGGAGATGCCGATAAAATCGACGATACGCGGCTGCACCCCGCTGCCCGCCTGACAAGCGCCGCATCGCGCGTTACACTGGTGCCTTAGTTTATAGCAGGAATAGCGTATGAAAACCCCTCAAGAATATTACGCGCAGGCGCGCACGATGTTTTTCGCCGCGCACCCCGACTTCCAGGCCGCGCTGGATGAGCTTACCGAACGCGATGCACGCGCGGCCAACCTCTCGTTGCGAGAGTTGCGTGAATGGCACGCGGAACGCATCTACGCTGCGTTCCTGCGGCAGAAAAAGCTCGATGGCATGCTGTTTTCCATTCAGCTAGCCGAGCCGGACAAAGCCGTGGCCGCAGAAGCGATTGAAACCTATTTGAAGTCTCACGCCGAAGCGCTGGGAATGACGTGGGAAGAATTTTGCATCAAGAACGAGCTGTAAGCTGGAACAGCGCCGCACAGAAAATAATTGCTGTACAACGCCGGAATAACTTGTACAACTTTTTAAATACTGTATAACTTAGCATCACGACGTCAGTCGTAGATTGTCCTTGAACGAAGGTGCTTTTGCGCCGCCTCTGGAGGTGTTGCTGGATTTCCACCTCCAGAGGTTCCCTTTTTTATCCTGCTTCCTTCACCGTTGCCCTGCTTTCTTGTACTTTGCGCTGCGCGCATCGCACACCACCCTGCGCCATCACAAAAAAATCACGCTCCCACCAACACAGCCGCTTGCTACTGTTTTTATTTACAGTATTATTAGCCCCCCAGTTTAACTAAGGGCTATCACCAATGTTCGTGGAGCTGATTTACGATAAGCGCAACGTAGCCGGATTGCCGGGCGCGCGTGACATGATTTTAGAGGAGTTGGAAAAGCGCGTGCACCGCGTGTTTCCAGACGTTGAAGTGCGCGTTAAGCCGATGGAGCGCAATGCACTGGAGACGGACATGAGCAAAAACGACAAGGCGACCGTTGCGCGCCTTGTCGAAGAGATGTTTGATGAAGCCGATATGTGGCTGGTGGCTGATTAACCACCCGTACGGGCCAGGTTAACTTTCCTGCTCGCTTTGGTTGATGGCGATTTCAATGTCTTGAATGGCCTGATCAATCTCATCCAGCAGCTGGCCTTGCTTATTGATCAGTGCGTCAAACCGCGCCGCCTGCTCGCTATCTTTGTAGTCACCCGCATCAAAGGCAAGCCAATGCGTGGAGAGCGTCTCGGTGTTGGTTTGCGCATAGTGGCGCATCTCTTTGAGCTGTGAAGTCACGTCGCGCAGGTAGTCAGTTTTGCTTTTGATTGCTTCAGAATCGCTCATGCTATTTTCCTTTTTGCTTGGTAAGCCAGTTAAAATAACGTAATCATCATTAAAACTAGCGTAAAATAGCGAAACCGCACCAGGAATAATCGGAAGTTGTCAGATGGCAATCCGACAGCACCGCCGGATTGCCCAACGCCTGGCCTCTATTTAACCGCCTTAGCGTGTCTCTTCCGCCTGCCGCTGCGCTTCGGCGTGCCGTTTTTGACTCTCCTCCCGCGCGGTAAAGCTATCCAGCTTATGTTGCAACGTGGATAACTGACCGGTAAGTTCCGCGACGCGTGCCTCACGTCGGTCAGAGATTGTGCGATACTGCGCACGAATTTCTTCCACGCGTCGATCCGCATTAGCGTTGACGTAAAGGAATAAAATGGTCATCGCCACGCAGATCAATGACAGCATGAGTAGCGTACCGCCTATTATCAGTTGACGACGATGCGTCACGGCAAAATTAGCTTTTATCTGCACCATCACGGGTCTCCTCAAGTGTGGTTATCAATTGATTAATTTGACTGCGAAATTTTTCTGTATGCTCTGATTCCGTGGTGGCTAGCAAAATGCTCAGCGCGTTTTTAATCAGGCGCAGATCCGTTTCCAGTGAAGAGATGCGGCGCAGGTTGCGATCGTGACGGATGCGCAATTCGTCATTTTCCTTGCGCATCAGCGCATGGCTCTCCTTCAGGAGCATCACTTGCTCTTTGTAGCTGGTGATGATTTCACCGCCCGCGCGATTGCTGGTCACGATGGCAGCCACACCCGCCATTAACGGCTTCCAAAATACCGCTGCCGCTCCGCCCCCAAGAAGCAGCGCACCTACACTGGTGATCAAACTCGTTTCCATGCTTCACCTCTCTACACTGGCAAGGGATCGAACAGGCTCTCTCGGCCACCCTTGCCAGTGCGTGGCCCAGCCCCAATTTAAGTTTACTTAATACCAAAAATTTAAGTATAATTAAGTAAAGCCAGGAGGAATTGTCAAGATGACCCAGAGAGAAACAGCAGGTATGCGCATGCGCGCAAGGCGTCGGGCACTGCAGATGACGCAGAAAAGCCTGGCGGACGTGATTGGCGTGTCGCACGTCGCGATATCACAGTGGGAAAAAGAAGAGACGGTACCACGCGGAGAAAATTTGCTCAGGCTTGCTGAGCATTTGCAGTGTACGCCAGCGTGGATCATTGACGGCGATGGCGAGCCGTTTGCGCCGCCATCGAATATCAGTCAAGGCCGGGCGGTCCCCTTAGTCGCGCTGTCGCAGGCGGCAAACGGCTTATACACGTCTGCTGTTCACCCCCAGCGCGCCGTACACGTCCTTTATACCGATCTCCCGCTGAGCGAACAGGCGCTTGCAGTAGCCCTTGAGGATGACGCCATGCAGCCCGAATGGCGGCCAGGTGACAGGCTTATCTTTGATGCTGCAGTCACGGCACGGCCCGGCGAGGTGGTGTTAGCCGTCGTGAATGGCCAGGCGCAGGTGCGTGTTTACCAGGTGACTTCGCAGCAGGGTGACGAGGCGAGCGTCTCTTTACGGCCGCTTAACGCCGACTTTCCTTCCTACAGCGCGACAGACAATCACGTTGTCGTGATTGGCACGCTGCGTGAGATGCGTCGCACCTATTTGCCCTCCTCACCCTGCTTGACAGCGGGTGGATAAAAGCCGGACCGTTACGCCGCGCCCAGCGGCGACACGTCCAGCAGCTTATCGACCACCACCTTGCCGTGTGTATCGCGCTGCGTAAGGCGATATTCTGCGGGCCACGATCGACGCGTGCTGATTTTATCAAACAGCATCACCGTACCCTTGGGCTGTCCATCTGCGGTAAGTATGCGCCAGCACGTCATGTTGGCCTGATCCACAGAGATCAGGCCGGTACCGCCCTGCTTTTCCAGACGGTCACTGGCTTCAAGATTGAGATAATCACGTAACATTTTTCCCCCTTGTGTTAACGGGGCCCCACAATACGCTTTTTACTTATCCATTCAATCGAATTTATTAATCGTAATACAGATCTTTTTCGTGTGCCTACGCTACCGATTTACGCTCGGTCGGATTAGCGCTTCGGTTAAATGATAATTTTAAGAAAAGTGTAGTGAAATCACCTATTGTTATGGACACGCACCGCGTTTCGGCTGCTAATCTACACAGTAAAATAACGATATGTCTGGAAAGCCCATGTTGACTACCATCATTTATCGCAGCCATCTTCACGAACACGTTCCCGTTAAGACGCTGAGCGATATGGTGAACAAAGCCAATAGTAAAAATCACTTATCTGAGATCACTGGCATTCTCTTGTTCGACGGGATCCACTTTTTCCAGCTATTGGAAGGACCGAGGGATGCGGTGCAGAAGATTTATGATCGCATCTGTAAAGATGCTCGCCACCACAATCTGGTGGAACTGATGCATGACTATGCCCCTTCCCGTCGCTTCGGCAACGTGGGCATGGAGCTGTTCGATCTGCGTGAACACGATAAAGAGAGCGTGTTACAAGCGGTATTGGATAAGGGCACTTCGCGCTATCAGCTCAACTATAACGACCGTGCGCTGCAGTTTTTACGCACCTTTGTTGAGGCGCGCGAGAAAGAAAACTATTTCGAAATTCCACCGGCCACCTCATGGGAATTTGTCGCAGACGAATCATTATCGAACCAGCTGCAGGATATAGACGAAAAACTGCAGGATTGTCGCTTTGCTTTTCAGCCCATCGTGGATCCGTTTGCACGGCGTGTGACCGCGTTTGAAGCGCTGATTCGCACACCGAATGGCGGTTCCCCGACAGACTATTTCTCCGCTTTTGGCGGTGAAGCGGTCTACCACGCCGATATTCAGGCTAAGCGCCACGCTTTTCGCCACGCCAAGGCGCTCGGCATTGGTGAACATAGCCTAACGGTTAATTTGCTGCCCATGTCTCTGGTGACCGTACCGAATGCTGTTGAGTTCTTACTGGCAGAGATTGAGGCGAACGGCCTCGTTCCTGAACAGATTATTATTGAGGTGACGGAAGATGAGATTATCTCGCGCGCTGACGACTTTACTCTGCAGGTTCGCAAGTTAAAAGCCGCAGGCATTAGCCTGGCGCTGGATGATTTTGGTGCGGGGTTTGCCGGGCTCGCGCTGCTCTCTCGCTTCCAGCCAGATAAAATCAAAATCGACCGTGAAATTATCCGCGATGTTCACAAAAGCGGCCCCAAGCAGGCGATTGTGCATGCCATTCTAAAATGCTGTTCATCACTGGAAATTGCGGTAATCGCGGAAGGCGTAGAGAAAGCGGAAGAGTGGATGTGGCTGGAAGCCGCAGGGGTGAGTCAGTTCCAGGGCTATCTCTTTGCCAAGCCGATGATGAACGGTTTCCCCGCCATCTCCTGGCCTGAAATTAAATAACGTAATCTCGCAAACGTTAATCCTGAGCGACGTGCTTTCCTCCGGTCGGTACTGGAAGTTGCGGGCTCAGGATTTTATATCGCATCATCTCGAAGGTTCGCTGCGTCATCGGTACCGAACTGCAGGGACGAAACCAACCAAACTGTTTACGGTAGAGCCACACTTCGGGATAGCGCTCTCCGTCTTTAATCCAATAGTAACCGTCGTTCATATATACACTTCATTAAAGTTCAGGCATGCGAGGATACCAGGCGTCATGCGCGGAAGCGCCGATGGCGGTGGCAAATTGTCTGCCAGCTTAATCATTGATTGTAGCAGCTGTAACGGAGAGGCAGGCTTTTAACTGTGTAATGTTCTCACCTCACGAGGCAGCAGAACCCACAACGCGCGCCACACAGCAGGATATGAACTATAGTGAGAGAAGCGCTTGTGAATTTACACGTCGGTTTCATCGCCCGGACGCTGTATTATCATTTCCAGAGATCTACGATATATATCCTGTTTCTGATAATCGCTCTCGGTTTCTAATTTTTCCAGCAAAACCAGAATGATGTCTTTCTGACTTACACGCATTTTTATCGCGGATAACTGTTTATAAATTCCCGCGATGACTTCTTTTTCAACACTATTCCCTACACTGGCAGCATGAATATTGTGGTTGTTCTCAACCTGCGTAGTGAATAATTGTGACGTTTTCATATAAGCCTCTTGGGTGGCAGCAATCGGAGCAGACATTGCTCAAAAAAAAGGCCTCTGAAGGTGGAAATCCACTGCACCTTCAGAGGCGGTGCAAAGCACCTATCGTTACGTGTGACTTAGCGTCACTGAGGGTGAAGTTATACAAAAAAAATCACTTTGTACAACTTAAAGATGATCAATTCGTGTGGTCTGACATGCCGGGTCTCGATAAGTCAGTCAGTCGACACGCTCGCATCAAAGATAATAAATACTAAAAACAATGATTTGATCATAAGATTTATACGAAAAGAATGTTATTCAACCGCAGATATTTTCTATAATGAGCTTAACGTCGCAGGCAGCAAAAGCGGTCTATACAGCGCACTCAAAGTTGTACAACTTTGACAATCTGTACAACTTGCCCCTGCTGCGTGTTAAAGTGACATAACGCGTTCAGCTAACGCCTACGCCCCGACCTGCTTTCAACGAGCGTATTGCAGGCCAGCATCTTGATGGAGAGCGAAATGCATAATCAACACTCTAATAAAGATCGTAATAAAGAAGGTGACGTTCACAAGGGATTACCTGAAGCCGCCCCTCACGCCAACAATCCTTACGAGGAGGACGATCATCCTGTAGGGGATAATGCGGACCCGCGTGGCGAGATCCCACGCACACGAGATGATAGCGAGGACGATAAAAAAGATCCGTATCGCGACCAATCCAAATGAACTGAATAACAGCGTGTTGAGGTGCCTTTATAAAGGTGCCTCAACGACACGTGCGCGCGATAAGCGCAGCGGTAATAATATTGATCAATGGATGTAACTATTACATTATTTGCGGAAATCAGAGAAGGCGTGCCTTCATTCATTTCTGGAGAGCACTGATGGAAACGGGTTTTTACTGGGTCGGCAGCAGGACAACTGAGCCGGAAGTATGGTTTTGGGATGCGGGGCGCGGATTTTATCGCCCTATGGAACCTATCCCACTTTCACTGCCGCGCTTCAAATCTGCCGGTTTTGAGCTTCTCAGCGATAAACTGGAACCGCCTGAAATAGAGGACTGACGTCGCGTTAACGCTCTCTTTTGGCTTTTATTGCAGAGAGAAGTTGTTAAGCGAAGCGCAGATTGACTATAGTCCTCACCGGAGGTGACGACTATGCAAGAAGGATATTATTGGGTACAGCACGATGATGACCAACCTGAAGTCTGGTTCTGGTCAAATAACACCGTGACAGGTTGGTTCAAACCCACACATCATGAACCCCTCGACGCGCAGGATTTCGCTGCTCAGGGTTATAAAGTTGTCAGCGACCGGCTCTCCTTGTCCTGACATCACAGCCGCCTGTCATCGGGCGGCTTTTTTGTCGTTATCGCTATGTCACCGCTGTGGCCCCTGTAACATTTCCAGCAAAGCGCCTGGTCTACGCTTACAGAACCCACCCCGTAAGCCTGCGCAGATTGGCGCGGTCTACCTCTGCCCCGTCGCCGGGGCTTTTTTCTCTCAAGGTCGAGTGAAATGCATGCCTACTGTGGCGGCATTGCGTACGGATATGCGCGGCTAACTCGGCCAATAAGGCAAATGTGCTATCAGCATGGATCAAGAAAGCCTAAAACGATGGGGGTAATACGGACTTTAACGCAAAGCGTTTGGCAGACGCGTAATGTGAAAGGTACGCTCAAATTAATCTAATTTATTCATTATGGATTGTGCTGAATTTCCCTGGTGCCAGATGCCACTACTTGCTCGGATAAGGCCAGGCGTGATCGACGCCTACAGTCGATAAAACGCCTGTCGTTATAAAATAGGCAATCGCCAGCGAAAAGATAATAACCGCTGATATTTCAAATATTTTTAAAGCGTGGCCCTTTGTCATTAATGTCCCTCCTCATCGTGTGTGTTTTACGTACCCTCTATGAAAATAAGATGTTACCGGTAAAAAGCAAGCCAGGCTCACACCCTGAAACATAAAGCATGGCTTATTGATTAAGTTGAGAAGATAGAAAGGGTAAAGCCTACGCCTTTGAGAGCGCATCAGGCTATTGGCGCGCAGAGGGAGGAAAATGCAGGGCGACGCCGCGGGATCGCAGTAAAGCGAGGGGTCGCTTCGCCACGCAGCGTGTATGAGTGAGCTGAACAGCAAGATTAGAAACCAACGTCCATTGACCTCCTGTCTTAGAGGAAATCGCGGTCAGACTTTAGTGACTATCTACCGCCCATTGCGATCTTTTTATCGTAGCGTCGAATGTTCCACGCATATCACTCTTCTTGCCATCATAAATTCCCCTTGCTCATGACTGGCATGCATAAACAGTGATGACGATCGGTAATGTTGATCAAATCATACCAATTCACAGGTTTGTAAAGGGATTGATAGGGATTGATGTTTGCCTTAGAGACAGTAGAGTCGGGTCACTGATCGCAAATTATGACCTCTCTACTGCAGTACCTGCTGTGTATCAGTGCTCAAAGCTGGTAATATTGATAACAGGTTAATGCAGAAATCAATTTTAATATTCATAGCGATTGGTATAGATGAACAAAAAAAATATTAACAATAATATACAGGCGCTCAGAGCGGTCGCAATAATTTTGGTGATAGTACAACACATACATAGGTTACCCATTCCTTCTTGGTTACTTGAAACTTATTCCAAATACTCATATTGGACTGGCGTTGATATCTTCCTTGCCATATCTGGATATTTGATGTGTCGAAGTCTATCGGGAGAGTTTGAGCATTCACTTAGTAAAAAATCAGCTTTTATATCTTTCTTCAAAAAAAGAATATTCAGGTTAGCCCCTGCTCTTCTTTTCTGGTTGTTTGCAGGCATAATTATATCTTACTTCATGCAACCATCTTTTGGCGTATCTATTGAAAAATCCTTGAATACGTTCCTATACTCTACTTTGGCAATCTCAAATATTTATTATTTCAACGAGACTATTCAGGGAGCTTCTTACGACCCTTTACTGTCTGTAACGTGGTCATTAAGCCTAGAATGGCAGCTTTACTTAATCCTAGCGGTTTTGTTCTTCTGCACGAAGATAAAATACCTAAAAATATCGCTGTTAGTGATCTTTATAATCTCTTCCTTGCTCCTACCTAATGGTGAGAATCATCAGTTAACTTTAGGATGGTGGTTAAGACCTCAAGCCTTTGTGCTAGGGGCGCTAGTGTACTTCTATGAAAGTGAAATTAAATCAATAAAAGTTGGAAAAACTACCGCTCTTCTTTTTTTTATTTTTTCTTTATTTTTACTGGTAATATATACGACTAAGGTGGACCATAGCTACAAGCTAGCTTTTATCGGTGTTGCGGGGGCTATTGCATTTGTTTCACTAGGATTGATTTCCTATGAAATCAACATAGGATTACTTAATTGGATAGGCGACAGATCTTATAGTATATATCTGTGCCACATCCCATCAATGCTAATTACAAAGTCAGTAATGGATAAGTTACTAAATAACACAATATTTTTCGACAACTCAATAATTTACATTACTGTATTTATAGCAATTACTTTATTTCTTGCGACCCTAAGCTATTTATTTATCGAGAAGTTTTTTATTTCTATGCATAAAAGGAAAGTGGATAAACAGTCTAATAGCGCCTGATTTGCAGGCGCTATAATATTTACGTTTCCGGCCATTTGATCTTGGGTACTTTTAATCTGTCAACAGATTGCACTGCTTTTAGTATTTGATCTACGAGTTGGGAACATCCGGCCTTCATCGTCGCAAGGCATACCAGTCCAGACACACATACGCATGCCAGGCCCTGACAGCCGGAGCTAACCCCAACTGTGTTGCAGCACAGAGGGGGCACTCCGATGCGCAGATGCGCTATCGGGTATACGGTGCATGGATGCCGGAAAACAACGCCGATCGGCTCACTCATGAACGAGAAACAAAGCGATCTTGTGCTACATACGTGCTACGACAAACAGGCAGTCGGAGTCTCCATACACCTATCAAATATTTATCTCACTACACCTGCATATTCATGATTTCGCTGTAGGCCGATGCCAGCTTATTACGCACCTGAATGCCCATCTGCATAGAAATTGACGACTTTTGCAGATCGATCATGACGTCATTGAGCTGCACGCCGGGTTTCCCCATTTCAAACGCTTGCGCCTGGCTGCGCGCGGCGGTTTGGGTTTCACTGATCTTGTCCAGCGCCGCTTTCATCGTGGTGCCGAAATCAACGTGACTACCAGCATCCGCTTGCTTACCGCTGGCCTGCAGTGACGTGAGCTGCAGCTGCTGCAATACACCCTCAATGGCCTGAATTGACATGCTTTGTACCTCATTGGTGACGGGATTAGTTTTTGACGCTCGAAAAGTTATCACACTGTCAATAGGACAAAGGCGCTAAATGAACGTAAAAACCACGGCTTATCCGCCCATCGAAATAAGTCAAATCATCAAATAATGCGTGCCATTGAATTGGAATTTTCATTTTCATTTGTTTCCCGAAAGCGTTCACGCTGCGTCACCGCGGTCGGTTCGCCCCTCTCAGGAAGCTTATCCAGATAAGTGACAGAGATGAACGAACGTAAAAGCCACATCAGCATGAAGCACTCAGGGGAAGTCAGGGAGCCCGTTTTGTCACCACAACTCACCCGGTCAATATTGTCAGGCAGGAATCGGTCATGAATGCGAGTGCAGCCGCTACACAGGATACAACCAAGAAAGGCTTCAATGACCTTTTCGCACGCCTGCGCGCCAATCCGCGAATTCCCTTAATTGTCGCTGCTGCTGCCGCTATTGCGGTGGTTTTTGCATTGGTGCTGTGGGCGAAAACGCCCGACTACCGCGTCCTTTATAACAACCTGTCCGATGAGGACGGCGGCGCGATCGTCACGCAACTGACGCAAATGAATATTCCGTATAAGTTCGCGGAAAGCGGCGGCGCGCTGATGGTGCCGGCCGACAAAGTTCACGAGCTGCGCCTGCGTCTGGCGCAGCAGGGTCTGCCGAAAGGCGGCTCGGTGGGCTTTGAGCTGATGGACAAAGAGAAATTTGGCATCAGCCAATTCAGCGAGCAGATCAACTATCAGCGTGCCCTCGAAGGTGAGCTGTCGCGCACCATTGAGACCTTGGGTCCAGTGAAAGCCGCGCGCGTTCACCTTGCAATGCCGAAACCTACGCTGTTCGTGCGCGAGCAGAAAGCGCCGTCGGCATCCGTCACGCTGACCCTGCAACCCGGTCGCGCGCTGGATGAGGGACAAATTCAGGCTATCCAGCACATGGTATCCAGTAGCGTCGCAGGCCTGCCGCCGGGTAACGTGACCGTGGTCGATCAGGCCGGTCGCCTGCTGACGCGCAACGACAGCGAAGGCCGCGATCTGAGCGACACTCAGCTGAAGTACGCTGCGGATGTCGAATCGCGCTACCAGCAGCGCATTGAAGCCATCCTTAACCCGATTGTGGGCCAGGGTAACGTACATGCGCAGGTGACCGCTCAGATCAACTTTGATCGCAGCGAGCAAACTGACGAGAAGTATCAGCCGAACGCTAATCCAAACAGCACCGCAATTCGTTCGCGCCAGACCAACTCCAGCGAGCAGAACGGCAGCGCCTATCCAGGCGGCGTCCCGGGTGCCCTGTCGAATCAGCCTGCGCCAGCCAACACTGCGCCGGTCACCAATCCACAGCAGCAAAACGGTGCGAATGGTCAGGCAAACAACGCGCAGAATAACGGCACCAGCACCGCGTCACAAAACAGTGGCCCGACAAATTCAACGCACAATGACACGGTGAATTACGAATTGGATCGCACCATTCGTCACACCAAACTCAACGTGGGCGAAGTGCAGCGTCTGTCCGTTGCGGTGGTCGTGAATTATCACGATGACGGCAAAGGCAAAGCGGTGGCGCTGAACGATCAGCAGATCAAACAGATTGAAGATTTAACCCGTGAAGCCATGGGCTATTCACAGACGCGCGGCGACACCATTAACGTGGTCAATTCACCGTTTAACATCACCGAGCCTGCAACGGGTGACCTGCCCTTCTGGCAGCAGCAGTCGTTCTTTGACCAGCTGATGAGCGCCGGACGCTGGCTGTTGGTTGCGCTGGTGGCCTTCATTCTGTATCGCAAAATGGTGCGCCCACAGCTGCAGCGTAAGCGTGCCCAAGAGCAGGCTGCCGCAGAAGCTCAGGCCGCACGCGCCACCAGTAAACAAGAGCAGGAAGCGTACAGCGTGCAGCTCAGCAAAGATGAGCTGGACCAGGAGCGGAAGTCCAATAACCGTATGAGCGCCGAGGTGATGAGCCAGCGCATCCGAGACATGTCTGAGAACGATCCGCGCGTCGTGGCGCTGGTTATCCGTGAATGGATGAGTAACGAACTATGAGTCTGACCGGTACTGAAAAAAGCGCCATCCTGATGATGACCATCGGCGAAGAACGCGCGGCGGAAGTCTTCAAGCACCTGAACCAGCGTGAAGTGCAGCATCTCAGCGCGGCGATGGCCAGCATGAAGCAGGTATCACATAAGCAGCTGACTGAAGTGCTGCGTGAGTTCGAAGCCGATGCCGAACAGTTCGCGGCGCTGAGCCTCAACTCCAACGATTATCTGCGTTCGGTGCTGACCAAAGCGCTGGGCGAGGAGCGCGCCTCCAGCCTGCTGGAAGACATCCTTGAAAGCCGCGAAACCACCAGCGGTATGGAAACGCTGAACTTTATGGAACCGCAGGCCGCCGCCGATCTGATTCGCGACGAGCACCCGCAGATCATCGCCACCATTCTGGTTCACCTGAAACGTGGCCAGGCGGCGGATATTCTGGCGCTGTTCGACGAGCGCCTGCGTCACGACGTCATGCTGCGTATCGCCACCTTCGGCGGCGTGCAGCCTGCCGCCCTGGCCGAACTGACCGAAGTGCTCAACAGCCTGCTGGATGGTACCAACCTCAAGCGTGCGAAGATGGGCGGCGTAAGAACCGCAGCCGAAATTATCAACCTGATGAAAACTCAGCAGGAAGAGGCCGTTATCGAGGCGGTGCGCGACTTCGATGGCGAGCTGGCACAGAAGATCATCGACGAGATGTTCCTGTTCGAAAACCTGGTGGAAGTGGACGACCGCAGTATCCAGCGCCTGCTGCAGGAAGTGGAGTCGGAGCAGCTGCTGATCGCCCTGAAGGGTGCCGAGCAGCCGCTGCGCGAGAAATTCCTCAAGAACATGTCAGCACGCGCCGCCGATATTCTGCGCGACGATTTGGCCAACCGTGGCCCGGTCCGCATGTCTGCGGTGGAAAACGAACAGAAAGCCATTCTGCTGGTGGTGCGCCGTCTGGCCGAGTCCGGCGAAATGGTAATTGGTGGTGGCGAGGAAACCTATGTCTGATGCCTTTTCCGCCCGTGCGTGGCAGCGCTGGCAGCCTGACGATTTAGGCAGTCTGTTCAAACCCGAGCCGCAGCCGGAGATTCACTACGACGCGCCAGCGGAACCGCTGGAACTCAGCGCTGAAGAAGAACAGCAGCAGCAGCTGGAGCGGATGCAGCAGCAGATGCGCAAAGACGCGCAGACGCAGGGCTACAACGAAGGCTACCAAAAGGGCTTCGCAGAATCGCAGCAGGCTGGCTATGACGCCGGTTTCCAGCAAGGGTTGACGGACGCACAGCAGCAGCAAGCGCCGCTGCAGGCGCGCATGCAACAGCTGGTCACGGAGTTTCACCATACGCTGGAGGCGCTGGACAGCGTGATCGCGTCGCGCCTGATGCAGCTCGCACTGGAGGCCGCTCGCACCGTGATCGGCCAGGCGACGCAAGTGGATGGCACCGCCCTGCTGCGTCAGATTCAGCAGCTGATTCAGCAAGAGCCAATGTTCAGTGGTAAACCGCAACTGCGCGTGCACCCGGACGATCTGCAGCGCATTGAGCAGACGCTGGGCCCTACGCTGGATCTGCACGGCTGGCGCCTGCTGGCCGACAGCACGCTGCACCCTGGCGGATGCAAACTCAGCGCTGAAGATGGCGATCTGGACGCCAGCGTGGCAACGCGCTGGCAAGAGCTGTGCCGCCTTGCCGCACCGGGGACACTGTAATGACCTCGCGTCTTTCTCGCTGGCTGGGTGCGCTGGATGCGTTTGAACAGCGCATTTCGCAGGTGCAAACCGTACGTCGCTACGGCCGCTTAACGCGCGCCACCGGCCTGGTACTGGAAGCCACCGGCCTGCAACTGCCGCTGGGCGCCACCTGCATTATTGAACGCAACGACGGTCAGACCATTTCCGAAGTGGAAAGTGAAGTGGTGGGCTTCAACGGCCAGAAACTGCTGATGATGCCGCTGGAAGAAGTCGACGGCATTTTGCCCGGCGCGCGCGTGTACGCCCGTTTCAACGGTGAAAGTGCGCAGAGTGGCAAACAGATGCTGTTAGGGCCCGAGCTGCTGGGCCGCGTGTTGGACGGCAGCGGTAAGCCGCTGGATGGTCTGCCCGCCCCGGAAACCGGCTATCGCGCGCCGCTCATCACCGCGCCGTTTAACCCGCTGCAGCGCACGCCGATTCACGATGTGCTGGACACCGGCGTGCGCGCGATCAATGCGCTGCTCACCGTCGGTCGCGGCCAGCGTATGGGCTTATTTGCGGGTTCCGGCGTCGGTAAGTCCGTGCTGCTGGGCATGATGGCGCGCTACACCAAAGCCGACGTGATTGTCGTGGGCCTGATTGGTGAACGTGGCCGTGAAGTCAAAGAATTTATTGAGAACATTCTCGGTGCCGAAGGTCGCGCCCGCTCGGTGGTGATTGCCGCGCCGGCCGATGTCTCCCCGCTGCTGCGTATGCAGGGTGCCGCTTACGCCACGCGCATCGCCGAAGATTTTCGTGACCGCGGCCAGCACGTGCTGCTGATCATGGATTCCCTCACCCGTTACGCCATGGCGCAGCGTGAAATTGCGCTGGCGATTGGCGAGCCACCTGCCACCAAAGGCTATCCACCGTCGGTATTCGCCAAACTGCCCGCACTGGTGGAACGCGCCGGTAACGGCACGCACGGCGGCGGATCGATCACCGCCTTTTATACCGTGCTCACCGAGGGCGACGATCAGCAGGACCCGATTGCCGACTCCGCGCGCGCCATTCTGGACGGCCACATTGTGTTGTCGCGTCGCCTGGCCGAAGCGGGACATTATCCGGCCATCGACATCGAAGCTTCAATTAGCCGTGCAATGACGTCGTTAATCGATGAAACACATTACGCGCGAGTGCGGCAATTTAAACAACTGCTCTCCAGCTTCCAGCGTAACCGCGATCTGGTCAGCGTCGGCGCCTACGCCGCAGGCAGCGATCCCATGCTCGATAGAGCCATCAGGCTTTATCCAGAAATGGAAGCGTTTTTGCAACAGGGTATTTTCGAACGCAGCGACTACGATGACGCCTGTCTCCATCTCCAGGCAATGTTCGGTTAACGCTGACGTGATGTGAGGTTGAACGATGAAAACGGCGAAGGCTATCGATACGCTGCGCGATTTGGCGGAGCAGGATCTTGAGCAGGCAGTGATCCATCTGGGCGATATGCGCCGCGGCGTTAAACAGGCAGATGAACAACTCGCCATGCTGCTTGATTACCAGGATGAGTATCGCAACAAGCTCAACCAGGATATGTCAGGCGGCATTGCCAGCAACCGCTGGACCAACTACCACCAATTTATCCAGACGCTGGAAAAAGCCATTGATCAGCATCGCCAGCAGTTACAGCAGTGGAATCAACGTCTTGAGCAAGCGTTGGTGAGCTGGCGAGAAAAACACAAGCGCCTCAATGCGTACCAAACATTGATTACCCGCGCGGAAGAAACCGCATTACAACAAGAAAACCGTCTCGATCAGAAACGGATGGATGAATTTGCCCAACGGGCCGCGATGAGGAAAGGCGAATGATTACGCTGCCAAATGTGAATGCGCAAGCATCGATTAAGGGAAACGTCACCGCTGCGGCGGCCACCGAGGGTGCTAGCGCAGAGACGCCGCTGTCACAAGGCTTTATGACCGAGTTGGGCAACCGTCTCCTGATGCTGGTTCAGCAGCAAGGTGATACAACACAACCGGTTGATCTTAAAGCAGACGCTGACGCAAAGACCGATAAAAAAGCCGCGCTGAGCGCGCTGCTGCAGACGCTGGAAAAACCCGACACGTTAAACGCACTTTTACAGCCGGAAAACCCTAAAGCCGGGGTGAAATTAGCCGATGATAAGGACAACAGCGCGGTAACTTCGTTAACTGCCAGCGACTTACAGAATATGCAGGCGCTGTTTGCCATGCTGCCGGTTGCCATCACGCCGCCTGCAACACCGCAAAACGCTCAGCCAGCGCTCACCGAGCAAAGTGCTGACGCTGACGCCACCGCCGCAGGCGGTAATGGCAAACGCGCGGCGCTGCTGGAGAGTCTGCTGAGCCACACGCTGCAGCAGAGTGATAAAGAAGAGACGCAGGCCGATGCGCAAGCGGCGCCGACCAAACCGGCTGCGGCACCCAGCGCACTCAGCCAGGCGGTGGCCACCGCCGCCGGCAGCGTGTCTAACGTTAGCACTGCCGCATCAACGAACAGCGCGGCCTTGACGCTGGATGCCAGCTTTAAACAGGTTCTGGGTAGCGTGAGCAAAGCGGAGACGCGTGACGCCAGCGCCGGTGTGGAAACCGCGATCCAGCCCGCCGCGATGCCCATGAGCAGCGCCGCGGCACCGCTGGTCACCGCTGCGACATCGAGCAGCATGACGCCGTCAACGCCGATGCTGAATGCCCAACTCGGCAGTCACGAGTGGCAGCAGGCCTTGGGCCAGCAGATCGTGATGTTCAGCCGCAACGGGCAGCAAACCGCCGAGCTGCGTTTGCATCCCGCTGATTTGGGTGCCATCCAGATCAACCTGACGCTGGAAAAAGATCAGGCGCAATTAACCATGGCTTCCAGCCACAGCCAAGTACGGGCGGCGCTGGAGGCCGCGCTTCCTCAGCTGCGTACTGCGCTGGCGGAAAGCGGTATTAACCTGGGACAGAGCAACGTCAGCAGCGACGCCTTTGCACAGAGCCAGACGCATTCGGGCCAGCAGGAGGGTCGCCGCGATGGTCAACACGGCAGCTTCACGCTCGCCCAGGACAGTGAGAACGAGATAACGCCGATTGCCGTTCCGGCTGCCCTTCAGGCACGCGCGGCAGGCAATGGCGCTGTTGATATCTTTGCCTGACAGCGGCTAAACGCTGAAGGTAAGCGTAAAACCCGCGTCTTTTCACCCCATTGTTTGACTTAAGACGCGGGATAATCTGTCCAGTCGAGTCGAGAGGCTTGGCCATAATTCACAGGAAGTAACTGCAAGATGTCTGATAACGCGAAAGCAAAAGGCCGCAAACGTTCAATATTAATTCCGGTGTTACTCGTTGTAACGCTGGCCGCTTGCAGCGTGGCAGGCTATGTAGTCTGGCGAATGATGAATAAACATGAGGGTGACAAGCCGGAAGCGGCGAAAGTCGAGCCACCTGCCGCCCCCATCTTTTTTGCATTGGATACGTTTACGGTTAACCTGGTCAATGCGGACAACGATCCCGATCGTGTGCTGTACGTGGGCTTTACCCTGCGTCTGCCAGACGAGGAAAGTCGTCGCCGCATGAATGATTACCTGCCCGAGGTGCGCAGCCGTCTGCTGATGCTGCTCTCGCGCCAGAGTAGTACCGCCTTAGCCACCGAGCAAGGTAAGCAAGCCCTGGTCGATCAGATCAAACAGGTGCTGGCGCCGCCGCTGGTCAAAGGTCAACCTCCTCAGGTAGTCAGTGACGTGCTGTTTACCGCCTTCATTTTGAGGTGATTTAATGGGCGATAGCATTCTCTCCCAAGCTGAAATTGACGCGCTGCTCAACGGCGACAGTGACAGCGCGGAAGAAGAGAACAGTTCCAAAGGGGCAGATGGCGATATCCGCCCCTATGATCCCAATACGCAACGCCGCGTGGTGCGTGAGCGCTTACAGGCGCTGGAGATCATTAACGAGCGTTTTGCCCGTCATTTCCGTATGGCTCTGTTCAACCTGCTGCGCCGTAGCCCGGATATCAGCGTGGGTGCCATCAAGATTCAGCCATACCATGAGTTTGCCCGCAACTTGCCGGTGCCAACGAACCTGAACCTGATTCACCTGAAACCGCTGCGCGGGACTGCGCTGGTGGTGTTTTCGCCAAGCCTGGTGTTTATCGCGGTGGATAACCTGTTTGGCGGCGATGGACGTTTTCCGACGAAGGTCGAAGGACGCGAGTTTACGCACACGGAACAGCGCGTGATCCGTCGCATGCTGAAGCTGGCGCTGGAAGGTTACAGCGAAGCGTGGAAAGCGATTTATCCGCTTGACGTGGAGTATGTGCGCTCTGAGATGCAGGTAAAGTTCACCAACATTACCACCTCGCCGAACGATATCGTGGTAAACACGCCGTTCCAGGTGGAAATTGGTAATCTGGTGGGCGAATTTAATATTTGTATTCCATTTTCCATGATTGAGCCGCTGCGCGAGCTGCTGGTCAATCCCCCGCTGGAGAACTCGCGTCAGGAAGACACGCACTGGCGCGATAATCTGGTGAAGCAGGTGCAGCATTCAGAGTTGGAGCTTATTGCCCACTTTGCTGAAACATCGCTGCGTCTGTCGCGCATTTTGCAACTGAAGCCCGGTGACGTTCTGCCCATTGAGAAACCGGACCGCATTATTGCGCACGTCGATGGCGTACCGGTTCTGACAAGCCAATACGGCACGCTGAATGGTCAATATGCACTGCGCGTTGAACATCTGATCAACCCGATTTTGAATTCGCTGAATGAGGAACAGCCCAATGAGTGACAGCAAAAACACGTCCGATGATATCTCTGCGGACGACCTGTGGGCTGAGGCAATGAACGAACAAGTGGCAACCAGCACCCCGGACCCCGCCGCAAACGTGTTCAAATCCTTTGACGCGCCCGGCGGTAACGGTGCGATGCAGGATATCGATCTGATTATGGACATCCCGGTCAAACTGACCGTGGAGCTGGGCCGCACCAAGATGACCATCAAAGAGCTGCTGAAATTAACGCAGGGCTCGGTGGTGGCGCTGGATGGCCTGGCCGGTGAGCCGCTGGATATTCTGATCAACGGCTACCTGATTGCCCAAGGGGAAGTTGTGGTGGTCAACGATAAGTATGGCGTGCGCATCACCGATATCATCACGCCATCAGAACGTATGCGTCGCCTGAGCCGTTAATTATGTTGAAAAACGCGCACACCAGTCAGCCCGTTCCCAGCCAGCCGGTGGTCTCCACCGGTTCGGTTGTCGGACAAGTCTCCAGCGTGCTGGCGGTGATTGTTTTACTTATCCTCGCCTGCGGCTGGCTGGCCAAGCGACTGGGCTATGCGCCCAAAACCGTGAGTACGCACGCGCTGAAGATCAGCGCCAGCGTGCAGGTTGGTCGTCAGGAGCGCGTGGTGATTGTGGATACCGAGGATGCGCGTTTGGTGCTGGGCGTGACCGCGCAGCAGATTACCCATCTGCACTCGCTTCCACCGCTGCCCGCCGACGCGCAGGTCCTGCCCGCCGCCCCAGCGCAAGATTTTCGTCAACTTTTTCAGAATCTGGTTAAACGTCCCGGAAAGCCACAATGATGCGTCGACTGCTTGCTCTTCTGCCGCTGCTGCTGCTGGCACCGGTTGCCCACGCGCAATTACCCGGTTTAGTGAGCCAACCCTTGGCTAACGGCGGCCAAAGCTGGTCTTTGCCAGTACAAACGCTGGTGTTTATTACCTCACTGACGTTTATTCCGGCCGTGCTGCTGATGATGACCAGCTTTACGCGCATCATTATCGTGTTTGGCCTGCTGCGTAATGCGATGGGCACACCATCGGCACCGCCTAACCAGGTGATGGTGGGCATGGCGCTGTTTTTAACCTTCTTTATTATGGCGCCCACCTTCGACAAGATTTACGCCGACGCCTATCTGCCATTCAGTCAGGATAAAATCAGCATGGAGGTGGCGATAGACAAAGGGGCTCAGCCGCTGCGCGCCTTTATGCTGCGTCAAACGCGCGAAGCCGATTTGGCGCTGTTCGCCCGTCTGGCCAATACCGCGCCAATTGAAGGCCCGGAAGCCGTACCGATGCGCATCTTATTGCCGGCTTACGTGACCAGCGAATTGAAAACCGCGTTTCAGATCGGCTTTACCGTGTTTATTCCCTTTTTGATTATCGATTTGGTGGTGGCCAGCGTGTTAATGGCGCTGGGTATGATGATGGTGCCGCCCGCGACTATCGCCCTGCCCTTCAAGCTGATGTTGTTCGTTCTGGTGGACGG
This sequence comes from uncultured Pantoea sp., assembly GCA_913778495.1. GTDB lineage: Bacteria > Pseudomonadota > Gammaproteobacteria > Enterobacterales > Enterobacteriaceae > Pantoea. Next base: position 42,335 of record CAJYVD010000002.1, read on the forward strand.
CTGGCAGCTGCTGGTGGGTTCCCTGGCACAAAGTTTCTACTCCTAACACCTTCCTTTGATTTAACTGGAGTGCAGCATGACACCCGAATCCGTAATGGTGATTGGTCAGGACGCGATGCGTATCGCTCTGATGCTGGCAGCCCCCATGCTGCTGGTGGCGCTGATTAGCGGTCTGATTATCAGCATTCTACAAGCGGCTACGCAGGTCAACGAGCAGACGCTGGCGTTTATCCCGAAAGTGCTGGCCGTTGCCGCAACCGGCGTGATCGCGGGTCCGTGGATGCTAAATCTGATTCTGGACTACATGCGTACCCTGTTTACCAACCTGCCTTATATCATCGGCTGATGATTAACCTCGACAGTAGCCAGCTGATCCATTGGGTCGCGCAATTTTTTTGGCCGATGGTCCGTCTGCTGGCCCTGTTCGCCACCGCTCCACTTTTAAGTGAAAAAGCGATCCCCAAGCGGGTGAAAGTGGGTTTGGCTCTGCTGATTACCTGGGTCATTTTGCCGGTGCTGCCGCCGGTCGAGGTGACGCTGTTTACCCCTGCGGGCTTTTGGATATTGCTACAGCAATTACTGATTGGTGTGGGCATCGGCTTTACTATGCAGTTGGCGATAGCCGCGGTGCGGATGGCCGGTGAAGTGGTGGGCCTGCAAATGGGCCTCTCTTTCGCCACCTTTTTTGATCCTGCCAGCCGTCTTAACATGCCGGTGCTTGCGCGTTTTCTCGACATGCTGGCGATGCTACTGTTCCTGACGTTTAACGGACACCTGTGGCTGATCTCTCTGCTGGTGGACAGTTTTCATACGCTGCCGATTAGCGATCGTCCTCTTAACGCAAATGCGTTTATGGCGCTGGTGAAATCAGGTGGGTTAATTTTCCTTAATGGCATGATGTTAGCGCTGCCGTTAATAGTTCTGTTGCTCACGCTTAACATGGCCCTGGGTTTGTTAAACCGTGTTGCATCTCAACTGTCGATCTTCGCAATTGGTTTCCCGGTCACCTTAACGGTCGGCATACTCAGCCTGGGTCTGGTAATGCCCCTTCTCGCCCCCTTCTGCGAACATCTGTTCGGGGAAGTCTTTGATTTACTCGCGCAGTTTGTCTCAGAACTCTCTCGTGCAGGATGATTAACAATACTGTCGAACGGCTAATGCGATAGTTAAACAATCAAAAACAATCTGTGCATTTTTCAAACCATATTTGTCAGAAATCAACTGAGGTTTTTCTGATAAATTCGCACTAAGCGCAAAAATCATTCTTATTGAACCCGTCCTGGAGTATTTTAGTCAGACGATTCTTAAGGCTTATGCCGAAAAGGATCGGTTGATAAAATGCTCAAAAGGCTGTTTTTAAACAAAAAAAATTTAAAAGCGATTTTTCTTGTCTAAATCCCTTTTTTCCGGCATTGTCAACACTCGCTGAAACGTCACACTTTCGCGATCTAAATGTTTTTAAGAATTGTCCTATCAGATTTGTCTGTGACATGCGCGATAGTGACAAGGCTCTCAAAAACAGAGCGATGTATACACTTAAAGCAAATTCCAGGCGATTCCCACTATCGCAGGGGCAAAAGTGACGTGGATGCAGCACATAAAAACTTCGCAGAAGGGTTCAGGGAAGACTCATTTTGGCGCACGGCTGCTTTACGCCAGTCTGCCGAGCAAAATAAAAAAGTGTCTTTAGAAAATTCTCTCGTACCGCAAACGCGTATTCATCGTTGATTTAAACGGATAACAAATTGGTGAGGGTCGCTATAATGCCAACGATTATTTTGGATTCATGTAATTACACACGCCTGGGACTATCGGATTATATGTCTGCTAAAGGAGTTAAAAAGAAAAACATAACTCCGGTGACTGACATTGAACAACTGCAACAAAAATGTGAACAACTGAAGCCGGGCGTCGTTTTTATTAACGAGGAATGCTTCATTCATGAAGCGGATTCAAGCGATCGTATTCGTGCTATTATCACACAGCATCCTGACACCTTATTCTTTATCTTTATGGCTATCTCGAATATCCATTTTGAGGAATACCTCTACGTTCGTAAGAACTTGATTATTACGTCAAAATCGATAAAAACATCGACATTAGACTCCTTGCTGGGAACTTACCTGCAAAAGAAACTTAATGCATCCCCGCGTATTTCAGCCGGGATGGATATTCATCCACTGACATTAAGCCAAACGGAATCTAATATGCTGAAAATGTGGATGTCAGGTCATGACACCATTCAAATTTCAGACAAGATGCAAATTAAAGCCAAAACCGTTTCGTCACATAAAGGCAATATTAAGCGCAAAATTAAAACGCACAATAAGCAAGTGATATACCATGTAGTACGCCTTACAGATAATGTTACATCCGGCATTTATGTAAACGTACGCTAATTATAAGCGAAGCCTTTCTTCGCGCATTGACACACGCAGGCTAATCTTGTTCGCCAGGCCCTGTTGACGCAGGACCTGGCGTTTTTGCTCATTTTGCGACCTGGATCGCACTTCCTCACCTAATCCTTTCCCGGCCGATGCCGATGCTTGTTTTCAGCACCTCCTACCTAAAACGAGAGCAAGGATATGAAAACAGCATCAATTGATGGGCAAGATAAGCTCAGCATCTGGCAAAACCTCCGCCTGATGCCGCTTTTCAGCATTATTTTTGGTGGCATTCTGCTGCTTTTCGCGCTGTGCATTGGCCTCGCCAGTTATTTTCTTGTACTGGGCAACCAATCGCTCAACGACGCAACCAATGAAATTCAGATTCGCATGGGGCTCTCTAACAGCTCGAACCACCTGCGCACCGCGCGTCTGAACGTCATTCAGTCGGGTGCGGCGGCCCGCATTGGGGAAATGGACAGCTACCGCGCCGACCTGGCGCGGACGCAGCAGCGTATTAATCAGGCGCGAGAAGGCTTCAACTTCTATATGAACCGTCCGGATAAAACGCCGGAGGGCATTGCGCTGGACGGTCCGCTGACCACCCGCTTTAACGACTACGTGGAAAAAGGCCTCAAGCCGATGATTGAATCGGCTAAGCAAGGCAGTTTTGAAAGCATTATCGCGCAGGAAACAGACGTCACGCGCAAGCTGGACGATGCCTATAACGAGATTTTGCTGAAAGCGATCAAAATTCGCACCGACCGCGCCAACGCCATTAATGCTCAGGCCGCGCGTCAGTCGCACATGGGCTTTATCGCCATGGGCGTTGCTTTCGTCAGCGCCGTGTTGCTGGTGCTGCTGACCTTTATCTTCCTGCGTCGCGTTGTGATTACCCCGCTGCGCCATTCGGTCGAGCGCATCGAACGCATTGCGCAAGGCGATTTAACCGCGCCTGAGCAAGCCTGTGGCCGCGGCGAAATTGGTAGCTTGCTGCACGGTCTGCAATTGATGCAGGCGTCGCTGGTGCGCACGGTCGGCACGGTACGTGAAGGAGCCGTGGCCATTTATCAAGGGTCCAGCGAAATCTCGGCGGGCAATACCGATCTCTCGTCACGCACCGAACAGCAGGCCTCCGCGTTAGAACAAACGGCGGCCAGCATGGAACAGCTGACGGCAACCGTGAAGCAAAATGCCGAGAACGCGCATCATGCCAGTCAGTTGGCCGCAGATGCCTCCGGCAAAGCGCGTAACGGCGGTGAATTGGTGAGCGGCGTGGTGAAGACCATGAACAATATCTCCGGCAGCTCGAAGAAAATCGCTGAAATCACCAACGTGATTAACAGTATCGCTTTCCAGACCAACATTCTCGCACTGAATGCTGCTGTGGAAGCGGCGCGTGCCGGTGAGCAAGGCCGCGGATTTGCCGTGGTTGCCAGTGAGGTCCGCAACCTTGCGCAGCGCAGTGCCCAGGCGGCCAAAGAGATTGAAACGCTGATTGCGGAATCCGTCGGTCTGATCGCCAACGGTTCACATCAGGTCAGTGAAGCCGGCAGCACCATGGGCGAGATTGTTGAGGCGGTTCGCCGCGTCACCGACATTATGTCTGAGATTGCAGCCGCATCGGATGAGCAGAGCCGCGGCATCCAGCAGGTGAGTTTGGCGGTGACCGAAATGGATAATGTGACCCAACAGAACGCCTCACTGGTGGAAGAAGCGTCCTCTGCCGCCGCTTCTCTCGAAGATCAAGCGGGTAAATTGACGCAGGCAGTGGCGGTGTTCCGCCTGAATGACCGTCCGGCTGAACGCGTTGTTCCGGCAGCGACCGCGCTAAAAACGCCGGTTGTCGCGCCCCGCCCCGCTTTGGCGGCGTCCGGTAGCGACAATTGGGAAACGTTCTGATTTACGCCTGCCGCGATGGCTTCCCTCCGCGGGGAAGCCATCGCGCAGTGCCGTGCGGTTAGGCGTCTTGATAGGGGGTGACAAACACCCCTTCTGCGTGTTCGCTCTCGTTGAAAAACCAGATCCCCAACGGATAATCCTCCAGCGCCACCAGATACATGGTGCCTTCGTTGAAGGCTTCTACTGCCAGCACCGTCCCCACGCGACGGGGTCCACCGTCGGTCTTCACTGATACCCGATCATTTACCTGCATGCGTTTTACTCCCGCGCTTATCGTGGATAACAGTGTACCGAAAGAGAGCGTTGCGAACCCGATCGCGATCAACGTCGCGCGATAACCCACACGGCGTGAACGATGCCCGGAATATAGCCACACAGCGTCAGCAGAATATTAAGCCAAAACGCACCGCCAAATCCTACCTGCAGAAACACCCCCAGCGGCGGCAGTAAAATAGCAATGATAATGCGAAAAAGATCCATGTTAACTCCCTGATAGTGTTCTTAATTGGTCAGACGTAAGCATAGACGATGCGCCTGGTTCGCGCAGAGGCGCCCGGTAAAGATGTGTCAAGGACACGCTTTTCACTCTCTTAACGTTTTACTGCGAGACGCCTGACGTCGTCGCGTTTTACACTCTCTACCACTGCCCACCCCAAAAGTGCAGTCAACCAAGAAGTAACAAGGATTTTGCCCGCGCAGCGCGGGCTTTTTTTTGCCCGCCGCGTACGCAACCCCCTCGACTATACTGATTGCAGTCGCCAACGTTGTTGGAGGTAGGCAATGAAAACAGATGAACAGCGGGAAGCACCCCTTGACGTGGAGGCGCTGCTGGAGGCGATCCGCAAAACAACCTCAGGTGACATCCAGACGTATATGGAGGGCGAGCAAGCGCAGTGGGTTAGCGTCGGCGAACGATCCTTTACCACCTATAGCGAGCTGGCGGAGGCGTTCGAGTTGGATATTCGCGACTTTAGCTGTATTGAGGCGAACCGATGAAATCGATTTCAAAAAAAGGCCCAGCATTAAACTGGGCCAAATGATTCAGTAGGTTCGTTACACCAGGGAACTCTTAACACAGCGCTCAGATTACGCTTAAGTGGGCACAACACAAGCCCCGGCAGTGCGGCGGGATGCCCCTCTGGCAGCGTACTTTTTCTAGCCTGTTGATCGCCTTATCTTTTTACTTCCTCTGCGGCCGGTTTGGCTGATGCGAAACTCAGTAAAACCGCTGCTTTTAAGATTACTCCTGGAAATCACCGCCGTTACCGCGCAGGAAAGTGCGAACGCCAGAACGCATTATACTGATGACTCGCTACTTTACCGACGTCACTGGCCCGAGGAGTGCTGCGATGCCTGCGTTTGATTCATCGCTATTGGTAGTAACCGATCTGGACGGTTCGCTGCTGGATCATCACGACTACAATTGGGAAGCCGCACGCGAGTGGCTGACGCGCTTGCAGCAACAGCACATTCCGGTGGTGCTCTGCTCAAGTAAAACCGCCGCTGAGATGATTCCGTTGCAGAAAGCATTGGGCATCGCTGGCGCACCCTTTATCGCTGAAAACGGCGCGCGGGTTTCGACAGGCGAAGAGCAAACCGTCCGCGACGAACCGGGTGAGGCGTACCAGGCGCTTTGCGCCACGCTCAGCAGCCTAAAAGCACAATTCCGCTTTGATAGCTTTTGTGATTTCAGCGACGCTGATGTCGCTAACTTCACCGGCCTGTCGCTGGCCGACGCGCGCAAAAGCCGCATGCGCGAAGCATCCGAAGTTCTGTTGTGGCGCGACGATGCCGACAAGCTGGAAGCGTTTCGTACGGCGCTGACCGCACACCAACTGTCACTCACGCAGGGTGGACGCTTTTGGCACGTCATGCCCGCAGGCTGCGGCAAGGGCGTGGCACTGGCTCAGGTGCTTCACCATCTTGCTAAAAACGAAGGCTTCACGCGGACTACCCTGGGGCTGGGCGATGGGCCCAACGACATCCCCATGCTGGAAGCCGTGGATTACGCCGTGATCATCAAAGGCTTCAGCAAAACCCCGGTGACGCTACAACGCAGCGACGCTGACCGCATTTACCGTACCACGCATACCGGCCCCGAGGGCTGGCGTGAAGGGCTCGACCACTTCCTGACGTAATCCCCCTTTGATTAAGGATGAGACGATGAGTGATTTTTACCAGAACGGCGTGATTACCAACTTTCATAATCTCACCCACCGCAGCGTTGAATCGCTGGAAAAGGAGATGGTGCGCTTTGCCCGCCGACGTAAAATGGGCCTGATTTTACCGTCTCTGTTTTCTGAGCTGGAAGGCCCGGCGCTGGACAACATCGTCACCGAACTGGCGAAAGTTCCCTATCTTGATGAGATCGTCATTGGCCTTGATCGCGCCGATCGCGATCAGTTCATGTTTGCGCGCGACTTCTTTTCGCGTCTACCGCAGCGCCACCGCATCCTGTGGAATGACGGTCCCCGCCTTAAAGCCATCGATGCCGAGCTGGACAAAGAGGGCTTGTCCCCCAGCCAGCCGGGTAAAGGCCGTAACGTCTGGTTCTGCACCGGCTATACGCTGGCGTCGGACCGCACACAGTGCGTGGCGCTCCACGATTGCGATATTGTGACCTATGAGCGCGGTATGCTGGCACGCCTGCTCTACCCGCTGGCCAATCCGGCTTTCCAGTATGAATTTTGCAAAGGCTTCTATGCGCGCGTGGCCGACGGTAAGCTCAATGGCCGCGTGGGCCGCCTGTTGGTTGGGCCGCTGCTGCGCTCGCTGCAAAAAGTGTACGGTCATTCCGAATACCTTGATTACCTCACCAGCTTTCGCTACCCGCTGTCAGGCGAATTTGCCATGCGTACTCACGTGCTCAACGGCATCAAAATTCCCGGCGACTGGGGGCTGGAAATTGGCGTGCTGTCGGAGATCTATCGCAACTACACCACGCGCCAGACCTGTCAGGTGGAGATCGCTGACAACTACGATCATAAACATCAGCCGCTGGCGGAAGAGGATGGCACCGGCGGGCTGAAACGGATGAGCAATGACATCGTCCAGTCTCTGCTGCGCAAGTTGGCTACCATGGGCGTGCCGCTGACCAGCGATTCATTCCGCGTATTGAAAGCCACCTACTACCGCAACGCGCTGGATATCATGGAGACCTACAACCACGAAGCGGCGATGAACGGGCTGAAATTCGATCAGCACGTTGAAGAGGCGGCCGTGGAAATGTTTACCCAAGCGATTCTCGACGCCGGCCAGGCGTTTATCGAACGTCCTAACGAGAAACCGTTTATTCCGAGCTGGAGCCGCGTGCAGTCTGCTTTCCCCGACATCTTGCAGCGCATTTACAAAGCGGTAGAGGAGGACAATCAGGGCGACGTTTAGTCCTGCGCGCACACGCTATTGCGCCCGCGATTTTTCGCCAGATAGAGGCGGCGATCGGCTGCCGCCTGCAAACGTTCAGGGTGATACTCGCCCTGCTCTTCGCTGCTGCTGACGCCCGCCGACAGCGTCACGCTAAACGTGGTGCTGGCATTCACCAGCAGCGTTTTTGCCGCGAGGCGCGCTCGAATACGCTCGGCCACGGCTTCCGCTTCGTTCAACGGGGTGTCCGGCAGCACCAGACAGAACTCCTCCCCGCCAATGCGTCCTGCGACATCGTGTTCGCGCACCGTGTGTTTTAGCACCCCGGCCACCTGCACCAGCGCCTGATCCCCGGCATGGTGTCCCCAGGTGTCGTTGACGCGTTTGAAGTGGTCAATATCCAGTTGGATCACCGACAGCGGACGCTGCTGCTGTTGGTGCTGTTTGGCCAATATGACAAAGCGCTCAAAAAAGGCGTTGCGGTTCAACAGCTGCGTTAAGCCATCGTAGTTGGCGCGCCAGTGCAGCCGGCTCGACAGCGCATCCATCCGTGCAATCGCCCGAATAATTACGCGATGTGCCAGCCACAACAGCAGCGTAAACAGCAGCCACATGACCAACAGGAACAGCATGACGCGACCGGACTCCTGCGACAACGCCTGCTTGAGGCTCTGCACATTGATCAGATAGGCATCAACGTGAGCCAGCTTTTTCCAGCTAATAAACTGGCTGCCCAGATGCATTATTCCGGACGGCTGGTGCGCGATCTGCTGCAGAAGCCAGGTTCGCTGCTGTGGGCTCAGCGCGTGTGCGTCTTCGCTCTCCAGGCGCGCAATCTCATTCAGGGCGCGATCGACCATCACTAATCTGCCCGGCAGCAATTGCATGCGCGCGTTCGCCAGCAGCTGGCGGATACGCTGCTGGGTAAAATCCATGGACAGCACGCCAAACCAATAGCCATCGCTCACGATAGGCGTACTGACGGTGAGCATCAGCCCTTCGTTAAATTCGCCCTGGTAGGCCGTGGTCCAGCGTTGTCGCGCATGGTGCGGATTATCGGGTGCCTGAGTGCGAAAATAGTCACGCTGAACCATGGTGGCATAGCTTTTTTCCAGAATCTGCGGCGAGTCCGGCGGACGTGAACTGATGTAAAAGCCGGCGCGGGACAGGTACCAGAAGCGCGAGTGAAACGCCTGGTTAGGATCGGAAAACTGCAGGATATAGCTAAATTCCAGCGCGGCGCTGAGCTCCTGATGCAGGCGCGGCTCGCTGCGCAGCAGCAGTGGATCGCGCTTAAGCCAGGCATCACTCACGCCGTTGAGCGGCACGCTGCGCAGCGTGGTGAGTTGCAGTTGCCAGGTGGGCTGCTGGCGCAGCGTGTCAAAGCGGGCAAACGTCTCGCGCGTGCGGTTGTGGTCAAGCGGATGGTGCAGCGCGTAAGTGAGCATTTTTTCGTAATACACCAGCTCATCAAGGCTTTCCTGAAACGCACTGTCGAGATTTTTTTGCACCTCTGCCAGCTGCGCCGCCTGCCGCGCTTCGTAGTTGTTTTTGAGTTCCCGCGCTTCATAGGCCGTTATGCAGGCGGAGAAAAAGAACACCGCCAGAAAACAGAGATGCACGCGCAAAAAGGGATTCGTCCGAATCGCTGACAGAGGAGAAACAGGCATCAGCCAATGAACTCCGATGACAAAACAGTGGAGGCAGTGTATCTAGCGCGGCAGCGGTCGTACAGCGTCTGCGTCAGGAGAGCCGATACGTCATCAACGAGAGCAACGGCATTGAGGGTAATGCGCAACGCGGCGATAAGGTGGGCATCGAAACAGTGAAAACGGGGCGCTAATGCGGCCCCGCTCCGCCATCAGCTTGCCAGCGGACTCTCCGCTGACGCGTGGGTCAGTTCATCGCTGCGAAACGCTTCCCGACGCACGCTAAAGCCATCGTACCAACGACACTCCACCATTCCACTGGCATAGCCGGTCACGACCATAACGGGACCGCCCTCATTGTGCTGAACTTCGTCACTTATCGCAAAATTCATACCGCACCCTCCCTTTTAACGTTGAGTAAACGTATTCAGGTATAGCAGCTCTGCGGCGTGATTGCCTATAGGATAATGTTATTAGTGTGACGAATTCGGAATCAGGAGTGAAAAATATTGTTTATAAAAAAAGCCGATAAGATTTCTTATCGGCTTTGAACAGTACTTCGGAGAGTTTAGATTTTGCAGCCTTCGCAGTCCGCTTCGTCGCTGAGATCCGCTGGGACTTCATTCGCCTTTTCTGCCGCTTTGGCTTCAGCCTGCTCCAGCTGTGCATCGATATCAAATTCGAACATATCGTCGTTCATCATCGTTCTCCTGACCTGTGATTAATTTTACCCGCGCTTTATACCTGTTAGCCGCGGAGCTTCGCAATCAGATTTACCCCCAGCAGCACAATCGACCCAATGATGAAGCCCAGCACTAAGTTAGCCCCATTGCTGAGGAGTGAAGCCACAAGGCCCGTGAATCCCTGACTGTACGCGTCGATGGCGTGATGCAGCGGCGCAATGCCGTGCACCACGATGCCGCCGCCCACCAGGAACATGGCGAGCGTGCCCACCACGGTGAGTATTTTCATCAGCCAAGGCGCCAGCGCCAGCAGTACACCGCCGATGGCCTGCGCCAGCGTTGAGGATTTTTCACGCAGCCAGTAGCCCACGTCATCAATTTTCACGATCATCGCCACAATGCCGTACACGCCGATGGTGACTAAAATGGCGATGCCCGCCAGAATCAATACCTGATTCAGCAGCGGTGCGTCTGACACAATCCCGAGCGTAATGGCCACGATTTCCGCCGACAGGATAAAATCGGTGCGCACCGCGCCTTTGACCTTATCTTTTTCATACTGTCGCGGATCTTGCTGCGCCAGTTTATCGAGGCGCTGCTGCCGCGCTTCAGGACTCTTCTCCGCTTTATCGTGCTGCAAACTGTGCAGCACTTTTTCCACGCCTTCATAGCAAAGATACGCCCCGCCAATCATAAGCAGCGGGGTGATGAGCCACGGCGCAAACGCGGAGATCACCAGCGCGAGCGGCACCAGAATCAGTTTGTTGAGGAACGAGCCTTTCGCGACGCCCCACACTACCGGCAGCTCCCGATTGGCTTTCACGCCTGTGACCTGCTGGGCATTTAGCGAGAGATCGTCGCCCAATACGCCGGCGGTCTTCTTTGCCGCAACTTTCCCCATAACTGAAATATCGTCAAGCAGCGTGGCGATATCATCCAAAAGCGTGAGTAAACTGGTTCCTGCCAAAATGATTTTCCTTATTCCGGTTCGTGATCCTGACAACAGGGACAGCGTTCAACCACCGTAACGACCATGTCTGCGATGCCGGTACAATCCCACTCGACGCGCGGCGTCTCTCCCGCCAGTTCTCCAGCGTGCACGTATTTGCTCACCGGACTTTCTGTCATGCCGGTAATCTCTTCCGTAGCAACCAACCGGTCGCCGAGATAGATACGCGCGGTGGCCCGCGTGTTTACCATGCGCTCATTGTGTAATTGATACAGGCGTTTAACCGTCAGTTTGATACTGCTCATGGTCTATTCCGCGTCCCAGATAAAAGGGGGTGATCTAAGCGATTTCGCCGCGCGAAAGCAACTTTTTCGCCTAGGTTTCGCGCCAGGGATGCAATCCTTGATGATCTATCTCCCCGCTGGATTCGCTGGCCAGTAGCCACTCCTCCAGGCGCTCAATCAGCGCGCATTCTGACAGCTGCAGCTTACCGCGCAGCGCGCACTCCCAGACAATCAATACTTTCCAGCCGTTTTGCTGCAGTTGCTGCACATAGCGCCGGTCGCGCTCGACGTTGCTGTTGATTTTGCCGCGCCAGAATTCCGTGCGCGTGGCAGGCATCTTAAACAAATAGCAGTGATGACGATGCCAGAAGCAGCCGTGAACAAAAATAATGGCTTTTTCCTGCGGCAGCACGAAATCCGGGCGGCCCGGCAGGGCTTTATCCTGCACACGGTAGGTAAACCCGCGATCTTTGAGTATGGCGGCCACACGCAGCTCAATCGCCGTATCCTGCGTACGGATAGCGCGCATGTTTTTGCTACGCGTCTCTTGGGAATGGACGTCAGCCATGGCGTCTCCTGTTAAACAAGGCTTCTACAACTTTAGCGGTTAAAGGCAAAAGCGAAAGTTTCTGCGGCGAGGCTTACAGGCTTAACCCGCGGTGATGCGGCATGGCTTTTCCGCACACGACAGCGACACAAGATGATAGAGACAATGAGGATAAGCCAGTGCGGCCATAACATAGCGCGGCGACGCTGCGTTACGTCGGGCGGTCATAGTGTAAAAGGAAGGAAAAGGGATCAACGCCGCATGTTCGGCCATGTTGCCGCCAAACACGGGGCGTCAGGCTAACAAACCCATCGCAGAGGATGGGTTTGTGGTTAGGACTTTTTCTTGCGGTTTTTCTTTAGCAGTAAGCGAATCTGCTTAAGTTCGGAGGCGGTAAGCTGATCCGTCACGCTCTCTTCGGTGTGCAGGCTATCAACGTCAGGCTGCTCAACCGTGTCCAGGCTGGCCTGTAAACGATTTACAATCTCCTGACTCATGGAAATTTGATGGTCGGCCGCCAGCTGTTTGATCTGTTCTTTCAGCGCCGGATCGATCTTTATGGTTAAGTTAACGGTCTCGGTCATTTTGATACTCCCTTTTTTATTTCCAACAACGTAACGGAAGCGGCAGAAAGTTAACAGACTGTCATAAAAATTTAATATTCTGGCTGTAGGCGACTGAAATCGCTTAACACAGAAGATTCCAGAGACGTGAGATCGCCCTGTAATTCTGCGCACAATTTTGCCATATAGTGCACCAGGAAATCGGCGTTATGCTCGGCCAGCGCGCGCCCCTTATCGGTTTGCATGGTCTCCGGCAAGCGCAGGAGTTTGGTTTGAAAATGATCGAGCGTCCACTTAACTTCATCCAGCTCACGCGTCTTCCCAAGTGGATCCTCACTGTCGAACAGTGGTCGTCCCAGCGCGCCTGCCGTATAAAACACCCGCGCCAGGCCAATCGCGCCGAGTGATTCCAGCCGGTCGGCATCCTGCACAATTTTGGCTTCCAGCGTGCGCGGTGCTATGCGCGCGCTGAAGCTATGCGCTTGCACGGCATGCGCAACGGCATCAACTGAGTCGGCGGGAAAGTCGGGGAAATCCTGCTGCAAGATACGACGCGTCTCTTCTGCTGCGTAAGTTGAAGCAAGATGGCGCTCGGGATGATTTTTCGGCAGGTTAACAACATCGTGGAAATAACAGGCGGTGAGCACCACGTGTGGGTCTGCCTGGCTGCCTTGCATAATACGCTGCGCGGTGATCCAGACGCGGCGCAGATGCGCGATATCATGAGCTTTATCGTCGTGCTGCCAGTTCAGTTGCAGCCAGTTTTCATAACGTTGCTGCCAGCGGATCAATGACATCGTGCTCTCCTTGTTGAGCCTTATAGTGCCGTGCCTCATGTGGGCCGTGCCAACGCATCATAACGGCGCGGCCATGACACTTTTTTGACATTTGCGCCTAAGGCACCGCCTTACCGCCAGTAATATAGACGCCAAAGCCGTGAGGATCTCAGCTAATCCATGATGTTTTAAAGGTTTTCGCTCCTCTTACCAGACGTTTACTTTAGCGGTATCCCTTAAACATCAGTAATCAATTTAAACCCGAAACCACTCCGCTGCTGGCACAATTATTGTGCGAACTGGAAAGTCACTCTACCGATGTTCGCGCCTAAAAACCTGGGGTAAAATCTGAAAAGATTCCCATTGCGTCCGTGATAACGTACTGTATAGGGAAAATTTCCGGCTTTGATGCCCTGGCGCGGCAGTGAATTGCCCTGCTGCTCTCAAAGCCATTTTTATGTCCGGAATCCCCGAAAAGAGTCAGATACTGCAGCGAGAAATTATTAAGCAAATTGATTCAAACTCATTATGCTGATTTCTATATTTAAGAATGCGGATGTCTCGGTGAGGCCTCCGGGCCAGCGATAAAATATGAGGTACACAATGAAAGAACGGCCCATTCTTTTTTCTGAACAGCGGGTACGCGCCCTGCTGATTGGTCAGCAGACCCAGACCCGACGCATTATGAAAACGCAAGCATTTGGTCCGGGACAGGATCACCACGAGGGTGTGCACGCGTTTGACGTGACGGCTAACCACCAGCACGGTCGCCGATTGATGTCGATGGCAGACGTCAGCTCACACTGCCCATTTGGGCAGCCAGGCGACCGCTTGTGGGTGCGCGAAACCTGGCGCGGTCCACTGGTGCCAGAGGCACAGCTCGCGGACTACGAACGCGATCCGCTGCCGTTCCGCAATCCCAGCTTCTGCCAGTATCGTGCCGACAGTAATGAACTGGGCCAGCTCGAAGAGAACGTTCAGGATGCCGACCAATTTGGCTGGCAAACCGCGATTCACATGCCGCGCTGGGCGAGTCGCATCGATCTGGAGATTACCGCGGTGCGGGCGGAAAAGATTCAGGACATCAGCGAAGAAGATATCATTGCCGAAGGCGTGCAGACCGACTCGCATTTTCTGAATAATTTTTTCACCATGAACATGAATGCGGAATCGCCCAAAGAGGCCTACCGCAAAGCGTGGCAGAAACAGTACGGTGCCACCAGCTGGGAGGTTAACCCGTGGGTATGGGTCATCGCGTTTAAACAAGTTGAACGTCTCAGTTAACGCCCGTTTTGGCGGTCACGTTGACCGCCTTTTTTACCTGTCGCGTTCACCACTTTGCTAGAACTATCACAGACAAGGCTGCAGGCAACTGTTTGAATATGTGGCCTTGATGCGCAGTGCCGCCTGGCCGTGCCGCATCACGCCTCCTCTCTCTTCGCAAAGTGAGTCATGCATGTTCAAATGGCCGTGGAACGGGCAGAACGATGCCGCTGTGACTGCGCTGCCCTGGCAACAGGCGCTGGCGCAGCCGATATTTTCTCTGCTCACCCGCGACGAACAGCACGCGCTTATCCTGCTGGCGCAGCGCTTTCTACGGCTTAAAAAAATCACCCCGCTGGCAGACCTGCGGCTGAGCGAATTACAGACCGCACGCCTTGCCCTGCTGTTCTGCCTGCCAATACGCGAACTGGGGCTGGAGTGGCTGGACGGCTTTCATGAAGTGTTAATTTATCCTGAACCTTTTCACGTTGAAGACAGCTGGCAAGACGACAGCGGGCTGGTGCACCACGCCGCGACGCTGCACGCCGGTCAAAGCTGGACGCAAGGGCCGGTGGTATTGAATGCCGTGGATATAGAGGATTCGTTTGACCTCTCAGGATTCAACCTGGTAATCCATGAAGTGGCGCACAAGCTGGATGCGCGCGGCAGCGGTTACACCAGCGGCATTCCAGCCCTTGCCCTGCGCGACGTGGCGCGGTGGGAAAAGGATCTGCTGCAAGCCATGGAAGATATTGAAGCCGAGGTGGCGCTGGTGGGTGAGCAAGCGGCCACTCTCGATCCCTATGCCGCCAGCGATCCCGCAGAGTGCTTTGCCGTGCTGTCGGAATATTTCTTTAGCGCGCCCGACCTCATTGCCGATCGCTTTCCGGCGATGTATCAGCACCTGCAGCGTTTTTACCGCCAGCATCCGCTGGCGCGGTTGGCGGCGTTATCGCCGGAATCCGCTTAATTCGCTAGCGCATTGACGAATTGGTAGCCAATTGAATAAATACGTGTTTTTTACCGTTGACAGCACAATAGGCTGCCCTTAATATGCGCCTCGTTCACACGATTCCTCTGTAGTTCAGTCGGTAGAACGGCGGACTGTTAATCCGTATGTCACTGGTTCGAGTCCAGTCAGAGGAGCCACTTTTCTTCTTTCATGCATCCTTGCGAATCCTTATATTATTTTGATTCAACAGGTTAGCGTGGAAACGCCTTCCGATGTATTTTGATGTCACCCTCCGCATCGGGGAAAGTTGGTGGTCAAATCTCGGGCCAGGTGAGTTCGATAATCGCGTGTCCCCATATGTCCCTTACCGACGCGAAAATCCATAGTCTCAATCCGTCTGATAAACCCTTTTAACGTCTCCGATTACCACGGTCTGTATCTGCTGGTCTGTGTGGCAGGCGGATCACGTCATAAGTCTCTTCAGTACCGTATTAACGGTAAGGGATACCGTATTGCACTGGGTGCCTGTTGCGCCGTCTCCCTGTCTTATGCTTGGCAATATTGAGAAAAGCCCGCCAAGTGAATTTTCGCGGGCTTTGTGATGTTATCTCCCTCCTTCACAGCAATGACGCGTACCTGCAAAGCAAAAAGAGTGGCTGAAAAAGTCAGTCAGGCGTAACTGGCCGGCAGTGCGTCCAGACATATTTATTTAGCATGACTTCTGTATCAGGAAACAGCCGCCCCGGTGATCAGCGTATATTTCTCCCAAAGTTTTTCTTTGCTTTCGGCAAGTTCGGGTAACAGCGGAATACATTCCACCGGACACACTTGCTGACATTGTGGCTCATCATAGTGACCCACACATTCCGTGCACAGGTTTGGGTTAATCACATAAAATTCATCACCTGCGGAAATCGCGCTGTTAGGGCACGCCGGGCGGCAAATATCACAATAGATACACTCTTCAGTAATAGTCAGTGACATCGTGCAGCCTTAGGATTTCCAGGGTGGATTGAAAGGCAGCTGTACATTTTCAGGTGCTGCCGTACGCGCGACGTTAAGCTCCTGGCCAAGCAATCCGAAATAACTGTCCAGCGCAGTTATTTCAACGACACCCGACTCGCCAAAACGCGCTTTGAAGGCGTTATAGGTTGCATCCTGCACCATGTGCGTTTTATGGAGTTCGATGATGAATTGATAGGTAATCGCTTCATCGTAGGTCATATGCGGAGGTCTGCGCTGTGCCGCCAAGGCATCGGCGGTTTCACGGGTTACACCCGAGCGTAAGGCAATCGGCTCATGAATGTACCACTCGTAGGGCGATTGCATCTCGCGCCCGGCAATCAGAATAGCGAATTCACGGATACGTTTAGGCAATTCCGACGTGAAGCGCACGTGCTCACCCAGCATCTGAACACGCGTCAGTAATTCCGGACTTCTGAGCAACACCGAAAACGGCCCGAAAATACACCCGCGCGGCCCGTTGCTGATTTTTTTAATCGCGGCAAGCTGCTCCGGGGTGGCCTTTTGCGGGTCCATATCTGGCAATCTGTCCAGGCTAAGGTCGCTGTCAGAAAACGTGACTGCATCACATTGCGCGGGCCACTTCAGCGGGTCGCTGATTTTCTCCGTCTGTGCAGCCTGCGCCGCCCCGTTTGCCAACAAGAATGCCACCGCCACTGCTGTTTTTTTAAACATATTCATTTCTGTTTTCTCTGCTTATTGTCGATACTGGCTTCTACTCGGAAGCCCATTTTTTCTGAACCTGCCACCTGGCCGCGTCCAATGCCCTTTATGCATCCCCGCTGAAAGCATCAAGCGCATAACACAACGTATAAATGCCGAAGAGCAATGTATGGTGGCTCAGAGCTATCCCCTGTTTTCGCGCCGACTCACACTGAGCAAAAAGACAGATATCCGCCATCGTAGGAGCATCACCACAGCAAAACGGGTGTTGAATGGCTCTCTGAGACAAGGTTTCTTCTGCCACTTGCAGGGATTCGTTTAGCCAATGCAGCTTCCATTGACTGATACCGGTTTCGGTCACGCCAGACGCACGCAGTTGGTCTGCCACACGACGGGTGATCAGCGGGTGATAATCGGCCGCGAACAACGAGGCAAAACTCCTGCAGGCGGCCCGCTGCAGCGGATCGCGAGGCAGGATGTCGTGCCCAGCATGGGTATCGTTCAGGTATTCGATAATCGCCAGTGACTGCGTCACTCTCTGATCGTTATGGCTCAACAACGGCAGCTTTTTTTGCGCATTGAGTTCGCGGTAAGAGGAAGTAAGATGCTCACCCTGTTGCAAATCAACTTCAACGTATTGATAGGTTGCATTTTTTAAACGCAATGCAATGCGCACTCTGTTCGTCGCAGACGATGTGCGGCAACCATAGAGCGTGATCATAAGCTGTCATCCGCCGTCTTTAATGAGCCACGCTTCATCACTCCAACGAGCCATTTGAAGAAACCAGGGGCCTGCAGGAGGATCATAAAACCAAACGCGGCCTGATAGGCTATGTGCGGATAATGACCTGCGGCATCCATTGGCCAGAATCCGATGATCACCCCGAATACCGTTTGCGTGAGGAAGGCACCGAACAAAATAAGCAGGTTGAGACAGGTTGCCGCGCGGCCGGTCATCGCCGGTGACACATTCTGCGCGACAATGGTGTATTCAAGGCCAGCGATGGTGCCGATAAGTGTAAAACCTATCGACAAGGCGGGAAGCAATGGCACGATATTTAATGCACAAAGCACCTGCACGGCCAAAAACAGCGCAATACCGATACCGCCTACGTCGAGCGGTTTAATGTTAAATTTTCCGGCCCATTGCGTTACCGCCCCCACGGACAACGATCCCACCACTACCGCGCCCATACCGATGAAAAGATACACGGAGGTTTGCGCGAGGCTGTACTGCCCGACATCCTGCAACCATTTCCCCATCCACAACCCCTGTAAACCAAACGCGACGGTGTGCGGAAGCAGCAACAGGCTGATTACTTTGCGAAACGCGCGGTCCTTATATACCTCAATCAAGGAGGCGAGGCTCGGCCACTTCACCATTTTGTGTTCAACCGGATCTTTCGGTACCCACAAAGCGATGGCCAACATCACCATCAGCGTGATGCCTGCCATGACGAAAAACAGCGTACGCCAGGAGATAAATCCTACCAGCCAGGCAACCGGCAAGGTTGACAACATCGCGCCCAGTCCGCCTGCCGCCAGGAGATATCCATGAATCGACGGTAATTTTCCTACCGGCACCCAAAATGAGAGCACTTTAATTGAGCCCATAAAACAGGCCGCCAACCCCAGCCCGATGAGTATTCTCGCCAGCAATAAGGTGGTAAAACTGTGCCCGATACCAAACAGCACCGCCCCTGCCACCGCCACGCCAAGCAGGGTAAGCTGCACACGTTTCGGACCATAGCGATCAAGCGCCAGCCCGACCGGCAGCTGCGCCAGAGAAAATGAGAAGAAATACGCACTGGATAAAATGCCGAGCTGCCCCGCTGACAGCGACATTGCCGAAATCAAAAAGGGCGCTAATACCGCATTAATATTCCTGAAAAGAAATGACGCGCAATGCCCGAAAGCAAACGGCAAGAAGACGTGCGTCATTACTTTTGATGCGCTAAGCGATGGAGACGAAGATATTTCAGCCATGATGATACCTTTAATAATTAAGTAATTTATTTCGAATGAGGCGAGTAAGTTTTATCTCCATCGTTTCGCAATAATGTTCCCTGCTTTGCCATACCCGGCAAATTCTGGATCACATACAAAAGCAGGTTTTCATTCTCCGGATTAATAAACTGATGCTCACTCCATGCCGGTAAATAAATAACGTCACCGCTGGCTAACGGCGTCGGAGATTGATTATCCAGCACCAGTTCCCCCTTTCCGGATATCACCACGTACAGATGCCAGAACGAGTGAGAATGTGGCGTGGTGAGGTCGCCGGCTGGAATAACCTGAACGGTGACCGAGAGATCATGCAACGTTTCGCCCTGCTTCTCGCGATGGGGATTTTCAAGAAACAGTGCCCCGCGCGCGGTGAATTCTTCGGTTTGCAGGGCCTGCAAAATGGACGACCGTTTCCAGATAACGCTCTCTTCGCGAGGGCGCTTGTTATCCACTAAATAGCGACTGAATGACCGCACGTTTCCCGGCTGTAAACTGTTCTGCTCGGTCATGCTGATGCCTCCACAGTTGTGGTGCGCGAAGACGCCTGTCGGACAAGACGGCTCAGGCAGCTCTTCACGCTGATATTCGCATCCTCAAACTGTCGCGATGGCAAATGTGGGCGTGGCAACGCATGGGTGTAGTAATGGGCACCTTCAACGGGGAAACCGATCGCCCAAAGGTTTTCGTCGGCCACTCCACGAGCGTTAATCGGATGCAGCGCTTTATCTACCGCCATACCGCCCGGATGATAATCACCGTTCATATAAGGCGTAATGATCCCGTTCTTAAGCAGATTACGATTAAGCTCACTGCCATCAGTCAGAGGGGAATAGGCGTCGAGTCTGGCGATAACTATGGCATCTACCGGGCGCTGGTAATTTTGCTGGGTAAACTGGCCGTGCAGGACGAAGCGGGACTGACTTTCATCGCAAACAATCCGGGTCGCCGGACCGCCGCCCAGGGTGACCACACCGGCCGCAAACAAGGCAAGCAGTTCCTGGTTTCTGCGCAGCGGAGGGCCGAAAGAAATGCGATTAATAATCGGATTAAAGGATTCGATAAAATATCGGTGCGATTCAGGCGTCAACCCGCTCCATTCAACCGCCCGGCGCAAGGCTTCACGCACATCGCGCAAGACATCCGTTGCCGCCTTTAACGGGCTGTTCATATTGCCCAATTTAGCCTGCTGCAAATCATGATTAACTGACTCAAGGAAGAATGCACACCAGGCGGGATAGTCATCAAATGTCCTGTTACGCAGCGGCCAGAGCACCTGTTCAATCTGCGCAACAACATGTTTGTCGGCGCTGAAAGTGTGCGGATCCAGCCTTATCTGCGTCAGCGCGCACTGCCAGGCATAAGCCATCTCTTTAATTAAGAGCGGCAATATCTGCGATTGGAAATCGATCTGTTTCGAATTCCGCTCGGCTAGATTGCTGGCAGCGATCGCCTCTACCACCGCAGGCGTCAGAAATTGCCCGATGTGACGTCCGGTCAGCCCCTTTTGATTAATGCCCCTTGCCGCAAACGGCAAACACTGGCGCGAGGACAGTACTATTTCCGGTTCTCTCCCCGAGGCGATATATTCAAGCCCGTCACCGGATTCGATATAGCGTCCCCCGCGTCCGAGGGTCAGCGCCGAAATCGCGTCATGCGCCGTCAGGCCGAACCCCTGAATAAGCACCCGGCATTTTGCCGAAAGCGCATCAAGGCGTTTAACCGGATAGGGAGAAGCGTGATAAGCCAGCAGCGGATTGCGATCGCGATGACGCTCACAGAAAGCTGAGAAATGGTTATCACCGTGCGTGGGTTTACGGTACCCGTGCCCGGTGGTCAGGAAAACGAAATCACAGGCTATACTTTTTCCGTCTTGCAGAGTGACGGTAAAACGTTCGTCTTTGGTCAGGTTCACCGCAACCTGACGATATTCGGTAATCGTGATATTTTGCGATAACAGCTTAAGTAAACGCTGATAGTAATCCGCGAGGTATTCACCCAGCAGGGATCGCGGCAAATACGCCATATCCGTTAGCTCTGCCCCAACGCCATGTTGCGTAAAGCTATCGTTATCACGCCGGTAACCCGCCGTTTTTGCCCATTGAATAAACGATTCGCCTCCGGCTTTCAATGCCTGGCTGTTACCTGCGAACAAGGTGATTTGAGAAGAGACCGTGTTCACCAATAAATGCGCCGGTTGTTCTGCCGGATGGCTTCCCTGCCCCGGATTACCGGGATTAATAATATGCAGGTGAATCGGATCCTGAATACCATCGTTAATGACATTTTCAATAATACGGTCAAGGACATTCAGGCCACGAGGACCAAAACCAATAATCGCGAGATGATTAACGCGCACGGATCTCTCCTTCTGGTGGAAGGTGGAGTTGTACAATATTTTCTTCGCCCTTAAAGCGCGGGAATAACATTCGTACTTGTGGATCATGGCCGGGAATAATGCAGGTAAGATCGGATACCAGCTGCTTCATGGTATTATGCGCCGCCAGCATGTCGGGAATATCCATCACGATTGGAAACGGCGTTGAGGCATCGACATGGTGCCAGTAATGCGCAGAGTCGCTGGCCAAGACAATTTTGCCACGGGCGGTATTTACCGTGACAATTTGCAACCCTGCGGTGTGCCCGCCAACAAGCAACGTATTAATACCCGGTAAAATTTCCTCCTGTCTGCCGACATAGCGCACTTTACCTTCATGCAGACGATAAACCGCATTGGCAATATTCTCGGGATCATACGGCGCTCTCACATAGCGATGCAGCATGTGTCTGCCGGTGCAGTAATGCATCTCTTGTTCCTGCATATACAGCGTGGCATTGGGAAAGGCTTTGAGATTGCCGATATGGTCATAATGCATATGCGTGACAATAATTTTTTCAATGCGGTTTACGTCAACGTCCAGCTTTTGCAACAGCGCCTCTGGTGCACTGTAATAATGTCGATTACGCTTCTCGGCCAGCTCACGATTAAATCCGGTATCCACCATCAGTACGGTATTTTCATGGCGAATTAACCAGCAATAAAAATCCAGCGGCATATCACTGTTATCGTGTTCATCGTGTGAAATAAAGTTTTCATTACGCGAGCGGTTTTTATGCTCTGCGTAGCGCAGCGCATAGACTTCATATTCAGGTATCATTTTAATTCCTGGCATTTTATACAGTGGCGATTCTGGCCATCTCTTCGAAAGGCGTGCTTTTTTCTTTATTCTCGAAAAAGAAATTTGACTCACCAAAGGCAGGTCGCAGATGGTCCAGCCACGAGGCCTGCGGGTCATATTTAGCAAAGAAGGGCCGACGCACCCAGTCTGGATTACGCGCCTGAAGAAATTGCAGCGCAAAGACTTTCTCGCCACGAATTTCTGTTATCCCATCAATCATGACTTTACCGGGAAACGCACTCATGGAAGGACCGCGTACCGTTCTCGCCAAACCAGATACTGACTGATAAGCTTGCTGGAATATTTCCCAGGCTCTATAGAGAGGAAGCCCGAAATACTCATTGGGGCCAGTATCCCGTTCAATAAACATGTAATAAGGAATAGCGCCAAGGCGTACGCCGGTTGTCCACAGGGACGCCCACCCTTTGGGATCTTCATTAATATGGCGGATGAGTGGAGACTGCATTCTCACCGTAGCACCGGTGGCAATAATACGCTTCAACGCTGTCTGGGCTATTTCAGGCTGGATCTCATGAGGATGATTATAGTGTGCCATCAGGGCAAGGTTTTTGCCCGCAGCCACGACCTCTTCGAACAAGCGTAATACATCGTCAGCGTCTTTATCGGTAACATAGCGCTGTGGCCAGTACGACACCGATTTTGTACCAATACGAATATTCTGGATATGACTCAGCTCGGGAATAAGTAAAGGACGGATATAATCACCTAACGCGCGCGCATTCATGATCATCGGATCGCCGCCGGTGATTAAAACATCGGAAACTTCAGGATGACGCTTAAGATATTCAACCAGCAGTGCGGAAGTTCGCGCCTCAAATTTAAGCTCATCCATGCCCACAAACTGCGGCCAGCGGAAACAAAAAGTGCAATAAGCATGGCACGTTTGACCCGCAGAAGGGAAAAATAGCACGGTTTCTTTGTATTTGTGCTGAAGCCCCTGAACTGCCTCACCATTGAGCATAGGGACATTATGTGTAAGCTGGCCCGCCGGGTGCGGATTCATACGATGGCGGATTTTATTGATGATCGCCTGTAAAGTCGCCTCGTCTTTATTCTGACGTAAGGCATCGCTGAGCTGGGAAAATTCATTTTCCCTCAGCATTTCACGATGTGGAAATGTCAGACGAAAAATCGGGTCATCGGGAATATTATCCCAGTCGATAAGCTCATCGAGGATATATTGATTGACACGAAAGGGTAATACCTGACTCAGCACCTCAACGGTATGTTTCATTTCGGGAGTAAACTTTTCCCATTGAGGAGCTTTACTGATAGTACGTTGGGTATAGGGTATAAACTTCGTAACGGCCGTCATTTTTATTACTCACCTTGCCTTGAATTTAAAAACAGGATTGATGGCCCTCTAATGGGGCGCATTTTGATACTACTATTTATTTTTTATAATCACCGGACATAAACAACGACAACAGCGAACGACGTAATTATCTAATTTTTCACCCACTGTGGCCAGCTTACTCCCCGTATAAGGCCATAAGCCCCATAACAGATCAGCTCAACCATAATCAGAGAGAAGAAAATGCTAACTGAAAGCATTACGCCATAATCGGCGATGTGAAACAGGTAAAAGACCGCAACAGGCGTAACCAGCGCAGTGAAGATACTGAAATTAATCACACCAAGACGGTTATTCGTCATCAGAACAGAACGACAATATCCACGGACAATCCATAATGTCGATACACCGATAATAGCGATAAAGAAAGACCCATTCATGTATAACGCCTTGCTGCCTGCCGGAAATAAATTGAAGCCAGCCAAGATGGCGCACAATAATATAAACAACACTGGCGCAACCAAGCACTGAACACACAGAAATGTAAATAGTGATTTTCCTGCCGGCTGATGACCCAATATTTTGAGAAGAATACTTTCGATCTCGAGTACCGAGCCTATCGAAATACATATCATCCCGAAGGTCAGCGGCCAGTATTTTAAAACAGTACCTCCTTCTGCAACTTGCCCCAAACAGATGACAACGATGATATTACTCATCAGTGATGACGCTGACATAAGGAAAGCCGAAGCATACGGCGCTAACAGCGCAGCATAGTGATGACCATTGCTGTCATATAACCGAATTCCCTGCCAGCGTATCATAATGAACAACAGGGCCGCCTCGGTGTATGCTCCGCAAACCAGCGCTATAATGGCTGCCATATCGACAGGCACCTGATATCGAGTCAAGGTAAAACAGCCGATGACCGAGACCAGCACTCGCACTAAAGAAGCTCGGCTCATTAGTGCAGTTTTTCCTTCTAAAATACAGCATCCCTGCAAATACCTTCTGACAGCCACAGCCAGTAATGAGAGTGAGAAGAAATGCGTGATGAAAGCAATATGCGGCGTCATCTTTTCGCTGAAGGCTGAGACGGCGATATTGAATATAACAAAGACGCTGACAGCCAGCAGCATGGCGAATATCAGCGCTTCCCTGCTCTTCCTTATTTTAATGACCACTGCACACAAAGGGAAAACGAAGGCATTGGCAAACATAAAGGTACTTAAGGCTATGGCATAATCTCCGGATGCCTGCAGGCTATAGGCAGACAGAATGACCGAAATAAGCGGTAACTCCAGATTAAGTAAGCTAATACTGATTGCGCTTGGCCACCATAACCTCAGCATACCCCACGTATTCATTCCGTGACCTCATTACCGACCCGTTGTACCCGCTGATAAGGCATATAGTGTTCAACCAGCCATTGATAATCTTCTTTCAAAGACGAATAAGAGGTTCCCCAAAGCAGGATACCGCCAATACGATCGCGAACACTTTGCGGGCGAACAAGCAGCGATCCCTGTTTCACTTCCCACACCGTTTTATATTCATTTGCAATAGTGATGTCTTTCGTCAGGTCGGCACATTCCCCTGTCCGATGCGGATACCATATCCAGGCGGCATAAGTTTCTGACTGGGGTACCGGTTTTTGCCACTGCCCCATTTGTGAACGAAAATGCTGCTCTTCAATATTACTTCCGGAGCAGATTGCATGCATTTGTGGGATCCAACCTCCCGGCGCACGCGCTGCAATCTCTAAAAATACGATGCGGTTATCCGGAGTGAGGAAAGCTTCAAGGTGCGTGGCCCCGTCCGGCACATAGCCTAGAGCATCAAATACGCGTTGATTGTATTCATAAAACTGCTGATACAGTGGGTCATTTTTTTCCAGCGGCAGGCTGCCAATAGGTTTGCCCTCAATGAATTCCGCATTCGGATAACTGTATTGGCAGATATAAATCTCTTCGATTTTGCCGTTAAAAATCAGCGAGTCGATATGGTAAAGACGTCCTTCAATAAACTGATCGAGCTCATAGTTCGCGACATCACGGTTATCACTGCACCAGCGGCGTAACGCGGCAGGATCCTCAATTTTAGCGATCAGCTCACTTCCCGCCGAGTCAATCTGCTTAGCAAAAACGGGGTACCCCACGGCCTTCTCAATTTGCTGACAATATTTTTCCGGCTCACGCTGATACTCTGCGGGCGAGAATGGCAGTATCCTCGGGATGGCTATGTTCCCGGCTTCCATTACCGCTTTCATACGCAGTTTATTGATGAATGGCTCTATTTGCGCAAATGTCGCGCCCTCAATACCGAATATTTCACGTAACCGGGCAGCATGGCCGAGGAAATACTCGTCATTCGTGATGATGCTGACTTCAGACATATCGCTGATATGACGCTCAGCGAACAGATCGCGGCAAGCATGCTCAAGACTGTCGACGGTAAAAGGGTCGCATATTGTGATATTGTCAAAACAGCGCTTTTGATCTTCAGGCAGATTTCCCCATCCCTGATGTCCGGTAAGCAAACAGACCGAAAAGCGATCGCGATCAATTAATTTATTCCAGTCAGCACGAAATGTGACAATATTTTGGAGAATGATAAATGTTTTCATATTAACAATTTTCCGGAGTGACCTGCTTAATAACCGTTGACCAGTCGTGCGTATTTACCGTCTTGCCATAAAAGTCAGTCACTGTCGCAGTATCGGTATTCCAATGCTCGCTGGGCACAACGACTTTTCCGGATGCGCTTGGAATATCGATAACATGTTGCGGGAAAGCCAGACCGGACAATTCGTTACGTAATTGCGTCATGATCGCCATTTCATCTTCCAGGCTCATAACAAAGCGACGCGTTGAGGTCACTTCCTGACCATGATAAATATAGTAAGGTCTGACGCCCAGTTCGAATAAACGCAGGAACAACGTTTTGAGTGTTTCTTTATTGTCGTTGATTGTTTTCAAGAAAACGGTCTGCGTTAACATCACGTAGCCCATTTTTCTAAATGCGTGGATAAGCTCAATGACTTCAGGCTGAAGCTCATCGGGATGATCAATATGCAGGCTTAAATAGACAGTTGGTTTTGCTTTTGCCAACTCTTCCATTAAATCCATACGTACTTTGCCTGGATTTTGCAACGGATAACGCGTGTGAATCCGCACCACCTTAACATGTTCAATTTCTTTCAACTTGTTAAACAGGTATTGCAATCCTTTCGGGTTGGTCAGGGGGTCGCCCCCACTCGCGATGACTTCATAAATGGTCGGATCATTGGCGATATAATCAACAATATCATCGATCTGCGACATTTTGAGTCGGCCTTCAACGTCCAAACCGACCCCGACACGATCCTGACGCTCGCAATAACGACAGTTGGCCGCACACGTATAAGAGAGTAACACCAGCAGCTGACCATCATATTTTCTTACTGTGCCGAATACCGGAGTCGAGGTCTTTTCATTTAATAAATCCACATCCAGATTAGCCGGTAAGGTTTCATACTCTGGATTAAATTCATACATATCTCTGATTGCAGTGCTTTTCTTAATTAGCTCTCTTAAATAAGGCGTGGTTTTTTCAGAGAAACGGGTTTCTTCTTCAAAGTGTTTAACTTCAATAATATTATTTTTAGACATGCTCATAACCTTTGTATTTAATATAGTTCAGAGTGCTCTGCGACATTTTCATTAACGCAATTTCTGACGGGTAGCCCGTTCATTTTTTGTCGCACCAGCTCAGCAGATTTGGTTCGCATTTCGAGAAAAGATTCTTCCGTATAAAAAGCAGAGTGCGCAGTCAGCAGGACATTATCCAGCGTTCTGAAATCGTCTGGAATGTCCGGTTCATTTTCCAGCACGTCCAGACCAGCAGCCGCCACTTTTCCTGACGTGATAGCTGAATAAAGGGCGTCAGAGTCGATTATTGCGCCACGCGCCGTGTTGACCAGCAAGACACCCTTTTTCATCATGTTAAATTCGGCATGTGATAACAGATGATGAGAAGAGCGGTTTAAAGACGCATTAACGGAGATGATGTCTGAGCTAGTCAAAAGCTCTTGCAGAGATTCGCAGCGAAACACACCGTGCGTTTTATCAAGCCCGCTGACCGCATAAGGATCATAGAACTGAACATCAAGACCAAACGCCGCCGCCCTTTTGGCAACCGCACCACCGATGCGGCCAAAACCGATAATGCCTAATTTACGACCCCGCAGGCGATAGAGTTTTTTGACGCTGGCCCAATCCCAGCCCCCTTGTTTGACGTGAATATTGATCTCTTCAATTTTCCTTGCAATGCCAAGCAGCAGAGCCAAAGCATGGTCGGCAACTTCTTCCGTGCCGTAATCAGGAATATTGAGCACAGTAATGCCCAACTCACGCGCAGCAGAGACATTAATATTGTCAAAACCCACCGCTGCTTTAACAATGGTCCGGCAATTTTTTAAATTGGATAAAAATGCTTTATCGAAATTAACAGCGGGAACACATGCCCAAATAATAAGATAATTGACTTCTGAAAGGAGATTCAAAGGAAGCTCATTCACATGGCTGATATGCACTAGCTGAACATCATGATAGGCTAATATCTGTTGTTCGACAGTCGCTGCTTTGAAATGTTTTTCAGTGGTTGAATCGATAATTAAAACCTTTTCTCTACTGATGTTCAAGTTACCGTCCTTAATGAGGGAATTAAATGATACATTCAAAGCATCACCACCCTATTTATGTAATAAATATCGCTTCGCCGTTGCTGGCATTAGAAATTTATAACGTTGATTCAACCATGTGACGACTTACATTGCATGGAAGGTCAAGAATAAAAAACATCTCATTTATAAATCATTATTTCATCTGCTCTATAACTTTCCGTTGGACCCAAGCAGCCGATGAAACTTGATTTTTTAGCAATTTTTACGGAGAGACGTTTTTTTTCACATGCATATTAAAGTCAGTTTTTTTCCGATAGGCAATATTTACCAAAATGAAAAACGTGATACAATTTCATTAATTTGATTTCAGTAATGACGAACGGGAATGGTGATGGGCTTATATCTTGATATGCATTCAGTTGAGGCTTTCCTTAAAGTTGCCGAGCTTAATAGCTTTACCCTGGCAGCGGAGTCACTTTGCATCACCCAATCAGGCGTAACCGTTAAAATTCAAAAGCTTGAGAAAATGCTTGGCTATCGGCTTTTCCACCGAACGCCGCGTCATATCTACCTTTCGCCGCAGGGCGAAGCGTTCCTTTCACGGGCTCAAAGCCTGATGGTGGCACATGCCAGCGCATTAACATCGCTCAACGTCAGTAAAACTATCCAGAATATCAAAATTGGTATTAGCGACCATGTACTGGATATCCCGCTTATGCAGACGATTAATAGTATTAGGCAAACTTATTCCGATCTTATGATTGAAGTTAAAGTAGACAGCTCTGCCAATATTCTATACGCACTTGAAAATAAAAAATTGGATATAGCCATTATCACTCAGGATGGCGATAAAAAAGGCGGGGAATATCTACGCAGTGAAAAATATAAATGGTATTGCTCTCCAACTCTGGCTTTCAAACAGGATAAAATCCCGCTAATTACCTTAAGAGAATCCTGCCGTATGAGGAAGCTCATTCTGGACTTATTACTTGAGGCTCGGATCCCATGGTTTGATGGTTTCCAGGGCGGCGGAATGGACACAATCATTGCTGCCGCAAAATCAGGCTTGGGGATTGTTCCCTTGCCAGAAACCGCCCTCACCGTTTCGGATCTGAAGGAGCTAACGGACGCCAGTCACTTTGTGAGTCTTCCAAAAATCCCCTCGGCGCACATCGTTACCTATAACAACTGTCTGGATGTGCGCTCCAGAACAATGCTTAAGGACCTGTCTCAGGCGATCAAAAATCAGATGTTGAAGATGTCTGATGCCGACAAGATAATCTCCCCGAAGAGTCTGACGACGGTTTAGCGTTGCGGTCCTGGTGTGTTGGAAAACGACACGTTGCCTCAATGCTTGTCACTTGGCCTTAATATGGGCCTGTCAGTATAGGTCTCTGTCGCTCACCGTCGGATGCGCAATCAAAAGCACTCGCCTCGGCGGCGTAAAGTCAGTCGGACGGAGGACATCGTTACCGCGCCCTGGCTACGCTTATTTGGGGGGGATAAAGAGGCCAGTATTTTGAGTGGCAACAAGCGCGTTATCAGCGCCTTATTGATCAACGTAATCTGCAGCGTGAGATTGAATTCCAGTAGGGCTTCATGGCTCAAGATCTGGTTAAATAGTGTCCACTACCGATAAAAGACTCCGTCTCTATTTTCGCTTTAGAGGTTATGATGCTTATCAAACGCCAACAGAACAATTATCGCCGCCTGCTCGCACCGTGCATTATGGCTTTGCTGTTCATTCGTCTGTTGGCCGACGGTCTCTGTTATTTGCTTCGCTTACCGCCGGTGGATTTTGGCACCTCATACGATTTTATGCTGTTCTCCGGCCTGCTGTTGCTATCGGGACAGCGCTTTTTTACCGAGCGACTCAACGATAAACATGCCCGCGCGATAACCAAATTCGGGTTCATGGCTTTATTTATCGCTACCGTTGCGGTCACCTTTTATGTACGACGTCGTCCCGGTCTTGATCCACGTTATCTACGCGTTCCGATTGATGCGCTGTATCTCGCCGGACTAGGGTTCTTTTTGCTGGATGGTAAACAACAGGTCACGAGGCCGCCGCAATAGCCCGCGGCGTTTTACACAAAGCGCCTTGCCTGGCAGAGTAGCGCGGTCACGCTGAAAAGGCATATGCACCCGCTGCATGGCGGGTGCGGTCGAGCGCGCACAGCTCATTCCAGTAGCTGTAGCGTATCAGCAAGTGCAGGCGCTTATCGCTCATGGTAGCGCGACAGCGACGGATGAAACTCAATGCCATAAAGTTGGCTCACCGGGATCAGCAAATCCATCTGATACCCCTTTTCCTCTGGCCCATGGCTAAACAGGCGACGGAACCAATGCTGCAAGCGCGTTTTCATCATCAGGCTCTCCACGTGAGATTTACCTCGACAGTAAACCTCACGTCGCGCTCGGGCCCAAACGATCTGTTGTTGCATGGTTATGCGCAACGCGCATAACCGCCGCTACGCCCTGCTTTTCTCCAGCATCCGTCGGTAATTGTTCAGCCATTTTCCACTGGTTAAGCGCCACCAGAAGCAGGCTCCGCGCACGCTCCAGTCGAGGAACATGCCGAGCCACACGCCCACCACGCCCATGCCGAGCACAATCCCCAAAACATAGCCGGCCACCACGCGCGCGCCCCACATGCTGAACATGGATACGTACATGGTATAGCGCGCATCGCGCGCGCCTTTCAGGCCCGCCGGCAGCACCCATGACGCGGTCCAAATCGGCATGAACGCCGCGTTCAACCAGATCAGGTGCTTTGTCACCTCAATAACCTGCGGATCGCGCGTGTAAAATTGCGCCAGGGTTCCAGCGAGCGGCACGGTAATCAAGGCCAGGGTGCAGAGCCCTATCATCGCCAGCCAGAACACGTGCTTGATCTGCCGCTCGGCCTGCATCACCTGGTTTCTCCCCAACCGTTTACCGGTGATGATCGTTGAGGCGGAGCCCAGCGCATTGCCCGGCAGGTTGATCAGCGTGGCGATAGAAAAGGCGATAAAGTTGCCGGCAATTTCATTGGTGCCCATGCCCGCCACAAAGATCTGCGTTAACAGCTTGCCGCCATTAAACAGCACCGACTCGATACTGGCGGGCACGCCGATACCCAGTACTTCGAGCAATATGGCGCGATCCCAGCGGCGGAAATAGCTTGCCAGGGTGATTTTTAGCGCAGGGGTAATACCGCGATAGAGCACATAGAGCGCCGCAGCCGCGCCGATATAGCGTGAAATCGTCAGCCCCAATCCCGCGCCGACAAAGCCCATGCCTTCCCAGCCCATCGCCCCGTAAATCAGGATGCTACTGATGATGATATTCAGTATGTTCATGCCGCCGTTGATCAGCATGGGGATCTTGGTGTTGCCCGCACCACGCAGCGCGCCGCTGCCAATCAGCGCAATCGCCGCCGCCGGATAGCTCCACGCCGAGGTTTGCAGATAGCTCAGCGCCAGCCGTTTCACCTCTGGCTCCGCACTGCCCGCAATCACATCGATAATGCGATGTCCCCAGAACTCAATGGCAATCACCAGCACAAAAGCCAGCACGGTCATCAACCCCAGCGACTGCCGCGTGGCCGCACGGGCGCGCTTGCCGTTGCGTTTCGCCAGGCTAAACGCCACCACCACCGTGGTGCCGAGATCGATAGCGGCAAAAAACGATATCACCACCATGTTAAAGCTGTCTGCGAGGCCCACGCCCGCCATGGCCTCTTTACCCAGCCAGCTCACCAAAAAGGTGCTCAGTACGCCCATCAGCATCACGCAGAGGTTTTCGATGAAAATGGGCACCGCCAGCGGCGTGATTTCACGCCAGAAAAGCGTGCGATAAGCGCGGCGTTTCGGATACCACGCCGTGTTTCTGACCGCCCGCATCACTGCTACGCCAGGATTTTGCAAGGGAGTACCAAATTGTTGGGAAAAAAAGAGAGGAGTGATAATGATGATAGCGCGCTAAGCATTATGCAAAGTCTTTCCCGTCGCTATTCAACGATTATTACAAACTTTTCGCCATGGCTGCGCCCTGCATTGCGCGGACCATCGGGAATCAACGCAGATTCTTCACCGTTCTGCAGGATTTATCCGCTATGCTCAGGCACAACTGTCCCCGTTATTTCAGGAGAACGTATGCACACACAACGGAACGGATTAAGCAGCCAGCAGGCACTCGACCAGCTAGAGCGTCTCTACGACGATGCCGTTAACGCCCTGCGTAACGCCATTCGTGATTTCACCGAACAGGGCACGCTGCCCGATGACGGCGCCCGCCAGCAGGGGCTGTTTGTCTATCCCGAGCTGCGCATCAGCTGGCAGGGCGAAGGCCCGCAGCAAAATCGCACCCGCGCCTGGGGCCGCTTTACCCACACCGGCAGCTACAGCACCACCATCACGCGCCCGGCGCTGCTGCGCCATTATCTGGCCGAACAGCTGCAGATGCTGGAGAAAGAGTACGCGGTGGAGATTACCGTGGGGCCGTCGCAGCAGGAGATCCCCTTCCCGTACGTGATCGATGGCTCGGATCTGTCGCTGGACCGCTCCATGAGCGCCAGCATTGCGCGCCACTTCCCCACCACCGAGCTGTCGCAAATTGGTGATGAAACCGCCGATGGCTTGTTTCACGCCAACGCGTCTTTTCCGCTCTCCCATTTCGATGCGTTGCGCACCGACTTCTCGCTGGCGCGCCTGCGTCACTACACCGGCACCGCGGTAGAACATTTCCAGCCGTTTGTGCTGTTCACCAACTACACGCGGTACGTTGATGAGTTTGTGCGCTGGGCCATTGAGCAGGTGCAGGATCCCGCGACGCCTTACGACAGCCTGGCCTGCGCCGGGGATGTGGTGATCACTGCAGAGACCCGCGACCCGGAAGCGATGATGTCGGATCTGGCGTGGAAAAAGCACCAGATGCCGGCCTGGCATTTGACCTCGCCCAACCACCGCGGTATCACGCTGGTGAACATTGGCGTGGGCCCGTCTAACGCCAAGACCATTTGCGATCATCTGGCGGTGATCCGCCCACACGCCTGGCTGATGATCGGCCACTGCGGCGGCCTACGCGAAAGTCAGCGCATCGGCGACTATGTGCTGGCGCACGCCTATTTACGCGATGACCACGTGCTGGATAGCGTGCTGCCGCCCGACATCCCGATTCCGAGCATCGCGGAAGTGCAGCGCGCGCTGTACGACGCCACCAAAGCGGTGAGCAATATGCCGGGCGAAGAAGTGAAGCAGCGGCTGCGCACCGGTACGGTGGTCACCACTGACGATCGTAACTGGGAGCTGCGGTATTCCGCCTCGGCGCTGCGGTTTAACCTGAGCCGCGCGGTTGCGGTGGATATGGAAAGCGCCACGATTGCCGCACAGGGCTATCGCTTCCGCGTACCTTACGGCACGCTGCTGTGCGTGTCAGACAAACCGCTGCACGGCGAGATCAAACTTCCCGGCCAGGCCAATCGGTTTTATGAGGGCGCGATTTCGGAACACCTGCAAATCGGTATCTGCGCCGTGGAGCTGCTGCGGGCGGAAGGCGACAAACTGCACTCGCGTAAGCTGCGCACTTTCAACGAACCGCCGTTCCGTTAAGCGTGAGACGGCGGGTTTCGTGTCAAACGCAACACGCCGAGAGAAAAGAGAAAACCCCGAACGGAAGCCCTGCTGGGCTTCCGTTTTTCCAATCAGGCGCTCAGCCAACCCAGCTTAATCACAAACAGAATGGACAGTATGATCAGCGCCGCGTTGATTTCACGCGTCCGTCCGCTGAGCAGCTTCACCACCGTCCAGGTAATAAAACCGAACGCAATCCCGTTGGCGATGGAGTAGGTCAGCGGCATGGTCAGCGCCGTCACGGTAACGGGGGCCGCCGTGGTGATATCTTTCCAGTCAATATCGGCCAGGCCTGAGGTCATCAGCACCGCCACAAACAGCAGCGCAGGCGCGGTCGCGAAGACCGGCACGCTGCCCGCCAACGGCGAGAAAAACAGGCTCAGCAGAAACAGCACGGCCACCACCATGGCGGTCAAACCGGTGCGTCCACCCGCACTCACGCCCGCCGCCGACTCGACGTAGCTGGTGGTGGTTGAGGTGCCCAGCAGCGAGCCGAACAGCGCCGCCGCACTGTCAGCAATCAGGGCGCGCCCCATTTTTGGCACGTTGCCCTGCTCATCCGCCAGTCCAGCGCGCTTGGTAACGCCCAACAGCGTACCGGTGTTATCAAACACGTCCACAAACAGGAAAGCGAAGATCACGCTCACCAGACCCACGTTAAAGGCGCCCGCGATATCAAGCTGCATGAAGGTTGGCGCAATAGAAGGCGGTGCGGAGAACACGCCGCCAAACGGCGTGAGACCGATGCCCATGGAAATAAAGGTCACGATCAAAATACCGATCAGCACCGCGCCGGTGACGCGGCGCGCTTCCAGCACCACGATAATGAAAAAGCCCAGCAGCGCCAGCAGCGGCCCCGGCTTAGTCAGGTCGCCCAGCCCCACCAGCGTGGCCGGATTATCGACCACAATGCCCGCGCCCTCGAGCGCAATGATCGCGAGGAACAGACCAATGCCGGCACCGATGCCCGCACGCAGCGGCAGCGGAATGCTGGCGATAATCCACTCGCGGATTTTAAAAATCGACAGGGCGAAGAAGATCACCGCCGACAGGAACACGGCACCCAGCGCGATCTGCCAGGTGTAGCCCATGTGCAGCACGACGGTATAGGTGAAAAACGCATTAAGCCCCATACCCGGCGCGAGCGCGATCGGATAGTTGGCAATCAGCCCCATCAGCACGCAGCCAATCGCCGCCGCCAGGCAGGTCGCGACAAACACCGCGCCTTTGTCCATGCCGGTTGCCCCAAGAATGCTGGGGTTCACGAACAGGATATAGGCCATCGCCAGGAAGGTGGTAATACCGGCAATCACTTCGGTACGCACGGTGGTGTTATGCGCTTTCAGTTTGAAGAGTTTTTCTAACATCATCATCTCTCATAAGCGGAGACGGCCGGAGGCACGTTCTCTCTTGCCAATGTGGTTAAGCTTTGTTCTCCCGGCTTCGCTGGCAGTGCCGAAGCAGCGGCCTCGTGAAACCGTTCGGAGCATTATTGTCGTTGTGAAAGCGAGCTATTCCGGACGCAAGGCTTGCCGCCTTCCGCTTTCCCCTGTCCACAGAGCAATTGCTGTGCCACCCGTAAACGCAAACGTTTACGTCTAAAAACCAGCCATTGCTAAGATAATTCCGAGCCAGAACGAGGCGCGATTATGGTGCATTGCACCACCGACGCGCAATCGTTTTCCTGCCGCGCGCCAACGACGCTAAAAAAATTGCGGTAACGCACGCTTTCACACACTGTCAGGCGATATGGCTCACGTTTTCATCGGCGAACGCAGCAGACTAAAATCAGCGGGTTACACTGCTTTTACCCCTGCGTGACCCAAAGAGGCAGCCCAATGAAGCCCGCGATTTTAGTGGTAGATGACGATCGTGCTGTGTGTGAACTGCTGCACGACGTGCTGAATGAACACGTTTTTACGGTTTATAGCTGCCATCAAGGCCGCGAAGCGCTGTCGCTGCTGGCGCAACATCCGGAGATCTCGCTGGTGATGCTGGATATGATGCTGCCGGATACCAACGGCCTGCTGGTGTTGCAGCAGATGCAGCGTCAGCGTCCCGATCTGCTGGTGATCATGCTGACCGGAATGGGATCGGAAGCCGATATGGTGGTGGGCCTGGAGATGGGTGCGGATGACTACATCGCCAAACCGTTCAATCCGCGCGTGGTGGTGGCCCGCGCCCGCGCCGCGCTGCGCCGCTGCGGCCGACTGGCACAGCCGGTGGTGGAGCAAGCCAGCGGCTGGATGTTCAACGGCTGGCAGTTGGACGACAGCCGCTGCCAGTTATTCAATCCGCAGCGCGAAAGCGTGCCGCTGACACAAGGCGAATATACGTTGCTGCGTGCGCTGGTTGCCCACGCGCGTAAAGTGTTGACCCGCGATCAGCTGCTGGAGCTGACCCACAGTGAAAGCCTCGACGTGTTCGATCGCACCATCGACGTGCTGATCATGCGCCTGCGCCGCAAAATTGAAGCTAACCCGCATCAGCCCAGTTTGATCCGCACCATTCGCGGCCTGGGCTATGTGTTTTCCGCCGACGTGATGCGCCCAGCCGTGGATCAGCGTACGTCGCAGATCGCCTGAGCCATCCAGCGCTGCATCTCTGCCAGCGGTCGCGCCCCGTCTAACGCATTGGCGGCGCGCAAGTTAAAGCAGGCGCAGGTGTGCGCAAATTTGAGTGAATCGTCTAACGGCCAGCCCTCGTGGCTGGCGTAAAGTATGCCCGCGCAAAAGGCGTCTCCGGCCCCCACGCTGCCCACAATTTCCTCTGACGAGAGTCGCCACGCGGGTTGCCACTGGCCATCCCGCTGGCGTTCGCTGCCCCACGCCCCCTCCGGCGCGTGGATCACCACCCGTTGCCGGATACCCTGCGCCAGCAACGCCTCGCCGGCGGCGGCAAAAGCGGCGGGCGGAGACACGCCCTGCTTGGTGCGCAGCGTGATGCCGGTCAGCGACTGCGCCTCCAGTTCGTTGATCACCAAAAAATCGAGCCAGCGCAGCGCGGGCAGCACCTGGGCACGATACTCCCCGGCGCGGGACACCAAATCCAGCGAGGTGAGATAGCCGCGCTGCTGCATCTGCGCCAGCAGGCGCGCGCTGCGCGTGCCGTACTCGGCATCCGCGCGATCCAACTCGTCCAACAGCAGCAGATAACCCAGGTGAAAAATGCGGTGATCGGTGTTGACCTCGCTAAAGTGCGCCACGTCCAGCTGCGTATTCGCGCCGCGCGCGTGGAAAAAGGTGCGCTGGCCATCCGGCGTGGTCATGACCTGCGTCATGCCGGTGATGCGGTCGGCGCTGCGCTGCACGAAGCGGCGATCCACCTGATGCGCGTCCAGCAGATGCAGCAGGTAATCGCCGTCGCCGTCATTGCCCACGCAGCCGACACACGCCAGCGGCAAGCCGGTTTCCATGCGCGCCAGCGTCAGCAGTACGTTCGGCGCGGCCCCGCCGCTGCCTTTGTCGCTGTGCTGAATTTCCGCCAGCCAGCCCTGCGCGGGCCAGTGGCTAATGCGCTGCACATAATCCACCAGCAGCGTGCCCGCCGCCAGAATACCGCTGCGCGCCGTCATCTCAGGCTTTCCCGGCGCTGCCAAAAACCTGCATTTGCTGCGCCACCACGCCCGTAATGGCCTGCTCCACCGACATCAGCAGCTCGGCAAAGCCGTCATAGCGCGCCTCGCGCTGGCCGATCTGCGCTTCCACGGCATCCAGCGCTGCCTGCGACATGCCGGTATAGAAATTGATTTTGTGGATACCCAAACCAATGGCGCGCTGGAAATCCGCGTCGCTAATGCCCGATCCGCCGTGCAGCACCAGCGGGATCCCGGCCGCGGTACGGATCGCCGCCAGCCGCTCAAAGTCGAGTTTGGGTTCGCCCTTGTACTTACCGTGCGCGTTGCCAATCGCCACCGCCAGACAATCAATGCCGGTGGCCGCAACGAACGCCGCCGCGCGATCGGGATCGGTGAATTTGCTGCTGTCGGCCTCGCCAAACAGCGCCCCGCCTTCATCGCCGCCAACGGCGCCCAGCTCGGCTTCCACCGATACGCCGACCGCGTGGCACAGTTTCACCACTTCACGCGTCTGGCGCACGTTCTCTTCATAACTCAACGCAGAGCCATCAAACATCACCGAGGTAAAGCCAAGACGAATGGCCTGCATCACCGCCTCAAAGTGCAGGCCGTGGTCGAGGTTCAACACCACCGGCAGATCGTGTAACGCCGCTTCGGCGCGGATCGCCGCCACCAGATGCGGCAGGCTGACGTATTTAAAATGCACTTCCGCAATGTTGATGATGAACGGCGAGCGCTGCTGCTCCGCGGCGCTGAACAGCGCGCGCAGAAAGTGGGTGTCCAGTACGTTAAACGCACCCAGCGCGTAGCCGTGCTGTTGCGCATGTTGCAAACCCTGAGCAAGTGAAATCAGTGCCACGGTAAACTCCTTCAGGCCAGCCAGTGGGCGTAGTCGTTACACAGCAGCCAGCGCGGCTGCTCATCTTCGTCAATGTGGTTAAAGCGCGGTAACGGGGTGAGAAACACGTTGTCGTGCTCGTCGTCATTGGGCATCGAGACCTCACCCACCAGCACGTCACCGAAGCCCTCTTCGCCCCAGAAGCTGTGCCAGATCCCGGCAGGCAGCGTGACGCTCTCGCCTGGCGCCAGCCGCAGCTGCGAACCGGCCGCGTGCGTCTGGCACAGACCGTCCAGCGACACCTGCACCGGCGTGTCGCCCAGCGCGTCGCCCTCACGGTTGTAGAGCTCGATAATCAGATTGCCGCCACCGCGATTGATGATGTCTTCCATTTTTTGCGGGTGATAGTGCATCGGCGTGAGCTGACCGTCGCGCACGTGCATGATCTTCTCTGCATAGGGTTTATGCCAGGGATGACCGCCGCGCGAACCGTTGCGCAGCGTGAACAGCGTTAAGCCAATATGGTTGAAGTTGCTGGCGCCAAAGCTGGTCACGTCCCAGCCCAGATGCAGCGTCAACAGTTCGTCGGCGGCGGCGAGGTCCAGCGCGCGCCACTGGCTCACGCCGTAATCCGCCCAGGCGGGCAAGTGCACGTCCTGACGGGTAAAAAATTCGCGGGTGCGCTGCAGAATGGCATTCACTTCGGATCGTTGCATGACAGCCCCTTGATGATGGGGGCGGCGCGGGGCCGCCCGTCCAGCTTATTTCACGGTCCAGCCTTTGTAGCTGCCAACGTTGTTACGATCGATCAGCGTGACCGGAATCAGCACCGGTTTGTCCGGTGCCGGTTTGCCCTGCAGAATGTCATAGCCAATTTCCACCGCTTTCGCGGCCATGACCTGCGGGTCCTGCGCCGGGGTCGCGACGAACAGCGAGCCTTTGCGTTTCAGCGCCTCCTCACCGTCTGGCGATCCATCCACGCCGACAATAAAGAATTCGCTGCGCTGCGCCTGCTTCGCCGCCAGATCGGCACCAATCGCGGTGGGATCGTTGATGGCGAATACCGCATCGATCTTCGGATGTGCCGACAGCAGGCCGGTCATCACTTCCAGGCCGCCTTCACGACTGCCTTTGGCGTTCTGGTTGTAGGAGAGCAGCTTGAGATCCGGATGGGATTTTAGCTCGGTCATGCAGCCTTCCACGCGGTTCTGTACGGCAGAAACCGGCGGTCCGTTGATGATCACCACGTTGCCTTTGTCTTTCAGGCGATCGGCGATGTATTTACACGCCATGGCGCCCGCCTGGGTGTTATCAGACGTGATGGTGGCGTTGGCCCCTTCGGCTGCGACGTCCACCGCCACCACCACGATGCCGGCATCGCGCGCGCGTTTCACCGCCGGCGCAATTCCTTTTGAATCTGCGGCGTTCAGAATGATCATGTCCACTTTGGCGGCAATGAAGTTATCGATTTGCGCCACCTGCTGGCCAAGATCGTAGCCGCTGGAGACCAGCGTCACGTTGACTTTATCGCCCGCCAGCTGGCGCGCTTTCATCTCGGCGCCTTTGGTGATCTGCACAAAGAACGGGTTGGCAAGATCGCCTACGGTGACGCCAATAGACTTCAACTCTTTGGCCTGCACGAAAGGCGCACTCAGCAGCGTGGCAGCCAGCAGTCCGGTAATAATCGGATTAAAACGCATAGTCGATGTTCTCCTGCTTTTTTGCTTTATAAGGACGCCTCTCAAGCCAGCGTCCGTGTGGATGCGTCGGTGGGCGGCTGCCCTTAGCCGACGTGGTGCCGGGTACGGTATTTGTCGATCAGCACGGCGATAATGATCACCGCGCCCTTGATAACCAACTGCCAGAAGTAAGAGACGCCCATCAGCGTCATGCCGTTGTTGAGCGTGGCGATAATCAGCGCGCCCACCAGCGTGCCGGTGATGGTGCCGATACCGCCGACAAAGCTGGTGCCACCGAGGATCACCGCCGCGATAGCATCCAGTTCATAGCCGACGCCAAGGTTGCCGTTGGCGCTATAAAGGCGTGAGGCGCTCATCAATCCGCCCAGACCGGAGAGCAGGCCGCTCATGGCGTAGACAAACAGCAGCACCGCGCCCACTTTGATACCGGTCAGGCGGGCCGCCTGCACGTTGCCGCCCACCGCATAAATGTGCAGGCCCAGCGTGGTACGGCGCAAAATAAACCAGCAGATAGCGATCACCGCAAAAGCAATGACGATCAGCCACGGTACCGGACCGAGATAGCCATTGCCTATCCACTCAAAGTTGATGTCGGAGTTGATGACCGTGGTGCCGTTGGCTAACAGATAGGCTGCGCCGCGCAGCGCGGTATAGGTGCCCAGCGTCACAATAAAGGGCGGCAATCCCGCCCACGCCACCAGAATGCCGTTGAACACGCCCATAATCAGGCCCGCGCCCAGCGCGGCCGGAATCGTCAGGCCGGCAAACGCCGGATCGAGCGACACCACCATCGCCACCACCGCCGTGGTGCCCAGCATCGATCCCACGGAGAGATCAATGCCGCCGGTTAAAATCACAAAGGTCATGCCGGCCGCCAGCACAATGTTGATCGACGCCTGGCGCGTGATGTTCAACAGGTTGCCTTCGGTAAAGAAATTGGGTGCCACAAAGCCAAACACCGCCACAATCAGAATCAAAATCGGCAGGATGCCCACCGTTTGCAGCATATCGCCCATCAGGGCACGCTTGAGCGTCGGGCTTTTCACGCGTGCGGTTTCACTGGTCATTGCGCTCTCCTCAGGCCTGAACCGGCTGCGCGCCGGTGGCCAGTGTCATGATATTTTCCTGGGTCACTTCATCACCGGTCAGCTCACCTGCCACGGCGCCTTCGCGCATCACATACACGCGATCGCTCATGCCCACCACTTCAGGCAGCTCACTGGAAATCATCAAAATCGCGACGCCCTGCTGCGCCATCTGGTTCATCATGCGGTAAATTTCGCTTTTCGCGCCGACGTCCACGCCGCGCGTCGGCTCATCCAGAATCAGGATGCGCGGGGCAATCGCCACCCAGCGCGAAATCAGCAGTTTTTGCTGATTACCGCCGGAGAGGCCGCCCGCCCGCACCTGAGCATGCGGCACGCGAATGTTGAGCGCCTGAATAGACTGCTGCGCCAGCGTCTGGGCTTTACGCCGGTTCATCAGGCCGAAGCGGGCGTCGCGCTCCACCGTCGCCATAACGATGTTCTCCTGCGCCGCCATCTCCAGAAACAGCCCCTGCTCTTTGCGGTTTTCCGTGAGGAAGCCGATGCCGTGCGCAATGGCTTCACGCGGCGAACCGATCTGCACCTTTTCGCCGTCGATCCAGATGTCACCGCCTTTGGGCGGATGCACGCCAAAAATCAGCTGCGCCAGCTCGCTGCGTCCGGCACCGACCAATCCGGCCAGCCCGACAATTTCCCCCGCGCGCACCGTCAGGCTGCTGGGGAACACTTTTCGGTTGTCGCAGAGATGATTGACCGCGAGGCGCACCTCGCCAACGCTCAGGGTGCGATCTTTGTTAAACAGATCGCTAAGCGGACGTCCCACCATCATGCGCACCAGTTCGCTGGCGTTGAGCTGTTCGCGCGTCAGGCTGCCCACGTACTGACCATCGCGCAGGACGCTGACCCGATCGGAGAGTTCGTATACTTCCGCCATGCGGTGACTGATATAGATAATCGCCATGCCTTCGCTGCGCAGGCGCTTGATCAAGGCAAACAGCTGTTCGGTTTCTCGGCTGGAGAGCGCCGCCGTGGGCTCATCCATCACCAGAATGCGGCTGTTGCGGTGCAGCGCGCGGGCAATCTCCACCTGCTGCTGCTCGGCAATACTCAGCTTGCTCACTAAATCGGTGGCGCTGAACTGCGCACCGAGGCGACTGATAACCTGCTGCGCTTCGTCCACCATTTGCCGACGCTTCACCAGGCCGCCGCGCGAAATTTCACTGCCAAGAAAAATGTTTTCCGCTACCGTGAGATTGGGGGCCAGATTGATCTCCTGATAGATCAGCGTAATCCCTGCCGCCAGCGCCTCTTTTGGCCCTTTAATGATGTAACGCTGCCCATCGATGAAAATCTCGCCGCTGCTGGCGGTGTAAGCACCGGCCAGAATCTTCATCAGCGTACTTTTACCGGCCCCGTTTTCGCCCATCAGCGCGTGCACTTCGCCCGGCCAGACCGACAGATCCACGCCCTTCAGCGCATAGAAGCTGCCGAAGCGTCGGGTGATGTCGCGCATTTCTAAGATTGGTGTTGCCGTCATCGCCAAACTCCGCTTGTCAGATATAGCGCGAGTGTGGCAACGCCAGATAAATGGAAAATGTCAGAGGCCGTTCATATTTGTCATAGTGCGCCTGCGCCGCCCTCCTATACTCGCCCGAGGTGAACGAGAGAGGTATTCACATGCGTCATACTTTGCGCTGGTACGCGGGCGCGCGCGGTCGTCTGCTGATGTTTAACCTGCTGGTGGTCGGTGCGACGCTGGCGGTGGGCTTGGTGGCGATCATGGGTTTTCGCCACGCCGGACATATTCAGGAGCAGGCGCAGGCGCAGACGCTGGCGGACATGAACGGCAGCCTGGCGCTGGCGCGCGATACCGGCAATGTGGTAACGGCCGCCGTGCGCTTGTCGCAGGTGGTAGGCGCGCTGGAGTACCAGAGCGAGTCCGCCAAATTACAGCAGACGCAGCAGGCGCTACAACACTCTCTCACGCTACTCGCTAACGCGCCGCTGGCGGCACAACAGCCCGCCCTGCTGGCCCGCATTCGCGAACGCAGCGAAATGCTCGAACAGAGCATCAACCAACTGCTGCACGCCGGTCACCAGCGCCACTTACAGCGCAACGACATGCTGAGCGGCCTGTGGCAGGCTCAGCTGCCGCTGTATCAACTGGACGCGCAGGCGAACAGCAGCGCGTTTTTGGCACTCCGGCAACAGACTCACGCGCTGCTGCAGGTGGCCATCCACTCTTCCGCGCCGCAGGCGGCGGAGCAGCAACTGCAACAGCTGCTGCCGCGCTGGTCGGCGCTGAAATTAGCAGGGACGCTGGCGCTGCAGCGCGATCGCGTGGTCACGGCGCTCACCAGCCTGCGTCCAATAGCGGAACAGTTAGAGGACAGCGATATCGCCACCGCTTATGCCACCTATCGCATTAAGGCGCTGGTGGCGATGCTCAACGGCGATATCACGCACTATGTGCAGCTGGTGGCGCAGCAAAGCGAGGCGCGCAGCCAGACGGCCCACCGCGAACTGGACTCCATCATCGGTTTTATCGCCCTGTTTATGCTGCTGGCGCTGCTGATTACCGGCTACGCGGGCTACTACATTTATCGCAACCTCGGCTCCAGCCTTACCGCGATTGCGCAGGCGATGACGCGGCTGGCGCAGGGGGAAAAGAGCGTCAACGTGCCCGGCCTGGCGCGCCGCGACGAGCTGGGCGATCTGGCGCGCGCCTTCAACGTGTTTGCGCGCAACACCGCCTCGCTGGCGCAGACTTCACGACTGCTGAAAGAGAAAAGTAACCAGCTGGAGTCGACGTTTCTGGCAATGCGCGACGGCTTCGCGCTGTTTGATAACGCGGGTCACCTGGTGGTGTGGAATGCGCAATATGCCGAGCTGCTTGGTATTCCACCGCGCGAACTGCATCGCGGCTTACCTTATCAACGCCTGCTGGAGCGCATTAACGTCACGCTGACCAGCCTGCACGATGCCCAGGAAGTGCGCCTCCCCGACGGGCGGACGCTGGAGCTGCGCTTTAGCCCGGTGCCGCGCCGCGGCATGGTCAATACCGTCCTGGAGCGCACCTCGCGGAAGGTGCTGGAAGAGGCGCTGCTGCACAGTCAAAAAATGAAAGCGGTGGGTCAGTTAACCGGCGGCCTGGCGCACGATTTCAACAATCTGCTGGCGGTAATTATTGGCAGTCTGGCGCTGACCGAGCATCAACTGCCGCCGGGCACGCTGGCCACCCGCGTGGAACGGGCGCGCCAGGCGGCGGATCGCGCAGCGCAGCTCACACAGCGCCTGCTGGCGTTTTCGCGCAAGCAGGCGCTCTACCCGCGCGCGGTGTCGGTGGTGGAGCTGGTGGATAACCTGCACGGCCTGCTCCAGCATTCGCTGCTGCCCGGCCAGCAGCTGATCGTCGATGCGCAGCGGCCCGGCTGGCCGGCGTGGATCGATGCCGGTCAGCTTGAGAACGCGCTGATGAATCTGGTGGTGAACGCGCGCGACGCCATGGAAAAGCAGAGCGGCGAGATCCGCCTGCGCATCTGGAACCAGCGCGTGCAGGATGCCGACAGCAAGCGCGACTGCGTCACCGTGGAGGTCACCGATCACGGCTGCGGCATGTCGGCCGAGGTGCGCGCGCAGGTGTTTGAGCCGTTTTTCACCACCAAAGCCACCGGCAGCGGCAGCGGCCTCGGGCTCTCTATGGTGTACGGCTTCGTGCGCCAGTCCGGCGGGCAGATTGAGCTGGAAACCGCACCCGGTCAGGGTACCACCGTACGGCTGCTGCTGCCGCGCGCCGCCGAAGCGGCACAGGCCGCGCCGACGCCGATGCCCCCCCAGCCCAGCGACAGCGCCGATCGGCTGATTCTGGTGCTGGATGACGACACGGCGGTGCGGCAAACGCTGTGTGAACATCTGCATCAGCTTGGCTATTTA
Source organism: uncultured Pantoea sp. (assembly GCA_913778495.1). Classification (GTDB taxonomy): domain Bacteria; phylum Pseudomonadota; class Gammaproteobacteria; order Enterobacterales; family Enterobacteriaceae; genus Pantoea. The sequence goes on from CAJYVD010000002.1 coordinate 87,203, forward strand.
ACGCTGGAGTGCGGCGATGGTGAGAGCGCGCTGACGCTGCTGCGTCAAACGCCGGATATCGAACTGCTGATCAGTGATTTGATGCTGCCAGGACGGCTTAACGGCGCCGATGTGATTCGCCAGGCGCAGCAGCAGTGGCCGTCGTTGGCCACGCTGCTGATCAGCGGACAGGATCTGCGTCAGACGCCGGTGACGCTGCCGCTGTGTGAGCGGCTAGCGAAACCCTGGCATCCGTCGCAGCTGGTGCAGGCGCTGGAGCGCGCCTGGCAGCGCAGCGCGCGGCTTAATCGCGCGCGGGAGGCTGCCACAGCGGAATCGCTTTCCCGGTGATATAGCGTTTCCGCAGGCGACTGGAGAGCGCATCCATCACCATCACCACCGCCACCAGAATCAGGGTCAGGAACATCACCACGTCCCAGTTCCACAGCCGCATATTTTCCGCGTACACCAGCCCCACGCCGCCGGCGCCGACAAAGCCCAGCACCGCAGCGGAGCGGGTATTGGACTCAATCTGGTACAGGCTGAGCGCCAGAAAGGTGGGAAACGACTGGGTGAAAATACCGTAGCGGTGCTTTTGCAGGCTGTTGGCCCCCACGGCGCTCAGGCCGCGACTGGGTGAACGCTCGACGGCTTCGTGCCCTTCCGCATAGAGTTTGCCCAGCAGGCCGACGTCCTGCAGCACGATCGCCAGCACGCCCGCCAGCGGCCCCATGCCCACGGCGCGCACAAAAATCAGCCCCCAGATGGCCATATCAATGCCGCGCAGCACGTCGAGCAGGCGGCGCACCAGCAGTGAAATCGGACGCGTCACGCGACCCTGCATGACATTTCGCGCGGCCAGAAAAGAGATCGGCAGCGCAATCAGCGTCGCGGTGAGTGTCCCGGCAAACACAATGGCCAGCGTAATGCCAACCTGCTGAAAGTAGTAGCCAAACGGCCAGTTGAGGAAATCGTGCCAGACGAACATGCGCAGAAAATAGCGCCCCAGCTGCTGGCAGCCCAGCGTGAACCGGCTCCATTCAATGCCAAAGGTCTGGAAAAAGAACAGGTAATAGAGCGCTACCGCCAGCGCGATAAGCGCAAGACGGCGCAGGTAGCGCTGCTGCGCGGCGAACAGCGCGCCATGCTGCTGCTTCAGTCGCGCTAGGTCAGGGGTCTGGGCGATCATGTCGCGTCTCCTTCTACCACGCGGCGCCGCAGCCAGCCTGACAGCGTATCCAGCAGCGACACCACCACAATAATCAGCAGCAGCGTGATGCTGACCTGATCGTAGCGATCGAGTTTGATGTTGGTCATCAGCTCCTGACCAATGCCGCCCGCCCCCACCAATCCCAGAATGGTGGAGGAGCGAAAATTGATCTCCAGCCGCATAAAGCTGTAGGAGAGAAACGTCGGTTTCACCTGCGGCCAGAAGCCAAAGCGCATGCGCTGCAAGCGGCTGGCTCCGCAGGCCGCCAGCCCGCGCACGGGCTTATCCGACGCGCTCTCCAGCGCTTCATAGAACAGCTTGGTGAGGCTGCCCACGGTGTGCAGCGCCAGCGCGAGAAAGCCGGGGATGGCGCCAATGCCAAACGCCATGACAAACATCACCGCCCACGCCAGCTCCGGCATGGTGCGCAAAAAGGCGACAAACGCGCGCACGGCGACGCGCACCCCGCGCGGCGTGTGGGTGTTGTCCGCCGCCAGAAAGGCCAGTACCACGGCACAGGCCACGGCCACCAGCGTCGAGGAGACCGCCAGTTGCAGCGTTTCCCAAATCAGCGGCAGCTGAATGTGCAGGCGATAGCCCCAGTAGGCCAGCGAGCCCTCGGTTTTGCCGTCGGCGAACAGCAGCGGCAAATGCAGCACCGGCAGGGTTTGGCGCAGGTAGTCAAAAAAGTGCGGCAGGGATTGCCACACCGTGAGCAGATTGAACTCTGCCATGTTGCCCGCAGCCAAATAGAGCGCCAGCAGCAGCAGCGACCACAGTAGCGTATCGCGCTTTTGCTGACGCCGGATGCGCTGATAGTAGTGTTCAAAATCGGTCAAGGGCGAGATCCTGTGAAAGGCTGATGAAGCGCGCATCAGGGCGGAGAACGCCCGCCCTGAGCGGTGAGATTAGCCGCGCGTTCCTTTCATCAATTCGCGCTTCATATCGATGATGTTTTGATAATCCGCCACCGTGGCTGGACCAATATGCTGTGCGCCGCCCACGGCCTTGATAAAGCAGCTATGGTCCTCTTTATCCAGCGCCTTGATCGCCGCGACCACTTTGGCCTTGAAATCGGCGGGCAAATTGTTGCTCACCAGGATCGGGCCGTTAGGGATCAGCGGGGACTGCCAGATAATGCGGATCTGCTTCATCAGATCAGGATGATCCATGCGCATCATGCGCGTAAACGCCCCCGAGGTGTAGCCGCTGTTATAGTCACCAATCATCGAGGTCCAGGTCACCGCACCGTCAAACTGGCCGTTCAGTACGCCGAGAATGTCCTGCTCGTGTCCGCCAGAGAAGGTGACGCTGGAGAAGAAGCCGTTGTATTTGTCATCCACCGAACCGCCGAACAATTTTTTAAATGCCTGGTTGGGCATCAGGAAGCCCGAGGTGGAGTCGGGGTCGGCCATGCCGAACGCTTTGCCCTTGAGATCCTCCAGCTTCTTATACGGGCTGTCGGCTTTGACAATCACCACTGAGTGGTAGCCGCGTGATTTGTCTTTGTCGTCCACCACGATCCCCACTACATCCACCGCCTTGGGGTTTTGCAGATAGACCGAGGCAAACGAGGCGGGAGACATGCTCAGCACCATGTCGATTTTATTGCCCAGCAGGCCCTGAATCACGCCTGAGTAGTCTGACGAGTTACGCAGTTTGGTATCTACGTGCAGCGTTTTGTCGAAGAAATCTTTCACGCACTGGTTATCACCGATCTGCTGTGTGGCGTTCTGGCCGCCCAAAATCCCCAGATTCAATTCTTTAGGTGCGTCTGCGGCGGCGGCACCGAAGGTCAGCGCAGCCGTCAAAAAGGCAAAGGAAGTCAGTTTCATGCGTGTTTTTTCTCGTACTGTGGAGGTTAGTGGATCTGGTTGATTTCATCGCCGTACAGCGTGTGCAGCAGGCTGTCGGTTAACTGTGAAGGGTGGCCGTCAAACAGCACGCGGCCGCGCTGGATGCCAATCGCCCGCGTGCAATATTCTTTCACCAGCTCAATGGAGTGCAGATTCACCATGACGCTGATCCCCTGCTCGCTCACCTGACGCAGCACGTCCATGATGCGGCGGGTATTTTTCGGGTCGAGCGAGGCGACCGGCTCATCCGCCAGCAGGATTTTTGGGTTCTGCATCAGCGCGCGGCAGATGGCGACGCGTTGCATCTGCCCGCCTGACAGGTTCTCGGCGCGCTGCAGGGCGTGCGGCAGCATGTTCATCCACTGCAGCAGCGTAATGGCGCGGGCGCGGTCGGCCTCCGAAAATACCTTAAAGAAGGATTTAAGCGTGCCGGTTTGGCTCAGGCGGCCCAGCAGCACGTTGGTGAGCACATCAAGGCGCGGCACCAGACAAAAGTCTTGAAAGATCATGCCGCATTCGCTGCGCCACTCGCGCAGCTGGCGACCGCTGAGCGCGGTCACATCGCGCTCTGCGCGGCCCGCGGCATAGCTAACGATGGCACCCTCGCTGTGCGTCAGGGTGCCATTGAGCAGGTGCAGCAGCGTCGATTTTCCGGCGCCCGAGCGCCCAATCACCGCCACCAGCTCGCCCTCATGCAGGTCAAAGCTGACCTTGTCCAGCACGCGCGTCTCGCCCCACGCCTTGCTCAGATTGTTTACCGACAGCACTTTGCTGCCCTGGGCCACGTGCGGCATGGCAGGTTGATCGTCCACGGGTTTGCGTAATGCCTGTGCCATAGTGCGCTCCGTCATTTAGCGGGTTACTTGCCCGCTATTACGGGCAAAACCGGTGAAGCGGTGATGACAGTTCTATGATGAAAGCGTGACAGCGCCCCGCGGGCGGCGATGGCGAGCAAGGCGCCGGGTCAGACGGCCACGGCCAGCAGCTGGCGCAGCTGGTGCACGGTCTCGGCGAGATCGCCGTCGTTATTGAGGGTATGGCAGTGGGCGGGCAGCGGTTCGGCGGCGCGCGCCAGCCGCTGCGTAATTTCCGCTTCCGTTTCGCGACCGCGCTGGCGCAGCCGCTGCGCCAGTACCGTCGGTGAGACCTGCAGCGCCAGCGGCAACACGCGGGCACCATAATGCTGCTGCACCACCGGCAGATGCTGGCGCGATCCGTTAACCAACACGGTTAAGCCGCGCGCCAGCCAGAGATCGATCTCCAGCCCCAACGCATAGTGCAGCCCGTGCGCCTGCCAGCTGATAGCAAACAGGCCCAGCGCCTCTCGTCGTCGAAACTCCGCGCAGGTGAGCGCCACATGGTTCTCCCCGCCGGCGTCGGCGGGCCGCGTGATGTAACGATGGGCGACCAGCAGCTGCGGCGGCGGCGCCGCACGCAGCGCGTTCAGCAGGCTGTCTTTACCCGCGCCGGACGGTCCGGTAAGCCAGATCAAGCGGGCCATCAGAACACCTGCCTGCCCTGCGACCACACGTGGCGCACATGCGCGTGACCGTGCTCGGTGTGCGCCAGCACCAGATCGGCGCGCAACCCTTCGGCAATCGCGCCGCGATCGTTTAAGCCGATGGCCCGCGCCGGATTGCGCGTCACCAGCGCCACGGCCTGCGGCAGCGTCAGGGTATTGCGCGCGTCATCCACCAGACGAAACACCGCGTCCAGCAGGCTGGCGGGATAGTAGTCCGACGACAGAATGTCCAGCAGCCCTTCCGCCGCCAGCGTCGCGGCCGCCACGTTGCCGGAGTGAGAGCCACCGCGCACAATGTTCGGTGCGCCCATCAGCACCTGCATACCGCACTCGCGCGAGGCTCGGGCTGCTTCCTGCGTAGTAGGAAACTCGGCGATGTGGGTGCCCACCGCATGGGACTCCGCCACGTGCGCGCGGGTGGCATCATCGTGGCTGGCAAGCGGAATGCCCCGCGCGCGGCACAGCTGGGCAATGGCGTTGCGGTTCGGCGTGGAGTAACGCGCCGCCAGCGCGCGCTGGTCGCGCTCATAAGCATCCATCTCCGCATCGTTCAGGTGATATTTGCCCTGATAATAGAGCCGGTACATCTCCAGCGAGGCGTACTGACGCTGACCGGGCGAGTGGTCCATCAGCGACACCAGGGAGAGTTCAGGCGTCGCCAGCAGGGTTTCAAACAGCGGCAAGGTGGTGCTGTGCGGCAGCTCGCAGCGCAGATGCAGGCGGTGGTCGGCCCGATTGAGCCCGCGCCGGGTGCTGACCTGAATGGCCTCGATCATTTTGGTGAGGTTTTCCAGCCGATGGCCGCCGTCGCGCACGTCACCGACGCCGATGGCGTCCAGTACCGTGGTAATGCCGCTGGCCACCATCTGCGCATCATGGCTGCTCATGGCGGAGTGCGCGGGCCAATCCACTTTGGGCCGCGGCGTAAAGCATTTATCGAGGTTATCGGTGTGCAGCTCCACCAGCCCCGGCAGCAGATAGCTGTTGTCACCGTCCAGCGCACCAGGCAGCGCGCTCGGGCTGTCGCTGAAGCTGGCAATGCGACCGTCGCGGATCTCCAGCGATCCGGCAACCACTTCCTGCTCAAGCACTAAACGAACATTATTGACGATCATGCTTCAACTCCAGCGTGGACAGGATGCATCACGTGCAGGCGATCGGCGACGCGCGCCCGCACCGTTTCATCATGAAAAATGCCAACGATGGCCGTGCCACGCGCGCGCGCCTGCTCAATCAGCGCTACCACGGCGGCGCTGTTAACGGCGTCAAGCGAGGCGGTGGGTTCATCCAGCAGCAGCACCGGGTACTCAGCGATAAACCCGCGCGCAATGTTAACGCGCTGCTGTTCTCCGCCGGAAAAGGTCGACGGCGCCAGCGACCAGAGCCGCTCCGGAACGTTGAGCTGCGTGAGCAGATCGCGGGCGCGTGCTTCACAGATCGCCCGCGCGACGCCGCGCTCCAGCAGCGGCTGCATCACGATCTCCAGCGTAGGTACGCGCGGGATCACGCGCAGAAACTGGCTGACCCAGCCCACCGTGTGACGCCGCACGGCCAGAATGTCCCGCGCCGGGGCCTGTGCCATATCGATCCACTGCTGCTGATGTAACAGCCAAATATGGCCGCTGTTGGCCTGATAGTTACCGTACAGCGCGCGCAGCAGCGTGGATTTCCCGCTGCCGGAACGACCGTGCAGCACCACGCATTCGCCGCCGTTCACCGTCAGGCTGGCGTTGTGCAGTACCGGTAACGTCGTGCCGCCCTGATTGTGCAGCACAAAGGTTTTACTGAGGTTTTCTACGCGCAGGCGAGGTTGCATTGTCGTGTCCGTCATGAGTGAAGCACCGAGGAAACCAGCAGTTGGGTATACGGATGGTGCGGATCGTCGAGCACCCGATCGGTTAAGCCGCTCTCCACCACCTTGCCCTGCTGCATCACCAGCAGCCGGTGCGCCAGCAGCCGCGCGACACCCAGGTCGTGCGTGACGATCACCACCGCCAGATTCAGTTCACGCACCAGCGTGCGCAGCAGATCCAGCAGGCGCGCCTGCACCGACACATCCAGGCCGCCGGTGGGCTCATCCATAAACACCAACTTCGGCTCGGTGACTAAATTGCGGGCGATCTGTAACCGCTGCTGCATGCCGCCGGAAAAGGTGGTGGGCAGATCGTCAATGCGCTGCACCGGGATCTCCACATCCTGTAACCAGCGCATGGCCTGCTGGCGAATCTCACCGTAGTGGCGATGGCCGATGGCCATTAGCCGCTCGCCGATGTTGCCGCCAGCGGTAACGTGCGGACGCAGTCCCGCAAGCGGATGCTGATGTACCACGCCCCACTCGGTGCGCAGCAGGCGACGCCGTTCGCTTTCGCTCACCTGCCAGAGATCCGCGCCGCGATAGTGGATTGTCCCCTGCTGCGGCGCGAGGCGCGCCGACAGGCTGTGCAGCAGCGTGGTTTTGCCCGAGCCGGACTCCCCGACAATGCCGAGCACTTCACCGGGATAGAGCGTAAAGCTCACGTCCTCAAACCCTTTGCCGGGCGCATAAAGATGCGTAAGGCGGTTGACCGCGAGCAGCGGTTGTTCACTGTGCATGCTGTTGTTCCTGCTGCTGGTGGCAAAAATCGGTATCGGAGCAGACAAACATGCGCGTACCGGCATCATCCATCACCACTTCATCGAGATAGCTGTGCTGCGAACCACACAGCGCGCACGGCTGGTCCCAGCGCTGAACGCTGAACGGGTGATCGTCGAAATCGAGGCTCTCGACTTTGGTATACGGCGGCAGCGCATAAATGCGTTTTTCACGCCCGGCACCGAACAGTTGCAGGGCGGGCATCATGTGCATTTTTGGATTGTCGAATTTAGGGATGGGCGACGGGTCCATGACGTAGCGATCGTGCACTTTTACCGGATACGCATACGTGGTGGCGATGTGCCCTACGCGCGCGATGTCTTCATACAGTTTGACCTGCATGATGCCGTACTCCTCCAGCGCGTGCAGCGTGCGGGTTTCCGTTTCGCGCGGCTCGATGAAGCGCAGCGGCTCGGGGATCGGCACCTGATAAATCAGCACCTGATCTTCCACAAGCGGCGTTTCAGGAATGCGATGACGCGTCTGGATCAGCGTGGCCTCGCGCGTCGATTCGGTGGTGGCAGCCCCGCTCACACGCTGAAAAAAGCGGCGAATAGAAACCGCGTTGGTGGTGTCATCCGCCCCCTGATCGATCACTTTCAGCACATCGTTCTCGCCAATCATGCAGGCGGTGATCTGAATGCCACCGGTGCCCCAGCCGTAAGGCATCGGCATTTCACGTCCCGCAAACGGCACCTGATAACCGGGAATGGCCACCGCCTTCAGAATGGCGCGCCGCAGGGTGCGCTTGGTTTGCTCATCCAGATAACCGCTGTTGTAGCCCGTTAATTCACTCATGATTCGGCTCTCCTGCGCGCAGCTGTTTCAACAGCGCCAGCTCCGCCTGAAAATCGACGTAGTGCGGCAGTTTAAGGTGCGAGACAAAGCCCGCCGCTTCGACATTGTCGGCATGCGACAGCACAAACTCTTCGTCCTGCGCCGGTCCGGCAATACGCTCCTGATAGTCCGGCGCCTGGAGCGCACGATCCACCAGCGCCATCGCCATCGCCTTGCGCTCGGCGCGGCCAAACACCAGCCCGTAGCCGCGCGTGAAATGGGGTTCACCCTGCTCCGGCACGGTCATGCCGTTGACCATGTCGCACTCGGTCAGCAGGATTTCGCCGATTTCAATGGCAAATCCCAGCTCCTCAGGGCAGACAGAGACGCTGACATAGCCGGTGCGGATCTCGCCGGCAAACGGATGGTTGCGTCCGTAACCGCGCTGCGTGGAGTAGCCCAGCGCCAGCAGGAAACCCTCATCGCCGCGTACCAGCTGCTGCAAACGCGCGGCGCGGCTCGCTGGATACCCCGGTGGCGCACGCGTGATGTCGCACGGTTCACTGTCATCATCCTGCTCATCTGCCAGGAGCCCTTCGGCGGTCATCATGCTGGCGACGTGTGGACAGGCTTCGGCTAACGCCGCGTCGCTGCGCGGCGCGACGGGTGCGTCGCCGTTGGCCAACAGCGTAAAGTCCAGCAGACGGTGGCTGTAGTCATAAGTGGGCCCCAGGACCTGACCGCCGGGCAGATCTTTGTAAATCGCCGAAATGCGCCGTTCCAGCCGCATCGCGCCCGTAGCCAGCGCCTGGCTGTCGGCGAGGCGCGGCAGCGTGGTGCGGTAGGCGCGCAGCAGGAAGATGGCTTCCACCAGATCGCCGCTGGCCTGTTTTATCGCCAGCGCCGCCAGCGGCGGATCGTAGATGCCGCCTTCGGTCATCACACGGTCTACCGCCAGCCCAAGCTGTTCGGCCACCTGATCGCAACCGAGCGCGGGCACGCGGCGGTCGCCCCGTCGCAGATCGGCCTGCAGTTGGTGCGCGCTATCTATGGCTTTTTCACCGCCTTTTACCGCGACGTACATCAGCACACCTCCACATCAGTGGTGCGCGGCAGCGCCATCATGGCTTCGCCGCAGGTAAAGATCAGATCCACCCCTTGCGGGAACGGGTGAGGCCGCTCGCGGAGATAGCGCAAAATGGCCGCCGGTAGCTGCGGCGCAATGGCGCGCGGCTCGCGCAGGCCTGGCCCAGAGAGACGCAGGGTTAATCCGCCGCTCAGCGCCGCGACCTCCACGATCAGCGTGGTGCTTTTTTCCGGGGCGAGGTTGTCACCGGCGGCAAAGTGCGCCGGATCGGGATCGGTCGCCGCGTGCGCAAGCGCAAAGGGCGCGGTGCGCGCCTCCACCAGCGCGACGCCGGTGTGAAAGCGCAGGTTACTGCGCAGGATCTCGCTGTCGAGGTGCGGGTCAAGCCACAGCGCACTCTCCTGATCCACCAGCGTCAGCAGCACGGCGGTTGCGGCCGGTGAAAGCGCCCCCCACCCTTGCGCCAGCGGCAGCGATACCACCACGCCCGGCTCGCTCATGGCTTTGAGAATGCGTCGAAAGGCGCGCTGCGCATCGGCCACCGGATGGGTAAAACTTGCCAGTAATGTCATGCGTTATCTCCGCGCATCAGGGTAAAGAAATCGACTTTCGAGCTGGCGATCTGCTGTGCGCGCACTTGGCGCTGCTCGTGGCGCAGGGCCGCCAGCGGGGCAATAATTTTTTCGTGGATCAGCGCGTGGGTTTCCGGCTGCTGCATCAGCGCGTCCACCAGCGCGCAGCGTTCGGCGTGCGCTTTGTCGCGTCCCAGCACATAGCTGAATCCCAGCGTGCCGTCGGTAAGTTGCACCACGGCGCGGGTGACGGTGGCATCGCCCATGACAAAACGTTTGCCGCTGCCGCCCATGCGTGCCTGCAGGCGCGTCAGGCCGATCTCCGCAGGACGCACTGGGGTGTAAGCGGGTTGTAACGCTACGGTCTGCCAGAGTGCGTCCAGCTGGCTCGCCGTGCTGTGCGCGAGCACCGACATCCAGTGCTGGCGTTCGGTAAGCTGTGTCATGCGTGCTCCATCGTCAGTTCAATCATGTCGCCACGCGTCACGCTAACGGCATATTCCGCGATCTGACCGTCGCACTGGGTATTCAGGGTGCGTACGCACAGCAGCGGCGCGTGCAGCGAAATTTCCAGCTGTTTACACTCTTTGGCCTGCGCACGACGGGTACTGATGCGGGTTTGCTTGCGGGTCAGCGCGATCCCCAGCTGGCTCTGCATAAACGCGTGCAGCGACCCGCTGCGAAATTGTTGCAGCGTGGGCCACCAGCGAATGTCAGCCAGATAGTGATTGATGACGCACACCGGGACGCCGTTGACGCGACGCAGCGTGCGCAGATGAATCACGTTATCGCCTTCCTCACAGCCCAGCGCGCTGGCCACGTCCTGACTTGCCGGACGCAGCACCGCCAGCAAGCGCTCGCTGGTGGGATCGCTGCCCTGCTCCAGCAGGTTTTGACTGAAGCGCGCCTGGGCGTGGAGCGGATAGTCGTAAGGGCGCATCAGCACCAGAATGCCTACGCCGTGACGGCGCTGCAGCAGCCCTTTGTTCACCAGTTCGTCCACCGCACGGCGTAGCGTATGGCGGTTAACGGCGTAACGGTCAGCCAGCTGCTGCTCAGAAGGCAGATAATCACCACAGCGGTATTGCGCCTGCAGCGACTGCTCCAGCTGCGCGGCAACCGCCTGGTAAACAGTGGTCGGATGTCTGGATATCTCCATGACGCTCAAAGCCTCATTCAGGTCAGGTTGAGGTAGGCAGCGGTTCAGGCTGCGGCATGGCGATTACAATGCGCGTGCGGGATGACAGTGCGGTGACGGCACGGTGACGAATCAAAGAATGTGGCCAAGGCGTTGGTGGGGCGCTGCGGGGGCCGGCCCGCAAAGCCGGGGACGGTGAGCGGGTTCCGGCCGCTCAGCCGGTTTTGTTTTGCGCGGGCTCGCGCGTTGGCCGCTGCGCTGGCCTGACCCTGAGCGGATTCCGCCCGCTAACCGCACGGCAGTTTCAGCCGCACCGCTGCGGCGTACGGGCAAAGGGCCGAGGGCTGCACTGAACCCCAAAACCTGGACACGCATTACATTTCTTTCAGCGCCCGGTATTCCACCGGGCTCATACCCGTCCTGAGACAGATTCGTTCGTTATTGTAGTACCTGATGTAAGCGTTGATAT
>CAJYVD010000003.1 GCA_913778495.1 uncultured Pantoea sp.
CCTTACAAGGAGGGGGTCGGCGGTTCGAGCCCGTCATCACCCACCACTTCGGGTCGTTAGCTCAGTTGGTAGAGCAGTTGACTTTTAATCAATTGGTCGCAGGTTCGAATCCTGCACGACCCACCAAATTCAGAAAAAAGCGCCTAACGGGCGCTTTTTTCGTTTCTGCGCGCTGACCGAAAACGTGCAGGATGAGAACCTGCCGCAGGCTCGACTGCCGCGCCGCGCGCGGCAGGCTGATGCGTCAGCATCACCCGCAGGGCGAGGCCCATCGGGCCGATGGCTATCCTGCACGACCCACCAAATTCAGAAAAAAGCGCCTAGGGCGCTTTTTTCGTTTCTGCGCGCTGAACAAAAACGTGCAGGATGAGAACCTGCCGCAGGTTCGACTCCCCTTCTCTTTCAACCCGCCACGCGGGCATTTTTGCTTACCGTGACTATCCTGCCCTCAAGTGCGCCTCTGTAATGCCGATACTGATAGGGGCTACTATCAAGGAGAAACCATGTCCACGATATCGAGTGCTATTGATTCAGTCAGTTCAGGCAGCAGCGGCGGTGGTACTGCGGCTTCGCAGATCGCCGCGTTGAATAAGCAAATTCAAAGCGTCATGAAACAGCTGAAAGAGCTGGCAAACGACACGACGTTGACCACTGAGCAAAAGGGGCAGAAACAACAGTTACTGGAATCACAGATACAAATGATCCAGGCACAAATCGCACAACTTCAGCAGCAGCAGGCTGAAAAAGCACAGCAGAAACAAGAGGCGGCAAAACCTGAAGCGGCGAAAGCGGCGGATGGCGTTAATCGCCCCAGCAGCACCAATCAGCTCGACGTATACGTTTAAAACGCAGGTTTTCGCGTGCGCTGTTGCGTCAGCAGGTCCGCCTGCTGACGCACCTCTTGCCAGATAGCCTCTGCGGCGGGCGTTAACGATCGATTTTTACGCTTAATCAGCATCAGGCTGCGAAAGATTTCGGGATAAAGGCGACGTACCTTGAGCTTTCGCCCTGCCGGCAGTGGCAGCGCGAGCGCCGGTAAAATGCTGATGCCAATGCCTGCCTCAACCATGGGATAGAGCGTGGCGGGATGACCGATTTCCTGCACCACCTGCACCGTGACGTTCTGCGCCTGCAGCGCCGCATCCACCAGCAAACGGCTGCCCGAGGCATAATCCTGTAGCACCATGCTCCGCCCCGCCAGCATCGCCCACTGCGCCTTATCGACCTGCGCCAGCGCGTCGTTTTCATGGCATAACAGCAAAAATGGCTCATGCAGAATCGCTTCGCTATCAAATTCGCTGTCGGTTAGCGGTCCAATAACAATACCGAAATCTACTTCGGCGTTGCGTACGCTTTGCAATACCCATTGCTGGACGCGATCGTGCAGTATCACCCGAATATCCGGATAGCGCTGCTGACAGCTGGCCAGACACTGCGGCATCAGATGTGCGGAAGGCGTTTGGCTGGCGGCCACGCGCACTGTACCGCTGCGCTGTTCACCGTAGCTGCGTACATCCAACAGCGTGGTATTTAATTCCTCCAGTAAACGTTCCAGCCGGGTGGCAAGCTGCTGGCCCGCTTCGGTCAGCATGACCTCACGCGTGGTGCGATCCAGCAAGCGCACGCCCATTTCTGCCTCAAGCTCTTTGATGCTGTGGCTTACCGCGGACTGACTCAACCCGATCGCTTGCCCTGCCTGGCTAAAGCTGCCCTGCTGCGCGACGGCGACAAATGTCTTCAATTGACGCAAGGTATAATTCATCGATATGGCTCATAGATTAATGCAATAAATCAATTTTATTTCTAAACCATCATGGCGCACAATTCATCTTATCTTTTCACCGTTAACCGGATTGTAACAATGGGCTTTCTGCGTCTTGATCCGATGATGATTAAACTCATCATCACCGTGCTGCTGGCGAGTTTTTTCCCCGCCAAAGGCGGCTTTGTGGATTTCTTCGAATATCTCACTACGGCGGCTATTGCCCTGCTGTTCTTCATGCATGGCGCCAAGCTGTCGCGAGAAAAAATCATTGCTGGCAGCAGCCACTGGCGACTGCATTTGTGGATTATGTGCAGCACCTTTGTGGTGTTTCCAATCATGGGCTTGCTGCTGGTATGGTGGCATCCGGTTAACGTGGGACCTGAAATTTACACCGGCTTCCTTTACCTTTGCATTTTGCCGGCCACGGTGCAGTCTTCAATTGCTTTTACCTCAATGGCGGGCGGCAACGTCGCTGCGGCTGTCTGCGCGGCCTCCGCTTCAAGCTTGCTGGGCGTCTTTATCTCACCGCTGCTGGTGAACCTGGTGATGAATGTGCACAGCGATGCGCCCAGCAATGGTTTGGAACAGATCGGCAAAATCATGCTGCAACTGCTGGTGCCTTTCGTGTTGGGGCACCTTTCACGCCGCTGGATCGGCGGTTGGGTGGAAAGACACCGCAGCTTGATTGGCAAAACCGACCAAACCTCCATTTTACTGGTGGTCTATTCCGCCTTCAGTGAAGCGGTCGTAAACGGTATCTGGCACCGCGTCGGCGTGGATACGCTGCTGTGGATTTTGGCAGGCAGCATTGTCGTGCTGTTCATTGCCCTCGCCATCAACGTGGGCGCCTCACGCCTGTTCGGCTTCAGCCGCGCCGATGAAATCGTGGTGCTGTTTTGCGGATCGAAAAAGAGTTTGGCCAACGGCGTGCCGATGGCCAATATTCTGTTCCCGGCAAGCAGCGTAGGGATGATTGTGTTGCCGCTGATGATCTTCCATCAGGTGCAGCTGATGGTCTGTTCGTTTATTGCTCAGCGCTATAAAGTGGGTAATGAGAAACGGCTGGCGCAAGAAAACGCGCAAACGCAGCTGCAGAAATCCTGAGAAACCACGGCCCGCCATGCGGGCCGTTTTATTACTCGCGGTGCCTGAGCGGTTCCACCAGCGCTTGCAACCCTTCGGCTTTAATGGTCAGCGTGAGCTGCATTAACGCGCCCAGCGTACCGGCGGGAAACGCCTCTTTGCGCGCAAACCACAGCAAGTACTCTTCGGGTAGATCAATCAGCATACGCCCGCGGTATTTGCCAAATGGCATTGCCGTGTTCGCAATCGCAATCAGCTGATGCTTATCCACGCGCCTCTCCGAGCAGACGAATCATCTCCGCTTCATCCATGACGGGTATGCCCAGCTCTTGGGCTTTTGCCAGCTTCGATCCTGCCGCTTCACCGGCAATCAATAAATCGGTCTTACTGGAGACGCTGCCGCTGACTTTCGCCCCAAGCGCCGCCAGGCGCGCTTTCGCATCGTCGCGGGTCATCTGTGACAGCGAGCCGGTCAGCACCACGGTTTTGCCCGCGAACGCGTTATCCAGCGCGGCCACATCCACCACTTTCGGCTGCGGCCAGTGCACACCTATCTCTTGCGTCAGCTCGCGTATCACGTCGCGGTTACTCTCTTCTTCCATGAAATTGCGAACGTGGGCGGCCACCACTTTGCCAACATCCTGAACGGCAATCAGCGCATCAAGATCGGCATCCATCACCTGCTCCAGCGAACCAAAGTGATTAGCCAAATTGGCGGCGGTGGCCTCACCGACCTCACGGATACCCAGCGCATACAGGAAGCGCGGCAGCGTGGTAGATTTCGCTTTTTCCAACGCATTCACCACGTTCTGCGCGGATTTTGGCCCCATGCGATCGAGACCGGTTAGCTTGCCGGCTGAAAGACGGAATAAATCTGCCGGGGTTTTGACATACTCCTTTTCCACCAGCTGATCGATGATTTTGTCCCCCATGCCGTCAACGTCCATCGCCCGACGTGAAACAAAATGCTTTAACGCCTCTTTACGCTGAGCACCGCAAATCAAACCGCCGGTACAGCGCGTGACGGCTTCCCCTTCTACGCGCTCGACGTCAGATCCACAGACTGGACAATGGCTGGGAAAAATCACCTCGCGCGTGTCATCCGGACGCTCCGATTCAACGACGTTGACCACCTGCGGAATCACGTCGCCTGCGCGACGAATCACGACTTTGTCGCCAATTCGCAGCCCGAGACGCGCGATTTCATCGGCGTTGTGCAACGTTGCATTGCTCACCATTACGCCCGCCACCTGCACCGGTTCCAGACGCGCTACCGGCGTAATGGCGCCAGTGCGGCCCACCTGAAACTCAACGTCGCGGACCACGGTCATTTGCTCTTGCGCCGGGAATTTGAAGGCAATGGCCCAGCGCGGTGCGCGAGCCACAAACCCAAGCTGCTCCTGCAGCGCCTGTGAATCCACTTTGATCACCACGCCGTCAATGTCGAATCCCAGGCCAGGACGATCCCGCTCAACCTGATGGTAGAAGGCCAGCACCTCATCGGCGGTGTGCGCTAAACGAATGCGCTCGCTCACCGGCAATCCCCACGCCTTAAATTGCTGCAGACGCTGCCAGTGGCTGGCAGGCATTTCGCCGCCTTCCAGTAGGCCAAAACCGTAGCAGAAAAAGGTCAGGGGACGTTTAGCGGTGATGCGCGGATCGAGCTGACGCAGCGATCCGGCTGCCGCGTTACGCGGATTGGCAAACACTTTTCCACCGGTGCGCCGGGCTTCTTCATTCAGTTTTTCAAAGCCGCTTTCGGTGATAAAGACTTCGCCACGCACCTCTACGCGCGCTGGAATGTTGTCACCGCGCAGGCGCAGCGGGATAGCGTGAATGGTACGCACATTTGCCGTAATATTTTCGCCGGTGGTGCCATCGCCGCGCGTGGCGGCACGCACCAGCAGACCATTTTCATACAGCAAACTCACCGCCAGGCCATCGAGCTTAAGTTCGCAGCAGTAAGTGAGATCGTCACTGCTTTTGAGGCGATCCTGCACGCGTTTGTTGAATGCCAGAAAACCAGCCTCATCGAACGTGTTATCCAGCGACAGCATCGGCACTTCATGGCGCACTTGCTCGAACGCCGTGAGGGGCGCGGCTCCCACGCGCTGCGTCGGGGAATCGGGCGTAATCAGTTCCGGATGGGCAGCTTCAAGCTCCCGAAGCTCGCGCATCAGCCGGTCATATTCGGCGTCCGGGATCTCGGGCGCGTCCATGACGTGATAGAGGTACTCATGGTGATGTAACATGGTGCGCAGCGCGGTAATCTGCTCCTGGACTGATTTCATTTTGGGTCATCCGATAAAAAACCCCCGACAGGCGGGGGTTTAGTTGATATTCATCGCAGTGGGATTCTGTTAGCCGATCACTTCACGAATCCGGGATTTATAAGTTTCCAGCTTTTGCGGCGTCATCATGCGACGCTCATCATCCAGCACCACGCCACCAACGTCATCAGCGATACGCTGCGCTGATTGCAGCATCAGCTTGAAGTTTTGATTCGCGTCGCCGTAAGACGGCACCATCATAAAAATGGAGATACCGGGGGTGCTGAAGTCGCTCATTTCGTCCGGGTTAAAGGAACCGGGCTTGACCATATTGGCCAAGCTGAACAGCACCGGACCGCTGCCAGCGGGACTAAGGTGACGATGGAAAATGTTCATCTCACCAAACTGGAAGCCCGCCTGTAGAATGCCCTGCAACAGCGCTTCGCCATTTAACACGCCACCGGCGTGCGCGGCCACATGCAGCACCAGCACCGCCTCTTTTTTAGTGCCTGGTGCAGCAGCAGGCTCGGCAGCCTGCTGCGCTGGCGCTTCGGTCTTAACCGCAGGAGTCTCGTGCGCGTAGTCGGGTTCAGGCTCATCGGCAGCGCTAAATTCCGGCGCAGGCTGGGTGGCAGAAAGCGGTTCGTTATCCAGCAGCGGATCGGCCTGAATAGTCTGTGGCTGCGGTTTAGGCTGCACAGCGGGCTGCGGTGCCGGACGCGAAGGAGCGGGCTGCGGCTGCGGAGCAGGCTGACGCACCGGCTCGTTATCCAGCAGCGGATCGCCCGTCAGCGCGTTTTCCTGGCGCGCAAAGGGCTGGCGCGCCGCATCTGGCGCACGCGGTGCAGCAGGCTTCGCCACTGGCGCATCGAAATGAGGCTCGTCGTCCGCGTTGCGATGACGATGGACGCGCACTTCACCGACGCCATCATCTTCATCACTGAGCAGATCGTCTTCGGCTTCTTCACGCTGTTTCAGACGTTTGTGCGGGCGATCGCGAAACACAGAAGAGCGCTCTTTACGGCTGGTCCACAGCCCGTGAAGAAGCAGTGCTATTATGGCGATCGCGCCAACAACGATTAATATCAGACGCAAATCCTGCATCATTGTATTCTCTGTTGTTCCAATACCTTGCCACCGCGGCAAACTTTATCCCTTAACTGTATTTGCCCTGCTAAACAAGTGCAAGTCTGTGCAGTATTTTCTGACAAATTAGATAGCTCTCGCGCCCCTTTTTGTTGTTTTTTCGCGCAAAGTTCGCCTGTGTCAGTGAAAAAGCCAGGTTATGATGGTTGCGCCCTATAAAAAAGGAGAAAGGCTCGCTATGCCTGCGACACATTCGGTTTCATCATTCAACGGTCTTCACTACTTTGCCACGGGCTGGAAGCTGGTGCGTTTGCCCGGCATTCGGCGTTACGTGGTTATGCCACTGCTGCTCAATGTGCTGCTGCTTGGCAGTGCGTTCTACTGGCTGTTTAAGCGCCTCGGCGTTTGGATCCCCGCTTTAATGGCGCAGGTTCCCGACTGGCTGCAATGGCTTGGCTACGTGCTATGGCCGCTGTCGGTCATCTCTATTCTCTTGGTGTTCAGCTATTTTTTCTCGACGATCGCCAACTGGATCGCTGCGCCGTTTTGCGGCCTGCTGGCGGAACAGCTGGAAGCGCGCCTGACCGGTAAAGCCCTGCCGGACAGCGGCTGGGCGGGCATGATTAAGGATATCCCGCGCATTATGAAACGCGAATGGCAGAAACTTGCCTATTATCTGCCGCGCGCGCTAGGGTTGTTACTGCTCTATTTCATTCCCGGCTTTGGCCAAACGGTCGCGCCCGTGCTGTGGTTTTTGTTCAGCGCGTGGATGTTAGCCATCCAATATTGCGATTATCCATTTGATAACCACAAAGTGGGTTTTCAGCAGATGCGTACCGCGCTGCGTCAGCATAAAACCGCCAATATGCAGTTTGGCGCCATGGTGAGCCTGTTTACAATGATCCCTATTCTCAATCTGGCCATCATGCCCGTCGCCGTGTGCGGCGCGACGGCAATGTGGGTAGATCGCTATCGACAGCAACTTGCCCGTTTGCCTTAGCGCTGGCCTTATGCATTTTTACGCAAGGCTTATGGTCGTGCGCTATATAGATATACGATTTCTTTCCTTCCGCGCCGGGTCAGAACGGGTATGCTCTGAGGGTTCCCAATATTTCATACAGTTAAGGACAGGCAATGAGTAAGATCTATGAAGACAACTCGCTGACAATTGGTCATACGCCGCTGGTTCGACTGAACCGCATCGGTAATGGACGCATCCTGGCGAAGGTTGAGTCGCGTAACCCTAGCTTCAGCGTCAAATGCCGTATCGGTGCCAATATGATTTGGGATGCTGAAAAACGCGGCATTTTGAAACCGGGCGTTGAGTTGGTGGAACCCACCAGCGGAAATACCGGCATTGCGCTTGCCTACGTGGCGGCTGCGCGCGGGTACAAATTGACGCTGACCATGCCTGAAACCATGTCCATTGAACGCCGCAAGCTGCTCAAAGCACTCGGTGCCAATCTGGTGCTCACCGAAGGTGCCAAAGGGATGAAAGGCGCGATTGCTAAAGCTGAAGAGATTGTGGCCAGCAACCCGGACAGATTTGTGTTGCTGCAACAGTTCAGCAATCCGGCCAACCCCGAAATCCATGAAAAAACCACCGGACCTGAAATTTGGGAAGACACCGACGGTGAAGTGGACGTCTTCATTGCGGGCGTTGGTACTGGCGGAACCCTGACTGGCGTGAGTCGCTACATCAAAAACACCAAGGGCAAAAAAGGTCTGATTACCGTTGCGGTTGAGCCAACGGATTCGCCGGTCATTGCCCAGGCGATGGCGGGTGAAGAGATCAAGCCAGGTCCGCACAAGATTCAGGGCATCGGTGCCGGTTTCATTCCTGGCAACCTCGACCTTAATTTAGTGGATCGCGTAGTGGCGATTACCAACGAAGAAGCGATTGCCACTGCGCGTCAGCTGATGGAAGCAGAAGGCATTCTGGCAGGTATTTCGTCCGGTGCCGCAGTGGCGGCGGCGCTCAAGTTGCAGGAAGAAGAGGCGTTTGCCAACAAGACAATTGTGGTGATCCTGCCCTCCTCCGGCGAGCGCTATCTCAGCACCGCGCTGTTTGCCGATCTGTTCACGGAAAAAGAGCTGCAGCAGTAGTCGTCAAATTCCGAAAGCACCTGAAAAAGCACCCGTCGGGGTGCTTTTTTGTGGCACAGATCTCACTTTCGCTACCATGCTAATTGATTTCAGTGATGCGGCTCTGGTATTTAAGCTTCCAATTATTTCGGTGCCTGAAATTAATCCGCGTTTGAAGTGGATCAAGGCATACCGAATTACCGATTTGGTGAAACGCTGAATCACGGCATAATTAGAACAGTGACGATTTCGCGCAGTTTTTGACCTGCGAGTGAAAAACGCACGTTTTCAAGCGCATTTTGGCCCGCTTTTGGCCACTGGCGCGCCTATACAGGCTAAAGTTGTGGCTCCAGGCTAGACTTTAGATCCATAACACCAAACCTGAATAAGTTGGGGAAACCGCATGTTCCAGCAAGAAGTTACCATTACCGCACCTAACGGCCTGCACACTCGTCCCGCTGCTCAGTTCGTCAAAGAAGCCAAGGCTTTCCAGTCAGAAATCACCGTGACCTCCAACGGCAAGTCCGCGAGCGCGAAAAGCCTGTTCAAACTGCAAACGCTGGGCCTGACGCAAGGTACCGTAGTGACGCTGTCCGCAGAAGGTGAAGATGAGCAGCAAGCCGTTGAGCATCTGGTGAAGCTGATGGCTGAGCTGGAATAACTTCGCTCAGATCATCATCAAAACGACCTCTTTGCCCCATTGAGTGCAAACATCTTGATCGCGGACAACCTGTCCGCGTTCTTGCTTCCTTAGAGTAGGCTCCGCAACAGTGGCACCGCATTGGGTCAACAAGCCATCGTGATTAAAAGGTAGGGTTATGATTTCAGGCATTTTAGCATCACCGGGTATCGCTTTCGGCAAAGCACTGCTGCTGATCGAAGATGAGATCGTCATCAACCGTAAAAAAATTACTGACGACCAGGTAGAACAGGAAGTTCAGCGCTTTCTTGATGGGCGCAGTAAAGCGGCTGAACAGCTTGAGGCTATCCGCATCAAAGCCGGTGAAACCTTCGGTGAAGAGAAAGCGGCGATCTTTGAAGGTCACATCATGCTGCTCGAAGACGAAGAGCTGGAGCAGGAAATCATTGACCTGATCAAAAAAGATCGCCTTACCGCTGACGCTGCGGCGCACTCCGTGGTGGATGGCCAGGCGAAGGCGCTGGAAGAGTTGGACGATGAGTACCTGAAAGAGCGCGCGGCCGACGTGCGTGACATCGGTAAGCGCCTGCTGCAAAACATTCTGGGCCTGCACATTGTCGATCTGAGTGCGATTGCCGAAGAATCCATTCTGGTGGCAAAAGATTTAACGCCGTCAGAAACCGCACAGCTGAACCTGAAAAAAGTACTGGGCTTCATCACCGATTTAGGTGGCCGTACCTCACATACCTCCATCATGGCGCGCTCGCTGGAGCTGCCAGCCATTGTCGGTACCGGCAATGTGACGTCAACAGTAAAAAACGGTGACTTCCTGATTCTGGACGGCGTAAACAACAAAATTTACGTGAATCCAGCCGAGGACGTGCTGGAAGAGCTTAAAGCTATCCAGGCGCAATACCTTTCTGAAAAACACGAGCTGGCGAAGCTGAAAGATCTGCCTGCCATTACGCTGGACGGGCATCAGGTTGAAGTGTGCGCCAACATCGGTACCGTGCGCGACGTGGCTGGCGCAGAGCGCAACGGCGCAGAAGGCGTTGGCCTGTACCGCACCGAATTCCTGTTTATGGATCGCGATTCGCTGCCAACAGAAGAAGAACAATTCCAGGCGTACAAAGCCGTGGCGGAAGCGGTAGGCGCTCAGGCCGTGATCGTGCGCACCATGGATATCGGCGGCGACAAAGACCTGCCTTACATGAACTTGCCGAAAGAAGAGAACCCGTTCCTTGGCTGGCGCGCCATCCGTATCGCCATGGATCGTAAAGAAATTCTCCACGCTCAGCTGCGCGCCATCTTGCGTGCGTCCGCCTTTGGTAAGCTGCGCATTATGTTCCCGATGATCATCTCGGTAGAAGAAGTACGCACCCTCAAGGGCGAACTGGAAACGCTGAAAGCGCAGCTACGTGAAGAAGGCAAGGCGTTCGATGAGACCATCGAAGTTGGTATCATGGTTGAAACTCCGGCTTCTGCCGTGATCGCCCACCACCTGGCCAAAGAAGTCGATTTCTTTAGTATTGGGACAAATGACCTGACGCAGTATACTCTCGCCGTCGATCGTGGTAATGATTTGATTTCACACCTGTATAACCCTATGACGCCGTCAGTTCTTGGCCTCATCAA
Organism: uncultured Pantoea sp.; assembly: GCA_913778495.1. Lineage (GTDB taxonomy): Bacteria > Pseudomonadota > Gammaproteobacteria > Enterobacterales > Enterobacteriaceae > Pantoea. The sequence goes on from CAJYVD010000003.1 coordinate 10,565, forward strand.
GCAAGTGATCGATGCATCACATGCCGAAGGGAAATGGACCGGCATGTGCGGTGAGCTGGCAGGTGATGAACGTGCTACACTACTGTTACTGGGAATGGGGCTGGATGAATTCAGCATGAGTGCCATTTCAATTCCTGGCATCAAGAAGATCATTCGCAATACTAACTTCGAAGATGCGAAGGCATTGGCGGAGCAGGCTCTGGCTCAACCCACAGCGGAAGATTTAATGAATCTGGTCAACAAGTTCATTAAAGAGAAAACGCTCTGCTGATCCACGAGATGCTGGCCCCAAATTACTGCTTAGGAGAAGATCATGGGTTTGTTTTCTAAACTTTTTGGCGAAAAATCAGAGAGCGCGTCAGGGACCATTGATATCGTTGCGCCTCTGTCAGGCGAAATCGTGAATATCGAAGACGTACCTGATGTGGTGTTCGCAGAGAAAATCGTGGGTGACGGTATTGCTATCAAGCCCACTGGCAACAAAATGGTCGCGCCTGTTGATGGCACCATCGGCAAGATTTTCGAAACTAACCACGCTTTTTCCATCGAGTCCGACAACGGTATTGAGCTGTTTGTCCACTTCGGCATTGATACGGTGGAGCTGAAAGGCGAAGGCTTCAAGCGTATCGCTGAAGAAGGCCAGAAAGTGAAAAAAGGCGATGTGGTGATCGAATTTGATCTGCCGCTGCTGGAAGAAAAAGCGAAATCCACGCTGACCCCAGTGGTTATCTCCAACATGGACGAGATCAAAGATCTCACCAAGTTATCCGGCCAAGTGACCGTGGGTGAAACGCCGGTGATTCGCATCAAAAAATAACCTCGCGGTTATTCGACAAAACGGCACCCTCGCGGTGCCGTTTTTGTTGCTATTTTTGTTGATATACCGCAGCGCTCAGCTATTTCTCGGACCGCCAGTGCGGCAGCCGCAGCGTCAACTCCAAGCCGCCTTCGGGGCAATTCACCGCCTGCACTTCGCCGTGATGCGCCAACACCACTTTGCGAACAATTGACAGCCCCAGGCCATAGCCTTTGCCCAGCAGCGGAGAATTCACGCGCACGAAGGGATCAAAGATGCTGGAGAGCTTCTCGTCGTCCACTCCCGGTCCGCGATCGCGCACGCGGATCGCCAGCCAGTGATGCTCTACCTGCAGGCTGACATCTATACGCTGCCCCGGCGTGGAAAAACGCAGCGCGTTACGCAGCACATTTTCGACCCCGCGACGGATCAGCTCGGCGTTGCCGTGCACCGTATAGTCGTGCCCCTCATCCACCGTCAGCACAATCTCCACGCCGGGGATTTGCGCCTCATAGCGAACATCGGTGACCACGGCATGCAGCAGGCCGGTTAGATCGAAGTAGTGCTCTCCCGGCATGCTTTCATGCTCTGCGCGCGACAGCGTTAACAGCTCGCCAATCATTTTGTCGAGCCGCCGCGCCTCTTCGTCAATGCGATCCAGCGAAGACGCGACGGAGTCGGGTGTCTGGCGCGCCAGCCCGGTGGCCAACTGCAAACGCGCCAGCGGCGAGCGCAGCTCATGCGAAATATCGTGCAGCAGCTCTTCTCGCGCTTTCACCAGCGTGTCGAGCCGTTCCACCATGGCGTCAAAATCTTGCGCCACGCGGGACAGCTCATCGTGGCGCTTGCGCATCACCGGATAAAGCCGCACCGATAAATCGCCGTGTGAAACGCGCGCAAAACCCTGCCGTAGCTGGCGCATTGGCCGCGTCAGATTCCAGGCCAGCAGCAGGCTGAACAGCAGGCCGAGTACGCCCGCAAAGATAAACATCGGTTCGGGGATATTGAGGATGCGTCGCCCGCGATCGCCCCCCATGTTGCTGTCTTCGCGCAGCCCTTTGACGTTGTAGCGTAAGAGATAGTGATGGCCATCCGGTCCGCCTACCCAGCGTTCCATCACGTCGGGGAATGCGCCGTGCGGCGAAGAGGCCGACGCGCCGTCAGCCGCCGCAGAGGACGGCGGCGCATCATGCTGCGCCACCGAGAAGAATTGTCGATCGTTGGGTGCCCAATCGGCCATCATTTCGCTCAGCGCCTCGGGCCCACCGCGCTCCAGCACCGACGCCGCCGACGCCATTTGCAGATCGACAATGCGGCGCACCGCCGCCATCTGCGGTGGCTCACGGTGTGCGCCCGAGAGCGTGAAACCCAACCATATCAGCTGGCTAATGATGAAAAACACCAGCCAGAATCCCAGCAGGATCTTCCAGAACATACGACCACGGTAGCGCGTATTCATCGAATGCGGTAACCGATACTGCGCACGGTCTCAATGGTGATGCTGTCGGCCGTGAGCGCCGCCAGTTTCTGGCGGATATTGCTGATATGCACATCTACGCTGCGATCGTAAGCTTCGCGTGGACGCCCCAATCCCTTTTCAGACAGCTCATCTTTGGAGACCACGCGATCCGGGGCGCGCATGAGCAAATCCAGCAGGTTAAATTCCGAGGCGGTGAGATCAAATGTCCTGCCCTGCCATTCGGTCACGCGCGTGGCGGGATTCAGCGTGAGATCGCCCCAATGCAGCAGCGCTTTTTTATCCATGAGCGGCGGTGGCTCATCAAAACGGCGCAGCACCGCGCGCAAGCGTGCCACCAGTTCACGCGGATAGCACGGTTTCGGCATGTAGTCGTCGGCCCCCATTTCCAGGCCAATCACCCGATCGATGTTGTCGCCTTTCGCCGTCAGCATGATCACCGGCAGGCGGCTGTTCTGCCGCAGCTGGCGCAGCACGTCAATGCCGCTCATGTCGGGCAACATGATATCGAGGATCATCGCGTCATACTGGCCTGACATCGCGCCAGTGATGCCCGCCGCGCCAGTTAACGCCAGCTGCGTTTCAAAACCTTCACCAATCAGGTACTGACTTAGCATGGTGCCAAGCTCTACGTCGTCATCTACCAGCAGAATTTTCATCATGTTCTCTCGTGCAAAATTGCCGCTATTTTGTCCTGAGTCCGCGCCGGACGCAGCCGCTTTTACGCGATCCTTACAGTGACGCGCAGTGCTGAGCCCGTAAAAAAAAAGCCTGCGTACAGCGTTATTCTGCACACAGGCTCGCAAAAAAATGAAGCGGTCAGATCAGCGGAACACGCCGGTTGAAAGATAACGATCGCCCCGGTCGCACACAATGGCCACCACCACGCTTCCCGGCTGCGCCTGCGCCACGCGTAGCGCACCGGCCACGGCACCGCCAGAGCTTACGCCACAGAACAGACCTTCCCGCTGCGCCAGTGCGCGCATGGTCTCTTCGGCTTCGAGTTGCGCCATATCGATGATGTTATCAATAAATTCCGGGCGGAAAATGCCCGGCATGTAGGCTTCAGGCCAGCGGCGAATACCGGGAATACTGCTGCCTTCCTGCGGTTGCAAACCGATCACTTTGACCTGCGGTGCGTTCTGTTTGAAAAAGCGCCCTACGCCCGAAATGGTGCCGGTGGTGCCCATGCTTGACACAAAATGCGTGATGCGACCGGCCGTTTGCTGCCAAATTTCTGGCCCAGTGGTGAGAAAATGGCCAAGCGGATTGTCCGGATTATTAAATTGGTCCAGTACCTTGCCTTCACCGCGCGCGGCCATCGTCTGCGCCAGATCGCGCGCGCCTTCCATACCGGCTTCGCGCGAGACCAGCACCAGCTCGGCACCGTAGGCGCGCATCGCATCCTGGCGCTCCTGACTCATGTTCTCCGGCATCAGCAGCCGCAGCCGATAGCCTTTCATAGCGGCAATCATCGCCAGCGCAATGCCGGTATTGCCGCTGGTCGCCTCAATCAGCTGGTCGCCGGGTTTGATCTCTCCGCGCCGCTCTGCCTGATGAATCATCGACCAGGCGGCCCGGTCTTTAACCGACCCCGCCGGGTTATTTCCCTCAAGTTTGAGCCACACTTCGCTGCCGTTGGTAGGCGCAAGGCGCTGCAACTTGATCAGCGGCGTGTTGCCGATGGTGTTTTCCAGTGTGGTCACGATTTGATTCCAGCCGAAGAGGGGCAAACAAATCGGGCGGGAAAATCCCGCCCGAAGGAGTGTCAAAAATATCAGGCGCTTTCGGCAAAGGCAACCGGGCGCAGCGGCGACGTGCCCTGATAGAGCCGCGCCTGCTGTAAGCCGACAAACAGGCGATCGCCGCGCACGGGCGCTGCCTGCTCAGCCTGATAAACCACGGTGAACATGTCGCCCTTCCAGCCCAGCGGCTGTACCACCAGCTGCCAGAAGTGACCGCGCGGACTCACTTCCAGCACCTGAACCGGCAGGGGCGTTTCAAGGCTGCTCTGACGTGAAACGTCAACTTCCCACGGGCGCAGGAAGAGTTCAACCGCGCCCTGATGCGCAGGCGTGTAGCCCAGCAGCCAGCGGTGTGCGCCGACGTGGAACTGCGAGCCGTGTACCTCGCCGTCAAAGCGGTTCACCTCGCCGAGGAACTCCAGCACAAAGCGCGTCGCGGGCTCGCGCCACACCTCGTCCGGTGCGCCGACCTGTTCAATATGGCCCTGGCTCATCACGACCACGCTGTCGGCCACTTCCATCGCTTCTTCTTGATCGTGCGTGACGAAGACGCTGGTAAATTTCAACTCTTCGTGCAACTGACGCAGCCAGCGGCGCAGCTCTTTACGCACCTGGGCGTCCAGCGCGCCAAAAGGTTCATCCAGCAGCAGGATTTGCGGTTCTACCGCCAGCGCGCGCGCCAGCGCTACGCGCTGCTTTTGTCCACCTGAAAGCTGAGCGGGAAAACGGTTCGCCAGATGCCCCAGCTGGACCATCTCCAGCAGGCGCGAGACGCGCTGTTTGATTTCGGCGGCGGACGGGCGTTCGCGGCGCGGCAGCACCGTCAAACCAAAAGCGATGTTGTCGAATACCGTCATGTGACGGAACAGCGCGTAGTGCTGAAACACAAATCCCACCTGGCGGTCGCGCGCGTGGGTGCGCGTCACGTCTTTGCCGTGGAAAAAGATCTGCCCGCTGTTCTGGTGTTCAAGGCCTGCAATAATGCGCAGCAGCGTGGTTTTGCCGGAGCCAGAAGGTCCCAGCAGCGCCACCATCTTGCCGGAAGGAATATCCAAAGAGATATCGTTAAGCACCTGCGTGCGGCCAAATGCTTTGTTAATGTGTTTGATCTCAATGCTCATGATTTTCCTCCTGTTGGCGCGTTTGCTGATGCGCGAGTCGCCATTGCACAATGCTTTTCAGAAACAGCGTCACAATTGCCATCAGGGTCAGCAGTGCCGCAGCGGTGAACGCCCCCACGGTGTTGTAATCCTGATGCAGTAGTTCTACCTGCAGCGGCAGGGTATAGGTTTCGCCGCGAATCGATCCTGACACGACGGAGACCGCGCCAAACTCACCGATGGCGCGGGCGTTGGTCAACACGACGCCGTACAGCATGGCCCAGCGAATATTCGGTAACGTGACGCGACGGAACATCTGCCAGCCGGATGCCCCCAGCAGTACGGCCGCCTCATCTTCCTGGCTGCCCTGACTCAACATCACCGGCACCAGCTCGCGCACCACAAATGGACAGGTGACAAAAATGGTCGCCAGCACCATACCGGGCCACGAGAACATCAGCTGGATATGGTGGGCGTCCAGCCAGCCACCTGCGGGGCCATTGACGCCCCAGAACAGCAAATACATCAGCCCCGCGACCACCGGCGACACCGCGAACGGAATATCAAACAGGGTCAGCAGCAGCTGGCGTCCGGGAAACGTAAAGCGCGTCACCAGCCATGCCAGTAGCGTGCCGAACAGCAGATTCACCGGCACGGTAATCAGCGCCACCAGCACCGTCAGCCAGATGGCGTGTAGCATGTCGCTGTCCTGGAGATTGGCTAGCGCCTGCCCTAAGCCCTGATGCAGCGCCTCCCAGAAAATCGACACCATCGGCACCACCAGCAGCAGCAGGGAAACCAGCACGCCGATGCTAATCAACAACCACTTTGCCCAGTTTATCGGCTGGCGCTCAGCGTGATTAATCTGTGAAATCTCTGCCATCAGTGGCCTCCCAGACGGCGGCCAAAGCGGCTCTGCAGGGTGTTTATCGCAAATAACAGCAGCAGCGAGGCCGCCAAAATGACCGAGGCGATAGCGCTGGCGGCCGGGTAGTCGAACTCTTGCAGACGAACAAAAATCATTAGCGAGGTGACTTCCGTTTTCCAGGCAATGTTGCCGGCGATAAAGATCACCGCGCCAAATTCGCCCAAGCTGCGGGTAAAGGAGAGCGCGGTGCCCGCCAGCAGCGCTGGCGCCACTTCCGGCAGCACCACGCGACGAAAACTTTGCCACGGCGTGGCGCCCAGCGTTTCGGCCGCTTCTTCATACTCCGGGCCTAACTCTTCCAGCACCGGCTGCACCGTGCGCACCACAAACGGGATGCTGGTGAAGGCCATCGCCACCGCGATACCAAGCCAAGTGTAAGAAACTTTGATGTCAAACTGCGCCAGCCACTGACCGTACCAGCCATTCACTGAAAACAGGCCGGCCAGCGTTAACCCGGCGACCGCCGTGGGCAACGCGAAAGGCAGGTCCATCAAGCCATCCAGCAACGTGCGGCCAGGAAAACGGTAACGCGTGAGGATCCACGCCATCAACATGCCAAACACCGCATTAAACAGCGACGCCACGCCAGCAGAGAGCAACGTCACCTTGTAAGCGGCCACTAACTGCGGGCTACTGATCACCTCCCAATACTGGGCCAGCGTCATTTTTGAAAGCTGTAACAGCAGCGCACTGATGGGCAATAACAAAATCAGGCAGGTAAAAAACAGGCTGGTGCCCAGGCTTAAACCAAAGCCGGGCAGAACGCGCTTTTGTGCAGATGCAAACATCAGCCCCGCCCCGCTGCCAGTAATTTATCCAGCTCGCCGCCGCTGGAAAAATGGGTTTGCATCACTTTCTCCCAGCCACCAAAGGTGTCTTGCACGTTGAACAGCGCGGTCTGCGGGAAGCGATTCTGCTGTGCCGCCATCAATGAGGCATTGTTCACGCGATAGTAATATTGGGTAATAATTTTCTGTGCCTCTGGCGTATAGAGGTAATTCAGATAGGCCTTAGCCGCATCAGCCGTGCCGTTGCGCTCGACATTTTTGTCCAGCCACGCCACGGGAAACTCAGCCAGAATGTTGTTTTTAGGCACGATAACCTCGTACTCATCCTTGCCATACTGCTGGCGGATCGTGTTGACTTCCGACTCAAAGCTAATCAGAACATCGCCCAAGCCGCGCTCGGCAAAAGTGGTGGTCGCACCGCGTCCACCGGTATCGAACACCTCAACATTTTTCAGTAAGCGCGTCATGAAGGCGCGGGTTTTAGCCTCGTCGTTGCCATCGGCCCGCTCGGCTGCGCCCCACGCTGCTAAATAGGTGTAACGGCCGTTACCGGAGGTTTTGGGATTAGGAAACACCAGCTTGACGTCATCGCGCGCTAAGTCCGCCCAATCATTGATGTGTTTGGGATTCCCTTTACGCACCAGGAACGCCATGGTGGAGTAAAACGGCGAGCTGTTGTTGGGCAAGCGCGACTGCCAGTCCGCCGGAATGAGATTGCCTTTGTCGTGCAGCACCTGCACGTCGGTGACCTGGTTATACGTCACCACATCAGCCCGTAGACCTTGCAGAATCGCCAGCGCCTGTTTGGAGGAGCCGGCGTGAGATTGTTTAATGGTCAGCGTGTCGCCAGGATGAGCAGTATTCCACTGTTTCTCAAACGGCGCGTTCAGGGCAACAAACAGCTCGCGCGAGACATCATAAGAGCTGTTCAACAACTCCGTAGCCTGCGCGCCACCGGCTAACGCCAGCGACAACACCATGCCGCTCACCCATTTTTTTGCCACCGGAAGTGTCATGCTGCACCCTGATTTTTCAGCGTTTACGCCAATACCATTTGATGCAGTCAGTGTATTTATAACTTCAGGGAAAGCTGTAACGGTTTTATATATCGTTTAGGGATTTCAAAGTTGAAAAAAGCATAAGGGGGAGAGGGGCCGCAGGCAGCGGCAGGGTGCTTTCCGCTGGCGCGGTGCTTTTTCGCTGGCGCGAGGTACGGTGCATCTTTCGTTCGTCATGGCAATGGCAGGCTTTAGCCGCAGGCAGCGGCTAATGTGCCTTTTTCGCTGGAACGGTGCATCTTTCGTTCGCCATGGCAATGGCAGGCTTTAGCCGCAGGCAGCGGCTAATGTGCCTTTTTCGCTGGCGCGGGGCACGGTGCATCTTTCGTTCGCCATGGCAATGGCAGTTGCCTTGCCCGCCGTGCGGCGCACGAGCAGAGGGCGCCTGGGCCGCGCCCTCTGCACTCCCCGGCCCTGCTCCAGCTCCACTCGCCGCTGCGCGGTCCCTTCACTCGCTCAGACTTCCTGACGGACCGGCGTCGATTCGCTCCTGCTCAACGCCGCCTCTCGCGGCATCCATGCCGCTCGCCCTGGAAGCCCTCACTCATTCAGCGAGTGGGGATGGCGCCTCA
>CAJYVD010000004.1 GCA_913778495.1 uncultured Pantoea sp.
GCGAATCGACGCCGGTCCGTCAGGAAGACTGAGCGAGTGAAGGGACCGCGCAGCGGCGAGTGGGGCTGGCGCAGGGCCGGGGAGTGCAGAGGGCGCGGCCCAGGCGCCCTCTGCTCGTGCGCCGCACCGCGGGCAAGGCAACTGCCATTGCTATGGCGAACGAAAGATGCACCGCGCCAGCGGAAAAGCACCGAGCCGCTGCCTGCGGCACAGGCAACTGCCATTGCTATGGCGAACAAAAGTCGCACCGCGCCCCGCGCCAGCTAAAAGGCACATCAGCCGCTGCATGCGGCTAAAACTCCGCTACGGCCCGTGGCAAAAGCACAGGCCAGTGCCTCTGGCCCCTTTACCCATTGAGCCGCGATGGAAACGCGTCTTTGATCCATGCGATAAACGCCTGTAAGCGCTGAGTCAAATGACGGTTTTGCGGGTACACCAGATGGAACGGATAGCGCTGCGGCTGCCAGTCGCGGAGGATCTCCACCAGCCTGCCCGCCTGCAACTCTACGGCAGCGGCGTAGCGGAATGTTTGGATAATGCCCAGTCCGGCTACGGCGGCGGCGAGATGAGCGTTGCTTTCATTAACGCCAACCCGGTGCTCGGCTTTCAACTCCAGCTTTTGCTTATCCTTCATAAAGCGAAACGGAAAAGCACGACCGGTTTGCGGCGAGAGATAGCTCACCCACCGATGTCCGTTGCACAGCTCCTGTGGGTAAGCGGGTACACCATAGGTCTTCAAATAGTGCGGTGACGCGCAGGTGATCATCTCGGCGTCGCCAAGATGGCGCGCAACCAGCGACGAGTCGCTAAGCGGCCCGCCGCGAATAACGCAATCAATGTTGTCGCCGATCATATCCACAGCGCGATCGGAGACGCCGAGATCAAGACGAATATCCGGATAGCGCGCGACAAAATTCGGCAGCAGCGGAATCAGCACGTCGCGGGCGGTCGAGCCACCGATATCAATCCGCAAATGCCCGCGTGGCGTGCCGCTGGCGGTGTTGAACGCGCTATCGATATCTTCCAGATCGTGCACGATACGCAGCGCCTTCTCATAGTAATCGCGCCCTTCAGGCGTCACCGTGACGCGTCGCGTTGTGCGCTGCAACAGTCGAACGCCTAAATGCGCTTCTAACGCCTGTACCTGCTTGCTTAAGGTGGCGATGGGCATCTCGAGCGAATCCGCCGCTCGGGTAAAACTGCCCGCCTCTACCACGCGCGCAAACGCGCGAATTGCCAAAAGCTGATCCACGATCATTATCCACCCACAGAAAAAGTGCATTCAATTTTACATTATTTATCAGTAAATGCAGCGCGGGTAGAGTGCCTGTCATGCCCTGCAGCGCAGGCATCTTAACCACACAGACTGGAGAATGATATGAACGCATTGAACGGCAAAATCGCACTCGTTACCGGCGGCACCAGCGGCATCGGTTTGGCCGCAGCCACCACGCTCGCGGCGCAGGGCGCGCGCGTCTTTATCACCGGTCGTCGTCAGGCGGAACTGGACGCCGCCGTGGTGCAGATTGGCGAACGTGCCACTGGTATCCGCGCCGATGCGGCAAAACTTGATGAGCTGGATGCGGTCTATGCGCAAATCAGTAAACAGGCAGGCAAACTGGATATCCTGTTTGCTAACGCAGGCGGCGGCGACATGTTGCCGTTGGGCGCGATCACCGAGGAGCACGTCGACCGCATCTTCGGCACAAATGTGCGTGGAATGCTGTTTACCGTACAAAAAGCGCTGCCGCTGCTGGTGGATAACGCCTCGGTAATTTTGACAGGCTCCACCGCCGGCATTCAGGGTACTCCCGGCTTTAGCGTATACAGCGCCAGTAAAGCCGCCGTGCGCAATTTTGCCCGTTCGTGGGCGTTGGATCTGAAAGATCGCGGTATCCGCGTCAATGTGGTCAGCCCCGGCCCAGTGCGGACACCGGGTCTCGGCGGATTGGTGCCCGAGGATCAGCGGCAGGGGCTTTTTGACGCGTTGGCCGCGCAAGTGCCGCTGGGACGTTTGGGTGAGCCGGAGGAAATAGGCAAGGTGGTGGCGTTTCTTGCGTCAGATGCCGCCAGCTTTATCAATGCCGCCGAACTGTTTGTTGACGGCGGCATGGCGCAAATTTAATCCACGGAGGGACGCCCCGCGTGCGCGTCCCCGCTCGTTACATCTTGTGCGGAGCGCGACAGGTATCGGCCCCCGCCGCCACAGGATGCGTGGGAATATCGCGTCGTGCCTCGCGTACCTCTGCGGTGTTCATGTCGAAGCGCCGATCGCGATCGCGCAGGAGCGCGCTGTCTAACTGACCGTCAGCGGTGAAGCCCATCATTAAAGCCGGCTCGCCCAGCGGCAGTGTTTTGTCGCGGTCGGTGTGCCAGGTATGCCAGGTTTTGCCGTAGGTGTTCACGATTTTGCTCATCAGCGCATGTTCAGCGGCGTCCGGGATCCCCGGTGCGATCAGCGTGCCAGATTTCACTTCATAGCGGTGACTATGCCAATACTGCTTCTCTTGCGCTGGGAGCTGTTTAAACAGCCGCTCGCTAATGATGTATTCCACGCCCATCAGTTTGGCGTCGCGCTGATTACCGTCAAAAATCACCGCCTGCATCACGTCTTCATTGAGGATGGTCACGTAGTGGTGCGCCTCCATCTGGCCGCGCCGATCGCCACAATAATAGTGGAAGCCATCAAGATAGGTGTTAATAGCCGCAATGGGGGGTCGCGCTTGTAGCGTGGCGGCCCCCGTTTCGAGCGCGGCGGTTTTGGCACTGACCGGCGCGCCGGGTGCCGTTACTGGTGAAGCACTGTTATGGGCACCGCAGCCCGTTAATAGCGCCAGTGCCATACAGCCAGAGAGTAATGCTCGCATTGTGTTTTTCCCTTTCACAGTAAAGTCCTAAAGATAGTGAAAGGGTGACGTAACGCGAGCGCAGCGGGAGATTACGCGTCCGGTAAGACATGCAGCGCCAGATGCTGCAGCAGCATGATGGTTTTCGCATCCACAATTTCACCGCTGCGAATCGCGGCCATGGCGCGTGACAGCGGCCACTCCAGCACCTCGATGTCTTCGCCCTCCTCTTTTAGCCCGCCGCCCGCGCTATGTCGGTCTTCATCAGCGTATTCCGCGAGGAAAAAGTAGAGCTTTTCCGTTACCGAGCCCGGACTCATGTAAGCTTCCATGACTTTTTCAATTTGCGTAACCCGGTAGCCGGTTTCTTCCTCGGCTTCCGCCACGATGCGGGCTTCCGGCGAGGCGCTCTCCAGGAGTCCAGCGGCGGCTTCAATTAAGAAGCCGCTGTGACCATTAATAAAGACCGGAAAACGAAACTGACGCGTCAGCACGACGGTGCGCTTCTGACGGTTGTACAGCAGGATCACCGCGCCGTTGCCACGATCGTAGGCTTCGCGCTGTTGCTCTTGCCAGCTTCCGTCCGCGCATTGCAGTTCAAACGTATACTTTTTCAGCACGTACCAGTTATCGGACAGCAATTGCTCACGGATATTGCGCACTTTTGACAGCATAAATTCTCTCCTGTGGATGACAAGGCAGCGGCATTCATGCACAATCGTGCACATTCGTTAAAAAACAAGCAAGTGATATTATGCTATCAAGCCAACGTAAACAGCAGATTCTGGCGCTGCTGGCTGCCGAAAACCAGGTGATGTCCGGCGAGCTGAGCCAGCGCTTTGGCGTGTCAGAAGACTCGATCCGCCGCGATCTGCGTGAGCTGGCGGCAGAAGGATTACTGCAACGTGTGCACGGTGGTGCACTGCCGGTCTCTGCCGCGGTCGCCCCTTTTGCCACGCGACAAAACGTGCAGATCCAGTCAAAACAGCGCATCGCGCAGAAAGCGGTGACGCTAATTCAGCCGGGTCAGGTCATTATCGTTGATGGCGGTACGACGACGGCGGAGATGGTCAGACACTTCCCGCGCGACCGCGCTTTCACCGTGATTACGCACAGTCCCAGCATTGCGCTGGCGCTGGTGGATTATCCCTTGATTGAGGTGATCATTTTGGGTGGGCAGCTTTATCGCCACTCGGTGGTCGCGGTCGGTGCCGCGCTGCTGGAAGGCGCGGCGCGCATCAATGCCGATCTGTTTTTTATGGGCGTAACGGGGGTACATAAGACCGCTGGCCTCACGACCGGCAACTACGAAGAGGCGGGCGTAAAGCGCGCCCTGGCCGCACGCGCGGCAGAAACTGTGGTCATGGTGTCGAAAGAGAAGCTTCACTGTGCCTCCGCGTTTGTCATTGGTGACTTAACGCTGGCGAGTACCTTGATTGTTGACGGTGAACCTGATGAAGACCTGCGTCAGCATCTGCAAAATCGCCACATCACCCTGATATAACCTCTGGCATCAGCGGCACGGGTTGCGAATAACGCGCAGCCTTACGCCCTGTTGCGCAGAAGAACACGCCTACCGGCGCAGCCAAATCTGTGTTTTTTTCAGGGCACTGATTCAGCGGCAGCGTGACGTTTAGCCTCACAGGCGGGCTGTGGTAGCGAGATAGTGCTGTTGCTTGAGATGTCGCAGAAGCACCCGCCCTTCGGGCATAAACTCTGTGCCATAGCGCACGAGACCAATGCCCTTAAGTTCAGCATCAATGGCATAGCGCAATTCGCCAGGGACGTTCTGTTCCAGCAGAACAACGGTTATTTTTTTCAGCCGTGGTTCATATTTGAGCAGTACGGCAGACAATGTGCCCATGAGCTCATGGGCCGTTCCCGGCATACCCTGCAGGATTTTGGTCATATCAGGCAGGCCGAAGTCAGGCAGATGCGCCAGCGTGCCGGCGCGACAGTTGAGCACGCGCTGCATATTATCCAATACGGAGAGAATCACCTGATTTTCTTCGGTGACGTGGTGGAGGTTGAGGCCACCGGTGAAATGTCCGGTGAGCATTTCATACAGCGAAGGCGTGTTCGGTCCGTGGGGCATTAGCGCTCCTTAAACGGTTTCAGCGTAAGCGCGTTTTCACCTGCTTCCAGAATGCGCGGTTTATCCGGATCGAGGTCGCTGCGTTTGATGAGCTGCTTCCAGGTGTTGTTAAGGGTATCCGGATGACGGAACAGGCCCACCACCGCCACAAATTGTGCATTAGCGTCCATCGGCATATTCAGGTTCGCCGCACCGCCTGGTTTTATCACCACATCACGGCTCGCCAGCAGGTCAGCGTTGAGCGTCGTGTCGCCCTCTTTGACGAGCTGTTCATAGACCGTTTTATCGAAGACCTTGCGATCTTTTAGCTGATAGACACGGATAACCACCGGCTCGGACAGCGGGGTGCTCTCGCGGGAGTCGATGTTTAACGCCTGGCGAGCAGTGAAATCCAGCCGCAGCACGGTAATCTTTTTATAGAATACGGCGTTAAAGGCCGATTGCGTGCCATCGCTGATGCCCTGCATCATTCCGCATCCCGCGAGGCTGACAGTCAGCAGGGGTAACAGCCAGCGCGCAGTTTTAGTTAAATTTGTATGTAACATGTCGATTTCCTTGTGGTGGTATCGCAGGCTCCAGCCCGGCGTAGTAGCCCAGATCGAGGGTAAACGTTGGTGGGATATCATCGGGGAGGCCCTCTCCCTCCACCCCCAGTACGCCGTTCATGCCTAACCAGAAAGGGCCATCGCCGAGCGGCGGCGCGCCCAGTAGCCCGGTCGGGATTGTCAGCGTGATTTTTGCCTTAAAGCGCCAGCCAAGATAGACCCGTAGCATCACCAAAAAGTCCTGATAGAGCAGGCCCTCGGGTTTCCAGCTCTGCACTTCCTCTTCGTTATTAGTCACAAGGGCAATCAACAGTTGGCTGTTGGCATCCATCGTCTCCTCGCCAAGCGGCGTGTTTCCGTCCAGCAGCACGTCGTCGTCACCATAGAAGCCCAGCGGCTGCGCCACCTCAACAGGCCGCAGGCAATAGGGGCTCACCTGGACCGTGGTATCGGGCGCGAGCAGGCTAACCAGTGCTTGCATGCCCTCCTGGGTTTTGCCAGGCTGTTGCAATACACCAAGCAGCGACAGAAAACGGGAGGCTGGGGCGGCAATATGCTCCAGGGTGCCAGGGATGCCGAGCCCAACCAGACCCAGCAGCGACTGCGAAATCGTGTCGCTGCCGCCGGGCTCAAACGTGGCTGGGTAAGAGTATTTACGCCAGATGCGGTAAAACTGCGTCAGAATGCGGTGGCTGAAGATATCCAGAAAACACTGAAGCGCTTCATGCCCTTCGCGGCGCTGGGTGATGTCGTCGAGATAGGCCGTCGGCAAAGGGGAGTCGACCCCATACATCCCCATAAACGTGGTGCGGATAAGCGGTGGCTTGTGCTCATCATCCGCATCGTATTCGACAGCCTTCAGTTCGCTGGCCGGAAATCCCATCCCCGCGTGTGGCGCAAACCGCACCGGATCATCCGCAGGATGACTGGTCGAGCCTATCAACGGCCTGCCCGGGTTGTGTTTCTCCAGCAGCTGGCAGAAGCGGTAAAAGTTGATGCGGTGAAGGTCGGCCTCTAGCCGCCGAATTAACCGGGAATGCGACGGTTGTGCTTCTCTTGCCATTCCATGCGTTCTCCGGTCGGCTGCAAAATAATAATCAGTTTGTTAAACAGGTAGATGTCGGTATAAAGGGCAAAAAAGCGACTCAGCATCTCGCCAAACAGGCCAATGTCGCCGCGTCCGGCAAAGCCCTGGCTGTCCAGCGTCACCTCAATCTGTACCCCGCGAACCAGATAACCCTGCTCGAAGCGCTCGATTTCGCGTTGCTTCACGTCAACGATGGCCTCCAGACGACGGCGATTCATCTCACTGTCGGTCCATTCATACAGCGCCAGCGTGCCGCGCAGCACGTCGGCATTATCCATCATCGAGAGAAATCCGCTGCCGAGATGGCTCAGCACGCGCCAGTGAAAACGGTCCTGCGCGGGGGGATAACAGGGTAACGTTAGCGCACAGAGGTTACGTACGGCGATGGGCGCGGAAATGGCTTTCATCACCGTATCGAGCACGGCGCTCTGCAGGGCACGTCGTGGCAGCTGGCCGTTGGTACCGGTGAGCGTCAGCGACAGGCTTTCATCTTCCGGTAGCGTGTAGTTATCAAATGCTTCACCTCCGAGAATAAGCCAGGTGTTATGCAATCCAGACGGCCCCCGGCGCACACGGGTGTGGTAGTAATATTCCGGGGATTCGTGGCGCATCATCCCGCCTTTGTGCCGGAAACTCGAAAACGGCACATAGGTATGCTGGCTCGATGATCTTACCGAATCCACCGCATAAATCTCGGTATGGCCATCCTGCACGCGCATCGGGCGTAGCAGGTATTCAGTCTGCAGAGCGTTGAGCACCAGCGGATCAGATTCCAGCGGGAACAGATTAATCACCGGCACACAATTCAGGCGCAGATGCTTTTCGGTAAAGCGAAAATCATGCGCCCAGCGCTCCGCCAGCACCACATCGATTTCGAACCAGGAAAGCGCTGTCGGAAAAGACACGGTCTCCACCCCACGCAGACCCGTGAACATGAATTTCTCACGGAAGGTGAAGTACTCCAGCAGCAAGTGATATCCGCTAAAGCTGCTGCTCCCCTTCGGCCATAGGGTGTCTTCGTCGCCGAACCCCAGCGCGGTGAAATACCCATCAAGCGGCCTTCTTTCGGTTTCACCCGGCATACGCAGCCAAAGCTGTGCAACGTTCATCGTAAAGGCTTCATGCATGGCACAGGCCAGCGGAGCATCAGCATTAAAGTAGAGCGGGATGTGGCTGAGATTGACACGGCTCCAGTCGGCAAGATGACTGCAGTTAAAACGCAGGCTTATAATCGACTGCCCGCTAGGGTCCGTCGACAGGCGGGCATGTTCCAACGATAACGGCTGGAGGATAATGTCCTTGGTCGTCGTATATCGGCAGCGCGTACCTTTCTCTCCAATCGGCTGCGAGTTCACCTCGAAACCTTTAACAATACGCATCTGCTCCTTCATTTCCCGCCAGTCAGGGGAAAATTCCACCACCGACATGGAGGGAATGGTACGCAGGTAATGGGGCCAAAGCAGGCTGACCAGCCCTTCGGTCAGTTCAGGCAGATCATCATCGAGCTTCTGGCGCAGACGGCCCATCAAGAAGGCAAAGCCCTCAAACATACGCTCCACGTACGGATCGCGCGCGCCCGCTTTATCGAGGTTGAGCATTGCTGCCTGCTCAGGGTGTGCACGGGCAAACTCTTCGCCGGCTTCCAGCAAGTAGCGCATTTCGGCGTCATAATAACGCAGGGTTAAATCATCCATAAAAACCTGAATATGTGTTTTAAAAGGTATGCCTGCCGTTTTTATCCGCAGAGCACTGTACTGCTGGCTGGATCGAGCGCAATCAAACCCGAGAGAAGGCGATCTATCTCCGGCTGAAGCCGTGAATTTTCGGATTCACTGCGGGCGGCTTTTATGCGCAGCAGCCTGAGGCGGCGCGATTTCACTTCAAACACCAGCGCTGGCGTCCATTGCGCCAGGGTGATGGACTGCGCGGCCCCGTCGAGTTCACTCAGCAAATGCAGGGCCAGCTCACTCCGGCCCTTATGCTCGGCTATGCGGGCCATCAGCAGACGCAGCAGCCATCTCTCTTGCGTGCAGTCGGTGTTTGGTCGTGTTTGCAGCCACTTAAAGGCGGCATCCAGGCCGTCAGTATCCGCTTTCTCCAGCGCCTCGGGCTCAAGCATCAGAAAAGCGTGTTCGCCCGCGCTTGCGGAAGGGGTCGGTTTATCCCGCCATCTGATCGCCTCGTCCAGCACGTTCTGATTTATCCAGTTCAGCGTGACGTCATCGGCAAAGGGCGTTCCGTCATTAAAGGCCAGCGTTTCAAGGCCGGTAAGGCGGCGCAGCAATCCTTTCAGGTCTGCGGTAATGATGTCAGCCAGTGGTGTCTGCCCCGATTTCATCAGCGCCTGATGGATATACCATTGCAAATCCAGCCAGAGGTGGTTGGCACCACGCGAGAATGTGCTGTCCGCTTGCTCCAATATTTCCAGCCAGCTCTGCTGCAGATACAGGCGTTTAAGCATGGCCCGCTGATCTGCCCGCGGCGGTTCGATGCGCGTTTTCCCGTCGGCGTCGGGCGCCGGAATGGCATTCAGCGTGTCATGGCGCAAACTTTTCATCAGCCGATGCGCCGCAAGCCAGCCCTCGGGTTGTTCACGCAGATAACGCGTGAAGGTGCGCGCTTGGATCAGTAGCTCCTGACCAGAGGAGATGCGGCTGAGTTGCGGCGTATCAGTCTCCGCGGTGTGAAAAGAAGACGAGGCGCGCATCTGGCTGCGGGTATTCTGCGGTTCCTGAATATCTGTGTCCTCACCTTTTATCAGGCGGGACGCCAGCGCACGGTAAAGCGTACTGAGTTCAGGTCGTGACGCTTCCGGCTCTGTCTCCAGACGGTCACCGATCAGCACCAGCGCCCCAGCGGTTTGCTGTGCAGCTTCCCGCTCGACCTCAGGATAGCGTGCCAGGGTATCAAGGACACGACTGCCGGCGAGCCACTCCAGCGCGGCCTTGCGGCTGCGATCGCGCTGCGGGTGCAGCTGCGTGCCATAGCGCTGCAGCATTCCTGCCAGCAGCGCGAGCCCTTCGGCAAAGCCGCTTTCCCCATCCTGATGCAGACGCGCCCAGCAGTAATACGTTGCAATGCGCAGATCCTTAGCGGTGGTGGTCAGCAGTTTTTCAGCAAGCGCGCAAATCAGCCCGGTATCAATGCCGGAGAGCTTGTTGACCTCCTCCCGGATGCGCTGAAAATCATCGTCATAGCCGGGATCTTCACCCGTCGGACGATTGTCGCTGATCGGCGCAAGCCAGGCGTGTCCGTTTTGCATGCCTGCCTGCGCCTGCTGTCGCAGCTGAGCGTCATCCGCCCCACATGCGGCGGCGAGATTCTGCAAAGTGCACATTATTCAACTCCTTCCATGTCACTGTTTCCAATGTTGGCCATCAGCGCCTGCGCTGTGGCCGCGCGGTCAACGCTGAATATGCGGTCCGGTAGCGTGAAACCGCGCAGATCCACCAGCGCTAGCGGACCTTTTCCAAACTGAGAGCGCAGCACCCATTGCAGGGTTTGACCGTGTGGCGCAGTAAAGCTCATCATCCACTGGCTGCGATCAAGCTGCTGGCGCTTGCCCTGCTCCAGCCAGCGAATAAATCCCCACGTCCCGCTGTAGTCCCCAAACAAGCGCGCACCGGCATTGACCGTCGTCCAGGTCAGCATCGTCCCTGGCTTCCAGGTATCTCCCGGCCACCGGAAGCTGTGCCAATCAGCTATCTGGTTGAAGTAGCGCAGCCGTTGTCCATCAATGGTCAGCTGCGTTTCCACCACGTTCGGCACAGGACGCGCCTGCAGTTCAAAGCTGATGCCCTGGCTGCCGTCGGTAAACAGGATGTCGGAGATCTGGCTCAGTTGGTTAATTGCCTGCAGGAAGGCGGGATTAAAGTTAAGGCCTTGGCTGTTGACCGTATCCGGTACCCACTGGCTGCCCTCTTTGTGCAGTAGCCCGCTAAGCTCTGTCGTCAGAAAGCGCGCTATGCGTCCGCTGTCCTTGCGCACAAATTCAGCCAGCATCGGCAAAGAGGCATCACTTTTGCTGGCGGCAAAGGGGAAACGCCCGTCAAACGCGGTATGCCAGTTCGTGACAACCGAGCGGCTCCATTTGTCATTCAGACTCACTGCCGCCGGCTGAAGCACGGCCTGCCAGGCTTGTTTCAGCGGCTGCACAAACAGCGTGCTGCCGAATCCGCTCCACTCTTCACCCAAGCTTGCCGAGATAAGGCTGCCGTATTGCTGCGTGTCGGTCAGATCGACGCTTTTGCCCCGCAACACAGTCTGCGCCAGCGTCTGCATCATCGCCTGGGGATCAGAAGCACTGGCCACTTGCTGCAGGCGCAGACGCACGCGGGTGATACGGGTCAGATATGTCTGCAGGCTCAGAGAGCTATCCGCCGACATGACGTTGCTGCCGCTGTTTTTACCCAGAAGCTGAAGCAACGGACCAAAGGTTTCATCGAGTGGCCCTTGTCCCCCTGAGGCAGAGTGATCTCTTGCAGGCTTAGCTTTTCCATTTACGAGGTCTTTAGCCGATTGAATAAAGGAATGAGAAAGGTCTTCGCTTTGCTGGCCGGTTTGCCCTTGCCAGGCAAGAGTATTCATCAACGCAATGAGCGGCGATTGGCGTGCATCGCTCATTAGCGTCAGCTGATCGGTGACATCCGCAATGCTGTTTGCTGGATTAAGTTGCAGGCTATTGAGGAAGCTCAGCCAGCTGTTGGCAAAATCGGTGAAGTAGCGCTGCGTAAGCCGTTCTTTCAGGGCCTCGGGTGATATTTCCTTCGAGGTGTGGGTATCGCTTAAAACCCAGTCGATTTCATCCCGGCGTGAGCGCGCGGCCTTTTCGATAGCCTGCTGGATGCTCCCTTCCCACGCCTGACGGGTGAAGATGCCCGGGATCACCTTCTCGGTAGTGAACAGTCGGCGCGCATGGGTGCCGCCGGTAATGTCTTCTAGGATGAGATCGGCAACATAACGACGTGCGGATTGGAGCATGTTCTCATATAGCGCGCTCTCCGCATGACGGCGACTCAGCTGCTGCAATAACACCTGACGGCTTTGGCTGACCAGTTGAGCATTCGGGATGATTTTCCACTGCGGCTGCTTTGGCAGCTCGGCGATGTAGAAGGCCCACAAATCCTGTGCCAGGCTCTGCCACAGGCTGGTTGAAATCCCCTTGCGCGTTGGCTGGACGGTTTTCAGAGTCTGCGCGTAGAAAGCAGCGTCGACGTTCTCGGGACGGGCCATCATCAGCCAGGCTTTCAACTGGTCATAGCCCGGTTTCGCCAGCCGTGTCCTCCGGTCGCTGCCGGGGGCGGAACCGGCCAGCGCAGTGAGCTTCTCCATCAGGGCGGCATTCGCCGCATCGCGTATCAACCGGTTGTTCGCTACACCGTACCAGGGCAGCATCGCATCGAGTAGCGACTGATTATGGTCCAAGCCGAAGCGCTGATACCAAGGCGCGCCATCCTGAATACGCTGCCGCAGACGGCCAGCCTCGTTACGCAGCGTGTGCAGCGCCATCAGCTGATCATCCGAGACGGCAGGCTGTTCCACCAGGGCTCGAGCCTGCTGTGCAACAGAGACGATCTGCAGGCGGTTGACCGCGAACGACAGCAGCGTCCCCGCCCCCCAGACACCGATGATGGCTATTAGCGTCCAGCCCAGCGTCTGCTCCCACGCTCTACCGACACGGCGGCCACGCACGCGGCTACAGTCGTCAACAATACCCTGCCAGGTTGCTGGCAAGGTTAGCGCGTGGCGTTGTGATTTCGGGACATGTGCCTCAGCGTCGATATCTGCCGCGCCGACGGGCGTTCCAAAGCTGGCGGCAGGTTTATTCTCCGGCAGGCTGAACATCAGCCCACGCAGCGGAACGCGCTGCTGGGAGCCTGCGAGCCAGGGCGCCAGTTGCTGACGCCAGCGCGCGATGCCCTCCTCTTTGAGGTGCTGACCGAGCCGCAGCAGAAAGTCGTGGCTCGTGTTCTCCGCGACTTGGTTCAAGCCCTGTGCCCGCAGTGTCGGCAGCATCAGTTCAAGCTGCCGGGTAATATCGTCAGCCTGTGCCCGCAGCGGGAAACAGACGCCCACGGCCTGCTCAATGCGTTTTTCCTGCGACCAATGACTGTGGCACAGTTGCCACACATACACAGGGGCGGAATAACGCAGCAACTCGCTGATTTGCTCCAGTCCGCGCAGATCGCTATCGCACCTCTGCGGCGTCATACTCTGGTCTTCTCCCATTACGCGCACGATACCGTCCAGAGGTCGACCACGTCGCAGTTTGCGCAGCGCGGTGTATTTCTTTTCATCGGGTTCAGCGGCCAGACTGCCACCGTAAATCAAGACCGTGCGGTGACTTTCCAGCCACTGATGGGCTTGCAGGTTGGGCACTAACTGAGCGATGGCGTGTTCATCGCCTGTGACCAACAGCAGGCGGACTTTACTCCGCCAGAAGAGGTGATAGCGGCGACGGAGATGACTGCTGATGTCCGCCTTGAGCGGCAGCCAAAGCACCTCTTTCTTTTTGACCGGTCTGGAAAATGCCTCTCCCATCACTTTATCCCGAATCATCAAATGCAACGCGATAAAGCCCAGCACCAGAGCGCAGAGCGACACTCCCCATACAACAAAACAGGCCGTTATGATTCGACGTATCACATCCCATTGCGTGGAGAGATCTTCTCCCCAATACCACCACAGCAACCCGCCAGCCAGTACGAGCAGCGTGACCGTAGCAACAAACAACACCGCCGAGGCAAACACAGAAAATTCAGCGGGTTTATTTTCCTTCTCCATAAGGTTCAATCATTCCAAGTGCGAGAGTGTGGAGGGGGTCTTTGGCTATCCAGCCGCAGGGTTCTTGAAAATTTTTTGCGTAAAAGGCCGCAAGAATCAGCACGATAAGCATTTCCATATCACCGGGGTTTCCCCAGTTAAGATCCTGAACGTGATGCGTCACATTCCAGCCGCTTTGCGCCAGGTCGGGCAGCGCTGGCTGTGAAAACAGCATGCAGGCGTCAGACGGCGTGGCGAGTGCGCTTTGCTGTTCTGCTCGCTGGCAGACGGCGGTTAAAACCTCCTTCCCGGCAATATCGTAAACCTCTCCCCGGGTGAGGCTGACCACCCCTTTCTGCGCGACCAGACACAGTGCAGCGGACTCACCGGCAGGCTGCGTAGCATTAAACGAGGCAGCTATCGAATGGCACCCAGCGACCAGAATGGCCTCTGTTTCCGGCAGCGTTTGAGCCGTTGCGGCCAGCACAGACAGTGTATCTTCGCCTTGCCATCTCTCCGGTTTTTCAGGAAGCGTTACGTCAGGAAATGAAACCTGCATTTGGGTACAGAAGGCACGCCAGGCATCCAGAGAACCCTGCCAGTAGCAGCGGCATAAGTGTGGAAGAGAGGAATCGTCGCGTTGCGTCCGCCATTGCAGCACCAGCATTTTCGCCAGCCAAGCCTCGCGTTCAGCCACCGTATCGCCCAGCGTTCGTCCCATACGCAACGCTTTACCGCTCGACGCATTTTTTATTTCAGGAACCCGATGCTCCCGTTTTAGCAGCCGCAGCCAGTGCGACGTACAGGTTCCGGCTGGTCCCAGCATCACCATGTCACTGAGCGCGAAACGGTATTGATGCTGCTTCCACCAAGCCCGCTGCTGCTGCTCAACCAAATATTCATAATATCGGGCGTTATGGCCCTCCATCCGGTAATAGAGCAGGCGCATTAACCAGAGCACGCCAATCAGGGCCATCGCGCCAGCCATTCCTTTTATCACCAGACCGCCAGCGCTACCGGCAGGATCAAGCAGCGCGCCGCTCCCCCCGCACAGCAGCACCGTCAGCGCACCCGCTGACAGCCATCGCTTGTTATCAGGAGTTTGCGCGCGACGGTAGGGTGGATACGCCGGTAGCGGCCTCACAGCGCAATACCACAATCGGGAAAGGTGCTCACCAGCGTGCAGCCGCAGGCACAACGGTGTCCGTGCAGCGCCACCGGCTGCCCGTCAACTTCCGATAACGAGCTGCCTTCGCTGATGATAGTCATGCCATGTTTGTTGCACTTCACTGCATCGCCTTTGCAGGCAATGCCTTTCCCGAAGCAAAGATAATGCCCGCCCAGCACTTTCCCGCCGTACTCCCGCAAGGTATCGCCCTCGCGTATCACTGCTTTCATGCTTGATCCCTCCCTGAATCAGGCTGTTACGGTCGCGCTGAGATTTTCCGCCCAGTTGGACGCAATCAACGATTTTGCCCGCGCCAGCCGCCGGTGACTGATGATCTGCGTTTGTTGTGCAACCACCGTGCCTGGCTCCATCGTTGGCGCCTGCAGTTGTGCGGCATCTGGCAGCATCGGCAGCGGTTTGCCGGAAAGCAGATCGATGGCCTGCGTTTCGAAATAAACGGCCCCGACGGTACCGGCAAGCCCCGCCAGTTTGTCCTTCGCGCTTTTCTGTTTAATGATAACGGCCGCGCCTGCGGCAAGGGTTGCGACCCCCACCACCGCGCCGGCAATCATTAACGGCGTCATCGGCTTACTGCTGCAGCTGCCAAAGTAGAGGGTGCGGTAGAGGAAGTAACTGCCCCAGGGTTCGCGGGAGCCGAAGGCGTTGTGCATAAACCACGCGCGGGAATCGTGGATCTGATCGTCAAACAGCGCCCGCACCAGCCCCGCAGGCTGCGTGGCGTTGCTCGCTTCGCCGGCCGCCGGTAAAAGCACGTCTTTGCGATCGTCTCCGGCGGTTTTCATACGGCGCCATTCGCCGTACTCATTGTCGTTATTCAGCAGGAAGACGGCGTTACTCATTGCATCAACGGCGCTAAATAACCAGTTACCGGTACCCGTCCGGGAGAGGCCGCTGTAATCTTCTCTGAACTCCTCGGCAGCCTGGCGCAGCTGGGTTTGTCCCAGCGCGGCGTCGAAATCCTTCGGCCCTGGCGGGAGCATCAGGAAACCCTCTTCAGGATTATGTTGCGCCTTCATATCCCGCCGCGCATCGTCAACTGCTCTCTGCGCGGCGCGCCTTTTCTCCTCTGACTGCTTTCTGACCCGTGGATCGCTGTCTTTATCCAGTCCGTTCGCCGCAGAATCAACGTAGAAGCGCTGGGTTTTGTAGGTTCCCCCGGCGTAGCGGTTAATACGCCATGCGGTGATCCAGCCCATCTGATCGTCAAGGGCTTTCTCCAGGCTGACGGGCGCGCGCGGCGGATCGTAGGTTGCGGCTTGTTCGGGGGAAATAGGGCCGGAGGGCGAGGTCAGACCGAGGGTAAGATCGCGCCAGGCGTTGAAACGGTTGATTAATATTTCTGAGATGTAAAATTCACGCCCTAAATCAAAAGGCATGGCTCGCCAAGAGTCTTTTGCCAACTCCACAGGAAGTACTTCCTTGGATACTTTTAAAGGCGCTCCTGATTCAAAGGCCGCGGCATACATTTCGTGCAGCGCGATTTGTGACAACAGATAACCGTCATTATCTGCATTGGCCTTGCCCTGATCCCCCGGTGGATAGCCGCCCCCTAAATCCGAATGCATGCCCGGATACACCACCTCCACGCTATTCGCGGGGTATTTACCGTCCGGGCGGCGGATCGAATCCAGCGGGAAGCACAGCCGCTGCTCGTGGGAAGAGACCAGATGGACACACCTTTTAATCAACCCGCCGTAGGTCTTCTCTCCCGGCAGCTCTTGGGTCCCATCCGCCCAGCCCATATGCCCTTCCGCCACCGGGGCAATATGCGCCACGCCCACCGAGGCCACCGTATCCAGCAGGCCAAGAAACTCGACGCTGAGTGGAATTTTCAGTCCCCCTACCGCCAGGCACTGCTCGGGCTTGTCCCTTCCCTCCTCTGGCTTTGGTAGCAGCTCGCTAAGCCAGTTGACAAAGGCTCGCGCCGCCGCGGCCCCGCGCGAAAAGCCGTAGACGTAGAGCTTGATACCCAGCAACTTCGGCTTTCCAGGCTCGACGGGCAGCAGGACCTTTTGCAAAACTGGCGCCATCTCTTTTAGCAGGCTCTGGAAGGTCTCAAAACGGTTAGCCGCGCCAGTCAGGCCAAAGGACGCCATAGAGGTCGCCATTTTTTCCACCGCCTTCCAGCACGCACTGTTCGACAGACTTTTCTTGGTTGTCGTCCGCTTCAGGGCATCGATAATCCGCAGCAGGCCCCAGTTGATGCGGTCCTCCCCGTGGGTTGCCGCCGCCAGACCTGCCATGCTGAAGTCCAGATCGTTCACCTCGGGGAAAGGCGTCCCGACGCCGGGAATATAATATTTATAGTATTTGTCATCACCGCTGCCGTCAGCATCCAGCAATGCCTCCCCTTTCACTACCCCACCGGCAGCTCCCTGGCCGATGGTGGCGCGGAACAGACGGGCAATATTGGTAGGGTGTTTCGGGTCAGCAATGTACAAGTCGTGATTAAGGTTATTGCCGGTACCGTCAAAAAACAGGCTGATATGCAACGTCTTACAGCAGGGGGGCGCCACGCGCCGTCCGGCGGCCAGGCACAATTCCTGCCGGTAGGCCAGCTCGTGGCTGGCCTGCTGGGCGCAGTTTGTGCCAACCAGCGCAGCCTGAGTGGGTAAACGTCCCTGGGCCGGAAACGCCGGCGGGAACCATGTCAGATCGGTGATTATTTCGGACATACTTTTGGCTCCGGCATCTTAAGCGGCTCTTTGATTGGGTGTTCCGGGTGGCCATAATTCGCACAGCTGGTGGTCACCTTTACCTCATCACAGGGCATAAAGTGCACCGTGATCCCGCAGATTTCCTGGCCCGTATAGTCCGGAAGCGTTACCACCGTGCTGTGTTGCTTATTCAGGGCCTTCATTTTTTTTTCCCATGCCAGATACCGGGCATCGTCACCAAAGCCAGGGAAACCATCCATGTCTCCGGCTCCCGTTTCCCAGTCGATTTTTACCTTCATACCCGGACGCCATTGCGCCGGGACACCGAAGCAGCAGCCGCCTCCACCACCCTGATACGGTCCGATGATGTCAATGCCCGACTGACCGTTGACGCTGAAATGGTTGATTGCCCATTTTGTGTGGTTGATGGCCTCTATGGTTCCGCCACCTCCCCGGCTTTCCGCGTTTGCCGACGGCTGGCTGCAGCCCGCCAGCAGCAGGGCGCACAGCCCCACCAGACAGTGTTGTGTTTTCATTTTGCATTCCTTTTTTTGAAGAGACAGATAACGTGCGTCCTGCATAGGCATGACTTTTTTGGATGGCATGGTTAAGCATTACTGAAAGGGGTAAAACCGGAACGGTGATTATTTCGGGCAGTATTCCGGCTCCGGCATCTTAAGGGGCTCTTTGATTGGGTGTTCCGGGTGGCCATAATTCGCACAGCTGGTGGTCACCTTTACCTCATCACAGGGCATAAAGTGCACCGTGATCCCGCAGGTTTCCTGCCCCGTATAGTCCGGTAGCGGTACAATCGTGTTGTGTTGTTGATTATTGGCACTCATCTTTTTTTCCCAAGCCAAATACTTTTCCGTATCTGCAAATCCTGGAAACCCTTTTGTAGATGCTTCACCACTTTCCCAGTCGATTTTGACCTTCATACCCGGCCGCCATTGCGGCGGGACACCGAAGCAGCAGCCGCCCCCACCACCCTGATACGGCCCGATGCTGTCAATGCCCGACTGACCGTTGACGCTGAAATGGTTGATTGCCCATTTGGTGTGGTTGATGGCCTCTATGGTTCCGCCGCCTCCACGGCTTTCCGCGTTTGCCGACGACTGGCTGCAGCCCGCCAGCAGCAGGGCACCCAGCCCCACCAGACAGTGTCGTGTTGTCATTTTGCATTCCTTGTATGGCTCGAGCAGCCTCACAATGTCATTTTCAACTATCTGCTGAGGGCCTGTCGGTCAGTATTCCCATCACCCAATCCTCACGCGCTTTATCCAGTATCATCCCTTTGGCGGTGGCCGAGAGCATACCTTTGAAGCAGGCAGTAAACCGTTCATCCTGCGAGGTAAATCCAGCAGTGGGGACATCCCGATGGCGAAGCATCAACTTGGCATCGCAGATACACATCAGGGCTTCAAACTGTCTATCGACCAAAGCGATGTTCTGACACTTTTCATTGATTGCGGGCTGTGCTCCCTGCCCCATCAACAACCTCGGCTTCTCGTCGAGGTCCAGCCAGCTCCAAAACAGTGCTGGACGCTGCAACTGGGCCTGCTGATCCGGTTCCAAAATATGAGAAAACAGGTAAGGGAAAATACGGGTATCAAAATATCTGAACAGCCCTGCACGTCCCTCGTGTGTCGCATCGGTGCAGTCAGTTAGCCATTGAGCCAGAGGAGTAAAAGGCCAGGGAGAACAGAGCACCAACAGCGGAGCTGACTTTTGTACTTGCTGAGCCAGTTCAATAAACCACTGTTTCTGCTGGACATCCTGTAAAGAAATCCTGATTAACAGCGGCGACTCTTCAGTCAAAGCGTCTTCGGGCAAGCCTTGATAAAGCGACTGCCATTCAAGATGCGGTGAAAATTCCCGCAGTACAGGGATAATGGAGAAATCAATACCGCACTGGTCGAGAATAAAATCGAGGTGGGTCATTTTTATATCAGCGCACGTTTGCTGAAGCAGATTCACCCAGTTAGTTGTAGTGGTCGTTTTCACTTGTGCCTCCCTTGGCATAAAGTCCTGTGCTAGCCGCTGCGCCTTTTTGGGCACGCTTTGCAGACTGTCAAAGGCGATTCTGGCAGCGGATGATCCTCACTCGCCGGGCCTTGGAATGAAGGGTGCCCTCTGAAGCTTATCGGGCTTGGAGCACCCACCCCGCCAGCAGCGGGCTCAGGCGTACGTGTTTCATCGGACGTTCCTTGTAGAAAAGGGGCTTAAAACTGAGGTTGAGAGGAGCGGGCTGAACCAGCTTCCATTGTTTAGGTGATCATTCCCACAGGCTGTCCCCCTTGCGGATGACTTTACACACCGGCTCTCCCTGCGCCGTTTTCTGCGGTCATCTTCAGGACATTCTCAAGCCAGCCTGCCGGGATCGCGGCATGCGCCCGGGCCAGCCGTTGTTCAGCCACAAGCACCTTGTGCCGCGCAACCACCGCGCCCGGCGCCCGGGTAAACGCCCGCTGTTGCTCTCCGCCCGGCAGCGCCGGCACCGGTTCACGGGTGATCCTGTCCAGCACCTCTACCTGTAGCGACCGGACGGCGCCTGTCGCCGCCAGCCCTGCCAGCGTTCCGCTCAGGCTCTGCTGCCGGAAGCTCAGCACGACGCCGGTGGTCAGCGTGGCGAACCCAACCAGATCCCCGGCGATCACCAGCGGTGACAGGGACTTACTGCACTGATCGCCAAAATAAATCATCCGGTAGCGGAAGTAGCCGCCCCACATCTCGCGCGTGCCCAGTACGGCGTGCATGAACCAGGCGCGCGAGTCGTGCACCTGGTCATCGAACAGCGCCCTGACCAGACCGGCCGGCCGCGCCGCGTTGCTCTCTTCACCGGCCGCCGGGAACAGGACCGCCATCCGGGCGTCGCCGTCAGCCTTTATGCGCCGGTACTCCCCGGGTTCATCATCGGTATTGAGCACGAAAATCACCGGCTGCAGCACGGTGTCCAGCACCGCCTGCGCCAGGTTCTCGGGGATGCGGTAGCCGTCGTGGTAGTCCCTGCCGAACTCTTTTGCCGCCTCATACAGCTGGGTCTGCGCCATGTCCGGGTCGAATTCACTGACGCCGGGAACGAGCACAAGCTCATCCATCCTGTCTGCGGGCTGATTTGCTGCCTGCTCCTCGCGCGCTTTCAGCACCGCACGCTGCTTCTCATTTCGCGCGTTTTCCGCCGCCCTGCGCGCGGCGGGCAGCGCCCCGGTATTCGTGGCGCGCCGGTAGAACGGCGCTGTCAGCATCGACCCTCCGGCATAGCGCGCGATGCGCCAGGCGGTGATCCACGCTATCTGGTTTTCAATCACCGTTTCCAGACTGCCGCTGGCGCGAGGCGGCGCGTACCGGGCCGCCTCTTCAGGGGCAAAGGTTTCGGGGGTGGTGAGATTCAGGGTGAGTTCGCGCCAGGCATTGAATCGTTGGGTCAGTATTTTGTTAATTCCGAATTGCTCAATAAGATCGGGAGTCATAGCACGCCACATGTCTTTTTTAAGTTCTTCAGGAAGTGAATTAATTGGTACCTTCAGTGGCGCTCCAACTTCGAAACCTCCTGCATAAATCTCATTTAAAGCTATCTGTGACAGCAAAAGGCGATCATCAATACCATTCGCCTTTCCCTGGTCCCCTCGCGGATAGCCGCCCCCGATATCCGAATGCATCCCCGGATATACCACCTCAGTGACATAAGGTGGATACCTACCGTCACTTCGCCGCACCGAGTCCAGTGGAAAGCAGAGACGCTGCTCGTGACCGGAGACCAGGTGCACGCATTTTTTTATCAGCCCGCCGTAGCTGTCCTCGTCCGGCAGCGCCATCGTGCCGTCCGCCCAGGACATATGCCCCGCGGCAACCGGCACCACGTGCGCCACTCCCACGGAGGCCACCGTATCCAGCAGCCCGAGAAATTCCACGCTGACGGGCAGCTGCAGCTCGCCAACTTGCAGGCACTGCGGGGGCTTTTCGCCCTCCGCCTGCGGCGGGGGCAAGAGCTCGCTCAGCCAGCGTACAAACGTCCGGGCAGCGGCGGCACCGCGGGAAAAACCGTAGACGTACAGCCGGATACCCAGCAGCTTCGGCCTGCCCGGCTCCGGCTGGGTAATCAGCGGCCTCAGTTTCGGTGCTAACTCATTCAGCAGGCGGTGGAACTCTTCGTAGCGGTTGTGGCTGCCCCCGGCCCACAGGCTGCTCCAGCGAGTTCCCATTTTACTCAGGGACTTCCGGCTCTCTGCGGTGGTCAGCCATTTTTCAGTCGCGGTAAATTTCAGCACATCAATAATGCGCAGCAGCGCCCAGTTAATGCGCTCTTCGCCCATGGCGGCGCCCACCATGCCCGTGGTGGAATAGTCCGGGTCATTCACCTCCGGGAACGGGGTGCCTACCCCGGGTATGTAGAACTTAAAATATTTACCTCCACCCTCCACGGCATTATCCAGCAGCGCAGCCTGCGCGCCAGCCGGAACGCCTCCCGCAGTTCCAGCTCCGATTGTGGCGCGGAACAATCGAGCGATATTGGTCGGGTGCTGCGGGTCAGAAAGCAGCATGTCATTGTTGAGGTTATTCCCCGTCCCGTCGAAAAACAGGCTGATATGCAGCGTTTTGCAGCACGGCGGCTCCACCCGTCGTCCGGCCGTCAGACAGAGTTCCTCACGGTAGAGCCGCTCCGCGCTGTTCTGCTGATGGTAGTTTTGCCCGACCTGCAGCGGGTGGGTCGGAAGGCGTCCCTGCACCGGAAACGGCGGCGGTAGCCAGGCCAGGTCAGTTTTTATCTCGGACATACTTTCGGCTCCTTCATCCTGATGGGCTCTTTTATCGGATAGCTGGCATTTCTCGGCGACCAGCAACTGGTCGTGACCTTCACCTCATCGCAGGGCAGAAAATGCACGGTGATGCCGCACACATCTTCACCGTTGTAGTCGGGCAGCGGGACGGTTTTGCTGTGCTGGCGTTTCTGGGCATCAATACCTTTTTTCCAGGCAAGATATTTATCCTCATCAGCGAAACCGGGAAAATCAGCAGACGAACCCTGTCCGGTCTCCCAGTCAATACGCACTGTTTTGCCCGGCGTCCAGCGGGCGGGCACGCTGTAGCAGCAGCCACCGCCGCCGCCCTGAAACGGGCCGATAATGTCGATGCCCGACTGGTTATCCACGCTGAAACGGTTGATTGCCCACTTTGTGTGATTGATGGCTTTAATCGTACCGCCGCCACCACCTCCGGCCTGTGCGGCAGGCTGCGCGCAGCCAGTTAACAGCAGCAGGCCCGCCAGCAGCGGGCTCAGGAGTACGTGTTTCATCTGACGTTCCTTGTAGAAGAGGGACATTAAAGAAGAGAGAAGAGCAGGCTAGATAACTCTGTTCTGCTGATGGTACTTTTACCTGACCTGCAGCGGGTGGGTCGGAAGGCGTCCCTGCGCCGGAAACGGCGGCGGTAGCCAGGCCAAGTTAGTGTTTATCTCGGACATACTTTCGGCTCCTTCATCCTGACGGGCTCTTTTATTGGGTAATTGGCATTTCTCGGCGACCAGCAACTGGTCGTGACCTTCACCTCATCGCAGGGCAGAAAGTGCACGGTGATACCGCATACCTCCTGACCGTTATAGTCGGGTACCGGGATGGTTTTAATATGCTGACGATTCTGAGCTTTAATATTCCTTGCCCAATCTAAAAACTTCTGCTCATCTGCATATCCCGGAAAACCTGCAGACGAACTCACTCCGGTCTCCCAGTCAATACGCACCGCCATGCCCGGCGTCCAGCGGGCAGGCACGCTGTAACAACAGCCGCCGCCGCCGCCCTGAAACGGGCCGATAATGTCGATGCCCGACTGGTTATCCACGCTGAAGTGGTTGATTGCCCACTTTGTGTGATTGATGGCTTTAATCGTTCCGCCGCCACCGCCTCCGGCCTGTGCGGCGGGCTGAGTGCAGGCAGTCAGTAGCAGCAGGCCCGCCAGCAGCGGGCTCAGGAATACGTGTTTCATCTGACGTTCCATGTATGAATAGTCTTTCTAAGAGGAGAACGATGCGACGGTGGGCGGAGCATCATCGACGATAAACGCCTCCGGTAGCCCGAGATAAAGTGACTGATACTGCACCGACATTTCGTTCAGGGCCGGAATAACACTGAAATCCAGCCCTGCTTGATCAACGATAGTATCGAGACAGTCAGTGCCAGAAGGTCGACGGGTATTAGCGACGTTTTCAATCCCTTGTGCGATCATTTAGCCTCCCTGGGGACAAAGCCTTGCGCCTGCTCTTGGGCGTGTTTTAGACACTCTTTACACACTGATGCCGGCAACTCTGGCAGTGGAAAATCCTCGCTGGCGGGTCCCTGCAAGTCGTGCAAGCCTTTAAGACTGATCAATCCCGGTCCGTGAATATGCACTTCTCCCTGTGGTGTAAGACGCAGGTAAGCCCCGCCACAGCCCAGAGTGATGCCATTTTTAGCGGTTAACTGCAGGTGCCCCTGCGTTGACTGGACGGTGAGGTCTTTCAGGGAAGTCAGCGACAGCACATCGCTATGTGACTCAATCTCCAGCGAACCTTTGGCGGATACCAGTCGCATTCCCTCCTGCTGTGCCAGTAATGAGACTGCTTGACTCGCGTTCACCGAATAGCGCTGCGCCGCGGTGATATTCACTTCCCCAAGGCTCTGCAGGTACAGTCCTTTACCGCTGTGCATCAGGGTCGTTTCCGGCGTAACGGCGGCGATCCCTTTAGGTGAAGACAGCAGTAACACAGGATCTTTTAGCTCACACGCACCGGCAACAAAGGCCCTGAGTGGTTGAGCATCAGGCGTAATAGTGTGGTGCGTTTTTGTAATCGTTCCCCAGTCAGTTACCTGATTCAGCGCCCCCTTAAGCAGACTAATGGCTGGCTGCATATCCAACATCGCTCCCTGGGCCTTGGTTTGACCGTCAGCGCTGATAAATATGCCTCTATGTGCTCGGATAGCACCCCAGCTGTCGGTTCTCAACTCGAATCCCTCACCGCGCTTCTGTTTTTCGCTGTCGACGACGTGCCCGAGATTTAGCTGACTCTTTCCGCCGAACTCCGTGCTGACCTTGATGTGCTCTTTCCCGCGCTCATCGTCGAGGCGGATTTTGTTGTTCGCCGGCGTGCGCAGCACGTTACGTTTGTAATTGCGGATAGTGACGTGATCGCCGTGTGCCGAATCATGTAGCACACCTGCGATGTATGGCCGATCTGGGTTACCGTTTTCAAAGCCAATCGCCACTTCGGTTCCCGCCAGCAGCGGCAGATGCAGACCGTAGGTGTCGCCTGCGTATTGTCGAGACTGACGAACCCACAGGCTTTCGAACCCGGTCTCCCAGCTATCACGGTCAAAAAGCAGGTTGACGCGGTAGCGGCCATTTTTATCAATGTGCCCATAGGCATCATGTTCGGTGGTGCTGGTGACGCGCGCCGCTAATGTGCCGGCCATCGTTGGGCGTGAACCCGGGTCAGGACGGAAACAAAAATCCGTGCTGTCCGGGATGCCACCGAACCTAATGCTAAAATCTTCATCTCGCCGCGCATGGCTGTGCATCGCCGTAATGACGACACCACCAGCAAACACGTCTGCCACTTCGTAACCACCGTTGACTTGCAGGACCAGGCCAGGTGAAAGGGTCGGACAGCTGGTGAGGGCATAGGTTTGGATCTGGCCATTTAGATAGCGCTCATGACGAATGCGGGCATAAAATACCCCAGACTCCGGGGCTGGATTGCGTTCATAAGCATTGCCCGCGGTCAGGTAATTATCACCGTAGTGATAGGCGTCACCGTAGGTCGTGGCATCGCCGCGCGTCGCATCGACTTGGGTGTGCATATCATCCGTCGCCTGGCGATAGTTGTAATCACGGGTGCTGACCTGCTTCTGCACCACGTTATGATGGCTCTCCATTCCCCAGACAGAGTCCAGACCCTGTGAATGCTGCCCTGATGGCGGTACCGATGGCAGCGTCAGGCCTTTTTCATACCCCAGCTGACTGTCGTAAAATTCCACCACGTCGATGTTCAGTCGCGAGTCGGTGGTGAAGCGAAACCAGATACCCACCTCACCCAGCAGGCGGGTAATAAAGTGCAGGTCGTTCTCTCCGTACTGCATTACCTGCTCACGGCGCGGGTACGCATTTGATAACGAGAATAGAAAATCCTGACCGTGCATACGGTGGCGCGCACGCAGGATTTTTTCCACGATCTCTGGAACCGACATGTCTTGGTAGATAGCGTTCTGATGTGAGCGGTCAATGAGCGCCAGGCGTGGGCCGAGCGTCAGGGCATACCGGGTTTCGTCCGTTGATGTACTCAGGCGTTCAAAACCCGTCACTACGCCCTGAATCACGCGTACAGCCTGCTGACTTTTAATGCCGTAACCTTGATCAACATGAGCCTGCAGCGTCAGAGAAGCGGCTTTCAACAGCATCATCTCTTTGCTGATGGCGTGGTTATCGCTGGTAAATTCAATGCGATAGCTGAAAGGCTTACTCAGGGCTTCATCGCCTTCAAACGCCAGCACGTCAAGCACTGACTCACACCCCTTCACCACTAACAGGTGGTGGCTATGGCTGAATCTTAACGAAGGAGAATGACTCATGTGTTTACCCCCTCAATCGCATCAAATGCTAGCCCGACGCCCTCTTCTTCACTCCATCTGACGCGTAACGACAAGGGTTTTTGTTTCGCAGCCATAGCGGCCAGCAGCTGCTTACTCAACATCGGCAGAACTTGCTGGTTAAGCAGGCTGTCAATGTTGCGCGCGCCGCTGTCCGGCAGCAGACAGGCAGCGGTCAAGGCGTCATACAGCGCCTCATCAATATGCATGGTCAGCCCGTAATGGCGATGCAGGCGTTCGCTAACCTGCGACAGCTTCATCTTCACCACGGTGCGCATGGCGGGTTCCATCAGCGGACGGTAAATCACGGTCTGGAAGCGGGCCAGCAGTGCCGGCTGGAAGTGGTTGCGTAATATCGGGCGCAGCAATTCGTGCAGGTCACCTTCAGTGGCGTGCGGCTGCGCTTTCAGCCGCTGCATCAGGGGGTCGCTGCCGAGATTGGAGGTCATCAGGATAACGGTATTGCGGAAGTCGATTTCACGCCCTTCACCGTCGCGCATAAACCCGCGGTCAAACACCTGGTAGAACAGGTTCATGACATCACGGTGTGCCTTTTCCACTTCATCCAGCAGCACCACACTATACGGGCGCTTGCGTACGGCTTCGGTGAGGATACCGCCCTGGCCGTAGCCCACATAGCCCGGAGGCGAGCCTTTCAATTGGGACACGGTATGTGGCTCGCGATATTCGGACAGGTTGACGGTGATCAACGACTTCTCGCCGCCATAAAGCACATCCGCCAGCGCCAGCGCGGTTTCAGTCTTTCCTACGCCACTCGGGCCGACCAGCAGAAACACGCCCTGCGGCCCCCTCTCTGACGTCAGGCCGGTCTTCGCCGCGCGAAGGCGCTGGGCAATGGCGTGAAGTGACACATCCTGGCCGATGACACGTCTGCCGATCTCGTTCTCCAGAGTGAGCAGTTCCGTCTGCTCGTCTTTCAGTAATGAAGAGAGTGGCACGCCGGTCCAGTCGGCAATGACAGTGGCCAGCGTGCGAGTATCCACATCTACCTGAACCAGCACCTCATCCTGCTGCGCCTGCTCCAGCTGCTGTTGCAGATCAACCACATCAGCCTGCCTGCCGATCTCCTTTCGACTGGCCACCAGCCGCTGTGCCAGCGCTTTTTGATTGCGGAATCGCGCTTCCTGATCCTGAATTCGCACGTGCAGTGCTGTCAGCTGCTGTGTGATAACGCGCATACGATCGTCCACAGGGTGACGGCCGATGACACTGTCTTGCCGTAAGGCCTGCTCTTCCATTTCGAGGGCAGTCCGTTGCGCTTTCAGATGAACGAGAGCCTTTGGTAGCGTATCGAAGTTCATACCTACCCGCGCAGCGGCAGTATCCAGCAGATCAATGGCCTTATCCGGCAGTTGACGTCCGGTCAGATATCGGCGTGACAGCGTAACGGCTGCACGGATCGCTTCGTCAGTGATGTGTACATTATGATGCTCAACATAGCGGGATTTCAGGCCGCGAAGCATCAGACACGCGGTGTCATCATCCGGCTCGTCAACCTTCACCATCTGAAAGCGGCGTTCGAGCGCGGCATCGCGCTCGAAATATTGCTTCTATTCAGACCATGTGGTGGCGGCAATGGTGCGCAGTTCGCCGCGCGCTAAGGCAGGTTTCAGCAAGTTGGCGGCATCCGCGCCGCCCGCCTGATTACCGGCACCGATAAGGGTGTGGGCTTCGTCAATAAACAGCAAAATCGGCACCGGTGACTGCTGCACCGCGTCGATAATGTTTTTCAAGCGCTGTTCAAATTCTCCTTTCACACCCGCGCCCGCCTGCAGCAAGCCGAGATCGAGGCTACGCAGTACCACTGGCCTGAGCGATTCCGGAATGTCACCCTCCGCGATACGCAATGCCAGACCTTCGACCAGCGCAGTTTTGCCTACGCCAGGTTCTCCCACCAAAACCGGGTTGTTCTTGCGGCGACGTGACAAAATATCCACTATCTGCCGTATTTCAGTATCACGACCTAACACCGGGTCGATTTTTCCTGCTTTGGCCCTGGCGGTAACGTCGAGGGTAAATTTATCCAGCGCGTTCTGCAGCGCCGTATTTAACGCGCCTTCTCTTATATCAGCGCTGACCGGACGACCAACAAATTCTATGTCACCACCGTGATGTTGTGTCAGAGCGGCTGCCTGCGGTGCATCCGGGCGTTCATCTGATTGCGCATCCAACATTGGGCGAAGATGCTCAAGCTGTCTCTGCCCAAGCGTGAGTAGCGGCCACAGCCCCTCACAGCACGCCAGTTTAGGCTTATCGGCGAGCACCATCAGCAGATGCACGCTGCGAATATGCTCTTCGGTGTTCAAAGAGGCGATCAGCCAGGCTTCCTGAATCAACGTCTCAATGCGGGGTGAGAGCTTAGGGCGACCGCGAACAGAGCGGGGAAGCGTATCGAGCCAGCCCAGCAACGCTTGCCATAAGGCGTCCAGATCCCATTCGTAGCGGCGCGCTAACACCGTCAAGTCACCTTCACCCTGCTCAAGCAGCTTGAGCAGCCAGTGCTCCGGCGAAATTTCCGCATGGGCTCGGGTCTGGCAGAGCGACGCTGCGCCTTCCATCGCACGGGCACAGTAAGGGTTCAAACGTCGCAGTAGGATGGCTAGATTTTCAATGAATCTCTCTCTTTGTCGGTTCCTTGACACGCTACCGCCCATCGCTGTTTCCCGTGACGGGGACCAAAGCGCATACGGTGAGGCTGGCAGTTTGTGGTTTTCTTTGCTGAGAGCCCGCGCAAGGCAGGCACTCAGCAAAAAACTGCGGACAGGCAATCCTGTCCGCA
The DNA here is from genome assembly GCA_913778495.1 of uncultured Pantoea sp. GTDB lineage: Bacteria > Pseudomonadota > Gammaproteobacteria > Enterobacterales > Enterobacteriaceae > Pantoea. The sequence goes on from CAJYVD010000004.1 coordinate 28,597, forward strand.
TCAGGCGTTATGCGGTGGCGCGTTCGTTCCAGGAGTCGGAATGAATGATGTTGCCGTCTTTGTAGGTCCAGATGATCTTTTCGTAACGCAGCTCAATGCGCTCGAGATGGTTGTGCTTCTCTTTTGAAGGGTCCTTGATGTCGTACATTTCTGGATTGACTTTGACGACTTTCACGTTTTCCAGTTTCGTATTGAAGTACTCCACTTCCTGGCCCGCGTCGTTGATTTTGTACCACTTGAATTCCGCAGATTTCAGGGTCTGACCGGTGGTGACAGCCTTGTATAGATATGGCGTGGACGAATCGATTTCTTTGGTGAAATGAAACGGTGTGTGGATGCGGGTACCGGTCAGTTTGCCGGTGTTGTTATCGGTCGGGATATACAGCTTATGTTCCTGAGCAACAACTTCGATGCTGCCTTCACGGTCCTGAACGTCAACAGAACCCTTGATGTCTGCGCCGCCATCGTCTTTCAGCCAGAGATAAACAGGAATTGCCATGGTATTACTCTCCATTGTGTTGTGATGCGTCATCATCCTGCGATAACGCGTTGGGATTGCCAGGTAGCTGGCAGGCATCAGCCTGCGGTACCAGACTGATTTCGACACGGCGATTGCGCGCGCGGCCCTCTGGGGTGTCATTCGTTGCGACTGGCCGGCTTTCGCCATAGCCCTGCACCGCAAAGCAGCTTTCTGGTACATCACCAGTGTCACGCATCCAGTCACGTACCGCTTCGGCCCGTTTCAGAGACAACGTCTGATTGGATTTTGGGTTGCCCGTGTTATCGGTATGGCCGGACACGACAATCAGCCAGCCCGTTTTCGCCTTCACGTCCACCAGCGCGTTGACGAGCCATTTGGTGGATCCAGCCTTCAGCGACGATTTGCCCGAATCGAACAGTGACATGCTGTCGAGGCGAACCCTTTGCGGTACCGGTTGGGGTTCCGGCGGCGGCGGTGTTGAGGGCGGAGGCGCCCAAGCACGGATCGCGTTTAGAACGACCATGCGCAGACGCTCTCCCTGATACAGACCGAGACCTAGCCTTATAGGTACGCCGTTGCGCGCCCACTCATCCAGCGCTGCTGCATCCTCCCGCAAAATCGCAACGGCGTCGGCTTTCGGTCCAAAATCATCCATCGGAATACGATCAAATCGATCGATATCAAAGCTCACGCGCTGCAATAGTTGGCGATTGTTCCAGCCACTGCAGATCAGCGCAGCAATGGCCGCCAGCGTGAAAATCCCGAAGGCATTACGCAAGGTGCGCTGACGCGGCGTCATGCCCTGTCCTTCGGGCAGCAGCGGCAGAATAAAATCCGGGAAACCGGAGATAACCTTACGTTCTGCCCTCGCTGGCTGCCAGCCTGTCACCTGCTGCATGCCGGTTTGACGAGAAAGCCACGCTGTCCAAACTGAGGTAGCCAGGCCTCCGGCAAGCATCGGTCCCACCCCCCACAGCACCGTAACGGGGACAATGACAGGAATATCCGTTCTCTCATCCGTCAAGACAGTCTGAACATACTGGTGGAACCAGCTCATCAGGCTGTTTATCAGTACCTGTTGCGGCATCGCGAGCGAGCCACCGGTCGTGATCCACGTGGCTATTGCGCTCGGCGCTGACGACGCACGCCAGACCCGAACCCCTGCTTCCGGGCTAGCAACCTGCCAGAGCATATCTTTCGTCATCACGCTGCCAACCTGACCACTCAGTACCAGCGGCACAGCCTGCCCCGTTTCTTGACGCAGCTGGCTGATTTGCCAGCGCAGAGCCAATAAACAACGCGTAAGGCTCTCGCTGTTAGCGTGTTTCTGCGGACAGACACTGATCATCACCGACAGCTGACGTCCCCAGCCAGGTCGCAGCCACAGTAATTCGCGGGCTATCTGCGCCAGATCCTGATGATTCTCCACGCGGATCCAACATCCCTGTGTAACAGTGAAAACCGGTGACGGATGCGGCCAAGCCTGCGGCAGATCGCCGCAGACCAGTACCACTGGCTGACGGTAAGTGGCGTCAGGCAGGTCATCCCAATGCAGCGTCACCTCCTGCAGCGCGCGGCGCCGGGATGCCATCCAGATCGCCAGAATAAGCCCCAGCGTCGCCAGCATAGTCAGCACAGAAACCAGACGGCTGAATGGGAGAAAACCCAGGCAGACCACTGCACTCAAGAGGGCGGCCCACAGCGCCAGTCCACGCTGTTGTGCAGCACTCATTTCACGGCTCCCGGTAGCAGCGTTAGCAGGGTCCAATCCAACCAGTGACTCAGTCCCCACCACAGCGCGGCCACCACGGCTGCACTCAGGCCGATACGCACAGGCCATGACGCCAACCCGCCCCCCACACCTCGTCCAGCAGGACTTTCCACCAGTACCGGATGGGTTTGTGAATAGCTGAACGGCGTGACACGTTCACTCAATGCCGTGACGAGCTGCTGGCGATCAGGATCGTTCAGGTCGCGAAAACAGCCGAGAAATCCAAGCATCATGACCCGATGGAAGCAGGTCACAACAGCGGGATGAGGCGCCGACTCGCGTAGCACATCGCGCATGCATTCGCACAACGTATCACCGGCGTCCATTGTGCCGAGGAAGTGTACCTGCAGAGGAATGTGGTACCACTGCACACAGGCGTCATCCTCCACACCGCGACCTTTGACCGCCTCATCAAGCAGCGCACACTGTGCGGTGAGAATATGCTGGCAGCTGGCTTGATTAAGGCCGCTTGCTTTCAACTCGCGCTGCACACGTTCAACATCTGCAACGCAGCGCTCCCATAACGTGCGCCCTTCCCCCTCCTGGAACGTCGGACGGTGACGGAGACTGATCACTTGCAGCCAGGTGTGCTGCAGCAGGGCATCAATATCTATGGAGACGGTTTTACCGCGCGGATGCTCACTCATGTTCTCAGTACCGCAAAGAGCTCAAGTTCAGGCTCGCCTAGCATGCCCGGTACGTAAAACATGCAGGTGCCTCCCTGAAGCATGTCAGTGGCCAGAGAATGAGAGACATCAAGGCTGAAATACTGGTTTTCCAGCCGCAGCGGAATAGCCGCCGGCACATGACGCAGTGGCGTCAGCGGCACCCCCACCCGAGATGAGTTAACAATGCTCCTGACATGGTCGGGACTGCCGATCTTGCACTGACGGGGAAACTGCTCCTGCAGCTGTGCCGCCGGCACCGGTGAACGCACGGAGAGGTAGTAATCCGCGCCTTCACGCAGGCGTGGGTCATGCAGACGGGCCTGCCAAAAGTGCAACCGCGCATCATGCTCAAGCGCAATTGCCACCACCCGCGACGGCAGGCTGGCTTCCAGCAGGTCGCCCAGTAAGTCAAACAGCGGTGGGAAGACGTTATTCAGCTGCTCATGCTGCCAGACGGGAATAGCATTCACCTGGTGTTCGAGTGAGAAGGTCAGTAGGCTACCCGCAAGCCTTGCCAGCTCGGGATATAGACGCTCAGGTGGGCTTTGCAGATGGCGTTGAAATTGTCCCAGCACCGGCTCAGCACTGTTCAGGGCATTGAGTAACCAGAACAGCGACACGTCGGCCACGGCAAAATCTGCCATGCGCTCATTACTTTCACGACGCATGGCCATCAGTCGACGTAGACGAGCACGCAGTTGCGTCATCAGTTGCTCCAACTGGGTGACCAGCCAGCGGCTGCCCTGAATGGTCAGAAGCGGAGGGAGAAATGCCTCGTCCTGTTGCCACGTCCCTTGCGAATCCTGCTGCAAGCGGACGATCGGGCAGGCCAGGTAATCGCTATTGTTTTGGTGAGCAAAACGCAGCGTCAGCTCCGGGCGCATCACCGCAATCTGGCGGGTATCCTCGCCGAATGTGTTACGGATGTCTTTCCACTGCTGGCGATAGCGAACGGGACGCCTTGCCACCTCATCCGGTTTAAGGCAATTACTGCCGTTCGCCCTCAGCAACGGCAGAGCCAGAACCACCACCACGTCCTGTGATTCTTCCTCCAGTGACAATACCGGCGGCAGGTCGTCGGCGTTGTTCGTGTCGATAAGCGTGCCGTCGGGGAAACGGATGTGCAAATGACGAGCCTGCAGACGCCCCAGCTTCAGTAGCGCTGACTCAAAAGCGACATGTATTACGCCCCATGGCTGCGATAATCCCATCCGGGCGATGCCTTCCACAGACCACGCCGCATAGGCAGCCTGTTGCTGAAAATGCTGGGGAGACACCATTACGCCCCTTCCCCATAAAGGTTGTTCCGTGTTCATTGGCTTCCTGCCTTAGCTTAGGATTTTGCTTTCGGCATCTGCGAAACCAGTGACAGGTTGACGTCCATCCCTTCAACCTGGAAGTGCGGGATCGCGTAAAGCTTCACGCGGAAAAAGCCTGGATTGTCCTCAATGTCTTCAACCACCACTTTCGCGTCACGCAGCGGATGAGTGGCCTGCAACTCATCGCCCGGATCGGTCATCTCTGTTACCAGGCTGCGTACCCACGTATTGAGTTCTAACTCAAGCAAACGACGGTCCTTAGTGGTGCCGATGTTTTCGCGCTGGATAAGCTTCAGATAATGGGCAATACGCGACAGCAGAAAGATATAGGGCAGACGGGCGTTGATACGGCTGTTCGCTGTCGCATCGGCGGTGTCATACAATGCAGGTTTTTGCGTGGAGTTAGCGCTAAAAAAGCAGGAGTAATCTCTGTTTTTATAATAGCTGAGCGGAATAAACCCCAGATTCGCGAATTCAAACTCTCGGGTTTCAGGAATCATCACTTCAGACGGGATTTTCATCTGATTACCGGTGCCCAAATCATAGAGATGAATAGGCAGATCCTGGACAGCCCCTCCTGCCTGCGGGCCTCGAATTTGCACACACCAGCCGTTGTCGATGAAGCTGCGCACCATGTTGGCGGCAAAAGCAAACGAGGCATTGGTCCACAGGTATTTATTGTGATCTGGGCCTTTTACTTCTTCGACATAGTTGAAGCTACGAACCGGGACGGTGTCCGGGCCATACGGCAGACGGCCCAATACACGCGGCATCACCAGTCCGATGTAGCGGGAGTCCTCGGTCTCACGGAAGGATTTCCACTTAATGTATTCAGCACGGTCGAAGTAGTTACCTATATCTTTTATGGCCGCGACGTCCTCCATGGTGTCTTTGAGGAAGAATTTCGGACCAACAGAACCAATAAACGGCATATGTGCTGCGGCAGACACGTTGGATATATTGCGTAACAGTGCAACATCCTGCGGAGAAGCATCAAATTCGTAAGCGGAGATTAAAGCAGCAAAGGGTTCTCCTCCCGGAGTATCATACTCATCAATGTATGTGTGCTTATACAGGCCGCTCTGGATGATTTCTGGGCTGTCTTCAAAGTCCTGACGCAGGTCTTCTTTTGACATATCCAGCAGTTCAATTTTTACGTTCTGACGAAAATCGGTTTTATCGACCAAGGATTTCACGCCGCGCCACAAGCTTTCCACCGTCTGAAAGTCAGCATGATGCATGACCGCATCAAGCTGACGACTAATTTGGCGGTCCAGCTCAGCGATATGATGGTCTATAAGATTTCTGTCGAGTTTTTCGATCGTTGAACCCGATTTTGTCAGGCACTCCAGAAAGACCTGCATGCCAGCCGTTAATCGCTCATCCGCCGTTGCATCAGACAGCGCTTGCGCATCCTGCCAAATGTCTAGCGCACTCAGCTTTGAAACGGGATTCAAATTGATTTTTTCAAACAGTGAGGCATAGACCCCACCGGCAGCAGGACGTTCCAACACCACAGCCTCGCCAACCTTGGCATTCTCTTTTTTTCCAGACATCCACTTCTTTCCTCTTAATCCGTTAAAACATCGAAATCGTTATGGCTGTTTGGGTGCCAGTGCAGACAGTTCCGTTCTGAGTGCTGCACTTAAAGCCGGATCAAGCAGGATTTTTTCAAGCTCTTTGCGAAACCCGTGGTTATCCAGCAGATTTGCCTTCAAATCACGAAGAAGATTGCGCATGGAAAGCATGGCGTTCAGTTGAGGTATTTGTCGGGAAACCTGCTCGGGGGTGAAATCTTCCATCCGCTGGAATGTCAGACTGATGTTATGTTTGCTACCGTCATCGGCAACGGTGTTTTCAACATTCAGGTTAACGTTTGGTGCAAATTCGGAAAGCACGGCATCTATGTTATTTTTATTCAGGCTCACTTTTGTACGTTCAGAAAGAGAGGTAAGTGCGCGGCCATTACTGAAGTCGCCCGCCACAAGTAATTTAAGTGGAAGCTCAGTTTTCTTCGTTGCACCACCCGTATGCAGATCAAGCTTTAGATTAATACGCGCTTTTGGCACTTCATTTTGGAAACTATCAATCATTTCATCATTCCTTGATTTATCTCTGTGCACACTTTTCAAATAAAAATCCACTCACACACAATAATAGAATAATCATTTAAATAGGATATAAATATCTTCCCTTCACCCAAAACAAGACAGGTCTCAAGAGTGTTACGCCAACCGTTAATAAACATCCGGCATAACTCACCAGAAAATTCAATAAAAAACACTCAGAATAGAAACGAAAAAAACAAACTCAAAAAAAATTAATTATCAAATTAAAATCATAGCGTTATGCAACAACTCATAATGCACTTACAATAATAAGCATATAGAACGAAAAATAATCGTAATTTTTTTAAGCTGGCTCTGAATTTAAGATGAGAGCTGTTGCATTACAGATGAAGCAGACAACAGCGATGCCTGTGGGTTATTGCACACAGTAAGGTAAGGATACGCTAAAGGCCGCAGCCCCACCTGCTGGGATATTTATTGAAGTAAGTAGACTTATGAGGAACATGTTCTGTATTGTCACGTAGTGCCAGAAAAAAATAAACTAATGAAAGACATTTATTGTCGCCCAACCCAAGGCAATCCCGAACATTATCTCTATTGCATCCGTTGCATGTTATTCCAGCGCCAACCATTCACTCACTTTTCAGGGTTGCTCAGCGTCCAGACTTATCCGGGAAATACGCCCACCCAAGAGAGCCGTGGCCGGGAAAGTGGAACAATAGGTGCTTGACGCACCTGTGGTAACGACAAAAATTCAAAGGGATACGCTTTCTTTATCTGGCGCATGAGCCAGCACCTGTAAAATATTCTCTGCCGCAACTGTCCCCATTTTAATAAATGAAGCATCGCTGACGCCGCCAATGTGCGGAGAGAGAATGACATTCTCAACAGATTGCCAGCGGTGCGGGGCACTAAGCGGCTCTACGGGAAAACTGTCGAGCGCCGCCCAGGCAAGCTGACCACTGGACAACGCCTCGGTCAACGCGGCCTCGTCGATTAAGCCGCCGCGTGCGGTATTAACCAATATTGCGCCGCGTTTGAAAAGTGCGAGCGTCTCGGCATTAATCATCTCGCGGTTCGCCTCTGTGAGTGGACAGTGCAGTGATACCACATCCGCCTCGCAGAACAGGGCTTCGAGTGACGCTTTGCGCTCACACCCTTCAGGCAGAGAGTGCGCCCAGGGATCGTAGGCAAGCACGCGCATGCCCAGTGCGTACCCCACGCTGGCGACTCGACGCCCAATGGCGCCTAATCCCACCAAGGCGAGCGTACGCCCTTCCAGCTCTAACGATTTATGCGTCGCTTTGTCCCAAAAGCCGTTGCGCATACGGGCATCCAGTGGCAGTACCGATTTGGCACACGCCAGAATCATCGCCCATGTATGCTCTGCGACAGCGGCCGCATTGGCGCCGGGGGCAGCGCATACGCGAATATCACGCGCCGCTGCCGCAGGTTGGTCGATGACGTCAATGCCACTGCCGTGTTTGGAAATGACCCGCAGCGCGGGAGCGGCATCCATCACCGCAGCGGAGATCTTGCCGTAACGCACCAAAATAGCGACGGGATTGTGCTGCTGGCACAGCGCGATGAGCGCCGCTTCGGAGGGCTGTTTACCGGCAAATACTAGCGAAAAGTCTTTTAGCAGAGTCACCGCCTCTGCCGCGATATCGCTGCCGGTGATGAGTACAACAGGTAATGTTTTCATTAGAGCACCTCGCCATCTGCCAGCATGCCCGCCTGGCGCAGCGCCGTATCTAACCAAGCCGGACGCAGATCGCCCCGCCGTATGGCGGCCAGACGCTGGGTTTCAACGGCTAATTTTTTTTGCGCCAGCGCAATCACGGCTTGTGCCTCCTCGCGGGGGATTACCACAACGCCGTCAACGTCGCCCACGACTAAATCGCCTGCGTTGACCTGTGCCCCTGCCAGCGAAATGGGATGATTGACTCTGCCGGCGATCAGTTTGGTCGGGCCGCAAGGATTCAGACCTGCTGAGAAAACCGGATAATCTTGCCGGGCGAGCGTGTCGGCATCGCGTACCGCACCGTCAATGATAATGCCGGCAATGCCGCTCGCTTCTGCCTGAGTCGCCATGATTTCACCCAACAGCGCACACGTCAGATCCCCTTTGCCATCCACCACAAGCACATCGCCCGGCTGCGCGATAGCCAGCGCGGCGTGTATCGCCAGGTTGTCACCGGGACGAACTTCAACCGTAATCGCTGGTCCCGCCACTTTCATGCCTGCAGCCAGAGGTTTGACGCGCCCATGCAGGGTGCCGCGCCTGCCCGCCACATCCGCCAAAATCGCGGCCTGATATTCGGCGGCCTGACGCACTTCCTCTGCCGTTACGCGGATGAAATCACGGTTGATCATTGCCTTTTCATTCTGCTTCATCATTGCCTCGCTTGTTTTACTCTGTAAAACTAATGTGTACAATATACAACAACTATAATCACAGGGCCCTGCTGTTAGCCAGAGCCGCGCCAAGGTTTGTGATGTAAATACGAGGTGACTCACAAAAATTGCGGTACACTCTGCGCTGTTCAAAAAGGAGGAATGCATGGGAAATGAAGGCGTTATTGCGGTTGAAAAGGCGCTTGCGCTGTTGGACTGTTTTCGTCCTGGTGACGACAGTTTGACGCTGACCGCCCTGTCGCAAGCATCGGGTTACCATAAGACCACAGTCTATCGCCTGATGAATTCGCTGGAGCGCATGAACTATGTGGTGCGACACGAGAACGGCAGTTATGGATTAGGCCCCCGCCTTCTTTATCTGGGCAAACTCTACGAACAGTCTTTCCACCTTGCCAGCGTGGTTCAGCCTGAGCTGCATCAGCTGGCGCAAGCCTCAAGCGAAAGTGCCAGCTGGTACGTGATTGAGGGTGACCAGCGCCTGTGCCTCTTCCGTGCCGAGGCCTCGGAAGGTTTGCGCCACAGCCGCCTGCCTGGCACGCTCTTCCCGCTCGATCAATCTGCCATCAGCCAGGTGCTGCGCTATTGGGGAAAAGACGAAGCGCTGTTTGATACCCCCCCCGTTTTACCGCTCTACACGTCTGGCGCGCGCGATCCCCACACCGCTGCGTTTGCTGTACCGGTGTTTGGCGTAAACGATCGATTGATTGCAGCGCTGGCCCTGACGGGCCCCGCCTCGCGATTAACAGAAACGCGTAAAGAGACGGGCCTCAGCCAGCTGATGGCAGAGAGCGCATCTCGTCTTTCACTGAAACTCGGTGCCTCAAAAGCGTGGTGCGACACCCTTTTCGGCCTGCCCTCTCAATAACACGCTCACCGGGGCCGGTGAGCGTAAGCTTCAGGACTGACCATGGGCATGCGCATCGTGCGGTGAAGGGCGGGAAAGTTTTCGCCCCATCATGACCACGGCCACTCCGCCGGCCAGGCATAGCAGTGCCAGCGGCACTAACGCGAGCGTGTGGCTACCGGTTTTCTCGTTGATAATTCCGTAGGCATTGACCATAACGGCACCACCAATCAGATTGGCGATCGCGCCGATCGCAGCCAAACCTGCGGCCGCGGAACCGCTGCTCATCCAGCCAGCAGCGAGCGCCCAGAAGGGTCCTTTCATGGAGTAAGCACCCACCAAAATCAAACTCATAATAATGATGGTCGATGGCAGTGAGAGGTTAATAAAGGCCGCGAAGATCCCGCCGGCGATCATAAATAGCGTGATTGCAGTATGCCAGCGCCGCTCACCGGTGCGATCGGAGCTGCGCCCCCAAACAATCATCAATACCGAGGCCAAGCCGTAAGGAATGGCGTTGAGCAGACCCGTTGAAAGATTATCCAGATGGAAGCTTTTCAGCAGCTGCGGCGACCACACGCTCAATGTGGTGCCCGCCGCTGAGGCGCCTGAATAGATCAGCGCCATCAGCCAAATGTGTTTATGTTTCAGCAGCTGCCACGTTGAAATATGTCCAATATTACTGCGTTTTTCCCTTTCGGCTTGCAACGTCGCTTCCAGCCACTGCTTCTGCTCGGGCTTCAACCAGCGCGCCTCATGTGGACGATTGCTTAATACAAACCAAGCGGCAATCCCCAATAGCACGGCGGGCAGCCCCTCGATAATAAACAGCAAATGCCAGCCACGCAGCCCAAGCCAGCCATCCAGCGTAAGAATGAGACCGGAAAGCGGCGAGCCAATGAAATTCGCTAATGGGATGGCAACCATAAAGGAGGCAATGATACGAGCTCGGTAGCGTGCCGGGATCCACCACGTCAGATACAGCACAACACCCGGAAAGAAGCCCGCTTCGGCGGCCCCAAGTAAGAACCGCAGGACATAAAGCGACGTTGTACTCTCTACTAGCGCCATGCACATTGAGATAATGCCCCAGCTGATCATAATGCGCGGGATCCACAAACGGGCACCCACTTTTTGCATTGCTAAGTTACTTGGCACTTCGAACAAAAAGTAGGCGACAAAATAGAGGCTGCTGGCGAATCCGAATGCCGCTTTGCTGAGGCCCAGATCTTCATTCATCTGTAACGCAGCCATGCCGATATTGCCGCGATCGATGATGGAAACCAGATAGCTCACCACCAGGAAAGGCAGAATGCGCCAGATGACGCGCCGCATGGTTTCTTGCTCCAGCGCGGAGATGGGTGCGTGCTTTACGATATTTTCAGACATAGTATCCTCGGAATGCGCAGGTGTTGTTTTATTCTGTAAAACTGCGTTGTACCAAATACACTAGCAAAAAGCGTCTGTTGCAAAACACGCTGACCGTCAGCGTTGCGGAGAAAGTCACATTCTGAAGTGGGGAGAGTGTCTGAAATGTGAGCTTATCGTGGTTAATGTCTCAACACGCTGACCGGCGACAGGCATATGGAAATGAGGATAGGAAACGGACAACGAGAAACGTGTTGAGACATCAGTGCACACACACCAACAAAGGCCCGTCTTTGACAGGCTTATCCCCTCACGCTACGCTTTTCCCCGTGATTCAAGTCACAAACTTGAATCACCTGGGATTATTTCTTAAGGTGTCCGCCTTTCTGCATCTTATAGCTTTCCTTTCCATGATGAGCGTATTCGGCTGTGAAAGCTATAAGAGTGCGCCACTCTCATTCAGGGGATTCAATGAGCACAGGAACGACAAATAACGCATCCGAGATCACCGTTGATGATATTACCGTCATCGACAACAAGTTATTGAAGCGCGCCGTCAGCGCGGCAGCGCTCGGTAACGCCATGGAGTGGTTTGATTTCGGCGTGTATAGCTATCTTGCCGTGATTATTGGCCAGGTATTTTTTGCTGATGCCAGCAGTACGGCACAGTTGATCGCCTCATTTGGCACGTTTGCTGCGGCCTTTTTAGTGCGCCCTATTGGCGGGATGGTATTTGGCCCGCTGGGTGACCGCTTTGGGCGCCAAAAAATCCTTGCTGTCACCATGATCATGATGTCAATTGGGACCTTCTCTATTGGCTTAATTCCCAGCTACGCCAGCATTGGCATTGCCGCGCCGATCCTTCTGTTTGCCGCACGCCTGGTTCAGGGTTTCTCCACCGGCGGCGAATACGGCGGTGCCGCGACCTTTATTGCTGAATATTCCACGGATAAGCGCCGCGGCTTTATGGGCAGTTTTCTGGAGTTTGGTACCCTGGCGGGCTATTTGCTGGGCGCGAGCTTAGTGACGGCCATGATTGCGTATTTACCTCATGAAACCATGCTTGAATGGGGTTGGCGTGTGCCCTTTTTCCTCGCTGCGCCTCTGGGATTATTTGGCCTTTATATTCGCCTGAAACTGGAAGAGACCCCGGCGTTTAAAGAGCATATGGATAAGCGTGAGGAACTTGAGCACAACAAACCGCAGATGAATGTGATTACTATGCTGCGGGTGCACGCGAAACCGCTGCTTAAATGCATTGGCCTGGTGCTGTTGTTCAACGTCTCTAATTATATGCTGACCGCTTACATGCCCAGCTATTTGACGGGCATACTGGGTTTCAGTGAATTATCGGGCCTGCTGCTGGTGATGGTCATTATGTTTATCATGATGCCGTTGACCTTGATGTGGGGCCATTTGACCGACCGTATGGGACGTAAGCCGGTGATAGGATTGGGTGCGCTGGGCTTAATTGTGCTGGCGATCCCCTGCTATATGCTAATTGGCTCCGGCAACATGATTTGGGTATTTGTGGGTCTGGCTATTCTTGGCCTGCTTCATACTTGCTTTAGCGGCACTATGCCAGCGACATTACCGGCGCTGTTTGTCACCGATATTCGCTACAGCGCTCTGGCAATCGGTTTTAATTTATCGGTGTCACTGTTTGGCGGCACTACGCCATTAATTACCGCCTGGCTGGTTGATACCACGCATAATGCGATGATGCCAGCCTATTATATGGTGGGTGCGGGCATCATCGGCCTCATTACTGTGCTCACGCTGAGTGAAACGGCGCGTAAGCCGCTCAAAGGCTCTTCGCCCGCCGTCGCCACGCAGGCAGAGGCGCATAAATTGGTAGATAAGCTGCGCAAACAGCGCCGCCGAAAACCAGGCAATAAAAAACCGGCTTAATGCTCGGGGCGTACTGCGGTACGCCCTTTTTTTTATTTTTTTCTGTCGTTATTTCCTTAAGCGAAGCGCTCGCGCTTGGTTAATTTCCAAAAGTCACCTGAAATCCTTTGCCGAAGCCAGAAAAGCCGCAAATCTGAACTATGATCTTTTCTCCGGCCCGTGCTAATTCCCAAATTTTTAATCAGTAACTTTTAACGGAACGTGAATCGCTTGATGTCGTCCCTTCGCCCTTGCGTGGGCTAAACGAGGCTATTGAATGGAATTCAGATCATTTGAAAAATCCTGGGGCGCTGAGATTCAGGCCGATGGTAGCGTGCTTTTCCGCCTGTGGGCACCTGGACAGCAGCAGGTGACGCTGCAACTCGCCGATGGCGATTACCCAATGCAGCGCGAGCAGGACGGCTGGTTTGTTTTGCAGCACAGCGGCATCCAGCCCGGCGCGACTTACCAGTATCAGCTTGCCGATGGCACCTGCGTCCCCGATCCCGCGTCGCGTGCGCAGCAAGACGCCGTTAACGGCCCGTCGCTGGTGGTTGATCCCCGCAGCTATTCCTGGCAGGACAGCAGCTGGCGCGGCCGCCCCTGGCACGAGACCGTGGTGTATGAGTTGCATATCGGTACCTTCACGCCGGAAGGCACCTTCCGCGCCGCCATCGCAAAGCTGCCCCATCTGGCAGAGCTGGGCATCACGCAGCTTGAAATTATGCCACTGTCGCAGTTTGGCGGTCGCCGCGGCTGGGGATATGACGGCGTGCTGCTGTATGCGCCTCACTCCGCTTATGGTTCGCCCGATGATTTCAAAGCGCTGGTAGACGCCGCGCACGGGCACGGCCTTTCGGTTGTATTGGATATTGTGCTCAACCACTTTGGGCCGGAAGGCAACTATCTGCCCTTGCTGGCACCTGCATTCTTCCATAAAGAGCGGCAAACGCCGTGGGGCGCGGGAATTGCTTATGATGTAGACGCGGCACGTCGTTATATCGTGGAAGCGCCGCTGTTTTGGTTGCAGGAGTACCATCTGGACGGGCTGCGCTTCGACGCCATCGATCAGATCGAAGATAGCTCCAGTAAGCATGCCTTGATCGAGATTGCGGAACGCATCCGCCGCGAGATCACTGACCGACCCGCGCATCTCACGACCGAAGACTGCCGCAATGTCATCTTCCTGCATCCACGCGACGAACAGGGCGCGGCGCCGCTGTTTACCGCCGAATGGAATGATGATTTTCACAACGCGGTGCACGTTTTTGCCACGGGCGAAACGCACGCTTACTACCAGGATTTCGCCCAAGCGCCAGAGAAGTTGATTGCGCGTATTCTCACCGAAGGCTTTGCTTATCAAGGGGAAGTTTCGCCGCAGAGTGGTGAAGCGCGCGGCGTGCCCAGCGCCTCACAGCCCCCCGTAGCCTTTGTCGACTTTATTCAAAATCACGATCAGGTGGGCAACCGCGCCCAAGGCGAGCGCTTGATCACGCTGGCTGGCGTTGAGCGTACCAAAGTGCTGCTGGCCACGTTGCTGCTGTCACCGCACATTCCGCTGATGTTTATGGGTGAAGAGTACGGTGAAACCAATCCGTTCCTGTTTTTCACTGATTTCCACGGCGACCTGGCCAAAGCGGTCCGTGAGGGACGAGCAAAAGAGTTTACCGGCCATGCCGGGCACGACGCCGAGGTGCCCGATCCCAACGCGGAAAGCACCTTCACGCGATCTAAACTCAGCTGGCAAACCCGCGACACCGAACAAGGACGCGCCTGGCTGGCGCTCACGCGCGAACTCTTACACGTGCGCCACCAGCACATCGTTCCTCTGCTGGCGAACGCGGGTGTGCCTCGCGGCCACGCCCTGAAAACGGCGCCGGGCTTTGTGGCGGTTAGCTGGCAGTTCCCGCACGCTGAACTGTCGTTGGCGCTGAATATCGGTGACAAGCCACAGCCGTTACCGGCGATGAAAGGTGACACGCTGTTCGCCTGGCCGTCGCAGCAAGATGAATTGCCGCAGCACGCCATTGTGGTGCGCTTGGCCCAGGGAGAAGAAAAAGCATGACCATTCCAACCGCGACGTACCGCATTCAGTTCCGCAACGGCATGACGTTTGATCGCGTCGTGGCGCTAGTGCCCTATCTGCAAACACTCGGCATCAGTCACGTGTATGCGTCACCGATCTTTACCGCCACGCGCGATTCCACGCACGGCTATGACGTCACGAACGTTAATGAAATCGATCCGGCAATTGGCGGTCGCGAGGGCTTCAATCGGCTTGCCAGCACGCTGCAACAGGCAGGCATGGGTTTAATTCTGGATATTGTGCCAAATCATATGGCGGCCTCGCTGGAGAACGCCTGGTGGCAAGATGTGATCGCGCACGGTCCAGAGAGCCGCTATGCGCACTATTTCGACATCGACCCGTCGCGCCGCCTGACGCTGCCGTTTTTAGGCGACGATTTCGCTCACGTGCTCGCCAACGGCGAGATCAGCATCAAACCGCATCCCGATACCGGTCATCCCGCGCTGGCCTATTTCGACAGCGTCTATCCGCTGAATCCGCAGAGCTGGCAGGGTCGCGAGGCGGAGGTGTTGGCGATGACGTCACCCGCTGACATCGCGGCACTGCACGACAGGCAATCCTGGGAATTGACCAGCTGGCGCGATGCGCGGCGGACGCTCTCCTACCGCCGCTTCTTTGAAATCACCGGACTGGTGGGCGTGCGGGTTGAGGATGAAGACGTATTTCAGGCAACCCATGCGTTGATCCTGGAACTGGTGAAGTCGGGTCAGGTTGATGGCTTGCGCCTTGATCATATTGATGGTTTAGCCGACCCTCAGGCCTATGTGCAACGCCTGCGCAGCGCAACCGGTCCGGACTGCTACATCACCGTGGAGAAGATTCTGGCGCAAGGTGAGCACTTACCCGATGAGTGGCCGATCGCCGGCACCACCGGCTACGAATTTATCGCTGCCCTTTCTCACGCGCTGATCGACGACAGGCACATAGACGAATTGCACCTGGCTTATGAAGCGGTGACAGAGGAGCGCAACGATGTTGCCGCCGGGCTGCGGGCTGCGCGCGAACTGATGGTCGATCGCAATTTCGAAGGCGAATTTAAGCGGTTGCTGACCCTGGCAACCAGCGTGGTCGGCGTGGAGCATCGTAATTTTGGTGAAGCCGAGCTGCACGTGGCGCTGCGTGAACTGTTGATTGCTTTTCCGGTTTACCGCACCTATGGCAATCAGGCGGGCATGCCGTTGGCAGGGGAAACGCTGCTCACTGAGGTGCTGAATAAGGTGAAAGACAGCGCCTCTCCGGCCGCCTTGAGTTTTCTACAGGCGATTTTGCTGGGTGCGGTTTCAGAGGAGAGCGAACGCGACGCCGCCGAGTTTCGCCTCCGCTTCCAACAGCTGACCGGCCCGTTAATGGCAAAATCCGTCGAGGATACGCTGTTCTTCCGCAATCATGCGCTGTTAGCCGTGAACGAAGTGGGTGCTGAACCCTTGCCGCACACCTTCTCACTGGCGCAGTTCCATGAAGAAATGCGCATCCGTCAGCTAAAACAGCCCGATGCCATTTCTACCACCTCCACGCACGATACCAAGCGCGGCGAGGATGCACGCGCGCGCCTTTACACGCTAAGCGAAGCACCCGCTCAATGGGCCGATCACGTTGCACGCTGGCGTCACATGAATCAGGCCCATATCGTTGCGCTTAAAGAAGGCCCGGCGCCGGAAGCGGCCGTGGAGTGGATGATTTATCAGGCGCTGGCGGGGGCATGGCCGACCACCCTGCACCACGACGATGTCGAAGGGATCGCCGCATTGGAGCAGCGCTTCCTGCCGTTTATGGAAAAAGCGCTGCGCGAAGCCAAACTGCGCACCGATTGGGGAGACAGCGACGAAGCCTATGAAACCGCCGTACTGGATTATGTGCGCCATCTGCTTTCCCGCGACAATGCCGCGTTTTTGCAAGATTTTACCCATGCCCTGCAGCCATTTATTCGCGCCGGCCTAATCAACAGCCTCACGCAAACGCTGATCAAGCTTACGGCGCCCGGCGTGCCGGATATTTATCAGGGCAGCGAGCGGCTGGATTTCAGCCTGGTAGATCCGGACAACCGTCGCGAACCGGATTACGCATTGCTTCAGCAGCTGACGGCCGAGGCGGAGCCAGACTTTGATAACTATCAAGATTGGCTGAGCGGTGCGCTCAAACAACAGTTGATTGCACGCGTTCTGCACCTGCGCAAAGCGCAGCCGCAGTTTTTCCGCATGAGTGACTATCAACCGTTACCGGTTGAAGGTGAGCATCAACATAACGTTATCGCTTTCGCGCGCCAGTTTAACGGCAGAGCGCTGCTGGTGATTGTCCCTCGTCTGATTTTCGCCGATGGGCAGTGGGGAAATACGCACATCGCCTTGAGTGAATCGCTGGCACATCGCCATTATCGCCACGTTTTTAGCGGCGCAACGATAGCGATTGACGATGTTTTGCAATTGGATACGGCTACGCCGCTGGTGCTGTTCAGTGAATAACAGACCTTCGCGCATCGCAATCTGTTCTGTGGAAAGGGAGAAGATGTATGTCATACGGTAAGCCTTCAGAGATTACAGCGGGTTCAGGTCAGGTTCTAGGCGCCAATTTTGACGGCTCCGGCGTGAATTTTGCCCTGTTCTCCGCTCACGCCCATCGCGTGGAACTTTGCCTTTACGATCCCAGCGGACAGCATGAAATTGCCCGCTTTGACTTGCCGGAATATACCCATGAAGTCTGGCACGGCTATGTGCCAGGTCTACAGCCTGGCGCGCTGTATGGTTATCGCGTGCACGGTCCTTACGATCCAGAGAATGGCCACCGCTTTAACCCCAATAAGCTCTTGATCGATCCTTACGCGCGTGAACTTCAGGGCGATATCGACTGGAACGAGGCGCACTTTGCCTATGACCTGCTGCATGAAGACAAGGATCTCACCTTTGACGAACGCGACAGCGCGCCCTTTACGCCAAAGTGTCGCGTTATCGACCCCAATGCGTTTGATTGGCAAGATCAAAATCGCCCGGTCATTCCCTGGCCAAACACGGTGATTTACGAAACGCACGTCAAAGGCTTCTCGATGCTGAATCCCGCCGTACCGCAGGAGATGCGCGGGACTTACGACGGGCTGAGCAACAAGGCGAGTATTGATTACATCAAAAGCCTTGGCGTGACGTCCGTGGAACTGCTGCCGGTGCACTGGTTCCCTGACGATCAACACCTGCTCGACAAAAACCTCAAGAACTTCTGGGGTTACAACTCGCTGGCATTTTTTGCGCCTGCCAGTCGCTATTTCGGTCCGCGTGGCATCCAAGGCTTTCGCGATATGGTGCGCGCGTTTCACGATGCGGGTATCGAAGTCATTCTTGATGTGGTTTATAACCACACGGCTGAAGGCAATGAATTGGGCCCGACGTTGTCATTCAAGGGGATCGATAACTTCTCGTATTACCGCACCCTGCCCGATCAGCATCGCTATTACATCAATGACACCGGCACGGGCAATACCGTGAACACTTCGCATCCGCGCGTGTTGCAGTTGGTGACAGATTCTCTGCGCTATTGGGCAGAATCAATGCATATCGACGGTTTCCGTTTCGATCTCGGCACCATTTTGGGGCGCGAACCGGAAGGGTTTGACCAGCGCGGCGGCTTCTTTGACGCGGTAACGCAAGACCCGGTGCTGTCGAAGCTGAAGCTGATTGGCGAGCCGTGGGATATCGGCCCTGGCGGTTATCAGGTGGGCGGCTTCCCGCCGGGCTGGGCCGAATGGAACGATAAATATCGCGATACGGTGCGTGAGTACTGGAAGGGCGACAACGTTTCTACTGATTTCGCCGCGCGTCTGCTGGGCTCCGGCGATCTGTACGATCAACGCGGCCGTCGACCATGGGCAAGCGTCAATTTTATCACGGCGCACGATGGCTTTACGCTGAACGATCTGGTGTCGTACAACGAGAAGCACAACGATGCCAACGGCGAGGACAATAACGACGGTCATAACGACAATCGCTCCTACAACTATGGCGCGGAAGGCCCGACCGAAGACGAAGGCATTATCGCGGTGCGCGAGCGGCAAAAGCGCAATTTCCTCGCGACGCTGCTGTTCTCGCACGGCACCCCGATGCTGTTAGCTGGCGATGAGTTTGGACGTAGCCAGATGGGCAACAACAACGGCTACTGTCAGGACAGCGAGATCTCCTGGCTTCACTGGGAGAACTTGCCGGCCTCAGCTGACGCGCTGCGCGATTTCACCCGGCACCTGCTGGCGCTGCGCGCTAAACAGCCGCTGCTGCGTCGGGAGAACTGGCGTGACGGCATGGAAATCAAGTGGTTTAACGCCGGTGGCGGTTTCCAGCAGGCGGAACAGTGGGAAGAGGGATCGACGCTCGGCGTCTATATCGGCCGTCCCGATCTGCAACCCGAAGAGGGAATTTGGCATGACGTACTGATGCTGTTCAACCCGTTTGAGGGCAATGTGCCATTCCGTATTCCGCAGTTTGGTGAAGGCGGCTGGGTGCTGGAGCTGACCACCTCCGACAGCGAGAAAAAAGGCTTGGTGATCACCAAAGAGCAGGACTTTGAGTTAGAAGGCCGCAGCATGGCGCTGTTTAGAAGGCCGTAAGCACCACTGAAAATGGGCGCCGATTTGGCGCCCATTTTTTTGGCTGCGGTGCGTTAACGCGAACTGGCTAGTCAAACACACCGTTAATCACTGCAGTGACGATCGCAGTACTAAGTGCAATCAGCACTAAATCATCGCCCACGGCACGCCATTCATAGCCAGGATAGCGTGGCAGATCGCGCAGCATCCCGGCCGGCAGCGCCTTTTTGGCAATCCCCGGCGGCAGCGGTTTTCCCCGCGCCAGGTTTTTGGCAATGCCCGGCGGCAGCGCACGGTAGCCGACCGCCCCATGATTGACCGCCAACGCTCGCGCCCGCGAGTAGTCCAGATCCACGCGAATCCCACTGGCGTCGTCGTATCCTGGGCGCGGATCGTCGTCTCGCTGGGGTTTGCCGTGCCCTTTGCCTGCTGAATGACCGTGATTGACATGATTACCGTTACCGTTGCCCGGATTGGCCAACGCCGGCGTCGTGCAGAGCACCGCTGCAAGCAAGGCGGCAACGAACGTGTGAGGCAGTGACATGATGCAGATTCCTTATGCAAAAGTAGACTGTTTAACTATACAAAAAGAAACCGCATCTTATTCGCCACCTTACTAAAAAGAACGCGGGCTTCTCGCGCGCGAGCCTAAGACGCCACGTTTGCCGCTCAGGGGCTGGCATATTCTGGAAAAAAACGTCTTAATGTCGGCATTTATTCTCTCAGGAGCGCCTTGAAATGGATTTGCGGCATGATTGATTTTAGAGGGTTCGAACAACGTTCGCGCCTCCTCACGGCTGAATTACCGTTGGGAAAAAAGGTGACCGAATGGCACGTTGACGGCTTATTTTTGCGCAGTTATGAACCCGAGAATGCTGTCGAAGATGTGGTGCTGATTTATCACGGCGGCGGCGTGAATATGGATGCCGGGTACAACATCCTTGCTCGTCAACTGATTCAGTGCGCTTCCACCTGCGTGGTGCTGACGGATCTGCGCGGCCACGGACGCTCAACGGGTAATCGAGGTGATGCAGCGGCGCCGCGACAAATCTGGCGGGATGTGGATACGGTACTCGAAAGTGTAAGTACGCGGTTTCCGGCGGCCAACGTTCATCTGCTGGGCCATTCAAGCGGAGCGGGCATGTTGATCAACTACTTTACGCGTCACGCCCCTCGCGCAAAAAGCGCCAGTCTGCTGTTACTCGCGCCTGAGCTGGGGCCTTTCGCGCCCGCTCAGGTGCGCAACCAAGATGCCATGCCGTTTGCCACGGTAATACAGTGGCCTTTTGTGGCTAACGCCTTAAGCGGCGGATTGCTGTTCCGCCATTATCCCGCCGTCGCGCTGCATTTCCCCACAGAGGTGCGGCACCGTAAAACGGACTTTATCGAACGCTACAGTGTAGCCTTGGCAAACGCATTAACGCCGCGCCATCCCCAGCCGCAATTGGCCGCCTTGCCGTGTCCGTTGACAATATTGGTGGCTGAAAAAGATGAGCTCTATGACGCTGACAGGCTGGCAGAAATTATTTCCCGCTGTGGCAGTCACATCCGTTGCCAGCGTATTGCCGACAGCACCCATTTGGATTGCCTGTTTAACAGCAGCAAACACATCGCTCAGCATATTCACTGGGTGCGGACCGCGCGAGGGCGTTAATGCGAGCGTTTTAAGATGTCATTGAACTGCCCAAGCCCTGATATTGGTCCGCCTGATGCGAGTCGCTGACGACGCCAAACGCGAATGAACTAGCGGCAACACCCTGCCGCTGTCTGTGCTGAAAACGCGGCGTGACCCTCTGCGGTGCTTGATAAGGCTGGTGTCGGCAGGCGATCTCGCCGTTGGGCGCGTGCTATCGGTTCCGCCTCAGCCGAGGTGGTCGCGAAGAAATACCGTCAACACCTCTTTTGGCGGCACGCCGTGGCATTCCCCGATGAGCCAGCCGACCGCGCCGCGATGATAAGCGCCGTGGAAAAGCAGGTGATTCAGCATGTCCAACGCACTCATCTCGCCATGACCGCCATCGACAAAGGTAAAGGCAATGCGCGCGTCCAGCGCAACGGCATCCATCACGCTAACGCGCGCAATGAGGTCATCGGTACACGCCGCCATGCTCACGGCGAGTGCCTCGGCGGTGGGCGTTTCTGGGGTATTTAACGCGGTATAACCGTGCGGCAGCCCAAGCATGTTCGCGCTGAAAATTCTGTCCACAACATAAATGTGATTCATCAGGCGCAGCATCAAGTGGCGTTTTTCGGCGTAGCGTGACGCATCAAGCGTTTGGATGGCCTGGAGCGTGTGCACATCGCTCCAGCGTTTGAATGACAGCAGTGTAATCAACGTGTCCTTGTTCATGTTCGTCTCCTGATAAAGTTTCGCGCTATCCTACCAGTTTAGGTAAATAAGGCGCGCGGTTTCTTCTTTGCCCCGCTCCCAGCCAGACAAGCGACGTCACGGTACGATGCGCCGCAGCGTGTTATCGCGCAGCCAGTAATGATGAAACAGCGCGGCGAGAGCGTGCAGACCAATCAGCCAGTACCCCAAAGGTGCCAACGTCTCATGCCAATCTATCAGCATGGCGGCCGTTGCCGGATCGGGCGTGGTTGCCACTGGCATGGCGACGCCGAACAGCGACCACGCTTTTCCCCGTAAGTAGCGCGACGTTAACCCTAAAATCGGCAATACAACAAACAGGGCATAAAGCAGCGTATGCACCAGATGCGACAAACCGGTTTGCCAACGCTGCACGGCGGGTTGGATCGGCGGCGTACGGTGACGCGCGCGTAAATAGAGACGGATAGCCATGATCACCAGCACGCAGAAACCGGCTGAAAAATGCGTCACCATCATCGCGTTGCGCTGCCAGGTCCCCTTTTCAGCCAGATCGCGAAATTCAATGGTGGCATAAGCGACAGCAACTAACACTACCGTTAACCAATGAAATAAAATTTGCGGACGTGCATATTTGACGGTCATCGTGAAAGCTCCTTAACTCGATTGCGTGCAGGATAGCCTTCCATTATTAGCGAAGCATTAAGGCGAAGCGCGCGAGCCTTATTGGCAAGCTGCCTCAAGGCAACGCGCATGACAATTGGCGGATAGCGGCGGAAAGGGCCGAGTGCAGTCATGAACGTAGGGGCATCGTCAGTTGACGATGCCCGGCACACAGACTCACACCACGATGACGCGGTTAGGCAGTGGTATTGATATTACGACCAATCGCGGGATTAGCAGGCAGAGAAGGAATGGAGGCCAGGATGCCCTCCGCTACCGCTTGCTGATTATCCAACGATTTTTTGAGCACCAGCGTGCTCACCTTGCTGTTAAGATCCAGGTTATCAAGGCCGGTTGCCAGAGCAGCAACTTGCGATACATCCATCGTATTCTCCTTTCATTGCAGACAGAAAGTCGGAAGCGGCTTAAATAAGCCTAATCATTCTATCGGCAGTTTTTCGCCAGACTGCACTTTTACGTGAGACAAACCTCGCGCGCTTCACGTTATGCTTACTGAGCATGGCCGCCGCGGGGCGCAGTCAATCCCTTGATCGCGCCTGCTGCGTCCGGCCTCATGCGTTATCGACGACCGGAATCCTGGCTTAAAAACTTTCCCAGCTCGCCTCGCTGGCGGGTTGCCGTGGCGTTAAAGCCGGACGGCGCAGCGGTGCGGCGGCCGGCGCCACGCTGGCTGCTTGCTGTGCGGAAAGACGGAACACCGCCACGGTTTTTTCTAACTCCTCCGCCTGCGACTCAAGCGAACTGGCCGCAGCAGAGGACTCTTCCACCAGCGCGGCATTCTGCTGTGTGGTGGTGTCCATTTCAGCCATGGCTTGCGCAATCTGTGAAATACCGCGGTTCTGCTCATCAGAAGCAGCGGCGATTTCACCCATAATGTCTTTCACCTGCGTCACCGACTGGACGATGTCGTTCATGGTTAAACCCGCGCTATCCACCAGCTCGGTGCCATCGTTAACGCGGTCGAGCGACTCACGGATCAGCAGTTCAATCTCTTTGGCCGCGACGGAACTGCGCTGGGCCAGATTTCTCACCTCACCGGCCACCACGGCAAAGCCTCGCCCTTGTTCACCCGCGCGCGCCGCTTCAACAGCGGCATTGAGCGCCAGGATATTGGTCTGGAAAGAGATGCTGTTAATGACGCTAATGATTTCGCCAATCTTACCGGAGCTTTGGCTGATGCCGCCCATGGTGGTAATGACATCGTGAATGATCTCACCGCCGCGCGCCGCGTTTGCCGACGCCTCAGTCGCAAGCTGACTGGCATGATGGGCGTTTTCCGCGTTCTGTTTCACCGTTGATGTCAGCTCTTCCATGCTGGCAGCCGTTTGCACTACCGCCGCAGACTGCTGTTCCGTGCGTGAGGAGAGATCGGTATTGCCCGCAGCAATCTCAGCCGAGGCGCGCGCCACGCTGCTTACGCCGTTACGCACGTTGGCAATGATGTTCTGCAGGCTTTGATTCATGGCGTCTACCGCCTGCATCAGCTGACCTAACTCATCGCCGCGCGACGTGTGCAGCGCTACCGTGAGATCGCCACCGGCAATGCGCTGGGCGGCGCTCAAGGTCTCTTTTAACGGGTGCGTAATGCTACGGGTGATCCGCCAGGCAATCAGCAGGCTCAACAGCACGCAAAGGGAAGCCGCCGCCGCAATGCGCCATTCAGCAGCCTGAATAAATTCCGCGGAAAGTGAGGACTGGAAGGCGAACATATCCGCTACCGCACCGTTTAAACGTTCTGCAGCGGCTGTGAGGGTGGCGGATTCGCTTTTCTCTTTATTGGTGGTATCGATATAGGCCGTTAACGCCAGTCGCTGGCCATTAAGCAGACTAATAAGCGTACGTGATGCCGCGCTAAGATCGCTTTGTGCAAAGGCATCCAATTGCTCGCTCAGCGAGCTGGCGCTGTCGAATGTGTCAGTGAGGGCATTTCTGGCGGTGTCGGACGGTTTAGCCAGAAACGCATTTTCCGCCAGGGCGATAGCGTAAAGCGAGGATGCCAGACGCGCCGTCAACAGCGCCGCTTCCGGTGTCGCTGCAAGATTAAAAGCTTCAAATTGGCGCGCCAGCGCGATAATTGCATCGGGCTTTATGACGTTGGAAGCCGTTGTGTTGTGCTGCGCGGCGCTGACAAAGATCTGACGCTGCTGCTGATAAGCGATCAAAAATTGGTCGAGCTGCGCCACTTTTTGCTGACCGATCGCATCCCACGGATAACTTTTCAGCTTCTGAAATAAAGCGTCTAACTGCTTGAGTGCTTCAGCATTTTTAACCGAAAAGGTGTCATCTTTAGTGTATTGATACAGGGTGCGGTTCAGACGCGCCTGACTTAACGTATTCACCATATTAACGGTTATCGTACGCCGGGCCGAGTTGTCTTTAATACTGCGGAAACAATCAAATGCAATAATCGATATAGCTAACGAGGCGGCAATGACAATGACAAACCCGGCAGCCAGTTTTTTCCCAATTTTTATATTGGAAAGGCGTTGAACGAGACCCATATTATTCACCTTTAGTGAGGCATTAAAATAGACAGCATAAATTCACCCAGAGAAGCGCTGCTGTATAATGGTTATCGCCGTCACGGCATAAATCTTGATAAATGTTTTTAATAAAACACCAAAATAATTAGTTAGAGATCTAGTGTTTAGTGGGTTAACTATCTGGTCTCTATTTTTATTTTATTAATAATTAAACCTTCATTGATCTCGATCAATATTCATCCATTAAATCCTCCTCTCCCTATGATGCTAACGCACTGTTTTTAAACCTGTAATCAATTTATATTTTTGCGTATCACATTAGAGGAAGATTACGGGCAATAAGCGAAACGGGCAGCATCCTTTTTTAAAATGGAAAAATAACAGAGAAGTGTGAACATCACTGACATTGCGATGTGCTTTCGCGCGCTAATGGTTAAATGTTAGAGCCTAAAAAAGAGCATCACTGCCGATGAAAGTTACGGCCTGTGACGGTTTTAACGCCTGGATTTCGCTACATAGAACGCACAGAAAAATTCCGCGCTTGTTATGCCTGCGCCCCTCACGTGCTATGTGCAGCGATGTCGTCAACGGACAGCAGCATGGCGTTTCCCGCTGCTTTATCTTCATATCCGTCCCGAAGCATTCACGCGGTTGCAGGCCGCACGCGTTACCGTGGTTTTACAGCTTGGTAAAAATTATTAACTAATTAGCGGTTGCTGCCGATGTTGTTAGCTCAGCCTCACGTCCCTGTAAAAGGTGTAGATTAAGGATAATAAGATGACCATCTCACAACGTCTGTTACTCACATTTACCATGCTGTTCGGCGCCATCATACTGCAGGCGGTGCTGGCCATTACGCTATTGTCCGGTTTTCAAACGCGGTTTGAGTATGTGCAGAGTAATGCCATTCCCTCCATGAAAGATCTGAGCAACATGATCGATCAGAGTAACCAGCTCGCGTTGACGCTGTATAAGCATCAAAGCCAAACGCAGGACAGCAACCTGCCTACGGTTGAACAGCAGATCGACAGCAAAATCAAAGAACTCAAGTCGCTGACCGACGACTACATGGCCAATAATATCTCCAGCGACGAGGATAAACGCTTAACCAACGTTGCTTATGAAAATATTCAGCGTGTCGTCAGCGCCCTGCCGGCATTTATTGCTACCTCACGTGCGCATCAGCATGAGGCCAGTCTGGCGCAGTTGGACGGCAACGGCGGCATTGGTGCCGCAATCCGCCAGTTGGTGAGCGACTATCAAAAGCAGCTCGCGTTGAATATTGCTATTGGTGACGAGCTGCGCGCAACTAACCGCAGCACCTTCCACTTTGTGTTGTGGATGACCATTGCCGGCGTAGTGGCCACGGTCATAGTGTTTGGCCTGTTCTCATTGTTTACGGTGTTGCGCATCCGTCGCAGCTTAAACGCCGCAGCAGACGTTATGACGCGCGCCAGTGACAATCTCGATTTAACGCTCAGCGCTGACGACAGTCGTCGGGATGAAGTGGGCAATATGGCACGTTCGTTTAATACGCTGATGCAGCGCGTCTCTGCCGCATTGTCTTCTGTTAGTCACGCTTCGCAGTCGGTGAGCAGCGCATCGGTGCAAATTTCAGCCGGTAACGAAGATCTCTCTTCCCGTACCGAGCAGCAGGCCGCGTCTCTGGAGCAGACGGCCGCCAGCATGACCGAGCTGAGCGAAACGGTGCGCCAGACCGCCGACAATACGCATCAGGCAAGCCAGCTCGCCGCTAATGCCAGTTCATTGTCAGATAAAAGTAGCGCCTCGCTCTCAACCATGGTTGCAACCATGGATAACATTCGCGGCAGCTCCCGCAAAGTGAATGATATTGTTTCACTGATCGAAGGTATCGCGTTCCAGACCAATATTCTGGCGCTCAACGCAGCGGTCGAGGC
Source organism: uncultured Pantoea sp. (assembly GCA_913778495.1). Taxonomy (GTDB): domain Bacteria; phylum Pseudomonadota; class Gammaproteobacteria; order Enterobacterales; family Enterobacteriaceae; genus Pantoea. The sequence goes on from CAJYVD010000004.1 coordinate 55,484, forward strand.
CGCGCGTGCTGGCGAGCACGGCAAAGGATTTGCTGTTGTTGCCGGTGAAGTGCGCAATCTCTCGCAGCGTTCAACCTCTGCCGCGCGCGAGATCAAAACGCTGATTGAGGAGTCACACCGTTTGACCGAAGACGGTGCACGCCAGGCGGGCGACGTGAGCAGCAATATGACCACCATGAATGATGCTATCCATCAGGTAAGCCAACTGGTCAGTGAGATCGCGGCCGCCGCGGTTGAACAGAGTCAGGGAATTCACCAAGTGCAGCAGGCGGTGAACCAGATGGATGATGTGACACAGCAGAACGCCGCGCTGGTTGAGGAAGCGTCTGCCGCTTCGCAGTCTTTACAAGCGCAGGCGACAGCGCTGGATGCGCTGGTGAAACAATTCCGCGTGGCTGAGAGCGTTGTGCAAGCGGAACCCGGCTTGCTATCTCCCGCACCGGTTAAGATGAAGCCTCAGCGTTTGGCGCTCGCGAATGATGCTGACTGGGAAAAATTTTAAGCATTTTGCCTGTCGATGACCTCCGCTGGAGGTCATGTTATTTGGCCTATACCGCGCATTGGTGCTCCGCCATTGCGCGTCCCCGCTTTTTTGAATGAAACGTAAAGCCTGGCGCGCCGCGCTTAACGTCTGCACGCACAGCAACAGAATCACGCAAACGTCGCCACGGCGTCGGCGATGGGCGTGGCGCCAGCGGTCAATTCAATAATCACGCGTTTTACCCTTGGCTCATCGACCAGCGCGGCGAGGAATCCGGCCACATCCTCACGCGGAATATTTCCGTAAGGGATTGCCAGTCCGGCCTGCACGTGGCCGCTTCCGGGGTCGTCAGTGAGTGTGCCGGGGCGCACAATAACCCACTGCAACGCGCTCGCGGCGAGCGTAACGTCAGCGGCTTTTTTCACCCGCATGTAGTTTTCAAATGTCTCTGACAACGCTTTGCCGCGCGCTGCTTCGGGAAAAGCGGAGACCAGCAGAAAACGCTGAACGCCTGCGAGTTGCGCGGCGGCAACGGCTTTCTCCAGCCCCTGACCATCAATGGCATTGGTCATCGCTTCACCACCCTTACCGCCCGCTCCGGCGGTGAACACCACCACGTCACTGCCTTGCATAAGCGAGGCCAAAGCAGTGTCGTCAAGTTGTAGCAAATCGCCCTGTACCGGTTCAGCGCCCAAGGCACGCAATGTCTCTGCCTGCTCAGGCCGGCGATGCAGGGGACGGGCAGCATGCCCATGCAGTGCAAGATATTTGCATAAATGTCGGCCTATATTGCCCGCACCACCAATAATAAAAACCTTGCTCATGTTTTTCTCCGTAAAATCACGTTGCCATAAGCCTACTACGCTTCGCTTAAAATACCTGTTTATGCTGCGCTAAAAATGAAACAGAAGTTTTCCGTATCGTTTACGCCTTATGTAATAGGCTATTTTCTCTCAATTATATCGCTCCGATGAGGCAATAAAATTAAGATATATCGCAGTTAGCGGTATGTTTACATCAGCGATAGCGCACTGATAAGGTGAGAACACCTCATTAAATAAAGGACGTATTATGAAATCCGCTGAAGAGAGAATGGCGTTTCTTGAAGAGACGGTAAAACGCTTGCAGGTAGAAACGGACGTTTTACGGGAATTAATGATTAAACAGGTCGCGGTAAATAATATCACTTTCAAGGGAAAGTACGACGAGGTATTAATTCAGATGGCGAAAGAATATGAAAAGCGCGGTCTGGAAGAGGATCATAATCGCTTCCGCCATGAGGCATTGCGCCAATATTTGCAGCAGGAGAGCGGATCAGTAGAGTGAGCGCAGTGGCAGGGACCCCTGCCACCTGTAAAACGGTCTTTGTTACTCCTCGGCGAGCTCAAGCGCATCCTGAATAGCATCCGCGAGATTGGCGATTTCATTACCCACGGCCTGTAAATCCCACGAGACTTTCGATCCACTGGCAGACGTTGACGCACTCACGGATTCTTTTGCCAATGCTAACGCTGCAGCGACGGCGATGGTGCGCTTATGCTGCTCCGGTGTCACGCCGTCTGATGGGGCGCCAAAATAGTCATTAATCATCATAATCCTTTCCGAGTTGAACATTGGTCTGCGCATTAAACCTGACGCGTAATGGCTTGTGCAATGGTTTGTTCATTCCTCAATGTTGCCGCCAGCGTCCTGCATTAAATGCCAATGCGCATAAACATGGCTGCTTTTTCAGCAAACAGGCGGTTAATTTCGACTCTCACCGCTTACTTTTCTCATGCTGTGCCAGGCTTAAAGGGAAATCATCACAAAGGGAGAGTGACATGAAGAAACTTGCATGGGCTGCAGTAATGCTGCCATTAAGCTTTGGCGCTTTTGCTGAAAAAGGAGGCTTTGAGTCTGGTGAAACGCCACCGCCGCAGCATAAAGAAGATGCAGGCTACAAAGGCTCCGAAGATACCGGGCAAACCCCGGTCACGCTGATCAAAGATTTTCGCCAGGGAGGCTATGCCACGCTGGAGGGTTACATTGTGAAAAAAATCAAAGGCGATACTTACCAGTTCCGGGATAGCTCGGGCACCATCCGAATTGATGCTCCCAAAGCGACCTTCAAAGGTAAAAAATTCGACTCTGAAGACAAGATTCGGGTAAGCGGTAAAGTTTACGGCAAAGGCGACAGCGCACACATGAAAGTCACGCGCATCGATGAACCTTAAACCGTGGTACGAGCGTCGTACACATGGCATTAAAGATCTCGTGGGTACATTGTCGCCCTGCGCTTTTGAACATAATGTGCGCATGCGCGTGTGGGCGTAAAAAGTCAGGCTAAGATTACATCGTCTCTTGTGTTTACCTGTGAGAGCAACCTATCCCTTATTGGAATTTCTCAGGCAGATGGACTTTAGCCGCCCGGAGGCGTATCGCTCCCGGGCTTTTCTTTTTGTAGTCCTTCTCGCTGTATAGGCTTTCGCTGAAAGAACACGCGCCAGCCTCTTACTACACCGCATGACTCAATCCTCTGCCAAATTGCCGCAGCAGCAAAATAAATCAGATGCGTGAGCAAACTACGGCGAAGCGTACACCTTTCATAAATTCATTAGTATTTTTAACTTCAGCGTGGCGATCACTTGGATTCATGAAATCGTTTTCTATAAAACATCGCGGTATGTAAACGGCTTTTAATCCTATAATTAGCATGGTTTATAATTTTGGCCCAGCGTGGATCTACTGTGTTTCTATTATAGATCTTCAATGCATCAAGCAGCGCCTGCCATTTAGCTGCCTGGTCCAATTTATCGTCGCTCATGGTCCCTTTCATTTTCTGCAATATCTCATCAACTTGCTTCTTTGCCTCATTAAGGCTTAAACCGAGTTGATGAGAGGCCGCTATCTTCCTGATTTCTAGCACGAAGTATTCGATCTCGTTCTCATAGTCTTTCAAAAAAAACCTCTACTGATTACTGGCCGCAACTAATGATTATCATAAATCGCAGAAAAATAAAGTAGGACGATGAATGACTTGTCATTATTAGATCGAAATAAGAGATATATCCGAATACTCATATGAAATGCATGTATAAAAAAAGCGCACCATTAGAATATTATGACTATTTGTAAGAATTAAGTGACCATAATTTTTATAGAGTAACATTCTGTGAAATTTCAAATACACATTAGATATATTTATTTTTTTATTTCCCAATCGGTGACATGGGATGGGCACTGCGCATACCTTTTCGTAAAATGCTTCAGAATATGGCCAATGCTCGTCACCGATGCCTGAATGACGGTTTTATTAAATCGCACTTCAGAGTAATATTGGAAGTGGCTATTTTCTAATATTGGTTCTAAGCATGTCCCTTGATAAACCCTCCACGCCCGTCACGCGTGAGCGCGGTAGGCCGCGTGCATTTAATATGGATGATGTTCTCGACAAAGCGACAGTGGTGTTCCGTCAAAAAGGTTATCACGCCTCCTCTGTCGCCGACCTGGGTGAAGCCATGAATCTCACTGCAGGGAGCATCTATAAGGCTTTTTCAGACAAGCGTACGCTCTTCTTGCGCGTGTTTGAGCGTTATATCTCACTGCGCAACACGGACTTACGTGCGCGTTTGCAGCGCTGCAGTAACGGCAAGGCTCGCATCGAGGCACTTCTGCAATTTTATCTTGAATCCGCCGCTGAGATAGAGGGCCGTCGCGGATGCCTGGTGGTCGGCAGCACCGTTGAGTTACAAACGCTGGATGAAGAGTTGTCAGAGTTGGTGCGACAAGCCGTGATGCGGAATCGAAATTTCATGGCCTTCCTGATATCAGAAGGCCAGCAGGATGGCTCACTTCCCACCGTGACCGATGTGGACACCGCTGCAGGCCTTCTTTTATGTGTTGCTTTTGGCATGCGCGTGGTTGGGAAAGTTCAGGATGTGACTAATGGCGAAAAAACCATTACTATGGCTATGAAGATTCTGGAGTGACGTGCTTGCCCTATTAGGAAATACTCATTTCCTAAATAACTAAGCGACCTGCAGTAAATAACGTTGCCCGCTGAAGTCATGTAATCACTCGAGGGTACGCAGAAAGCGGGTATGATGAGCCATAAATATTATTTAACTTAAAGCAAAATTAAACTGATTTAGCTCGACAGTGATTCGCTTAACCGACGCCACGCTATCGAATACGACTTTACTGCTCCACAGCCGAGCAACCTGTGCTTAACGCCAATAATGGCATGAAAATCTTATGAGCCGCACACGCGCGCAATATTCAATGAAGGCTAATATGGGTAGAAAAGAGAGTACGACGTCAGCCAGCCCGACCATTGGCTTTCATGACATCGCAAAAATGAGGTTCAGTGAAGAAGAAATTTTGGGCAGCATCGTCAATGAAATTTTGGTTTCGGGAAAAGTGTTAAGTCGAAAATCGCTATGCTATGCCCTTCTGGCGCGCATCGATCAGTGCGAAGAAACAGAGATGAAGCATCACTATGCAGGTCTATTTAAAAAAATTTTTTCCCATTAAGGGTGCCGGTCGCAGCGATAAAGATGGCGTTTCCATTGGGCGAATTCATTAGAAATAATGTTGTCTTATGAAAAGTGTATTTCTTTGGTCAGCTTAAAAATGTCCTCCCGCCATGCAGCTTCAGACGCATTGTGTTCGCCGCTTTGTCATTATGGCTTTGGTCAGGCGTTCATCAACAACGCATGTGTTAGTGATCCACCCTTGTTAAATCAAAAAAATAGTTTACATCATGCAATTCAGTGAAGGCCGGTTTTGCAGGTAAGTGAACGTGTGTACAAGCGCGCGAGTCATTTCACCTGATAACGAATGAGATGAGTTCGCGGTAAGTAGAATATACTCCTCGATCATGCTTAAGCGTCGGTCAGAAGAGCGGCGCGCTGCGCCGCGCTGAAAGATATACGCATTGAAACGGATTATTTCGTCAGTAACCTAAAGTGGGGGTGTCGGCCCGCAAGTAAGAGTAGCAGTTCGTATTCACCCTGACTCAACGGCACAGGTCTGCTCAGGGACTCTTTCATCTGCCATACGCGCAGGCTGAGATTGAAGCGTTCTGCGGCATCAGCTTGTGTTAATCCCGCCTCAATACGCAGCATTTTTACGTCCGGCTGCACACATACAGTCTGTATATAATTTTTAGGCATAATTTTCTCTGGTGTAAGTCATTCAATATAATAAGTAGGGCTGAATAATTTCACGTCGATTTACTCAGCCTCATACGGTAAAAACTTCAAAATTAATAATTTCTATTTCATTTCATGCATTTGCCGTTTATCAAGGCCATTCTAATTATTTGTGAAACAACTTTTTTTGCTCGCTTGTGATTTTCCCTATCAGAACCCTCTTATTATTACCTATTTATTAACTTTAGGGAAAATTCCGCTACTGATAAGCTCATAAATAATCAAAATTAGAGACGCATCACATTTGAATTTTTACTCTTACCTTTTCACACCAAGGAAAAAATATGAGAGATCGCATTCAGCGTCGCGTCCCTGAGGACCGATCACGGGTCGAATTGCACGAACAGTGGCAAATCACCTACTGGACGATAACCTTACAAACGACCCAGGATCGCCTTGTTCGCGCCGTGCGGGAAGTGGGAAGCAACATCGATAACGTTCGGCTTTGGCTCGACGAAAATCCGCCACCCCGTCGTTCACTTTACGATTGACATTAATTATCCACCCTGATTGATTAGCAGTCCCGTAATAAAATCTATACGGTAACCGTGAATATTCATTAATAAATGTATTAATGAGAATGATCGCACTTTTTGATTCCGTTATAAAACTGCCATGGCATTGTTTTCGGCTGAATTTTTTAAATTATAAAAATAAATATGAATGATAGTCAGGGAAGAGAGAACGTCATTATCGAATCAAAAAGTGCAGACATAAAAAAAGCCGCACTCAATGCGGCTCTGGGATAGAAGCAAGTATTATTTGTGAGGAACTTCAGATATTTCCTTAACATCCGCCTTGTTAAGTTGCTGTTTTACGCCATTCGCATCCGTATAGCCCAGTAAGCCTGCTTCAGACTCTTGCGGTTTGCCATCACTGATGATGGTACGGCCATCATTAGTATGGATTGCGTAACTGGTACGTGTACAACCTGTCAGCGCGGAAAGCGCAACGATCGCAGCAAAGGTGCAGAAAAAGATCTTTTTCATGACGTCATCCTTTTATCAGTTATTAAGTTCACTCATGTTGGAAATTTCATCACGGTTAATTTGCTCGGTCTTGCCCGATTGTGCATCTTTGTAAGAAACAAGCCCCGTGTCATCATCAACTTTAGGTTTGCCATCCGTTACAATTGTTCTGCCATCCGTAGTTTTAATAGCCTGATTGGAAGAGCAAGCACTCAGCGTTAAAGCAACGGTTGACGCCAAGATCAGCGTCAAGAGTGTATTTTTTTTCATCTCAACTTCCCTACTGTAATCATCCAGTTAAAATCGATTTCTTTAGTAGTATAGGCAAGCATGACAAAAATGCCTGGCACACTGGTGCTAAAAGTGCGGTAAATCCTCACTTGTAAGACTTATTACTCAGTCTCGTGTCGCATGCAAAAAACCCTTATTGTGCGTTTCCCTGAGCGCGATATAATGGGGATATACCTAATAAGCGGAGCGCATCTGAAAAGCAAAGAAGAGGAACTCTCCCTGATCCACGAAGTGGTCGGCAAAGCACTTACGCGCGTGCTTGAACCTGGAGAGACGGTAAACATCCATCAGCTTATTGGCGCGTTATATCGCCTGAGTGTTCGCAGTGAAAATCCTGATATTCGAATGGCCTGTGAAAAAGCCATTGAGCAGCTTGCTAAAAAATTAAATTAACGGCAGCTGTGCCAACAATGGATTTTCAAGGAAATATCTCTGGGCGTAGTCATCAGCTATGCGTGCATTGCGCGGCCATCCAAGACGTTTACGCATACGTGTACGCGCTACTCCTTGCCCAGAAGCTCAAGTGCATCAGTGCAGTGTATTGCTTCCTGTGGCCGATGAACCTGCTCAAGCCTGAGCAATAGCTGGTCGGTAAGCGCCTGACGATTGATTGGCCCGCCGTCATTAACGATCTCAATGACAAGTTCACCCACCAAGGTATGGAAAGCAGGCAGATTTTCGCTGTCATCATCGGTGGGTGAAAGTGGCGTTGACGGAATAGACATATTGCCCTCGCGAAAATAAATCCTCTTGGTCAATGAATTATAGTCGAGCAGGATACAAAATAACGGCATTAACACGTTTCACCGCTCAAATTGAATGGAAGAAATGGCCGCTTTACATTTAACAAAACTTATGTGGCGATTTGAGTCAAATGCTGGAAAAATCAGAATACTAAAAAAACATCTCTTTAATCATTGCGTTAAACCCACCTCCAAATCCCAAGCGCACTATAAAAATAATATCATTTAACATTCCTTAACCGCCACTTACGTACTACCTCTCATTTTGATGAAATTATTCGTTATCAAGAGTGACTACGCGATCACATAATTAAACGGTTAACGGCTCCAAAAAAAGCAGTGTAAGAACATTTAAGGGCATGGTGAAAAAATCCTGGAATAGACAAACGGTAGTAGGATTCATCTGACGTTAAGCTATAGCCTAAAAAGTTAGGTATCGGTCTGCTTTAAGGGCTGGTAAAGTATCTGCATACAATCATCATAAAACGGAGCATATTATGCTAACGACAATTATTTATCGCAGCCACCTGTCGGACGATGTGCCTGTAAAAATTCTTCCCGCGATGGTCGAGAAAGCCAGCGCGTTGAACGCTAGCCACCAAGTGACCGGCATTTTACTGTTTAACGGTACGCATTTTTTCCAGATCCTTGAAGGGCCTGAAGAAGGTGTGTTGGCCATTTACGCGCGTATCTGCGCAGACAACCGGCACCATAATATCGTTGAGTTAATGCGTGATTACTCACCGTCTCGCCGTTTCGGTAATGCGGGTATGGAATTGTTCGACCTGCGTAAACATGACCACGCTACGGTTTTACAAGCCGTGCTGGATCGTGGAACCTCAAAATATCGCCTGACCTATGACGATCGAGGCTTACAGTTCCTGCGCACGTTTGTAGAGTCTCGCGAAAAAGAGAACTACTTCGAAGTCCTGCCCACTAATTATTGGACGTTTATTCCTGAACAGACCGAGTTGATTCAAGGTGGCAACGGCATGACTTTTCGTCCGGTTGTCGACCCGCTCGGACGCAAGGTAAAAGCTATCCAGGCAATTCCCAACATACAGCCTGGCTTGCAGGGCGAGGAAAGATATCAGCACGATCTGCAAGCGGTAACTGAGGCTTTAATCAGCGCAGGCCGCACCTGCCCGGACGGCATGCCACTTTATGTAAGCATTCTTCCCATGACGTTGGTCACCTTGCCGAACGCTTTTAATCAAATCGTTCAGGCGATCGATATAGCCGGACTGGTGCCTGAGCAGGTGATCCTTGGCGTGAGTGAAACAGAAGTGATCTCGCAGCTTGATGCCTTTTCCAGTGCCGTCAGACAGCTGAAGCAGGTTGGTATCAGTATCTCTATCGATAATTTTGGTGATGGGTCTGCCGGATTGTCGCTGCTGGCGCATATTCAGCCCGATCGCGTTCGTATTGATGCGAGCATTATTCGTGATATTCATCGCAGCGGCCCGAAACAAGCTGTGGTACAGGCGGTGATCCGCTGCTGTTCAGCGCTTGAGATCAACGTCATTGCCGCCGGTATCGAACGACCGGAAGAGTGGATGTGGCTTGAAGCCGCTGGCGTGATTGATTTTCAGGGCAACCTCTTTAATCCTGAAGGTGCAGCGGTTGCCTGGCCAGAGTACCGTGATGCGATATAACTGAATGTCAGATGTGACTAAAAGGGCCTGCGCGGCCCTTTTACTTCATTGTAAACTGTGCTCATCTGCACTCTCGCCTGCATAACCATCGCCCATTTTGGCTGAAAACGTTTAAAAACGCTTCTAGCCCGCAGACTGTTGGCAACGAAGATTGGAATGCGTGGAATTTAACATTACTCAGCTCCCCTTTCGTTTACACTCACCAATGAGGAATAATGCCCACTATAATCAGGAGAAAACGCGATGCTCAGTGACAAGCGTCTACAGTATATTTCAGATCATCCCGAAGAAAATGCACCAGAATCCGTTGAAATGGCTCAGGAAATATTGCGCTATCGTCGTGCGTTAGCTGAACCTCTAGCGGTGATTGAACCCTTGGGCATGAAATATGTTGAAGATGGAAACGGGGCCATGGTGTGGCCGGCGCGTTATCGCGATCACAAAGATATTTTTCTTTATCGACTCGATGAAGCCCTGATCAAAGGCGATTAATTTATTGATAGATATATACTTTACTATCTTTAATAGAACGGAACGCCTGATTGGGTGCCTCTGTTCTTGCATTGTGATAATCTCTATGCCCGAATTAGTCGCCGGACCTGTCCATGAATAGCCACTTTGAAGAAAAAATGACGGAAATTATCATTGGCGAGGCTGTGACGTCGCTGTTGGATTCTCACGCTTCGATTACCTGGGTCGCGCTGCTGAACAAGCTACACATCGCCCTTGATAAAGAAACCGATGAAGTGCGCATTCGAGCTGTGTTTCGGGCTATCGAGGATGTCAGAAAAGAGATGCGTCTAAAGTCTGGTGGTGACCTGAACAACGCGTCATTTAAAGAAAAAGAGCCGAGCCAAGAGAAGTTTCATTGATAAGCAGCGGGGTGGCCTTATGCTGCCTGCGTTTCTATCAACGTATATTTTTGTTATACTGTATGCTTATCCACTACGGACGGAGGTCATGTGAAGAATGACACCACCGCCGAAGATATCTACGCCGTTATAGGAACGGTTGTGGCACGCCTTCTTAAGCCGGAGCAACACCTTACCCTTCATGAAATTACGACTGCCTTGCATATGATGGGGGAACAGACCTCAGAGCATGCGGTTCGTGACGCCTGTCGCGCCGCTGTTGTTATGCTTTCAAAGCAAATGCACTAAGGTCTCAGCTGCGCTGCACCTGCTGCACCACTTGTCTGTAGCGCATACTGTTTTATCAATATCCCGCGTCGTCATCCGGAGTGCGGCCCACCACAATCTCAAGTGCGTTACGTAATACATCCAGTTTCACCACATCCGTGGTGCTTTCCAACTCAGCAATGAGATATAACAAAATGGCCTTACTGGTCACTTTCTTACCATCAATGACAATGTCCCGAATGACGCTATCCAGCACGGCAGTTTCAGCTGTCAAACGGTCACCTTCACTGCGGAAATGGTGGATCAGGTCTGCTTCGGCACTACTATGTTGGATATCTTGCTGCATTGCGTTTTCCATATGACTAAGTCCGGTGTCCACCAATTACATGACACAGATGAAAGACAAATGCCCTGTCTCACCGCGCCTTAAATAAAAATTGCCTCTGAAACACTGGGATCAATATTTCTTGGTTAGCGAGGAGATCGGCGTCATCGACGCTGCGTGCTGAACTTCGTCCAATGCGATACGCAGCGCTTCTAGCCGATCTGGGTCCGATTCAAGATGGCCCATTGCACTTAAGCTTGCGCTCAAGTTTTTGGTGTCTACACGTCCCTCTTGTGCAAGCAGCCCAACTACGGCTTCGCCGATCATGATATCGGTTAATTTTTCAAATTTACTTCTGTTCATACTGCCGCCTTGCTGCTGTGTCACTCCTGACAAAGTGATAGGGCAGCCTTTCCAGACTTCCCCCTCTTCTCGGTGCTGAAGAGAAGCGGGCCGTGCCGCGACCAGGATTAACGCTCAAACAGCATGCCGATAAGCGTTTGATAATGACGCTCTTCTTCCAGGCTGGACGCAACTTCTAAACGGCGCAGCAATTTTGTGCAGATCGCTTTACGGTTGAGATTCTTTCCGCTGCGCAAAATCTCTACTACAACCTGACCCAACGTCTCTTGCTGCGTTGGCGCAGTGACTTTGTTGAAGTAGTGGGCGATGTCGCTGGCAGAATCTGGGAATTTCGTAATGTTCTGACGCATGGGTGACACCTCTAATGGTTAAAATATAATCTTGTCTGTCTGCCGCTAAAGTTATACAAGAAAAGCAAACTTGTACAGCAATTGTGTTGATGTATCGTTTAAGACTTTGTGCATAAAATGCTAACCCAATTAATTCAACCACTTAAAATTAAAAGTGGTTTTTGAAATTCCTAAGGTTGTACAACTTTTTGCGTGCTTTAACGCTGTTCTTTGTTTTTTTCAGCGATGTTTAAATCAACAAATCTGACGCTTAATGGTGGGGGAGATGCATCGCGTAATAAAAATTTATGGAAGATGAGTAACGCCAATCCGGCTGATGGATGCAATCTATTTTAATGTGGCCTTACATAAGGTGAGATAGGTATCTGAAATACATGTTAGTTTTGTTGGCACTAAATTAATTACACTGACTGTCGCAAATCATCGCTGTACACCGACCCCGTCCTCGTTTACTTTTGCCCACGCCTTCCCCTTTATGAACTTTAGGAAATTTAATGCGACAGGACGGTTCACCACCGGAGAAAAGCAGCGGGCTGGTTGGCTACTTCAGTCGGGTCTCTCATCCCTCGCAAATCGCGATGCTGGGAAGGATTACGGTTGAAATTTTGCGTCAGGATAGGCGGCTTACGCGCACTGCGGTGTGTTTAAAATTGATTGGGCGCCTTGATGCGTCAGATAGCCATGAAGAGCAGCATCATTTGCGTGAGCTACTGGCGATGCTTTTTTCGCGATAATTAGCACCAACGATTTACCCGTATTAGACGGACAATTCGTCCACCGATTATTTACCGGAATCTACCTCCCCTGATATCTAACCTTATTTTTCCGCAGTCTGTTCTCACCGGAAACGCGCCGTGATTATCAGCACGTTACAGTGCACAAAACGATTAAACGTCTTGGCATTAACGCACATACCAACTGCATTGAGGAGAGGCGTCATCCTTGACGTATATCTCCAGCCGGGTGCACGCACGCGCGCAACCTATGAGGTCATCTACGTCGTCGTAATCCGGCCAGAGCCGGCTACGTGTATAGGCGTCAGTTCTTCTCGTCGTTCAGGCCTGCAAGTGTCTTGAGATAAGGCACATGCAGTACAGCCACTTCCGGTTGATCAAAACTTCTTAGCCAGCTTCTGGCTTCAGAAATCTCAGACAACCGCGACGGGCTGCCACCCGCTTTAGCCATATAGCCGAGTTCCTCGATAAGTGATTGAACGCTTATCTCTCTTTCGCTGAGCGCAAGGCTAAGCGCTGCTTCGCCAATAACCACGTGGCCTTTCTCGTCGTGTTGAATAGACAAATGAAACCTCCTTTACACGTAAATGACAATCTCACGTCATACTGTAGTCACAACCGCGATTCTTGCAGCGTTAATATTCTTAAAGCGACCGCTATTAGGCTGATTTTTAGCTAACGCCTGAAATTTATTCAGAATTAAAATTGCCCTTTTCAAGCATTTCGCACACTGGCATACAGAGCACAGACCAAGTCACTATCACGCAGGTTAATGTTACGCGCACAAAAAGTTGTGTTGCTCAAAAAGTCTTTATTCATGCAACAATGATTAGGCAGAAAGATAATTTACGTTCATTAGCACTGCCGTTAATCAAGACCCATCTTAATTTCGTTTCATGCTATCCGCGCAAGTAATTATCACGTACCAGAACCACATTTGACGATGACCGATTTAGCGCCTTCACTCAGGTTTCCTGGGTTAAAAGAAGGAAGCCGAAAATGACTGAACTCCTGCATATTATTTCCGTGGGTGCGATTGTGGCGGGCATTTACTTAATGGAGTAATGAGAGGGTGAATGGCAACAAACGAAACCGCGAGTTGGAAACGGTCGCCTTCGCCGGTGCGCACGGCGAAGGCGACCGCGCGCAATGTGGATAAATATCTTGAACGACAAGCGCGATGTTGACGTCCCTAGAGATTAAACCGCAGGCGCTAAAAACGTGTGCGGCAGTGTGCTATCAGGCAACGGCGCGTTGCAGGGTTTGGTCAGGACCGCATAGCAAAGCAGGGATACCCTCTCTGACTTTATGACGATAATTCCACTGCATCAGCTGAGAGATACCTGCGCCGCACCACATTAAGTGATGCGCATGACGACGGACGGCTGTTGCCGGAACGCCTTTGACTTCTGACGCAACCTCAACGCGAAATCCCTGGCCAATAAGGCGGATAGACTCCATCCAGATCTCGATGGCGTCATTCACGCTAACGGCTTCAAGGAAAAGCGGGACCGATTTACGCCTGAGCGCAGCCGACATGGCGCACTGAGCGTGATGTACCACCGCCGCGTGAAAGCGCGCTTGTCGCGCTGTTGCGCCGCTACTGATATCTGCACGCAGCCAAAGATTAAGTGGACGCAAATAGTCGTTCACAAACGCTTCACTGCTGTAATCATTGCCGACTTGACGCAGGCGTCGCTGCAGCCGGTCATCGGACGCATCGTGCAATTGCTGTGTCAGTTCTTCCTGGCGGCATTCCCAGCCGCTGCGCACAGCGTATGAGGCTGAATGGAGACGCTGATAAACTTCCGCTAGCGTATCCCCCGAATCCGTCATCTCTAACACGGAAAAGATGCGCGTCAGCTGGCCGCTACTGTAGCCTTTCTCGCTAAGGGGAGGAAATTAGCCCGGCACGGCGCCAATTTTTGAGGGTGGCAGGCAGTATGCCGGTAATGCCGCATACTGTGTCGGTAGAATAGTGTGGCATAAAGAGTCCCCCTTATGGGGTAGGTGCACGCCAGCAAAATTGCCAGCGAGACTCCCTATTTTGCGCCTTTAATGAGTATATTGATACACGCTAAGGCGACTTTACATAAGCATACATCCTCAACCTGCGGGTGATGAATACGCGAAACGTCACCGCCAGCGCTCCACGAAATCCACGCTGCGAGCGCGCGTTGCATACAAAGAAAAGCGACCTTAATTAGCCTCTATTCCTCTCATAAAGCCTCCTGTGCACGCGTTATGATCCACACAATGAATGTTACCTCGTCCGGGTTGTTTAGCCGGCTCATACGCAGGAACGTCATGCCCTTGTATAGATACAATGTGTAAATTCACGCGCAGGTACACCCGTCCTGCTGATACGCATGAATTTAATATGACAACTCATTAGATGCCATTTACGTATAACAGGCGGAGTCAAACCTATGTCTTTTTCACAGGCGGTCAGCGGATTAAACGCCGCGTCAAGCAACCTTGATGTGATTGGAAACAACATCGCTAACTCCGCAACCGCGGGCTTTAAAGCGAGCACAGCAGCTTTCGCAGACGTGTTTGCCGGTTCCGGCGTCGGTCTGGGCACCAAAGTCGCCGCCATCATTCAGAACTTCGGCGACGGCACCACCACCACCACCAGCCGCGGATTGGATGTTGCAATCAGCAACTCAGGCTTTTTCCGTATGGAAGACAACGCGGGCAATACCTACTACAGCCGTAACGGTCAGTTTACCCTGACGGCCGATCGCGAGATTGTTAATACCGAAGGCATGAAGCTGACCGGTTACGCCGCCGCTGGTACGCCACCGACCATTCAGACCGGTACCAACCCTGTTGCGTTAACCGTGCCTGATACCGCGATGTCAGCGAACGCCACCTCAAAAGGCGCACTGACCACCACGCTGAACTCAAGCTATACCGCAATTCCGGCGACCACTACCTTTGATCCGACTGATGCGTCCACCTACAGCGATAAGTCATCTATGTCGGTATTCGACTCGCTGGGTAACCAGCACACGCTGGATCTGTACTTCACGAAAACCGCTGACAACACCTGGACAGTGCGTCCAATTGATAGCACTACCGGCACAGCCAGCACGCCAACCACCATCAGCTTTACCACCAACGGTACGCTGATTGGAACCGGTGATATTTCTGTCGACATCGGTTCACTGAATGGCTCGACTGCGGGCCAGAACATGACGCTGAGCCTGGCGGGTTCTAAGCAGCAGAATACCGGCGCGAAAAGTACCTTTGGTAACCCCACGCAGGATGGTTACGCGCCTGGCGAGTTGACCTCCTATGTGATCAACGACGATGGCACTATTACCGGAAGCTACTCAAACCAGAAAACCCAGCTGCTGGGTCAGATCGTACTCACCAACTTCTCGAACCCGGAAGGGTTGAAGTCCATGGGTAACAACGTCTGGTCAGCGACGGCCGCGTCTGGTCAGCCGCTGGTGGGTCTTGCCGGCACCGGCAACCTCGGCACCTTGACCTCGGGCGCGCTGGAAGCGTCGAACGTTGATCAGAGTAAAGAGCTGGTGAATATGATTGTTGCCCAGCGTAACTATCAGGCGAATGCGCAGACCATCAAAACTCAGGATCAGATCCTCAACACCCTGGTTAACCTGCGTTAATATCTTCGTGAACGGCTGGCGGCCAATGCGCGCCGCCAGCGTTTAATAAAGCGATCCATCTCTCAGGGATTCAGCAACACCTCACCCGCTTGCAAACCACTGACCTCCGTTCCAGCCGCCGTCGCATGACCTTCCTGAACGTACACTCGCCTCGCTTTTTCTGCCGCATTGCGTCGATAGATGACATAGCGTCTGCCGCTATCGTCGTTGGCCAAGGCCTGAGGTGGAACGGTAATGCCGTGGGGGTTGTGATACGTGATGACATCAAGGGTTGCGCTCATACCAAGGCGCAGCGCACTTAGCTCAGCGGGCGCAGCGTTCATCGAGGCAACGACGTCATACTCGGCGGGGCCGCCAATCTCGCTGCCGTTGGCGTTTTCAACACTGATGTGCGTCAGGCGACCAGAAAACGTCTTTTCGCTGATGCCCTCAATGACAAGGGTAACGGGCAAGCCCTCTTTCAAGAAGCGCGTATCGCTTTCCTGTACACGGGCCACGACATTGACTTCCTCAAGTCCGGCCAGATTGAACACCGGACTTCCCTGTGTAAGCAGCTGTCCCACCACCGGCAGCGCCGCTTTATTGCCGCCAGGTAAGGTCGCTTGCAGCACTAAACCGTCAAAGGGCGCCTTTACCTGAGCGTGTTTTGCTTGTTCAATCAGCAGATCATACTGCGCTTGCGCATTCGCTAACGCCATGTTGGCAATTTGCTGATTGTCGCTGTCTGCGCCCGCCTCCGCCAGTGCGAGATCGTCTTGCGCGTTGCGCTGCTCCTCCGTTTGCGTCTCTACCTGCAAGCGAATGGCGTCTAATTCGTTCCGCGAGACAATCCCCCGCTGGTAAAGTGCCCGCGTCTCCGCGAGGCTGGTTTGGCTATTTTTTAACTGGGCGCTGGCCATTCTCAGCTGCCGCCGCAGGCGAGAGATCTCCGGCGCGCTTTTCCACTGTTCAACGCGGGTGACTTCGCGCTGGGCTTTCAGCACGTCGGATAAGGCGTTTCTCACGCGCATATCGAGCTGCGCGGTATCCAGCGTAAAAATGACGTCTCCCGCCTTTACCTTGCTACCTGCCACCACCGAGAGAGTGCTGACTGTCCCATCAAAGGGGGCGGTAAGCGTCACGGTTTTTGCTGCTGCAATGCGCCCCGCCAGACCCAGCGTGTTTTTAACGTCTGCGACATTTACTGTCTGCCACATGGCCTGCGGCTTCTCGCTATCCATCCGATCGACGCGAAGCAGCCACCAGCTGGACACGCCTACCGCGATCGCCACCAGCGCAAGCGCGCCCTGTAGCGCGCGTTTTCTGTTAATCAACATCACCTGCACCTTCATTGAGCGTGATCCCCCAGCTCTGTAGCGTGGTTCCCATAATCTCATCAAGCGCGGTGAGCGCAGTTTGATAGCGTATTGACGCTGTTAGCCTCGCATTCTCCGCATTACGCAGGTCTGTTTCGAACGAGAGCACTTGAAAGTTGGACGAGCGCCCCACCGCCAGCTTCTGCCGCTCTATATCCACTTTTTGTCGCGTGAGATCGTTGGCTTTAACCGCGATGCCATACTGTTTCCAGCGCGTATTCACTTCATTCACTGCAGCGTAAATGTCGCGCGTGAGCTGCTGCTCGCTCTCTTCTGACGCCAGGCGCTGCACTTTCTGGTTCACTTCGGCGTTCACTGTGGCCTGACGCGGCCCCATATCGCCCACCGGGATTTCAACCTGAACGCCAATATAATTATCCCGACCCACGTTGCGGTCCGTGCCGGCTGAACGGGCATGCGTATCTCTGGCGCTTGCCACGAGCGAGATATCCCAAAGCTGACCATTTCTGGCGAGCAGCACATTCAGATCGTCTTTTTTATTGTTGATGAGCTGGCTGAGATAGGCGGGCTGCGTCCGTTTGGCCAGCTTCAGCGCATCCGCGGCATTGATGTGGACAAATTGCGGGCGCGCAGGACGAGAAACACCAAGCGGAGTGCGTAAATCCAACGCCAGTAGCTGCAGCAGCGCGAGGCGCGCGCTGTCGCGCTCATTGCGTGCCTGCTCAACGGCCAGCTCTTGATTCGCCACATCGGCCTCTGTTTGAATACTGTCAACCTGCGCCATTCTGCCGGCCTCAATCAGCGCCGTGTTCACCTCAAGCAACGCCTTAGCACGCGTCAGGGAAACCTCTATGATGCTGAGTTCCTCAGAAGCGCGCTGAAGGTTGCGGTAAGCTGCGGCGATGTCGGTCACGGTATGCGCCAACGTGGCTTTCAGTGTCAGCTTGTTTTGCGCCTCGCTTAGTCTCGCCAGTTCGCGCGGTGCGGTTGTAACGTCTTTACCCGCCCCCCGCAGTAAAGGCTGAATAAGGGTGAAACTCGCGCCGTCATTGTTGTAGATTTCTTCGCTGCCGTTACGGATATTTTGCTGGGCCCAGCCCAGGCTCAAGCGGGTACCATACGGCGTGAGCAGCGTGGTTTCGGGCCCCACATTACGCTGCGTGTAAGGTGAATCCTGATTTTTACCGTAAAGATAGCTACCTGAAATTGAGAGTTTTGGCGTGAAGCTGTCCTCCGCCACGCGGAGATCGAATTTTTGCGCCACGCGCTGAAGATAGGCGCTTTTCACGCTGCGGTTATTTCGCAAGCCCAGCGCAATAGCCTCGCTTAACGTCAGCGTAATGCCTTGCTCGGTCCCGCGCGGAGCCATACCCGTATGACTCGGCAGCTGTGCCAAAACCGGGCAGGTAAAAAGCAGCAGCAGTAGGCTGCAAATGCGACGTGCATTATGCGTCATTAAGGGCCCTGACAGGTTCAATTTTAGCCGCCGCCAGCGCCGGATAAAGTCCAAAAAAAAGCCCGGTTGTCAGCGAGCTTCCCGCTCCCAGCAACAGGGATGCCAGTGACAGCGAAAACGCCGTCCAGTCGGATAAGCGATAAAATACGCCAGCACCCGCCATGCCAATCACACAGCCCGCCAGCGCGCCCAAGGCACTCAGCACCAGCGCTTCCAGTAAAAACTGCACCGCGATGTCACGCGTCCGCGCCCCCAGCGCAAGGCGAACGCCGATCTCTTTTTTGCGCTCGGCGACGTTCATCATCATCACGTTCATGACGCCGATCCCGCCGCCCAGCAGGGATATCCCGGCCATTGAGAGCAGCAACCAACGAAAAAGCTGCGACTGTCGGTCTATGCCGTTCAGCAGTAACGCCGGCACCTGAACGTTGACATTCAGACCGGGCTGAAGCGCCAGCAGTGCCGTTTTCAACGGTTCGGCCATGGCGTCGCCGCTATCGCGCGAATATTGCACCATGATCGTGGTGAGATAAGGCGCGGGCAGCAGACGCTTCATACTGCTAGCCGACAAAAAAACGGCGCTGTCAGGATCGAAAGGAAACAGCGGATTACTGTCACGATGGGCCAGAATGCCAACCACTTCATACACATAATTTCCCATGCGAACGCGATCGCCGAGGGATTTTCCTTGCGCCATGCCATTGCCCAAGACGATATAGGTGCTGTCAGCATCCGCTGTGCCTAAGAAGCGGCCGTGTTGCAGAGATAACCCCATAATGCGCATAAGATCCCCTTTTGCGCCGATCAGAATACTTTGGCTCGTGCCGGCGCGACTCACCATGTCATGTGCGGAGATCACCGTTGCGGCAACCTGTTTCGCTGCGGGCAGGACCGCGCGCAGCGCCTCGGGATCAAACGCGCCAGGCAACAGCCCAGTGGCCCACTGTCCCGGCGCAGGTTGCAGGTTGGCGATAAGCACGTCACTGCCCATGCCCTTAAATACATTCGCGGCTTCAAACTGTGCCATCGTGCCGACATTGATCAACGCCACCACGGCAGCGCAGCCCGCCGCAATACCCGCAAATGCCAGTACGGCGCGGCGGCCTAGATGGCGAATACTTTCCAGCGCTGACAGCAGAATCTGCGTAAAAGACGGTCCATACGGAATACGGGTGCTGCTGGATTTTCGCGCGGCGCAACGGCAAAATCTGACCATTCATCCTTCCTGAATGCCGCCATCGGCGACATAAAACTGCCTGTCCATTCGGCGTGCCAGCGCCTTGTCGTGAGTCACGATAACCAGCGTAGTGCGATGGGTTCGGTTTTTTTCCAACAGCACCTCTACAATGTTGTTGCCGGTTTCGTCGTCAAGGTTGCCGGTGGGTTCATCCGCCAGCAGCAAAGACGGATTACCGCAGAGCGCGCGGGCAATGGCCACGCGCTGACATTGGCCGCCGGAAAGTTCGCTGGGCCGATGATGCACACGATCAGCCAGCCCTACCTGATCCAGCCATTCCGCTGCTTTTAGCAACGCCGCACGTTTTGTTTCACCGCGGTACAGCAGAGGCAGCGCCACGTTTTCCAGCGCCGTGAGGCGAGGCAGCAGATTGAACGCCTGGAAGATAAAGCCAATGTGTTCGTTTCTCAACTGCGCGCGCGCATCGGCATGTGCACGCGAGGTATCCTGTCCGGCGATAACAATCTTGCCGGCACTTGGCCTTTCCAGTAATCCGATAAGGTGCATTAGCGTACTTTTGCCCGCACCGGAGGGGCCAGTAATGGCGCACGTTTCACCGCGCGCAACGCACAGCGAGATATCCGTGAGAATGGTGTGCGGTGCATCCGCTGTGCCGTAGTGGTAGCAGACATTTTCGAGGCGCAGTGCCTCTCTATCTTTTGGGATGACGCTCATACGTGAAACGCGTCGTCGCGCGCCACGTGTTGATGTGTCCGCTTAAATAGGTGCATCAGGGCGAGGGTGTTCAGCTTATATGTGTCATACACATCAGCAAAGCATCCCTTTGGAAGACGCCTTGCTGATGACGGTATTGCTCAAATCAATGCGGAACGTCGTAGTTGACGGTGACCTGCGTGGTGCCTGAGCCGAAAATGCTGCCGGTGGCTTTGTTAGAACGCACGCTGTAGTAAAGGAAGAACGGCGTATTGGCTGAACGGCCTTTAAACGCCGTGGTGGTGCCCGACTTCGCCGCTGAAATATCCACACAGTTAACCGTTGAACCCTGGCAAAGTTGAACCACCAGCGTGCCGCGGGTACCGACATCAGCCTGACCCAGCGAGTAATCGTAATAAATGATAGATACCGTGGCGTTGTTCACGGGAATCGCACCCGCCCTAATCGGAAAATCGTAGGTATACCAGTTGTTTGCAGCATAAACGATCATCGATTTATTAGGGGAACTTTGGTAAGCACCGCCATCAATCGCCTGAGCGCCCATTGAAGCCAATCCCAGCGTAAACGCAGCGCCCATCGCCAAGCGAGAGATAATTTTCATAGCTTTTCCTTAAGTTTTTGTCAAATTACTGCAAGCGATGCATTAATAATGTTTATTTTTATAAATAGCAAATGAAACTTTAAAATTTTAACTCATTGATATTTAGTTCTCATCACTACCTCACATTTTGATGCTCAGTAAATTTCTTAATTTTCGTTAATTAACACGATGCTGAACGTTTAATTTCAATACACATTTTAAGGAGTAGCCGCAACATCACTGCAGGATCTTACGCCGCGTAAGCGTCTGCCTGCGAGAAACCCGGGATGGCAGTCTTAATGCGAAAGCCTTTAGAAAGAGAAACAGCACGGGCTCCCTACTGCTCGCAGGGCTGGTCTCAATGCGCGGCGCATGTTTTAAGAGCATTCTCAGTAATCGTTTTCATTAGAAAATTGCGCCCGAAAAACAAGCAGTTAAAAATATTAATATCGTTAATATTATGTTTTATAAGCAAAAAAAGTAATAAGCACAGCGGCAAAAAGATCGCTGTGCTTTATATTTAACTGGCTCTGTGACGAAATCCAACGAAGCACAGAGAAGAGTCACTCCTGTTGCCCCCGTATGGGGGCTCTTTTTTTTACGGCATCCCCATCATGCACCCAACGGCACCGCCGTTTTGCGCTCATGCATGTCGGGCAGACATCGTTTCAATCACTTCGGTAACCCTTTGAATAACGCGCAGAGCCGCACGCGATAATTGCCGAGAGGGCGCGGTGCACAACGCCAGCGTCAGCGGTCGCATCACGCTGTGCTTGATCGGAACAAAGCAGAGCTGATGCGACTGCACTTCGGTCAGGACATCCAGCAGGCTCAACACGCACACGCCGGTGCCTTGGGCAATCAAGCTACGAATCAGGCGAATATCATTGCAGGCAATAATGTTGTCTGGTGCCATCCCCTGCTTACGATAAAGCGCCGCCACGCGTTCGTGCACCACCAGCGCTTCACCCGGTAAAATATGGCGCTCGTGGCTAAGATCGCTCAGCGACAGCGCGGCGCGTCCACTTAACGGATGTGCAGCGGGCATCACAATGCCCATCTCTAATTCGGCAAACGCCAGGACGTCAAGGCCAGCTTGCCCAGCCGGGTCAAGGATCAGGCCGAAATCAATCTCAGCGCGCCGAATCATCTCGCTCAGTGCGTGACTGCTGTTCACGGTCAGTTCCAGTCGCAGCCACGGGTGCTCGCGCGCCATCTCCCCGATGGCATCCGCGACGCCGCCGCGCGTCAGTGACTGGACTAATCCCATGCTGACATTGCCGCGTTTCAGTCCTTGAATATCGTCGAAACGCTGTCGCGTAAGACGAAATTCACGCTGCCAGCGCATGACGTCGTCGTAGAGTAATTCTCCAGCCGTGGTCATGCGCAATCCCTCAGGAAGGCGTTCGAACAGCGGTGTGCCAAAATGCACCTCCGCCTGCAGAATTTGCCTGTTGATGGCAGATGCTGAAACGTGCAGCTTTTCCGCCGCCCTTCGCAAACTGCCACTGCGTGCCACTTCGGTGAAATAAAGAGAAAAGCGGGAAAAAGGGCTCATGATCACCTGTTCTGTTTTTTGCAACACATAGCTGAATTATTGATGATGGATTTGTACGCGGCTTAGTATTCACAATGTCCTGAAAGAAATGAAGCCCTTTGCCACTTGTACAGGACATCACCATGAGCAGCATTACGCCCCCCGCACACTGCACGTTCGAACCCGATGATTGGTTGCGCCTGGCGCAGCAGTGGCATCCCGTGGCGCGTGCCTGCGATATCACCGGCGCCCCGGAAAAAGCCACGCTGCTGGATGAACAACTGGTGGTGTACCGCATTAAAGGCCAGGTCGTGGTCGCCCGCGATGTTTGTCCACATCGCGGTGTACCCTTGACGCTGGGCTTCCACGACGAACACGGCATTGTTTGTCCTTATCACGGCCTGCGCTTTGGTGAGCAGGGGCGCTGCAATCGCATCCCTTCCAGCCCCGATCAGGCCGTGCCCGCTAAGCTTCATCTCACCACCTATCAGGTTGAAGAACGCTACGGACTCATCTGGGTATGTTTAGCGCCCGATGCAGATAATCCGGCGCCGCTGCCGTCAATGCCGCACTGGGACGATGCTGGCTTTCAGCAGATCAATTGCCCGGGTTTTGAGGTGAATGGTTTTGCCGGTCGTCAGGTCGAGGGCTTCCTCGACGTCGCGCACTTCGCCTGGGTTCACACCGAAACCTTTGCCGACGCCAGCAATCAAGTGGTACCGGAGTACGCGCCAAGGGAAACCGACACCGGCTTTGTGGTGGATTACTGGAGCAGCGTCAGTAATTTTGCTGCCAATAGCCCACAGCAGGCACCGGAGGGCTTCGAATGGCTGCGCCATTTTGAGATGCATTTACCGTTTACCGCTACCTTGACTATCCATTTTCCCGGCGAGTCGCGCTTGGTGATCATGAATGCCGCTTCGCCAGTATCTGCGCGCAAAACCCGAATGTTTGCGCCGATTGCGCGCAACTTTGATCTGCACGTACCGGTTGAAGATGTTCATGCCTTTAACCTGCGGGTGTTTGAGGAAGATCGCCTGATGGTTGAGACGCAAAAACCTGAACGCTTGCCGCTGGATTTAAGCCTGGAGGCACACATCCCCGCCGATCGCAGCTCGATAGCCTACCGACGCGGCTTGAAGCGCATGGGCTTTGGCGATTTCTTTTTGGTATGACGGAGGCCGAAATGAGCACAGATTTTGAGGTGGTGGTAGACGGTATTTTTCGCCAAGGTCGCCACAATCTTAGCGTCAGGCTGGTGGCGGAAAATTTCGCCCCCCTACCCGCCTGGCAGCCAGGGGCGCACATTGACGTGCATCTACGTCCCGGACTGGTGCGTCAATATTCGCTGACGGGATCCCACCGCGAGCAACAGGCTTATCACATTTGCATTGCCCGTGACGCGCAATCGCGCGGCGGTTCCCGCCACGTCCATGAGACGCTGCGGCCCGGTCAACGCCTCAAAATTTCAGCGCCGCGTAATCTTTTTCCGCTGGTGCCCGCAGCAAGCGTGACGTTGCTGGCCGCAGGCATCGGCATCACGCCCCTGTACGCCATGGCCGACGCGCTGGACGCCGCTGGCCTCCCTTTTATGCTGCATTACTACGTCAAGCAGCGCGGGGACGAAGCGTTCCTGCCCGACCTGTCGCGCTATGTGGCGCAAGGACAGTGCAAAATTGGGTACAGCAGCGAGGGCAACAGTCCACGCGGCACGCTGCCCGAGTCGGTGCTGTCGCACGTAGCAGGCAGACACCTCTATGTTTGTGGACCGGCTGGGTTTATGCAACAGGTAACACAGCAGGCGCTGGCGCAAGGTTGGCCTGCTGAGGCGATCCATACCGAGGCGTTTAAGCCGGTGGAAGCGGCCCCCGTTCTGGGTGCGGACACCGCGTTTACCGTCACGCTGGCGCGTTCTGGGCGGGAGTGCGCCGTGCCGGCCGGACAGACCATCGCGCGTGCGCTACAGGATAATGGCATCGCGGTGACGTTATCCTGCGAGATGGGCATGTGTGGGGCCTGTTTAACGCGCGTCACCGCAGGCGAGATCGACCACCGCGATACGGTTCAATCTGCAGCCGAAAAAAGCGGTGCTGAGCAGCACATTGCGCTGTGCTGCTCGCGCAGTAAAACGCCGACGCTGGTACTGGATCTCTAAATTGCTGCAGCGGTTGCCGGTGCTAATTTAAAGACGCTAACGCTTTCGAGCATCTGGTTTGCCTGTTCATTCAACATTGAGGAGGCTGCCAGAGATTGTTCAACCAACGACGCATTCTGCTGTGTGGTGATGTCAATCTGGCTGATAGCGATGTTGATCTGGCTGATGCCATCCGCCTGTTCGCTGCTGGCCTGATTAATCTGCGCCAACACCTCTTTCATGTTAGCGACGTTGAGCATCATCTCGGACATCAATTTGTTGGCCTCCGTAACGCTGTCGCGCCCATCAACAATGCGCGTTGAGGACTCTTCAATGAGCGCGCGAATCTCACGCGACGACGTGGCCGTTTTTTGCGCCAATCCACGCACCTCTTGCGCTACGACGGCAAAACCGCGGCCATGCTCGCCCGCGCGGGCAGCCTCAACGGCCGCGTTCAGGGCCAGAATATTGGTTTGGAACGCGATGGAATCAATCAGGTTAATGATGTCTGACATCCGGCTGGCGGAGTCGTGGATTTCCGCCATTTTGCCGGAGACGTGGTTCATCATCATAACATTCTGATCAACGGCAGTTTCCGCTTTGGTGGAGAGATCGGCGGCAAAATGCGTGTTGTTGCGCGTATTGCTGATGGTTGCAGTGAACTCTTCGACCGAGGCTGCGGTTTGTTCCACGGAGCTGGCTTGCTCCTCGGTGCGAGCGGCCAGATCTTGCGTGCCAGACATGATCTCGCTGGCCCCGCCTGAAATGTGTTCCGCACTCTGGCGAATTTGACTGACGATCAGCGACATTTTTCCCTGCATATGGTGAATAGCATCAATTAATTGGCCCATTTCATCACGGCGTTTTTCATAGAACGCACCACGCAAGTCCCCCTCCGCTACGCTGGAGAGAAACGCGATAACGTTTTTTAACGGCAGCGTAATTGAGCGAATAATCAGCCACGCCAGCGCAGCGGAGAGCATGACGGCAGCAATAAATATCACCACCATGAAAATTTTGGTGGCGCTATATGAAGTCATAAATTCAGCGTAGGACTGCTGCATTTGCTTTTCTTGCAGCGTAATGAATCCCTCGACCGCTTGGGTGTAGTCGCCCTGCACTTTGGCCAATTGGTTGAAATAAAACGCTAACGCTTGCGAATTGTCGCCATTCAGTAATCGCAAAAATTGATCGCGGTGGGTGAGATAAGCAGTGCGTTTGCCATTGATAACATTCAGGAAATCTTTTGATTCTTGGTCATTAGTGATGGTTTCAAGCTGTTTGTAAAGCGAGGAGATTTGCTGTGAAGCGCGCGTGAGGGAAGAGGTAATAGCGCTACGCTGTGCCGCATCGATCGGGCTAAGCAACAGCGCTTGTTGATGAATGGAAACATTGATTTCATCAATGAGCTGGTTGCTGAGCGATATCGAAGGATAATCATCTTGCATGATCCCGTTGACGCCCACATCGGCCAGTTTGAGGGAGTTTAATCCCAAGGCTGCAAGGAAAAGCAGCATGGCAATATTGACCAGCGATGAGACAACTAACTTCGTGCGCAACGTAACGTTGCGTGAAAATGCTTGAATCATGTTCATCCAGAGGCCTCGATAACAAGGTGAAAGGTATCAAAAGAGAGGAAAATAAAATGCACTTATGCCTTCACGTGGTGATCCCTGTTTCAGCAGTAAAGTGGTTATCGTCTGTGGCTGGGCTTATCTGAGCATCTTTACGCAACTATAACTAATTCCTATTGCGATTATCGTTTTGGACGATTAAAGACAGGCGCGTGCTAATCACAATCGGCCCGCTGTTCCGCATAGCGCAACACCGCCTGTTTGGCGGTCGCGCGTGATACCGCATCTGTGGGTTGTGGTAAATCCTGACGCTGCGCTGCCTGTTGATGACCTTAATTAACCATCGCTTGATGACATTATTTCATTCGAAGCCGCTGGCTAAGTCACCGTCATACGCACGACGCTTATTTAAGCGAAGCGTGAAAAGCACGCTCTATTTTAATCACCAGGGGTAGTTTGCGAAAATGACGATTGACAATAATAGAAATTAATAAAGATCCTGTCTTAGATTACCGCTCCGCTTAATTTTTAATAAAATAGTGCTTCGCATAATGAATAAAATCTGATAACTATCATTTTCCATACCACTTTTGCGTAAGGAGCAGTAAAATTGCGTTGCCGCTTATCAAACGCAACGACAAATATTAATCATTCAGATTCATTACGCCTTGATTGTGGTAAAAACAGCACTACATTTATTTTTTGCTTTACGTTGGTATAAATATTACGAGGACGAAAAATGACGGATTCTTACGATCACGTTAAAGAGGAAGAACAAAAGAAGCAAAGGCGCGGCGGAGCGGGTAACTTTGCGGAAAACAAGGAGCGGGCAGCCGAAGCCGGCCGCAAAGGCGGTCAAGTCAGCGGTGGCAACTTCAAAAACGACCCACAGCGCGCTATCGAAGCGGGCCGTAAAGGAGGAAAAATCAGCCGTCGCAAATAATGCCTGAGCCGTTTTCTTCCAGGCAATTTTCCCTTTTTGCATTTCTCGAGCGCTCTCCTGACGCTGTATTATCGCTTCGCTAACTCAGCTTCAGGAGAGTTATCTTATGATCACGCGAGTATTTACCCCGCTTTCTCAATCGTAAAACTCACTGTGCCGTTACGCTTACCAGCATAACTACACTGCAATTTTTTATTCTCAAGAATTGGCTTTATTAATCAGCGTCACGATCTCACTTTATATTTGTACAAATCACAAACCATTGTACACTTTTCTTTTTATCGTCGGTGTCAGAGCCCATATTTCTAATTAACAATTTCGTCGGGAATGTATAATTATTCCCCTTAGCGTGTTTTATAACCCCTATTTCCCGCTCTCGCGCAGGCATTCAGGCAATACCGTGTTGTGCCAATCGCACGCACGGCGCGCTCCTTTTTACAATCCTGGCTACAGTGTGTAAGTAAGCTGCAAACAGCAGCACCGAGATGAAAAAAGAGAGGTCAGCATGGCGGGCGGTTGGTCCGAAGATGGCGCGGTGCAAAAACAGATTGATGCTACCGTTGATGACGCAGTGGCCAGGGCGCGCAGTCACCTCAATCAGGGTAAAAGCGCGGAGTACTGCGAGGCGTGCGGTGAACCTATACCCGAGGCGCGCCGTCAGGCGCTTCCCGGCGTGCAATACTGCGTGGCGTGTCAGCAAAAGCTGGATGAAAAAGAGGCCAGTCACAGCGGGTATAATCGGCGTGGCAGTAAGGATAGCCAACTGCGTTAACTGCCCGCGTTCAAGGCGCACGGCAGTTGGCGTGCACCCATCTTTTAGGCATCCGGCTCCTGCCATAAGTGAACATCATTACGCCCGGCGCGCTTAACCGCGTAAAGCGCTTCGTCAGCGTGACGCAGCCACTCAGAGAGCGATTCCGCGCGACTGGCAGAGGCGATGCCAATGCTCACCGAACAGCGATACGCTTGCGCCGCGGGCAAACGGAGGGTGGCAATCTTTTCCTGCAGTCTTCTGGCCAGCATCACCACAGATTCATCGCTGGCGTGATGAATAATCACGCTCAATTCATCGCCGCCCAGCCGTGCGGGAATATCTTGTAGACCCACATAATTACGCAGCAGCGCTGAGATCTCGGCAAGCAAGAAGTCCCCCGCCTCGTGCCCCCACGTATCGTTTACCGTTTTAAAATGATCGACATCCATCATTAACAGATAGGCTGCACTTTCACCGCGGCGGGTACACAAAAATTCGCTTTCCAGACGCCGCTCAAAGAGGCGCCGATTAGGGATCTGCAAACCGGGATCCATTAATGCGATGCGTTCCAACTCACGGTTACGCTGGCGCAATTGCAGCGTGAGAGTATAAGAAGTCGCACTAAGCGCGAGGAGATAACACGTTGCCAGCGGTATCGTCAGCCACACAGTTTGCAGGCTGAAGCTAAGCGTGAGCTTTGCGCCATCCATCAGCCATGTCAGCGCGAATCCACAGAAAAAGGCTCTCAGCGCCGTAAGCAGGAGCGCCCCCCCGCCCACCAAATAGCGATCTGACGCCAGCACCGCCATCATCACCAACGAAGGCAATGGGCTTAAGGCCATTAGCGCCACCCATATCCCGCCGAACGCGGCATCGAGGGTTAGATTCTGCCGCTCAACAGCGGTATTGTCTTCTGCGCGTCGCGCCCGATGATGTGCTAACCATGGCCAGCAATAGGCGTTGATGAACAGGATCAGGCAAATAAACGGGCTGCGCTGCTGTTCAAGCAGTACCGACAAAATAGGAAAAAAGCAGAGGATCGTGCCGAGTTGACGCATGATAAACATCCGTCGCACGAAACGCTGCGAACGCCGTTTTAAGTGGTCAACGTCAGGAGAGTAATAATTCATGGATGAGCGATTCAGGGTAGCGATTTCGCTATGTTAACGGTAAAGCGCATTTATTTTTAAGATTTTTCTTCTTGCTTTTATTTGAATATTTTAAGGGCGAAACTTATGCATGGTGAACTGATTACAGTGAACCCTTTGAAACAGAATCCCCTCCCCTCTCGCTCTGATTATCATTCAACCAAAATTCTGCGAGATTGCCTTTTAAAACCGTTGAGTAATATCCGTGGACGCGGTGAAAACGCGCGCTGCGTTTTGGATGCCTGTAATGCTGCGGGAAACGGACAATAAAAAAGGATCGCGAGGCGCGATCCTTTTTGTTAGCTCAGGGCAAAGAACAGCCCTTAACGTTAGGCGTTCTGCAGGCGGAACTGCGTCACCAGCTGCGACAGCCGCGTAGCCTGTTCTTCAAGCGAATGGGCTGAATGCGAGGAGGCACTGACCAAAGAGGCATTTTGCTGAGTGGTAGTATCCAGTTCCCCTACCGCGCGGGCAATCTGCTCGATGCCGCGACTTTGCTCATCAGAAGCGGCGGAGATCTCATCCATGATCTCGTTGACATGGTTAATGCTGGCCACGATCTGTTCCATGGTTTCACCGGCGCGTGCAACCTGCTGGTGGCCATTGCTGATGCGGGCAACCGATTCACCAATCAGCTGCTCAATGTCTTTCGCGGCGCCTGCGCTGCGCTGCGCAAGATTACGTACTTCGCTCGCGACCACCGCGAAACCACGGCCCTGCTCGCCTGCGCGGGCCGCTTCCACTGCGGCATTTAACGCGAGGATATTGGTCTGGAAAGCGATACTGTTGATGACGGCAGTGATATCAGCGATTTTCTTTGAACTCTCAGAAATATCGCCCATGGTGGTGACCACATCACGCACCGCGACACCGCCCTGGTTAGCGTTACGGCGTGCCTCGGCGGCAATTTGACTGGCGTGACGCGCGTTATCCGCATTGTTTTTCACCGTAGAAGTCAGCTGCTCCATGCTCGCCGCCGTTTCCACCACCGCCGCCGCTTGCTGTTCCGTACGGGAAGAGAGGTCCAGGTTACCCTGATTAATCTCGCTTGCCGCTTGTGAAACGCTGTCAACACTGCTGCGCACGTCGCCTATCATGCTTTGAAGCCGCGCGTTCATACGTCCCATTGCGGCAGTGAGCTTGCCGAACTCATCATGCCGATCGGCGGTGATATGAGACCGCAAATCTCCGCTGGCGATGCGCTCTGCCAGCGCCAGATTGTGGAATAAGGGACGGGTGATTTGACGGATGATATACCATGCCACCAGCACGCCAAACAGAATAGCCAGGCCGCCGATAAGCATCATAAGCGCTGCCGAGCCTTTGACGAGCGCTTCGTTACGTGCTTTGACAATCGCGATGATCTTTTTAATGGTTGCGCTGCTGCTGTCGCCGGCTACTTTAACGGTATTTTCCGCATTGCGAAGCTGCGCATAGCTCTCTGCTGCCTGTAAGCTGAGATTTTTGAAGCGCTCGGTATCTTGCCAGAGCGATGTAAAACCACCCTGCTGCTCCGCCGGTAACTGCGCTATCAGAGATTTCATATCCTCGTTGGCCTGGCGGAAATGGGTTTCCAGTGCAGTCCGCAAGGTATCCGAAGCGTTAAAGCGCAGCGCCCACGCCTCTTCGCGCACGTTGCTGATGGCAAACAGCTGTTGATAAATGTTGTTCGTCATCGCAGGGTCACTGACCGGGGTGCGAATCAGTTGCATATAACGCGCGGTCATGTCCTGCTGGCTGAGGGAATCCAACTGCGCGCGCTGCGCATTAAGCTGCGCCGTGGCCTGCGTCATTGCGCCGATGCTGTTCTGGAAGGCAGCGAGGTGTGCGTCGAGTTGATCAATCAGCGCCTCTGCGTCGCGGCTCCATGAAAGCTGTTTGGCTTCGCGGTTCATACGCTGCGCATGGCTGACATAGTCCGCCATTGCCTGTCCCGCTTTGTCGTCGCCGTAGAGATACTTGAGTCGATTGATTTTGGCCTGAAACACTTCGATATTAACGTCGTAAATCAGATTGGTTTTTTGATAAATGTCGTGAATTTCAGTGAAACGCTGCACGCTAAGCCCGGTGGCGAGTGCAACTAACAAAAGTACGATGCCAAATCCTGCTGATAACTTACGTGTAATGCGGACATTCCGTAATCGGGATACCAGTCCCATGTTCTCGCTCCTGAGATGAATATTATTATCGCTTTCGTGAGAGAGTTATCGGTGCTGGCGAGGAAAGGTTTAACTTGCTGGTGTGAAAAAGAAAATTTCAGCAGATGATCGCGCTGGTCAGGGCGATTTCAGGGTGAAATCGCCCTTTAGTATTTTTAGGCCCACCGCGTGGCGGCAATATCGATCACGAAGCGATACTTAACATCGCCTTGCAACATGCGTGAAAAAGCGTTTTCCACGCACTCGCCTGCGATGACTTCAACGTCGGCGGTAATGCCGTGTTCACCACAGAAATTCAGCATGTCCTGTGTCTCCTTGATACTGCCGATAGACGTTCCGCTGATGCTTAAGCGCCGAAACACCATCGGTGTGACATCCGGCGCCAGATGGGGTGATTCGGGGATCCCCACCAGCACTAAGCGACCGTTCGTTTTCAGCGTAGCCAGATAGGGATTCAAGTCGTGCGGTGCGGAGACGCAATCGATAATGACGTCCAGTGAGGTTCGCGCCGCTGCCATCTGCGCCGCATCGCGCGAGACCACGACATTGCTGGCACCCAGACGACGCGCATCCTCGCCCTTCTCCGGCGAGGTGGTAAAGAGCGTGACCTCCGCGCCCATTGCAGACGCCAGCTTGACGGCCATGTGTCCCAAGCCGCCCAATCCTACGACGCCCACGTTATCACCCGCCTTTACATTGAAGTGTCGCAGCGGTGACCAAACCGTTACGCCTGCGCACAGCAAGGGGGCAACGCCTGACAGCGGTAAATTGCCTGGCACCGAGACCACGAAGTCTTCATTCACAATGGTGTGCTGCGCATAGCCGCCCCACGTACTGTCGCCGGTATATTTGTCAATGCCGTTATAGGTCGCCGTAAAACCCGCTTCGCAGTACTGCTCTTCCTGCTGCTGACAAAAATGGCATTCACGGCACGCGTCTACCATCACGCCCACGCCAACAATATCCCCTGCCTTATAGCGAGAAACCTGCGCGCCCGTGGCCACCACGCGCCCCACGATTTCATGGCCAGGCACCAGCGGATAGCGGCTGACGGCCCATTCGTTGCGCGCCATGTGCAAATCGGAATGGCAGACGCCGCAATAAAGAATGTCAATTTTTACGTCATGCGGCTGCAGGGCGCGCAGCGTAATCGCGTCAGCGATAAGCGGTTGTGTTGCGTCATGGGCAACCAGTGCGTTGATTTTCATCGAGCCTCCCAAGGGCGTTGGCGTCAAAGTACGAAAGGCGGCAAACTATAGTGAATGTGGTGCCATTTTGACAGTAGTTACCTTTTGGTGACCACATAGCGCTTTGCCTGTTATCGTGTATCGTTGTCATCAGCAAGCTTTAAACATTCACTGTAATGAGAGGACGCCATGCCAGCTTGGGTCGACGGTAAATTGGTTTTTTACGCGGATTCTCCCCCGCGTCGTCTGATGGATCTTTTTTCCCTGAAGTGGAGCAGCATGGTTCTGCACGCGCTTTATCACTGGCCTAACGGGCGCGCGCGTACCGGTGAGTTGCAACGGAGTTTGCAGGGGATTTCAAAAAAGATGCTGTTTCAAACGCTAAAAGAACTGGAGCTGAGAGGACTGATCGCGCGCCACGTGTATGATGTCGTGCCGCCTAAAGTGGATTATCGTCTCACCCCGCTGGGTGAGACGTTTGCGGAACCCATCGAGCAGATGTATCAATGGGGTCTTGAACACCAAGCGGCGCTTGATGCCATGGAAGCGCACTTGCATTCAGCGTCCCTCATGCCAACTGATCACAGTGAACGTTAAAGTACAGCTCGCCCTTTTTCGTCGGGCGTTATGCGAATGGCGTCTCGCGTGCCAGCAAGCGCGCAATCACGTTGAGCGCCCCTTCCTCGTTATTGCTTTGGGTTTTATAGCGGGCCACTTTTGCCACCGCCTCTGTCGCATTGTCCATGGCAAAGCTGTAGCACGCCTGGCGCAGCATTTCGAGATCGTTCGCGCTATCTCCGATAGCCAGAACTTCACAGTCATCAATGCCCCACTTCTGCTGCAGCAGCGCAATGCCGTGTGCCTTATGGCAGCCGGGGATAATCAAATCCACAAAACCAAACCCGCTAGATACCGGGTGCATAATGTTTTCAATCGCCCCCAGTTCACCGTGTAAGCGCTCAAGCAACGCATCTACGTTTTCGTGGGCAAGGTTAAGAGAAAATTTAAAAATGGTGTCGTCTATCGCATAAAGGTCGTCGCGCTTTTCGAGCCGGCGATAGTGATTGGCCAGCATGGCCATGACTTCATCCGGCATAGAGGCGTGGACATATGCGCCGTTACGTCCACACACCACCGTACTGATATCCGGTTCTTTTGCCAGGATGTCGAGCACCTGATGCACGCGCTCTGGCGCCAGCTCGCCGCAAAAAATGATCTCCTCACCGTGGGAAACCCACGCGCCATTTTCCGCGACGAACGCGATTTCGTCTTTTATTTCTGGGAAATAGTGCTGTAGCTGAAAATACTGATTACCGCTTGCGACCACAAAATGGATACCCTTTTCTTTCAGTAACGCATACTGACGCGCGAAACGCTGCGCATTGTATTGTTTATTGTCATCAAGAAACGTTCCATCCATATCCACCGCGATCAATTTGACTGCCATTTTGCGCTCCTGTGTTGTGAACCGATATTCCGTTCGGCCGTGAAAAGGTTTTCATTAAGCTTACTCGCGCAATGGATTAATGAGAATGCGAATAATCAGTTTGTTAACCGCTTTCAGAGCTTTCTAGCCAAGCAGAGGTCAAAGAGTCGCTTTTACGGAAACAGAAAGAGTGAGGCGAGACGGATACAGGGCGGTACGGTTGCTGACAGCGCGCAATCCGGTGAATTACGCGCTGTGCAGCTCAATCGCTTACTGATTGTCTGGATAGCTTAGCGTAATGGCATCGTCCGGCAAGCGCGTAAAGGTTTTAATCAAGGTGTGATAATCGGCGGTCGGCGCGACATCTTTCATCTGCTGCGGGTAAAGATCTTTGGCTAAGATCTCCATACCAATGATGTTGTAAGGGTGATTGTAGAAATGGTGGTAAACACCGTAGACGCGGTTTTGCTTAACCGGTTCGATTTGCGCCAAACCTGTACGCTTTAATAATGTCTGGAATGTGGCGCTGACTTCGCTGGGTTGCACGCCGTAGCCAAACGGCAGAACGTTGGCGTTCGGACGTTTTGAGCCGGTCATGATGTAGACATCAGGTTTCATGGCGATAATCTTTTCCATGGAAACAAACCCGGAATTACCCGGCAAAAGGGTTGAACCAATGTTCTTGCCGCCGACTGCCTCGACTAATCCGCCCCAGCCGTTGTGGCTGTGCGTAAAGCAGCAGTTGTCGCTATTACCGGCAATGGGCTCAATGAATACAGTAGGTTTTGTGCCGGCTTCAGACACGGCTTTGGTGATTCGGGCATACTTCGCCTGATAAAAATCAACGTAAGCCTTCGCTTCACTTTCGCGATTAAGTACTTTACCCAGCAGCGTTATACTCGGCGCCGTATTCTTTGCCGGATGCAGTTCGTAGTCGAGAAACACCACAGGAATATTTAGCCGTTGCAGCGTCGATAACACACCGGACTGTTGTAGGGCGTCCTTTGCACGCAACTGCGCAATCATCAAATCGGGCTTTTTCGCCAGTACGCTCTCAAGGTCAACCTGACCTTGATCGTTAAACCCCATGTCTTTGATGCTCGCGGCTTCCGGCCACTGGCGCTTTAACATCTCCCAGGTTCGGATATCTTGTTTTTTGGGCAGATTGTTCCACGCCACCACGCGATGAAACGGGTTGTCGCGGTCCAGAAGTGCCAGAGACAAAATGTCGCGACCATCCTGCAGAATGACGTGCTGCGGCTCTTGTTTAATTACCTGCTTGTGGCCGTCTAAATCGGTGATGGTGAGCGGATAGGTGGTTGCAACGGCTGATGTTGAGGCCAACAGACCAAAGGTCGCGAGCAAAGGCTTATTCATCAAAAACTCCCTGTTGAAAGGTAATGGTAATTATTATCAACAACTTTACCATAAGCCGAACACCGGAAAAACTGTCCAGCCCACCAGCTTGTAAGGGAATTTTACCGTTTTGCCTGCGTTAACAATGCGCAATGCAGTGGGATAAAAATTGCGGGTCAATTAAATTCAGTCTGTATGAGCAAGAGCTTTTTCTTGCCTGTGCCGTCATGTCATTGCCATTCGGTCCGCAAAACGCTGTCGTACTCTGCGACAGCAACGTTGTGGATTCAAACGGTCGTTAACTTTTTATTTTCAATTTGTCGAGGTTGACGCTCAAAGCGAATCGCACGGCTTCCTCTGCATGAAGTTGCGTGGTATCGAACAGCGGTACGCAAGCGTCTTGCGCATCGACCAGCAGGGTTATTTCGGTACAGCCTAAGATGATACCTTCGGCGCCTTGCTCAACCAACGCCGCCATAACCTCCCGGTAGCGTTGCCGAGAGGCATCGCGTATCACGCCTAAACAAAGCTCTTGATAGATAATGTCATGTACCGCCTGACGATCGGCCTCATCAGGCACGATAATCTCAATGCCTGATTGCGCAAACCGCTCAATGTAAAACGACTGTTCCATGGTGAAGGCTGTCGCCAGCAGCCCCACGCGTTTGCATTTTACTTTGCTGATGTGTGCTGCCGTTGCATCGGCAATGTGTAAAAACGGAAGGGATACCGCATCAGTAATTGCGTGTGCCACTTTGTGCATGGTGTTAGTGCAGAGCACAATAAAATCGGCGCCCGCGCGCTCAAGACGCATTGCGGCGTCAGCAAGGATCTCTCCTGCCTTTTCCCATTCGCCGGCAGATTGCAACGCCTCGATGTCGTGGAAGTCCACGCTTTAGATTATGCAGCGTGCAGAGTGCAAGCCACCCAACTGCTGTTTTACCTGCTGATTGATAATGCGGTAGTAAAGCGCGGTGGATTCCCAGCTCATACCGCCAATCAGGCCGATTAATTTCATATCTTGTCGCCTCGGTGCTATTCAAATCCGTTTGAAGCACAATACCCCAGTGGAGAAAGTTATCCACTTTTTCTGTGGATAACGTATTGAATAATCATTGGCTAAAACCCTAAACCTGGATAATCGTGCAGGAGGAAAAAATCATAAAACATGGCGATTTCAGCCTGAAATTTTTTCATAAAAACCAATAAATTCAACAAAATGGATGCGAAATCATGACGGCGAAAGGAGAGGATTTCACGGTTTATCTGCATGCTGAAAACAGGCAATCACGCAGGATTCCGTCGAGAAGAATTTTGGCTACTTAATCCGCAGGCAGCATTGGACTATCTGGCTTTGACACACTTATCGCTGAAATTATGGCGATTTCAGGCTGAAATTTTTACTAAGAATCACAGCTTTTCAAAGCTTTAGTCGTGAAAACACGCTGGCGAATCAAAAAAAACCGCCTTCCGGCGGCATCTTTCATTGATTGAGGAATTTGTTTAGCGTCTCATTGATGACGCGATCAAGTTCGTCCTGCAGTTCTTTAGACTGCCGATTAAACTCATAGCTGAACATGCGGCCCCGCGTTTTCTTACGCGCAAAACGATCTTTATCCGCGAATGACCACAGCGGCGTTGTGACGGCTTTATCTTTCGTCGGGGACTGTACGAGAGAGTGGCTACCGTTGCGAACCAGACGCAAAATAGCATTCTTCACTTCGTCTTCTGCCAGCCCGTCGCGAGCGCACACATTATCGATATCGCTGGCAATCGCATCAATGAGCGCCTCGACCGTCTGTCCTGTTTCTTGTAGCTTTTCGCACGCCTGTAACAGCGTTTTGTAGTCGGGGTAAGAGAGTTCAGAATGATTGGGGAACAGGGAAACCAGCGCAAGAGGCACGCTTGCTGCCTGTAGCGCACGAGTGACTTTCGCTTGTGACAGCCCCTGATTCTCGGCGATCTCTTTTTGAGACATGCCGCTCTCTTTTAACGACATCAGTCGCATGCCGACTTCACGCAGGTTGTGTTCGCGGGCGGTTTGAATATCCTGCGCCAGACGCCGCGCCTCTTCCGCTGAAATGCTCGACTCCGTGACTAACACATCCAGCCCCGTTTTACAGTGCAGCGCTGCCGCACGTCGCCGCGAACCGTCGAGGATTTCTATGCGGTCGTCGCGTTTAACGCCTATGGCTGGAAAAAACTGTTGGAGCTTTATGGTGCGAATGATATCCCGCAGCGATTCTGGCGTAAGGCCGGATTGGTCGCGCCCATTGGTTTCCATAACCACATAGGTCTGCGCCTCAATGTCTTTCGCCGCAATGTGCTGCAGCGTAAACAGGGCGCGCTTGCCCGTGGAGAGAATGAAAGTTTGTGAATGGCTCGCTGAATCGTTGTCATTCTGCAAAGGTGTTTGGCTGAAGGTACGGCCAATCGTAATACGTTTTGCGCTCATAATAACCTCAGTTCAGGCGAATAAATTCAATACGGTCAAACACAGCTTTGGCAAAATCTTCGGCGGCTGAACGTGCGTTCTTAAGCGCCTCAGTACTGCCGACATAGGTTGATGGGTTCGCGGAAATCACCGTGTCAAAGGATTCGCCGCAGCGCTCGAAGCCATCAAGTCGTGGCAACGCTGCATCCAGCATGTCGCCGCCAAAAATTTCCTTGGCGAGGCTGTGACAAAGCTTGTGGTCAGCCTTGTTGGAGAGCTTGGACATGAAACCGATATTGCCCTGGAGCCGACAAGGCACCCCAGAGTCTTCAATAATGGCGATGAGCTCAGGCAGGCGCGTCAGGTATTTTAGCGTTGAATGAAAATCCACTTGCGCAGGGGGGACCGGCGTCATTAACAAATCCGATGCCGCAATCGCGTTTTTCAGGAAAGCATCCAGGTGCGGGCCACTGTCGATAAAAATAAAGTCGTAATCTTTTTTGAGCTTCGACACCACGTTTTCATACAGCACACCGTGTACATTGTGATGAGGCAGGTGCTCACTGCATAGCTCTTCCCAGCGAGAAGCAATAAAGGCGTCGTCGATAGAAGCGGGCAGCACATCTACGCCGGGCACGATTGACGGCACGACAAATTCATTCAACAACTCTTCGCGGCTGACGTTTTGCAGCATGGCCTGTGCGGCGGTAGCTTCCACCAGCCCAACCGAACGTTCATGATTTAAGAACATGGTGGCGGAAGATTGGGGATCGAGATCGATAACCAAGATGCGCAGGTCTTCGAAGAGCAAATGCGGGTGCGCGCGCAGAGCGTGAGCCAGCGATACCGTTGAAACGGTTTTCGACACGCCGCCTTTCAGATTTCCCACAAATAGCGTAAACGCTTCCGCATGGCGATCGCGATATTTGGGCACGCCTCGATGATGGTAAATATCGATGATGTTTTGAATCGACATCGCATACTTTGTGGAAGTGCCGGCTGCACGCTTATCAAACTGATAGCCGTTCTCTTCCATTTCGTTTACCGCATAGTCAACGTTTGCGCGGGTTAACTTCGGCAATTTCGCCAGCGCGGCTTTGGCATAAACCTGATAGAACGTATTCTCACGGAGTTCTTGTTTTTGTGCCTGAATCTGCTCTGTCAGACTTAACAGCATTCTTTCAGAACGTTGAGCAACCTTCAGCACTTGTTTCTCATCGTTAGCCATACTTGCTCCACATATGT
This sequence comes from uncultured Pantoea sp., assembly GCA_913778495.1. GTDB lineage: Bacteria > Pseudomonadota > Gammaproteobacteria > Enterobacterales > Enterobacteriaceae > Pantoea. The sequence goes on from CAJYVD010000004.1 coordinate 94,524, forward strand.
AGGATTTTTGACTTTATACATAAATCCTACACATGAGGCAAGTTCATATCATTTAATCTTGAATAGTCATGTCTGCGTGGGATCGCCCTTAAAATAAAAACATTCACTGTATTCAGTAGCGGTGAGAGATGCCTGATAACAAAGAGGGCAGGGAGGCAAACACAGGCTCAAAACATTCACTGTAATCAGTAATGGGGTGATAGTGGCGAGCGCGATCCCTGCTTTAGCGCAGAAGATTCACTGTAGAGAGTAAAAGATCAGGAATGCCGAACGTTCACTGTAATCAGCAACAGGCACCAGGCATTCACTGTAATCAGTACGTCGTGCAGCGGTCAGCGACTCTGGGGCTGCAACGTTCACTGTAATCAGTGGGTAAATTTTCGCTTAACAAGGGCTACGGCATATTCGTTTGGTACTGGCAGCCCAACACGTTCACTGTAATCAGTAATGCCTCCGGTAAGGCGGAGAGGATAATGACCGTTCTTATGCCGGTGGCCCGCTCAAGTGTTCACTGTAATCAGTAACCGTGGTGGCAGTAAGCACGCCCGTTGGTATCGATGACTGAGGCTAACAGGGCTACCAGACAGCTATTTCACGCTTTCCTGTAAGCATTCACTGTAATCAGTAATGCAGTGCGTGAAGGTACACTTAGTCGCTGAATAGCGATCGCAAGATTCACTGTAATCAGTGCTCTTACTTTGAGGATGCGTGGACTGCATCACGCTAAAAGACATTCACTGTAGTCAGTAGCAGGGCCGCTGCATTTTGCCAGCGTTCACTGTAATCAGAAACATAACCCCTCGAGGCAATGACATAACGTACTGATCCACTGCATGCAGGGGTCGAGAAGGGAACAGCTGACGAGTAACGGGATTCTTAGCGTGACATGTAATGGCTTCAGGCGCGGCGTTAAACGCGTTCCCCTGTAAGCGTGCAGGGCCCGACAGGCAGAGCAGAGGCATTAACGTTCACTGTAATCAGCAGCAGAGCTAACCCTGTCACTTTTACTGGTGTTTATTACAGTGAAAATACTGATTACAGTGAACGTTGAGCATCAAGGAAATATAAATAATAAATATCAATAACTTAAATAAAAGCGTTCACTGTAATCGGCTTTGAGAGTTATGTGCTGCTCAAAAGGAGCAAATAACTTTTGTGCTGTAGCGATATTCACTGTAATCAGCAAATGCCGAATAGGCCAACAGGATAAGCGAGGCTGATATTTTATTTGTGAGTGCTTACTATCAATGTAAACCATGGAAATAGGGCTAATGCCATGCATTAACCATTAAATGAAGAGAGCAGGAAAGAAGAAGAATGCTGATTACAGTGAATATTGCTGATTACAGTGAACGCGTCTTGGAGGTGTTTCAAGCTCTTGGTCAAACCGGAACAGGTGTCACTTTTTGCTCAATAGCGACACCATTTTGTCCGACTCACTGATTACAGTGAATGGGTGCTCAGTCCTCGAACTCGATGTCATCCAGCACATCAATACTCTCTAGATTGCTAATCCCATCCAGCTTAGGCGTTCTGCTGTGAATGATGAAAAACACTGAGCGGCCACGCTTCACTTCTGAATAGTCCAAATAGCCAATCTCTTTGAGCTGTTCCATGGCTCGGCGCACCACATGGTTCTGGGTAGTCGTCTTGGAGCCTAAATTAAGGCGCATACGCAGTCTGGCAAGCGATATCGGCGCAGGATTAGTGGGCAGACTCTCCAGGTACGTATAAAGCGCCTGAGCAGACTCCTTGCGTTTCAGGCGCGAAATCGCCCGCAACTGCAGTAAGACTTTGTGATCGAAATTATAAAGCTCAAACAGCTTAGGATCGGCTTGAATGCGAACCAGATCCTTCTCACGGTCGTAATAGGCCGATTGAACGAGGTGCGTATGGTACGCTTTGCCGTTGCCTTCGAACGAAAGGGTGTTGGTGGCGATACGCCGAAGTGATGCATCCAGGCGTTTACGCAGCGCCGCAGAAGAGTTGGCGGAAGGAATCCCGCACATTTTTACAAAATCGATGAACGGAAGGGTAACCGTGTCACCTTTAGAAGGATAACGGGAAAATGACTGTATGATCCCGGCCCAAGTTTTGAAATCGTTATCCATATCCAACCTGGCACCCGTGATGGTGATTTTTTCGTAACCTTCAGCTTTAACTAACGACAGGTTTTTCAGCTCTTTCGTGGCATCGGTCGAGGCCATTGCGCCAGATTTACCGCGCGCCGTGGATTTTAACGTTGGCACAAACAGGCCAAGGCGCATCAGCGCGACCGGTTGCACGGTGTTATTTTTGTTCGGATGAAGCTGAATAACTTCACCGCTGTTTTTTGTCACAGACAGAAAAGGTTCTAGTAACGCTTTGTTTTCGCTATCTTTATCTGCCATGGGAGATGATCTTCACGCTGTGGATGAAAAGGATCGTTTTCTGATTACAGTGAACAGTATCACCGATTATAGTGAACATTCCACAGTCTATAGTGAATAATCTACTGGTTACAGTGAACATTTTACTCATTATAGTGAACGCGATCACCTTCTCAGGCCTTGTCCCATGCGGCTTTGCGCGATCGGGGATCTCTTAGGATCTCTTTTAGATCTCTTAATGATCTTTTTAGAGATCTATTCACTGTATAACTGGATAAGTCTTCGCAGAATCAGATTGATAAGCATGAATGTGGTCGAATAAAGCCGTCTTAGAAAAAATGCCCCAAAGATAAGACGTACTGACTAAGCGATCCTAACCTTCACTTATAAAGAATAACTTCCTCAAGAATATTCATTTTTCATCAGCACCAAAGCGGCGTACGGTAGGTGTCCTCTGAACCCACTTTTTATCAGGAAGGCCTACATGTCAGATAACGTCACTTCTCGCAACCCGACCACGGGTGACATCATAGCAACCTATCCGCTGCTTAATGAGCATCAGCTCGAAACGGCACTGCAGCAAAGCACGGATGCCTTTGCTGTCTGGCGAAATACCCCGCTGGAGAAACGCGTCCACGTGTTGCGTCAACTGGGTGAACAATTGCGTCAGCGTCAGGATGAACTGGCGAAGATGGCGACGCTGGAGATGGGTAAACCTCTCGCGCAATCACGCGCTGAAGTGCTGAAATGTGCCAGTTTATGTGACTGGTATGCGGAACACGGTCCGGCCATGTTAGCTGACAAACCCACCCTGGTTGAAAACCAACAGGCATGGCAAGCTTTCCGTCCATTAGGGGTGATCTTAGCCGTTATGCCGTGGAACTTCCCCTACTGGCAAGTCCTACGCGGTGCGGTGAGCATGCTGCTGGCAGGGAACACCTATGTCCTCAAACATGCGCCAAGCGTCATGGGCTGCGCCGAACTCATGTCATCATTGTTTGACGCGACCGATTTGCCGCAGGGCGGCTTTACGCTCATCAATGTAGATAACGCAGGCGTTTCTGCCGCCATCAACGATCCCCGTATTGCTGCCGTGGCTGTGACAGGCAGCGTGCGCGCCGGAGCCGCAATTGCGGCGCAGGCAGGCGCCGTATTGAAAAAGACGGTACTTGAGTTGGGTGGCGCAGATCCATTTATCGTGCTCGCCGATGCGGATCTGGATGCTGCCGTTGCCTCTGCCGTCGCAGGACGCTATCAAAACACCGGACAGGTCTGCATGGCCGCCAAACGCTTTATCATCGAAGAGAGCATTGCTGAGGCGTTTGAGCAGCGTTTTAGCGCAGCAGTGCAAGCCTTGAAGGTAGGCAATCCCCTTGAGGAGGACACCTTTATCGGTCCCATGGCGCGCTACGATCTGCGTGATGAACTCGATCTTCAGGTGCAGGAAACTGTGCAGCAGGGAGCACGTCTGGTAATGGGCGGACACAAGATTGAGGGGGCAGGAAATTACTACGCACCGACGATTCTTGCTGACGTGGCGCCGCACATGACCGCATTTCGTCAGGAGATCTTCGGACCCGTTGCGGCGATTACCGTTGCGAAAGATGCCGAACACGCGCTGGAACTGGCCAATGACAGTGACTTTGGGCTCAGCGCCACCCTATGGAGTGGCAACGAGGCGCTCGCTAACCAGTTGGCCGCTCAGTTAGAAACCGGCGCCGTCTTTATTAACGGCAACGGTGCCTCTGATCCGCGCGTTGCGATTGGCGGTGTGAAAAAGAGCGGTTATGGGCGCGAGCTTTCCAGTTTTGGCGTGCACGAATTTTGCAACGTGCAGACCGTCTGGAAAAATCGCCGCTAAACACCCAGCCGGGCGCTGTTGGCGCCCGTGAAGGTATCCCGAAGCGTTTGCTGATTACAGTGAATCTTTCGGCTCGTGCGGCATCTCGGGCAACTGCGTATCACCCTCTCCCAACGGGCGCTGCATGATCACCGTATCCAGCCAGCGCCCGTGCTTGAATCCTACCGATTTCAACACGCCCGTTGGTACAAAACCCAGCGCGCGGTGTAAACCCAGCGATGCCTGATTGGCGCTATCACCCACAATGGCCACGATTTGTCGAAATCCAGCCGTTTCAGCAAGCGTGAGAGCGTGTTGCAACAGCGCACGGCCCACCCCACGGCCGACGTGTTCGGGAGCAAGATAAATAGAATCTTCAAGCGTAAAGCGATAGGCATAGCGTGGGCGATAATGCGTTAAATAACAGTAACCCAAAACGTGGTCTCGCTCCTGAGCCACCAGCCAGAAGCCGCCGCGCTGCGTGACCTCATTGATGCGCCGAGACATTTCATCTTCGTTCGGTGGTTCTGTCTCAAACGTGGCGCAACCGTGTAGCACATGCCAGGCGTAGATGTGTTGAATGGCCGCCGCGTGGTGCGGCCGTGCGGGAAGTATCTCCATCGGTTTCTCATAGGCTGCCAGGCAGGGAACCAGCATGGCACGTTGCGCAGGCCAAATCACCGCAAGCCGTCAGAGGAAATTGTGATGGCTAATTTTGCTCTGACAGCTGCACCGCGAGCGTATCAGGCTCTAACGCTTCAAACAGATGCGGCTCGTCAGCGGGATAGCAGATGTAGTCACCGGGATGCAATTCGACCGGGGCATCTGCGGGCCCGACGCGAGCGCGCCCACGCGCAATGATGACGTGTTCAACTGAACCGGGAGGATGAGGCTTGGAAGCACGTGGCGCGCCCGGCTGGCTGGTAATCAGATAGAGGTCGCGTCGGCCGCCCGGAGGGCAGGTCGCAAGCAGAGCGGCCTGATAGTCTGACAGTTCCGCCGAGATCACCATCCCTTCACCGCGTCGGATCACCTGTAAACGCTTCACTTCAGGCTCCATCAGCCGGGCAAACGGAATATTCAGCGCCACACACAGGGACCACAGCGTTTCAATACTGGGATTGCCGTTGCCGGCTTCAAGTTGAGACAGCGTTGATTTGGCTATCCCGGCGCGGCGCGCCACCTCTGACAGCGAAAGTCCGGCGAGTTGGCGCTCTCGCAGCAAGCCAGCAGCAATAATATCTATGGGTGTCACCGTCACTCCTGTTCTTTATATCGAACAATATGTTCATCTTGTAAAACTATCGGGGCGCGTTCATTATAACGGCTAACCTGTTCGATATGAGAATAAATTGTGATACGTCTGGGTGCAGTGCCGCTCGATCGCGGCGTCATTAAAGCGATAGGTCTGGTGTGTCTTGCCGATGGCATCGTCGGGCTGTCGTATGGTTCACTCGCTGCCGCAGAGGGGTTCCCGCTGTGGGTACCGTTGATGCTCTCTACGCTGGTTTTGGCGGGGGCGTCCGAATTTCTTTTCATCGGTATCGTTGCCGGTGGCGGCAGTCCGGTGACGGCTGCCGCTGCGGGATTGTTGGTGAACGCACGCCATTTGCCCTTTGGTATCGCGGTGAAAGATCTGGTTGGGCAGGGCGGACGCAGCCTGTTGGGCTGCCATATCATGAATGACGAAAGCGTGGTGTTTGGCATTTCACAGGCTCAACTGGCGCAGCGGCGTGCAGCATACTGGGTGTGTGGACTGGGCATCTTTGCCATCTGGCCGTTATCCGTGATCAGCGGCGCTTTTATCGGGCGGTTTATTCCTGATGTGAGCGTCATTGGACTGGATGCGGTGTTTCCTGCCATTTTAATTGCGCTGATTTTTCCCGCATTGCGCCAGCGGCGCACTCGACTCCCTGCCATGATCGGCACAGCGCTTTCCGTTTGCGTTACGCCCTTTGTACCGGCGGGCATGCCTGTGCTGTTTTCGCTGTTGGGGCTGCTTGGCTGGCGGGAGAGAAAAGATGCACAGTAATCTCGTTCTGGTGGGGATCGTTCTGTTGGCAGTGGGCACGTATGCCATCCGCTTTGCAGGCTACCGATTAGGCAGTCGCATGTCGATGTCACCGCGCGTGCGCGCCATGCTTTCCGACGCCGCGACGGTGCTGCTACTGGCCGTGGCCGTCACGACCGCGCTGTTTGAAGGCAGCCAATTTTCGGGCATCGCGCGCGTGGTGGGCGTGCTGTTCGCTGTTTTCCTGGCATGGCGCCGCGCGCCCTTGATCCTGATCATCCTGGGCGCAGCAGCAATGACTGCGCTGTTACGCTATCTCGGTGTACCTTAAAACTGTGTCACTGGCGGATCCGCTTTGCCGCCAGTTTTGCTACGCTCATTTCTCGCATTTTCGATTTGAGGGAAGTCATGATGACCCCGCGCCTTGCACATCAAGAAGAGGCTCATGCGCTGTGGCGAGTACGCAATCTCGCCATTCGCCACGGCTGTCAATCTGTTTACACGCCTGAAATCATTGCCGCGTGGACGCCAGACGCACACCCTGATGGCTTCAGTTCGGCGATCAAAAACAACCCTTTTTATGTCGTCGACGATGCGGATTATGGCTTGGCCGCCACGGGCTTTCTCGATCTTAGCAGCGGCAGTATTGAAGCGATATTCACGCTGCCGCAATGCAACGGCAGAGGTTACGCCAGCGCCATTATGGAGGCACTGATCGACGAGGCGCGGCAGCGCGACTTCACGCAGCTTTGGCTTGCCGCGACGCCGAACGCCAGCGGCTTTTATCTGCGTCACGGCTTCAGCAGCGTGCGCGAGGCGCTTTATCCCTCCGCGCTGGCGCAGGCCGATCTGGCGTGTGTGGAAATGACACGTGCCATTCATCCTGATTATGACAAGAGACCCTCACGTGAACAGCAGTAAAGTGATTAATTGCGTGGTGTATCGCCACGGTAAACGCCAGGAGCATGTGGACATTGCAGAGATCAGCGAAGTCCTCAAAGAGGAAAAATCGTTTGTCTGGCTTGGGCTGAATCAGCCTGAACCGGATTTTATGCAAACGCTGCAGCAGGAGTTCAATTTGCACGAACTGGCCATTGAAGATGCGCTGGTGGCGCATCAGCGGCCCAAAATTGAACAGTATGGCGAATCCGTCTTTATCGTGGCGAAAACCGCTCATCTGAACGATCAGCAACGTATCTGCTTCGGTGAAACACACTTTTTCCTCGGCAAAAATTTTCTGATCACCGTGCGCCACGGCTCCGCAGAAGGCTATGCGGCTATTCGTGCCAAAGCTGAAAAAAACCAGGCCATGCTGTGTGAAGGGCCGGGCTATGCGTTCTACTGCCTGCTGGATTTTATAGTCGATCAATACGCCAATATTACCGAAGCGCTCAGCGAGCGCATTGGTGAACTGGAGCAGGGGATGTTTACCACCCGTTTCGACAGTCACGCGCTGCAAGGGGTTTACCGCCTGCGTCGGGAGTTGTTGGCGCTGCGCAATGCCGCTATGCCGGTCACAGAGATTTGTGCCCAGCTGATGCGCTTTCATGAAGATTTTATTCCTAAAAATTTGCGCGCCTATCTGCGTGATGTGCAGGATCATGCCCATCACGTGGTGGTGGATAGCGAAGACATGCGCGAAATGCTCACCAGTGCGATGCAGGTGAACCTGGCGCTGGTCTCGGTACAGCAGAGCGAAGTAAACAAAAAACTGGCGGGGTGGGGGGCGGTGCTGATTGTGCCGACCATTGTTTTCAGCATGTATGGCATGAATTTCTCCGACATGCCGGAGCTAAAAAGCCACTTTGGCTATCCGGCCGTACTGGTCGCCACCTTCACCATTTGTGGCGTAATGTGGGCACGCTTCAAAAAAGCGGGCTGGCTTTAAGGTGTTTGCCTCTTACTGACGTTCACGCCATGATGACGTTCTGACATTTCATGACGGAACGCATCATGAGAGATTCATCTATCACTGTGGGTTTTCTGCTGTTTCCTGCGCTCACGCAGCTCGATCTCACGGGGCCGTGGGAAGTGTTTGCACGGCTGCCTGGCGTTAACGTGCATCTTATCTGGAAAGATCGCCAACCGGTCATATCCGATCGCGGCATGGCCATCCTGCCTGACACCTCCTTTGCTGATTGTCCACCGCTTGATCTCCTCTGTATTCCGGGTGGACCGGGCCAAATTGCCCTGATGGACGACAGCGAAACGCTCGCGTTTGTGCGGGAAAAGGCGCGCACGGCAAAGTGGGTGACCTCAGTGTGTACCGGTTCGCTGGTGCTAGGCGCCGCGGGATTATTGCGCGGCTATCGTGCCACGACGCACTGGGGCTCGCTCGATCAGCTCAGCCTGTTAGGTGCGATACCGGTCGAGCAGAGGGTGGTGTGGGATCGCAACCGCATCACCGGTGCGGGCGTCACCTCCGGCATCGATTATGCCCTTACCGTGGCAGAAGCCATCGTGGGACGCGAAACGGCTGAGCTGATCCAGCTGCAAATGGAATACGATCCTCATCCCCCGTTTAACAGCGGCTCGCCCCGAACCGCCAGTACAGCAAGGCTAGACCAGGCGCGCGCGCAAATGAAAGATTTTATCGCCCGACGGCGAGCAGCAACCGAGGCGGCTGCTGCTAAATTAATGCGCTAAAGCGGAGAATTTCAGCCTGAAATCGCCACCTTTTATTTGCCTTAATGCCCGCTGGCAGTAGGGCGCAGCGTGATTTCATTCACGTCAACCTCGCCAGGCTGTTCAATCGCCCACGCCACAGCTTTGGCGATGGCCTCGGGCTTCAACGCAATCTGCCGATAGTGCTTCATCGCTTCCCGCGCGACCTCGTCGGTGATGCTTTCTGCCAGTTCCGATTCCACCACGCCGGGGTTAATTACCGTAACGCGCAAATGAGGTGACTCCTGGCGCAGGCCGTCCGATAGGGCGCGAACGGCAAATTTAGTGGCGCAATACACGGCGGCGGTAGGCGAAACCGCCAGCGCACCAATCGAGGCAATATTGATGATGTGACCCGCTTGCTGCTGCGCCATTGTTGGCAACACAGCGGCAATGCCGTAGAGCACGCCGCGCACGTTGACGTCCAGCATCCGATCCCACTCTTCCACTTTCAGAGCGTGCATGGGCGACAGCGGCATTACACCGGCGTTGTTGATCATCACGTCAATGCGGCCATAGTGCGCCAGCGCGAAGTCCGCCAGCTGCTGCACGGATTCACGGCGCGTGACATCCGTGGCGAGAAAGTGCACGCGGGCTCCGTCCGTACGCAGTGCTTCGCACAATGCAGAGAGTCTTTCGGTGCGGCGTGCACCGAGAATTAAGGTGTACTGCTGCTGCGCCAAATAGCGCGCGATAGCTTCGCCGATACCGCTGCTGGCGCCGGTTAAAACAACGACTTTAGACATGCTGAACTCCTCGTGTAGTTGACGAGGACATTGTGAAAAAGTGTACGCAGGATAAACAGGCCGGAACGTCGCGCATCATTGCCTGATTATCTCGCCAGCGTTGATAACAATTGCGCCAGGCCGCTATGCTTTGCCTAAAAATCTCTTAGGGAGAACGGACATGTCATCAGCGTTGCATCCGCAAATTTGCGCGCGGCTTAGCCAACTAGCGCGCCACGAAGGCTATACCGAATCGTTGCTGGACGGCGTGCGTTTTATGCGCGCTAATCAACAGTGGGCCCGTACGCCGGTGCTGTATGAACCCAGCATCATTATTATTTGCCAGGGCGCGAAGCGCGCGTTTCTTGGCGACCGCCTCTACCACTACGATGCGCAGCACTATCTGGTGCTTTCGGTGCCGCTGCCGTTTTCCGCTGAAACAGAAGCAACCTCACGCGAGCCGCTGTTGGGGCTGGCGCTACGCCTTGATATTGATAACGTGTCTCGCTTGGTGGCCCAGCTTCCGGAAACCGTCGCGGTCACCCGCGAGCCGCCCGCAGGCATGGTCTCCACGCCGATTGATGCCGCGCTGGCGGAAGCCACCCTGCGGCTACTGGACGCGTTAAGCGATCCGCTGGAAGCAAAAATACTCGGCCCGGCGCGCGCAGAAGAAGTGTGCTTTCGCGTTTTAATGGGACCACAGGGCGCGGCGGTGCGAGCCGCCTTGACCTTTCAGGGGCATTTTGGCCGCATCGCCCGCGCGCTGCACCGCATCCATGCCGACTGGCGCATGCCGCTAGACGTGCCTTCTCTGGCTAACGAGGCGGGGATGAGCGTGCCGCGCTTTCATCTGCATTTTAAAAACCTGACGCAAACCTCACCGATTCAGTATGTAAAATCGCTGCGTCTGCATCAGGCGCGCCTGATGATGATTCGCGACAACGTCACCGCAGCAGGCGCGGCAGCGCGCGTGGGTTATGAGAGCGATTCGCAGTTTAGCCGTGAATTTAAGCGGATGTTCGGACGCAGTCCGGCAGAGGAAGCGCGCGTGATGAAGCGCGCTTTCGCACTCCTGCCCGCAGAGCAGCAACCCGGACGCTTTGAGCCGCACTGAGACGGCGGGTTCGCGGTAGGGCGAGAAGGTAACCAGGATACTGAATCAGTAAAACTGATAAGGCATGAAAAATTATAAATGTTATCGATGCGTAAACATGCATTCGACGCATTTTATCCTGCTCGCACAAATGATTAGAAAAAATGACGTAATTTCAATGAGTAATTTGCCTGATTGTGCGTTGCAATCTGTGCGGTGCTGTGAATAAATAAAGTGACATTATTCATAAAAATGCCATTAAGGCCAGGCGCGAGCCTGCAAGAAAAGCGCACTTATGACAGACGCAAACGCCATTTTAGCCCGGGAAATTTGTGAAAGAAGTGAACGCCTTGAAGCCCATCTCATAGCACTGCGACGTGACATTCACGCTCACCCTGAACTGGGATTTGATACGGTGCGCACCGCCGAGTTGGTTAATCAGGAACTGCTGCGCCTGGGGCTGACGCCCAAAACCGGCGTAGGCCGCACCGGCGTCATGGTAGACATTATTGGCGCGCAGCCCGGCAAAACGCTGCTGCTGCGTGCGGATATGGATGCGCTGCCGATTCATGAACAAACCGGCTTGCCGTTTAGCAGCCAGTATCCCGGTAAAATGCATGCCTGCGGCCATGATATTCATACCGCAACGCTGTTGGGCGTGGCAGCCATTTTGCCGCATTATCAGGCGCGTCTGCATGGCACGGTGCGGCTGATTTTCCAGCCGGCGGAAGAAACCGCAGAAAGCGGCGCTCAAGCTATGATTGCCGATGGTGCGGCGGACGGTATCGATTACGCCATCACGCTGCACAATAAACCGGAGCTGCCGGCCGGAGAGATTGCGCTAACTCGCGGCGCCAGCACGGCGTCCAGCGACGAATTTGACATCGTTATTCACGGCAAATCCACGCATGCCGCGCGCCCGCACATGGGCACCGATCCCATTATTGCTGCGGCGAACCTCATCAGCCAGCTTCAGACCATTGTTTCACGCGAGCTTGATCCCGCGAACTCGGCGGTGTTAACCATTGGCCACATTCACGGCGGCTCCACGCACAACATCATTTCTGATAGCTGCCTGATTCAGGGAACGGTGCGCGCCAAGTCCCCCGAAACCCGTGCAGCGATGGAAGCGGCCTTCCGACGCATCTGCGCGGGTGTAGCGCTGGCTTCGAACACGCGCATTGAGATTCACTACCAGCACGGCGTCCCGCCGCTGATGAATGATGACAGCCTGGTCAGCGCACTGGAGATCATTCTCTCCCACCAGTTTGGTAAACCTATCGTCGCGCAGCCCAGCCTGAGCTTTGGCGCGGAGGATTTTTCCCTGTTCACCGAACGGGCGCCGGGGTGCCAGATCCATATCGGTTCCGGCGCGCCGGGACGCGACGATCACCTGCATAACTCAGACTATCAGCCCGATGAACGCAGTCTGCACGCAGGTACGCAGGCGCTCGCCCGCCTGGCTATCGATCTCCTTTCCCCTACATCACACTGAGGTTTTTATGATGCGTAAAAGACTGTCTACCCTGTCTGCGGGCATGTTGCTGCTGGCGTCTGCGCTGGTGCAGGCAAAAGATTTTGGCACCTTGAAATTTGCCACGGAAGCCGCTTATCCGCCATTTAACCAATCGACACCGAGCGGCAAGATTGTGGGATATGAGCCGGATATGGTGGCGGAGTTGGCAAAACGGGCGGGCTTCAAATACGAGATTGTCGCGCAGAAGTGGTCGGGTATGATTCCCGGATTGGTTGACGGCAAATACGATGCGGTGATCGACGCCGTGACGGTCACGCCAAAACGTCAGGAGGTGGTGGATTTTACCCATCAATACACGGTCTCGGTTTCCGGTTTTGTCACCATGAAGGGCAGTGCGGTCGATACGCTGCCGGGCAACGGCGAAGTGGTCAAAGCCGATGATGCCGCCGCGATGACCAAGGCAATCGACGCGCTGAAAGAAAAATTCAAAGGCAAAACCATCGCGGTACAAGTGGCGACCATCCAGGCGGATTTCCTCAATAAATATCTGGCTGATGTCGCCACCATCCGAACCTACCAGTCTGGTCCTGAAACCTTTGCTGACCTGTTAAACGGGCGCGTGGACGCGGTCATGGCGTCACGCACTAATCTGAATGCCTACGTGGAAAAACACCTCGATAGCGTTAATAGCACCGGCTACGGCTTTGTCGGCGGCGTGCTGGGCCAGGGATCGGCGATTGCGATCCGCAAAAATAACCCTGAACTTAAAGCCGCGCTGGACACCGCGCTGGTGTCCATGATCAAAGATGGCACGCTCAAGCAGCTGTCACAAAAATGGTTCGGCGAAAACGTCGCGCCAGCGGAGTGATGCTGAACGCCTATGACGATTGATTGGCAACTATTGGGCTTCGGTGATGAAGGGTGGGGCGGCGTGCTGATGGACGCCGCCGCGGTTACCGTGTCCGTTTCGCTTTGTGCCTGGCTGTTGGGTGCGGCGTTGGGCAGCGTACTGTGCTGGATGCAAATCAGCGGCGCGCGCTGGCAACAGCGCCTCGCCCACGCCTATATCACGCTGTTTCGTGGCGTCCCAGAGCTGCTGGTGATCTATCTCTTTTACTTTGGTGGTCGTCAGGTTGTCTCATTCGTGGGAGAAAAGCTGGGGCTGGCGGGCCCGTTTGACGTCAACGGATTCGTGGCGGGTGCCATTGCGATCGGGTTGATCTCTGGCGCTTACCAAAGCGGCGTGTTTCGCGGGGCGTTTAATGCGATCCCGCGCGGCACACTCGAAGCCGCCACGGTGACCGGCATGGGCCGCCTGATGCTGTTCCGCCGCATCATCGTGCCACAGGCGTTGCGCACCGCGCTGCCGGGCATGGGCAACCAGTGGCAATCCGTGATTAAAGAGTCGGCGTTGGTTTCAGTGACGGGATTGGTTGAGACCATGAACCAGATATCGACGGCGTCCAACTCCACCCAGATGCCCTTTTTCTTTTACAGCGTGGGTGCCGTGATCTACCTGATTATCACCACCTGTTCCGATTGGCTTTTCCGCTACGTGGAAAAATTCGCCATGCGCGGCCAGCCGCGCGCGCGTTGGTAAAGGACCACGACCATGGATGTAACGTTTTTACAGCACACCTTCGCGGCATTATGGCGAGGCTTACCGCTCACGCTGAACCTTGCCATCCTGTCGCTAATGGGTGGCGCCGTGTTGGCGCTGCTGCTCAATCTGCTGCGCCAACATCGCGTGGGCAGTTATGTCACCCGTTTCTATGTGTGGCTGTTTCGCGGCACGCCGCTGCTCATCCAAATCTTCATGATTTATTACGGCCTCGGTAGCTTGCCGGCAGTGCGCGAGAGCGTGTTATGGCCGCTGCTGCGCGATCCCTATTGGTGTGGGTTGATCGCGCTCATCTTGAATGATGCCGCTTACACCGCAGAGATTCTTCGCGGCGGACTGAATGCCGTGAGCCCGCAATCGATTGAGGCGGCGCGGGTGTGCGGTATGACGCGTTTCACCACGCTGCGCCGCATTACGCTGCCGCTTGCCGTGCGCCAGGCGCTGCCTGCCTACAGCAATGAGGTCATCTCTATGCTGAAATCCACCTCGCTGGTCAGCACCATCAGCCTGATGGAGATGACCGGCATTGCCGATTCGATTGTTTCCGAAACCTTCCGCGCGCTGGAGGTTTTCATCAGCGCCGCCGCGATCTATCTGTTGCTAACGGTTTTGGTTAGCTACGGTATGGCGCGGCTGGAGCGCTATTTATCGCCTTATCAAGCCGGAGCGCGACCATGACCAATCCCACGATTACCCTGCGTAATGTGCAAAAAAGCTACAGCGGGCAAGCCGTGCTCCACGACATCAGCCTCACCGCGCAGGATGGTGACGTTATTTCCCTGATCGGGGCCAGCGGGTCAGGTAAAAGCACGCTACTGCGCTGTATTCCGTTTCTGGAAGTGCCTCAGGGCGGTGAGATCACCGTCGGCGATCACCGCGTGACCCTGAACAATGGGCAAGGCAAACTCAGCCGAGAGCAGCAGCGGGCGATCAAACTGATGCGTATGCAACTCGGTTTTGTGTTTCAGAGCTTCAATTTGTGGCCGCATAAAACGGTGATTCAAAACATCATCGAAGCGCCGATACACGTACAAAAGCGCAGCAAACACGCGGCGCTGGAGGAGGCAGAAGCGCTGCTGCATAAAGTGGGGTTGTATGAGAAGCGTAACGCGTGGCCCGCGCAGCTGTCAGGCGGTCAGCAGCAACGCGTGGCGATTGCCCGCGCGCTGGCTCAGCAGCCTAAGGCCATTCTGTTCGATGAACCGACCTCGGCCCTCGATCCTGAGCTGGTGGGCGAAGTGCTGCGGGTGATTCGTGCGCTGGCAGAAGAGGGGCGTACCATGATCATCGTAACGCATGAAATGGGCTTTGCGCGTGAGGTCGCCAACAAGGCGATTTTTCTCCATCAGGGACGGATCGAAGAGGCCGGTGCGCCCGAACAGCTTTTCAACGATCCGCTTTCACCGCGCTGTCGCGCTTTTGTGCGCAGCCACCTTGAACGAAACCGTTAACCAGATTAGTGCTAATAGTTTTCCCTCCTGAATTATGGAAAGATCGCCCTCCTTCATCGGTAGGGCGATTTTTTTTGCCGCAGCATCAGACCTTGCCGCCGCTAATTTGCCAACCAATTAGGATATCGCACGGCAGCCTACACGCGCATCGCCTCCATCGGCCGCGAGTGAAAAGGGGGATAGCCTGTGCGCTGCCCGTGGTGGGCAGGCTGAAGCGTAAGAGTGAGAGAGCATCAGCGTCGGCTGATAACGCGCGTAACAGTGGCGCTAATAAACGATTTTCCCGTGGCGGAGTAATGGAATGAACGCGAAAGTGTGGTTGGTAGATGAAGATGTATCTGTACGTGAGTCGCTGGGCTTTCTGCTGAAAGCGCTGGATTACGACGTGGCTGATTATGCCGATTTAGCGGCCTTTGATGTGGCTACGGCCCGACAGCAGCCGCTGCGTGGCTGTTTATTGGTGAATCTGAGCGTGCCGGAGGTGGGCTGGTTCGCAGAGCAGGAGAACCGACATCCCCTGCTGTCTGTGATTATTATGACCGGTCAAAGCACACTTGAGGCGTGCCGTCGCGCGCTGGGCGAGCGCGCTTTTGCGTTTTACACCAAGCCGCTGGAGATTGCGCCGCTGCTGCAAAGCGTGCAGCAGGCGACGATGCTTAGCTCGCAGCGTGTGCTGCAGGGTAGATAAGGGATAATCAGACCGTCAGCCGCTGCGCCCAAGCGCTAATTTCATCGCCACTGCCGATGTCCGGCTGTACCAAGCCGTTGATCATAAAGGTAGGCGACACATGAATGCCATTCTGACGCGCATATTTGCAGTGCCATTTGATTTCGTTCTGGAGCGCGGGATGTTGAAAGGCCGCACGCGCGTCAACGCCGCTGTATTCCACTAAGCGCGCCAGGATCTGATTCGGTGTCGCGTCCATGTTGGGGCCATGGCTATGATCGGTAAACTCAAATTCTTCGCGGTGATCGGCGACCGCCTGCATCACTTTTTTGGCGGCGGCTTTACCCTCAGAAAGGGTAGACGCGGCCAGAATATAGCGCACAATCACCCCGGAATAGAGGTGCCAGGGCTGCGACTGTAAACGGATCTTCAGCGTCATCTTCTCTTCTCCCACCTGTTTCAGCAGCGCGTCCAGTTTGTTAAAGGCGCGCACGGAAAACGGGCAGGTCGGCTCCAGAAAAACCTCAAACACAGCGTCACCCTTGCCCCAAATCAGCGGATCGGCCCTTAGCGTATGTAGTTCACTCATTTTTATGCCCTTATGTCAGTGAAAAAGAGTCTTAACTGTGGCAAAGCCTAGGCTGCGGCTCCAGCCGCGTTCCGTTTTTTTTTGTTACCAATCCATTTCTCTCACGCATCCGATACACACCCGTGTGAGTAGGCGCGGGTGTTGCCGAGCGCGCAAAACTCGCCCCGTTTGCTGGGTGCGCAGAAAATAAACAGCTATAGTTAGGCTGTTTCGCTTATGCGCCGCAACAGCCGCGCAGGATGTCAATAGGCTAAACGTCATGAGGTGAAGAGTGTGCTTACGGATGTTTCCCTGAAAATCATCCAGCAGTTGATCAGACAGACCATTGCGGGCTGGGCCGACGACCACCAGATGCTGGATGTGATCTCTCTGATGCATCGGCTTGAGGAAATGGCTGAAAACGAATCTGATGAAGCCTTGCTGCTTTGCTACTGGCAGGCCAGCAAAGTGCTGATGCGCCTGCCGCCCAAAGTGACGGTCGCGGAACTTTGGGCGGCGGCCCGTGACACGGTGCGGGAGACGACGCTTCGCGGTCCGCTTTAACCCTGAATGCTTTTCCTTTCTCTATAGGCTAATTGACTGATAATTCGGCATTATCCTGGAATATGCTCTGCTACACTCCGAAGTTCAAACGCTGAAACAGAGGACTGTCATGAAAATCAAAAGTTATGCCGCGCTAAAAGCCGGTGAAGCGCTGGTGCCTTACGAGTATGAGGCCGGTGAACTGGCCGCTGAAGAAGTGCAGGTTGAAGTTGATTACTGTGGCGTGTGCCATTCCGATCTCTCGATGATCGACAACGAATGGGGCATCTCCGCATTCCCTGTCATTGCGGGTCATGAAGTGATTGGCCGCATCAGCGCGTTGGGCACAGCTGCGCAGGACAAGGGCTTGAATGTGGGTCAGCGCGTAGGCATCGGCTGGACCGCAAAAAGTTGCCAGCACTGCAATGCCTGTATTAATGGCGAACAGGTGAACTGCGAAAACGGATCGGTGCCGACCATCATGAACAAAGGTGGCTTCGCCAGCCATTTACGTGCCGACTGGCAGTGGGTGATCCCGCTCCCGGAATCCATTGATATCACAACGGCAGGCCCACTGCTGTGCGGCGGGATCACCGTGTTTAAACCGCTGCTGATGCACAACATCACCGCCACCAGCCGCGTCGGCGTGATCGGTATCGGCGGACTGGGCCACATGGCGATCAAATTGCTCCATGCGATGGGCGCAGACGTCACGGCTTTCAGCTCCAATGCCAGCAAAACTGAATCCATTAAAGCCATGGGCGCGGACCGCGTGGTGAACAGCCGCGATCCTCAGGCGTTGAAGGCGCTGGCAGGTCAGTTTGACCTGATTATCAGCACCGTCGCCGTTGACCTCGACTGGCAGCCCTATTTCCAGGCGCTTGCGCCGCACGGAAAATTCCACACCGTGGGTGCAGTGATGAAACCGTTCCAGGTGCCTGCGTTTACCCTGATTATGGGCGATCGCGCGGTCACCGGTTCCTCTACGGGGTCACCGGGTCAGCTGCGTTCATTGATGAAACTGGCTTCGCGCGCGGATATCGCGCCGACGGTTGAAGAGTTCCCGATGTCGAAAATCAACGACGCGCTGGAACACGTGCGCGCGGGTAAAGCTAACTATCGCGTGGTGCTGAAAGCCGATTTCTAAGGCTCAGCCAAACCGTGGAACAAGGCGGTGCGCATTGCTGCGCACCGCCGCATCAGTTCTGAGAATCGTCTTTCTCACCGAGGAAGAAATACCACAACGGAATCGATAACAGCGCGGTAAACACCGTGGTGTAAAGTGCAATCATAAAGCCCTGCGTGATGTACATGGTCAAGGACCACTGATCAAAAGGAATGCCGTACTGATCGATCACGCCACCAATAATGGCATTGCCCATGACCGATCCGACAATCAAAGCCAGAATGGCCACGCCGCGCAAGTAGTAGCGCATCTCTTTGCGCTTCACGGCGAACCGGGCGCGAATAATGCCCAGCGGCGATTGCTGTGCCGCCAACATCTCAGCTTCGCTCATCGCAGGACGCTGCTGTTTGCGCCAGCGCAGCACATCTATCAGCAAAAATGCCAGCAAACTGACCCCCATCACGGGCAGCGCGTAGCCCAACGTCAACGCCACCATCAACGTCACGCCTTTGACATAGTGCGGCAGCGCCAGCCAGCTTGCGGTGAGCGTGTGCAGCGGACTCACATCCGGCTGTTTAGGCCGCCTGATCCACCACATGCGATAACCCAGCACAATCATGCTGCACAGCCCTAAGCCAAATGCCGCGAGCAGCAGCTGATTTGGCAGTCCAAAGAGCACACCCATGTGCGCGTCTACGCCCCAGCGCGTAAGCTTCGCCACGAGAGGGAAATCAGCAAAGCGCACCCGATCAACGACGCTAAAGTTATGGGGATTGACCGATACCGCATCCACATGCGTTGGCCAACTGCGATCAATTTCACTCACTGTCCAGGCGTAACCGGCCCGTTTCGGCTGGCGCAGCTCAAGCTTATTGGCGATGAGGCCCGCGTGACGCGCGGCGTGCAGCACGTTATCCCAATCGCTGTCCGACGCGTTGTCCGGCTGTGATGGGGCGGTTGCGGCACCCGGTTTGTCACTGTCAGCCATCGACATGCCTGCCATTGCCCCATCTGGCATGCTGTGGTGATCGGCATGGGGATCCGCTGGCGTCGACGGGATATCGCCGTTGAGCGCGGTGTTGACCTGCGGCGTCATCCAGTTCAGCTCGCTGCGCATCTTATCGATATTGGCCCCCGCCCACTGTGACCAGGTGAGGCCGGTCGCGGAGAAAAACACCAGGCTCAGCAGCAGCGTTAAGCCAAGCGTCGTATGCCAGTGTCGGCTGAACGCAAAGCCGCTGCGCGGCGTTTTGCGCTGGCGTTTGGGACGCGTGCCCCGCCACAGGAACAGACCGCCAAGCGCGGCCACCCACAGCCACGACGCCGCCAGCTCACTGTAGTTACGCCCCACGTCGCCCAGCAGCAAATTACTGTGCAGCAGGTCCAGCGTGGTGCGCAGCGGCAGCACACCGCTGGTACCGTACACTGGCATGTCTCCCCGTATTTTCAGGGTGTAAGGATCGACAAACACCGCGCGCGATTGCGATGCGCCAAGCGTCGCATCGCTGAACTGGACGCGCGTGGTATCGGTTTCGCCCGGGGCTGGCCGCACGGCATAGATGCGCTGTTGTTCACCCATGTAGGCGCGGGCGGCATGGATCTGTGCCGACAGCGGCTGAGTTTGCCCCTGTGGCGTAACGGTTAAAGCATCGGCGTAAAGCAGGTTTTCTAACTGCGGAGTGAGCACATAAAGGGTGCCGGTGAGGGCCGCCACAAAGATGAAGGGGGCCACAAACAGACCGATATAAAAATGCAGACGACGTAATAAGTTCAGTACCGCGCCGCGCGGCACAGCAGCATTATCAGCAGGCAAAGCTGTCTTCCTTCCGGTAAAAGCATTATCCAGCACAAGGCGTCGCAGCGGCGCGAAAACACGCACCGTCACGTCCCCTTGTGTCCTTTATTCGAGGGCGTAGCAGACGAAGGCAGGCGGTGCGCGCGGTGGATGCGTACGCGTGTCACGACGGACAGGCGGTGGCGTGATATCGGCAATGGGGGGCGCACGGGAGATGATCAGCGTGAGCCAAATGAAGGGAATAAAGATCCACACCATCAGCGGCACGTGGATGAGCAGATCGCAATAGCCGCAAACCATCCCGCTGTCGCTGCGCGTCGTGTGCGCCATGCCTGGCATCGAGCCATCCATCATCATAGCGTGATGCCCGTCGTCAGGCATCGACGCCATGGCATCATGGCGCATACCGGTGTGCTGCGGCATGGCGGCGGCCACTAAATCAGGCTGGGCGCTTGCCTGGCTTTGCTGCGCCATGAGTGTTTTCGAGACCATCGGCGCGACGAACAGCAGCAGCACCGCCAGGATGGCGAGGCAGGCAGTAAAACGTTGGCGAAGCGGCAATGAAAGCGTCATGGCATAGCGTGTGGCTTAACAAAAGAGGCAGAAGTGTACCGCGATTGCCGCGAGAGGGTTACCGGAAGCCCGGTTTTTTAAGGAAAAATGCGCACCTTTTGAAAAATGTCACGCTGTGTGCTGCGTTTGTTAACCTTATTGCAACCTTAAAAAAACAGGCTTAAAACACCTTCATGGAGATGCGATGAAAATAGTGACCCTGGATGGCGATACGCTGCCGATGCCGCTTACCCCCCCAGAATGGTGTACCACGTGGGATTTTCGCCGAACTACCGCGCCGCACGAGATAATGACGGCGCTCAAAGGCGCACAGATAGCCATTACCAACAAGGTGCCGCTGCGGGCTGACGTGCTGGAAGCGTTACCGGACCTGCGTTACATCTGCGTGGCGGCGACCGGTTACGATTGTATTGATTTAGAGGCCTGCCGCGCACGCGGCATTCTGGTCAGCAATGTGCCGGGGTATTCCACTCGTAGCGTGGCGGAAGGCGTGATAGCCGCACTGTTCGCTCTGCGTCGACACCTGTTGTCGTATGCCCAGCTTGCGCGCACGGCGTGGCCCGCGTCGGCCCATTTCTGCGTGCACCAGCAACCGATGCTGGATATTCATGAGGCCACGTTGGGCATCGTCGGGCAGGGCGATATTGGTCGCGCCGTGGGTTCGCTGGCGCGTGCCCTGGGTATGCAGGTGATGTATGCCGATCGCAAAGGTGCAGCCACGATCCGGCCTGGCTATCACGCCTTTGACGACGTGCTGGCACGCAGCGATGTGTTGAGTCTGCACTGTCCGCTAACGCCGCAAACGTATCAGCTGATCAATCTGGAGGCATTGGTGCGGATGAAGCCCTCGGCGGTGCTGATCAATACCGCACGCGGCGGACTGATCAACGAAAGCGATTTGGCCCATGCGCTGCGGCAGGGGATTATAGCGGGCGCCGCGTTGGATGTATTAAGCAGCGAGCCGCCGCCCGCCGATCATCCGCTGTTACAGCCAACGGTGCCAAATCTGCTGTTAACGCCGCATATTGCCTGGGCAAGTCAGCAGGGTGTGGCCAATTTACTGCGCGGTATCGACGTCAACCTGCGCAGTTTTCAGCAAGGCGATGCGCAAAATCTCGTGAGTTGATCCTCAAAAGATCGAGCGGCCCAGGCGTTCCGTGAGTTTCTCCAGCAGCGCGGTGCCTGCCAGTGAGTTGCCCGAATGATCCAGCGCGGGCGACCACACCACAATACTCATCTCACCGGGGACCACCGCTACGATACCGCCACCGACGCCCGATTTTGCCGGCATACCTACGCGCCAGGCAAATTCGCCCGCGCCGTCATACATACCGCTGGTCATCATCAGGGCGTTAACCTGCCGTGCCTGACGCGGCGTAATCACCGCCCATTCGTCCTGCTGGCTACGTCCCTGATTGGCGAGGTAAAGAAAGGTGCGGGCCAGTTCTTCGCAGCTCATCGACAGCGCGCAGTAATGAAAATAGGTTTCCATGACTTTGCTGACGTCGTTGTGAAAATTTCCGAAGGATTTCATCAGCCAGGCGATGGCAGCGTTGCGCGCCGAGTGTTCATATTCTGAACGCGCCACTGTGCGGTCGTACTGGATATCGGGCTGTCGCGCAAGGCGGCGCACAATCTCCAGCATGCGCTGTCGCGGTGCAGTCAGCCGGCTTTCCAGCAAATCGCACATCACCAGTGCGCCCGCGTTGATAAACGGGTTGCGCGGCTTCCCCTGTTCCAGTTCAAGCTGAACCAGTGAATTGAACGCCTGACCTGAAGGCTCTTTGCCCACCCGCTGCCAAATCTCTGCATCCTCATACAGCGTGAGTGCCACGCTGAGCGACAGCACTTTCGAGATAGACTGGATGGAAAAGCGCGTGGTGGCATCACCCGCCTGATAGCATTTGCCCTCAGGCGTCACGATAGCGATCCCAAGCTGATGAGGATCGACCTCCGCGAGGGCGGGAATGTAATCGGCCACGTGGCCCGCGCCCGTGAGCGGACGCACGTCATGGACTAATTCTTCGAGAAGCGCATTACTGAGTTCTGACACGGGTGGCTCCGTATAATCCTTCATCTGACCACGCAGCCGCGTGGTCGCCGTGGCGCGGATAATGGTGATTTGTCATTACGGCGTCAATGGCTCGCTTAAAATTCTGTGAAGCGCTGGTGAAACCGCTTCCTTGGGGCGAACACGTCGCTGCTCACACGGCATGCCGCACTTAATTGTGCGCAGCATGACGCGCACCTCTTGCATCTCAACGCATCCGCGTCCACCTTTAAGGCTGGTGCTCAAGACTGATGGGAAAACAATGCTCTGGTTATGGAATACGCTGATCGTGCTCGCGGCGGTGCTGATGATGGAAATCGTGGCGGCGTTGACGCACAAATACATTATGCACGGTTGGGGATGGGGCTGGCATGCGTCACATCATGAACCTCACAGCGGCACATTCGAACGTAACGATCTCTACGCAGTGGTGTTTATGTTTGTGGCTATCGCACTGATCTATATCGGTGTTCATGGCGTATGGCCGCTGCAGTGGGTCGGCGCGGGCGTGACGCTCTACGGCGCGCTCTACTTTATGGTGCACGATGGCTTGGTGCATCAGCGTTGGCCGTTTCGTTACATACCGCGCAAAGGCTATCTGAAACGGCTTTATATGGCGCACCGAATGCATCATGCGGTGCGCGGACGAGAAGGGTGCGTGTCGTTTGGTTTTCTCTGGGCACCGCCGCTGCATGCGCTGCAGGCCACGCTGCGTCAGCGCAATAAAAACGCTAGCGTGGACGCTGCCAAAGGCCCGCAGGACGTGGTTCAGGCTGAGTCAGACGTGAAGTAAGCGCTAATCCGCCTCCCTTCAGCAGCTGCACCAGCTTTTCGCTTCGGCTGGTGCGCTGTCGCACATCCCAGGCTTGCGCACCGGCCTGTTGTACCTTTATCCCAATTTCCCGATAAACACCGTGCGCGGTGGCTATTGCCCATGCTGAACGCAGTGGCAAGCCGCGTAAACCGGCGCGCGCCGAGTGGTAGTAAGGCTCGGCTTCGTTCACCAGCCGTGCGGCGAGCTGCGCCAGTGCCGGACGATATTGCGGATCGGCCAGCGGCTTCTCTGCGAGACCGGCGTCGTCAAGCCAGGTCTGCGGCAAATAGCAGCGGTGGTTTTGGGCATCTTCCACAATATCACGCGCGATATTCGTGAGCTGAAACGCCAGGCCCAAGTCACAGGCGCGATCCAGGACCGCTTCATCGCGTACGCCCATCACGCGCGCCATCATCAAGCCCACCACACCCGCAACGTGATAGCAGTAGCGCAGAGTATCATCGAAGGTTTCGTAATGGGTTTCGCGGGCGTCCATCGCGAAGCCTTCAAGATGGGCAAAGGCCAGCTGGGGCGGCAGCTGGTGGGTCAATGCCACCTCCTGGAAAGCCCTGAAGGCGGGCTCATCCATGTGCGCCCCGCTGTAGGCGCGGCGAGTTTCAATTTGCAGATGCTGCATGCGCGCCTGCACGTCCTCGACCCGATACTGAGTACCCGCCTCGCCGAGCATTTGCCCGTCAATCACGTCGTCACAGTGGCGGCACCAGGCGTAGAGCATCAGCGTGCTGCGTCGCGTGGGGCCGGAAAACAGTTTAGTGGCGCTGGCAAAGCTTTTTGAGCCTACCGCCATGGTTTGCGTGACCTGCTCAAGCAGCGGCGGTTGGTTCATCCGGTCAAATCCTCTTGCATCAGCTGTGCGGTGGCTTTTGCCGAACCAATCACACCCGGCACGCCGGCACCCGGATGCGTGCCCGCGCCCACTAAATAAAGATTGTGAATATCGGCATCGCGATTATGCGGACGGAACCAGGCGCTTTGGGTCAAGATTGGCTCCAGAGAGAACGCGGAACCTTGATGCGCGTGCAGCGTGTCGCGGAAATCAAACGGCGTAAACATGCGCTGCGTGACAAGTTGTTGACGTAATCCCGGCATGTAGTGCTCCTCCAGATAAGCAAAAATTCGGTCGCGCAAGCGCGGCCCTTCCTGATGCCAGTCAATGTCTGCCGTACCCAAGTGCGGAACCGGGGCCAGAACGTAAAAACTGCCGCATCCTTCGGGTGCCAGCGACGGATCGCTGGAGCAGGGCGCGTGCAGATAAAGCGAAAAATCCTCTGACAGCTGACTGCTATTAAAAATTTCGTCAATCAGTTCGCGATAGCGCGGTCCAAAGCAGACGGTATGGTGCGCTAGCTGAGCGTGGGGCTGATTCAGGCCAAAATAGAGCACAAACAGCGAGTTGCTCATGCGCTTGCGTTTCAGGCCTGTGGCGCGCTTTTGCGCCACCGGATGCTGCTTTAATAGCGTGTCGTAGGTATGAACCACATCGGCGTTTGAGGCGACCGCCGCCGCGTCGAACTGGCGACCATCTTTCAAGCGAATGCCGCTGATCCGGTTGCCCTGTGTCTCCAGCGCACCCACCTCGGCATTGAGCAGCAGTTCGCCCCCTAAATCGCGGAACAGTTGCGCCATTCCTTCAACCAGTGCGCCAGTGCCGCCGCGCGGGAACCACACGCCCCATTCCCGTTCGAGCGCGTGAATTAAGGTATATATGGAAGACGTTGCAAAAGGATTACCGCCCACCAACAACGAGTGGAAAGAGAACGCCTGCCGCAGGTGATCGTCTTTGATAAAGTGCGACACCATGCTGTAAACGCTGCGCCACGCCTGTAGGCGCGCTAACTGCGGGCCCGCACGCAGCATATCGCTGATGTGCAAAAAGGGCACCGTCCCGAGTTTGAGGTAACCCTCTTTAAATACCTCACGGGAATACGTGAGGAAGCGACGATATCCCGCGACATCGTCGGGATTAAACGCCGCAATCTGCTTCTCTAATTCAGGTTGGTTGTTGTCGTAATCCAGACGGGTGCCATCTTCCCAGCACAGGCGATAAAACGGCGTCACCGGCATCAAATCGACGTAGTCGCTCAGTTTTTTTCCTGCCAGCGTGAACAGCTCCTCAATGGCGCTGGGGTCGGTGATCACCGTCGGGCCCGCGTCGAAGGTGTAGCCCTGATCCCGCCAGACGTAGGCGCGCCCGCCGGGCTTATCGCGCTGCTCCAGCAACGTGGTAGGAATGCCGGCTGCCTGCAGACGGATCGCCAATGCCAGGCCGCCAAAGCCCGCGCCAATTACATAAGTGCGTTTCATTATGTCTTCCGTGGTGATGAGGTCATAAACAGGGCGCGCAGTGCTTCACCGACCGGCACCGGCGGTTTTCCACACAAAATGCGCGCTTTGTCGCTCAGGCGGAGCTGCCCGGCATAAAAACGGCTAATCAGCCCGGCGTCGAGCCGATAAAAACGTTGCATCACTTGCCAGCGTTGCTCCGGCTTACCCGCCAGAAACAGCATACGGTTAAGCTGACGGAAAAAGCGCTGCGATCGCCACTGTGCTGCGGCAAACTGCGCGGTATGTTGCGCCAGCGCCGCCGCGCTGAGGGGCTGCATGTGCGCAATGTGGTCGGCTAATGACACGGCGCTCGGCAGTGAATAGCCTGTGGTGGCATGAAACAGGCCGGCGCGCAAGCCGCTGCAAGGCTGCCCGCGCTGCTGCTGCCAAAAAAGACGGTGATCGCCACTCAGCGTAATCGGCAGTGAGCCGTGCTCTTCACGCAGCAAGCGATCGAGCTGCCAGCCCTGCTGTTGCGCATAGGCCTGGATATTCTCACGTGCCGCACGCGGTGCCAGCGAAGGGGTGTTGATGTAGTGGGTGTCTTCAATCAACAGGCGCTCAGGGCTCAACGGCAGCGTGTAGACAAAACGGTAGCCTTGCTGCTGATTAACTGTGGCATCCATGAGAATCGGCTGGGTTAAACCGTGGGGAGCGGTTAATTGCCACTCCTGACCAACAAACGCCTGATAACCGCGTTGAAGATGCGGCGTCGCCTCCAAGCCGCGGCCATCAATCACCGCTGCGGCATGTAGCGTGCGGTTGTCCATCAGCGTGACGCTTTCAGGCGTGACGCGCTGCACGGAGCAGTGGGTCCAGAGATTGTCTCCTAACGCGTCAGTCAGGTGGCGAGCAAACGCCTCGGACGTAATGGTGCAATAGCCGCCGGTGAAGGTGCGGTGAAGAGCTGGAAAGCGCACCTGATAGCCCGGCCACTGATGGGAAATATAAGGGGCGATCCAGCGAAATTGGTCGTCGCTGAGATCGTCGCGATGAAATGACCACGTGTGATTCCCCGCAGGCGCGCTTTCTCGCTCGAGCATCAAGAGGCGAAGCTGCGGTTGGCTCTGACGCAGGCGCAGGGCAATCAACCCATTTGCCAGACCGGCGCCGACCAAAATTACATCGTAATCGGTGCGCATCGTGTCCCCTCCGCCAGCACGACCTGCTGTTGGCAGAGTGCTTGTTCGACAATTTCTGCGGCGCGCGCGCAGCCGCCCGCGCGCTGTAACTGCGCCTGAATCGCTGACATGCGCAGCCGGTAACGCGGGTCGGTCAGTAAGGTATGAATATGGTGCTCCAATTGTGACTGACGGCTAAAGCGCGAGGCGCGGACGCCCACGCCGTGCCACGCAATGCGCGCGGCAACGCCGGGTTGATCGAACGCGATGGGCATGGCAAGCATCGGCGTGCCGCATTCTAAGGCTTCAAGCGTGCTGTTGAGGCCAGCGTGTGTGACGAACAGCTGGGCATGCTGCAACGCCGCGCGCTGGTCAAGGAAGTCTGTGACCCATGCCGCACCCGCCAGTTCAAGCTGGTGCGCCTGTTGGGCACTGAGTCCGCCGCAGTGAGCCACCACCAGCGACAGCTGCAGCTGGCGACACGCGCGCGCGAGGCGCATAAACAGCGGGAGTCGTTGACCTTGCAGGGTGCCCAGCGAGGCATAGACCACCGGTTCCCGCAAACCAGGCCAGGGCGCCGCAGCGGCGTTCCCCTGCGGTGTGTACAGCGGGCCCACGGCGTGAAAACAGGCCGGTAGCTGCTGACGGGGAAAGTCAAACGCCGGCACCAGCTGGCTGATCTGCGCTAGCGGTGAGAGACACTGGTGCAAGCCGTGACGCGGCGGCAAGCCAAAATGCTGCGCGTGTTGCGCAATCATCCGACCGTGACGGCGCATAATGCGGTCATGGATCTCTTCGCTCGCCTGAAAACGCTTTAGCGCACGCGCATCCTGGCCATAGCGAAAGGGCATCACCGCCAGCGGAATGCCGCGTTCGCGATTGACCGGCAGCGCACAGGCCACAGAAACAAACGGCAGTCCCAAGGCTTCAGCAACCAGCCCGCCCGCCGCTTCCATTTGATCGGCGATGACGCCATCCACCTGCAGGGCGACCAGTTTGCCCGGCAGTTCGCGGCAAAGCATATCGGTGCTGGCGCTGATGTCGTTGATCACGCGAAGCAGCGAAAGCGGAGAGGCCAGGTGGTGTAACGCCTGCGTCAGAGAACCGACGGGATGCGTGCGCACTCCCGTGACGGCAAAATTGATGCGCTCATCACTTAAGAGCGTACGCGCGTCCGCTTGCTGTAAAAATGTGATGCGGTGTCCGCGCGCTATCAGCGCTTGTGACAGCGCCTGCAGGGCGTGGAAGTGGCTATAGAGCGGCGGCGCGACAACGGCAAAATGGGCCATATTCAGCACCAGCTCGCGTTCAATGACACAGGGCAAGCTGCTGTGTAAACAGCGCGTGCATATATTGACGCGTGGCGACGCCGCAGTCACAGGCGCTATTCAGATGCCCTTCGGCGCTGCGCAGGTGTTCGAGCAGGCGCTGCTCGGCGTCCTGCGTACCCAGCAGCTTAACCAAAGTTGATTTACCCTGATCCTGAAACGGATCTTTGCCGGTGTGTTTACAGCCGTCGATAAGGTCGTCAAGCAGCTGAAACGCCTGCCCCAAATCCTGAGCGAAATAGCGCATATTCTGGCGCACCTGCGGTGAGGCATCTGCGGCAATGGCCGCCATTTGCAGCGTGGCGCGAAACAGCACGCTGGTTTTCAATTCATTGGTCAGCGCCACGGCGTCCGGACTGCGATTTTTTGTCCCATCATGCAGATCCTGAAATTGCCCCTGAACCAGCCCCTGCAACCCGACGGCAGCAGAGAGCTCGGCGACGGCTTCTGTTTTTTGCACTGCAGAGAGATCGGGCGCAACGGCAATCACTTCAAATGCGCGACTCAGCAGCGCCACGGCGGCGAGGATGGCCACATTTTCACCGAATTCACGATGCACGGTGGGTCGACCACGACGCATCTGCGCGTTATCCATAGAAGGTATATCGTCAAGAATCAGCGAGGCGGCGTGGACCATTTCAACGGCGCAGGCAAGATGAAAAATCCCACGCTGGCGCAGATCACAGCCCATATCACGTGCGGCTAGCAGCAACAGCAGCGGACGAATACGCTTGCCCGGAGCCAGCGTACCGGCACGCATGGCGGCACGCACTTTGTCGGACGGATTACCAGCAGGCAATAAATGTTCAAGATGGGCATGCAAAGTTTGCTGCAAATGAAGAAGGTCGCTTTCCTGATCAGCTGTAATGTCAACGTGGACGGTCATAGCGGCTTTCCATTGTCAGTTGAATTGTTATGGTTTTTTCATTAACCGTAGACTGCGTGGGGCGACTTCGCCAGCGAGCGCAGCGGCATTTCCCACTCGGCTGAGCGTAACAGAGTGGTTAGAAAAGGTAAGAGGCGAGCTGCATTATTAAGCTATCTTTTTCACCGCCCGCGTGAAACCAAGGTTTAGCGCCATTTTCAACTGAAGTAAAAAGAGATGCGCGTGTGCAAACAGCGTGATGCACACCGGCCTGCTGTGCAACCCCCGCTTTTTTTAAGTCAAATTTATGCCAAAGCTGATCGCGATCAATACGCCTGGCAACCGCTTGCTCAACGCTAGAAGCCATTCCACGACCAAAGGAGAAACTCATGCGTGACGCTACGATGACCCTAGGTGAAATGGCGCGTTATGTGGGGGTGTCACCCGCCACGCTGGCATGCGCGATTTGTAATCGAGGCAGCCTGGAGCGCGTCCCGCTGCCGGCCGCGGTGAATGAGAATGCCCCGCTTTCGCGTCGATGCTGGGCGCCGCAGGAGGTGCAGCACTTCAAACTCAGCCTGACGCGGATGCGGCAGAGACACGCGGCCCGCAACCGTTGCAGCGAACGGCTATAAACCGTCAAAACGCCGCCGGACAACAAAGCCTGATGCAATGCACCAGGCTTTATGGGTAGTGAGGACGAGCAGGGGAGAAAGGGCGGTCAGGCCGCGACGCCTTTGGGCTGGGTAAGCACGTGTCCGGCCCACAAATTCGCCACCCATTTCACCCCTTTGCGCGTGAAGCGCGCCTGGGAAAACGCGTGTTCATTTTCACCGTGGCCGCAGCGCACAGTAAAGTAGCCTGCCTGTAAATGGTGCTGCTGAGGCGTGAGCACGCCTTTATCGCGAAACATGATGTTGCGCGTCAGCAAAAAGTCACGGAAATCGCTCTCTTTCACCTTGAGCATCTTGCAAAGCTGGCGAAAACCCAGCGTTTCGTTTGTTTCAATGAAACTGTCGAAAAACGCGGCCTTAGGTGCTGTTACCGCGAGCTGCTGCTCAGCGAGACGCCGCTGCTCATACTGTTCCGCCCACGCGCGTGCGGCGGCCGCGGGATTGGTGAAATCCGGCAGTTGCACGCGCTGTTCACGCGCCTGCCAGCGATCGAGCAGTTCGGCGGTGAAGCCAGGTGACAGGCGCGCCACCGCCAACAGGGAGTCGCGTTTATTGAGGAGAAATTCCTGACGCATCTCACCTTCATGCTCAAATTGATTCACCGTCACAGGCTGAGAGAGGCGCTGTGCGGTCTCCAGGCTTTTAATCAGGCGCTTCACTTCGCCGTGCGTATTGCCCGTGACGCTGGCAATTTCGCGACTGCTCATGGTCAACCCAGGGGTGAGAGCAGACAGGTTATCCATCGAGATCATCATAAATATCACCTCATACAAACCAACGCAGCCATCTGACTGTTGAATAAGTATACACAATACTGTTTTTATAACCAGTATTTTTTGATGATAAATTCACCTGCTCTCCCAGCCGATGCGCTTGCCTAATGGCCTTGGGTTACTACGCTCAAGCAACCAGCCTGCGATTTACGCTATTCGCCGAGAGAGATAATCAGGAGAGAATACATGAAAGCGCTAACCTACCACGGGCCGCACCGGGTCAAAGTTGAAACCGTGCCGGATCCGGTTTTGGAGCAGCCTGACGACATTATTCTGCGTGTCACCGCGACGGCCATTTGCGGCTCTGATCTGCATTTATATCGCGGCAAAATACCCGGCACCGACCATGGCGATATCTTTGGCCACGAATTTATGGGCGAAGTGGTGGAGGCAGGCAGCGCTGTGACGCAAGTTGCTATCGGCGATCGCGTGGTGGTGCCGTTTGTGATCGCCTGTGGCGACTGTTTTTTCTGTCAGCTGCAGCAGTACGCGGCTTGCGAAACCACCAATCCTGGCCGTGGCGCCATTCTTAATAAAAAAAGCATCACGTCGCCTGCGGCGCTGTTTGGTTACAGCAAGTTGTACGGCGGCGTGCCGGGTGGTCAAGCGGAATATGTCCGTGTACCCAAGGCCAATAGCGGGCCGTTTAAAGTGCCTTTCACCCTGCCCGATGACAAGGTGCTCTTTCTTTCTGATATTTTGCCCACAGCTTGGCAGGCGGTTCAAAATGCGGGCCTGACCAAAGGATCAAGCGTGGCCATATTCGGCGCTGGGCCGGTGGGATTATTATCCGCGGCGTGCGCGCGGCTGGAGGGCGCCGAACAAATCTTTATGATTGACCACAACCCTTATCGTCTTGAATTTGCGCAACAGCGCTATGGCGTGACGCCAATTAATTTTGACGACATTGACGATCCCGCGGCCTGGATCATTGAACATACCAAAGGCAATCGGGGGGTTGACGCCGTTATCGACGCGGTAGGATTTGAGGCCAAAGGCAGCCTGACGGAAACCGTCTTGTCGAATCTCAAACTGGAGGGCAGCAGTGGGAAAGCGTTGCGACAGTGCATCGCGGCGGTAAGACGAGGCGGGGTGGTGAGCGTGCCCGGCGTGTATGCAGGGTTTATTCACGGCTTCCTGTTCGGCGATGCGTTTGACAAAGGGTTGACGTTTAAAATGGGTCAGACGCATGTTCACGCCTATCTACCGCGGCTGCTCTCCTTAATCGAACAGGGATTATTAACGCCGGAAGAGATCGTCACGCACCATATGCCGCTGGAAGAAGCCGCGCGAGGTTACGAAATATTTGAGAAACGAAAAGAAGAGTGCCGTAAGGTGATTCTGGTGCCGGGCATGGCTTCCACCACACCCGCCGCATAAAACGTATCAGGCTGACTCGTCAGCCTGACACTAGCGCACCCGTTGTTCATCGCGATCGTTTAATTCTGTCAGCACCAGCTCGCGTGACGGTGCGTTATCCAGACGATCGCCGTATTCTGCGCTAACGTCTGGCAAGCTGGTAAATTGCCCATCAACAAACAAAAAGCTCAACGCGCTTGTAACGTCATCAAATAATGCCTCGGTATCGTTGGGCGTTTCGCCGGCGGCGTCTTTGCCGTCAAGTTGCCAAAGAAGCCTGTCACTCCGGTGCTCAACGCCGCCGAGATTAATAACGTGGCCGTCAATATTCTCGATCAGCAAACGTTGGCGGTAGTAATACAGCTGGTAAGGCATGCGGTCGGATTTATTCTCAGACATACTTTCTCCCTAATGAATAATGTTTAATGGAAAATATAAAAGCGGAACGCGTATATGACCCAATAAATAATATTGACACCTAAATAAGCCCAGCAGCCCCAATAGGCAACAGGCTCGCGCCGGGTGCGGAGTTTCGGCAGGAACGCTAAAATATAAAGCGCAGAGGAAATAAGCGAAACGAAATAAAGAAACTTCATAAGCTCTCCTTGGTTTTTTATTATTTAAAGCATAGTCATAAATAGGCGTCTTATTCATTTTGTCGGTAGATAGAGATAAAAAAAGCCCCGTTTGATCACGGGGCGAGGAATTAAGACATCAGTGTCTTTAAGGCTGCCGCGCTGGCGTCATCGTCAGGAACATACACCAGCAGGCGATCGCCGTTGCGCGAGGCGGACCACCAGTTATTTTGCCGC
This sequence comes from uncultured Pantoea sp., assembly GCA_913778495.1. GTDB lineage: Bacteria > Pseudomonadota > Gammaproteobacteria > Enterobacterales > Enterobacteriaceae > Pantoea. The sequence continues at coordinate 127,189 of CAJYVD010000004.1, forward strand.
AGCGTCAGCTCGCCCACGCCCTCGCGGTAAAAGCGCTTGACCCGATTCTCCACCTTGCAAAGTTCGTAGCGCTGCCACGTTTGGGCAAATTCATCTGAGCTGTTCATCAGCCGCGCCAGAAAATTTTCCCAGTGCGGATCGCCTAAGTGTTCGCCCATTTGCCCCCTGAACATCGCCACCAGTTGCGGCATCAGCTCGTCCCAGTTACGCGTCGCTTTGCGCCATTGTTCATGATTGAACGCCAGCCAGATGCAGTTGCGATCTTCAGGTGGGATGCTGGCTAAATCCACGCCCATCAGCGCACACCAGGCCGCGTTGTAGCCGATGATGTCGAAGCGCGGGGTCTCGATAATCGCCGGAAGCTGAATCGCGTCCAGCATCTGTTGATTATGCGCCGCAATTTTGCAGCAGGCGGCGGCGACGTTAACGGAGGGCAACGTGTGACCGGCAAGGTAAAAAAGATGCTGAGTTTCAACATCATTGCACTGTAGCGCGGCCGCAATAGCCGTGAGCGTTTTCGGCGAAGCGTTGATATCGCGGCCCTGTTCCAGCCACGTATACCAGGTCACGCCGACGTCAGCGAGCTGTGCGACCTCCTCTCGCCGTAGCCCGGGAGTGCGTCGATGCCGTAGCCGTGGCAAACCAAGACGCTGCGGATCCAGGCTCTCGCGGCGTTTACGCAGAAAGGTACCCAATAATTTGCGATTACTTTGGTCAGTCATCACATCGCTTGCGTTTGGCATCATGCACGGTTCTCCTGGTGAGGCGGGTAGTGTTTATACCATGATAATCAAGAACTGGTACCCGTTTAAAACTTCAGTGATGCTAGGTGCTACGGCATTTAAATACAAGGTTTCACTCATGCACACATCACAACTCACACGGACCGGGCTGGTGGTTCTGCTGGCAGGACAACTGCTGCCCATGATTGATTTTTCGATTGTTAACGTTGCGCTGGATGCCATGTCGCAGACGCTACGCGCCGGCCCTGTCGAGCTCGCACTCATTGTGGCGGTTTACGGCATCGCCTTTGCCATTTGCCTGGCTATGGGTGGACGCCTGGGCGACAACATGGGACGTCGCGCGGTGTTTCAGGCCGGCGTGGCAATATTCGGCGTGGCCTCACTGCTGTGTGGTATCGCGCACAGCGTCGCGCTCTTGATGTTTGCCCGGGCGCTGCAAGGTGTGGGTGCGGCCCTGATTGTGCCGCAGATCCTCGCCACCCTGCATGTGACGCTCAGTGGCCGCGAGCATGCGCGTGCGATGGGTTTGTACGGGGGGATCGGCGGGCTGGCTTTTATCATTGGTCAGGTCTTAGGGGGCTTTCTCATCAAAGCTGACATCGCGGGTTTCGGCTGGCGCAGCGTGTTTTTAATTAACCTGCCCCTTTGTCTGTTCGTGCTGATGACTGCGCGCCGCACCATCCCGGAAACCCGCAACGCGCAGCGGGTCGCGGTGGATATTGCCGGGACGCTGCTGCTGGCAAGCGCCATTGGCTGCCTGATGCTGGCGCTGGCGCTGGGGCCGCTGCTGCACTGGTCATGGCCATGCTGGGCGCTGCTGGCGCTGTTCCCGCTACTGCTCCTGCGCTTACGCCGCAGTGCGATACGCCTCGAGAATGCAGGCGGTGTGCCGCTGTTGCCACCGTCTCTGCTGCGTTTGCCCAGCGTGCGCTTCGGATTAACGCTGGCCGTGCTGTTTTTTTCCTGCTGGAGCGGCTTCATGTTTGCGGTCGCGCTGACGCTGCAAACCAGCTTACACATGACGGCGTTTGAATCCGGGAATGCCTTTATAGCCTTGGGCGCTGCGTATTTTGTTGGCGCCATGCGCTCCACGCGTACGGTAGAACGTTACGGAAAGCGCACCACGCTCCTGGCGGGCTGTGCAATTCAGATGAGCGGGCTGCTGGCGCTGATCGCCACGTTTCACTTTCACTGGGCCTCCCTCGGCGTCACTACGCTCATTCCGGCCACGCTGCTGATCGGCTTTGGACAGTCGTTTATTGTCAGCACTTACTACCGCATTGGAATGCAAGGCGTACCGCATCATCAGGCGGGTGCCGCCAGTGCGGTGCTTTCAACGGTACAGCAGACGGCGCTGGGGCTGGGGCCGATGCTGCTGGGGGCAATCTATACGCAGATCGCCCATCATGGCAGTCCGCTGACGGCGATTTCCGGCACGCTGGTGGCGGAACTGATCATGATGAGCGTGTTGGTGCTGGCGACAAGTGTCAATCGCACCCCGTTTCAGTGCGCCACGGTAACACGGTAAAAGGCGAAACAGACGCGCCCTGCAAGGTGGGCGCGTTAAGCAGATCACCACTATGTCGCAGGCGTTTCAGCCAGGCGCTGGCCGGTTTTGGGGTCGAACAAATGCAGTTTTTCCATGTTGAAGCCAATGCGAATAGCCGCGCCGGCGCTGGCACTGTGGCGCCCTGCGTGCTGCATATGCAGCGGTTGGCCCTGCCAGTCAAGGTGCAGCAACGTGGATTCTCCCGTGACTTCGACCACCTGAACCTCAGCCCGCGTGCCGGTAGCGGCTTCCAGCAGATCGTGCGGGCGCACGCCAAGCGTCACGTCCGCGCCCTCGCGGGCTTGCGCGACGTTCGCCCAGCGGGGCGGCAGCGGCTGCCAGAGGTCCTGGCACTGTACGCCGATGATGCCGTTACGCGCGGAAAACTGCGCGGCGAGCAGGTTCATCGGCGGTGAGCCAATAAAGCGCGCTACAAAGGTATCTGCCGGACGATCGTACAGGGTTAATGGCGCCCCCTGCTGCACAATGCGTCCCTCGCGCATTACGACAATTTGATCGGCGAGCGTCATGGCTTCCACTTGATCGTGCGTGACGTACACCATGGTGGTTTTAAAGCGCTGGTGCAGGGATTTTATCTCCGCCCGCAGCTCCATGCGCAGCTGCGCATCGAGATTAGAAAGGGGCTCATCAAACAGAAATACCTGCGGATTACGCACCATCGCACGCCCCATGGCGACGCGCTGGCGCTGGCCACCGGACAAGGCGCGCGGATAGCGGTCTAACAGTTTATCGATCCCCAAAATACCGGCGATACGCGTGATCTTGCTGCGCTGCTCCTCGCGTTTAACTTTTTTCACCTGCATATGAAACGCCAGATTCTCCGCCACCGTCAGGTGGGGATAGAGCGCATAGCTTTGGAACACCATGGCGATATCGCGATCGGCAGGATCGCGATCGGTAATCGCGACGTTGTCCATCATTATTGCGCCTTCTGACAGGCTCTCCAGCCCCGCCAGCATGCGCAGCAGCGTGGATTTACCGCAGCCCGAAGGGCCCACCAGCACGGTAAAACTGCCGTCGGGGATAGTAAGACTGAGCGGATGTAAAACCGCTTGCTTGCCGTAGCGCTTGGCCACGTTTACCAGTTCAACAGCGGCCATGATTTAACGCTCCTGAGCAGAAAGTTGCAGTTGATGCCAGTCGGGGTAACGACGCGGCTGCGTACTGATCGCCAATGAGGCGACCGCAATGCCCCAGCGCAGCGCGGTGTCGAGTGCGTGTTGATGCAGCAGGGCGGTAAGAAATCCGGCGTTAAAGCTATCACCGGCACCGATGGTATCGACCACCTTGACAGGCTGCGAAGCGTGTAGCGTGTGCTGATGGCGCTGCCAGCAGCCTGCGCCGTGGGCGCCGCGCTTCACCACGCAACCGCCGCGTCCGCTCAGGCGCTGCGCCAACAGCGCCGCGCTGGCTTCCAGCGTATCGCACGCGGCCAAGCCGCGCGTTTCGACCTCATTCAACAGCAGCCAATCGCACAGCGGCAGCCAGTGCATAATCTGCTGGCGAACCGCTGCATTCCATCCCTGCGGCGGCCAGCCGGTGTCTACAGCAATCACATAGCCTCGCTGGCGCAGCGTGGTAAGTAGCGCAGGGTAGTCACCGTAAAGCTGCAAGCACAAAAACGTACCGCATAGCAGAACGATGTCACCGGCATGGGCCTGAAGCGGCAGCTGATCCAGCACGTCCTCCAGACTAAGGCGCACGATGTGGCCGCGATTGCTGATAAACGATCGTTCGTGATCGGAGTGCGTAACGCCCACGGTCAAAGAGGTTTCGCAGGCATAGCGCGGCCAGGCGTCCGCGCTGTGGGGGAAATGGCCAGCCAGCCAGGCGCTGAGACCGTCATCGCCCTGATTGGCGATAGCCCGATGGCGCACCTGCATGGCTTCCAGCGCCAGCGCGCAGTTGCCAGCGGAGCCACCGGGGCGCAGCTCACTCTGCGCCACCATCACTTCGGTGCCGCGCTGTGGCCAGCTGTCGAGGGTGCCCATGATCATGTCGACGTTAATGTTGCCCGCGACATAGAGCGTCGCGTTGGTGTTTTTCATCCTTTACTCCCGCCACTGGCCAAGCCGCTGACCAGGGTTTTCTGCAGCCAAATAGCAATAAAGAGCGGTGGAATAGAGGCCAGAATGCCTACGGCGGCAATCAGACCATCGTCGGTGGCGCGACCTGCGGTAAAGCCCGCAATGGTCACCGGCAGGGTTTGCGCGGCAATATTGCTGGTAAACAGCAGCGCGTAGAAAAATTCATCCCACGCCAGCAGCCAGCCGAACAGCGCGGCGGCACCCAGCACCGGTTTTGCCAGCGGCAGCGTAATCCGCAGCAGCACCTGCCAGACGCGCAAGCCATCCAGCCGCGCGGCTTGCTCAATGTCCTGCGGCAGGGTGTCGAACTGGTTCTTCAACATCCAGGTCAAAAAGGGCAGGATCAGCGAACAGTAAACGACGATCAGACCGGGACGGGTATTGAGTAGGTCAAACTGTTGCAGCAAGAAGTAGAGCGGCAGCACAACGGCCACGGGCGGCACCATATAGATGGCCAGTGCGCCATATAGCCAGCCGTCGCGCCCGCGATAGCGTGAAAAGCTAAACGCCGCCGGGATCGCCAGCAGTAAGCAGATGGCCGTGGCGCCGGTCGCCACCAGCAAACTGTTGCCTAACGCATGCAGGAATAGCGTGCCGGGCTGACCGGGTGCCAGCGAGATCAACCGGCTGTAGCGACTGAAATCCCACTGTCTTGGCAGCCACTCCAGCGGTACGCGGGTTAAGTCACTGGTCGCGCTCACGCTCATTAAAAACAGCCAGCCCATTGGGGCTAACACGGAACAGGCCACCAGCAGCGCGGCGGCGTATTTGGCCATGCTGCGCAGTTTACGCTTCATAAGTACGTCCCCGGCGACTCTGGCGCCACAGTAGCAGCAGGTAAATCGCGATGAGCACCGCGCACAGCAGCGTCATCAGCATGGCATAGGCCGCACCGCTGCCGGCACGCAAATAGCTAAAAGACTCCTGATAAACGAAAAAGCTGAGCGTTTTTGTGCTGTCCACCGGTCCGCCCCGCGTCATCACGTAAATCAGATCGAAAATTTTGAAGGCGTCAATGGTGCGTAACACCACGGCCACGCTGAGCGCGCCAACAATCGCGGGAAAGGTGATAGCCCGGAATCGTCGCCACGCAGAGGCTCCGTCGAGTCGTGCCGCTTCGTAGAGATCCTCAGGGACGGATTGCAATGCCGCCAGCACCAGCAGCGTCACCAGCGGGTAGTTTTTCCAGATATCGGCAAACATCACTGCCCCTAACGCGGAGTCAGGCGATCCCAGCCAGCTGCGATAGCCGTCAATGAGACCAATCTGCGTCAGCAGGGCATTGATGCTGCCATAGTCAGGGTTGAAATTGAGTCGCCACATCATGGCATTCACAATGGTCGGCAGCGCCCACGGCAAAATCACCAGCACGCGCAGCAGATTACGGCCAAAGAAGCGCTGATTGAGCAGCAGCGCAACCAGTACGCCGATCGCGGCTTCAAATGCTACTGACAACACGGTGAACAGCAGCGTGCGCGCCAATGACTGCTGGAAATCCGGATCGGTGAGGGCATAAACATAATTTTCCAGCCCGACCCAGCCCGGCGTATCGCTGCCGATTAGGCCAGCATCGGTGAAGCTTAACCAGATGGTGCGTAGCAAAGGCCAGGCGGTGAGCAGCAGCATCACCAACAGCATGGGTGCCAGCAGCACCCACGCCTGCCGCTGTTCGCGTTGACGCAAACTCAGCATGATGGCTCCCTATCGCAGTCGCGCAGCGCTTTTATCAACCGCCTGCATCGCGGCCTCAGGCGTCGCGCTGCCCACCAGCACCTGCTGTAACTGCTGTTGTAGCGTGTTGGACAGGCGCGAGTAATCGGCGGTTTCCGGACGCGACAGCATCACATTCAGCGATTTATCCGCTGCGGCGATCAGCGCTTCCTGATTTTTCTGCACTGCGGCATCCTGATAGGAGCTTTTCCAGATAGGCAGGCTGAGCGTGGCGTACTGATTTTGCACCGGCTGAGACGTCATATAGCGGATGTATTCCCACGCTTGATCGGGATGCTCGCTACTTTTGGCGATGCCCAACCCCATCGAGCCGTTAACCGCGCCATTTTTGCCTGGCGCATCGCCCGGCGCGGGCATGATCCCCACCTGGCCGGCGACTTTACTCTGCTTAGCATCGTTGGCCATGTTGTACATGTACGTCCAGTTAAGCGCGAAGGCAGCATCGCCATTGGAAAACGCTTTCCGCACATCCTCTTCCAGATACTCACGCGAGGCGGGATTGGTGAGCCCTTCATCCAGTGAACTTTTCATCAGCTTGAGCGCTTGCAGCGAGGCGGGCGTAGAGAAGTCGAGTTTACCTTTCTGGTAGAACGTGCCGCCAAAGCCAGACACCAGCGTGGTGTAATCACAGACCAGCGCTTCTGCCTGCGACCAGCTCCACACCAGCGGGTATTTCACAATGTTTTTCTGTTTGATAACCCGCGCGTCATCCATCACCTGCTGCCACGTTTCCGGCAGGGCCGTAATGCCCGCTTTCTCCAACATGGCTTTGTTGTAATAGAGGTATTTGGTATCAAGGATCCACGGCATCCCCAAGGTTTTCCCTTTGAACACTACGGTATGCATGGCGCCGGGGAAAATCTGCGCGCTGACGTCGGCCGGGATGCGGCTGCTGACATCCTGCAGCAGGTCAAATTTGGCAAATTCAGCGGGCCAGATGGCATCAAACAGCACCACATCGTAGCCTTTTGCGCCCGCACCGCGCGCCGCGACGATTTTATCGTGCAGCGCTTCGTACGGCACAAACTCCAGATTGACCTGCACATCCGGGTGCGCCTGTTGGAACGCCGTTGTCATCGCGCGGATATCATTTTCGCTGTAGGCCGCTTGCGTCATAAACAGCGCATTGAGGGTGGTCGTTGCCATGGCGTGACCCGCGCTGGTCAGCAGCACCGCGAGCGCGCAGCTTTTCAGGGGAGCCGAGAATCGAATACGCATTGTGTTTCACCTTGCTGTCAAAGAGAGTGATTAATTAAATCAATTTGATTGATTTAATTGCGGTCAAACGTGTCAGTTTGCTGCGGCTGACATCAGTAAGCTAAAGCAAGTGACGTGCCAGGCATAAAACCGCGTTGCCATGGGACACTACTTTGCACACTTTTTTAGCGCTGTCAGGCAAAGCAGGTATAAATTGTGTCGCCGATCATAGATATTGATGCGCGGATGCGTCGGGTGTGAAAAGAGAGACAGGACGATGAAAACTTCAGGAACCAATCTGGAACACGCGCGGGCGCACAATCGCCGGGTGATCATTGAAGCGATTCGCCTGCACGGCGAGTTGACGCGCGCTGAGCTGGCGCGTCTGACGGCGCTCACCCCGCAAACGGTCTCCAACATTGTGGCCGAGCTGGAAGCGGCAGAGCTGCTGGTTAGCCGGCAGCCGCGCAAGCAGGGGCGCGGCCAGCCGGCGATTCCGGTGACGCTTAATCCGGCCAGCGCGTTTTCCATTGGCATCCATCTCGATCACCAGACGCTGCTGATTGTGCTGGTGGATTTGACCGGTGAAATCCACTTTCGACGCCTTATTCTGGTGCAAAAGCCCGAGCCGGATGCCACTTTAGCGCGCATTGCCGAGGTGTTGGATGACATCAAAGCGCAACTCGGTGCGCGCTGGCATAAAGTGCTGGGGATGGGTGTTGTCATGCCAGGACCGTTTGGCGTTGAAGGGATTTCGTCAATTGGCCCCACCACGCTGCACGGTTGGGAAAAGGTGGATATTGAGGCGCAGCTTGCGGCGATGAGTCAGCTGCCGGTCACGCTGGAGAACGATGCTACCGTCGCCGCCATCGGTGAACGCTTTCACGGCGTCGCCAGGCAACTCAACTCGTTTGTCTATCTGTATATCGGAACGGGATTGGGCGCGGGGATCTTTATGGACGGCCATATCTATAGCGGACACGCGCATAACGCCGGTGAGGTGGGGCATGTGGTGGTGGAGCCGGGCGGGCGAGCCTGCTACTGCGGGAATCACGGCTGTCTTGAACGCTATGTCTCGCTGCAGGCGGCGTATGAGTATTGCGGACTGGATCCAATGACCGCGCTGCCCGACGATCTCCTGGCGGTCGAACCGGCGCGCTTTGACGACTGGATCGACACCGCGCTAACGCCGCTGCGACAGGCGATTAATATGCTGGAGTGCATTTTTGACGCCGAGAGCGTAATTATCGGCGGCATGATGCCCGCCGCGCTGCTGGACAAAATAATTGCACGTCTTCCGCCGCTTTATCAGTCGGTGCGCGGCCGTTATCTCACCGCCTCGCGCCTGAAAAGGGGCTTAACCGGCAGCGACACTGCCGCGCTGGGGGCCGCCGCGCTGCCCATTTTCGATGAGTTCAATCCGCAATTTCAGGTATTGATGAAGTGACTGTCCCGCCGCGATTTAGGCGGGCGGCTCACCTGCAGGATAAAAATGGCGGTGCGGCAACCGGCTGCCAGTCCGGAAGCGGTGCGCCGACAGGCTGGCCATAGTGATTGACGTGCGGCATGGTGTCTCCTGCGTCGGGGCGCGATAGGCATGCGGGATTTATTAGCCACCTAATAATGAGTGGCAACACATTTATCGTCACTTGCGCTATGATACGCGGCTTGTTGTTTTCGGCTCGCGGCTGCGAGCGATTCTTTACCTGCTTTTCTGGAAAATCATGTCTTCACAACCTCATCACACTCCATCATCCACAGACGGTGCGCCGCTGTCACGCGGTAGCGTGCTGAAGGCGCTATTTGCGCTTGGCACCGGCGGCTTTGCTATCGGGACCGGCGAATTTGTCATTATGGGCCTGCTGCCCGATGCCGCGGCGGGACTTCACGTCTCTATCCCTGAGGCGGGGCACTTAATCAGTATTTACGCGCTCGGCGTAGTCATTGGCGCTCCCTTACTGGCTATTCTTGGTGCCCGCGCGGCGCGGCGTGATTTTTTGATGACGCTGATGGGGTTGTTCGCGCTGGGGAATCTGTTCAGTGCGATTGCGCCGGGCTATTACAGTATGCTGCTGGCGCGTTTTCTCGCCGGTTTCCCGCACGGTACCTTTTTCGGTGTGGCGGCGCTGGTCGCTGCTGGACTGGTTGAGCGCGGCAGGCGCGCGCAAGCGGTGTCCATGGTGCTGTTTGGTCTGACCATTGCCAATTTACTGGGGGTGCCAGCTGTCACCGCCATCGGACAAATTTTCGGCTGGCGCGAAGCCTTTGCCATCGTCGGGGTTCTGGCGCTGCTGACGTTAACGCTGGTGGGCAAGTGGGTGCCCAAAGTGGCGGGCGACCGCAACGCCAGCCCGCTGCGTGAGCTTTCGGCACTGACGCGTAAGCAGGTGCTGCTGACGCTGGCGATAGGTGCCATTGGCAGCGGCGGCCTGTTTTCCGTGTTCAGCTATGTTAAGCCGACGCTGACCGACCTTGCTCAACTGCCGGTGAGCTGGATCCCACTGGTGCTGGCGCTGTTTGGACTCGGCATGATTCTCGGCAATGTGGCAGGCGGTAAACTGGCGGATCGCGGCCTGGAAAAGACCATTCGTGCGGTGCTGATCTGGTCCGTGCTGGTGTTGAGCGCCTTTGTGTTTACCGCGCACTTTGCGGTGGTCGGATCGCTTAACGTGATGTTAATCGGCACCATGGTCGCGCTGGCAAGCGTGCTGCAAATACGTTTGATGGACGTTGCCGGTGATGCGCAAACCATGGCAGCGGCGCTCAATCACTCCGCGTTCAACATTGCCAATGCGCTGGGCGCCTGGCTGGGCGGTGTGACCATCTCCGCCGGCTTCGGCTGGCAGTCTACCGGTTGGGTGGGCGCGCTGCTGGCGGTGTTAGGCTTATTGGTACACGCGGTAGCGATGCGTGATGCGCGCAAGAAGTCGATTACGTTCGCCACGCACCATAGCGGCTAGCAGGGAGACAGGGCGGGCGTTGCGCCGCCCTGCACTTATGACGCCAGCTTTTTCTGCAGAAAGGCGATGACGCGTCGATTGACCTCGCTGCGCTGACGATGCTGCGGATAGAGCGCATTCAGCGTCAGTGAGGCGGGTTGCCATCCTTCCAGTACGGTTATGAGCGCACCGCTCGCCAGCGCAGGCGCCACGATGAACTCCGGCAGTAAAATCAAACCGAGTCCGGCCATCGCCGCATCGCGCAGCATCTCACCGTTGTTTGCAATCATCGGGCCCTGAACGGCCAGCACTCTACGGCGATCGCCTTGAAACAATTCCCATCCGGTTTGGCTCTCACGCCCGTAACGCAAGCAGGCGTGGTTGAGCAGGTCCTCCGGCGTACGCGGCGCGCCTGCGCCTTGCAGGTAAGCGGGGCTGCCGCAGATCACGCGGCGAAACGCCCCTAAACGCTTGGCGATCAGGCTGGAGTCCGGCAGCGTGCCAATACGCAACGCCATGTCAAAACCCTCGCCCACCACATCGACATAGCGATCGGCCAGCTCAATCTGAAACTGTAAGCCGGGATGCTGACTAAGAAATTCGGCGATAAACGGTGACAGATGGCTGATGCCAAAAGAGAGCGGCACGCTAAGGCGGAAAGTGCCCTGTAGAGACTGATGTTGACCCGACACCGCCTGCGCCGCCTCCTGTACGTCATCAAGAATACGCTGCGCGTGACGGGCAAAAACGTGGCCGCTGTCCGTGATCGAGAGCTTACGCGTATTGCGATTGAGCAGGCGAACGCCCAATGACGCCTCCAGCGCGGCAATACGACGGCTCACGTACTGTTTAGAAAGCATCAGCTGCTCGGCGGCGGCCGTGAAGTTACCGGCATTGATGACCGCAACGTAGATGCGAAGATCGTCTATCTGCATATTGTCCACTTTATTGTGACAGTTAATGTCATTTTGGCGTCTTGTTTGGCGGTTCAGTTTACCTATACTCACTGCCATCAGGAACACTCTTCGTTCCTCAGCGCACAATTAAGGAGCAGATCATGATTGAACAACGTTTAGCAGAACAGCGCGGCGTGGCTGACCACGGCTGGCTGAACTCACATCACACCTTTTCCTTTGCTAACTATTGGGACCCAGCACAGACTGGTTTCTCGGATTTGCTGGTGATCAACGACGACCGCGTTGCGCCAGCGCGCGGCTTTGGTGCGCATCCACACAGAAACATGGAGATTATCTCCTACGTGCTGGAAGGGGCGCTGGAACACAAAGATTCCATGGGCACCGGATCGGTTATCGTGCCGGGTGATGTGCAGTTGATGAGTGCCGGAAGCGGGGTAACGCACAGTGAATTTAACCATTCCTCCACGGATGGCGTGCACTTTCTGCAAATTTGGATTGTGCCGGAAGCGAATGGCACGCAGCCGGGCTATCAGCAAATCTCGGTGGCGGACAGTGAGAAGCGCGGCAAACTGCGCCTGATCATTTCGCCGGATGGGCAAGAGGGCAGCTTGAAAGTGCGCCAGGACGTGCGGATTTATGCGGGCCTTTTCGATGGCGCAGAGCAACAAACAATGACCCTGCCAGCGGATCGCTACGCTTACATTCACGTGGCGCGCGGCAGCGTGACGGTAAACGGCATCACATTTAAGGCAGGGGACGGCGCGCGCGTGCGTAACGAAACCGAACTGCACTTTACTGCAGGTGACAAGGCCGAAGTGCTGCTGTTTGATTTGCGACCGCTGGAAGTGAACCATCCACAGCGTTAAAGCTAAGCGGGGCGCCGCGTGCGCCCCTTGGCTTATGCGGCTCTTGGCTGGCGATTGCGCCGCGACACCGCGCAGAACACCGCAATAAATACCATGCTATACATCACCACAATGGTTGGGCCTGGTGCGCTATCAAGGAAAAACGACGCGTAAACGCCGAGGGTGCCTGTTGTGGCGGCAATCAGCGCCGCCAGCAGCAGCACGTGAGAAAATCGTCGGGCGATCAGCAGGGCGATGGCACCTGGCGCAATCAGCATCGCAATCGATAAAATCACGCCCACCGCCGTGAGCGACGCGACCAGCGTAAGCGCAATCAGACACAGCAACCCGTAGTGCATCAAAGCACCGCTTATACCGCAGGCGCGCGCCTGATGCGGATCGAACGCGTGCAGCATAAGATCGCGCCATTTTACTGCAAGAAAGGCTGCGACCAGTAGGGAGATCGCCGCCGTTTGCGCCATATCCCGCCAGCTAAGTCCTAACATGTCGCCGAACAGAATATGGTCGAGGTGAATCTCTGGTTTCAGCTGCAGATAGAGCAGAACGCCTGCACCGAACATGCCGGAGAAAACAATACCCATCACAGTATCGGGTTTGATGCGGCTGTTGGCGCTGATGAAACCGCTGGAGAGCGCGCACAGCATGCTGGCGATAAACGCGCCGAGGGCATAGGGCCAGCCAATCCACCACGCCAGCACGACGCCAGGAAATACCGCGTGGCTCATCGCGTCTCCCAGCAGCGACCACCCTTTTAACACCAAAAACGCCGAGAGCAGCGCACAGGGCAGGGACAGTAGCAGCGTCGCCAGCAGCGCCATGTTCATAAATTCAAAGGTGAAGGGACTGAGCAGTGTTTCAATCATGATCAGGCTCCCGTTGCGTCAGCCGGGCGCGTCGCCGGTTGGCCAGCACACCGTGTTTGGGGGCGAAGAAAAACGCCAGCAGAAACACGCCCGTTTGGGCCACGACGATAATGCTGCCGGTTGCGCCGTCAAGATAGTAGCTGCTCCATGCGCCAAGAAAGCTGGTCAGGCTGCCAATCGCCACTGCTATCAGCAATAAACGCGGAAAACGATCGGTAAGCAGGTAGGCCGTCGCGCCCGGTGTAACCACCAGACAAATGACCATAAACGCTCCCACGGTTTGCAACGCGGCGACGGTTGAGGCCGCCAGCAGGGTAAAAAACAGCACTTTCAACGCGGAGGGATTCAGGCCAATAGCCCGCGCCTGGCGCTCGTCAAAGAAGGTCAGCATCAGGTCGCGCCACTTCACGAGCAGTATCAGCAGCGTTAGCGTGCCTATAATGCCAAGCTGCCAGATATCCGCCGGGGCTATGGCTAAAATGTTTCCCAGCACAAGGGTTTGAATATTCACAGCCGTAGGATTGAGCGAAACCATGAACAGGCCGATGCCAAAAAAAGCAGAAAAGATCAGGCCGATAATGGTGTCTTCTTTTAACCGCGTCCGCTGATTGAGAAACAGCATACTGCCGGCTGCCAGCCCACCGGAAAGAAACGCGCCCAGCGAAAAGGGCAAACCCAGCATCCATGCACCCGCCACGCCGGGCACGATAGCGTGCGACAGCGCATCCCCCATGAGCGACCAGCCTTTTAACATTAAAAAACAGGAGAGAAAGGCGCAGATGGCCCCGACCAGCGCGGCGATCCACATGGCATTGACCATATATTGATAACCGAAGGGCTCACTTATCCACGCCATAAGGCACCTCCACCCGCCGCGAAAAGCCGTTTGCACGCTGCCGTTGTTCGCCAAAAGCGCGGGCAAGATGATCGGCGGTAAACGCCTCCACCAGCGGACCACTGGCGATCACGGTGGTGTTAACCAGCACGCAGCGATCGCAGTATTCTGGCACGGCGTTGAGATCGTGGGTTGAGACCAGCATTGTCCGGCCTTCTTTTCGCAACTCGCGCAGCAGGGCGATGATGGCGGCTTCGGTGTTCACATCCACGCCGGTAAAGGGTTCATCCAGCAGAATGATGCGCGCGTCTTGGGCCAGCGCGCGGGCTAAAAATACGCGCTTCTTCTGGCCGCCGGAGAGTTCACCAATTTGACGCCCCCGATAAGCCCCCATCCCGACGCGCATCAGCGCTTCATCCACGCGCTGTTTATCTACGGCGCGCGGCAGGCGCAGCATATTCATGTAGCCGTAGCGGCCCATCATCACCACATCCTCCACCCGCACCGGAAAGTGCCAGTCCACCTCCTCCGCCTGCGGGACGTAGGCCACAAGGTTCTGCTTGAGCGCGCGTTTGACCGGCATGTCAGCCAGCGCCACGCTGCCCGCCGCCAGGGGGACAAATCCCATGATGGCGTTAAACAGCGTCGATTTACCTGCACCATTAACGCCCACCAGCGCGGCAATGCTGCCCGCAGGCACGGAAAAGGTGGCATCACGCAGGGCGGTATGCCCGTTGCGATAGGTCACGCTGACCTGATTAACCTGAACGCTCATTGCGGCCTCCCGTTGCGCAGGCCTTGCACCAGGGTTTCACCGGTCACCCGCAGCAGATCAAGATAACTGGGCACCGGGGCGCCGTTGCTCAGCGAATCTACATACAGAACGCCGCCGTAATGAATGCCTGCTTCGCGTGCGACCTGACGTGCGGGTTTATCGGACACGGTACTTTCGCTGAAAATCGCCGGAATACGCTCGGCCCTGGCGGCGTCAATGACGGTGCGCACTTGCTGGGGCGTGCCTTGTTGATCGGCATTGATCGGCCAGAGATAGAGCTCTTTTAGGCCGAGGTCGCGCGCCAGGTAAGAGAAGGCGCCTTCGCTGGTGAGTAGCCAGCGCCGATCGCTGGGCAAGGCCGCGATGGCTGCGCGCATCGGTGCCAGCGTTTGTTGGATCTGAGCTTTATAACGCTCTGCGTTGGCCTGATAAATGGCCGCATTGGGGGGATCGTATTTTTGCAGGGCGTTGCGGATATTATCCACGTAGATGAGCGCATTTTCCCCCGACATCCATGCATGAGGATTAGGCTTATTGCGATAAGGACCGGCGTTAATGCCCATCGGCGCGATGCCCGTTGTCACGGTGACTTCCGGCACGTCTTTCAGACGCGAGGTGAAGCGCGTAAACCATAGTTCAAGATTAAAGCCGTTAGCCAGAATCAGATCGGCCTGCTGCGCGCGACGAATATCGCCCGGCGTGGGTTGATAGGTGTGAATCTCTGCGCCGGGCTTGATGATGGACGTCACGTCTGCCGCGTCACCCGCGACGTTTTTTGCCATATCGGCAAGCACCGTAAAGGTGGTAACCACCTTGAGTTTATCGGCGGCGATTGACGTAGCACTTAAACTGAACAGCAGTAGCACGGCGGATAACAGGCGTAGGCAGGGCATCTTCCTCTCCTCAATGTTTTATAGCCTTTGCTATACAGTATAGTAAGAGCTATGAGAGTGAAGCGCAGAGACGCCTTATTTGCCGTTCAGGACAAAAATTTACCTTAGCTTAAGTTAGAGCACTGAGGCGCGCGGTGCGGGCGCTGAAGCGTGCGCCCGCACCGTGAAGATCAATCGATGGAAAGTTGATGAATCGCCAGCGCGGCACGAGCCGCCTCTTGGCCTTTCTTAATGAAGTGATCGGCGTAAAAGTTTTCCAATACCTCAACCGGCTGGAAATTGTGCGGCGTCAACGAGACGGAAAACACCGGCACATTGGTGGCAAGCTGCACGTTCATTAAGCCGTCTACGACCGCAGCCGCGACAAAATCGTGGCGATAGATCCCGCCGTCCACCACCAGCGCGGCCGCCACGATGGCGTCATAGTTGCCGGTTTCCGCTAAGCGCTTTGCCAGCAGAGGCATTTCAAAAGCGCCCGGCACGTCCAGCACCTTGATTTCAGCCTGAACGTTTAGCGCGTTTAAGGCTTGCTCAAACCCGACCAGGGCATTATGCACAATTTCCTTGTGCCAACTGGCTTTGATAAAGGCAACTCTCATATTTTCGTGTCCTAACTGACATCACCTGTCAATGATTTGTGCCCAAAATGAGCAATAATCCTTTTGTATACCATATGTTACATGCGCATTCCACCGCGCTTGCGCCGGGCAATACGCCTTAAAACGCACCCGCAAAACGTGCTTGACGGCGCGGGGCCGCTGCACTACAAATAAACCCGTCGGGGGAGTCTCGCCTAAGAGACTGAGAGGCTAAAAGCGCACTGCGCGGCTTAGCGACCCTTTGAACCTGACCCAGTTGATACTGGCGTAGGAAGACCGATCGCGCTTGGCTGCGCGATCTTGCGCACTGGCTTTTCACGCGCGTTTCCCCTTCCAGTATCCCCGGGTCTCTACTGAATGAGAGGCCACCGTGAACACCCCTTTTCTGGTACATCCATCATGAGCCGCTGGTCGGTGTTAGGCTGCGGTGTTGCAGGCTTATGCGTCGCAACGTTACTTGCCGAGCGCGGCGAAGAGGTTGAGGTCATTGAAGATACGCAGCGCGTGCCAGCGTCCTGGTACGCGGGCGGTATGTTGGCGCCGTGGTGCGAAGCTGAAAGCGCGCCTCCTGAAGTCATTACCTTTGGCCAGCACGCTGCCGCCTGGTGGCAGCGCCGCGTCAGCAGCGTAGAACAGCACGGCACGCTGGTGGTTGCGCCCGCGCGCGACAGCGCGGAACTTCAGCGTTTTGCCCGCATGACAGCGCAACATCAGTGGGTTGAACCCGGTCACATCGAACCGCTGCTGGCGGAACGTTTCGCACGCGGCCTGTTTTTTGCACGCGAGGCGCATCTCGATCCCCGCCTGGCGCTGGCTGAGCTGCGCGCCGCCCTGCAGCAGCGCGATGTGCCTTTTCATGTCGGACAGCCGTCAGGCCAGATCATCGACTGCCGTGGCATCCATGCGCGCCCGGCCCTGTCGCGGCTGCGCGCCGTGCGCGGTGAGATGCTTATCCTGCACAGCGACGAGGTGACGTTTAGCCGACCCATTCGCCTGCTCCATCCGCGCTTTCCTTGCTATCTGGTACCGCGCCGCAACGGGCATTTTATGCTCGGCGCCACCATGGTGGAGAGTCATGACGCCAGCGCCATTAGCGCCCGCGCCATGATGGAACTGCTGAGCGCAGCCTATGCGATCCACCCCGCGCTGGCGGAGGCGCGCGTAGTAGAGAGCGCCAGCGGCCTGCGGCCTGCCTATCCGGCGAACCTGCCGGAAATTCACTACGAAAACCAAACCTTTTATCTTAATGGCTTGTATCGCCATGGTTTTTTGCTGGCGCCGATGCTGGCGGAACAGCTGATGCAACGCCTGGGAGAACCGCGTCATGAATATTCAGCTTAACGGGCGCCCGATCGCGACTCGCGCCACCTCGCTGGCAGAATTGTTGATCGAGCAGCAAATTGACCTCAGCGCCGTCGCCAGCGCCATCAATGGCGAGTTCATTCCGAAGAGTCTCTATGCCGGGCGGAAGCTGCAGGCCGGCGATCGGCTGGAAGTGCTTGCGCCGATGCAGGGAGGATAACGCATGTTTTATGACGTTACGCCGCAGTCCCGGCTGTTACTGGGCACAGCAGGCTATCCCTCGCCGGCGATTTTGCAGCAGGCGATTGCCGCCTCGGGCACCGAGATCATTACCGTTAGCCTGAGGCGCGAAGGGGAGGCGGGCGGCGCGTTTCGTGCGCTGCTCACTGAACTCAATCTGCGCATTCTGCCCAATACGGCGGGCTGCCATACGGTGAAAGAGGCGGTTACCACCGCCCATATGGCGCGCGAACTGTTTAATACGCCGTGGATCAAACTCGAAGTGATTGGCCATGCAGATACCCTGCAGCCCGATCCGTTTGCACTGGTTGAAGCCGCCCGCATTCTGTGCGCGGAGGGATTCCAGGTGTTCCCGTACACCACGGAAGATCTGATCGTGGGCGAAAAGCTGCTGGAAGCGGGCTGTCGCGTTTTGATGCCGTGGGGCGCGCCGATTGGCTCAGGGCAGGGATTACGTAACATCGAAGGACTGCGCGCAATGCGCGCGTGGTTCAGCGATGTGCCACTCATCATTGACGCGGGCATCGGCGCCCCCTCTCAGGCGGCGCACGCCATGGAAATGGGGTTTGATGGCGTGCTGCTGAACACGGCGGTGGCGAAAGCGGGCGATCCCGTCGGCATGGCGCGCGCCTTTCAGCTTGCGGTCGAAGCCGGACTTGCAGCGCGGGCGGGCGGATTGATGGAGCAGCGCGATATGGCCGTTGCGTCGACCCCCCTGTTTGGCCTGGCCAATTTTTCGTAAGGAGCCGGTATGGACCGTTATCAGCGCCAAATGATGCTGCCCGAGATCGGCCCGCAGGGGCAGCAAAAGCTGCGCGCCGCACGCGTGCTGGTGGTAGGCGCGGGCGGGCTGGGGGCGACGCTGCTGCCGCAGCTGGTCGGTGCCGGCGTGGGCTATCTGCGTGTGTGCGACGACGACCACGTGGCGTTGCACAATCTGCATCGGCAAACGCTGTTCACCGAGCAAGAGCTGGGACAGCCTAAAGTGATCTGCGCCCAGCGGGCGCTGCGTGAGCGCAACAGCGAGGTGCAGATCGACGCCGTGCCCTGGGCCGTGGGTGCCAGCCGACTGCCAACGTTACTCACGGCAATCGATTTAGTGATCGATGCGGCGGATAACTTTGCCGTCACCTACGCCCTTTCCGACGCGTGTTACCGCGCGGGCATACCGTTGATCAGCGCCTCGGTACTGGGACGCCACGGATACGTGGGCGGCTTCTGCGGCAGCGCACCGAGCTATCGTGCGGTGTTTCCCGCGCTGCCGCGCACGGCGGCGACCTGCAACACGGCTGGCGTGATGGGGCCCGCCGTCGCCACGCTGGGTGCGATGCAGGCGCAGATGGCGCTTAGCGTGCTGCTGGCGTTGGCGCCTTCACCGCTGGGCTGCGTGATTAACTGCGATTTCGTCAATTGGCACTTCAGCGCGTTTCGCTTTGATGGGGCGGAGGAGCCGATCCAGACGGTGCCCTTTATTGATGTGCCGCTGCTGCGCGTGGACGACTGTGTGGTGGAGTTGCGCAGCGAGGCGGAAGCGCCGGTGAGCGTAACGGATGGCGCGATTCGCCTTTTGCCGCAGGCCCTTGACGCCTGGCAGCCGCCGTCCGCGCGCCGCATCGTACTGGTGTGCGCCAGCGGGATGCGTGCGGCGCAAGCCGCGTCAGCGCTGGCACGGCGCGGGCATACTCAACTTGCGATTTTGGCCGCAGGCCGCGCGTGAGGCGGAAATATCGCACGGGTAGCAGGCCGGGGGCTCCGGTAAAACCGTGACACAGTTTTCGGAAAATACTGGAATTTTGTGACTGTTATCACTGATTGAGGCGCGCTAAAATAAAAACACGTCTCATTTAGCACAGGTAATCCCGTCACGATGTTTTCGCGTTTTACTCTGGCCACGTTGATGGCCACACTCATGCTTTCAGGCTGCGCGCGTCACGCCGCTGAGAGCAACACAAGCGCGCAGGCCGCGCCTGTCGAAAATGACAACACGCCGTCGCAGTTCGACAGCGGCCCCACGGTGATCAACGTTTCGCACCTGGTCACCCGCACGGACGACGGTTCAACGGTGTATGTGACGGTGGACGGCGAAGAGGCTGGCTTACTCCCGAAAGGTGAGAAGAAAGCTATTCACGTTCCGGCAGGTAAACATCAAGTTGGTGGTTACGTACAAACGCTATTTGGCTTTGGCAAAGTGACTATCCCGCCTGTGGATGTCACCACGGATACGCAGGGCGCCAAAAACGTCGTTTATTCGGTGACGCGTCAAAAGCCTGCTTTTAGCGAGACCGCCAGCGGTGAGAAACCCGCTCCCGTGAACAACTCGTAATGCGCAGTTGCAATGCGGCTGCGTGCCGCATTGCAGGTTAACCGCTAACTGCGACTCAGTAGCAGCTTAACGCCCGCCACGGCAAAACAGCAGGCCAGCAGTGCATCCAGCCCGCGTCGGATGCGGCGGTAAAATGCCGCCATTATCGGCGTGGAGAACAGCACGGCATAGCCGCCAAATACCCCCACGCACAGCGCCGCACAGCCGATGATGATAAGCGGCAATGTCGACGTCGCCGCCTCAGGTTTAAGCGCCACCGACATGATCGCCACCCACGTCAAAATCGCTTTTGGGTTGCCCACGTGCATCAAAATTCCCTGACGAAACTGCCGGGAAAAAGACGTCGTCCCGTTTTGGCACTGAACAGCACCAGCGTCTTCGGCGCGCATCGCAGATTTTCCAGCTTTCCACGCCAGCCACAGCAGATAGACGCCGCCGCCAATTTTGAGCGCGATCAACAGCTGTGCAAAGGTCGCTAACACCGTTAATACGCCGCAGGCTGCCAGCAGCGCCCACATCATCGATCCGCAGATTACGCCGCTCGCCAGCGCCAGCGCCGCGCCGCGGCCCTGCTTCATGGCGGTGCCCATGATGGCCATATTACTCGGGCCGGGGCTGGCCGTGGCAACAAAGTAGGTGGTGTAAATCAGGATAAGTTCGTGTGAAAACGCCATGATGTCCTTTCCATTGGGGGAGCGAACTCCCGTTATAGCGTCCGACGTGCCGGATCACCATGGCTTTGTATCGGTTATTCGCGTAATGCGCTGCCGTAGCGGCGGGTTTTGACCTTATAGAGCGTGAACAGTATCGACAGCGACGCGATCAGCACTAACACAATGCCCGGCCCCATAAGCGACCCAAAGCCTAACGCGTTATAGAACAGCCAGCCCGCGATGCCGCCGGTCAGGAAAGAGAAAATGGTCACAAGATGGGTGGTGAATTGCTGGCGAAACGCACGAATGTTCTTGGACGGATCGCGGCGCAGCATGGCCATAAAGACCGATCCAAGCGAGATCCCCGCGTCAGTCAGGGTGCCGGTAATGTGGGTCGAGCGCACGCGCCCGTTAGAGAGCTGCGTTGAAGTGGCGTTGTGCACGCCCATCAGAAAGGCCAGCAGCAGTAACACTTCCACGTTGTTCTGCATCGAGAAATAATAGAGCTCGAAGAGAGAGGTCAAAATTAATAGCACGCCTTCGGCTAACAATATGCAGCTGAATATGGTGCGGATGCCTTTGATAATGCCCATCACTACCGCAATGCGCGCCACCACGGCGCCTGTCACAAAGGCCGCGATCAACGTGACGAAAATTTTAAGATTGTAGATATCCATTTGGTTTAAATCGGGAGATATCTGCGAGACATTGCCGGACATATGGGAAGGAAAGAAGCCAAAAGCCGCCAGCGCCACAGCGTTCAACAGTCCCGCCGAGGTCGCCAGACACAGGGCCAGATTACGATCTTCGTGATGTGTTCGCGTGCGCTTAAGTTTAATCAACATATGTTTCGCTCATCCTCGCCAACGGGTAGGTTATTCCATTACGGCAAAAACGTGCCGTGTGAAAATAAGTGGAGCAGATCCATCTTAAGAGATTCTTAATAACCGACAGAAATAGATAAATCTTATTATCGGCGTAAAGTTATCTAAGGAAGATTGTCAGTAAGCGTAGCGCCGGTTATTTTCCGCTGCAGATCCCCGTCCGTGAGAAAATCATGCGCCACTACGCTCAACGCCCCCGTGCTTTGTTATTAATTAATCGCCACTCGCGCCGTGGGGCACTGCTGGCGGAGCGGGCGAAGACGCTGCTGGACGCGGCGGGATTTGTTCTCATCGAGCCCGACAGCACCGACCAACGTCCCTACAGCACGCTTATCCGCGATCATCAACACGCGGTTGACAGCGTGATTGTTGGCGGCGGAGACGGGAGCCTGAACGCTGCGGCGCAGGGGATTGTGCAGTGTGATTTGCCGCTCGGCATTCTTCCGCTGGGTACCGCCAATGATTTTGCCCGCACGCTATCTATCCCGCTCGACCTTGAAGAGGCCGTGCGCGTCATTGCCGCCGGACAAACGCGTCGCGTTGATCTGGGTGACGTCAACGGCCACCTCTTTTTGAACGTAGCCAGCGTCGGCTTCTCTGCCAGCCTGGCGCGAAATCTCACCGCAGCGGCCAAAAAGAAGTGGGGCACGCTGGGGTATGCCTTAGCTGCGCTGCGCCTGCTGCATCAGAGCCGTCCATTCAGCGCAACGCTGATGCATCAAGATGGTGAGGAACAGATCAAAACGCTGCAATTCGCGGTAGGCAACGGCCGTTTTTACGGTGGCGGCATGACGATCGATAAAGACGCGGCGCCCGATGATGGCCGACTCGATGCCTATAGCCTTGAGGTTCGTCACGGCTGGCAGATGCTGGCCCTGTTTCCCTCACTGCGACGCGGCACGCACGGTCGCTGGGGCAGCGTCCGCACGCTTAGCGGCACGGCATTTACTCTGCACACCCGACGTCCACATGATATCAACGCGGATGGCGAAATTATCGGTTCCACCCCTGCGCATTTCCGCCTGATTGACGGTGCAATGCGGGTATTCGCGCCTGCGGTGGCGGCGCGCTGACGCTTTTTGCCTGCGCGCCTCAAAGCCTGGCATCCAGACGCTATGATTTCTCCGTGTCTTACAGTAGCGTGTACGGCGACAGTCAAGGGTTAATCGGGGGTATCGACGGCGAGTTTGCCTGAGCGATGCCCCTTTGCGCAGGAAAAGGGAGAGAACAATGAATAAACGTGTTACCGCACTCGCGCTGGCGCTACTGCTGGCCAATACGGCGACCGCAGCTCAAGCCGCACCGTTGCCCGCCACGCCAGATTTATCCATTCCTGTAAAAGAGTATGTGACGCAGCTTAACGCGGATAACAGTATTACGTTCCGCGTATTCTCCCCCAAGGCCAGGCAGGTGGCGGTGGTCACCGGATCAATGCCTGATAACTATGTTTCACATGATATGACCAAAGACGCGCGCGGCATTTGGTCATGGAAAAGTGCGCCGATGGCCCCCAACCTCTATGAATACTTCTTTGACATTGACGGCTTCCGTGCGGCGGATACCGGCAGCGCCTATCAAAAGCCACAGCGCCAGGTGAACACCAGCTTGATTCTGGTGCCGGGGAGCATTCTGGATCGTCGTGCGGTGCCGCACGGCGATCTCCTCACGGTGACCTATCACTCACGTGCGCTCAATTCAGAGCGACAAGTGTATATCTGGACGCCGCCGGGTTATCGCGGGAAAGGGCAGGTGCTGCCGGTACTCTATTTCTATCACGGCTTTGGCGACACCGGCCTTTCCGCCATTCAGCAGCTCCGCATGCCGGAAATCATGGATAACCTGCTGGCGCAAGGCAAAATCAAACCCATGCTGGTGGTGGTGCCGGACACCGAAACGGACATTACGCAAGCGATAGCTGAAAATTATCCGCCAAAAGATCGGCGTAAAACCTTTTATCCGCTCAATGCCAAAGCGGCTGACCGCGAGCTGATGGACGACATCATTCCGCTTGTCGACGGACGTTTTAACGTGCGCACCGATGCCGCAGGCCGGGCGATTGCCGGCTTGTCGCAGGGCGGCTACCAGGCGCTGGTCTCCAGCATGAATCATCTGGACAGTTTTGGCTGGCTCGCGACGTTCAGCGGCGTGACCACCACCACGGTGCCGGATGCTGGCGTCACGGCGCAACTCAATAAGCCGCAGGCGATCAATGCTCAGCTGCGCAATTTCACGGTGGTGGTCGGAGAAAAGGATTCCGTTACCGGCAAAGACATCGCCGGATTGAAAGCGGAGCTGGAAAAGCAGGGCGTGAATTTTGACTACAAAGCGTATCCGGGCCTGAATCATGAAATGGACGTCTGGCGCCCGGCCTACGTTGATTTTGTGCAGAAACTCTTCAAATAATGCGCCAGGCGGCGCTGCATTGGGCCAGCGCCGCCTGATTAACACCCTAATATAACGTGTTTTTTAACCTGTCAGGTAAGGCGGCATCGTATGCCTCACCGTCAATCGCTGACTGCGACAGCATGGCGAGGATTGTGCCGGTACTGGGCAGCGATTGCCTATCAATGTGCGTTGCAGCATCCCACAGCTTTGCGCGAATAACGGCGCGACTGCACTGGAAGAACACGCTGCGGACCGTGATGCGTAACACGGTTTTGGGTAGCTGATCGTTGAGTGCGAAGCGCCGCAGCAGCGCGGGATCGGTGCGGATTTCAGCGACCCCGTTGACGCGCAGCGTTTCTCCAATGCCGGGGAGAAGAAACAGCAGCGCCACATGCGGGTCATGCAAGATATTGCGCAAGCTGTCGATGCGATTATTGCCACGGCGGTCGGGCAACAACAGCGTTTTTTCATCTTCAATATGGATAAACCCCGCGGGATCGCCACGCGGCGACACATCCAGGCCTTCTGGTCCGCTGGTCGCCAGCGCCACAAACGGCGACGCCTCAATAAACGGACGATACGCGGGATGAATATGATCGGCGACTTTGGTGAGCGAAGGCGGCGCAACCGCGCCATACCGCGCTTCCAGCTCCTCAATACGCGTAATGCGCATGTCGTCTCCTGCCATGAGATACACTCCCTTTCAATGAGAAAAGAACCGAACGATGAGTGTATACCCAAGCGTTTCGTTCAGGCCACTGGTGCTGTTCCGTTTAGCGGGAAAAGGCGGTGCCGCTGCGGCAAATAAATTCGATAAATACCCAAGCGAAGCGTTTTTTTGTTCCAGTTACCTATAAGTAAACGTTTTTTATTATAAAGGGTTAGCAATCAAATCGTTACATTCTGCGCTTGGCTTGCAATTTCACAGTGGCTGCTACACTGGAACAGGTAGCAGCAGGCGCTTGTGCGACTTCGTTTTGCACATCGCGCACCGTTGCTTTACCTCAGCCGCTATTAAGGAGACCGCCATGACAGATCGTCCCCAACACCCGCAGCAGGCGCAGCAGCAAACCTGGCCGGGGAGTTTTCTCTCCATGCAGCCCAAACCTGACCATGGTGAAACCAGCTATAAAGGAGCAGGGCGCTTACAGGGAAAAACGGCCGTGATCACGGGCGGTGATTCCGGAATCGGGCGCGCGGTGGCGATTGCCTACGCCCGAGAAGGCGCAGACGTGGTGATCGCGTATCTCGACGAGCATGACGACGCCCGTGACACTGCCCGGTTGATTCAAGAGGCCGGTCAGCAGGCCGTGTTGATTGCCGGCGATCTTACCGATGCGGCGCACTGCCGCGAGGTAATTAACCAGGCCGTGGAACGTTTTAATAAAATCGACATTTTGGTGAACAACGCGGCCTATCAAATGACGCGCGCCTCGCTCGGTGAGATCAGCGAAGAAGAGTTCGATCGCACCATGAAAACCAACCTCTATGCGATGTTCCACCTGTGCAAGGCCGCCGTGCCGCACATGCCATCGGGGGCGTCGATTATTAACACCGCGTCGGTTAACGCCGATCAGCCTAAGCCGATGCTGATTGCGTATTCCGCCACCAAAGCCGCGATCGTGAATTTTTCCGGCAGCCTCGCGGCGCTGTTGGCCGACAAAGGCATCCGCGCGAACGCGGTGGCGCCTGGCCCAATCTGGACACCGCTGATCCCCGCCACCATGCCGCCGGAACAGGTGGAAAGTTTTGGCGGACAAGTGCCGATGCAGCGTATGGGACAGCCGGCTGAGTTGGCGTCCACCTACGTGATGTTGGCCAGCGACGAAGCCAGTTACATTTCCGGTGCAACCGTCGCCGTAACGGGCGGCGTCGCCGTCATCTAACTGCCGATTCACCCGCCCGCGCTGCGCTGCCGGGCGGGTTCCACTCTTCCTGCCGGCCCCTCGAAATCGATGCGCCAGGTTAAAAATCCGCCATACTCATTTGCTGCGGGCACCCTTGCGGCCTGCTGACTCTTCACAAAACAGGAGGTTTGAGGATGCGTTCTATTGATACGCTCGCGGCCCCGGGCGGGCAGTGGCTAAATCCCCCTGACGACTACGCCCTTAATGCGCAGGCGTTACGCCTCACTACTGATGCCGAGACGGATTTTTGGCAGCAAACCTATTACGGCTTCAGGCACCACAGTGGCCATGCGTTTGGCTTTTTTCTGAGCGAGGACTTCACGGTGCAGGTTAAGGTGACCGCCGCGTTTTCCCATCTTTACGACCAGGCGGGGATCGTGGTGCTGGAGGATGAGACGCATTGGCTCAAGGCCGGCATTGAATACAACGACGCCAAACCGGCCATCGGTAGCGTGGTCACGCGCGGCACTTCCGACTGGTCTACCGGATGCTTTCCCGGCGATCCGGGTAACTTCTGGATGCGAGCGACCCTGGCCGATGATGCGCTGCGCCTGCAATACTCCACCGACGGTGCAACGTGGCCGCTGTTGCGATTATGCCCGTGGCCATCCGGACGACGCTATTTCGTTGGTGTAATGGCCTGCACGCCGCAGCGCGCGGGACTGGCGGTGACCTTCAGCCACTTTTACCTTGGCGCACCGCTTAATAAGCCGCTGCACGATTTGTCCTGAACGCGCGGTTATTTTCACACCGCGAGTGAAAGTGTTTTCTTATTGTGGGGATGTTTTAACGGCATCACGCTGACTAAGCTGTGGTTAACGTCCACAACATACTGCTGATTTAAGGGATTCACGCATGAAAGCCATCGTATATAGCCAAAACGGTTTACCGATTTCCAATGAAAATTCGCTGTACGACACCGACGTGAGCACACCGCAGCCGGGGCCGCGCGATCTGCTGGTCAAGATCAACGCCATAGCCGTTAATCCGGTTGATACCAAAGTGCGCAACGGCGCACCAACGGAAACGCCGCGCATTTTAGGGTGGGACGCCGTGGGCGTGGTCGAAGAGGTGGGCGCTGAGGTCTCGCTCTTTAAGGTCGGCGATGCGGTGTTTTACGCCGGGGATATCAGCCGCCCGGGCAGTTATGCGGAATATGGCCTGGTAGACGAGCGCATTGCAGGCCATAAGCCGCGCAGTCTGAGTGACGCCGACGCGGCGGCGCTGCCACTGACTTCGCTGACTGCCTGGGAGATGCTGTTTGATCGTCTGGAGGTGGAGAAGGACGAGCAGGCTGCGCTGCTCATCGTGGGTGCCGGCGGCGGCGTGGGATCGATCCTGACCCAGCTGGCGCGCAAACTCACGAACTTAACCGTCATTGGCACCGCTTCTCGCCCGGAGACGCAGAGCTGGGTGAAAGACTTGGGGGCGCACCATGTCATCAATCACCATCAGCCGCTGGCGGAGCAACTGGCGGCGATTGGGCAGCCCTCGGTGCGCTATGTGGCCTCGCTCACCCACACTGACACCTACTTCCCGCAACTGGTTGAGGTGCTGGCCCCGCAAGGTAAGCTGGCATTGATTGACGATCCCGCAACGCTGGATGCGATGCCGCTGAAACGCAAAGCCATCTCTTTGCATTGGGAGCTGATGTTTACCCGTTCGCTGTTCCAAACGGCGGACATGCAGCGTCAGCACGAGATCCTGCAGCAGGTGAGCGAGCTGGTGGACAACCATACGCTGAAAACCACTGCGGGTGAGCACCTTGGCACCATTAACGCCGCCAATCTGCGTCAAGCGCACGCGCTGATCGAGAGCGGGCGGGCGCGCGGTAAAATTGTGCTAAGCGGTTTCTAGCTGGGCCGACGCCCACCGCCGTACAGGCGGTGGGCGCATTGACAGGCAACCCTCACATTTTGGCTGCAGGTTGAATTGCCTGCAACGCGTGCGCATCACCCAGCCCAGCGACACCTCTCCTGTCGCGAGTAAAAAGACTGCGGTATCAAACCGTGCGGTTTGATCTGACGTGGGTTGACGGCCTAAAGGATAATTGCCAGATAAAATCTTGCCTAATCGCGTTTGTAAGCTGCGTAGTGCTATTAATCGCGCAAAGGTTTTTATTTTGATGATTATTTAAATATTTGGCTTAAATTAACTTCTCCGCTGCCGATTTAAATAATGTGACAGCGCACGCTATCGACGCTAAGATCAATTAACTTCTTCCCCTAATACTTTTTATTCCGCCATTACGTTTACCTTTACGCATTGCGCAATATACGAGGATGGCACGCCGGATGTCCGACCATGCTTATGCGGTTAAATCCGCCGAAACCGCCACTCTGCAGGCGCTCATATCCCCTGAACAAACCCGTGATGAGGTCTTGGCCAAATTTGTATTACTGGCCAGTCAGGTGCTGGACATCCCAGGCAGTTTTATTTCCGTTGTTGATGAAAAGTGTCAATATATTAAAGCTTCCCGTAATTTTGAATTGGCCTCATCGTCGCGGAAAGACGCTATTTGTCGGCATGTCGTTGATAAAGATGAACCCTTAATCATTTGCGACACATTAACAGATCCTTTCTTTCAACATCATCCGTTTGCGATTGGCGAACCCTACATTCGCTTTTATGCCGGAGTACCGTTAAAAAATGCGCAAGGTCTGGTCTATGGCACGCTGTGCGTCACCGATACCAAGCCGCACACGTTTGACAGTGAAAAGGTCAAAACGCTCTCTCTGCTGAGCAATCTGGTGATGTCATTTTTGAACGCCTGGCAGGTGGCGGGCTATCAGGATGTGATTAGCGGTCTGCCCAATCGTTCCTGCCTGCTGCGCGATATGCAGCAGCTTGCCACGATGGGCGACGTCACGCCGCGCAGACTGGTGTTAATCGACTGTATCGACATCGCGCGCGCCTATGAACTTTCGCGCCTGATCGGTCTGGCACCGGTTGAGGGCCTGCTACGGGAAATGGCCAGCGTCATCCCGCCGCGCCTGTCATTGCGCGAGGATGACCTGTTTTATGCCTTCGCGCCGGGACGGTTTGCCTTGCTCACCACCCTGGAGCGCGATCTGGACGCGGGGCGCATTGCCGCGCTGCTTGAAGGCGAGCGCATCAGATTAGAAAATGGCATGTCGATTGATCTCACCATCACCACAGGCGAAAGTGCCTTTGTTGCACGCGGCGATGATGCGGCAGAAGTGGTACGGCAAGCCGTCAGCGCGCTGCATGAGGCGATAAAACTGGATGTCAGCACCATGGCGTTTGACGACGCGTTTGATCAACGCCGCACCGCGGATTTCATGCTGATTAACGATCTGGTGGAAGCCATTGCCCAAAACACCGGACTTTATGTGGTTTATCAGCCCAAAGTGTGTATCCGTACTGGACTGGCGGTGGGGTTGGAAGCCTTGATTCGCTGGCATCATCCCGTGTTTGGTGAACTGGGGCCAGCGCGCTTCATTCCGCTTATCGAGCAAACCAGCGTGCTAACCGATCTGACCCATTGGCTGATTGATGCCGTCATCACGCAGCTGCAAGCGTGGCAGCAAGCGGGCATTGCGTTGACGGTCTCCGTGAATCTCAGCGGAAGGGATTTTGCCCGCCCGCACTTTGTCGAGGCGCTGGAGCAGAAAATGCGCCACGCCAATTTGCCACCCGCACTGCTGGGGATTGAGTGTCTTGAAACGGAACGCATCAGCGAGGATGCGGACGCCATCCAAGGTCTGGAAAAGCTGAAGCGCAATGGTTTCTCCATCGCACTGGATGATTTTGGCACCGGCTACAGTAATATTGGTTATCTGCGCCGCTTACCGCTGGATATCATCAAACTTGATCAATCGCTGATCATGCAGCTGTCGCAGGATACCGCTTCGCGGGTTATCGCCCGCAGTATTATTCGGATGCTCAAAGAGCTGAACTACACGGTGCTGGCGGAAGGGGTAGAGTGCGCTGACGTTGCGCAGGATTTGCAGGCCTATGGCTGCGATCAGGCGCAGGGATATTACTACTCGCGACCGCTCACCCCCGCGCCGATGACGGCATGGCTACAGGAGAATTTAGGACAGTATGCGCAGCACGCCGAGCCGCGACTGGGTTGATTTTCGTCGCGATGACGAGACCGGAATTGAAAGCGTCAATGCGCATTTCTGCGGACACGCGTACGATCCGCACGATCACGATGAGCTGCTGGTGGGCATTACGCAGCAAGGATTGCAGCGCTTCAACTGTCGCCGGGCACTGCACACCAGCTCGCCCGGTCGCGCCATCCTGATTGAACCGGGTGCGGTGCACGATGGCCATGCGCCCGATGCCGAAGGTTTTACCTATGCGATGCTTTATTTGCCCCAATCGTGGGTAGCGGAAATGATGCAGCGTCGGGGTTTGGGCGATGTCGCCAATATTCAGGGAGCCTTTCGCCACACGCTGACCGACGACGCGGCCCTTGCCAGTGCAATTTTGCAGGCGTGGTTCGCGGTTCATCATCGTGAAGGGCGTCTGGCACGCGACCAAAGTCTTGACCAGCTTGTTACGCTGCTGTCGCGCCACCTTGAGTCGCGTCCGCCCGCCAATCTGGCGGATGCGCAGCGGCAGATGCTGCTGATACGCGACTACCTGCACGACTTTATGGCGCAGGATATTGGCCTCGACGAGCTGGCGCGCCTGTCGAGCATGAATCGCTTCAAGCTGACGCGCCAGTTTAAGCAAGCCTTTGGTCAATCTCCGCACGCGTATCTGGTGCGCTTACGCCTGCGTACGGCGCGTCAATTATTGGCGCAGGGCCTGACGCCGGTGCAGGTGGCCGCGCAGGTCGGTTTTGCCGATCAAAGCCACTTAGGTCGCTGGTTCCAGCGCGCCTACCGCATCACGCCCGCCACCTATCAGCGCCAGTGCACAAACGTTCTATACCCCGCCTGACGCGCTGCGGAACAATACCGGCTCTTTTGACAGCCGAGTAGAACCTGATGTTTGAGACCAAAATTGCACTGATTGTGCGCGATGACTTAGCCACCTGGCAGCGCTTAAACGTGGTCGCTTTCCTGGCAACGGGATTGGCCGCCGCCGCGCCTGAGATGATGGGTGAGCCCTACATTGACGGCCACGGGCGGCACTATGGCAACATGGCCGGACAGCCGATGCGGGTATTTGCCGCTGACCTGAGTGGCTTACAGCGGGCACACCAGCAGGCCTTGACGCGCGAACTGACGATGATTCCGTATGTTGAAGCGATGTTCTCTACCGGGCACGACGAGGCGAATCGGGCGGCGTTTCGCGCGGAAGATCCCGACAACCTCAATTTAGTCGGCCTGGCGCTGCGCGGCCCTAAAAAAGCGGTGGATAAAGCCATTAAGGGCTTGGCGCTGCACGGGTAAAGAAAAACCGCGCGGCCTGCGTGCCGCGCGGAGGCGCCAGTTTGGTCGTGTTACGGTGTCCACGCGATCGGCGGAATCGCCGCATGATCCAGGCGGGTGCTCAGGGCCGCCAACGCCGGTTTGAGCGGGCAGAGCGTGCCCACTGGCGTGACGCGACAGCCGGCTTGCTGCCACTCGGTGCGCAACAGCGGATGCGCGGCGTCAACGGGCTGCAATCGCCGCAGATCATCCAGGCTCTGAGCCTGGAAATAGACGCGTAAAAAGCGCTCCCCGCTCTGGCTATCGCGCCAGCGCTCCAGCACCAGACTGCTACCCGGCGGGATATTACCGCGCGTATAACCCGGAAGTGTCCACGTAAAGTTCATTAAGGTACGCACCATGGCAATGTTGGTGTCATGCGCCACCAGCAGGAGCCAGCGCGCTTGCGGCAGGCCAGGTGCGTCTCCGCCTACTGCTTGCAGCATGCTATTCAGCAGCACCGAACCGCGACGCTGTGCGGTATATAGCACGTCATTGCTGAGGTCATAATTGGCGGTTAATAACGGCAAAATGGCGGTAATTTGCTGCGACGTGGTGATTTTTCCCCACGCTAATTCACTGAGTGGCAAATTTTCACTCCAGCCGAGGCGCAGCGTTTCCACCATGTTGGCCATCACGCTTAACCCTTCAACGTTCACGTTGCCGTTTTTACTTTGCTTGACCCGCCAGGGTTGGCTGAACAAAGTACACTGCGTATCTTGCGGACACACGGCGCGCTTTAACGCCTGAACCGCTGGCTGCAACGCCTGTTGCCGTGCTGCCAGATCGCCCGCTTGCTGCTCCACGGCCTGCATTTGTCGCGCCGGATCGGTGCGCGTCGCGGGGAAGTCATCGGTCTGGAACAGCGGATCGCTTTCGCCCTCTACGCGGTGAACCCCCACGCCGCAGCCGGGAAAGGCGCCATCTACCAGCGCCTGGGCGGTGGCGCGGGTGCGCTGCAGCGGACTGGCCCGCACATATACCGCTTGGGATGTAGGACAGCCTGCCGCCAGCAAACCCAGCTGGCGATAGTGCTCACCTTCCCAGCGACCTTTGTTGACCACTGCCGCATAACCGTGGCCGGTTAGCTCCCCGTCGCGCGTGCTCCATACCGTCCAGGGGCGCGCGGTGGCCGCCTCAATATCTTTACGGTTGCCGGGCGTCGGCGGGCGCACGCCGTGGCGACTCAGCTCCACCACCTTTTCCAACTGATAGCGCTCGGCGGCATGCACCGACGAAGCGCTTAACCACAGGCAACTGACGATAAACAGACCAGCGGCGAGCGGATGTTTACGAGACAGCATAACGTTTCCTTTTTACGTGGTTAAAAAACGGGTAATGGTGCGCGTGTCAGCCTCCACGCACCGAGTCGCGCCACACAACATCGGCCTGATATACCCGCCGATGATGCTGCTGCTCGTCGTGCCGTAGCGTATTTTCCGCGGCTTCTTCGTGCTGCAGCCATTGCACGGCGTCGCGAGCAAACTGCTCGACCGGCTGCGCGAAGGTCGTCAGGTTGTAGGAGGTCCAACCGGCTTGCGCAATGTTGTCATAGCCGATCAAGCAGAGATCTTGCGGCACCCGCAACGCGAAACGGTGCCGTGCTTCGTCCATTAACCCGCAAGCCACCAGATCGGTGACGCAAAACACCGCATCGGGGCGCTGCGCACGCGTCAGCAGACGGTGCGCCAATATTTGTCCGCTTTCATAGGACGTGGTGCCGAAGCGCTCGACCACGACGCTGAGACCGGCACGCTGCGCTTCGGCAACAAACGCCGCTTCGCGCTTCAACAGGCTGGGCGTACCCGCCAGTGAGTTCGCAAAGGCCAGATGCTGACAGCCCGCACGTTGAAACGCCTGTACCGCCGTGGCTGCGGCACTCACGGCATCTAAGTCGATATTGAGTGAGCCCGGCAGGGCTTCGTCACGGTTAATTAAAATGATCCGCTGCCCGTGCTGATAGCACTGGCGCGTAATGGTGCGGTCCGGCATACCGGAAAGAATGATGGAGGCGTCTGCGCGAAAGTTGATCGCTTGCTGGAGTGCCGCCGAGACGCTGTTATCGGAGCGATCCGTGTTGATCAACATGGCGATTTTCCCGGCTTCCTGCAGATGTTGCGTCAGTGAACGCACCAGGCTGGCGCGATAGGGCGTCGCGACCTCCGAGACAATCAAACAGACAATGCCGCTGCGGTTGCGTACCAGTCCGCGAGCCAGATGGTTAACGTGATACCCCAGCTCCTGCGCGGCCTTCATCACGCGGGTGCGCATGGCGGCGGATACGCTGGCCCCCGGGGTAAACACGCGCGACACCGCTGAGCGCGAAACGCCTGCGCGCTCCGCCACATCCTGTGCGCTAACGGTATTTTTCTCACTCAACATGGTTTCTTCCTGCATCAATCGCGGCTGTTTGAGAGTCTGCATCAAATTGCAAAGCTGTGCAAATTGATTGAGATCTCATTTGTTGCATTTTTGTGACGCGACCCAGTGCTTGCGTATTAAGGCGTTTGACAGGGTGTTTCAGGAATATTACTAATTTGCACACATGTGCAAAAGTGGGTGCATCGCCGCGTCCGCTTGACCCTTTAAGGAGAACACCATGCGCGCCACTGCTATTGCCGTTGCCCTCACGCTGAGCGGCACCGCGTTACCGTTTGCTGCTTCAGCGGCAGGCACTCTCAACATGGTCTGCTCTGCTGATGTGGTGGTGTGTGAACAGATGACACGCCTTTTCAGTCAGAGTCACCCCGATATCAACGTCAGCATGGTGCGCCTGTCGGCGGGCGAAGCCTATGCCCGTCTGCGCAGCGAGGCGCGTAATCCGCGCACCGATATCTGGTGGGCCGGTACAGGCGATCCCCATATGCAGGCAGCCGAAGAGGGCCTCACGCAGGTGTACAAATCACCGCTGCTCGATCAACAGCAAGACTGGGCGCGTAAACAGGCGGAGAACGCCGGTTATCGAACGGTGGGCATTTATGCCGGTGCCTTGGGCTGGGGCTACAACACCAAGCTGCTGGCCGAGAAGAAACTCAAAGCACCCGCCTGCTGGGCTGATTTACTCGATCCGGGCTTTAAAGGGGAAATTCAGATCGCCAATCCTAACTCGTCCGGCACCGCCTATAACACGCTGGCGACGCTGGTGCAGATCATGGGTGAAGATCAGGCCTTCGCCTACCTGAAAAAACTCAACGCCAATATTTCGCAATACACCAAATCGGGGTCGGCCCCGGTGAAGGCTGCCGCGCGCGGCGAAGCCACGGTCGGCATTGTGTTTATGCACGATGCCGTCGCGATGCAGGTTGATGGCTTCCCGATCAAAACCGTCGCCCCCTGCGAGGGCACCGGCTATGAAATTGGGTCGATGTCGATTGTTAAAGGCGCGCGCAACCTGGCAAATGCCAAGGTCTGGTACGACTGGGCGCTGAGCGCAGAAGCCCAGTCACACATGAAAGACGCCAAATCCTTCCAGCTGCCGTCGAACCGTCAGGCGGAGATTTCGCCCTATGCGCCGCGCTTCGAGAACATCAAGCTGATCGATTACGACTTCAAAACGTATGGCGACGCCGCGAAACGGAAGGCCCTGCTGGGGCGCTGGGACAGAGAGATTGGCGCCAGCGCGCAATAATCCCCACCGAAGACAAACCGTACCGCAGCCGCGTGACAGGTGTGCTGCGGGATCAACTGAGGTGTCTTATGAATGCAAGTAATCAACGTTTGAGTGGCGCGCTGCTGCTGGGCGCGGTGGCGATACTGCTGCTGCCCTGGTACAGCCTTGAAGCGGGTTTTTTTGACGGCGGCTGGCTATTTTCTCTTTGGAGCGAGGCGGCGGAGCGGCCCGCGATCGGCCAGCTGTATGACCATCCCTGGCTCGGCGTCGCTCTGACGTTGCTGCTGCTGTGCGGCGCCAGCGCGTTTTTGCCGCATCGACTGCGCAGCCGCGCGCTACTGATGTTCAGTGCGCTGGGGGTGATCTTTCTGGTGATTGAGGGCCACGCGATTGGCTACAGCGGCTGGAGTTGGCTGTGGCTGGAGCAGCGGTTCGGTGCCTTAGCACAGGGGCAGCCGGCGATGGGCGCAGGCGCGCTGCTGCTGCTGACCACCTTTTTACTGCTGTTCTCGTTCGCCCTGGCTGAACGCGGCGTGCTCAAGGGCGATGCGTTTGTGGTGTCCTCGCTGGTGCTGCTCACCGCGCTGGTGACGGTGTTTGTGCTCTATCCCGTGCTGAGTCTGTTCACGGTGTCGGTGCAGGATGTCGACGGCAGTTTTCAGCCCGATGGGCTGATACGCAACATGCAGGATCCCGCTATCTGGAGCCTGTCGTGCCTGAAAGGCGGCACGTGCGGCACCGCCTGGCGCACGCTGGGACTGGCGCTGATGACGGCGAGCGGCTCGACGCTGCTGGGTCTTGCTTTTGCCCTTGCCGCGACGCGCACGCCGCTGCCCTTTAAGAAAGCGCTGCGGATGCTCACGATCCTGCCCATTATTACGCCACCGTTTGTGATTGGGCTGGCGCTGATCCTGCTGTTTGGGCGCTCCGGCGTGGTGACCGAATATGTGGCGGCGCTGTTTGGTGTCGAACCCGGCCGCTGGCTCTATGGTTTAACCGGTATCTGGATAGCGCAGGTGCTGTCGTTTACGCCGATTGCCTTTCTGGTGCTGATTGGCGTGGTAGAAGGGGTGAGTCCCTCGCTGGAAGAAGCCTCGCAGACGCTACGTGCCAGCCGCTGGCGCACTTTCAGCCGCGTTTCGCTGCCGCTTATGGCGCCGGGACTGGCGAATGCGTTTCTGATTAGCTTTATCGAGAGCATGGCGGACTTCGGCAACCCCATGGTGCTGGGCGGCAGCCACGGCGTGCTCTCAACCGAAATCTTCTTCTCCGTGGTCGGCGCACAAAACGATCCCAGCCGCGCCGCCGTACTGGCGATGATTCTGCTGAGCTTTACGCTCGCCGCCTTTATTTTGCAGCGCTGGTGGCTGGGCGGAAAAAATTTCGCCACCGTCACCGGTAAAGGTGATGGCGGGCGCCACGTGCAGTTACCAAGGTTGCTGCGCTACAGCGTCTATGGCGTGGTCATGCCGTGGGGCCTGTTCACGTTGGCCATCTACGGCATGATTGTGTTCGGTGGGTTTGTGCAGTCATGGGGATTAAATAATAGCCTCACGCTCGAACACTACATCCGCGCGTTCGGCATCACTTTCAATGAGGGGCACATTGCCTGGCGCGGCGTGGCGTGGAACTCCTTCTGGACCACGCTGGAGATCGCCCTGATTGCTGCGCCGCTAACGGCGCTGGTTGGGCTGCTGACCGCCTGGCTGCTGGTGCGGCAAAAGTTTGCCGGTCGTCAGACGTTTGAATTTTTGCTGATGCTGAGTTTTGCCATTCCCGGCACCGTCATCGGCGTGAGCTATGTAATGGCGTACAACTTGCCGCCGCTGGAGATCACCGGTACGGCGCTGATTTTAGTGGCCTGCTTTGTGTTTCGTAACATGCCCGTGGGCGTGCGCGGCGGCATTGCGGCCATGAGTCAGCTCGATAAAAGTCTGGATGAAGCGTCACTGACGCTGGGGGCAAACAGCTTCCGCACGCTGCGCAAGGTGGTGCTCCCGCTGCTGAAACCGGCGATCAGCGCCGCGCTAGTGTATGCGTTTGTCCGCGCCATTACCTCGATTAGCGCGGTGATTTTCCTCGTCAGCGCGCAGTACAACATGGCGACCTCTTACATTGTCGGCTTGGTAGAAAATGGCGAGTACGGCGTCGCGATCGCCTATTCGACCGTGCTGATTGTGGTGATGCTGCTGATCATTGGCGTATTCCAGTGGCTGGTAGGGGAACGTAAATTGCGCCGTGCGGCGCGCCCGATTGCAGTTGCGGCAGCCCCTGCGGCCACTGCGCTTACGCAGGAGAGAGCGATATGACCCAAATTCAAGCCGGTTCCGTGGTGTTTGAACACGTGACCAAGCGCTTTGCCGATTTCAACGCGCTGCCCGATTTATCCCTGACGGTTGAACCGGGCACGCTGGTCACGCTGCTCGGCCCGTCCGGCTGTGGCAAAACCACCACGCTGCGGCTGCTGGCGGGGCTGGAGCATCCCACCTCCGGGCGGATTTTAATTGGCGGAAAAGATGTCACGCATTTACCGGCAAATGAACGCGATGTGGCAATGGTGTTTCAATCCTACGCGCTGTTTCCGCATATGAGCGCGCTGGACAATGTGCTTTACGGCCTGCACGCCTCCGGCATTCCCAAGCGCGAAGCGCACGATCGGGCGCGCGAGGGATTGCAGTTGGTGGGGCTGGAGAGCCAGGGTAATCGGCTGCCGTCGGAGCTGTCTGGGGGCCAGCAGCAGCGCATCGCCGTTGCGCGTGCGCTGGTGCTGGAGCCACAGGTACTGCTGCTGGACGAGCCGCTCTCGAACCTGGATGAACGCTTACGTCGTCGGGTGCGCACCGATATTCGTGACTTGCAGCAGCGGCTCGGCTTTACGGCGGTCTATGTCACCCACGACCAGGAAGAGGCGCTGGCGGTCTCCGATAAAATTATTGTCATGAAAGAAGGGGATATTGCTCAACAGGGCGCGCCGGAGAGTTTGTACCACGCGCCAAATTCAGTGTTTATCGCTGACTTTATGGGCGAAGCCAATATCCTGCCGTGCGAAGTGGAGCAGCTTGAGGGCAGCGAGGCGTGGGTTCGCGTGGGCAGCCAGCGCTATCGCCTGCGCAGCAATGGCGCAGGCTGCGGTGCCGCGCAGCTTTCCGCGCGCCCGCAATTTATCACGCTGCGCGGTGAGGGCCCCGGTGCCTTGCAGGGGGAAGTGACGCACAGCACCTGGCTTGGCGACCACATTGAGTATGAAGTGGCCACCGAACTGGGTGCACTGTTTATCGTGGATGCGCAGATGGAGCAGCGGCTGCCGCTGGCCTCGCGGGTCGCTGTGGATTTTAAACCTCAGGGTTTAGCCCTGATAGCCGAATAACCTAAGGACAGACAATGAGCAACCCGAAACATAACGCCCTCGACGCGCGTCTGGCGCTGGCAGAACAGGTGGCGCGCAACGGCGGCGACAAGGCGCTGGCATGGTTTCATCAGCGCGATACGCTGCAGGTCGAAACCAAATACGATTTACAGGATGTGGTATCGCGTGCCGATCGCGAGGTCGAGCAATTTATTCGTCAGGCGATACAGGCGCACTTTCCCGACGACGGTTTTCTCGGCGAGGAGTTCGGTCTGGAGTCCGGACAGTCGGGCTACACCTGGGTGGTCGATCCCATTGATGGCACCAGTCCGTTTCTCAATGGGATGCCGAACTGGTGCGTATCGGTGGCCGTGCTGCATGACGGGATACCGGTGATTGGCGTGATTTTTGCCCCCACCTATCAAGAGTGTTATGTCGCGGCGCTCGGGCAGGGTGCGACGCTGAACGGGCTGCGTTTGCAGGTCGATCCCGGTCGCACGCTGCAAAACCACGTCACCGGATTCGGAGCCAACAGCCATGTCAGTCCGGAAGAGGTGGGAAAGATTCTGGCGTCGCTGTTGACGGCGGGCGGCAACTTTATTCGCATTGGCTCCGGTGCGCTGATGCTGGCTTGGGTGGCGGCCGGACGCGTGGTGGGCTACTACGAACCCTATATGCACGCCTGGGACTGTCTGGCCGGTTACTGTCTGGTGAAAGAGGCGGGCGGCTGGTATCACCCGTTCAATACCGAAGGGGAGCGCCTGTTGAAAGGGGCCCAGGTGCTGGCCGTCGCCCCCGGCGCTGAGGCGGATTTACGCCGCATCGCCGGTCTTTAGCCTGGCGCCAGGTGAGGATTGCAAACCGGCGGTGTGAATGGTGTTATAGCGGTTTGCACCTTACCGAGTAACAGCCCGTGTCGCTTGTTTCCACTGACTGGTTTTGCCGTGATGGCATTGAGTATTCGCGCGTCAGCGCCAGCGCCAGCCGTTTTCCCCGGCATTGGCACGATGAATACGTGATTTGCGCCAATCTGAGCGGACGCGAAGCCATTTGGTTGGAGGGGCGCGAGCTGGAGGCGGTGGCCGGGCAGGTGACGGTGTACAATCCAGGATCCATTCAATCCTCCTGTTTCAGCACCGCGCCGGTGCACTTTATCAGCGTCCACCTGCCGCAGACGCTGCTGCGCAATGCCGTGACGCAACTCGGGTTGCAAAGTCGCGCCCAGCCCCCCCGCCTGCGTGAAGGGGTGATCGCCGACCCGTCCCTGTTCCGCGCGCTGTGTGGGGTTGACGCCGCCGCGCGGGCACGCAATGAGGCAGTGCTGGAACAGCAGCTTCTGTGGCTGTGCGGCGAGCTGCTGGACGACACGCATCACGCCCATTCGGATGATGCGCAGAGGATAGGCGCGGTTCAACACTATCTTTGCGCACACCTCAGCGAAAAACCCACGCTCGAAACGCTGGCGCAGGTGGCCGGGCTCAGTAAATACCATTTGGTGCGCCGCTTTACGCAGCTCACCGGCATGCCGCCGCTGCAATACCACATGCAACTGCGTCTACAGCGGGCGCGAACGCTGCTGCGCCAGCGCGTACACCCTCTGGATGCGGCGCTGCAGCTGGGCTTTTACGATCAAAGTCATTTTATTAACGCCTTCCGTAAAGTCATGGGCATCTCGCCCCATCACTACGTGCAACAGCTCGGGCTAACGCAGGATAAACTCCCGATAGCCTGACGCAATAACCCAGACCGCAAAGTAGCTGAAAATCAGCGCAGACGCCCAGTAGGAGAATCGCAGTAAGCGCTCGCCAAGGAGTCGTCCTCCCAGGCTGCCCATCAGGCACAGCACGCCGCTCCAGAGTACGCCAGCG
Organism: uncultured Pantoea sp.; assembly: GCA_913778495.1. Taxonomy (GTDB): domain Bacteria; phylum Pseudomonadota; class Gammaproteobacteria; order Enterobacterales; family Enterobacteriaceae; genus Pantoea. The sequence goes on from CAJYVD010000004.1 coordinate 167,112, forward strand.
ATAAAGAACCCGCTCAGGAACAGGCTGGTGGATTGGGTGCTGCCGTGCCCCATCCGCGCAATCAACGCGCCGCCAACGCTGGCAAACCAAAGAATGGCGCTGGGTGAAGAGAGTGCGAGCAGCGCACCGCGTGCGCACTCGCGCAGCAGCGAGCGTGGCGGATGGGTCTGTGCAGTGTCCAGCGGAACGGGCTGACGCAGCGCGGCGAGCACCATTTTGCCGGCAAACCACAGCAGCACGGCGCCGCCACCGATCCACAGCACCCAGCGCACGGCGGTGAACTGAATTACCACGGCCATGCCCGCCAGCGCCAGCAGGGCATAAATGAGGTCGCCAATGCAGGTGCCGATACCCAGTGAAAATCCTTGTAAATAGCCGCGCTGCATCGCCAGCGTGATCATGGCGATATTCGCCAGCCCGATATCCAGGCAGAGCGAAAGGCTGAGTAAAAAACCTTGGGTGAACGGCAACGTCATGCGGTGGCTTCCTTTGTTTGCTAAAACACCCAGTAAAGCCGCTTTTATTTCCGTTGGATTGGAAAAAATTGCGCGGGGTGAACGTGCGTGCGGTGAACACAGAAAGGCATTGTCTCATGCCGGACGCGCTGCGTATTATCGAAACTCGATGAACAGTGCGTGAGAAGCCAATATGGAATGGGAATCAGAGCGTTTAGTGTATCGCTATCTGCGCCAGCAGGATCTCGGCGATTTCTTTCGAATTTACGGCGATGCGGAAACGCACCGGTTCAATCCACACGGGCCTTATCCCGATCTGGACTACGCGCAGGCATCACTCACTCGCAGGCTAAACGGCTATGTTGAACACGGCTTTGGCGACTGGGCGGTAGCGGAAAAGGCCGAGCCGGCGCGGATCATTGGTTTCGGCGGCATTGCCGTGAGCCAGTTTGATGGACGGCAGACCATCAATCTCGGCTATCGCTTCGCGCCCGATGCGTGGGGTAAAGGCTACGCTACGGAACTCTCGCGCCGCGCGGTGCGTTTTGGTTTTGAAGACGTCGGGGTGGACGAGATCGTTGGCGTGGTGCGGGAAAATCACCTGGCGTCGCGCCGCGTGCTGGAGAAAGCCGGTCTGCGCTTTCTAAAAAAAGTGTGCGATCTGGAAGGACTCACGCCCAGTCTGATGTACAACCTCAATCGGCAAGACTGGACGCCACCCGCCTTAGACCGCGATCCACAGTGACGTTGTCACTGCATATCCTTGTCGCTCGCTTCAGCCCGGCCCTTCACTGGCGGCGGCCAGAAGCGGCACCATCACATCGCTAACGGGCGTCGGGATGCCGTATTGGCGTCCGTAGCGCTGAATCACGCCATTGCGAATATCCCACTCAAGTGGGCGGTTGGCTCGACGATCGGCCAGAATGGAAGTGCTCAAATCCGCCGGCGCACGATGAAAACCGTCCAGGATTTCATGCACGACAGTATCGTCGAGCGTCGCGCCCGCCGCGCGCGCCACGGCGAGGCACTCGCTTAAATAGCTGAGCGTCAGGGCGCTGATATCGCTGCGTGCGAAGACGCCGGCGCGTCGATTGGCCAGCACCATCACGCCTGCGGCGGCATTTTGCAGCAGCTTGCGCCAGGCCACAGAAATAAAGTCATCCGCCAGCGTCACCTCACAGCCGGTGTCGCGCAGCAGTTCGACGATGCGCTGCGCACTGGGGACGTTGGGTAGCGTCAGGCGCGGACTGGCGCGCAGCCATACTGATGCATCTGCCTCACGCTGTGCCGGAAACCACACCACCGACGGCAGCACCTCGGCACCGTTTACCCACGGCGCGAGTGCCGCTTGCTGCTCAACGCCATTTTGCAGCGCGCACACCAGCGTATGGGCAGCGCATAACTTGCCGAGCCAGGGGGCACTCTCTCTGACCTGCGTGGTTTTTACCGCCAGCAACACCACATCAACCGGCCCCGTAACCGCGTTGGGGTCGGTGTGCACCGGACCGGGCACGATGATGTCTTGATCCTCGTAGCGCAGACGCAGCTGCGAATGGGCGGTACGCCCGCACAGCAGGGGCGTACGCTGGGCCGCATGCAGCCGCGCCGCGAGCGTAGTGCCGATGGCACCCGGCCCCACGAGCGCAACGGTTGGACGTTCGGACATGGAATTGTCTCCTGCGTTTAATGGGTGTTCGCCACGCTCTGCCAACGACCGGCAAACCACGTGAATCCGTTTTAAGGTATAACGCTTCGCCCTCTGCCGCCAATGGCGTTATTACTTTATCTCGGTATTCGCCTGGACAAATGGCGGAAGGGCATCAATACTCACTCGTCACGCTTTTATTTCCCCCCATTCTTCAACATGACTAAAGCCTTGTTGATGCTTAACGCTGCATTGCTACATCCTTGTTTACTAATTGGTTTCTGTAATTATCACTTAATTAATTATTGGAACTGAAATTAAATCTCGCCCTGCCGATAACTCATAACCCGCGACTCAACGCGTGGATGATAATCAACCAGGGATATTCACTCTTATGAAAACAATACGTGCTGTTTTGGAAAATATCAGCGTGGCTAAAAAGCTCATGTTGGGCTTTGGCCTGTTATTGCTGCTGAGCATTGCGGTTGCGGCCTGTGGCATTAAGAATTTGCAGGATATCGCGGTACGTGCCGACAAACTCAGTGAGTTAAAAAGCATTAATGATCAGTTCGCGCTGGCCAAAGATGCCCGGCAGCAATACCTAAAAACCCATGATGAAAAATTCATCGCTGACAACGAAGCGCAGCTGAAACTCACTGACAACAGCATTACGAAGCTGAAAAGCTGGTCGTGGGATGAGGCACAAACGGCGATGATCGATTCGCTGCCCGGCGCGATGAGCCAATACCGTGAGCAGCGCGGGGAGACCGTTAACGAGGCCCGTAAGCGTCAAACCATTCTTGAAAATCTGAAATTTGCGGATGAGAGCGGCGCGCTCTATACCATGGCGAAAAGCTACAGCGGCGTGCAGGACGACAGCACTGCGGCGCTGCAAGAGATCGGCAAATACCTCACCGGCGTCAGCGTGCGCGTCAAGCTGCTCTCACTGGAAAACAGCGATGCCAACCGCCAGTCGCTGATGAGCTTTTTGAATGACACCATCCAGTTGATTGAAAAAGCGCGCCCGCGCCTGCGTGCGGAAGACAGTAGCGCGCTGGAGAAACTCACCGCGTTGCTGGCCTCACGACGCGACAGCGTTGAAGCCTATCAAGCCTCCGCGCTGGCAGAAGAGCAAGCCACGCGCCAGTTGGCGCAGGCGGGTGCTCATCTGACCACCACCAGCAATGCCCTTTTCTCCCAGCAGTTAAGCTCCACCCACGCTGACATTGGCCGTGCGATTTTCTGGATGGCCGTGCTGCTCGCCACCGCCGTGGTGGCCAGCGTGGCGATCGCTGCGATCATTACCCGTCAGATCACGCGTCCCCTGGCCGCGACGCTGGAAGTGGCGCGTCGCATTGCGCAGGGCGATCTGAGTGCGCAGCTGGAGACCTCGCGTAAAGATGAGCTGGGTGCGCTCATGCAGGCTGTGGGCAGCATGAGTCAGGATCTGCGCGGCATCATTGCGGATATTCGCCGCGGCGTCACGCAGTTTAGCCATGCGTCCTCTGAAATTGCCGCAGGCAACAACGATCTGTCTGCGCGCACGGAAGAGCAGGCGGCGGCGCTGGAGCAGACGGCGGCCAGCATGGAGCAGTTAACCGCGACCGTAAAACAGAACGTTGAAAATATTCATCACTCCAGCGCGCTGGCACGTCAGACGTCAGAAACCGCGAATAAAGGCGGCGAACTGGTGAAAAACGTGGTGGAGACCATGAACCAGATCAGCGCCAGCTCAGGAAAAATTGCCGAGATCACCACGGTGATCAACAGCATTGCGTTCCAGACCAATATCCTGGCGCTGAACGCAGCGGTAGAAGCCGCGCGCGCCGGTGAGCAGGGTCGCGGTTTCGCCGTGGTCGCGAGCGAAGTGCGCAACCTGGCGCAGCGCAGCGCGCAGGCGGCGAAAGAGATTGAAACGCTGATTGCGGAATCGGTGGGGCGCATCGACAGTGGATCGCAGCTGGTGGATCAGGCGGGCAAAACCATGGAAGACATTGTTAACTCGGTCGGCAACGTGACCAGCATACTGGATGAGATCGCCCAAGCCTCTGACGAGCAGAATCGCGGCATCTCGCAAGTGGGCGTTGCCATCGTGCAGATGGACAGCGTCACGCAGCAAAATGCCGCGCTGGTTCAGCAATCGTCTGCTGCCGCCAGCGCGCTGCGCGATCAGGCTTCTACGCTTGAGGGCTCAGTGGCGCGCTTCGTGGTGGCCTGAGTCAGGTTCAACCCGCTCGCCACCAGCTTATCCCGTGCCGCCGACCGACGGCACGGGATAAAAGCTTTCACTCAAAGGGCGTCGTGGTGACTCGGCGCCTTTCACTCATTGTTATCTCACCACGCTTTTCTTTCAAAAAGTCCGTTATTAAGGTTGGACTAATCTTTCTCCGCGATACTGCACAACATAGACCCAATAGGGCAAAAAATAATAACGCCTGGCGGCACGCTTTTCGCCGCATCACAGTGCGCTGTTATAAGCAGTGAATAATTGTGCACAACACCACGGGAATGCCTTTGCAACAGATTTCATTTCGCGATACGCAATGATTTGTCGCGATGAAATGGCAGTGAATAACAAGAACAACGCGCGAACGTCTATACGCTTAAACTCACGCGGTCAGGCGTGTATGGGGTGAGCAGTGAACCTTCTCAATAAAAATGTGATTTTGACCGGTGCCAGCGACGGCATGGGGCAAGCGCTGGCGCGAAAGCTGGCGGATCAAGGCGCCTGCCTGTGGCTGGTCGGACGAAATCGCAGCGCGCTACAGGCGCTGCGCGCCTCGTTGAGAGAGCCGGGACGCCATACGGTCTTTTGCGTGACGGAATACAGTGACGATGAGATCATTAATCTGGCGGCTTGCTTTCACGCCGGATTGCGACTGGACGTGCTGATAAACAACGCTGACACCAGCCGCTTTGCGCTGCTCGCTCAGCAATCTTTCCAGGATATTCGGCTGCAGCTTCGGGTAAACAGCGAGATCCCTTTGCTACTGACGCGCGCCCTGATTCATCATTTTGCTGCGGGCGGCGTTATTCTTAACGTGGGCTCGGTGCTGGGCGAACTGGGTCATCCCGGCTACAGCGTTTACGGTGCGACCAAAGCCAGCATGCTGGGTTTTTCTGACGCGCTGCGCCGCGAGCTTGCGCCGTCTGGGCTATCCGTAATCTATGTCGCTCCGCGCAGGATACGCACCGCGCTGCATGCCGGTGCAGCGCATGCCATGCAGCAAGCCCCAGGCCAGTGCTGCGACGAGCCGGAGGCGGTCGCCGATCACGTGATGACAGCACTGCTGAGAAACCAACCGCGCAGTCGGATGGGCCGGCTGGAAAGGATCTTTATCCGGCTCAATACGCTGTTTCCTCGCCTGGTGGACTACGTGCTGCAAAAGAAAATGCCCGCGATCGATCGCTTACTCTACTCGCAGGCCAAAGAGGGTTTTCAAGAACGATAGGCCGTACCAGAGCGACGTAAGCGCGTCGGCGTTATTCATTGCCCCACGTATTCAGGAATTGGGCGATATCATCAATACGGTCCGGATTGATGCCGGCTTGCTGCGCCATATCGGCCTGCGCCGCTTCGCTGATCTCTTCACCATTCATCAAACGCGTAATCAGTAATTCAAAATAATGCGCTAAGGCATCGTGTTCAGCCTCTTGCACGGGCGTAGCCGCCTCTTGCGCATACTCTTCGGTGATATCGTAAAACTTCATTGGGATGGTGTCTTTCATCTGTTACTCCAGCATTAACGATAGAAAGCCAGGCGGCTTTCTGCGATGCCTCAAGGATAACATCCCTTCCGTTGCGCGGGCAGGTCTCCTCCCGTTATCCCCGTCGGTTGCCGATAATTTCCCCATGCCGTGCAGCGCCCTGGCTATTTATTCACGCAGAGTGTGAAGGCGATCACCGCGTACACACGCTGCGGTTGGCCATTACCACTATAGTCGTAACACGTTCCGGTTATGGTGAGTGGCAAAGAAATGAAAAACACAGCAAAAACAGTGGGAAACGGTTTAGCAGGCCGCTTAACCGTGGCATTATCGCTGACTCTTTTTTCACTGGCGGGGAGTGCCATGGCAAACGCAACGCAACATCTTGAAACGGCCTTAGTCGGCACCTGGACCGCTATTCCTGACGCACCGCAGGTGCAAAAGCCCGATCGGCCCAGCGAAGGGCTGTATCGTATGCGGGTGAATAGCGACGGCTCGCTGACGCCGCTGGGCGTGGTGAAAATGAAAAGCCCGTCGTGGATTGTCAAATCGCGCGATGGCCGTTTTGCTTACACCACTAACGAAGAGGTGGAAGGGACGGTTACGGCGCTAGCCATTGACGCCAACGGCGAGGTCACCGTGTTGAATCAGGTGTCGAGCCACGGGCAGCAGCCGACGCATGCCACGCTGAGCCCGGACGGCAAATTCCTGTTTGTGGCAAATTACTCGGTCGCCAAGGGCGGCGCAGGCGTAACGGTATTGCCGGTGATGAATGACGGTAAACTGGGCGCGGAGGTGCAGCATATCGCCTTCGAGGCGGGCAGCGGCGCGGTGCAAGATCGCCAGCAAAGCGGCCATGCGCATTCCACCACCTTCACATCGGATGGCCATTACCTGTTTGCCGCGGATTTGGGCGACGACAAACTGCACGCCTTCCGCTATCACGCCGACCGCGCGCAGCCACTGGAAGCAGACAGCGCCCGCGATGTGCGTTTCTCTGCCGGCGCGGGGCCGCGTCATATGGTGTTTTCCGCGGATGGTCAACACGCCTACGTCACCGTGGAGATGAGCGGGGAAGTGGTCGTCTTTAACGTAAAAGACGGGCATCTCACGCAAAAAAGCGCGGTAAAACTCAACGCGGAAAACGCATCGGCGGCCTTTAAAAGCGCCAGCGGGATCCTTTTCAGTCCGGACAGGCATTTTATCGTGACGGCTAACCGGGGCGATGATAATCATTTGGTGGTGTTTGCCGTGCAGCAAGATGGATCGTTGAGCGCGCCAAAACGCTATGCTGCCGGCGGCATCGAGCCGCGTGCCTTCGCCTTTGACGCTACCGGTAAGCATCTTTATGTGACTAACGTGTTTACCAACAGCATCACCCGCTTTGATTTTGACGCGCAGAGCGGTGCGCTAACGCCTGCGGGCGTCGCGGCAACCGTGTCCACGCCCACCGATATTAAATTCTTCAATTAATGCTAGTGCCCGGCGGGCGCATCGCCGGGGCTTAGCGAATGGTCAGCGCAGATAAGGCCGTGAGCAGCGCATCCACTTTGGGAAGCAACTGTTTGCGGCGCGGCCAGATAAGCGTTAGCGGCAGGCCATCCGGCTGCTGCTGCGGCAGAATAATCTCCAGTTCACCGCGCGCCAGCGCGTCCTGCACCAGCCACGAGGGCATCTGCGCCACGCCCAAACCGGCGCAGACGGCCTGTAACTGAGCGTCTACATCCCCTAAAGACATGCGATGCGCCACGCTGCGCCAGTGCGGGTGGCCGTCGCGCGTGGTGAAGAGCCAGGGTTTGGCGCTGCCGTCTGCGCGCTCATAGACAATGGCTTTATGTTCGAACAGCGCCTGCTCCCCTGCGGGGCGTCCGGCCGCGTCCAGATAGCCTGGCGCGGCGCAAAACACCATGCGCTCGCGCCCCATGTGACGGCTCCCCAGCGAGGCAGGCAGATCGGGGGAACCGCCGATGCGCACCGCGACATCAATGCCTTCATCAAAGAGATCGATAAAGCGGTCGGAGAAGGTGAGGGTGAGGGCAACGTCCGGGTGCTGTTGGCTAAACGGCAGCAACAAGGGCATCACACAGAGTCGGCCATAGGTGCTCGGCACCGCAATGCGCAAACGACCAGATGGAATGGTGCGCTGGGCGGCCAACACCGCCTCGGCTTCGGCCAGCTCCTCCATAATGCGCAGACAGGTTTGGTAATAGGCGCTGCCGGCATCGGTCAGACTCAAACTGCGGGTGGTGCGCTCCAGCAGGCGTGAGCCTAGCCGCGCCTCCAGCCGCGTGACGCTTTTGCTCACCGCCGACCCGGTGACATGCAACCGCTTGGCCGCGGCGGCAAAGCTGCCGCTCTCCACGCTGGCCACAAAGGGAACGATATCTTTTAAACGCTGATCGTGCATGGATTCGTGAACTCAGGTTAAGAATGCCGTGAATTTATACCAGAGATAAGAATTAAATTCTCTATTACGCTTATCATGACTGAACCAGAGGAGATTTGACATGCAAAAGCAGGCATTGATTGTGGGCATCAGCGGCGTGATCGGACGCGCGCTGGCAGAGAAATTGCAGCGCGAAGGTTGGCAGGTCACCGGGCTGTCGCGTGGTCGCGGCGCGGTGCCTGAAGGATGCCGCAGCCTCACGGCCGATCTCACCGACGCGGACGCGGTGCGTGAGGCGCTGGCGCAGGAAAAACCCGACGCGCTGTTCTTTAGCGTGTGGGCGCGACAGGAAAATGAAAAAGCCAATATTCGCGTTAACGGCGGCATGGTTCGCAACGTCATCGAAGCCTTGGGCGAACGCCTGCACGGTGCGCACGTGGCGCTGGTCACCGGCCTCAAACACTACCTCGGTCCGTTCGAAGCTTACGGCAAAGGCGCCGCGCCGGTTACGCCATTCCGTGAAGAGCAGGGTCGTCAGCCGGTCGACAACTTTTATTACGCGCAGGAAGACGAAGTGTTCGCGGGTGCTGAGAAGTATGACTACCGCTGGAGCGTGCACCGTCCGCACACCATTGTGGGCTATGCGCTCGGCAATGCCATGAACATGGGGCAGACGCTGGCGGTGTATGCCACGCTGTGTCGTGAAAAAGGCTGGCCGTTTATCTTCCCCGGTTCGCCAGAACAGTGGCAGGGCGTGTCTGACGTCACCGATGCGGGACTATTGGCCGAACAGCTGCACTGGGCAGCCACCGCTCAAGGCGCGGCCAATCAAGATTTCAATGCCGTGAACGGCGACGTGTTCCGCTGGAACTGGCTGTGGCCGCGTCTGGCTGCTTACTTTGGCCTCGACGCTGCCGAATATCCCGCGCAGATGATGCCGCTGGAAGGCCGTATGCAGGACGCCGCCGAGGCGTGGCGCGAGGTCGCTGCGAAACACCAGCTGCGTGAAGCGGATATCGGTAAGCTGGCGTCCTGGTGGCACACCGATGCCGATCTGGGCCGCCCGATGGAAGCCTTCACCGACATGAGCAAAAGCCGCAAAGCGGGCTTTACCGGCTACCGTTCCACGCTGGACTCCTTCACCGCGCTGTTCGATAAGCTGAAAGCGGAGAAGATCATTCCTCAATGATCGCAACATCGGGCGCCCCGCGCCCGATGTCATTCCTGCCACACCAAGGCACGGCACGCGCCCGTTTAACCGTTATTGCTGTCTCGGCAAACGGACCCGTCTCCCCGTCTATGCTATAGCCTGACGACCTTACTTGAAGGAGAGATTGGGCTATGCATACCCTTATCGTCACCGCACATCCCAGTGACAACGCCTATACCCAAGCCGTGGTTAACCGGTTAACGGCGGGTCTCACTGCTGCCCCGGGCAATAGCGTGGAAGTCGCCGATCTGGCGCGTGAACAATTTGATCCCCGCTTTACGCCGCAGGATTACGCCTATTTCAGCGGCAGCGGCGCACCCGATCCGGCCATTGTGGCGGAACAGCAGCGCATCGACCGTGCCGATCGGCTGGTGCTGGTTTTCCCGATTTATTGGTGGTCGATGCCCGCGCTACTGAAAGGCTGGATCGATCGCGTCTTCACCGGCGGTTGGGCCTTTGATTACGATTCCACGGGCCTTAAAAAGCGCCTGACGCGCCTCGAAGCGATGATCGTCGGCATTGCGGGTGCCCCGCAGGAAACGTATGTGCGCCGGGGCTATCGCGATGCGATACAGACGCAAATTGTGGAAGGCATCTTTGATTATTGCGGCATTCGAGCGCTTGATAGCGTGCTGCTGCATCCGCTGGATGCAGAGAGCCAGCAGCAAGGCCTGACGCAAGCCTTTGCGCTAGGGCAGGCGCTCGGTGCTCAATCCGTTAAGGCATGACGCCTGCTTTGCTTTTGAGACAATGACAAGCGTGCGTATCGCTGCGCACGTGTATTTACCACCTTATTAGGCACAGCTTTCGCTGAATGCGTAAATCAAAATTTACAGGTTGCGATAAAGAATAACGGTAAAACGCCCTTGAAAGCGCCCTTTTTAAGAGGATGGCGCTGGAAAACGCCTTAAAGAGATGCAATAGTGTTTATGTAGAGCACGGAACGCAACGTCAAACCCGCTACATATTAGCGGGCCTTGCAGGAAGCCAAGGGCATAACCATCACAGCAGGCTGATGGGCCACATTCGGTTCGATGCCACAGTGCATGATCCAGCAATAAAATCCTACATAACCCTAAACGTAAAAATAAGACGCTACTGCGCTTGTGGTAAAAGAAATACGTTTCTTGATATCGCGTTATTAAGAAAACCTTGGACTTATAGACTAATTAAGTAAGATAAAGGGGGATAAGACGCGTATTTTATAAGCTAAATGCACAAAATACATCTGCACGATTTTTATTTTCTTGTGGTGCATTACATATTACATTGTCATGTGGCTACATCCTTTTAGTCGAATTCAACGTTTTTTAGAGTATCGTTTTATCGCTTTCCTAAACAGATTGGCTAAATTAACGCCACAAGGAGGCCTCAATGAATAAGATAGATATGATTCATGAACACTACGTATTACGAAGTGGATTGAACAGCCTTAGAGTGCTTATGTTTAAAAAGATTCCTTTAGAAAGTTTGACGCCCGAGCAAGATGCTGATGCACAAGCCGTTGCAAATAAAAATAAAAATTACAGAACGACTGAGCCAGACGATATTGATTATGATGCAGAGTGGGCGTTTATCAATGACATGAAAGCGAAATATTCCGCCCTTCCCGATATTGATTATGATAAATAAATATTTAAATAAAGGGCTGGCTAAATAAAAGGAATGTACTTGGCGGCCGGTTAACTCAAATTCATTAAGTGCGTTACCTTGATTTCAAATGTCTTTTGATGTTCTGGTGTTATTCTAAAATTAGTTTCTATGATTTATTTCTTCGCATATTTAAGTGTCATGCTATCAAAGATTTTTGTAACATTTACCGCAAGCCCGTAGTAACTAACCAAGGATATAAAAGATGAGCAAGCATGAAAATCTTAACGCGCATTATGTTCTAAGAAGTGGTTTGAATAGTCTCAGTGTATTGATTGACAAAAAAACAGAATTTGAAAACCTTTCCCCCGAACAATTCGCCGATAAAAAAGACGTTGCGGACAAAGATCAGTATTACTCTATGACCGATCCTGATGATATTGATTACGATGCGGAGTGGGCGTTCATTAATAGATTAAAGGCTAAATATTCTGATTTACCAGATATCAAGTCATGAAAAAAGCCTGAACTCAAGAGCTGCATAAGTAAATTAAAGGATTTTACTTAGCGACCTGTTGAGCTAAATTGACCCGATGTTTTTACACGATTTTGAGTTTCTTTGATGCAATAAATTATTGTGTGATGACGTACTATGATTTAATTCCTTCGTATCTTGGACTGTTATGCTTTTTAAATTTATTCTATAATATGTATCGAAGGCCTGCAGCAATTAACTAAGGAGATAAAAGATGAGCAAGCATGAAAATGTCAATGAGCATTATGTTCTAAGAAACGGGTTGAATAGCCTCAGAGCGTTAATGAATAAAAAGAATGATTTGAAAAACCTTACTCCTGACCAAGATGCAGATGAACAAGCCGTTGCTGATAAAAATAAATATTATTCAATGACGGATCCGGATGATATTGATTACGATACGGAGTGGGTGTTCATTAATAGATTGGAGGCTAAATATTCCGTACTTCCGGATATCAAGTCATGAAAAAAAGCCTGAACTCAAGAGTTGTATAAGTAAAACGAAGGGATATATCTGGCGACTTGTTAAGCTAAATTAATAAAGTGTACCAACTGATTTTAATTTTTTGATGCACCAAATGAGCATTCTGTCGCCTACGTTTATTTAAATTCATTTTTATTTTATGATGTCATGGTTTTTAAGTTATTTAATAATATAATTTCAGTAACTGGTTGAGGTAAAGAAAATGAATAAGATTGATATCATTCACAAACACTATGTATTACGAAGTGGTTTGAACAGCCTGAGTGCACTTATGGGGAAGAAGATTCCCCTTGAAGGTTTGACACCCGAGCAAGATGCTGATGAGCAAGCCGTTGCGGAAAAAAATACATATTACAGGATGACTGATCCAGAAGATATTGATTATGACGCGGAGTGGATATTCATAAATACTATGGAGGCTAAATATTCCTCTCTTCCTGATGTCGAGGAGTAAAATGAACACTAAACCAGAAGATTTTACAGGAAAACAGCTTGAACTTGCCACAAAAAAGCTATGGAAAAAGCTGGTAATCCGTGAGGGACTTACGCCAGTAGAAACACCTCAAGGCTATTTTATTGGTGGCCAGCCTGGCGCTGGTAAGTCCAGTTCTATTGATCGTATACGAAATGATCACGGCAAAAATTTTTTAGAAGTTAATGTTGATGACTACCGTCAACATCATCCCAATTTCGCAAAGATTCAAGAAAAATATGGCGACAACTCACCAGCTTATACCAACGCATTTGCTGATGCGGTGCGCGACAATTTGGTGAAAAAGGCCTTAGAGGAGCGTATTAACGTCAGCGTTGAAGGCACAATGAAAACGCTAGAATCAACGCAGAAGCGCCTGGATGAATTTAAAAACAGCGGCTATGGTGTTAACGTTATTGTCCAGACCTGTAATCCGGCTCTTAGCAGATACGGAATTCAGAAGCGATACGATGACGCAGTTAAGCTTGGACAGACGCCGCGTGACGTTCCGATAGAATTTCATGATAAATGCGTCTACGCGTTGAAAAATAACGTGGACAAGATCATGCAGAATAATCCTGAGGCCAAATTCGAAATGTGGGAAAGAACGGTCCAGGGTGATAACAAACAAGTTTTTCCACCACAAAATAAGCAGGACATCAAACCCAGCGAGGTTTTAAAAGATATATTTAACCCGACTAAGCAGTATGCCGTGAAGCGCGAGCTGGAAAAATCGGCTGAAAATACTCAGGGAGTGAAAAAAAGTAAAGGTTACTCTCGATGATGCCTGTGTTAAACAGAAGCCGCGTCGCGGCTTCTGCCTTCTGCCTTTTCTCTAATACTTTCTCTCTGAATTCTTACTGCGCCGTGATCGGCTGACCTTACGCCTCAATACTTTCATCTCAATGTCACTATTCATGCCAAGTGACATGCAGCCTGAGCACTTTCAGGTGAAGAACAGATATCCCTGGCGGGAGAGGTACATGCGCAGCAAAACGATCAGATAAAGATGCAGCGGATAGAACGCGTAGAAAAACCACTTCATGCGGGGAAGGGGAAGTGAAACGCGGCCAAGCACGATAACGATCGGCACGGCCAAGAGCGCATAAAAATTATGATTCACTGTTGCCAGCGAGGCACAGCAAAGTAATGCCACTAGCGCGTATCGCGTGCGGGTGGTTTTCAAATAGAGCCAGAGGCTAACGGCCATGGCAATGGCAGGCCACCAAAACTCCACCGCCGACCCTGCAACCACAAAAATCAGAAGGGCGTAAATGTGAGAGCGGGGCTCGTTATTCTCCAGGCAATAACAGATCAGGGTAACGGCCAGCAAGGTGTATAAAATATTGAGCGGCCACCAGCCGTAGAGAATTCCGCCGAGTGCAATATAAGCCGGCGTCGCGAATAGGGCAAATATCGTCAGACGTGCCGCCACCCGCAAATAGGTGCCATTTTCACGATTGCCGCTGCGCGCTAAATTACTCGCCAATACAAAGCAAAATAAAGGCATGGCGATACGTCCGACGTTATATAAAAAGGGGACGGTATCATTCAATAAGTATTTGTTGACGTGATCGCCCACCATTAAAACAAGGGCCAGCCATTTAATGAGAGTGAGGTTTTTAATCTGCATCATTTTAGCCGCTAAAATTAGCGCAGTTTGACACGGCCATAGACTGCGGCCAGCGCATCGGCTGCGGCTTTATTAAATTGCAGCGGCTGCACCGTCTCGCGGTAATCATTTTGCGAGACCCGGCTCACCGGCAAGGTTTTCACAGAGGCTGTGAAGCCCACCAATTGTTCCGGCGTGGCAGGCGTGGCGCTGGAATCCGCTGCAGTTGGCAGCGGCAGAGAGTGCGCCGCCGTGTCCACCTCAGGCTGAGCCGGTTTAACAGACACCGATTGCGGGGCGGCCTGCTGCGCCGCCAACTGCGGTTGCGGTGGCTGAGGAGCCGGGGCGGTGGCATCGAAGGTATTGAAACGCGCCTCGATCCACGTCTGCCATTTTGCGGCTTTGCGGATCAGATCGCTGCGGTAAATGCTGTTGTAATAAGGGGTGCGCGAATGATAGTTCGCGGCTTTGGTCCAGATATCGCCGCGATCGTTTTTAATATGGCCGCGAATACGCCACGCGGCCAAATCAAAGGAGTAACAGCCCGGCTGGGCCACATCTTCTGCGGTAATGCCATATTTTGCCAGGTCTCTGAGATACACCGTATTGAATTGCATCGGCCCCATGTCATAGGTGCCGTTATCGTTACGATTCTTGTTTTCCAGACCCGGCTTGCCACCCTCTTTTTCAGCTACCGCCAACATGATGTTGGCCGGAACCTGATATTTGATCGCGGCCGTAATGGAGCACACTACGCGCTCCACCATGGCGGGAGGCACATCTAAATACGGCATACTGCTCTCCTTAATTATAAGCCGCGCAGACGACCAAATTTGTCGTTGATTTTCTCAATGGTGTCCGACCCTGCCGCCGGGCACTTATCCAGCTGACTTTTGCGCTTTCTTGAGGTGTGGTCCGGCAGGAACGCGCCGTGGCTGGTTTCAACGATATCGAAGTAGTCCGCCACCGGATTGGCACAGCCGCTGACGACGCCTTTGCCGGCCATGACGCCGGCTAGGCACAGCACCTGCTCACACGGATCGGCGGCTTTTGCGGGCGCGGTGACCGCTAACGCCGCGACCGCCAGCAGCATACCCGGCAGGGCGGTTTTCAGCGCGATGCCGTTAGAAGCTTTGTTTGTTTTTAAACTGTTCATATTCATCCCCGCCTTGAGAAGATTGCTGATTTACGGAACCGGTATCTGCTCCGGTGTTCTGCGCCTGGTCGCTGCCGGTCGCGCCGCCTGAGGCGTTGCTGGCAAAGGCGCCCTGCAATGCGGTTTCATCAGAAACCATCGACCCTGCGCCACCACCTTCCTGGCGTGCTGCGGTTTGCGCACGAATCTGTGCCGCCAGTTGGCCACCTGCGGTTTGGGCGATCGCGTCTCTGGCCGCACTCATCTTGCTGCTATGCTTTTCAGCGCTGCGCGCGGCCATACCGCTGGCGAGGCTGCTGGCCATATGGGATGCCATTTTCCCCGCGCGCGAGAAGGACTGGGCGAAGCCACTACTGCCCCCGCCCGCGCTCTTTCCCCCGCCACCGCCGCCGCCAGCTGAACCGCCAGCGGCATCACCGCCGCCACCACCGCCGCCACCGCCAGCATCGACGCTGCCCGTGTCTTGGCCGCCACCACCCATGCCCCCACTTGAGCCACCGGAGCCGGATTCATCTGCCATGGCTGACTGTGCTGATTGGAAGGCCGCTTTCAGGGCATCAGCACCGCCTGCGGCAGCCGCTGCACCTGCAGCCGCCGCTGCGCCAGCGGTTGCGATTGCAGCGCCAGCAGCTGATGCGGCAGTCATTAAAGAGGCTGCACCGAAACCACCGATTCCACCTGTTGATGCGCCACCCGCAATACTGCCTATCATTGGGGGAAGTTTATTAACGAGTACCAAAAGGACCAGTGAGGCCACCAGCATGACAAACATGGATTTAATTTGCATAGTTCCATCACCCATAGATTGATAATACTGGTCTATGAATGATTTACCGATGCCTACAATTAAAACCATTGTAAATAGCTGAAGACCGACATTAAGGACGGTTTTAAAATAGTTAATGGCAATATCTGAGGTCCATCTTGCTCCGCCCAAGCCAAGCAGAATTATCCCTGCATAACTCAGCACCCAGCCGGTAATTAACAATATAAGCATGTTAATTCCCACTAAGGCCAAGATGCATAATATTGCTGCGGCAAGCAGAAGCCCCACGGTGGTATCCGCAGGTTTCCATACAGAGGACTGATCGGCAGCCCGTGAGGCAATATCAAAGCCAATATCAACAATGCCCGAAGGATAAAGCTTTTGCTTCATTCCCGAGGCACTCGCTGCCAATTCGCGTAATGAGTCCTGAATCGACATCGAAATTTCAGGGCCTTTTTGTAATAGATACCAA
Organism: uncultured Pantoea sp.; assembly: GCA_913778495.1. GTDB lineage: Bacteria > Pseudomonadota > Gammaproteobacteria > Enterobacterales > Enterobacteriaceae > Pantoea. Next base: position 183,603 of record CAJYVD010000004.1, read on the forward strand.
AAAAAACCGGCAACCACAAAAAAGCGAACAATTTCTGCAAGCGCAGTTTGAATACCATCACCTTGCATTGCCAGCATGGCAAACGTCCAAACCATGCTGATCAATACTAAGCTCCAAAATAAATATGTTGCATACGAGGTGATGACTTTTCTCCAGCCCTCTGCAACTTGAGAAAAACGCTTCAGAATATCATCCAACAAGCCCGAGCTATTTAATTCTCCCGCTGCAGCATGCGCTTCAATACTGGTAAACAGTATTAAAATCATGACTGCAGGACCGAAGAAAGTCGAAAATTTCATCACATCACCAACCTTTTTCAGGACTCTTGGTGTATTGGCCTGCTTTACCACACGTCGTTTTTTCTTGCTCAGTCATGCTTGATACCGCTTTGCCACAGTCAACTTTGCCGGGCTCAGGTTTTTGATCGCATCCCGTCATTGAGATGATGGACACAAGCATGAAAGCGGAAATGATTGTCTTTTTCATAATTAACTTTTCTCCTTACCAGCCCACTTCAGGGCTTTTTGTGTATGAACCTGAACGAAATGCTTGAGATGCTGCAGATTGCTGTGCCTCTTTATCTGCCTGCGCCTGTGCTAAGGTCGTCGCCGCATTTTGTTGAGCAACTAACAGAGAGCGAATCTGCAACAGCTGATTGGTCTGCGCGCTAGCTAGCTGGTTTCCTGCCTGAATCGCCTCCATTTGACCTTTGGCACCCGTAGCCTGTGACTGAAGATCGCGCAGATTATTCGCGTCCTCCTGCAGAGTCTGCTGCTGCTGGTCTAGTGCTTTAAATACGGCATCATTGGCTTTTTTGCGTGCCTCCGAGCTGTCTTTATCGGCATCCTGGAGCTTGGCTATTTCATCAGCCGTACACTCGACATTACTGTTAAAGCAGGGCGAGGAGCGGTAGTAGCTGATGTCTTTATAGCGCTGGAGATAGGAATCTAAGCTCCCGGTCTGATTCTTGTAGTAGTTCAGCGTGTCCTGCGCCTGCAGCAGCTTATTGATGGTGGAGTTCGCCTGGTCCCACACGTAGGCGGCGGGCGCCACGGTGTTTTGCAGCATATTTTCATACTGCTGCAGTTGCGTTTGATACTGCTGAACCTGCTTGGCAACCGCCTCAACGTTATTGACCGCGCTGATGGTGGTCTGCACCACGTTGGTGCCGTCGATGACCGGGATACCGGCTTGCGCCGGTACGATCAGCGCCGAGGCCACAAGGGAGGCCAGTAATGCGCGTTTGGCCGTGGAAAATAAACGGTTTTGCATCGTCTTCTCTCCTAGTAATCAAAGGACTGATACGGCTTGGTGAAGGCCAGGTCTTTCGTCACCATAATGTTGAAACGGTAGCCCGGGCGAATTTCCAGCGTCGGTGCGATGTTGAGGTTTTTCTGCACCACCTGCGCGATAGCCTGACCGAAGACCTGGCCTAGCGCCGCGCTCATTTCGCTGCTCATGTTCGGCGCCTGATTAGACGTGGTGCCGTTGTTCTGATCGCGATCCTGCGAGTACGCGATGGTGGCCGTAATACCGGACAGCAGCAGCGCGTTGCCAAAGATGCGGAAGTAGTGGTTGTTAACCTGATCGCGGAAGCCTGAATAGCCCGCCATATCGGCGCCCGGCATTGAGCCTAAGTCCAGCGCTTTGCCATCGGGATACACCAGACGCTGCCAGGCGATCATCACACCTTCCTGACCGTAGGCCACATCGCTGGAGTAGGTGCCCACGACGCGCGTACCGTGCGGAATCAGCAGGTATTTGCCGGTGGCGGTGTCATACACATCCTGCGATACCTGGCCGACAATTTGGCCTGGCAAATCGGAGTTGATGCCGCTGATCATCACGCCAGGGATCACCCAGCCGGCGCGCAGCTCATACGGGCTGTGCGGGGCGGAAACTTGCTCATCCAGCAACCAGCGGTCGCCGCTGCCTTTCTTGCCATACTGGTTGATGTCGTTACGGCCCACGGGCGAACCGCCCACGGATGCCAACGACATGCCGCCGCCGCTTCCGCCGCCGCCTATACCACCACCGCTGCCATCGTTGCCACCGTTCATGGTGGAACGGATGCGTTGCACCTGTGCCTCATAACTTGAGGTGGGATCGGTGTTGTTTTGTTCCATCTGACGGCGCACGTTGGCAATTTCTTGCAGCATTTCATCGCGTGACTGCGGCGTGTTACCGCTGGCGCGGGTACGCTGGCCTAACTGATCCGGCAGGTTGACCTGCGTTTTCGCTTTTACCGCGTCCATGAAGTCGCGCATTTTATTGCGGCGCATCTGATCCAGCTCGGGATCGTTCTGCTGCGGTGCCTGCGCGGTGCGCTCGGGGACCGGCGGCTCATCCGGGTTAGCGACCGGCGCAACCGGCACAGACGGCAGGGCGGTGGTCGGTTTCTTCTCCGCGAGCGTGTTGTTCTGCTCTGGCAGCGTCGGCGGGGTGGCCGGGGCTTCAATCAGCCCGCTACTGCCGCCGCCCAGTACCTCATTCGCCATAGCCGAAGAGGTGCGATTCCCGCTGTGCGACTGCGTGGATTCCGCATTCTCCGCCGCGCTTTGACTGGCGCGCTTGTTGGCGACATACGCCACGACTAAACAAAACGCGGCCACGCCTGCCAGCGCAATGTACATCGGGCGTTTGTTGACGCGGCGCACGCCGGTTTTGTTCGCAGAGCCTGGAGAGGCGTCCGGAGACATTTTATCGTTGTCAGCCATCCTTTATTCCTCGCGTGTCCAGGGGCCAGCCGGGTAGGCTTTGCCATCCGTTGCTACCACGAAACCGCGCGTCAAGCTGATGCCGCGCACGTAAGTGGTGACCTGGTAAAGGTTCGGGGCCACGGTGTTCAGCACATAGCCGATGGGCGTCGCGTTTTGCGATTGACCGTCTTTAGTGAACTCCTCCACCGCGTAACCGCGCGCACGCAGACGCTGCACCAGTGACGCGCCGAACGCATCGTCGGTTGGCTGCTGCATGGCGAACGTGGTGCGACCCGGCGGATAGAGCGCAGCCAGCTGATACACGGTGTTATCCGCCATGCTGCTGGAGGCGAGGGGCGTGGCGCTAGAGTAGTTGCCGTAGCCCGACGCGCAGCCCGTGACGATCAGCGCGGCAGCCAGCACCAGCGCAGCGCGTAAATGCATCCCTTTCATTCTTAGCCCCTTGTAATTGTGACTTTTTCCTGGCTCGAACCGACGCCGATAACCAGGTAGGCTTTTTCAAACAGACCATCCACAATGGTTCTGTCGCCCTGTGTACGCAGGTTGACCTGCTGCGTCTCATCTTTAGAGAACAGCCCGCCTTCTTTACGCACCACCAGCAGGATGGGGGTCTCGCCAGACGCGATGTTTTTCGGGAACTGGATAATGGTTTTCACGCCGTCGTTGTAAACGCGCACCGGTTTCCAGCTCGCTGAACCGCTGATGGCGTAGTTAAAGTCGAGATTGCCGAGATACTCGCCGGTCTGCGGAATGGTGTTGTCGCTGAGCTGCTTCGCCTCACGCGTGCGGATCGCATCCCATTTTGCCTGCGCGTCTTCCGGGTAGGTGAAGGCGATGTAAGGCATAAACTCTTTGCGGCTCGATTTCAGGCGGAAGCGATAGGTGCGGCGATCGGTGGTGACAACCAGCGAGGTATCGAGACCCACATCCAGCGGCTTGATAATCAGATGCAGCTGCTGCGCTGCGCCAGAACCGGTGATCGACGGCTCTACCACAAAGCGCGGGTCGCCGCTGTTGATGTTGTTGACGTTTTCGCCAGGCTGCAATGCGATATCGCACACCTGCAGCACGGCGCAGACCACCTGCGTCTGCCCGGTGGTGTAAACGTAGTTGATCGCGCCATCCGGACCGGCAAACGGTTTACTGCTGACGCTGCCTGCGCCGGTTTGCCATTTTTGACCAATGCCGATGGCCGCACGTTCCTGTGGGGTCAGCTGCGGTTCATTTTTAGAGAAATACTGGTCTGCCAGCGGATCGCTACCGGGAGCCGCACTAGCCAGAAGCGGAAAGCTCATCATTAACGCTGCGATAATTGACTTTTTCATTATTCGGTCCCGAATTTACTGTTGTTTTGACCAGTTAAAATCTTTGATAAAAATACGATGTGGGTTCATGACATCGTTATTTTCCGTGATGTTGGCGTTCAAATCGGTGTTCTGATAAATGGTGATCAGCGCACGCATTCTTGTTGGCTGTGCTTTCAGCGTGCCGTCGCGGTTGCGCGTGGTTTCCATCCAGTCAACCTGCCACGTATCCGGCGACTGCTGGATAGCAGAGAGCAGCTCGGTGCTGACCATTTCGGTCTGCGCGCGCGTAAATGGGTTGCGATCTTTGGAACCGTTCAGGAACTCGTTGGCTTTGACGGTCGCCGCATCATCCGGGTACAGGAAGGCGTAAGTCTGGAGCACGGCTTTACGCTGCATCTCGCTATCCGGCGTGACGGTGCGAATGTGATCGATAAAGTTCCAGGCGGCGCTGCGGAAATCATCCACTTTCGCCGCTGGCAGTCGGTCAGCGCGCGTCAGGCTGACATAGTTGTCGGCGCGATCCTGCTGATACACCATCGGGACAAATTTCGGCTGGCTGCCGATATAGGTGATGCCGCCTACCGCCGCGAGGCCCACCAGCAGGCCCGCCACGCCAAAGAAAATGCCCAGCGCACCAAACTGCTGAACGTGGCCCATATGAATGTTCCATGAGCGCCGCGCGTTCAGATACGGGTTAGCGGTATCCGGCTGAGGCGTATTTTTGTTTTTAAAGAGTTTCATGCTGCAACCTCGTAGTCATGTAATTCCAGGCCCTTCGTGCGCAGCCATTCGTCCACCCACTTGTCGCCGTATGTTTGGGCTAATTCTTTGATCGTCGCGATAGAGTCAGGATCGGTTGCGCCCACGAAAGCCAGCGCAAGCGGACCGAGCGCCAGCTGATACAGACGGCGTCCCTCTTCCGACACGTAGTAGTATTCGCGTTTCGGAATGGCCGAGGCGATGATCTCAACCTGGCGACGGTTCAAGCCCATGTTGAGATAGAGCGGCATGGCCTCTTCTTGCAGGGCATTCGGATTGGGCAGGAAGATACGGCTGGCGGTGGATTCGATGATGACATCGAGAATGCCGGATTTCGCCGCGTCGCCCAGCTGCTGCGTCGCCATCAGCACCGCACAGTTTTTCTTCGCCATGGATTTCAACCATTCGCGAATTTTGCCGCGGAACGCTTCATGGCCCAGCATCAGCCACGCTTCGTCCAGAATGATCAGCGTAGGGCGGCCATCCAATGACTCTTCGATACGACGGAACAGGTACAGCAGCACCGGCATCGCGTATTTCTGATCCATGTTCATCAGGTTCTCAATCTCGAAGGTCATGAAGTCCGACATATCAAGACCGTCCGCTTCGGCATCCAGCAGATGTCCCATGTTGCCATCGATGGTGTACTGCTTGAGCGCGTCACGGATTTCGTTGCTCTGCACCGTAACGGAAAACTCTGACAGGGTTTTTGAGCCGCTGTCAGCCATACTTTTGATGGCATCGGCAATGGCATTACGCATCGGGGCATCGACGTGAACGTTATTGAGAATCAGGATCGACTCAATCCACTCCATTGCCCAGCTGCGGCGGGAAGCGGTATCCAGGCGCGACAGGGGAGCAAACGCCAGTTGGTCGTCATCCGCGGCAATAGTGAAGTGATGACCGCCCACCGCTTTGCAGGTCGGGTACATCGACAGGCCTTTATCAAAGGCGTAGATGCGCGAGCCGGCATAGCGACGCCACTGCATCGCCGTCAACGCCAGATGGGTTGATTTACCGGCGCGCGTTGGACCAAACATGAAGCTGTGGCCGAGATCGCGTACGTGCAGGTTAAAGCGGAACGGGGTATTCCCCGACGTCACGCCGTGCATTAACGGCGGTGCGCCGGCGTCAAACATCGGACTTGGCGCGCGGTTTTCACCCGGCCAAATCGTGCTGGTGGGCATCAAATCGGCCAGGTTAAGCGTATTGACCAGCGGACGGCGCACGTTCTCCACGCCGTGACCCGGCAGGGAGCCAAAGTAGGCGTCAACGGTATTGACCGTTTCAATGCGCGCGGTAAAGCCCAGGTTGTTGATGGCTTTACGCATAAATTCAGCAGCGTCTTCAACGCGTTTACGATCTTCGTTCATCAGCACGATGACGCTGGTCATGTAACCCTGGCTGACCATGCCGGAGTTGGTTTCCGCAATGGCAGAAGACGCGTCATTCACCATCGAGAGCGCATCTTCATCGATGTAGCCGTTGTTGGTGTTGAACAGCTGTGACATAAAGCCACGCACTTTCTGCTTCCATTTACGGCGATACGCAGTCAGCTTAGAAATCGCCTCGTGAGAATCGAGGAAAATAAAGCGGGTAGACCAGCGGTATTCACACGGCTGCTCGGCCAATTTGGTCAAAATGCCGGGATACGACTCGGTGGGGTAGCCTTCGAGCGCCACGATCTGCACAAAGTTTTTACCAATGCGCGGCACTATTCCCGGATAAAATTCCTGGCCGCCAATCAGGGCGTCAAGATAGATAGGGTTATTAGGCAGGCGCACCGGGTGTTGCACGCCGGTCACACAGTACTGCAGGTATTCCAGTTGCTGATCCATGGTGGCAACCGAACCGTCTTCCAGATCCACTTTCAAACCACCCAGGCGCTCTACGGATACTGCCTGCGACATATTCGACTGAATCACGGAAATTTCATGCTTAAACCGGTCCAGTAAATTACGGGTGGTCGCCAGATCGCTGGCCGCTTCGCGCTCATCGTCAAACATCAGTTCGGTGAATTTGCTCTCAGCCAGACGCGGTGGAAACCAGGTGAACGTCACCACGAAACACCCTTCATACAGCTGACCCATTTTTTCAAACAGGCGACGGCGTTCTTCATCCACGGCGGCAGAAATGCGGTCAGGGAAGTGTGACGCATTGCGCTCACTGTAGGAGGGCGCGGGATTGCGCATCGCGTCAACGTGCATCATCCAGCCATTGCCGAGTTTACCGACGGCTTTGTTGATGCGAAATGAAACGAGTTCTCTTTCCTGGTCGGTTGCGCTCGCGTTATCAGCGCCTTTGTAAAAAAATGAGGCCATAAAAGAGCCGTTTTTGCAGACGATGACGCCATCGTCCACAACCGCGGCATAATTGAGCAAATCAGCAAAGGCTTCATCTTTAGCGCGGTGTTTTTTAAGGTGGTATTCCTTCACCATGCGCTGATAGACAGCCATCATCATGCCCAGCAGGACGAGTCCTATCACCGCAACTAAGACAGGAATTGCTGTGTTCATTTATATCGGTTTCCCTGAGCTGTCGTATTGACGCGGAACGGCGTAGCCCGAGGCGCATAATACGGCTGGTTGTACTTAAGGCTGCGGAGGTAAACCTGGCGCAGCATGGGGTCGGATTTCGCCATTCTTCGTAAAAGCGCCAGAGAAACGCCCCAAATTGCGACGCCGACACCGGCAGCGATCCAGTCCTGTGAGGTAAAGATCAGGACCGCTGCCAATAGGATTGAAAACATAACCATTTCACGGTCCCCGCCCATGAAAAGGTTCGAACGTGATGCCACCCTGCGGATGGGGATCGTGCGTAAAGGCATGGTTATGCAACGCCCCCGGTTTTACCTGCTGTCAAGATGGCTGCCAGTTCTGCGCCCTGACCGGTGATGGCAGAAAGCGTGTTTTGCGCGGCAACCAGGAAGCTCAGCACCAACACGATAAAGATCAGGGTACGCATGAAACCATTCATGTCGCCGCCGAAAATCAACATGGCACCCGCCGCGACTAAACCGATGATGGAGGCGGTATAGGCAAAAGGACCGGTGACAGACGTACGAATATTGGTCAGCCAGCTATCAAACGGCAGACCGCCGCCGGAGGTGTTGGACGCCAGCGCAGGTTCAGCGGCGACGAAAAACAGCAGCGCGCCAAGAAAAGCCATAAAGGCGTGCTTGCTAAGCATGACTTGCGAAAGACCAGATTTCATTCAATGACCCCTTAGTGAAGGTTGGTTTAGGTAGTAAAAAAGTGAGCTTTAAACCCGCTCGAAGGTTTAACAATCGAATGTTATTGAGACGAAGCGCGAGTTAAGCGGCGATGAGACGCGAAAGGTAATCGCCGTTCTCGAACCCTTGAACTTCACGAATTTCCTGAATGCGACGCCCCTGCGGGGTCTTGCCTATTTGCACAATGACGTTCACGGCTTCGCCGATAACGGGCTCAATTTCACGTGGCGCAAACGGATTACGTGAAATAAGAGAGCGCAGACGCGTCAGCGCTGATGCTGTGTTATTGGCGTGTAGGGAGGCCGCGCCGCCTTCATGGCCGGTGTTCCAGGCATCGAGCATATCGAGCGCTTCAGGACCACGCGTTTCGCCCACGAAAATACGATCGGGACGCATACGCAGGATCAGGCGGAGGATCTCCGTCATCGTGACGTTGACAGTGGTGTGGTATTGAACGTAATTCTCAGCCGAGCACTGGAGCTCGCCGGTATCTTCAATGATGCAGATACGTTCATGAGGGAACTGGCGCACGATTTCGGCAATGATGCCGTTCAGTAGGGTGGTTTTACCCGAACCCGTACCACCAATTACCAGAATATTCTTGTGGTCAGAGATGGCCTGACAGATGTAATCGGCCTGTGACTGCGTCATGACGCCGGATTCGACGTACTCACTCAGCAGAAAAATGCGGGACGCTTTTTTACGGATGGCGAAGGAGGGTCCTGCCACCAGCGGGGGGATTTGACCTGCGAAGCGCGAACCATCAATGGGCAATTCGCACTCCAGAAACGGGGAGCTGTGGTCGATGATCTTGCCATGGAAACCGGCGATGGTTTGCAGGATGGTCTTAGATCGCATCGGATCGACGCTGCCCATGCAGAACATTGGGCGACCAAACTGCTCGCACCATAACTGACCGTCCGGGTTCAGCATCAATTCGAGGGTGCTAGGGTCTTCAAGCGTATTGATCATATGAGCGCCCATATCCCTCTTGAGCTTCTCAATAGTCCTTGCACTTACAGTATCTAAAGCAATGCCATCCACAGCGCTCATAAAATCCCCTTTAATCTTTACACTGTATTTACAATAGAAATACGTGGCAAACGATATACAGAAAATTAAACGCAAGCAAGTTTAAACCCACAATAAAGTGAAATAATTTTGATAGTTGACAAGATGGCAAATGAGTTTTAGCGGCTAAAATCTGCGTCCCTGCAGCGGATGTCTTGTAGCAAGATCAGTGGGTGGGATTTGATGAATTCTGCTGCAATTCAGCCAGCAATTCTTTGGCTTCTTCGCCCAGTTTGTGACGCGTGGTTTCACTCCATTTACGTACCTGAAAAGCCTGTTGCTCTGACAGGATCACCGAAACTCTGACATACCCGGGCGGCAGGCTCTTCACCGGGTGGCCGTCGGCCATTAGCATTAAGCTGTTCTCGTCGAGATCGGTTGTTTCAAGCAGTTCTGGCAGCGCAACATCAAGCGCGTTGGCAATTCTCTCCATGACGCGCAGAGAAGGATTAGCTTTACCGTTGGTGAGATCAGATAGAAATGAGATGGAGACTCCCGCTTGTAGTGAAAGCTCCTGCTTAGTCATGTTCCTTTTGTCCAGCAGCCTGAGAATGTTTGTAAAGAATATTAGATTGTACACGTTACGCGATCGCCTCAACTCGTATTTTAGCGGCTAAAATAGACGCCTGCCGTAATATTATAGCTAAACTTAAATCTCTCTTATGTGTAGTGCGCAAGGAATTTGAGTCCTAAACTGCCAAAAATCAGTCTATAGGAAAATTAACTAAAGACACAGTATTAGGCGCACGGCAAGCCAATCTCAGGATAAACCTTCGATATAGTCGTTAACAGCTTCTTAAGATGATTGTATGATGCCTTATTCTGTGAATACACTGAGTTCGGTCCACAGACATTTAGCGATTAGCCGTTCTCAACAATTTTTAAGACTAAAGAGCATTGCTACCAATGAGTATCAATCTTTAACTGACGGTTTGCATAGCTAAATTTTCAGCGGCGGTTTTGCAAAATTCTTATTTTATAAGGGCTTGGCAGGAGGGGAAGTGTGAGTAATGTAGTGAAGTTTCCGCGTGACAAGAAGGGCGAGCCTGAACATCAGCCTCCACCAGAACAACCGCAACGCAGTGAGCCGAAGCCGACGAATGAAACGCGACGCAACATTTTACACGGGATCCTCGGCGTAATTTATATTGTTGCCGCAAGTCTGTGGGTGCCCATCCGTTTTATGTTGATCAGCAATGTCGTCATCCAATTTTTCAGAATGATGATCAACTGGCACAACGGTGCATTTGCGGCATTTTGGCCCTTTGCGCTGAGTTTTCTGGTTGCGTCTGCCTTTACGTTTTTTATGACAACCTGGAAACCCAAAACGCCGTAAGGTTCAGCCCATAACAATCGTTGTGTAGATACCGTTTGATGAGCAGTGCACCTTGAAAAGGTCAGGCAGATATCCCTTAAAATCATAATTGATAAAGCTTTTTCTATAATATTACGTTTTTATAAATATAAAAAATCAGAAGCTCAATTTTAGACAGTGCTATGGCCAACTTTGTATGAGTCTGGATGTGAAACTATGACGATCCTAAATGACTTCAACCTTAACGGTGGTCGTGCGTCTTGCCACGAAAAAGGCGAGAAAAAGCACCTGACCGGGGAACAATTTCAGCGCGTTACAAGGGGACTTAATGTCGGTCAGCAAACGCTCGACATTGCATATGGGGTGCTGGTGCAAGGAAAGCCGCAGAAGGTATTTGCTGAGACGCTGAGCATTTCACGGGGTGCAGTCTCGCAGGCGGTCAACCGAGTCTGGGAAGCGTATAAGCAGGAAGTTCCCGACGGCTACGTGCGACTGGAAGTCATTCTGCCTGAACGTCAGGCATTTATTGTGAAAAAGTGGGCAGATGAAGCGAAGCGGAAACAGGAAGAATAGCGCTAACGTCAAGCACAAGCGTATTTTTTCACAGTGAATCCCTTTAGATGGCGCTGACCAAGTAGAACGGGGTGAACCGCAGCATAGAGACATTGCTGGCGGAATATGTGCGCGCCTGCACGTTTAGAAGCCACGCCCATAATATGAGGAAGTAACTTTAACCTTTTGTTAATCTTGCTTTCTCTGAAAAAATAACAAGATAAATGAGCAAGATTTGGAGAGAAGCATGAGTAAAAAAAATTCTTCCGCGTACGGCCCTGACGCCCTTGTTCAATCTGCGCACGTTAACGACGCCTCTCTCTCTCCGGGTAAACCGCTGTTACTCGACATCGCAATGATTGATCCCGATCCTAATCAACCCCGTCAAGCCGATAACCCGGGATTTTCTCAGCAATCCCTTAAGGAACTGGCGGACACCATTGCTTTACGCGGCGTGAAAATGCCTATATCCGTCCGTGAAAATCCGGCCAAACCCGGTCGCTACATTATCAATCATGGGGAGCGCCGCTGGCGTGGTAGTCAGGTCGCCGGTAAAACGCACATTCCTGCATTTATTGACAATGACTACAGCGATGATGATCAGGTGATCGAAAATATTCAGCGCAACGATCTGACTGCGCGAGAGGTCGCCGTGCACATTGGGCGAAAACTTGCGTCAGGCTTAACCAAATCACAGATCGCCAAAAGTCTCGGTAAATCACCCGCGTTTGTCACGCAACATGCCGCCTTACTCGACCTGCCGGATTGTATTGCTGATGCGTTTAATCAGGGTTTAATTCGTGATGTCACAGTCGTGAACGAGCTGGTCACAGCCTATAAGCAAGATGCTGGCGAAGTAAAAAAATTGCTTCAAGAGAACGAGGGGGAAGACATTACCCGAAGCGCGGTCAAGGTGTTCCGAGAATTTTTGGATGAGAAAGAGTCGAATCGTCAGGATTTCAACGCTATAGAAGCGTTTAACAGCTTTGCCGACGATCAATCATTGCCACACACGGCTGAAGAACATGAGCTGGCTGACCCCACTGAGGATGCGCGCGATGAGCCTGAACGCGTCGTTAAGCGCGGTAAGCTTAAGAAAGCTCGGTTGGTTGTCGATTATGAAGGAGAGCAAGGTTGTATTGTCCTGACCAGGTTGCCCAGCGAGAGAGGAAAGGCATGGATTAAATTTGACCGTTCGGGCAGGGAAGAAGAATTAAATCTTAAAGATGTCCGAATAATTTGCCTTACAGAAGAATAATGCACTAGCTTTGACTATTATCTCGCTAAGAACACATTTTTCGCTAAAAAAATTTGCCCTAAGGCGAGATTTTAGCGGCTAAAATATTTATTATATAGCTAAACAATTTAGGCAAAAGCCGTTGCTTCCACCTCGTTTCATCTGAACTAAGCCCCTTTTGAAGGCTTTCAGGGGCGAAGGCAACATGCTGAAAATGGGGCCAGATGGCTAACGCTTTAATTTATTTCCAGCCCGAAAAAAGTCACCTACTCGCGACCTTTAAGGACTTGAGCTGTAAAGCCATCTTCAGTTTGCAAACGGACGCCAAATATTAGGCGTGTGACAGCGCGATAACGGTGAAACACGTGCGTGGTATGCAGACTAACCGCGTTGTGACAATCAGACATACTTGTCTGATTTACAATGATTTATGCAACGACGCCGATGCTTGCTGACATTATTAGAACAATTAGCGGACAGCGTTAACTGGCTGCAGATGAAATTATCAGGAGTGACTCCGACATGAGCAAACAGCGTGTTCTTGTCATGAACGGCCAGCGAGTGCTGCAAAGCGAAGAAGCAGGCAAGTGGAAAAATGATAACGTGGACAAAGCAGGTAGCATCAAGCCCGGCATTTATCCGCTCTATTTATCTAAAGGCCCCGATAAAACCACGGCTTACAATGGGGCGATTATACACGCCGATAAAGAGTCGATTTATCAGCAGGTAGGCAAACAGATTTTTAAGCACGATCGACAAAGTTTCGATAAACTGCCTGAGGTAGGGTCAGAAAAAAATATTTCTTATGACCAGGCTTCCGGTAAAGCGCTCATTGCGGACGCAGAAAAACAGGCCCGGAAGCTCTCCCGTTAGCGAACAGCAAAGGAGCCCTGAATGACATCGATCCCCACATCACGCCATCCCGGTTTAGGCCGGGATCCTCATCTGCGCCAACCTCCTCAGCCCACGCACCAGAGCGATCCCATGGCCGATGCTGAAGCGGCGGACATTCAGAATCAAGTACAGCAGTTGCACGATATGCCCGTATCTCCCGAAGAGCGCGCCATTACGCCGTTCCAGGATGTCAATGAAGTTGCCGATGTGGCCCAGGCTTACAAAGATGCGATTGACGCGGCGATTGAGCAAAAAGAGATGCAGGCAGAGACGCTAGAAAATCGCCTTGAATCACTGCTGGATAAGCAGGAGAGCGTACTGCAACAGATCATGAGTCGTCAGCCCGGCATTCTTTCTTTGCCGAGCCAAAAAGCCAAATGGCAGTCTCAGGTGCAGCAACAACAGGCTTTGGTAAGCCGCCTGCATAATCGACTCGATACCGTCAAAGAGATACATGAGGGCATCGGCTTGCACGGCACGCGTATTGAGGAACTCGCTGCGGCCAAAGTGCGTTACGATCGGCCTTTGCTGGCTGAAGGCTGGGATGAAATGCGTGAGGCCCAGCGCGCGCATGAGAATTTAATGCGCAAACAGGCTAAAGAAAACAGGGCGAGCCTGAGTCAAGAGCAGGTTGTCGCACAGAGCACGGGGCAACGGCAGAGTCTTACCCGAACGATCGGCTAATTTTACGCATTTATCATCAGGCATTTCCCGCTCCGCACCACGTAGTAATACCGTTTAGCCGCTAAAATTTAGCGGCTAAACGGTTTCCTCTCTTAACCCCCGTGCCTCATGGCACGATGACAAACTTACCCCTCATTCACGGCAATAGCCTGGCCGTTCCGTCAAAGCGTTGTCCTTCAGCGATGCGTAATCTGCGCGACCATTACGCGCGCTGCGTGAGCGCAAAGAATGCGCCCGTTGGTTGCGTCGCAAGATTATTCAAAGCCGCAATAAAAACCGCGCAAAGTGTTCGATATAACGAAATAAAGACGTTATACTGTTGTTAATAGAGGTCCGAATCAGGCTGTATTTTAGCGATGCGTATTGCCGACGCGCAAAAGGGGCCAAAGTGTATTACAAGGAATCAGGATCGCTTCGCGCAGATCGTGGCGAGCGTGTAACCGCTGTCGCAACGGTTTACACCGTTGTTTAATGGCAAATTATGGAGAGTGAATGTGAGAAAGCCAAATAACGCTGTCGGACCGCAGGTCCGTAATAAAGGGAAAGCGGCAAGAGGGAAACTTATCCCCGTTATGGCCCTCGCTTCTCTGGCGGCAGGTGTGCAAGCCGCCACCCAGTATTTTGCCTACAGCTTCAACTATCAAGCGCTGCTGGGTCCGCACTTTAATCATATTTACGCACCTTGGTCTTATTTCAAATGGTACGCCGCGTGGCACGAACGCTTACCCGATGCGCTGCAGGCGGCGGGAAGTGTTGGCACCGTGGTAGCCGCTGGTGGCCTGGTGTTGACTGCGCTCACCGGCATGGTGCGATCCAACTCTTCCAAAGCGAATGCGCATCTGCACGGCTCGGCGCGCTGGGCCGATGAGCAAGATATCAAGCAGTCGGGATTGCTGGGCAACAATGAAGGCGTATACGTCGGCGCGTGGGAAGACAAAAACGGCCAGTTACAATATCTGCGTCACAATGGACCGGAACATGTTCTGACTTATGCACCGACACGTTCAGGTAAGGGCGTAGGATTAGTGGTACCGACGCTGCTCTCCTGGCCCCAGTCAGCGGTGATCACCGATCTCAAAGGCGAGTTATGGGCTATGACCGCAGGCTGGCGTAAACAGTACGCCAAGAATGTTTGCTTGAAATTTGAGCCGGCCGCCGCCAATGGCTCAGTGGCCTGGAATCCACTGGAAGAGATCCGGGTAGGCACGGAATACGAAGTGGGCGATGTTCAAAATCTGGCGACGCTCATCGTCGATCCTGACGGTAAAGGTCTCAATGATCACTGGCAAAAAACCTCGCAGGCTTTGCTGGTCGGCGTGATATTGCATGTGCTGTACAAACATAAAAATGATGGCACGCCAGCCTCACTGCCTTATGTCGATTCCATCATGGCCGATCCCGAGCGCGATACTGGCGAACTCTGGATGGAGATGACGCAGTACGGACACGTTAATGGTGAAAACCATCCCGTCGTTGGATCTGCGGGCCGTGACATGATGGATCGTCCGCAAGAAGAGGCGGGCTCTGTGCTCTCAACCGCCAAGTCATACCTCGCGCTTTATCGCGATCCGGTCGTTGCTCGCAACGTCAGCGAATCGCATTTCAAGATCAGGGATCTGATGAACCATGACGATCCGGTCTCACTGTATATTGTCACGCAGCCCAACGACAAAGCGCGTTTGCGTCCTTTAGTGCGCATCATGCTGAACATGATTGTTCGTCTGCTCGCAGACAAAATGGAGTTTGAGCGCGTGGATAACGCGCTCACGGCGACGCAACGGATTAAAAAGGCGCTGGGCTTCGCACCCAAAAATACCCAGCGGGTACAGGCGAAAAAAACGTATAACTACCGCCTGCTAGCGATGATCGACGAATTCCCAAGCTTGGGAAAACTGGAGATCATTCAGGAGTCGCTGGCGTTCTTAGCGGGCTATGGCATCAAGTTTTATCTTATCTGTCAGGATATCAACCAGCTGCGCAGCCGCGAGACAGGCTATGGCCCGGATGAGACCATCACCTCTAACTGCCACGTGCAGAATGCTTATCCGCCAAACCGCACCGAAACTGCGGAGCACCTGTCGAAATTAACCGGACAGACCACGGTGATCAAAGAGCAAATTACCACCAGCGGTAAGCGCGCCAGCGCGATGCTGGGCGGCGTATCGAAAACCATGCAAGAGGTCCAGCGTCCACTGCTGACGGTGGATGAATGCCTGCGCATGCCGGGCCCGAAGAAAAACGCGGAGGGGATGATCACCGAGCGCGGAGACATGGTGATTTACGTTGCCGGCTTCCCGGCTATTTATGGCAAACAGCCGCTGTTCTTCCAGGATGAAATCTTTTCGATGCGGGCGTCGATTGCTGAACCCAGCGCGACCGATCGTATCCATTCTGCGTCTGCGGCGGGATGAAAAGCGCTACTCGGTTGGCCACCTTGAGCATTCTGATAGTGGCCAGTTTAGGGGCGATCCTATGTGGCCTTGGCTATGTGGCCGGGGTGCGCATAAATATCACCAACAGCATTCCGGTTGGGTTTTATAAAATCGCGTCACGCGCGCCGCACAGAGGTGACTACGTGATTTTTTGCCCGCCTGCGCAGGCCATTTTTTCCCTGGCGCATAAGCGGGGTTACATCGGCAGCGGCTTTTGTCCGGGGGGATACGGAGAGATGATGAAGCAGATCATGGCGGTAGAAGGGGACAGCGTTGCCTTTCGCGACAGCGGTGTTTACGTTAACGGCCAGCGCCTTGCTTTTAGTACACCGCTCTCCCGCGATCCCAGCGGTAGGCTGCTTCCTGCGCTGCGTATGGAGCATCAGATGGGAAAGAGCGAGCTGTTACTGATGACCGATCAAAGCGCGTCTTCCTTTGACGCGCGCTATTTTGGCCCTGTGACGCTGTCACAAATGGTCGCCGTCGTCTCTCCTTTATGGATATGGCGTTCGGGCCGCGCCGCCATCAATTAAAGACAAGATAGAGTGAGGCGCTCACTTAGCCGATGCGGGTTACGCTTGCGACGGTTGAATTAAGGCGAGCGCACCGGATAGAAGACATTCGCCAGGCAGTAACCAACCAGCGGTAAACGAGAAGGAGTGGATGAGATGCAGAAGCGGAGTTATACCCAAGACGCGGCCATGCCTGCAGGACGAAACAGCAAGGATATGGGCGTTATTATGAAGCCTGAAGGGTCAATGAAAATCTGTGTGCTTAACGGTTCCCGTCAGATTGATAAAGTGGTCAATGGCGAATGGCTCACACAGAAGGTGATGCCAGAAGCGGGCTTACCGAAAGGCATTTATCAGCTTTCTGACGCGCATCAGGCCGCGAAAAACGTCCATCCGCACACGCATGTCGGACAAGTGCTACACGTTGACGATCGCCACGTTTATCAGCTGTCGCAAAAAGGTGTGGTGCAGCACAACCGCGGGTTGTGGGAAAAAGAGCCAACCGTGGGGCAAAACTACGAAGTCGCTTACTCCCGGGGCGTCGGCAAGGTTAAGGGCGAACTGACCCAAGAAGCCGCGCAGAAACTGAGCCAAAACCAATCGCGTTCTCGTTCGCTTTAGGAGTAAAACCCTTCATGCGAAACAACAGCAGCCGGGCATTTGCCCGGCTATGATTTTCGCGTTTCCACATCCCACGTCCTTAGTCCCACTTTACCCAGCGCCGGCCGAGCAAAACGGTGAGCGTGACAACAACCGCCACGCCTGCCAGATGCATTAAAAAATCCGCTGGATGAAGATGAACCGGATGGCAAAAGGCCAGCAGCGAGACGGCCAGGCACGCCACGCCCAGCCCGGCCATCGCTAAGCTTTGTAACGGTCGATGTGCGCGCGAGCGTCGCAGACTGGCGATGATCAGCACCATCATTGGCGTACTGACCACCAGCAGAAAGCTAAAGCAGCGGGTATTGCTGGGGTCGTGCGCTTCAGATAACGCGCCCGGCATGCTGCTCAAACTCAATCCCAGCCAGGTTAGCGCCAGCGATGCCAGCACTTTTCCGCTGACGCCGCGCCTTCCAGGGATGCTGATATTCAGGGCGCTGCCCACGGCGAGCAGACTCAACATAAAAGCCAGCACCGATTGGATCAGCGCGCGCAGCGCGCCGGGTTCCGACCAATCAGTCAAGGTACGCGGCACTAAAAAACTGGCGACAATCCCGCAGGGCAGCGCCAACGCCAGCCAGGCGATGACGCGCCAGCGCGTTGCGCGCAGCGGTTTCACCGGCTGCATTTCACCACTCAACCGTTCAATCAACCGTTCGTGATTGCTCATGATTTTGTTCCTAATTTGCGGAGGTTGGTCAACGCGCGGTGCAACAACGACTTCACGGCGGCCACGCTAAGATTGTGATGGGCCGCTGCCTCTGACAGACTCATTTCGCGCAGATGAACGTGTTCGACGATGGCGCGCTGACGGCTTGGCAGCTGACGTAAAAACCCCGCCAGCTCATCCTGCCTGTCATAGCCGCTTGCGTCGGGAGCGGGCGTTTCTTCTGCCAGCGTTGGCTGATCGATTTCCCACTGTTGCCGCCGTCCGCGCCGCCGCAGTGCGTCCACACAGCGCGTCGAGATGATTGCCGTGAGCCAGGGCATAAACGGATAGTCCGGATCGTAGGTATGTCGCACCCGATGCACGGTCAGCAGCACCTCCTGTATCACGTCCTCTATGGCCGTCTCATCCCTGATGTGCCGGCGGGCCTGCGCACGGATCACCGGCACCAGAGCGGTCAGCAGGCGGGCGTAGGCCTGTTTATCGCCGCCTTGAGCGCGAGCCATGAGCCGGGGCCAGGTGTCGCGCGCGCTGTCGGGTGTTTGCATATTCCGCCTTGGGTTTACGTTTTGCGGCTTGCTGCCTCCAGCGCATTGACCACAATCGCTGGCGTGAGCACCTGTGGCAGCACCTTAGGTGGCCCGCCATCCGCTGGATACACCAAATACATGGGCAAGCCGCCTTGGCCAAACTCGCTCATGGCGTCTTCCACATCGGGATTAAATTTTGTCGAATCGGCGACCATATACAGCGCGCCGGATTTGGCCAGCGCCGCCTTCACCGCTGGCGTGGAGAGCGACGTTTTTTCATTAACCTGGCATGTTATACACCAGGCCGCAGTAAAATCGACAAATATGGGTTTGCCGTGACCGCGCTGCGCGGCAACGGCTTGCGGTGTCCACACCGCTTTCGCCGATGAGGCGCCTGCCCCAACGGTTTGTGTCTCCTGCTGTTTAAGCATAGTCGGCAGTGGGGCAAGCACTGCCATGACCAGCAGCGCGGTGACACCGTAAAGGCCTTTGTATCCTTTGCCCGCCATATGGCGGTGCTGTGCCATGCCATACAGCCAACTGGCGAATGCCAGTACCACTGAGCCGGCCAGCAACGTGGCCAGCGCGCTGCTGCCGGCCTGTTGCGCCAGCACCCAAAGCAGCCAGGCATAGGCGCCGAACATCGGAAATGCCAGGCCGCGTTTTAACGTGTCCATCCAGGCACCCGGTCGCGGTAAAAACCGCGCCAAATGCGGAAAAAGGGAAAGCAGCGTAAAGGGCGCCGCAAATCCCAGCGCGAGCGCAAAAAAGATGGCGAGGGCCACGGTCGGTGGCTGAACCAACGCATAACCAATGGCACTCGCCATGAACGGCGCGGCGCACGGCGTAGCGACCACAATGGCGAGCGCCCCCGTCAGCGCTGAACGCAAGAACGCGCCGCGGTTTATCTCCAGCGCGCCCACGCGTTGTGCGGCAAGGCCCACTTCGAACACGCCCAATAAATTCAGCGCAGCGGCCAGAATGATCAGCGCCAGCAGCGCGATCACCAGCGGCGATTGCAGTTGGAAACCCCAGCCAACCGCCGCGCCGCCTGCTCGTGCGGCCAGCAATAGCCCCGCCAGCGCCATCATGGCGACCACGACGCCCAGTAAAAAGCCGATGCCTTCACGTCGCGCGTGCGTCGCGTTGTCCGTATGACGCAAGAGCCCGAGCGCTTTAAGCGAGATCACCGGAAACACGCAGGGCATAAAATTGAGAATGATGCCGCCAATAAAGGCGGCCAGCATGGCAGTGAACATCGCTGGCCTCCGGGTTTAGTGGGTTTGCGGGTGGCTGCTGTCGTACTGTTTGACGGCCGTCATTGCTTTATCGATATGCGTTTCCGGGTTGCGGTCGGTATAGCTCAGGAGAATGTCACCGTCCGGCGCAATCACGTAAGAGGTGCGATCGGAAAGCGTTTTGCCCTTCATTTGCATCGTGGTTTGATACTGTGCAGCCACTTTTGCGCCCGGATCGGCGGCCACTGCAAATTTGTCGCGGCACTCCAGTTTGGAGAAATCACTTACCTGTTCGGTATTGCCTGCGGTGACGCCAATAACGGTCGCATGCATTTTGCTGAACGCGTCGGTGGCTTCCGCAAAGGCGTGCGCTTCTACCGTGCAGCCTGCGCTAAACGCCGCCGGGAAGAAGTAGAGCACCACTGGACCTTTTTGCAGCGCTTTTTGCAGCGAGAACGTGATAGGTTTGCCCGCTAACGCGCCCTGTAGCGTAAAGTCAGGCGCTTTCGCTCCCACCGGCAACGCGGCGCTGGCGTGAAACGCAGTGGTGGAGAGTGCCAGGACCGCTGTCAGCGAGAGGCCAGTTACAAAATTTTTCACCTTTTTCATTCATTACTCCTGTCATTGCAATGCGTTGTTATTGAACTGTCTCACTCTTTCAGTACGCTACGGGAGCAGGGAAAGTTTCGCTGCGATAAAAAAAAGTTTTCGTATCTGTTTATTACTGGTCAATGAGGCGAACTGAGATGGCTCATACAACAGGATGCGTGCTGCTCATGGCAGGATTATTTTTCTCGTTAACAGCGCTGGCTGCCCCGGTGAAGCAGCCGGATGTGGCGACGCTGATTAACCAGCGACTGGCTTACATGAAAGACGTTGCCGGCTACAAAGCGGCGCACCATTTACCGATTGAGGATTTGGTGCAGGAGGATAAAGTGCTGGCCAGCTCGGTCAAAGAAGCCGAGTCGCTGGGGCTTGACGGCGACTCGGTGAGGCCGTTTGTTCAGGCGCAAATGGATGCCGCAAAAGCTATCCAGTACCGTTATCGTGCCGACTGGCTTGCCACGCCCGACGCTGACTGGCAACCCGCGCCGCTGGACCAGGTCAGGGAAAAAATTGGGGCGCTGAGCAGTGAAGTGCTACAGGGCATTAGCGCACAGCTCCATCGCGGCGACCGCTTCACCCAGCAGCACGCGTTCATCAAAAGCCTCAATCAACCGCATCTCTCCGAAGCGGATAAGCTGCGTCTCTGGAAAGCTCTGCAGCGCGTCACGCTGATGCACTAACTTTTCAACCGCGCCAGCATGCGCAGCGTGTTCTCGAAGGCGGTGTCGGCGATGCGCGGTGAGAAATCCGCCGACAGGGCACGTGCAACGCGCTCGATGGCGGGCGCGGTATCGGCAATACATCCATCGATAAGCGCAATCATCCGGTTTTCATTAAATCCCACCTCTTTAGCTGTCGCGAGAAAATGGCGCGGAAAAATCGTATCGATGGCGTTTTTTCTGCCTTTGCTGCCTTTAAGACTCATGGCCAGTTTCAAATCGCGCCGAGGGAGACCGGTTCCGACGCACTCACCGTTCATCCAGGCGACTCATTGCTGCTTCACCACTCATCCTCCTGCAGGGACGCGTTGTTTTCTCGCACGTCCAGCGTCAGTTCCAGCGACTGCAATATTTTAAATAACGTACTGAGCGTAGTGAGATCGGGGTTGTTTTCGAAATGTGAAATGGTGGCCTGTTTGAGCCCCACTTTTTGCGCCAGCTGGCTTTGCGTCCACTGATTTTTTTGACGAAGAAGTTTGATATGACTCGCCAACTGGCGGGGGCTATAAATCATGATACGGCCTCACAGTGAATGTATCCTCGGGTCGGGATAAAAAATAATTTATCCTCAATAAAGGATAAAACCAATTTTATCCCCGGCGAGGGATAAACAATCAGCAGTGACTTAGCGCCTCGTCGATTTTACCGGGGAGCCGGCAACCGGTGTTTCCAACGTTTACTTGGCGCAATTTGTACAAGATTTAGCATATTTCTGTACAACTTTTAAGCGCCAAAATAAGTCAAATTACTTCGTAAATACAATATGTTACTCGTTTGTAAGGTTGGGTAAATAAAGCGGAGAGAGTAAGAATTCTACGTAGAGGTATTTATTTCTGGCATGGCTTTACGGTATAAATCTTTCACCATCAAACACCCCAGTGAAAACATTCCATGACCAAGCTCGCGGCCAGTAAATTTCTCGTCTGCCTGATGATGTGTGCACTGGCAGGATGTGCATCTAAAAACGACCATCCACCTGCTGATGAGAGCGTGGATATGTCAGCGACGGACGGTAAACAGCCCGACTTAATTCCGGTTATCGCCGCGCTGCACGATCAAATGCATTCGTGGGAAGGTACGCGCTATCAGTGGGGCGGTACGCAGTTAACCGGCGTGGACTGTTCAGGATTTGTTTGGCGCACGCTGAAAGATCGCTTCAATATTCCCATGGATCGTGTCACCACACGAGAGCTGATTGCCATGGGGCGTCCGGTAGATAAAACCCATTTACAGCCGGGCGACTTAGTTTTCTTCCGCATTAAACACGAATTACATGTCGGCTTTTACGATACCGATCAGCAATTTCTTCACGCCTCCGTTAGTCAGGGGGTGATGCGATCCTCCTTAAATAATCCGTACTGGAAATCGGTCTATCTCGAAGCACGTCGCTTACCGCGCGAGCAGAACTCCCAAATCAGCTTTAATTATAAAAACAAAGTCTGACCTGACGCTCCCCGGCTATGTCCGGGGATTTTTTTGTGCGACAGGCGCGGATGCACGATTGACAACCGCCATATCATTTTAGCAATATCTAAATTTAGAGTTAGCTAAAATATAATACATGACGTCATTCAACATAGACCCGACGCAAGCAGACAGGGCGGCGGCATTACTGAAAATGCTCAGTCACCCGCAGCGCTTGCTGATCCTCTGCGTGTTAATGGAACACCCCGCCACCGAGGCCGGTGAGCTTAGCCGCTTGAGCGGCCTTAGCGCCTCTGCGACCTCGCAGCATTTGGCATTAATGAAAGCGCAAGGGCTGATCGAAGGGGTGCGGCATGCGCGCTTTATTCGCTATCACATCAAAGACGAAGCGGTTTTTGCCGTGGTGAAAACGCTAAAAAAACTGTACTGCCCGGGAGAAAACGATGGCGATTGAAACTGTTTCACCTGCCGAAGCCTATGCGCGCTATGACCGCCACACGATGATGATCGACATTCGGGGCGAAGAGGCGTGGCGTCGCGAACATATCACAGGATCGCGCCCGGTTTCCGCTGAACACCTGACGCCAGACGCCTTTAGCCACGCGAACCTGCAGGCCACGGACGCGGTGATATTTCACTGTCAGCGCGGCATACGCACGCAAAACCTGGCGCCGCAGTTGGCCGCCGCGGTGTTTCCTGCACGCGCGCTCGTTATCGCGGGCGGGATTGATGCCTGGAAAGCGGCGGGTTATGCCGTGGAAGAAGACCGCCGTCAGCCTTTGCCGCTGATGCGCCAGGTGCAAATTTGTGCCGGTGCGCTCACGCTTGCAGGGACGATAGCGGGTGCCTTTATTCATCCCGGTTTTTACGTCATGCCTGCGTTTATTGGCGCGGGATTGATCTTCGCGGGCACAACCGGCTGGTGCGGTATGGCCAGGTTGCTGGCCGCAATGCCGTGGAATAAAGCGGTGCCCTAAACCATAAACTGGTCCTACTGCTTAAATCATTAACATCTAATTTCAGCGAATAAGCGCCTAAAGCGTGAGAAAAGAGTGTCATTAAAAGCATGATACCTGCCATATTATGCTTAAAAAATATGTTATTAATGCATCAATATCGCTTATTTTTAGGATGAAAGCCGTGTCCGGCAACGGCGCGAGTAATGATGACTGGGCAAGGAGGTTTATATGGGAAATAAGCTGCTACTGCGGCCCGTACCCGTGTGTAATAACGTCCGTGAGCTGCGACTGGCGACAGGCATGTCGCAAGCGTCGGCCGCTGAACGGTTCGATATGAGCTTGCGCGTCTGGCAGATGAAAGAGGCAGCAAAGAACGCTTCTCCCTTGAGTCAGGGCGAATATGAACTTCTGCTTCTGCTCGCCGGAGAACATCCGCATTACCAACTGCAAACGCACACAAAAAAATAGGCTTGCGAGGACGCTATGCGTCTCGTATTCGACACGGTATTAAATGCGTATCCAAGCGCAAGGGAGCTGTTGGCGTGATGCGGCGGCAGAAAAAGGTGATGATGGCTCCCGTGGTCAGGGTTTAGCGGCCAGGACGAAAGAGTGGCACCCGACGTTGGCGCGTTGAGCGCGCCGAGCAGTGATGCAGCGAGATCGGCGTGACAAATGCGTTGCGTTGGTTACTATGCTGTTTTGCCGATCGCAGGAGCGCCTTATGTTTTCAGGATTAAGTGCCTTTCCTATAACGCCAGTTAATGCCTCCGGCATTGACGAAAACGCCTTTCTTCGGCTACTCGAACGCCTGACGCGCGCTAACGTGGATTCGCTGGGCGTGCTGGGATCGACCGGCAGCTACGCGTGGTTCACGCGTGAGCAGCGCCGGCGCATTACCGAATTGGCCGTGGCGCACGCGGAGGGGATCCCGGTGATGGTCAGCATCGGCGCGTTCAGCACCGACGAGGTATTGCGGTTGGCAGATGATGCTCAGCAAGCGGGCGCGAGCGCACTGTTACTGCCGGCGCTGGCGTATCAGGGACTGACGCAGGAGGAAGTGTACGGCTTATACCATGATGTCGCCCATGCGGTTTCGCGGCCGATATGCGTTTATGACAACCCCCGCACCACGCACACGCAATTTTCTGACGCGCTTTACGCGCGTATCGCTACGCTTCCCAACATTGCCTCGTTTAAAATTCCCGGCGTGCCTGAGCCGTTGCCCGCCGCTCAGCAGCGCATCGCGGCACTGCGTGAGCAATTACCTGCCCACATTCGCCTTGGTATCAGTGGCGATCAGTTTGCCGCGACGGCGTTACAGGCAGGATGCGATTTGTGGTATTCAGTGTGCGCTGGCCTGTTTCCTTACGCGGCGAAGGCGCTTTACGAAGCGGTGAAAGGCGAAAGCAGCCAGTGTGCCGCCGCGCAGACCCAGCGGCTGGAACCTCTGTGGGCGCTCTTTCGCAAACACAACGGCAGTCTGCGCGTGATGGCCGCCGCGGCCCATCTGCTGGGTGATACTGACGCGGTCTGTTTACCGCGGCCGCTGCGGATGTTAACTGACGCGGACACGGCGGAAGTGCAGCGCGTCATTACTGAACTCGGCCTAACTTGATCAACGTTAACCCTGGGTGCTGAGGGTGTCACGCACACAGGGTTAAGATCCTTGCCGCATCGCGCGGTATTATCTCCTCAGTGAAATCATCTGCTCACGCTTAAGCTTTCCTCAAGTCCGCTGTGCGCCATCGCCTCTTTTATCGCTCACATCAGCCGCTCTCGGTAGCCGGTCAGCGTGTACACGCCGCTGGAGCATGGCGGATATGTTCTGCCGCGGGTTTACGCTGTGGCGGAAAGACATGAAGTTTTTGATAAAGGTTTTAATTCATATTTTTTGAACAAGAATGGCAAATAACTCCGCTATTTTTACGTTCTTCTCAGCGCTATGATTTTGACATCGAGGCGAGATGCCTCACTGGCAAATCAAATGATGAGGAATTAACCATGAAATCTATCAAAACTTTCGTTGCAGTTTCAGCCCTTTCTCTGGCTTCGTTCGGCGCTTTCGCACAAAGCATTTCCGTGGAAGCCTCTACGTTAGACGGCGCGGAAGCCAAAGTCGCTGCGATTGCGCAGCAGCAGGGCGCGCAATACACCATTACCGAAGCCAACACCAATAACCGCGTTCATATGACAGCGCAGCTGTATAAATAATCAAAAATATAATATCAGCACTAATAGTTAATATTGAAACTATAACCAAGGTTATTATATATCACATCGAAGGCGTGCAGCCTTCCTCAACTGGATACAAGGAATACGATCATGAAAACCACTAAAACACTGACTCTCGCTGCTGCCGCTGCCCTGTCGCTTCTGTCTGCTGCCAGCTTTGCACAAAGCGTTTCTGTGACGGCTTCTACTCTGGACGGTGCTGAAGCGAAAGTAGCCGCCGTAGCTCAGGAACAAGGTGCGCAGTACAAAATCACCGAAGCGAATACCAATAACCGCGTACACATGACTGCCGAACTGTACAAATAAGTACAACGTTGACGCGTATTAAGGCCGCCTTCGGGCGGCTTTGCTGTTTCTACTGCTCACGCTTTTCCTCCCTTTCCTGTTTTTCATTAGTCGCCTTAGCCGCGCGGAAAGCGCCCTGTTTTGCGTGAAAAACGGGCGCCATAAGCGGCGCCCGCTGGGTTACAGCGCGAGCTGCTTTTTCAGGCGCTGGATTTCTGCGCGCCACTGTGTCTGCAGCGCAGGCTTTTGATGCTTGGGTTTACGGGCGAGATCCTGTTCCAGCTTGCTTTCAAGATCCAACAGCGCTATCAGCCCCGCCTCTTCATCCTCGGTATTGCTCTCTGGCGCGATGGACACCGCCGTATCGCGGTAGGATACGGTCTGTTCAGCGCGTAAACGGGCGCTGACTTCGGTGAAATCGTACTCTTCACTGAGCTTCTCACCCTCAATCAGCCAAAAGCGCGTACAGGTGCTGGCAACAAGTTGGCGATCGTGCGAGACCAGCAGCACTGCGCCAGCGAAGGTGTTAAGCGCTTCAGCAAGTTCCTCTTTGCCTGTGATGTCGAGGTGATTTGTCGGTTCATCCAACAGCAGCAGTGAATAACGCGCCAGCGTCAATCCCACAAACAGCAAACGTGAACGCTCACCGCCACTCAGCGAAGCGATGCGCTGCGAGTGGCGCGACCAGGGAAAGCCCGCGCCGATCAGCGCCATTTTGCGCTGCTCCTCGCTAAGCGGGGCAAACTGCGCCAGCGCTTCATTGAGGGTATGTTCATCGTTTAACTGATGCAGGCTCTGGTCGTAGTAGCCGGTGCGTGCGCGTGGATGAAACATCGGATGCTGTTGCTGGAACGCACGCCAAAGCTGGCGAAGAAGCGAGGATTTTCCACCGCCGTTTTGCCCGACGATGGCAATACGTTCGCCGCTTTTCACCTGCATTTCCGGTGTTG
Source organism: uncultured Pantoea sp. (assembly GCA_913778495.1). GTDB lineage: Bacteria > Pseudomonadota > Gammaproteobacteria > Enterobacterales > Enterobacteriaceae > Pantoea. The sequence goes on from CAJYVD010000004.1 coordinate 210,589, forward strand.
TGAACAGGGCAGGCGCGTCATCGTGCGGACGCACCGTCATGGCAGGCAGCGCCAGCACGCGATCGGCTTCCAATGCCTCCCCCTGCAACTGAAGACGCCACGGGTGGATGTCGCCTAACGTTGTTTGTGACGCTTTTAACCAGGCGGCGCGTTTTTCCATCTGCTGCGCCTTGCGCGAAAGCCCTTCATTGTCATACGCGCGGCCCCATACGGCGAGTCTTTTGGCGCTTTTCACCACGCGATCAATCTCCTTTTGCTCGGCCTGAAAGCGTAACGCTGCTGCCTCATCTTGCGCGGCCAGCGCTGCCCGTGCCGCCGAACAGGGTTGTCGAAACGCGTGAAGGCCACCATCGCGCAGGATCCAGCTGCAATCGGTGACATTGTCCAGCAGGGTGGTGTCGTGAGAAACCATGACAAAGCTGCCGTTCCAGCCCGAGAGAAATTGCTCCAGCCAGAGTAGGGTGGGCAGATCGAGATGGTTGCCGGGTTCGTCCAGCAGCAGGAGGTCCGGCTGACAAATCAGCGCTCGGGCCAGCATCAGTCGCATATGTTGGCCGCCGCTCAGGGTGTCGGCGGTTTGCATCAGCTGAGGAGCAAGAAAGCCGAGCGACTGCAGCAGCGCTTCTGCTCGCCAGCCTTCGCTTACGCGTTGCGCTGGAGGCAGCCTCTCCAGCACGCCTTCCAGCAGCGTCACCTGCTGCAAGTGAGGAGAGAGATGCTGTTCTATGCGCGCCAGTAGACAGTGGTTTGCCAGCGTGACGCTGCCGCGCGTGCTGTCGAGTTCACCGCTCAATATTTTAAGCAGCGTACTTTTGCCGGTGCCGTTGTCACCTAGCAGGCCAATTTTATCGCCCTTGTGCAGGGTGAAATGGAGGTCGTTAAATAGCGGCCCAAAGGCATTATCAAAGCCAATAGCCTGTGCAGAAAGAAGTGTGCTCATGTGCTTACTCGTGAGTTACAGGCGTGAAAATGCCTGACGTCAAAAACCGCTGACGACAACCCGGTAAGCCGGAGGAAGGAACAATATAGTGGGATTAACTTCGCTCAGGCGGATTATCGCAGCACGAATGCAGAGATAGCTGAGCGCGGCCAATCGCCATAAAGGTGTGAGTGAACATACAATTCACACGTGGGCATAGCGATCCTCCTTAGTAATTGTTGATGTTAAACGGTGAGGCGATGATAGATCGCGCAAAAAGGTTAAGCCAGGAGTAAATCACAGCGCCGATGAGCGCTGTGATCTATAACGCATTAACGCTGGTTAACCCAAATCAATGCATCTACCGGGAAGCCAAGCGATGTAGCCAGCGCGAGGTAGCGCTGTTTGACGTCGTCAGGCACGGTTGGCTGGCGCGACAGTAGCCACAGATAACCGCGATTGGGGCCGCTGACAAGGGCGTATTGATAATCATCATCCAGCGCGATGACGTTGTAGCCGCCGTAAAACGGACCAAAGAAAGAGACTTTCAGGGCGGCGGTTTGGCGATCGCCGGTAAAGTACGCTTTACCTTCGCTCTCGCTCCACGCTTTTTTCTTCACATCGTATCCGCGATTCACCACGCGGATCCCGCCATCGCTGCGTTCGCTATAGGTCGCGGTGACGTGATCTTTACCGCGCTCGAAACGGTGATCGAGACGCGCAATTTCATACCATTTGCCCAGATAGCGGCTGGCATCGAAATGCGTAATGGGCTGAACACCGCGCGGTGGCGTGGGCGATTTACATGCCACCAGCGTGACGGTTAACGCGGCAACGGCCGCGACAGGCCAGAGTTTCATTGCTGCTCCTTGTTTTCTCATCCGTTACCTTGCGGTAAGTTTCAACACTGAGTATAGGCAATGGCAGGTTAATCGCGACGATCGTCCGGCTGCGCGGCTGGCGCTTTGTCCGGCTCCGCTGGCACCAGCGGTTCGTCAATCGCCACCGAATGCCCTGATTTGAGCAGCTGGATATCCATAATGACGTACAGCATGGTGGTGATAAACAGTGAAATAACGCTGCCAATCACGCCGCTGGTGGTGAAGGTGAAAAAGTTGTACATCACCACCCAAGTGATGCAAATGAACAGCGCGAGCGCAATATGAATCGCCGACTGCGAATAGTGCGTGGTGCGCGATCCCATACCGTGAATTTGCAGACTGAGGTTCTCTCCGCTGTATTTTTCCAGCACCCGAATGCTTTGCTCCCAACTGTGCAGGCGACGTGCGCTGCTGCGGTTGGAAAACAGATAAAGCAGAGAGACAAACAGACCGGAAAACGCGATCAAGACGGGAACGGCTTCCAGCGCCCAGGCCAGGCTGCGGTGCGTAGAGGCCTGCGGCGTGAGATCCAGCGTCAGCGATGCGCCCAGCGCGGTGTAGAGAAAAACAAACAGCGCCAAAAACAGCGCGTTACGCCGCCAGTCAAGATCGGCTTCATGGCGCTTTTGCTGGCGCGCCACGTCGAGCGCCTGGCGGAGACGCGGTGCGTCGTGGGCAATGTGGTCAAGCGGCTCGCCGAGCAAGCCCTCCAAGAAGGGGCGATCGGCGGGTTCAAGAGGGGTTTGCATACACATCCTGGTCATAAACAAGTGATGCGTCAGTGTAGCGTAAAATGCCGTTTGAATGCGGGTACGTTTGGCACAGGCAAACGTGATCGAAAAGGTGTGAATGCTCATCAACCCAAAGCGACAAGGTCAGATCGCCTGGGCCGTAAAAATTAATGCTGCGTGTCGTGCCGCGTTTTATCGCGGTTGCGGAAGACATGCCTGACGTTGTCCATGTCCTTGAGAATAATGGCATCACGGCTGAAAGTTTCGATGCTTTTTCGCACCTCCGCGATGGCGCGCTGGAGCGCGTGTTGGCGCGAAGGATCGCATTCGTAAGACGCCATGTCATTCAGCTTATTCAGCAGGGCGGAATCAGAGACCGAATCCGTTGCAAGTAATTGCAATACGGCATCGCCTATAAGGATGTCGGTCAGTCGCTCTTCATCACTTCGATATAAATTCATTCTCTATGTACCTTTCAACGCTCGTCGAATGTCCTTATCAAGTGCCTTCATCCACGCATTTCGCCGCTGGTACGGTGATAATCAACCTGAACAGCAGAGGGGGAAATTATACAAAGCGGCATACTTCGTACAAATATGGCGACATTTCACGCGTGTTTTTTTAGCAGAAAATGTGAAAAAAGGCTGTGGACGCTATTTCAGACTGCATAACCCTGCAGGGTGAAACAGTGCCCGCTTGCCGGGCCGCAAAATACCGTTGGCTCGGCAGCGGGAAGCGATTAACGTCGCGTGCCAGAGCTATCGGCTTGCGTAGCTGTGGTGGGCTCCAGCACCACGGGAATGCTCTTATAGGCCGGAATGCCACTTTTTGTGTCGTGACTGTCCAGCGGAACCATGACGTTTGCCTCGGGATAATAAGCGGCCACCGAACCTGGCGCCATGTCGTACACCACGATGGTGAGATTATCCATTCGCCGCTCGGTGCGATTTCCCTGCGGATCAAGCGCAATCATGTTTACGGTATCACCGACGCGCAGCTGACGGTTCTCGGCTTCATCGGCGGAGATAAACAGCACATCGCGCCGCCCACTAACGCCGCGGTAGCGATCGTTAAGGCCATACAGCGTCGTATTATACTGATCGTGACTGCGCAGGGTGGTGAGCACTAAATCGTGACATTGTAACGAGCGCGGGTCCTCATTGATGCCCTCCATTACTTTAAACTGCGCCCGGCCGCTTGGCGTCAACCACTCACGTTTGGCCGCCGCGTTATATAAATGGAAACCGCCGGGTTGCATCACGCGACGATTGAAGTCTTTAAACGCGGGAAACACCGCTTCAATGGCATCGCGGATGAAGCTGTAATCGTTGACCATCTTGTCCCAGTTTACCCGCGTGTTTGGCAGCGTGGCCTTTGCCAGCCCGGCGACCAGCGCAGGCTCAGATTTGAGATGAGGCGAAACTGGCTTCAGCGCGCCGCGTGAGGCATGCACCATCGACATCGAGTCCTCTACCGTTACGCTCTGCTCACCCGAACCTTGTTCGTCGATCTCCGTGCGGCCAAGTACCGGAAAAAGATAGCTGTGTTTGGCCATCAACAGATGCGAGCGATTAAGCTTGGTCGCCATGTGCACCACCAGATCCAACTTACGCATGGCGGCAAAGGTGGCCTGGGGATCGGATATCGCTTCGGCGAGATTTCCGCCCAAGCAGAGTAGCGCTTGAGATTTACCCTCCTGAATCGCTTTGATGGCCGCCACCGCGCCGTGACCGTGATGCTGAGGCGGTGTAAACCCAAACACCTTTTCCAGGCTGTCCAGCAGGGTTTTGGACGGAATTTCCGTGATCCCTACGGTGCGATCGCCTTGTACATTCGAATGGCCACGCAGCGGACAGATGCCCGCGCCGCGCTTGCCAATATTGCCGCGCATGAGGAGCAAATTGGCAATTTGCTGCACGTTTTGCGTCCCGTATTGGTGCTGGGTGATGCCCATACCGTAACAAATAATGGTGTTCTCAGCCGCCGCGTAGAGACGGGCAATATTCTGAATTTCCGCTTTGTCCATGCCGGACACTTTCAAGATGTGTGCCCAATCGGTGTTATCCAGATCCTCCTTGAGCGCATCGAATCCCTCGGTGTGCTGCTGAATAAAGTCCTCATCCAGTACCGGCTTCTCGCCTGCTGCAATCGCGTCCTCGTGCATAGAGAGCAACATTTTCATTACGCCTTTCAGCATCGCCGCATCGCCGCCCACGCGCACTTTGTAGTAGGTTGAGGCTAACTGGGTGGAACTCATGGAGAGCATTTCAATCGGGCTTTGCGGTGAGGTGAAACGCTCCAGCCCACGCTCGCGCAGCGGATTGATTGCCACAATGGTGGCACCACGCTTCGCCACATCACGCAGCGTTGCCAGCATACGCGGGTGGTTGGTGCCCGGATTGTGTCCGATGCACAGCACCAAATCGCAATGGTCAAAATCGTCGAGCTGAACGGTGCCTTTGCCTACGCCAATGGACTCAGGCAAGCCCACGCTGGTGGGTTCGTGGCACATATTGGAACAATCCGGGAAGTTGTTGGTGCCATATTCCCGTGCAAAGAGCTGCCAGAGAAACGCCGCTTCATTTGACGCTCTGCCCGACGTATAAAATTCCACGCTGTCGGGATCGTCGTAGCTGCGCAGCCGTGCGCCGATTTCCGCGAACGCCGTTTCCCATTCGATGGGTTGATAAGTATCGCTCGCGGCATCGTATTTCATGGGATGGGTCAGGCGGCCTTCGCCCTCAAGCTCGAAAGCGTTACGCTGCCAAAGCTCGGTTACGGTGTGAGTGGCAAAAAATTCCGGCGTGGTGCGTTTGCTGGTGGCTTCCCAGGAGACCGCCTTCGCCCCGTTTTCGCAGAATTCAAAGGAAGAAGTATGTTGCGGGTCAGGCCAGGCGCAGCCGGGACAATCAAAGCCCTGGGGCTGGTTAACTTTAAAGAGGGCGATGGCATCTTGTTTTAACGCCATCTGGCGGCGCACCGCGTCAGCAACCGCTTTAAGTGCGCCCCAGCCACCTGCCGATCCGCCATAGGGGGCAATGCCAATATTACGATTTTGCTCTTTCATCACGCCTTACCTTGCTGTTTTCGTTCTTTTTAGCCTGGGTCAGGCTGCGGGGTTCGCAAGCGCAGGGGTAGCTGTGAAGCGTTTTTATCTTTGCAGAATGTTACGGCGCTGCCGACGAATCGCGCGTTCACGGCAAACGTCTTTCAGGGCGACGATGGGATGCGCTATAACAAAGCAGATAATTATTCTGCACAAAACGAGGTTTGTATGACGTTAAAGCAAGGCGCCACGCACAGCGCTGACTGCTGCATTGTGGGCGCCGGTCCGGCAGGATTAATGTTGGCGTATCTGCTGGTCCGCGCGGGACTGCGCGTGACGGTAATTGAAAAGCACGCGGATTTTTTACGCGACTTTCGCGGCGATACCATTCACCCGTCAACGCTTGAAATCATGCACCAGCTGGGCCTGCTGGAGGCGTTACTCACGCTGCCGCATCAGCGGGTCGAAAAGCTGGAGGCGGAGATCGGCGGGCAGAAGATCACCATGGCGGATTTTTCTCGCCTGCCGGTTACGTGTCGCTTTATCGCTTTTATGCCCCAGTGGGACTTCCTCACTTTTCTGGCCGAGAAGGCCGCCGCCTTTCCGGGCTTCACGCTGATGCAATCCACGCGCTTCGAGCAGCTGGTGTATGACAACAACGTGCTAAGCGGCGTAGAAGTAAAACACGGCAGCGACACGCTGACGGTACGCACGCGTTTGGTCATCGGGGCCGATGGCCGCCATTCACGGGTGCGCGACGCGGCAGGCTTCACCAGCCAAAGTTTTGGCGCACCGCGTGATGTGGTGTGGTTCCGGCTGAGCAAGCAAAGCGGCGATCCGCGCCTGGGCGTGGGCCACAACGGACCGAAGCAGAATATGATTTTGATCGATCGCGATGACTACTGGCAGTGCGGTTATAGCATCGAAAAAGGCCAGTTCGAGGTGCTCAAAGCGGCTGGCTTACCGGCCTTCAAAGCGGCATTGGCTGAGGCCCTGCCGTTTAAGCCCGAAAGGCTGGAGGAAGTGGATGAGTGGGACAAGCTTAAACTGCTGTCGATCCGCATCGATCGCCTGGACGCGTGGATGAAGCCGGGCATTTTATGTATCGGGGATGCCGCGCACGCGATGTCGCCTATTGGTGGCGTGGGCGTGAATCTGGCCATTCAGGATGCGGTGGCAGCGGCCAATGTGCTTATCCGCCCGCTCCAACGCGGCGAGGTTACGCTGCGCGATCTGCAGCGGGTGCAGAAGCGTCGACAATTCCCGACCGTGGCCACGCAATTTTTGCAGATCAAAATGAGCGGGCGTAAACGTCAAGGGCGCCCGTCCGGTAAAATGCCGAAGATGATTGGGCGTATGCCGTTTTTGCGCCATCTGTTTGGCCGTTTAATTGGGCTGGGCTTTCGCACCGAGCGGCCAAAATATCTCAAGTGAAGGTGAGCGGCAGGCGGGTGATAGACGCCTGCCTGCGCGATCAATGACGTAAACGATAAATATCGGCGAAATAAAGAAACCCTTTTTTTTCACGCTGGGCGGCGAGTCGCGCTTTCTCTTGATCGGTCAGCAGCGGTTCCGACATCAAACGATCAATAAACGTATCATCCACGTGCACTTCCATAAACCAATCTCCGGTATAGCAATTTTTAAGGGCGCCTTTATCGATGTCTTTTGCCCGGTATGCAGGATTAATATGGAAAAAAAAGAAAAAATTACACACGGCAAAAAGTACCCCGCACACCACATACTCCGTCATACCGAATGAGTCCGAATAGATCAGCAGCGCCATGGTCAAGATAAACAGTACCCACATGAGCCCAAATAAGCCGGGATACTGTTTTATAAAAGAGGTGTCAAAATAGGGCCGGTCGTTACGCTTTTCTGCGAGATTAATTCTATCCAACTCAGCTTGTAAAACATCATCCAGGGTATTACGCATGTTAACGCCTCGGTTATTCCATCCTTAATGTGCGACGCCGTAAGTTTAACAGAACTTACCCCGGCGCCATTATGCTGACGTCTCGCTGCGCAGCGGCGGTGCGGTTCGCGTCGACCACCAGCAGAGCAGCGAGCCCACGCTTACCATCGCCGTTCCCTGCCAGAATGAAAATGACAGCGGCGTCTGTAGCATCACAGCGGCCAGCAGCGCTGAGAGCACCGGAATGAAATAAGACGCAGCGGCCAACAGCGTAACGTTACCGTGCAGGATGCCGGTGTTCCAGGCGGCATAGCCGCCGCCCATCGCCAGCGCGGCGAAGGCTAAACAGATCCACGTGCGCGGCGAGGGCGCAACGAGAGGTTGGGGCGAGAGCAGAAAGAGGAGCCATAGAGCCAAGGCGGTCAGCGCAAAAAACAGCGTGATGCCGTTGCAGCCCTGCGCCATTTTTTTCGTTACCACGCAGTAGATGGCCCAGATCATTGCGCCGCACAACGCCAGCCCGAAGCTCAACGGGTTATCCATGACATTTTTGGACATGTCGTGCCAGGAGAGCCCACGATCAGCGGCCAGCACGCGACAAATACCGAGCACCGCAAGCAGCAGCCCGGGAATCATTAACAGACTCACTTTTTGCCGATAAACCAACACGGTCAGCCCGATAGTCATACCCGGCCACAGGTAATTGACCATGCCCACTTCAATCGCCTGTTGGGGAGTGTGCGTAAAGCCGAGCGACAGCGACAAACAGAGTTCATACAGCACGAACAGCGTGCTGCCCAGCACCAGATAGGCACGAGGGAAAGCCTTCAGCTTGGGTAGACCCACGGTGAACGCCAGAATAACGGCGCTGGCGCTATAGATCAGCGCGGCACCGGCAACGGGACCAACGCCGTCGCTGACGCTTTTAATCAATCCCACAATGCTGCTCCAGAGAAAAATGGCGAACAGTCCCTTTAGGGTAGCGCGTCGCTGCATGCTGATGATTCCTTTTGATTTTTGTTCAGAACCGCCGCTTCACTGCGACGGAATGTGCCTATTAAGCTCGTCAGCGCGCGGCCATCGGTGCATTCACCGTTTGGGATAAGCAGAGCGCCCGCTGGCGATTCAACGCGCATATCAGCCTAACGTAATGCGTTGCAGGTTGATTTCTTAGCATGATGCCAACGTTAAGTTAATTTTAATCTTCGCCGGGTAAAGTGGCTCCAGATTTAACCGAGGTTAAACATAATCAGTATCCGCTCGCTGCTACAGAACTTCAGACAAAAGTCTGCGTCTGACTCGCAGTGCGTTATCCTGCTGGAGTGCCCTTTTGTTAAGACTACTTTTTTTACTGATGGGCGGCCCGGTGCTGCGAAAACTCGGCCCCTGGCTGATGGCGCTGGGTTTTCTGAGCGCATCAGCGAGCCTTGGCATCGCATCTGACCTGCTACAGCACGGTAATTTGTCGTTTCCGCTGCACGTTCTGGCGGTCTTCTTGACCATTGAGGGGCTGGCAGAGGCGTTGAGCGCCATTTACTCGCCTTCGGGCATTGCCTGGCCGCTGCTGGCTAAATCGGCGATGCTGATGTTGTTCAGCGCGGCAGTGTATTTGGCGCCCCACGATAGCAGCTTGCCCATTTTAATGGTGTTTGCGCTGATCTTTTTACTCGACGGCGGGTTTCGCATTATCGCCTGTTGCCTTATTCGCTGTCGCCGCTGGCATCACAAGCTGACGTTGGGCATCGCGGAGATGCTGCTGTGTGTGATGATCGCGACCCGCTGGCCGTTACCGCCTCACGTTATTGTGCCGCTGTGCTTCGCGTTTTTGCTCGCCGGTTGGGCGCTGACGCTGTTGAGTATGGCGCAGCAAATCCGCAATTTACCTGAACACAGCAGCGTGGCCGCGCTGCCGCTCTTCACGCGCAAAGGGCTGCGCGCGCCGCACGGTTTCGACTATGTGCATCCGCCGCTGGCCGATCAAGCCGCGAGCACGCCGCTCAACATCTTTGTCTGGACACCGCTGGGGTCGGGGGCCGTGCGTGGCCGTCGACCATGGTTTGACCGTTGGGTCGCGGCCATCGATCATCACGGCAACGTTTCCACGGGTCATACTTCGCTTGAGATGGGCGATGAACTCTATATCAGCTTCTATCCGGTCAACGATGTGTCGATCAACCTGCGGGGCTTTCTGCAAACGCTGCGGGGCAGAGAAGAGTTTGACGTAGCGGGTTTTCACCGTGTCTCGTTAGAGCAAGAGATCAAAGCGCTTTACCGCCCGGACAAGCGCTTTAGCTTTCTGCAGTACAATCAGGTCGCACTGCGTAATTTCTGGTTAAGCAACGCCTCGGATACCCGCTACAACCTGACGTCGCGCAACTGCTCAACCCATGTGATTCAGGCGCTGGATGTGGCCACTGAAGGGGTACTCGGAACGCAGGGATTAAAGGGGTTTCGGGTGCTGTTCAACCCCGATTTTTGGTTATTAAGCCTGATTCGCAGCCGCGCAGAAGGCATGACGTGGACGCCAGGCTTGGTGATGGACTACTGCATGCTGCTGCGGCGCGTCATGGAAGCCGCAGGCGGCCGTGGTCGCTACGGCAGAACCTTGGGCTGGTTGAACAGGACCATCAAGCGGCGCTGGCTCACGCAGGGCACGGCGCAGCGGTCGGCCGAGAACGCCAAGTGATGCCTCGCCTCTGAGTGCTCTGACGCAGGGAGGACAAGGGCTCATGGCGTCTGATACTATACGCGCGCGGCAGCGCGCAGTGGCGCCGCATTTCCCTTTAAAACGCGGTCAGGTGACAAGAACTGACGCGAGTCTGGAGTCAGAGCGGTAATGTTGCACGATGTAGGAATCATTAATTTATGGACGTTTTTGGCCGGTGCGCTGGTCATTATCTTGCTGCCGGGACCGAATAGCCTGTATGTGCTGCGAACCGGCATGAGCCGAGGCCCTCGCGCTGCGTCGCGCGCCATCGCGGGCGTGCTGCTCGGGGATATCTTCCTGATTATCCTTGCCTGGGCGGGCGTCGCCACCCTGATTCGCACCAGCCCGACGCTTTTTATGGTGGTGAAATACTTGGGCGCGCTTTTCCTTCTTTATCTTGGCGCGAAGATCATTTTAGCGGCCTTCCGCCAGCAGCGTCAGACATCCGAGCAAGAGGTCAAAGAAGAGAATTACTTCGTGCGCGCCATTCTACTGGGCTTTACCAATCCCAAGGCCATCTTGTTTTACGTGTCATTTTTCATTCAGTTCATTGACCCTAACGTCACCCATACGGGACCGGCTTTTGCCGTGCTGGGCGCGATGATTCAAATGATCAGTCTGAGTTATTACACGACGTTGCTGTTTGCTGGCAGCCTGATGGTACGCTTTTTGCGCCATCGCACCCGTCTCGTCAAGCTGGCGAACATGCTCACGGGCATGTTGTTCTTTGGCTTCGCCGTGCGTCTCGTAAGCGCACAGAGTTAAGGGTAGCGCGGTATCCAACGCAGGCGATGTGCAGTGAGTAAGTAAGACATTCTCGAAAGGTGAGGGCTTCAAAAAGACGCCTGAAGAGCCTGGCGGTGCTGGGTTCACCCTGCCAGACCGCGACGTGTACCGCAGAAAAAGGCCCGCTTGCGCGGGCTAAGTATCTCAGAGCAGAGCTAATTTCGTACGCAACACGTTGCTGTGTTACGCCTTTATCATAACTTGCTGGTACTAAAACGTGAGACGCTTGATCAGATTACTGCGATAGGTTGCGCCTTCGCTTATTTCAACGCGTTGAGCGATAACGCGCGGGCATCAAGCCTGTGGCTGACCGACTGGACCTTTACCTAATGGGCCGCCGGGCACGGATTCACCGCTTGGCGCATGTGGACGACCATCATTTCCTACGGCCGGACTTTCGTGCTGACAACCAGCCAGCGTGAGCAAACTCGCGGCGAACATCATCCCAGCTAACATCATTTTCATCTTTTTTAATCCCTGGATAAGGCAACCCAACGTTGCCCACTAAGCGTAGCTGCCAACCTGGGGCTGTCAAAAGTCGCTTCCGTTTACCGCTCCCTATTCTGGCGCAACCGTGCGCCATTAACGCGCTTTTGCAACGGTGCGATGCCACAGAAACAGGCATAAGTATTCGATCTTGTATTCAAGCCCGTATCCCGACTGGATGCGCGAGTATTAGCCGCTGCGCGCGCCTGTTTTGGCACGGCTTATGCAGCGCTCACCGTATCGTTTACGGGGGAGAAGCAGCATGTTTGACAGCTTACTGGACAGCGAAGCCACGGTGCTTGCCGCGTTAGTAAAGCGGGGAGAAATCTCGGCACGCGAACTCACGCAGGCGGCGCTTGAGCGGATGTCTCAGCGCGAACCGCTGATTCATGCGTTCTGCACACCCACGCCGGAAAGGGCGTTGCAGCAGGCAGAGGCGGTAGACCGCAAGCGTGCGCGGGGTGAAGCGGTTGGCGCGCTGGCAGGCGTACCGCTGGCGGTGAAAGATCTTATCTGCACCGCCGGGATACGCACCACGTCAGGCTCGCGCGCTTACGCGAATTTTGTACCAGAGCAGGATGATATCTGCGTGGAACGCTTACTGGCGGCGGATGCGGTGCTGCTGGGTAAAACCACGGCCCCTGAATTTGGCTACAGCGCTGTGGGCCATAATCCGCTGTTTCCCTCGCCGCGTAATCCGTGGGATCTCAGTAAAACACCGGGCGGATCGAGCGCAGGCTCGGGTGCTGCGCTGGCGGCGGGCCTGTGCCCGATAGCCCTTGGCAGCGACGGCGGCGGCTCGGTGCGCATTCCTGCGGCGCACTGCGGTGTGTACGGATTCAAAGCCTCAATGGGCCGTGTACCGCTTTGGCCGGGTTGCCGTGATGAACGCTATCCCGGCGTTTCAAGTTGGGAATCGTTGGAGCACATCGGCCCGATGACGCGCACGGTGCGCGACAGCGCGCTCATGATGTCGATTATGGCAGGCCCCGACATGCGCGATCGCCACTCCATTCCCTGTGCCGACATAGACTGGCTGGCCGCGCTGGAAAAACCGCTCAGCGGCTTGCGCATTGCGTTCAGCGTCGACTTTGGCCACATTGCTGTCGATCCGGAAGTGCGTGACGTTGTCACTCGTGCGGCGCGTCGCTTTGCCCGCGAGCTTGGCGCTGAGCTGGAAGAGGTGCATCCGGATATCATTGATGAAAGCAACACTTTTGCCGCGCTGGTGGCGCTTGAGAGCGATCTTACCGGCATGCGACAGATGGAGGCAACACTGGGCAGCGGGATGTCCCCGCATCTGCGCGCGATGTTGCAGCACGAATGGCGCGCCGAGATGTTCACTGACGCTAATACCGCGCGGAAAAAAATCTGCAACCAGCTATGGCGCTTCATGCAGCGCTATGACCTGCTGCTTACGCCCACGCTGGCGGTACCGCCTTTCGCACTGAACATGCAAGGCCCGGAGATGATCGAAGGCCGCATGGTACGCAGCGATCACTGGCTCTCATTCTGCTATCCCTTCAATTTTAGCGGGCAACCGGCCGCCTCCGTCCCAGCGGGTTTTACCGCTGGCGGACTGCCGATTGGACTGCAAATCGTGGGTCGTCACCTGGACGATGGCCTTGTGCTGGCGGCAAGTGCCGCTTTTGAGCGCATCCAACCCTGGAATTCCTTCAGTCCCGTCTGTTTTGGAGCTTCCCATGCATAAAAACGCGTCCCCTGCGCTTGAGCAGGAATTTGAACATGAGCCGGTACCGCTAAGCCATCGCCACTCTACGCGCTCGGTCTCTGCGGTATGGTTCGGTTTCCCGATGATCCTCACCAATGCGCTATTCGGCGGCATCATTACCTGGCACCTTGGCTTCTGGCCTGCGCTGGTGGCGATCCTGCTGGGCAACCTGGTGCTCTTCGCCTACGTCGGCGCGCTGAGCTGGTTTGCCGGACGCACCGGTATGAACTTCGCGCTGCAGGCCAAACGCACCTTCGGTACCAAAGGCTACATCTTGGTCTCAGGCTTTCTGTCCACGGTGGTGATTGGCTGGTACGCCTTTCAAACCGGCTTAACCGGTACGGTGATTAATCAAACGTTTGGCTGGAATGCGCTGGCCGTCACGGCTTTCTCTATGGTGCTCTACACCGCCGTCACCTTTCTCGGCGTGCGTGCGCTTTCGCTGCTGGGCATGATCGCCGCACCGCTGTTTGTCGTGCTGGGCTTGGTGGCGCTGTGGTTGGTGGGCCAGCAGCACGACTTTAGCGCCGTGACGCAATGGAAGGGCGCGCCGAGCGCGGCAGGCGCAATGAGTATGGGCACGGCGGTGACGATGGTGATTGCCGGCTTCGCCGACTCCGGCACCATGACCGCCGATTTCACGCGCTGGTCGAAAGATGGGCGCTCGGCGGTGATCGCCGCCTTCTCCGCGTTTCCTTTGGCTAACGTCATCTCTTACCTGTTTGGCGTGGTGATTGTGGCGGTGGGGGCCGCGGTCGATCCGGTAAACAATGGCGGCAACTTCCTGTCGCTGCTGATGGGCCACGGCGCGCTGCTTTCCACCGTGGCGTGCCTGTTTGTGTTTATCAATCTCGGCTCGGTGTGCACCCACTGTCTTTATAACGGTGCGGTGGGGTTCAGCCACCTCTTCAACAGTAAAATGCGCGTTTGGACGCTGATTCTCGGGGCCGTTGGCGGGCTATTAGCCCTTGCGGGCGTCTGGTCCTACTTTCTCGAATGGTTAAGCCTGCTCGGCATGGTGGTGCCGCCGTTTGGTGCGGTAATGATCGTGGATCTGATTTTTATGGCGAGCTTTAGCGAACAGCGTGCGCCGCAGCGGATGCGCGGTAGCGCGTTTGCAGGCTGGGCGATCGGCAGCGTCTGCGCCATCGTGACCCATCTGGCTTTCCCGCAATTGGGAGAAGCGGTGGTCGGTCTGCTCACGGCGGCGCTCAGTTACACCGCCATTATTAAACTGCGTGGCGCAAAAACGCTGCGCACCCTGGAGGAAAAAAATGCCTGACTATCGCGTGCACTCAACGCCCTATACGTGGCCGTTCGACGGCGCCTTTTCCCCTGCCGATACGGCACTGCTGATCATCGACATGCAAACGGATTTTTGCGGTAAAGGCGGTTACGTGGACAGCATGGGTTATGACATCGCGCTGACGCGTGCGCCGATTGCGCCGCTGCAGCGCGTGCTGGCGCAGCTGCGCGAATTGGGATTCCCGATCATCCATACGCGCGAAGGGCATCGGCCTGATTTGAGCGATCTGCCCGCCAACAAGCGCTGGCGATCAAAACGCATGAACGCGGAGATCGGTGCGCCGGGGCCGTGTGGACGCATTTTGGTGCGGGGCGAACCCGGCTGGGAAATTATTCCTGAACTGGCGCCGCTGCCGCATGAAATTATCATTGATAAACCGGGTAAAGGCTCGTTTTATGCCACGGATTTAGAGCTGGTTTTACGCAGTCAAGGTATTCGCAATTTGATCCTCACTGGCATCACAACCGATGTCTGTGTGCATACCACGCTGCGTGAGGCCAACGATCGCGGCTTTGAGTGTCTGGTGTTAGGCGATTGCTGCGCCGCCACCGAACGTAAGCATCATGAGGCGGCGCTGAGCATGATCCACATGCAGGGCGGTATTTTTGGTGCGGTGGCCAACGCGGAAACTTTGCTTGCCGCGTTGGCCTGACCTCAGGCCAGCCCGTGCAGCGCGTCACCCACGGCGTCAAACAGGCGATCAAGCTCGGCGGGCTCGGTGTTAAACATCGGGCCAAACTGGAGCGTGTCGCCGCCAAAGCGCACGTAAAATCCCGCCTTCCAGAGCGCCATGCCCGCCTCAAAGGGCCGTATCGTCATATCGCCGTCGCGCGGTGCCAGCTGGATGGCGCCTACCAGCCCCGCATTGCGAATGTCAACCACGTGCGGGCAGTGGCGCAGCGCATGCAGCGAGCGTTCAAAAACAGGGGCCAGTTCAGCCGACTGCGCCAGCAAGGCGTCATTTTCCAACAAATCAAGCGTGGCCAGCGCGGCGGCGCAGGCCACGGGATGGGCTGAATAAGTGTAACCATGGGCAAATTCCACCGCGTGTTCCGGCAGCGATTGCGTCATGAAGGTTTGATAGATTTCACGGCTGGCCACCACGCCCCCCATTGGAATAGCCCCGTTGGTGATCTGTTTGGCGAAGTTGAGCAAATCCGGCATCACGCCGAAATACTCGGCGCCGCTCCAGCGGCCCATGCGGCCAAATCCGGTGATCACCTCATCGAAAATCAGCAGGATATTGTGCTGTGTGCAGATCTCCCGCAGCCGCTGCAAATAGCCGTGCGGCGGAATAATGGCACCCGCTGAACCTGAAAGCGGCTCAACGATCACGGCGGCGATGTTGGACGCGTCGTGTAGTTCAATCAGCTTTAGCATCTCATCTGCCAGCGCAACGCCGCCGGTCTCCGCCTGTCCACGGGTAAAAGGCAGCGCACTTTGCAACGTATGCGGGAGGTGGTCTACATCCAAAAACTGGCCGAACATTTTGCGATTGCCGCCGATGCCGCCCAGACTGGTGCCCGCCAGGTTGACCCCGTGATAGCCACGCGCACGTCCAATAAATTTACTTTTTTGCGGCTGCCCTTTGATGCGCCAGTAGGCGCGCGCCATTTTTACGGCAGTATCAGCCGATTCTGAGCCGGAGCCGGTAAAAAACACGTGATTCAACTCGCCGGGCATGCGCTGCGCAATACGGTCGGCCAGCTGGAACGAGAGCGGATGCGCATATTGAAAGCCGGGGGAATAGTCCAGGGTGCCTAACTGCTTTGCGACCGCCTGTTGAATTTCCGGTCGCGTATGGCCTGCGCCGCAGGTCCACAGGCCCGAGAGACTGTCAAAAATCTGGCGCCCGTGGCTGTCGGTCAGCCAGCGGCCATGCGCAGCGGTGATGATCCGTGGGTCGCGGTGAAACTGGCGATTCGCGCTGAAGGGCATCCAGTGCGCGTGAAAATTCAGGTCAGCAGAGCGGTTATCGGTTGTCATGCACAGTCTCCAGAAGTCAGTCATGAGAGTTTGCAATCAAGTGACAGTTACGATAAATCATTTTTTATGCATGTTCAGATAGGGAAAAACTCACCTAATGAAAGCCAAGCCTTTAGGGCAGGTCACGGATTTTGACCTCAAGTTACTGCGCATCTTTAAAACCGTAAACGCCTGCGGCAGTTTCTCCGCCGCTGAAAGCTTGCTGGGGATTTCGCGTTCAGCCATCAGCCTGCATATGAGCGATCTTGAGCAGCGGCTGGGTATGCGATTGTGCCAGCGCGGGCGCGCGGGTTTTGCGCTTACCGAAGAGGGGCGGGAGATATTACGCCACAGCGAGAGCATGATGGCGGCGATTGAGCATTTCCGCCTGCAGGTCAATCAGATGCATAAACAGCTGCGCGGCGAGCTCAACCTGGGCCTTATCAATAACTTAGTCACCCAACCGCACATGAAGATCACGCGTGCGCTGGAGGCACTGCGCGAGGCTGGTCCTGATATCCGCCTCAACATCAGCATGATGACGCCGGCAGAGATTGAGCGCGGGCTGCTGGAGGGGCGCTTGCACGTGGGAGCGCTACCGCTGATTACGCCGATCTCGGGGCTGGTCTATCAGCCGCTGTACGACGAGCGCTCGCAGCTCTACTGCAGTCGGCAGCACCCGCTGTTTTCGGCGGGGGAAGCGATCACCGAACAGGATCTTAAGGGAGTTGATGCCATTGCGCCCACGTTTCGTATCAATCAGGACGCCATTGACCTGCATCAAACCCTGTCATGCACCGCCACGGCCTCCGATCGTGAAGGCATCGCGTTTTTGATTTTAACCGGCCGCTTTATTGGCTTCTTACCGGATCATTTTGCGTCACAGTGGGTACAAAACGGCATGCTGCGCGCGCTGGCGCCACAGCGTTTCTTTTTTACCAGTCCGATAGCGGTAGTGACGCGTAAAGCGCAGCAGCCCAATGCCATAAGGGAAAGGTTTATGGCCGCGCTGTTAGCGTAAGTGCGCGCCGAGCCACTCTTATAATTACAACATACTGTTAGTGACTTAGGTAAGATAATTTCGACACACCGTGCGATCAGAAGTGAAACAGGGAAGGGAAAGCAGGGCGGCAGGGCGCCGCCCTGAAGCGGTTAAGCGCGCATCGGCTCGCTGCGCACCGGGCGATCGCCCGCCACGAAGTAGTCTGCCGTGCTGCGCGGCAGCGGCTCGCGTCCACGAATGTTATCCGCGATTTTTTCACCGATCATAATCGTGGTGGCATTCAGGTTGCCGGTTATGATCAGCGGCATGATAGAAGCATCGACCACGCGCAGGCCTTGTAAACCGTGTACGCGACCTTCGCCGTCCACAACGGCCATCTCATCGGTGCCCATCTTGCAGGTGCCGCACGGGTGATAAGCGGTCTCTGCGTGGTTGCGCACGAACTCATCCAGCTGCTCGTCGGTCTGGCAGTCGATCCCCGGACTGATCTCCCGACCGCGATATTTATCCAGCGCGGGCTGGTTGATGATTTGGCGCGTGATGCGAATCGCATCGCGGAATTCGTGCCAATCTTGTTCATGCGACATGTAGTTGAACAGAATCGCAGGATGGCGGCGCGGATCGCGCGATTTAATCCGCACATGGCCGCGGCTTGGCGAGCGCATGGAGCCGACGTGGCACTGGAAGCCGTGCGCTTCTACCGCGTTTGAGCCGTTGTAGTTAATGGCCACAGGCAGGAAGTGGTACTGAATGTTCGGCCAGGTGAACTCCTCGCGGCTGCGAATAAATCCGCCGCCCTCGAAGTGGTTACTCGCGCCGACGCCCGTGCCGTTGAACAGCCACTCGGCACCGATTTTTGGCTGATTCCACCACTTCAGTGCCGGGTAGAGCGACACCGGTTCTTTACATTCATACTGCAGGTACATTTCCAGGTGATCTTGCAGGTTTTCGCCGACGCCGGGCAGATCGTGCACCACCGGAATATCAAACTGTTTCAGCAGCTCAGCCGATCCCACGCCTGAACGCTGCAGAATCTGCGGCGACGCAATCGCACCGGCGCACAGCAGCACTTCACGCCGCGCATGAACGGTGTGGCTGGCGTTGCTCGCGCCCTGCAGGTACTGAACACCCACCGCACGCTTGCCCTCAAACAGAATCCGGTCGGTGGTGGCGTGGGTAATGATTTTCAGGTTCGGCCGCTGTTTGGCAGTATCAAGGTAGCCGCGCGCGGTGCTGGAGCGACGGCCTTTTGGCGTCACAAAGCGATCCATTGGGCCAAAGCCTTCCTGCTGGTAGCCATTGAGATCGTCGGTGCGCGGATAGCCCGCCTGCACGCCTGCTTCAATCATCGCGGCGAACAGCGGGTTGTTGCCGGGTTTGCACGTGGTAATGCTGACCGGGCCTTCTCCGCCATGATAGTCATTGGCGCCGATATCGCGCGTTTCCGATTTACGGTAGTAGGGCAGGCAGTTCAGATAGCTCCAGTTTTCCAGACCTGGCTGCTGCGCCCAGTTATCAAGATCCATCGCGTTGCCGCGGATATAGCACATGCCGTTGATCAGCGATGAGCCGCCGAGCCCTTTGCCACGGCCGCACTCCATGCGGCGGTTGTTCATGTACGGCTCAGGTTCGGTTTCATAGGCCCAGTTGTAACGTTTACCCTGCAGCGGATAAGCCAGCGCGGCAGGCATCTGGGTACGAAAATCGAAACGGTAATCAGGGCCGCCCGCTTCCAGCAGCAGGACAGTGACATCGCTGTCTTCGGTCAGTCTTGTCGCCAAAACGTTCCCTGCGGATCCGGCTCCGATAATGATGTAATCAAATTCCATTAGTCGCTCCTCAGGTTAAAATCAGGATTAAAATACCGACTGAAAACGGGTCATCTCGAGCTGAACCGATTTAACTTGGGTGTAATTTTGCAGCGTCATCAGGCCATTCTCGCGACCCACGCCGGAGTGCTTGTAACCCCCGACCGGCATCTCTGCGGCAGATTCACCCCACGTGTTGATCCAGCAGATGCCCGCTTCAATCTGATGAATGACGCGGTGCGCCCGGTTAAGATCCTGCGTGACGACGCCGGCAGCGAGACCGTACTCGGTGGCGTTGGCGCGACGAATCACTTCCTCTTCGCTTTCATAGGTAAGAATGGACATCACCGGACCAAAGATCTCTTCGCGCACGATGGTCATTTCATCGCGGCAGTCGGTGAAGACCGTCGGTTCCACCCACGCGCCATCGTCAAAGGCGTCACCGCGCATCACGTTGCCGCCGCACAGCAGGCGAGCGCCCTCTTTTTTACCGGTTTCGATATAACGCATGACGTTGTCACGGTGGGCAAAACTCACCAGTGGACCAAAGTTAGTCGCGGCATCGTTTGGATCGCCTGCTTTGATGCGTGCCACGCGCTCGACAATTTTTGCTTCGAACGCAGCGCGCAGCGACGCGGGCACAAAGACACGCGTGCCGTTAGTGCACACCTGGCCGGAACTGTAAAAGTTGGCCATCATGGCAATGTCTGCGGCCAGATCGAGATCGGCATCGTCAAAGACGATCAGCGGTGATTTGCCGCCCAACTCCATGGTGACGTCTTTGAGCGTGGAGCCTGCGGCGTTGGCCATGACTTTTTTACCGCTGGCCACGCCACCGGTGAAGGACACTTTATCAATGCCCGGATGCTCAGTGAGCAGCTGGCCCGTGACGGCGCCACGTCCGTTCAGCACGTTGAACACGCCGTCCGGCAAGCCGGCTTCGCGGTAGATTTCCGCCAGTTTAAGGGCGGTGAGCGGAGTCACTTCGCTGGGTTTGAAAATCATGGCGTTGCCCGCTGCCAGCGCAGGCGCGGATTTCCACAGCGCGATCTGAATCGGGTAATTCCACGCGCCAATTCCGGCCACCACGCCGAGCGGCTCGCGGCGGGTATAAACGAACGACGTGTCGCGCAGCGGGATCTGCTGTCCTTCGAGCGCGGGGATCAGGCCGGCGTAATACTCGAGTACGTCTGCGCCTGTCACGATATCCACCGACTGGGTTTCACTGAACGGTTTACCGGTATCAAGCGTCTCAAGCGCAGCCAGTTCATCGTTGCGTTCACGCAGAATATCGACGGCTTTACGTAGAATGCGTGAACGTTCCATCGCGGTCATGGCAGCCCAGATTTTCTGACCTTTTTTCGCCGCCGTAACGGCGCGATCCACATCCGCGCGGTCGGCTTCATGAACATCGGCTAGCACTTCGCCGTTAGCGGGATTGATGGTCTGAAAGGTGTTGCCTGCTTCCGCAGGGACATAGGCGCCATCAATGTAAAGGTGCTGCTCGTTGAATCGGGACATACGTTCTCCTTCCTCAGTGATTCGATGCGTCAGCCAGTTGCTGACGGATAAATTGGGCGGTAAGCGTTTTCGCGATGTCAGGGTTAAATGGCTTGCCGCTTAATGCGGCGCGCAACCACAATCCATCAATTAGCGCGGCCAATCCGTGTGCGGTAAGACGTGCTTTCTCGCGCGGCAGTTCACGGCGAAATTCCACCGCAAGGGCAGAGAACAGCCGACGGCTACTCACGCGCTCCAGGCGCCCCAGTTGCGGCTGGTGCATGCTGCTGGCCCAAAAATCGAGCCAGGCTTTCATCGCCGCGCTGTGCACCTGCGTATCGTCAAAATTGCCTTCCACAATCGCCAGCAAACGTGCTTCGGTGCTCGCGCCTGTTAACGGTTTCAGGCGCCCGGCGACTGCGTCACGAAGCTGTCGCGTTACGTCGCGCATGGTGGCTTCCAGAAGCCCGTTCTTATCCTTGAAATAGTGGCTGATGATGCCGGTTGAGACGCCCGCCCGCCGCGCTATCTGGGCGATGGTGGCATCGTTGATGCCAACGTCATTGATGGTATCCAGCGTTGCATCAATCAGCTGCCGACGACGAATCGGCTGCATTCCCACCTTAGGCATACTTTGTCTCGCTTCACCGCAATGTCTGGCCACTATTAAAACTTTTTTTGATTGCACGTTCAATATAAAAAAGAATCTTGTTAGGATATTGCGCTTCAATTGTTACAAAAGCGAAACGGGAGCTAAGATCATAGACCATGCCTGAACGGCGCCAAGGAGAGCGGTCGAGAAGAACAACGAGGTATTGGCCAGGGAATAAATAATAAATTGAATCTAAACAGGAAATTAACCAGAGGTAATCGATGATTAATCCACCTGCCAGTGAAAAAGACAGAATCAATCCTGTGGTGTTTTACACCTCAGCCGGACTGATTCTGACGTTTTCACTTGTCACCATTCTCTATAGCGATTTGGCAGCCAGCGTGATCCAAACCGCCGTCAATTGGGTATCCACCACCTTTGGCTGGTATTACATGCTGGCCGCCACGCTCTACATCGTGTTTGTTGTCTATATGGCCTGCTCGCGGTATGGGGCAATCAAGCTCGGGCCAGAGCAGTCGAAGCCTGAATTTAGTTTATTAAGCTGGTCGGCAATGCTCTTTGCCGCGGGCATTGGTATTGACCTGATGTTTTTCTCCGTCGCCGAACCGGTGACACAATACATGCAGCCCCCTGAAGGCGCAGGACAGACGCTTGAGGCCGCTCGTCAGGCTATGGTGTGGACGCTGTTCCACTATGGGTTAACCGGTTGGTCGATGTACGCGCTGATGGGCATTGCGCTCGGCTACTTTAGCTACCGTTACAATCTGCCGCTGACCATTCGTTCCGCGCTGTATCCCATTTTTGGTAAGCGTATCAACGGCCCTATCGGGCACACGGTCGACATTGCGGCGGTTATCGGCACGATTTTTGGTATTGCGACCACGCTCGGTATCGGTGTGGTGCAGTTGAATTACGGTCTGAAAGTGTTATTTGATGTGCCGGAAGGGCTCACCGCGCAGTTGGCGCTGATTGTTCTCTCGGTGATCATCGCGACCATTTCCGTGACATCGGGCGTCGATAAAGGCATTCGTTTTTTGTCCGAGCTGAACGTGGCGCTGGCGCTGGGCCTGATTCTGTTTGTGTTGTTTATGGGCAAAACCGACTTCCTGCTGAATGCGCTGGTGCTTAACGTTGGCGATTACATCAATCGCTTTATGGGCATGACCCTCAACACATTCGCTTTCGACCGGCCTACACAGTGGATGAACAGCTGGACGCTGTTTTTCTGGGCATGGTGGGTGGCCTGGTCACCGTTTGTCGGCCTGTTCCTGGCGCGTATCTCACGTGGACGCACCATTCGTGAGTTTGTGCTCGGCACGCTGATTATTCCGTTTACCTTTACGCTGCTGTGGTTATCGGTGTTTGGTAACGCGGCGCTGTATGAAATCATTCATGGCGATGCCGGTTTTGCGCAGGAAGTGATGACGCATGCGGAACGCGGGTTCTACAGCCTGCTGGCGCAGTATCCGGCGTTTAAATTCAGCGCTTCCGTGGCCACCATCACCGGAATGCTGTTTTATGTCACCTCCGCAGATTCCGGCTCGCTGGTACTGGGTAATTTCACCTCCAGGCTCAAGGATATCAACAGCGACGCCCCGAACTGGCTGCGTATTTTTTGGTCAGTCGCCATTGGTGTGTTAACCATGGGGATGCTGATGACCAACGGTATTTCTGCGCTGCAGAACACCACGGTGATCATGGGCTTACCGTTTAGCTTTGTGATTTTCTTCGTCATGGCTGGGCTGTATAAGTCATTGAAAGTAGAAGACCACCGCCGCGTCAGTGCCAGCCGCGATACCGCGCCTTATATTCCTGCCAGCAACGATCGCTTGAGCTGGAAGAAGCGTCTGTCGCGTTTGATGAACTATCCCGGCACGCGCTATACCCAGCAGATGATGGAGAATGTGCTCTATCCGGCGATGCAGGATGTGGCAAAAGAGCTGGAGCTGCGCGGCGCGCGCGTGACGCTGCAAAACGTCGAGGCAGAGGAGGGGCAGCCGTTAGGGCATCTCGACCTGCGCGTGGATCTTGGCGAGGAGCAAGAGTTTGTGTATCAAGTTTGGCCGCAGCAGTACTCAATACCTGGCTTTACCTATCGCGCACGCAGCGGCAAATCGCACTATTTCCGTCTCGAAACCTTCTTGCTGGAGGGCAGTCAAGGCAACGACCTGATGGATTACAACAAAGAGCAGGTGATTATCGATATCCTCGATCAATACGAGCGACACCTGAACTTTATTCATCTGCATCGTGAAGCCCCCGGCGGGAATATTGTGTATCCCCCCATGTAAGATCATCTCAAGCGCACGTTAGTGCGCTTTTTTTTGCCGCAGGCAGCGGCAGGGTGCTTGAGCCACGGGCTGTGGCGGAGCTTTAGCCACAGGCAGCGGCTCGGTGCTTTTCTCTGGTACGGAGCAACTTTCGTTCGCCATGGCAATGGCAGGTGCCTTGCCCGCCGTGCGGCGCACGAGCAGAGGGCGCCAGGCCGCGCCCTCTGCACTCCCCGGCCCTGCGCCAGCCCCACTCGCCGCTGCGCGGTCCCTTC
>CAJYVD010000005.1 GCA_913778495.1 uncultured Pantoea sp.
GAAGGCTTCCAGGGCGAGCGGCATGGATGCCGCGAGAGGCGGCGTTGAGCAGGAGCGAATCGACGCCGGTCCGTCAGGAAGTCTGAGCGAGTGAAGGGACCGCGCAGCGGCGAGTGGGGCTGGCGCAGGGCCGGGGAGTGCAGAGGGCGCGGCCTGGCGCCCTCTGCTCGTGCGCCGCACGGCGGCAAAGGCACCTGCCATTGCCATGGCGAACGAAAGATGCACCGAACTGCTGCCTGCGGCAAAAGGCCCGCTACAGCATGTGGCAAAAGCACCAAGCCGCTGCCTGCGGCTAAAGCCCCGCCACAGCATGTGGCAAAAGCACCCTGCGGCGCACCTCCCCCATGACGCTGCGGGAAATTAGGCGTAAAATAGCGCTTCCGCCATTGCGAGAACCCACCATGAGCCGCAGCGAAGACATTCTTGACGCAGCCGAGCGCTGCATGCGCCAGCACGGATTTTATCAAACCTCGGTGCAACAGATTGCCCGTGAATCCGGGGTGAGCATTGGGCTTATTTACAAATACTACAAAAACAAAGAAGCCATCATTGAAGCGCTGGTTACGCGCGTGGTGCAACGCATGATTACCCTGCTCAACGACGATTTTAAACACGTCGCACACGACATCACCCACTCGGCGCAGGATATTTTGCCCCCCGCCGTGGAACAGAGCATCGTATTGCTCATGGAAGTTTCTGCGGAAGCCACGCGCAATGCGCGCATTCATCAAATCATGCAGGACGCCTGGCAAGAGTTGGGCAATAACTTTATCCGGCAGGAACAGGCGCTGAATCCCACGCTGGAGGCGCGCGTTATTCGTGCGCGGCTCTCCGTTATGTCGCGGGTGATCGATGGCTTAATTATCCGTCGCTGCATGAAGCAACAGGCGATTCCAGCGGGATTTATCCCCTTCTTTACCGTCATTAACCGCGAAGTGCACCGACCAGACGCGATATAGCCTCAGCTGAACAGATGGCGGTCCAGTATCGCATTGATGCGCTGTAACTCCTGCGCATCACTGTCACCGTCGTTAACGGCCCGGCACGCTACGCCATCCACCAAGACCAGCAAAAATTGAATGCGCTGACGACACTGATCGGGGTGCATCGTCGGATAAGCATGGGCAAACGCCGCCTCCAGCGCATGCAGCAGTTGCTGTTCCTGTTGCATCAAGACCTCGCGCACCGCTTCGTTACGTGAGGCCTCTGAATATATCTCCAGCAATAAACAGCGATCGCGTGGGGGCCAGCCGCGCCAAAACGACGACTGCGCATCGACAATATGCTCGATGCAGCTTTGCTGCGGCAGAGTGTGTTGCAAAAAAAGGCGCCAGCGCGTGGCGACAGTATGAATGGTCGCCCAGACGATGCTCTCTTTGCTGTTGAAATGTCGATATATTTGCCCGGCGCCTAAGCCTGATTCACGACAAATATCCGCCATGCTGGTGCCGTGAAATCCCGCCTGACTAAAGCAGACTTCTGCGGCTGAAATAATCCACTGCTGGCGCTGTTCGGTAAACGCGTCGCTATCAGATTTGCTCAAAAATCCCTCCTGGAACCGTATGCGCCGGATGATGTGCTGTTTTGCAGGCCGATAATACGGGAGACAGGGAAAGAATGTCACACGTGGGCGCGGAAAGGTCGCCGCGCAGGCCGACCTTTCCGCAACCCAAGCACTACATCGGACGCTCGGCGGCAGTTAACGCCGTTCCGCCACCCATGACTTTGTAAAAAGTGATCAGGTTTTGGTAATACGCCTGCTGAACCGTCACTAAGTCAGTACGCGCGCTGTACAGCGTTCGCTGCGCGGTTAAAGCATTCAGCCAGGTATCCACGCCGCTCTGATAGCGCAGATCGGCTAAATGCGCATAGGTCTGCGCCGCCGCCACGTTGCTGCGCTGGCTGCTGAGCTGGCTGTTTATCGTGCCCCGCCGCGCCAGCGCATCCGCCACCTCCTGGAAAGCGGTCTGCACCGCTTTCTCATACGCGGCCACGTAATACTCTTTTTGCGCCTTGGTGTAGTTCAGGTAGGCAACATTGTAGCCCCCCTTGAAGATGGGTAGCGAAACAGACGGTGCAAACGACCAGATACCCGCCCCGTTTTTAAACAGCGCCGAGAGGTCGCCGCTGCCTACGCCGCCGCTGGCGGTAAGCGTAATGCTGGGAAAGAAGTTTGCCCTCGCCGCGCCGATGTTGGCATTGGCCGCTTTGAGGTTGTGTTCCGCTTGCA
This sequence comes from uncultured Pantoea sp., assembly GCA_913778495.1. Taxonomy (GTDB): domain Bacteria; phylum Pseudomonadota; class Gammaproteobacteria; order Enterobacterales; family Enterobacteriaceae; genus Pantoea. The sequence goes on from CAJYVD010000005.1 coordinate 2,231, forward strand.
GCACATCCGGGCGATTCTGTAGCGTCTCAGAAGAGATACCGGCGGGTACATCACGCAAGGCCTGTCCCAGCGCGTCAATATCCGTGGGTAATAGCGCGTCCGGCACGCTTTTTCCTACCACCAAATCGAGCGCGTTTTTATCCTGCGCCACGCTGGTGGTATAGCTGGCGACATCGGCCTGCGCCGATTGCCAGGTGGTCTCCGCCGAGGAGACATCCACCATGGATGCCACCCCGCTCTCCATCCGCTTACGCGTAACCGCCAGCGATTGCTCTGCGCTCTGCGCGGTCTCTTTCGCGATGGTCAGATTGCTGCGATCGGCTGCAAGCTGTAACCAGTAGCTCACCGTGTTGTAAAGCACCGTCAGACGCGTACTGCGCGCGCCCTCCAGCGTGCCCAAATACGTTTCGTACTGCTGGCGGGTTAAGCTCTGATTTTTACCAAACAGATCGAGCTCAAACGCGCTGACGCTGCCCTCGGCCGAGTAGCTGCTGGCCAGCGCGGTTTGATTTCCCGCGCCGCTTAATGTGCGGGCGCGTGTGCCGCTGAGGCCCGCGCTCAGCGAGGGGAACAGATCGGCCCGCTGTTCGCCATACTGCGCATGGGCAGATTTCACATTGGCTACCGCCTCGCGCAGGTCGCGGCTGCTATCCAGCGCCATCGCCACCACCTGACGCAGCCGCGCATCAAGCACGTAATCTTGCCAGCGGATCGCGCGGTAATCCGCCGTGGCGTCAGGCAAATCGCGGTACGCCTCGCCGCGAGGCGCGTGAAGGCTTACCGCGCCGTCAGGTCGATCGTAGTGCGGATCCAGCGAGACGCAGCCCGAAAGCAGCAGAGGTAACAACAGCAGAATAGGTTTAGACATCGTTACGCCTCCGGGCTCGCTGATGAGTGAGTGGTTGATGCATCGTCATGGGGCTTTGCCGGGAAGACGCGGCGCACCAAGATAAAGAACAGCGGCACGAGGAAAATCGCCAGCAACGTCGCGGAGAGCGTACCGCCAATGATGCCGGTGCCAATGGCAATACGGCTATTGGCACCGGCGCCGGTGGCAATGGCCAACGGCAAGACACCGGCGGTAAAAGCTAGTGACGTCATGATAATCGGGCGCAGACGCATTGTGGCCGCGTGAATAGCCGCGTTTACCAGGCTTTCGCCTTGGCGGTAGCGCTCTTCGGCAAATTCGACGATCAGGATGGCGTTTTTCGCGGAGAGGCCAATGATGGTGAGCAGCGCCACCTGGAAATAGACATCATTTTCCAGCCCGCGCAAGGTAACGGCCAGCAGCGCCCCAATCACACCCAGGGGCACCACCATCATCACCGAAAACGGGACTGACCAACTCTCATACAGCGCAGCCAGGCACAAGAAGACCACCAGCAGGGAAATGGCATACAGCGACATCGCTTGATTGCCGGCCACCTTCTCTTGATATGAGAGGCCGCTCCAGGCAAACGTCGAGCCTGCGGGCAAGTCAGCCGCCAGCCGCTCCATTGCGGCCATGGCATCGCCGGAGCTTTTCCCCGCGGCCGCTGAGCCCTGGATCTCATACGCCGCAAGGCCGTTGTAGCGCGACAGCACATCAGGGCCGTACATCCACGTGGACGCGGCAAAGGAAGAGAACGGCACCATGGTGGTATTGTTGCTGCTGTCACTGCCGCGCACGTACCACTGATCGATATCTTCCGGCTTGCTGCGGAAAGCTTCATCGCCCTGGATATAGACTTTTTTTACCCGACCGCGATCGGTAAAGTCGTTAACGTAACTGCCGCCAAGCGCCGCGCTCAGGGTGGTATTGATATCGCTCAGGGTGAGGCCCAGCGATTGCGCTTTGGCATCGTCAATGGTCACTTGCAACTGGGGCAAATCGGGCAGCGTATTAGCACGTACTGCGCTCATCGCCGGATCGCGGTTGGCCTTGGCAATCAACGTGTCCCGCATCTTGAGCAGCGCATCACGCGTGGTTGCCCCCTTGCCTTGTAGCTCGAAGGTAAACCCGTTGGATTGCCCCAGCCCGGACACCGCAGGCGGCGACAGCACAAAAATTTGTGCGTCACGGATGTGCGACAGCGCGGCCATGGCGCGCCCGGCGATGGCGTCCGCGCTGTTCTCCGCGCCCTCACGATCGCGCCAGTTTTTCAGGGCGATAAAACCTACCCCGGCGTTTTGTCCGCTACCGGCAAAGCTAAAGCCGTTTACCAGCATGCTGACGTTAACGTTGTGCTTCTCCTGCGTCGCGAAGTACGTCTGCACCTGACGGCGTACCTCATCAGTGCGATTCTCCGTCGCACCGGGTGCCAGTTGATACTGCACCATAATGTAGCCTTGATCTTCGGTCGGCAGGAAACCGGTGGGCAAGCGCATATACAGCAGCGCACACCCCGCCAGCAGCACGCCATACACCAGCAAATAGCGCAGGGAACGCTGCACCACATGCCCAACGCCGTTTTCGTAGCGTCGTTCAATTCGGTCATAGCGACGATTAAACCAGCCGAAAAAGCCGGTGGTGCCGTGCTGTTCGCTGTGCGGTTTCAACAGGGTGGCGCAAAGCGCAGGCGTGAGCGTCAGCGCAACCAGCACCGACAGCACCATCGAAGAGACAATCGTGATGGCGAACTGCCGATAAATCACGCCGGTTGAACCGCTGAAGAAGGTCATTGGAAGAAACACGGCGGAGAGCACCAACGCAATGCCGATCAGCGCGCCGGTGATTTCGCGCATCGATTTTTCGGTGGCCTGACGCGGCGCTAACCCCTCCTCGCGCATCACGCGTTCCACGTTCTCGACCACCACTATGGCATCGTCCACCAGCAAGCCGATGGCGAGCACCATACCAAACAGCGTTAACGTGTTGATGGAGTAGCCAAACAGCGCCAGCACGCCAAAGGTACCCAGCAGCACCACCGGCACGGCAATGGTGGGGATCAGCGTGGTGCGGATGTTTTGCAGGAAAACAAACATCACAATCACCACCAAGACCATGGCTTCGACCAGGGTTTTGATCACCTCCTCAATAGAAATTTTCACAAAATCCGTGCTGTCGAGCGGGTAAGCAATGTCATATCCCGCGGGCATGCTGCTGCGGAAGGTCTCGATAGTCGATTTAACCTGCTCGGCGGTGGAGAGCGCGTTTGCGCCCGAGGCCAGTTGGATCGCGATGCCAGAGGCCGGATGGCCATTGGCCAACACATTCGCGCTGTAATCCTCGGCCCCCATTTCAACGCGGGCGACATCCCCCAGCCGCACCACTGAACCGTCGCTTTGGCTTTTCAGCACAATCGCGCGAAACTGCTCCGGCGTTTGCAGTCGCGAGCGGGATCGCACGGTAGCCACAAGTTGCTGCGTCGCGCTGGCAGGCTGTGCGCCTAACTGCCCCGATGAAACCTGCGTGTTTTGGCTCTCTAATGCGCTGGTGATGTCTGATGGCATCAGTGAATACGAGGCCAGCTTGACCGGATCAAGCCAAATGCGCATCGCGTACTCCGCGCCAAACACCTGCACGGTGCCGACACCCGGCACGCGCGCCAGCGTATCCTCCATATTACTGACCATATAGTCCGCCACATCCGCGGAGGTACTTTTGTTGGTTTTGTCGTACAGGGCCAAAATCAGGAGAAAGTCGCTCTGCGCTTTTTCCACCGTGACGCCCTGTGACGTCACCGCCGACGGCAAACGGCTTTCCGCCTGTTGCACCTTGTTTTGCACCTGCACCTGGGCGATATCGGGATCGGTGCCCTGCTTGAACGTGACGTTGATTTTCACCTGCCCGGTAGACGCGGTACTGGTCGCGCTAAAGTAGAGCAGTCCATCCAGCCCGGTGAGCTGTTGTTCAATCACCTGCGTCACGCTGCTTTCCAGCGTTTCCGCTGAGGCGCCGGTATAGGTCGCCTTAATACTGATTTGCGGCGGTGCCACATCGGGATACTGCGCTATTGGCAAACTGCGAATGCTGATCGCGCCAAACAGCATGATGCAGATGGCGATCACCCACGCGAAAACCGGACGACGGATAAAAAATTGGGCCAGCATAATCAGTGTCCCTCGCCGCTTGTTGAGGTTTTGTCCGGTGTGACTTCCACCGCCTTGACTTTCATGCCCGCCTGAACCTTACCGGTGCCTTCCACAATGATGCGGTCGCCGCTGTTCAGCCCTGAACCAATCAGCCACTGATTTCCCATGACTTGAAGCGTTTCAACGTCACGACTTTCGACGGTGTTTTGCTGATTGACCACCAGCGCGGTGGCATTGCCTTTGGCATCGCGGGTGATGCCCTGCTGCGGCGCGAGGATCGCATCGGTTTTCACGCCATTAGTGACGCTGGCACGCACGTACATGCCCGGCAGTAGCGTGTGTTCAGGGTTGGGAAACCGCGCGCGCAGCGTTACCGTGCCGGTGGCTTCATCTACCGCCACTTCCGTAAGTTCCAGCTTGCCCGGGTGATCGTAACGCGAGCCATCTTCCAGCGTGACGTTCACCGGCATGGCGTCGCCAGGCGTTTGCAAAGAGGCCTGCTGCCGCTTCAGCTTGAGCAGTTGCACGCTCGACTGCGTGAGATCAACGTAGATGGGATCCAACTGGCGGATGGTGGCCAGGGCCGTGGTCTGACTGGCGGTGACCAGCGCGCCCGGCGTAACGGTAGAGATGCCGATACGGCCACCAATCGGCGCGGTAATGCGGGTGTAATTCAGATTGATGCGCGCGCTTTCCACGGCGGCGCGGTATTGGTCCACCGAGGCCACATTTTGCTGATAGGTGGCGAGAGCGTCATCGGCATCCTGGCGCGATACGCCATTCTCTTTGACGAGGACCGCATAGCGCTGGGCTTTTAACTGACTGCTTTTTACCAGCGCCTGCGCGTTTTTAAGCTGGGCCAGCGCCTGATCGTAGCTGGCCTGATAGCTCGCCGGATCAATTTGATACAGTACCTGACCCGCTTTGACCTCTTCTCCCTCGGTAAACAAGCGCTGCTTTATGATGCCATCCACCTGCGGACGCACGTCCGCAGTCATGCTGCCGGTGACGCGTCCGGACAGCGTGCTTTCGAGCGTTACGGATTGACTGTGCAACGTTTTCACGCCGACTTCCGGCGTGCCTGCGGACATGTGCGGCGCACTCTTTTGATCGCAGGCCGCCAGTAATAGCACCAGCCCCGCCATCACACTGCGTTGAATAAGCTTCATGGATTATCCTGTAGTGAACGTTCATTCTCAGGATAAGTACTTTATCAAAGCGGTAAAAAACGGAGTGTCAGGAAAGCGAAAAGGTTGCGTATGCCGCACACATTGCACCAGCGTATCGCTCGACTCATGCGACTTTTAACGCCGAAGCAGTGTCTGCAACGCTAACAGAGGAATGGTCAACACCGACGAATCGCCGCCCTTTTCGTCGATCGCCGCCGCCATGGAGACCTGCGCCAGCGCCACCTGCTTCGCGCCCTGCTCAAGACCTTGCTGCACAGCAGCACGGATCAGTGCGTAATAGCGCGCCAGCTCGCCCGCTTTGAAGGCGTCCCAGGCGTCCGGCACCAAGTGGATGTCTGGCTGGCGCTCCGCTGGCAGTGACGCCGGACAAAAAAGCGCGCGCGTGGCATTGAGTGTGGAAGGCGCGGCACACAGCACTCGCGACGGCCCGCTGAGCTGGTGCAGGTGATCCGCCAGCATCCGATCGGTGCGATAGACGCGACAGCCCGAGTCCGGTGCTGAAAACCCATCGGCCACCGCCCCAATTGTCGAACAGGTGATCAAAATGGCGTCAAACCACGGCGTCAGGCTGTGCAGCAGCCGCTCAATGTGCTGCTGCTGTGCCTGCGTCATGCCACCGCTTGCTTCTGCCTCACTGAGCAACTGCGGCATCACAATATGATTAAGCGTCACCGGCGCTCTCGGCAGTGAATGGGCGGCAGCATCAAACAGAGCAATATTACTGGCGGCGGTATGTAAGCAGGCGATGAGCATCAGAACTCCTTGTCGTATTCAGGTTTTTTAGGGTTATTCCCCCATCTTTGCACAGGTCTGCCTCACACTCATCCTCACTTTATCAGCAAGCTCCGCGTCTGCTGCTACGCTTACTGTTCGCATTACCCCTATAAACGCTGGAGATATTATGAGCAGTGACGATCGCAAACCGACCACCACGGACGCTGGCATTCCGGTTGCCAGTGATGAACACTCCCTCTCCGTGGGCGCAGACGGCCCACTGGTGCTGCACGACCACTATCTGATTGAACAGATGGCCAATTTTAACCGGGAACGCATCCCGGAGCGTCAGCCCCACGCGAAAGGCAGCGGCGCCTTTGGCCATTTTGAAGTCACAGAAGATGTGAGCCGTTACACCAAAGCGGCGGTGTTTCAGCCCGGCACGAAAACCGACGTGGTAATGCGCTTTTCTACCGTGGCCGGTGAGCGCGGCAGCCCGGACACCTGGCGCGATCCGCGCGGTTTCTCCATCAAGTTCTACACCAGCGAAGGCAACTACGACATGGTGGGCAACAATACGCCGGTGTTCTTTATTCGCGATCCGATGAAGTTTCAGCACTTCATTCGCTCACAGAAGCGTCGTGCCGACAACAACCTGCGCGACAATGACATGCAGTGGGATTTCTGGTCACTATCGCCGGAATCCGCGCACCAGGTGACGTGGCTGATGGGCGATCGCGGCATCCCCAAAAGCTGGCGCCATATGAACGGTTACTCCAGCCATACTTATATGTGGGTCAACGCGCAGGGCGAGAAGTTTTGGGTGAAATACCACTTCAAAACCGACCAAGGCATTGAGTTCTTGACGCAGCAGGAAGCCGATAAGCTCGCTGGGGAAGATAGCGATTACCACATGCGCGATCTGTTTATGTCGATCAAAAACGGTGAGTTCCCCAGCTGGACGCTCTACATGCAGGTCATGCCGTTTGCCGACGCCGAGACCTACCGCTTTAACCCGTTTGATTTGACCAAGGTGTGGCCGCACAGTGATTATCCGCTGATCAAAGTGGGCAAGCTGCAGCTGAATCGTAACCCGACCGACAACCACGCGCAGATTGAACAGGCGGCCTTCGAGCCAAACAATCTGGTCCCCGGGATTGGCTTAAGCCCGGATAAAATGTTGCTCGGCCGCGTCTTTGCCTACGCCGATGCGCACCGCGCTCGCTTGGGTGTGAACTATAAGCAGATCCCGGTAAATGCCCCGCAGGCGCCGGTTAACAGCTACAGCAAAGATGGCGCGATGCGCATCAATCCGGTTAGCGACCCGGTTTATGCTCCCAACTCCAAAGGCGGCCCCAAAGCCGATGGCGATCGCTACCCCACCGATTCAACGTGGGAAGCCCACGGCGAAATGGTGCATGCGCCCTACACTCTGCGCAAAGACGACGACGATTTTGGCCAGGCCAACACGCTGGTCAATAAGGTGATGGATCAGGCCGCGCGCGATCGCCTGGTTGAAAACGTCACCGGCCATCTGCTGAAAGGCGTCGAGGAGCCTGTGCTGTCACGGGCGTTTGAGTATTGGCGCAAGATCGATCAGGTCGTGGGCGATCGCATTGCGCAGAAAGTGCAGGCTGAAAAAGCCAAACAATAGGGTGGTGGCCATAGCGATGGCGGGACGCTGCGGGGGGCCGGCCCGCAAAGCCGGTGGTTGTGAGCGGGGTCCGGCCCGCTCAACTGCCGGTAAGGCACCAGGCGGGTGCCGGACGCTGACCGCTGTGCTTGCCTCACCCTGCGCGGGTTCCGAACGCTGACCGCTGCGCTGGCCTGACTCTGCGCGGGTTCCGCCCGCTAACCGCACGGCAGTTTCAGCCGCACCGCTGCGGCGTACGGGCAAAGGGCCGATGGGCGCGGCCCTTTGCAATCCGCGCCCTGCGCCA
>CAJYVD010000006.1 GCA_913778495.1 uncultured Pantoea sp.
CAAAAACATAAAAGACTTACAGCAAGGTTTGTGAGGCGCCATCCCCACTCGCTGAACGAGGGAAGGCTTCCAGGGCGAGCGGCATGGATGCCGCGAGAGGCGGCGTTGAGCAGGAGCGAATCGACGCCGGTCCGTCAGGAAGACTGAGGGAGTGAAGGGACCGCGTAGCGGCGAGTGGGGCTGGCGCAGGGCCGGGGAGTGCAGAGGGCGCGGCCTGGCGCCCTCTGCTCGTGCGCCGCACGGCGGGCAAGGCACCTGCCATTGCCATGGCGAACGAAAGACGCTCAGTACCTCGCGCCAGCGGAAAAGCACCGAGCCGCTGCCTGCGCAAAAGCACCGCCACAGCATGTGGCAAAAGCACCCTGCCGCTGCCTGCGGCTATCCCCTTTTTATCCGACGAGCATCAGCTCGCGATCCTCCACTGCGGGCTTATTAAGCAGTGACAGCAGAATATTCTTCACGGCCTGCGCCGACGGAGAAAGCGGCAGGCGCGCCGAAAGATTCAGCGACAGCGGAAGATGAAGCGACGGGCTGTTGATGCGCGCCATCCAGGCATGCGTTGAGCTGACCAGCGCGCGGGCGGCGGATTCCGGCAGCACGGTGACGCCCATGCCGCTTGATACTGCGGCGGTGAGCGTGGAAATGGATTCAATTTCGCCGATAATTTTAGCGCTCAGGCGACGCAGTGAGAACGCTTCATCTACGCGCTTGCGCACCGCGCTGTAATCCCGTGGCAGGAACAGGCTCATCTGGGCTACGTCAGCCAGATCGACCGCGGTGCCCGGACAGGCCGTTGCGCCCACCAAATAGAGCTCCTCCTTCATCAGGGGAATACTGTTGATGCCCGCGGTTGGCGCGCGGTCATAAAGTACCGCCATATCCAGCTGACCGTTCATCACTTTGTCATTCAGCGAACTGCCGCTGTTCTCATGCAGATAAACCAGCACGTCTGGATACTGCTCGCGCACGGTTTGCAGCAGCGGCATGGTCAGCGAGGATGCCGCCGTGCCGGGCGCAAGGCCAATAGAAACCTGTCCGTTCAGCACCTGTCCCGCGTTGATCACCGCCGTCTGCGCCTGTTCACACTGGCGCAAAATGGTACGTGCGTGGGTATAGAGAATTTTCCCCGCTTCGGTTGGTGTCACGCCACGCTTGGTGCGGATCAGCAATTGCTGATCGAGTTCATTCTCCAGCGTAGCAACCTGCTGGCTCAGGGCAGGCTGTGCGATATGCAGCACTTCGGCGGCTTGGGTTAAGCTGCCGATATCGACGATTTTCACAAAGTATTTCAGTCGTCTTAAGTTCATGTTGCCTCCATCATTCTGGAAATGCCCTGGAAAGGGGTTTAGCCCGCTGGCGTATGTCAGACATGTTGCAATATGCAGGCCAATTTTTACCGACGGAAACAGGGTGTAAGACGGAATATTCCTAACGGCCAGAAAAATAAGCCATTCTGATTACCGCTTGGGCGGTAATAAGCACAGGCGATGAGAGCAGCCATACGATGCGAGTGTGTTCTGCACTTTCACAGTGCAAAGCGTGCAAGGCAGGTGTGCATAAAAGTGATGGATGATGAGCGATAAACGGTGCAGATCGCGCAAAAGCGCGCGCAAAGCCTGCGAAATCCGGGTGAAAAGGCGCAAGAAAGAAGCGGGGTCAGTCAGGAATCTTATTGCTGAGCGCAGTAAAAAGCCCGTCTCTCCCTCAGCGGAAAAAACGGGCTGGCGCTGCGCAGGTAACGCTAACGTTTTTTACGGTTGCGATGCATATCAATGGAAACGGCCGCCACGATGATGATCCCTTTGATAATGTCCTGCACGTAAGCATCGACGCCAACAAAGGTGAACCCGCTCTTGATCAGGCCTAAAATCACCGCGCCAATCAGGGTGCCGGTAATGCGGCCCACGCCACCCATCAGGCTGCTGCCGCCGATCACGGCAGCGGCAATCGCATCCAGTTCGTAAGCCATGCCCATGCTTGACTGACCGCTGCTGACGCGCGCCGCCAGTACCACGCCCGCCAGCCCTGAAAGCGCCCCGGCGATGGTGTAGACGATGATCAGATACTTATTGACGTTGATGCCGGAAACTTTGGCAGAGGTCATGTTGCCGCCGATGGCGTAGACGTATTTGCCATAGCGCAAGTGCTTCAGCGCGATGTGGAATACAAACGCCACCACGAGGAAAATGATTACCGGCATAGCGCCCTGGCCAATCGAGGTGAAGCCATCTGACAGGAAGCTGATCGGATTACCCTGGGTGTAATACTGTGCCAGGCCGCGCGCCGACACCATCATGCCCAGCGTGGCGATAAACGGCGGGATACCGGTTTTGGTGATCAGGACACCGTTCACTAAACCACACAGCAGCCCAACGCCAATGCCTGCCACAATCGGCACCACCGCCGGCAGATTCACCAATGAAGGATACATGGGCGTGAGGCTGTCGGAGGTTTGCGCCAGGCTGGCCGCTACCACTGCGGTCAGCGCGATCACCGACCCCGACGACAGGTCGATCCCGGTGGTAATAATCACCTGCGTGACCCCCACGGCGATAATACCGATGATGGCCACCTGCAGCACGATCAGCACCAAACGATTGGTGTTGAGCAGGAAAGATTGATCGCGGACGTACCAGCCAGCGATTTCAAAAATCAACGCAATGCCCACCATCACCACAAAGATGCCGGTATCTTTTGGCAGCTTGTGGCGCAGGTTAGCGAAAAAAGAGGTCTGTTCTGTGGCCTGCGGGGCCGTGGCTTTCACGTTACTCATAGTTGTCTCGCGCCTCACTCGGATGCCAACGACAAAATGGTTTCCTGGTCGGCCTCTTCTTTATCGAGGATGCCGGTTATACGCCCGCCGTGCATCACCATCACGCGGTCGCTCATGCCAAGGATCTCTGGCAGTTCCGACGACACCATGATGATGGCCACACCGCGATTGGCCAATTCGCTGATTAAGCGATAAATTTCCGCCTTCGCGCCCACGTCGATGCCGCGCGTCGGTTCGTCCAGAATCAAAATCTTCGGCTGCGCCAATAGCCAGCGCGCAATCAGCACCTTCTGTTGGTTACCGCCGCTGAGGTTGTTGATGATCTGATCCATGGTCGGCGTTTTGATGTTGAGTTTGCGGATTTGATCCATACAGTCCTGCGCCATTTTCACATGGCTGACAAACCCGCTTTTGCCGATGTAGTCCGGCATGTTGACGATGCTCATGTTCTCCATAACAGACAGCACGAGGAAAAGCCCCGACTTTTTGCGATCTTCGGTCAGGAACGCCATGCCCTTCTCAATCGCCGTGGAGGGTGAATCAATCGTTACCGGCACGCCATCAATCAGGATCTCGCCGCTGTCGAACGACTCCATGCCAAACAGGCTTTCCATCACTTCACTGCGCCCTGCGCCCACCAGCCCCGCAACGCCAAGAATCTCGCCCTTGCGCACGCCAAAGCTGATATCGGTAAAGCGATCTTTGCAGGTCAGGTTGCGCACCGTCAGCACCTCTTCACCCAAGGTGCCGTTGAATTTCGGGAACAGCTGCGTCAGTTCGCGTCCTACCATCTGAGTAATCAGCGACTGGCGCGTAAAGGCGGTGGTGCTGTTGCTGCCCACCCAGGTGCCGTCACGAAAGATGCTGATCTCATCGGTAATGGCGAAGATCTCATCCATTTTGTGGCTGATATAGATGATGGCTTTGCCCTGCGCGCGCAGGTCGCGGATGATGGTAAACAGGTGCGCCACTTCGGTTTCGGTGAGCGCTGAGGTGGGTTCATCCATGATCACCACATCGGCGTTCCACGACACCGCCTTTGCGATCTCCACCATCTGCTGCGACGCAATGCTGAGTTCGCCTACCAGCCGGTCTGCTTTTAAGCGAATATTGAGTTTATCCAGCAGCGCCTGGGTCTGTTTATTCAGCAAGGCGTGATCCACAAAACCGAACTTCATCGGTTCGCGCCCCAGCCAAATGTTTTCCGCCACCGTCATGTAGGGAACGAGATTAAGCTCCTGATGGATCATGGAGATACCGGAACGGAGCGCGTCCATCGTATCCTGAAACTGCACCGGCTCACCCTTAATGCGGATGGTGCCCTTATCGGGACGGTACATCCCGATAAGGCACTTCATTAAGGTAGACTTGCCCGCGCCATTTTCACCCATCAGGGCATGTACCGACCCCGGCTTGATACGCAGTGAGACATTGTCGAGCGCCTTCACTCCGGGGAAGAACTTGCTGATGCCTTCGGCTTCAAGCGCAAAAGCGGTCATACGTCACCTCCAAACAGCTCTCGGGGAAGGGATTACTTTTGGTTACGGTTCTCGAACTGGGCCATGTTGTCCTTGGTGATCAGCTGGTAAGGAATGTTGATCACGCGTTCGATTTTCTCACCGTTGGCCAGCTTCACGGCCGCTTTTACCGCACCTTCACCCTGCCCTTTGGCATCCTGGAACACGGTGGCGACCATTTTGCCGTTTTTCAGCATTTGCAGCGCATCAGGGGTTCCGTCCACGCCGGCGATCAGAATGTGGTTCGGGTTTTTGCCCAGCGCCTGCAGCGCACCAATGGCCATTTCATCGTTATTGGACGCAATCGCCTGGATGTCATCACCTGCGGTCATCCAGTTACTGACGACGTCCACCGCGTCATTACGGGTAAACTTCGCCGTCTGTTTTTGCACGACTTTAATGCCGGGATATTTCGCCACCACCGCTTCAACGCCTTTGGTGCGATCGCGCGTGGATTCGTTGGCTAAGTCACCCATCAGAATCGCGACGTTGCCTTTGCCGTTCATGGCTTTCGCCAGCGCTTCCATCTGCAAGCGACCCGCCAGTTCAGAATCCGAACCCACGTAAGCCATTTTGCTGGTCAGCTCGCCAGCCGGTTTACGGTTAACGAAAACCAACGGAATGTTGGCTTTGGTGGCCGCATCCATGATCGGTTTCACTGCGTTGGTGTCCACCGGGTTGACGATAATGGCATCCACGCCCTGACCGATGAAGTTTTGAACCTGCTGCAGCTGCTGCGACACGTCGCCTTTGGCATCCTCAACCTGGCCTTTCACGTTATCGGTCTGCATCTCTTTCTGCATTGCTGTACGCAGAATGGTGAGGAAATTGTCATCAAACAGCGCCATCGACACGCCTACCTGAAGGTCTTTTGCCATGACCGCTGCGGGTAACATGCAGGCTATCAGGGAAGTCACTAACGCTTTTTTGAATTTCATAGGGCACCCTTTTTATACGTTAACGTGCGCAGCCTGGCTGAGAAGTCGAATGAAAAATATCTTTTACATTCACCCAGCGTCGCTGGCAGGATTTATGTGATTATTGAGGTAAGGCTTCTGATTAAACGCTCTCTTTTCACTGCATGTTTTTACTTAAACGCATTACTTTTCATAACGTTATTTTCAAAATGCGGTTTCAGGCGGTAAAACCCGTTTCGGGCATCGCCCCAAACAGTTCATTTATTTCATCGAAGCAGCATTTGAAATTTTCATCATAAAAGCACTGAAACGCTTGTTTTAAAATCAGCAAATAACAAAACTTTGACACGCCTCTAACATCTCAAAGGAATTGCCGCCGAATTGCGATCCTGTTGGCAGTTTGCAATCTGTGCGCTCAAGCATTAAAAAGCACCATGTTGCTGTTTTTGCGCGCACTTAAACAGGAAGTGTGCGATCGGCCTTTGACATCGCCGTCGGGCATCGCTACTATTCGCCTCGTTCACACGATTCCTCTGTAGTTCAGTCGGTAGAACGGCGGACTGTTAATCCGTATGTCACTGGTTCGAGTCCAGTCAGAGGAGCCACATTTAGAAAAGCCCGCTCAGGGAAACCTGAGCGGGCTTTTTGCTTTCTACACCGGCACTGCTGTAGGCCGTTAGAGTAAATCCGTCCACGCCATAACCAGTTGCGCAGGCAGCGGCTGCGTCAAGAGCATCGCGTCCGGCTGCCAGCTATCCCAATGGCGAAACGCGCCGAAATCAAGCCCGGTGAGGGTCTCCAACGCGCTGACCGAGACGCGATATTCATCAACATTGGGTACCGCTTCCGGCTGCAGCGTCGGCAGCACGCGGCGCGGCTCATCAAGCAGTGCATCCTGGCTCACCAGCAGCGCGGTGGCCTGCGGCGTGCCCTGCGGCCCAATGCGCAGCACCACTTTCCAGAACATCAGCGGCACCGGCAAATCGCCATACTGGCGCGCCCGATCGTTCAGCACCGGGCCGGTCAATACGCTTATTTGCTGATGCGTCTTTAGCACGCCAAATTCAAGAATATAGCGCTCCACGCCCTGCCAGTAAGTGAGGCTTTGATTAAAGCGAAAGTGCTGCGGCGAGCAGTTAGTGAAGTGAAACGTATCTTTGTTGGCGCGCACCGCTTCCGCCGCCGTGCCCCACGTGGGATCGCTGCGGCGGGTCAGATGACCGCGATCGAACCAGCGGCTGAATGCACGATAAAATGCCTGCCCGGTCACGTAGCGGCTGTCGATGCGGCTGTCGTCGACCCAACGGTCACCCTCCGCCAGGAGCGCGGGCTGACCGCTGCCGCGATCGATATTGATATAGCGCGCGCCGTCAATGTTGGTGGCGGTAAAAAAGGCCAGTCTGCGAGACGCGCTCATAAACAGCGAGAAGTGTTCGTAATCGAGTCGGGCTTGCGAACCGGTGCGGCCATCGCGCAGCGGTGCGACGTCGGCTGCATGCGGCGCGATGATGTCGGCCAGCGCAATCGGCGCGTCGCGCAGAAAGTCGGTCTGATAGCCGGTGCGCGCCGCGAGGTTTTCATCGCGCGGCGCGTTGTCCTTGGCGGGCGTTGCGGCGGCGGGCGCGCCGGTCAATGCCTGCATCAGCAGCGTCTGCTGCGCGGCGGGTAAACCGGAGAGCGCACCTTTCAACCAGTCCGTGAGCGCACTCAGCCGGATGCCTTCATTGACCCATTTTCCGCCCTCTTCTACCGCACCGTGATGCACCGCCACCAGTTGCCAACCGTCGTTGAACACCGGCGCACCAGAAGAGCCTGCGTCGCTGTCGGTCTGGTAGTGCAAAAACTGTTCGTGACGCGCCAGCAGCGCGTTATTGCGCAGCGTGAGCTGCTGCGGCGCGCCCCCGGGATGGTGAATGAGATTAAGCGGCATGCCCAGCGCGTGCTTATCGTTGCGGTCATTGAGCGCCAGCGGCCGCGGATCTTCGCCTGCGCGATCCAGCGCGTGACCCAGCGCAATCAAGGTGCAGTCGAGTGCCTTCGTGGGGCTGCTCAACCAAAAGCGTTCGGCATCGACGGTGAAACGACGTCCCGTCAGCACGCTTCCCGCATCGCCCTGACGAAAACCAAACTCCACGGTGACGCGTCCCGCTGCGGGCGGTTGCGGCAAGACATGATGATTGGTGACCAACAGATTGCCGTGGATCAAAAAGCCGCTGCCTTTCGGCACCCCGTCTTCCCGGATCAGCGCCACCGCGCGCGCTGCGTCCAGCCCCTGCTGTAAGAAAACCACCGGCAGCCGGTCATCCGTGCCGATGATAACGCCTTGTCTGACGCGCTGTTGAAACGCATAGCGCTGCGCCCGTTGCGTGTCCGGCTCGGCGGGCTGGCCGTGGTCCAGCGCTGCGCGCGTCCGTTGTCGTTGCTCGGCGGTCTGCGCCAGCCTTGCGGCGATGGACGCGTGTAGGGAGGTGTTCATTGGTATCTCCATGAGGGCGGGGTTACTTTAACCATAGCCCGTCGCGCGTGACAGCTGTGTTACCATGCGCGTTTTAACAATCTGTCTTGAGCGCTATGTCGGATTCCTCCCTAAAACGCAAAAACGATCCGGAAGGATTAAAGAAACGCATCCTCGCGGGCGCCCTGAAAACCTTTGCCGAATTTGGCATGCAGGGTGCGCGTCTGGAACAGATTGCCGAGCACGCGCAAACCACGAAGCGCATGGTGGTCTATCACTTTGTGAACAAAGAGCAGCTGTATATCGCGGTGCTGGAGCAGGTCTATCAGGCCATTCGTGAACATGAGAGCGGTTTGAATCTGGCGGTAATGGCGCCGGAGCAGGCGATGATTAAACTGGTGGAAGCCAGCTTCGACTATCACGCCGCTCACCCCGACTTTATGCGCCTGGTGTGTACGGAAAATTTACTGCGAGGTCGCTACATTACGCAGTCCTCACGCATCAAAGCCATGAACAAAAGTGCGCTGGATCTGCTCGACGATATTCTCACGCGCGGCCAGCAGCAGGGCGTTTTCCTGCGCGATCTCAACACCGTGGATGTGCATCGCCTGGTAAGCAGCATTTGCGTTCACCATGTCGCCAACCGCTACACCTTTCACTACCTGTTCACCCCTGAAGACAGCGAAGAGGACAGCCTGCGCCGTAACCGCCAGCTGGCCGTAACCGCGACGCTGCGCTATCTCAAAAAACATCAATAACCTTTATCTTGCAGGCCTGACCTGCAAGATAATTTATTCTTAACGGTTCGCTTACTCATTATTATTTGGCGCTGTTTTTAGCCGCCCAGTTTTTCCTCTCTGCCCGCCATATGACCTTCTTCTTCGCTTTTCACTCTACTTTTCGCGCCAGTGCATTACACAGGTAGCCACCACTTTTCGTCATGCGTAACCCAAAAATCGTAAAAATCCATCTCGCGCCTACACCAAAAAATTTATCTTGACTTCAACCCTGCTTATGAGCGGCTTCGCTCTGATGGTCTACGCTTAAAACCTTAAGGCTGACACAGATCACATTTTAAGGAATGCCGCGGTGAACAAAGACGCCCTGCTTTATCCCCTACGCAACCCGCACGAGACCACACATGACAGCGCACTGTGGAACTGGGCGCAAAATTCGGTGGTCGGCCAGCGGTCGCAGCTTCAGCAGCCGCAAAGCGAAGCCGCATTACAGCAGCTGCTGCGCGACACTGAGGGTAAGGTGCGCGTGATTGGCAGCCGCCTATCGCCGGGCCGCATGCTGTGCGTTCAGCCTGACGATCTGCTGCTCGACCTCAGCGCCTTAACGGGCGTGCTGGCGCACGATGAACACAGCGTGACCTTTGCTGCGGGCACGCTGCTACAAGACATCTTTGATACCCTGACGACGATGGATCGTATGCTGGGCTGCTCGCCGGGTGTTATCGCGGTACAAACGCTCGCCGGTGCGATGGCCAGCGGTACCCACGGACAAGGACTGGGCCAGAGTTCGCTGGCCGATGAAGCGCTGCGCTTGCGCATGGTGCTGGCCGACGGCAGCGTACGCGAGTTACAGCGCGGCGAAGATGACTTCCCGGCGGCACTGACGTCGCTCGGCGCGCTCGGCATTGTCACCGCCGTGACGCTGCGCACCCGTCCCTTCCGCATTTTTAGCTGCCATAAGTTTGCGGCGTCCGCCGATACGCTGGAACAGGATCTGCTGACGTGGAACCGCGAGCATGAATTCAGCAAGGCCTGGTGGTTTGTCGACGATAACCTGATGCATGTGTGGAATGCCGATCAGGCCAGCGCTGCGGATGCTCAGGCGTGGCACGATAACCAGCGCGAGGTGGTGGAGCACAGCGATGACGCGGATAGCAGTCTCAATGACACGATTGATCAGACGCTGGCGCACATGCATCGCGATACGCAAATCCACGGTAAGGGCGGAAAACAGTTCCGTACCGTTACGCGGTTCCGCGATTTTACCGATATCACAGGCGACATTTATCAGCTGTTTTGCCGCGGGATCGCCGTGCCGCAGATTAATGTGGAGATCGCGGTGCCGCTGGCCAATACGCCACGCGCTATTCAGCGTATCAAGGCCTGGTATGCCGAGAAGCACCCGCATATGCATTACCCCATTATTCTGCGCTGTACCGGCCCTTCCGACGCCTGGATGAGTCCTGCGCACCAGCAGGAGAGCTGCTTTTTTGGCTTTGTTGTCTATTACGCTGACGACGGCTCGCTGTCGCAAGAAGGCCTGCATTTCCTGACTCAAGTCGAGAAACTGCTGGCAGCCGAGGGCGGCCGCCCGCACTGGGGTAAATATTACGATCCGCAGCGCTATCCGTGGCGCGAGATCTACCCACAGTGGGACGCGTTTCGCGCGGTGCGCCAGCGTTTTGATCCGCAACACCGTTTTAGCAATGACTACCTTACGGCCCTTTTTGATTAATACAGGGAGAGTTTATGTTTGCCTGGGTAACGCTGCTGACGCAGCCTGAGTACGTCATCGGCGTTCGCGCCTTACACCGTTCGCTGCAGCGCAGTAAGACACAGTGGCCGCTGGTGGTGATGGTGACGAAAGCCATCCCGCAAGACACGCAGCAGGCCTTACGGGCGCAGGGATGTGTTATCCATCCGGTGGAGCCGCTCTTGCCCAAGGATTCGCTTGAGCAGCATTACGCCTCAGCGCAATTTGGCGAGGTGTGGAGCAAGCTGCGCGTTTGGGAACTTACGCACTATCAGCGCGTGGTGTTTCTGGATGCCGATATGCTGGTGCTGCGCAACATGGACGAGCTGTTTACGCTGGATATGGGCGATTCGCCTTTGGCCGCGTGTCACGCTTGCCGCTGTAACCCCAATAAGATAGCCAGCTATCCAGCCAGCTGGCAGCCCGATAACTGTCACTATACCTGGCAGGCCAGCGGCAAAGCCGCCCCCGCCGACCTCGACCTTTATTTGAACGGGGGTTTTTTAGTCCTGAACCCCGACCGCGAGGTGTTTGCCTGGCTGCAACATAATGTGCAGGCGATTGACGATCTGCGCCGCTACCCGTTCTCGGAGCAGGATCTGCTCAACGAGCTGTTCAAAGATCGCTGGCTGCCGCTCTCCTGGGTCTATAACGCCTTAAAAACCCTGCCTTTCCAGCACGCTGGCCTGTGGCGTGACGATAAGGTGAAAAACCTGCATTACATTTTGGCCAAGCCGTGGCAGCGCGACAGGCACCCGCCGGTGAGCGAGCGCGACCGCTACTATCCGTTAGAGCAACTGTGGTGGGAAGTGGGAATAGAGTGAGGTGTGCCAGTTGAGCCACGGGCCGTGGCGGGGCTTTTGCCGCAGGCAGCGGCAGGGTGCCACGGGCTGTGGCGAGCTTCAGCCGCAGGCGGCGGTTCAGTGCATCTTTCGTTCGCCATGGCAACGGCAGGTGCCTTTGCCGCCGTGCGGCGCACGAGCAGAGGGCGCCTGGGCCGCGCCCTCTGCACTCCCCGGCCCTGCGCCAGCCCCACTCGCCGCTGCGCGGTCCCTTCACTCCCTCAGTCTTCCTGACGGACCGGCGTCGATTCGCTCCTGCTCAACGCCGCCTCTCGCGGCATCCATGCCGCTCGTCCTGGAAGCCCTCACTCGTTCAGCGAGTGGGGATGGCGCCTCACACACCTCGCTGCAAGCCATGATGTTTTTCGTAGCGACCGCGTGGCGGGAAGACTTTTAAGGTGCATTCAGACCGCGCTGTTTTGAGCAAAAACCATCATTTGTGTCTTTAGTCTTTTTCAGCCAGCCGCTGTCTTTCAGACCTGCTTACGGCCGCACAGACAACACCGCCACAAACAAAAAGAAATGACTCTCACAGGCGAGGTTTGTGAGCGCCATCCGGAGCGCCGAATGGAGCGTGACGGCCAGGACGAAGCGGCATGGATGCCGCTGAGAGGGCGGAATGAGCCAGGATGGCGAATCCGCGCGGTCCGTGAGGCCGTTGCGGCGGAGTGAGGGAACAGCGCAGGCTGGCGCAGGGCGCGGATTGCAAAGGGCCGCGCCCATCGGCCCTTTGCCCGTACGCCGCAGCGGTACTGCTGAAACTGCCGTGCGGTTAGCGGGCGGAACC
>CAJYVD010000007.1 GCA_913778495.1 uncultured Pantoea sp.
ACGCTTTCCTCCTTCAGAGTCAAACACTTTTTTCAGCGTTTTTCTCCGGCGGGGCGAATCACTCCGCGCCCTGCTGAGCCGTCTGCGTTGCCGCTTTGCCGTCTCAGTGGTGGCGCATTATAGGGCGTTAATTCTGGCTGACAAGGGTTTATTGCAGAAAAATGATCGTTCGTCCTATTTTTCGCCACTACGCTCTATTTTACGACGATTTGCTGGGTAAACGAGCAAAATCCGCGGCAAACACGGCGACTTTATTCCAGTCTGTGTATTCCACTTCTTTTGACGTGTCCGTTTCGCCACCGGTCATGCGCATAATGAGCTGAATCATGATGCGATCAAACCAGCGGTAGCGCGGATAGCGCAACGCTCCGGCAAAAACGGCGCAGCAATCAGGCTGCCATGGAGACTCAGCCAGAAACTTGCGCGTATACGCATTTGTCTCAGGCGTGCACTTATCCGCTTTACGTGCCGTCAGATTCACGCTGAAAAAACCGCTGACGCGCTGCTGCAGCTGCGCTTGATACTGCGTGATAAACTTCATCAATGCCGGATGAAAATGCCCATAACGAATAGAAGCGCCAATCAGAACGCGATCGTACTGGTCCCACTCAAGGTGCTTGATAGCAGTTAAATCTAAGACATCACACACTTGCTGCGGGGTTAACGTCTGCGCGATACGCGCGGCGATTTCACGCGTCTGCCCGTCGCGGCTGGAAAAGAGAATTAACGCTTTCATTACTTCATCCTGTTTCGATTATTCACGCCAGAAGGTCGGCGTGAAAAGAACCAGCAGCGTGAACACTTCAAGACGTCCAAACAGCATGGTTAAGATTAAGATCCACTTGGCGACGTCGTTCATCGAGGTAAAGTTATCCGCCACAACGCCCAAGCCAGGCCCCAGATTGTTAAGCGTAGCCGCAACCGCAGCGAACGCTGAGAAGTCATCGACCCCCGTGGCAATAATCGCCAGCATACTCAGCAAGAACACCAGCGCATAAGCCGAGAAGAAGCCCCAAACGGCCTCAAGAATGCGTTCAGGCAGCGCACGGTTGCCCAACTTAATGGTGTAAACCGCATTGGGATGCACCAGTCGTTTCAGCTCTCGCGACCCTTGTTTAAACAGCAGCAGGATGCGGATCACTTTCAGGCCGCCACCCGTGGAGCCCGCCATACCGCCAATAAATGCAGAACATAAAAGCAGCACGGGCAAGAAAAGCGGCCAACGCGCGATGCTGTCTGTGGTGAAACCGGCGGTCGTCGCCATCGATACCACCTGAAAGAAAGCTTGATTAAGGGTTTGCCAGCCGCTGTCGTAAACGTGGTGGAACCACAGCACCAGCGTACAGATGCAGACCAGCGTCAGCTGCACGCCGATGAACATGCGAAACTCGGGGTCGCGCCAGTAGACTTTCAGGTTACGGCCGCTCAAGAGTGAAAAGTGCAGGCCGTAGTTACAGCCTGAAATCAGCAGGAATATCGCCACGATGGTATTAATCGTTGGGCTGTTAAAATAGCCGATACTGGCGTCATGCGTTGAGAAGCCCCCAATCGCAATGGTCGAAAAGCTGTGACCAATCGCATCAAACATCGGCATTCCCGCCAGCCATAACGCCAGCGCGCAGGCGACAGTCAGCAGCACATAGATCAGCCACAGCGTTTTCGCGGTTTCGGCAATGCGCGGGCGCATTTTGTTATCTTTTAACGGCCCCGGCATTTCAGCACGGTACAGCTGCATTCCCCCGACGCCCAAAATAGGCAGAATAGCCACGGCCAGAACGATGATTCCCATCCCACCGAGCCATTGCAGCATTTGCCGATAGAAAAGGATGGCTTTGGGTAACGAATCCAGCCCCGTGAGCGTGGTTGCGCCGGTGGTGGTTAGCCCGGAAAAGGATTCAAAGAAGGCATCGGTGAACGAGAGATGCGGCTGCTCGGCAAAAATGAAGGGCATGGCCCCCACGCTGCCCAGCACGGTCCAGAACAGCACGACGATCAAAAAGCCTTCACGCGGTTTCAGCTCGGTTTTTTGTTTGCGGTTCGGCCACCACAGCAGCGAGCCAATCGCGATAGCCATCATAAACGTCTGACTAAACGCCCGGCCAGCGCCGTCGCGATAAATTAACGCGACCAACCCTGGCACGATCATGGTTACCGAGAACAAAATCACCAACAGGCCCACAATGCGGGTAATGGCGCGAAAATGCATGCAGCCGTTCCTTAAACGATACGAGTTAGGAATCCAGCGCGGTTAGCGTCAGCGTCCCGCGGCTGTAGTCAGAAAGGTTTTGCTGGAAGCCTTCAATCTGCGCGTGGGGCAGCGCCACGCACAACAGAATGCGATCCTGATAATGGCTCTCTTCAAGCCTGCCGTCAAAACGCTGCAGAAGACGCTCGATATCGCCAAGCTGCGCGTATTCACACTGCAATGAAAAGCGCTGCATGGGCACTTTACGCTGTCGCGGCAGCAGCTTGAGACCCTGCTGTACGCCCCCGCCGTATGCTTTTACCAGTCCACCAGTACCCAGCATAATACCGCCGTAATAGCGCACCACTACCGCGGTGATCTCGCCCACGCCACTGCCCATCAGCTGCGCCAGCATCGGTTTTCCTGCCGTCCCGGAAGGCTCACCGTCGTCAGAAAAACCCAGCTGCTGCGAATCATCCGGCGCGCCGGCTACCCAAGCCCAGCAGTGATGCCGCGCGCCAGGATGCATGCTTTTGACATGCTGGACAAAGTCACGCGCAGCGTCGACGCCGCGCGTATGGGCGAGCAGAGTAATGAAGCGACTTTTTTTAATCGTCTCCTCGCTGACGCTCACGGCCTCGGCGGGGATGTCGTAAGCGTCCATTAGGCCAGATGCAGATCGCGCGTCATGTTCTCATTGCGGTGCGGATGAATCACCACGTTATCTTCTATACGGATACCGCCGTAAGGTTTCAGGGCGTCAATCGCCTGCCAGTCAAAGTGCTGGCTGAACTTGCCGCCGCGTAACGCAGCCAGCAGTGAGTCAATGATATAAAACCCTGGCTCGATGGTCAGCACCATGCCCGGCTCCAGTACGCGCGTACAGCGCAAGTAAGGATACTGCGACGGCGCCGCCAGATGCGTGCCGGTATCGTCCTGCATAAAACCCGCCACGTCATGCACCTGCAGGCCCAGCGGATGGCCTAAGCCGTGCGGCATAAAGGGACCGGTCAGATCTTCCGCCACCAGCGCCTCTTCCGTCAGCCCCTTCACCAGATCGAACTTCAGCAGCAAACGTGCAATGCGCTGATGCATTTGCACGTGGTAGTCGGTATAGCGCACGCCCGGCTTCAGCGTGGCGATCAGCGCCAGCTCTTCTTTATTCATCGCCTCGACCATTTCGGCGTAGCGCGATTTGCTTTGCGCGGCATAAGTGCGGGTTAAATCGGCCGCGTAGCCAAGGTATTCCGCCCCGGCATCGACCAAAAAGCTGTGGCGCTTGGCCGGCGGCTGATGGTCGAGTTTGGTGTAATGCAGCACCGCAGCGTGCTCGTTAAGCGCAATAATGTTGCCGTAAGGCACATCGGTATCTCGATGGCCGGTTGCGGTGAGATACGCCTGATTGATATCAAACTCGCTCATGCCGGAGAAAAACGCCTCTTTCGCCGCACGATGCCCGGCAACCGCCAACTTCTGCGCTTCGCGCATACAGGCCAACTCATAGTCGGTTTTGATGCTGCGATGGTAGTGCAGGAAATCGATAACCCCTTTGGGATTCACGTGCTCAGCCTGAATACCCAGCTGTGACGCTCGCGCCGGTACCGGCCCAATATAGGCAACATTCATGCGCTGAGCAGGCAGCAGCTGTGCAATCTCGTCGCTGTTTTTCAACCCCACCACGTCGACGTCTTGCGTCCAGAAGCTTGTGGGCAGCGGCTCAACGTTGTGCCAGTAATCCACCGGTGAATAGAACCACAGCTTGGGCTTGTTTACGCCATCAACCCACAACCAGCAGTTAGGCACTTGCGTCACCGGCACCCACGCCTTGAACTGTGGATTCACCTTGAACGGATAGGTGTGGTCATCAAGAAACACGCTCATTAACTCGCCGGAATGAATGAGCATGGCGTCCAGCTTAAAGCGCGCCAGCACCTGTTGCGCCCGCTGCTGCAGCGTTGCGATGTGCGCGTGATACAGGGTTTTCAGTGAATCCATGACTTGTCTCCGATGTCGCGAAAGTGGCCGCAGTGTAGCACAGCGCCCTGCCCGATGCGCCGTTGCGCGCGCTGTGATCGCCGTATCAAATAAGCAAACTCTCGTTTGCAAAAAATTAACATGACACCCACACTCCTGAACATCTGGTATGACCAGATCACCTTTCGCGTTTCAGGAGACGGACATGCTCTACCAAGGCGATACGCTTTCAATTCACTGGCTTGACGATGGCATCGCCGAGCTGGTTTTCGATGCGCCGGGTTCAGTGAATAAACTGGACACTAAAACAGTTGCGGCCTTAGGCGAAGCCCTAAGTGTACTGGAACAGCAGTCAACGCTGCGCGGCCTGCTGCTGACCTCCGCCAAACCGGCCTTTATTGTCGGAGCCGATATCACGGAATTTTTGTCTCTGTTCGATGCGCCAGAAGAGAAGCTGAGCCAGTGGCTGGCCTTTGCGAACAGCATTTTTAATCGCCTGGAAGACCTGCCCGTGCCCACCGTATGCGCTATTGACGGCTACGCGCTGGGGGGTGGCTGCGAATGCGTGCTGGCCACTGATTTTCGCGTCGCCACGCCAGGTGCGCGCATCGGTCTGCCCGAAACCAAGCTGGGCATTATGCCGGGCTTTGGCGGCAGCGTGCGTTTACCGCGTCTGCTCGGCGCCGACAGCGCGCTGGAGATAATCGCCGCGGGCAAAGACGTTGACGGCGAGAGCGCCCTGAAGCTGGGACTGGTCGATGCGGTCGTCAGCGCCGAGCACTTACGCAGCGCGGCGCTGACTATCCTGCAGGATGCCATTGTAGAAGGGAGCTGGCAGGCGCGCCGTGCGCCGAAGCTGGCGCCGCTGAAACTGAGCCCTATTGAAGCGGCCATGAGCTTCACTATCGCTAAAAGCATGGTGATGCAAACGGCCGGCAAGCATTATCCCGCGCCGATTTCGGCCGTCAAAACCATCGAAGCCGCGGCCGGTTTAGGCCGAGACGATGCGCTGAAGCTGGAAACCGCAGCGTTTGTGCCGCTGGCGCAAAGCGACGTTGCCCGTGCGCTCGTCGGCATTTTCCTGAACGATCAATATGTGAAAGGCCTGGCGAAGAAACACAGCGCTGCCGCTGGCGCGCCGCATCATGCGGCAGTATTGGGCGCGGGCATCATGGGCGGCGGTATCGCCTATCAATCCGCATGGAAAGGCGTGCCGGTTCAGCTTAAAGACATTCACCCGCAGGCCCTTACCCTCGGCATGACCGAAGCCAGCAAATTGCTCAACAAGCAGCTGGCGCGTGGCAAAATTGATGGCGCGAAGCTGGCTAGCGTGCTGACCACCATACAGCCGACGCTGGATTACGCAGGTTTTGAACGCGCCGACATCGTGGTAGAAGCGGTGGTCGAAAATCCTCAAATCAAAGCGAAAGTGCTGGCAGAAACCGAGCAGCATCTGCGTGAGGATGCCATCCTCGCGTCTAACACGTCGACCATTCCCATTAGTCAGCTGGCGAAAGCGCTCAAGCGACCGCAAAACTTCTGCGGCATGCACTTTTTTAATCCCGTGCCACGCATGCCCTTGGTGGAAGTCATCCGCGGTGAACAGACCGATGAAGCCACTCTGAGTAAAGTCGTGGCTTGGGCCAGCAAAATGGGGAAAACCCCGATTGTGGTCAACGATTGCCCCGGTTTCTTCGTGAACCGCGTGCTGTTCCCCTATTTCGCCGCCTTCAGCCTGCTGCTGCGCGACGGCGCTGACTTCCGCCAAATCGATAAAGTGATGGAAAAACAGTTTGGCTGGCCAATGGGGCCGGCGTGGCTGCTAGACGTTGTCGGTATTGATACGGCCCATCACGCGCAGCATGTCATGGCCGAAGGTTTTCCTGCGCGTATGCAGAAAGACTATCGCGACGCCATCGACGTGTTGTTTGAAGCGAAACGTTATGGCCAGAAAAACGGCGTGGGCTTTTATCTGTGGGAGCAGGACAAAAAAGGCAAAGCACAGAAGCGAGCCGATGCCGCCGTTGATGCGCTGCTTGAACCCATCTGCGCACCGCGTCGGGTGATGAGTGATGAGGAGATCATCAATCGTATGATGCTGCCGATGCTGCACGAAGTGGTGCGTTGTCTCGAAGAGAACATCATCGCCTCGCCAGCGGAAGCCGACATGGCGCTGGTCTACGGCCTGGGATTCCCGCCTTTCCGCGGCGGCGCGTGCCGCTTTATGGACACGCTCGGCATCAGCAACGTCGTGGATCAAGCCAAACGCTATGTTTCGCTCGGCCCGCTTTACGCACTGCCTGACCTGCTGCAGCAAAAAGCGCATCAGCATCAAAGCTGGTATCCCGCCGTGCAACCGATTGATGAAGCGGCGCTGCAGAGTGCCTGAGGGAATGAAAATGGAAAATGTGGTGATTGTCGATGCCGTGCGCACGCCGATGGGACGTTCAAAAGGCGGTGCATTCCGTCAGGTGCGCGCGGAAGATCTCTCTGCGCACCTGATGCGTGAACTACTGAGTCGTAACCCTGCAGTCGATCCTGCGGCGCTGGATGACATTATTTGGGGCTGCGTTCAACAGACGCTGGAGCAAGGTTTCAACATTGCGCGTAACGCCGCGCTGCTTGCGGAAATTCCCCATCGCGTGCCGGCCAGCACGGTGAATCGCCTGTGTGGCTCTTCCATGCAGGCGCTACATGACGCCGCACGCGCCATCATGGTAGGCGATGCGCACAGCTGTTTAATCGGCGGCGTGGAACACATGGGTCACGTGCCGATGAGCCACGGCGTGGATTTTCATCCCGGTCTGGGCCGCACGGTGGCAAAAGCAGCGGGCATGATGGGCTTGACCGCCGAAATGCTGGCGCGCATGCACAATATCAGCCGCGAACAGCAAGATGCTTTCGCCGTGCGTTCTCACCAGCGCGCCTGGGCTGCCACGCAGCGCGGTGACTTTGCGCGTGAAATTGTTCCAACCTACGGCCACGACGCCAACGGCGTATTGAAGCGCTATACCACCGATGAGGTGATTCGCGAAGAAACCAGCCTGGAAGGCTTAGCAGCGCTACGGCCCGCCTTTGACCCGGTCAACGGCACCGTCACCGCAGGCAGCTCCTCCGCACTCTCTGATGGCGCAGCGGCCATGCTGATCATGAGCGAAAGCCGCGCGCGGTCGTTGGGATTAACGCCGCGTGCGCGCATTCGCAGCATGGCGGTGATGGGGTGCGATCCTTCCATCATGGGATACGGTCCCGTGCCCGCCAGCAAGTTGGCGCTCAAACGCGCCGGTTTGACGGTAGAAGATATCGATCTGTTTGAGCTCAACGAAGCGTTTGCCGCCCAAACCCTGCCGTGCTTAAAAGATTTAGGCCTGCTGGATCGGCTGGATGAAAAAGTGAATCTTAACGGCGGCGCAATCGCACTGGGTCATCCGCTGGGATGCTCTGGCGCGCGGATAAGCACCACGTTGCTCAATCTCATGGAGCGCCGCGATGCGCAGTTGGGTCTGGCGACCATGTGCATCGGCTTGGGCCAGGGGATTGCGACGATCTTTGAACGCATCTGATACGTTGAATATTGATACGTTGAATATTGCACGTGTTCCCGCCCTGATGGGCGGGTTTTTTTAGGGCCTGGCTGGTTCAACTTTTAAATGAACGCGAAGGCATCGCCAAACATGCGATCGTCCAGCGCGCCGCGCTCGCTGCAGAACCGCTCACGCGCAATCTTCGCCATTTCGAAACGACCCGCAATGTAGATGTCGTGTTCATGCAGTGAGGCAAAATCTTGCATCACCGCCGTCAGCACCGTACCACTGCGCCCTTTCCACCCTTCGGCAGGCTGTTCGACAACCGGAATTACCTTGAGATTAGGATGTTTCACGGCAAGCGCGTCAAGCTCATCCAGATCGTACAGGTGCATCAGTTCACGCCCGCCCCAGTAAATAGCGATATCGCGATCGGGATTTTCTGCCAGGGCCGTAAGCAGGATCGAACGGGCGTAAGAAAAGCCCGTGCCTCCGGCAATTAAGATAATAGGCCGCCCGCTCTCTTCGCGGAGCCAGGCGTCGCCGTGCGGCATATCCACCGTGATCTGACGATCGTTTTTGATGCGATCCATCACCGCCATGGCGTAGAGATTCAGGTCAGACGCTCCGATGTGCAGCTCGATGATCTCTTTTTCCATTGGCGTTGAGGCCAGCGAAAACGGGCGTTTATCCCGCTCGTCCATCACTACCATGAGGTATTGCCCCGCGCGGAAGCTAAACGCTGCCGCCGGAATCAATCGAACGCGGTAAACGGTATCGGTAATGGCTTCAACCGAAGTCACTTTGCAGCTTAACGTCGTCATACGTTCCCTTTTCTGTTTCTCTGCTGCCGTTAGCGCGGCGGCGATTCGGCAAAGATAGCTAGCTCATCCCAGATCGCGTCAATGCGCGCCGTTACGGCGGGATCTTTCACGATCGGCGTTCCCCATTCGCGCGTGGTCTCGCCGGGCCATTTATTGGTGGCATCCAGGCCCATTTTCGACCCAAGGCCAGACACCGGCGAGGCAAAATCGAGGTAATCTATCGGTGTATTTTCAACCAACACCGTATCACGTGCGGGGTCCATGCGCGTGGTGATCGCCCAGATCACATCGTTCCAGTCGCGCGCATTCACATCCTCGTCGCACACAATCACAAACTTGGTGTACATAAACTGGCGCAGGAATGACCACACGCCAAACATCACGCGCTTGGCGTGACCCGCATACTGCTTCCTGATCGTCACCACGGCCAAACGGTAGGAGCAGCCCTCAGGCGGCAGATAAAAATCCACAATTTCCGGAAACTGCTTGATCAGGATGGGCACCAGCACTTCGTTTAGCGCCACGCCCAGCACGGCAGGCTCATCCGGTGGCCGTCCCGTGTAAGTGGAGTGATAAATGGGCTGGCGGCGCTGCGTCACGTGCGTCACGGTGAATACCGGGAAGCTGTCTACTTCATTGTAGTAGCCGGTATGATCGCCGTAAGGTCCTTCCGGCGCCATATCGCCCGCTTCGATATACCCTTCCAGCACAATCTCTGCGCTCGCCGGTACTTCAAGGTCATTAGAGACACATTTTACCACTTCTGTTTTGTTGCCACGCAGCAGGCCGGCAAACGCGTACTCAGACAGCGTGTCTGGCACCGGCGTGACGGCACCCAGAATGGTGGCCGGATCTGCCCCGAGCGCCACCGAAACGGGAAAACGCTCGCCCGGATGCGCTTTGCACCACTCTTGAAAATCCAGCGCGCCGCCGCGATGCGATAACCAGCGCATGATCACGCGGTTCTTACCAATCACCTGCTGGCGATAAATGCCCAAATTTTGCCGCTCTTTATGGGGACCGCGCGTCACGGTTAATCCCCAGGTAATCAGCGGCGCGGCATCGCCCGGCCAGCAGCGCATCACGGGAATGCGCGACAGGTCAACGTCATCACCGCTAAATACCTCTTCCTGGCACGGCGCATGGCGCAGACGCTTGGTCGGCATATTCAGCACCTGTTTGAACTGCGGCATTTTATCGAACAGATCGCGGAATCCCTTCGGCGGCTCTGGCTCTTTTAAAAACGCCAGCAGCTTACCCACCTCGCGCAGCGCACTGACGTCTTCCTGCCCCATGCCCATGGCGACGCGCTTGGGCGTGCCAAACAAGTTGCACAGCACCGGCATGCTGTATCCTTTCGGATTTTCAAACAGTAGCGCTGGGCCGCCAGCACGCAGCGTGCGGTCGGCAATCTCGGTCATTTCCAGCTCAGGATCGATCTCCTGAGTGATGCGTTTCAGTTCGCCGCGCTGCTCAAGCAGCGCGATGAAGTCTCGTAAATCCTGATATTTCATGCGGCGTTAGCTTCCGGCCAGAGTGAAGCAGCGATTATAAGTTTGTTCGCGCTGGCATGTTAAGGTTTCTGCGTTAAACCGCCGCGCAGACAAAAGGAACCAGCGACTGCAGGGGCAGCGTATCGTGATAAGCGGCGATTGGGGCATTGTGTCGAAAAACCTTAAAATCCTCGCCGCGCGCGCTGTAATAGCGTAAATGACCGTCGCTCACGTGCAGGAAACTGCCCTCGCGCAGGGCGATCACAGACTCGCCGGGATTCACGGCGCAAAACTCTGCCAGCCGCTCGTCGCGGGTTTCCCCCATGTGGCCGCTGACGTGCGCATCCAGATAGTGCGGGTTGATCTGCACCGGGAACAGCCCCAGCGCGGGCAGCACGACGCTGCTTCGCACCGGCATATCATTGGTGGTGCGAATTGACGGCGTCGCCACATTACAGCCGGCGCTCCAGCCAACGTAAGGCACGTTACGCTCCCGGACGGCTCGCTTAATCGGCACAATCAAACCTTGCTCATGCAGCATCTGGTTCAGGAACCACGTATTCCCGCCGCTCACCACAATCAGCTCCGCCTGTTCAATTGCCGCCAGCGGCGAAGCAAACTCATCCAACGTGCGCACGGTAATGCCGAGCGCGTCAGTTAACTCCTGTGCGCGTTGCGCAGGATCGCTGCGCAGAATGGCGTAAGGCACCAGCACGGCGGAAGTAATGCCGCGGCGGGCGATCATCGCGTGTAGCTGCGGATGGGCATAGCTCAGCAGTGGCGCCTCACTGGACACTCTACCGTTACTTAACAGAAACAGTTCCATTTGCCGGTCCTTTTCGTTTTTTTAATCAGGATGAAAGACGAGTCTGATACAGATGCGCGCCAGCCGTCAATTCTTGCTGGGAATCCCGGCTATGTTGCCGCGGACGGGTAAAACGGCGTCGAAATGCATTTTTTGGCGGGGCTTAGGCCTACTGATGCGCTATAACTCTGACAGCAGGTTTGATATTCTTGAGGTCCATTTTTTTGGAGCAGTTATGGAATCCTGGTATTTACTCTATTGCAAACGTGGGCAGCTGATGCGTGCGAAAGAGCATCTTGAGCGGCAAGCGGTGACCTGCCTTAGCCCGATGATTGCGTTGGAGAAAATCGTGCGCGGCAAGCGCACCACCGTCAGCGAGCCGCTGTTCCCTAACTATCTGTTTATCGAGTTCGATCCCGAAGCGATTCACACCACCACCATTAGCAGCACGCGCGGGGTCAGCCACTTTGTCCGATTTGGCGCCATGCCCGCGACCGTCTCCTCAGAGGTGATTGCCGCGCTGCAAACCGACGTGCCACAAATTCTGCTTGATCCAGAAACACCGCAAAGCGGAGATGAAGTGATCATCACGGAAGGCACCTTCGAAGGGCTGCGCGCAATTTTTGCCGAGCCCGACGGTGAAACCCGCTCTGTACTGCTGCTTAACCTGCTGAACAAACAGGTCATGCGCAGCGTCGATAACAAGCAGTTTCGTAAACTTTAAGCCAGTCTAAAAAGCTGACGCGCGTTGCGATCCACAATGGCCCCCAACGCGTCTGACTCTTCTCCTCGCCACATCGCCACCTGCTGTACAATGTGCGGCAAAAAGCAGGGCTCGTTGCGCCGCGACGTCGGACGTGGGCGCATATCGCGCGGCAAAAGATAAGGCGCGTCAGTCTCCAGCAATAACCGCTCTGACGGAATCAGCGGCAGCATCTCTCTGAGTTCCAGGCCGCGACGCTCGTCACAGACCCAGCCGGTGATCCCCACCGATAACCCCATCGCCAGACAGGCGGCGAGTTCATCGCGCGTGCCGGTAAAACAGTGCACCACCGCGCCAACCAGTTTGGGCAACCACGGCTCCAGCACGGCAGCAAAGCGATCGTGCGCTTCACGGCAGTGTAAAAACACCGGCAGCTGCAACTCTGCGGCCAGCGCCAGCTGGGCATCAAACGTATACTCCTGCTGCGCATGCGCGGCGAGGTTACGGTTAAAATCCAGCCCGCATTCGCCGATCGCCACGACCTGCTCACTCTCAGCCAGCCGACGCAGCGTATTCGCCGTTTCCGCCGACCACTCGCTGGCATGGTGCGGATGCACGCCAGCGGTGGACCAGCAAAAGCCGGGATGCGCGGCCGCCAGTTGACGTGCCTGCTGACTTTCCAGCGCATTGGTGCCGGTAATTAACAGGCCGGTGACGCCTGCTTCACGCGCACGTTTTACCACCTTCTCGCGATCTTTTGCGAACTGCGTGCTGGTCAGGTTTACACCGATATCAAACATGTTTTCTCCCAATGGCTTCTATCTGGTTCGCACTCAGCGAACGCCAGATAGACAAACCGCCCAACGGGTGGGCGGCTTAACGTCTTTTTCATTTCGCTTGATGACGAAATGCCCTGTCTAAAGGACATCAGGATTCAGGGTTCTGTTCCTCATCCTGTAACGCGTGACGTCCTTTACCCACATAGTAGCGGGAGAAGAATACGCCGACTTCAAACAGGCAGTACATCGGAATAGCGAGCAAAGTTTGCGAAAAAACGTCAGGAGGTGTGAGCAGCATCCCCACGACGAATGCACCGACAAGAATATAAGGCCGCTTCTTTTTGAGGTCTTCTGGCGTGGTGATGCCGGTCCAGCAGATCAGCACAATCGCAATGGGTACCTCAAAGGCAACGCCGAACGCCATAAAGATTGTCATCACGAAATCAAGATAGTTAGTGATGTCGGTTGCAATCGTCACGCCCTGCGGCGCGGTTTTTGCAAAAAAGCCAAACGCCAGCGGGAAAACGATGAAGTAAGCGAAGGCCACGCCCACATAAAACAGCAGCGTACTGGAGAACAGCAGCGGCATGACCAGCTTGCGCTCATGGCGATAAAGCGCGGGCGCAACAAAGGCCCACACCTGATACAAAATCACCGGCACGGCCAGGAATACCGAGACAATGATGGTGAGCTTGATAGGCGTAAAGAAGGGCGATGCCACGTCGGTGGCAATCATGCTGGCACCCACCGGCATCTGACTAATCAACGGCGACGCGACGGCGTGATAAATGTCGTTAGCGAAGTAGACCAGACAGAGAAAGATAACAAAAACTGCAATGATGCAGTTCAACAGACGCTTGCGCAGCTCAATCAGGTGACTGATGAGCGGTTGGGTATCTTCAACGGCCATGATTATCGTTCATCTTTAGCGGAAGGGGCTGTCGCCGTGCTGCCAGACGCATGTACATCATCTGGTTTTACGGCGCTGGCGCCAGCAGTGTCTTCAGACAGCGGTGCAGGCTCGCGGGCGCTGTGCGCCGGTGCGGATGCCACAGTGTGCGCTGGCGCGGTTTCAGTCGGTGGTGGCGTAGGACGAGTTTGATGGATGGTGTTCGCTTCATCCTCCTCTTTCTCGATCTCACTGCTTTGCTGGACGGAACGCTTCATGGAATCCGCCGTTTTACGCAGCTCTTCCATCGACTGCTTAAGCTCCGGTGAAAGCGTCCCGCGCCCGGCCTCTTCCACTTTTTTCAGGCTGTCCTGAAGCTCTTGCAGTTTCAACTCCTGCGCCAGCTCGTGCTGTACGTTAGCGGCCAACGAGCGTATCGCTCTGATCCAGCCCACGACGGTTTTCACCGCGACGGGTAAGCGCTGTGGGCCCAATACAATCAAGCCGATCACGAACACCAATACCAGTTCACTAAACCCAATATCGAACACAGTTTTACCTTACTTATCCCGGGCGTCGTCTTTGCTCGCCGAGGTATGCTGTTTGTCGGCCAGATTTTTGGCGTTGAAGTCAGCGTCCTGCTCGTTCGGGTGATCCTTTTTGTCGTCTTCATCACTCATGGCTTTTTTGAAGCCGCGAATGGAAGAACCCAAATCCGAACCCAGATTGCGGAGCTTGTTGGTACCGAACAAAAGGACAACAATGACGGCAATGATTAACAATTGCCAAATACTGATACCGCCCATGAGATATGCCTCTATGATTCTGTAATAATGGTGGTGTGTAATGCGCAAAAGCCCGTATGGATTTGGGCTTAAGCCTGCGACATTACGCGATTTGCACTAGCCAAACAATCAGATTGTCTTACGCCAACCGACCAGCCAGGTCACGATGCCCGCGGCCATTAAGAGTGCGGGGAAGAAATCCCAATCCGGGCGACTGAGCAGCACGGCGGTGCCGGTTAGCAGCAGCGTCGCCCCTACGCCAAACAGGTAGCGCGATTGGTGATGCCGCGTGCGCTGCGCGTTCAAATCGTTCACTAACCGATCCACGCTGTGCCGCAGTAATTTATGCTGCTGCAAGCTGTCATAGAACAATTCTGGCAGCTCTGGCAGCTTCTCCGCCCAGTAAGGGGCTTTTTCCTTCACTGCACGCACAATGGCGGGAATGCCAACCTGATCTTTAATCCAGTCTTCAAGGAATGGTTTAGCGGTTTTCCACAGATCGAGCTGCGGATAAAGCTGCCGGCCAATGCCCTCGACGTATAGCAACGTTTTCTGCAGCAGCACCAACTGCGGCTGGACTTCCATATTGAAGCGCCGCGCGGTGTTAAACAGATTCAACAAGACGTGACCAAACGAGATTTCCGCCAGCGGCTTCTCAAAAATGGGCTCACAAACGGTGCGGATCGCAAACTCGAAATCTTCTACGTTGGTATCTGGCGGCACCCAGCCTGAATCAACGTGCAGCTCGGCAACCTTGCGATAGTCACGATTAAAGAAGGCGATAAAGTTTTCGGCCAGATAGCGCTTATCTTCTTTGTTTAACGATCCCACGATACCGCAGTCTATGCCGATGTACTGCGGATCTTCAGGATGGTCGTAGCTAACAAAAATATTGCCGGGATGCATGTCGGCGTGGAAGAAGCTGTCGCGGAAAACCTGAGTGAAAAACACCTGCACGCCGCGCTCAGCCAGCAGCTTCATGTTGACGCCATGCTGCTCCAGCGTCACGACATCCGAAATCGGAATACCGTAAATGCGCTCCATCACCATCATGGTTTCACTGCAGTAGTCTGAAAACACTTCCGGCACGTACAGCATGCTGCTGTTTTCAAAATTACGGCGCAGCTGAATGGCGTTTGCCGCTTCGCGCAGCAGATTGAGTTCATCCAGCAATGTTTTTTCGTAGTCGCGCACCACTTCGACCGGACGCAGACGCCGGCCATCCGGCAGCAAACGCGGTACCCAGCGCGCAAGACGATAGATCAGGCGCATGTCCGCTTTGATCACCGGTAGAATATCAGGGCGAATCACCTTGATAACCACCTGACGACCGTTGGATTTCAGCGTAGCCGTGTGCACCTGCGCAATCGAGGCTGAAGCCAGCGGCGTAATGTCAAAATCCTCAAACCACGTATCGACAGGTCCGCCAATGGAACGCTCAATCTGCGCTTTGGCTTTGTGGCCGTCAAAAGGCGCAACGCGGTCCTGTAATATCGCCAGCTCATCGGCAATGGCCGGTGGAAACAGATCGCGGCGGGTCGATAGCATCTGCCCAAACTTGATCCATACGGGCCCAAGCTGCTCCATCGCCAGGCGAAGACGGGTACCCATCTCTGCGTCTTTGTGCCGGTTAGGGATCCAGAATATACAGCGCCGCCACAATCGCAGTGGCAAGGTGATGCGCATGCGGGGAATCAACTCATCAAGACCGTAGGTGAGGAAAATCTTGATAATGAAGTATAAGCGCCGAATTTCTCCCAGCGTCATTTCGCCTCCAGCTGTGCCAAACGCGCTTCAAACGCATTAAGCGAACGTTCCATCGCCTCAACCTCATCACTGAACCAAGCCTGCTCCAGCGCACCCGGCGCGACGCGCCACTCTTCCGTCAGCACCTGACCCAAGTCATCGCGCCGACGCAGCACGCGCTTTTGCACAAACGCCAGCGCCTGCTGTGCCGCCTGACTGACGCCCTGCGCGGCAATATCGCCTATCCAAGGCGCCAGGTACTCCGCCGGATCCAGTTCAGCCAAATCCATCAGCGCCGAGAACTGCTGTACCACCTGCAGATCGCCGTCAACATTGAGCTCTCCGCTGCGAATCAGGTGCGTAAGCTGCTGGCGGTCACGCAGTTTGGGCAGCGTGCTGAGACTAAGCGTCACGGTGCAATCGCTGCGGTCCTGCCAGTCGCTTAGCACATCCAGCTGCAGTTCGCTAAACACCAGTACCACGGGAAAATCCAGCTCTTGCAGGCGCAAAGTCAACACCTTACCGGCTAAACGTTGACGCGCCGCTTTCAGGCTTCGGTCACGATAGAGAATGCGGTTGAGGGCGGTTTCAAGGCCGCCCGTGATAAGCGGGGTAAATGTCATGATCGTTTAGAACTTAAAGCCACGGTGCAGCGCCACGATACCGCCGGTCATGTTCGTCCAGGTGGTATTTTCGAAGCCTGCGTCGTTCATCATCGCTTTCAGGGTTTCCTGATCGGGATGCATACGAATAGATTCCGCCAGATAGCGGTAGCTTTCAGCGTCCTTTGCCACCAACTGCCCGATGCGCGGCAAAATGTGGAATGAATAGGTATCGTAAGCTTTGCTCAGCGGCTCCAGCACCGGCTTGGAAAATTCCAGTACCAGTAGACGTCCGCCCGGCTTGAGCACGCGGTACATCGAGGCCAGCGCCTTCTCTTTTTCAGTGACGTTACGCAAACCAAATGAAATGGTGATGCAATCAAAATGGTTATCGGGGAAAGGTAGGGCTTCCGCGTTGGCCTGTACGTAACTGACGTTGCCTGTTACCCCCAGGTTGCGCAGCTTTTCCCGCCCCATTTTCAGCATAGAGCTATTAATATCGGCCAGGACTACTTGACCGGTTTCGCCCACTAAACGGGAAAATTTCGCGGTCAGGTCGCCGGTTCCACCAGCCAAATCCAGTACGCGCTGACCACGGCGCACGCCGCTGCTGTCAATGGTAAAACGCTTCCAAACGCGATGAATGCCGAACGACATCAGGTCGTTCATCAGGTCATATTTCGCCGCCACGGAGTGAAACACGTCTGCGACTTTGTCGGCCTTTTCACTTTTCGCTACGGTCTGAAAGCCAAAGTGGGTAGTTTCCTGCTGTGATTCATCTGCCATCGGGTTTACCTGTTCCACAAACAATACTCGTCAAAGTGTATCAGAGTCGTGCGATCCGAGCACGTTACCACCGCGCTATTCGTTGATACGCCGCGGCACCTCGTCCGATAAATCCGTTGCATTTTCATCGGTGCAACGATCGTCCATTCCATTTTCATCCGCCTCGTCCGGCAGCGCCTGCGCCACCAGCTGGGGATTAATGGGCCGTTTGATCTCCACGCCCAGTGTGCGAAAGGCTTCACTTTGCGCGATCAGATTACCCCGACCCTCAGCGAGCTTTTTCATCGCCTGCCGATAGCTCTGCTGGGCTTTATCAAGATTCTGGCCAATGCCGCTCATGTCATCGACAAATAGCCGCATCTTGTCATACAGGCGCGCCGCGCGATCGGCGATGCGCTGGGCATTGCGGCTCTGGTGCTCGTATCGCCACAGATTATTGATCGTCCGCAGTGCCACCAGCAGCGTGGTGGGACTGACCAACATAATATTTTGCTGCAGCGCTTCAGAAATCAGCTCTGGCTGACGGTCAATCGCCAGCAAAAAAGCGGGCTCGACAGGGATAAACATCAACACATAATCCAGTGAGCGTAAACCGGGCAATTGTTGATAATCTTTACGGCCCAGCAGGCGAATATGCCCGCGCATGGCGCTGACATGCTCCTGGATAGCTTGCTCGCGGGTCGCTTCGTCTTCCGCGTTGAAGTAACGTTCGTAGGCGATAAGCGTCATCTTGGCATCAATGACCACATCCTTGCCCTGCGGCAGACGCACAATCACGTCGGGTTGCATTCTGCCCTGCTGCTCCAACTGCACGCTAACCTGCGTTTGGTACTCATAGCCTTCACGCAGTCCCGAGGCTTCAAGCACGCGACTGAGCACCACCTCGCCCCAGTTCCCCTGGATCTTATTATCGCCTTTTAACGCCTTGGTCAGGTTTACCGCTTCCTGGGCCATCTGCGCGTTGAGCTGCTGCAGCTGGCGAATTTCGTGCGTCAGCGTGTGGCGTTCGCGCGCTTCCTGACCAAAGCTGTCGTTAACCTGGCGGCGGAAACCTTCAAGCTGCTCGCGAAGCGGGCCGATTAAGCCGTTCAGGCTCTGACGGTTTTGCTCATCCACGCGGCGCCCGCTGTGCTCAAATATACGGTTGGCCAAATTCTCGAACTGTGCGCTCAGGCGCTGTTCACTGTTGGTGAGCAGACGCTGCTTCTCCTCTGCGGCGAAGCGCGTCTCTTCAAGACGAATAGTGACTTCACGCAGTTCGGCCTCCTGCGCGCTGTTCACTTCCAGTTGATTACGCAATTCACGCGCAAGCTGTTCGCTTTCGCCGCGCCAGTAGTCAAGCTGCTGCAGCCGCTCCTGCGCGGCGCTGAGCGTGCCGTGCAGCTGGCGCAGCTCCTGCTCACGCTGCTGGATCTGCTGCTGTAATTGCTCAAGGGATTGTTGCTGACGCTGCTGCTGGTCCTCCAGCAGACGGCGTTCAGTCACGAAGCTGGCGTGTTGATGGCCGGCGCGCAGCTGAGCACATAGCCAGCCCAAGCCCAAACCGGCCAGCGCCAACGCGCCGCTAATGATAAGTTGCTGATCCATAATTCCTCCGCGGATCGTCTCGCTGAGGAAAAGGTAAGGTCGCACTGTATAGATGTCCAGACAATTTTACGTGCGCCTGTTCGGGGGTTTTCAGTGCAAGCCCGCATGTCTTGACGGATTCATTTGCTTTCAACAGCCGCGGTTACAGCGCCCGCACCTGAAGCTCTCCGGCTTTCCATGCGTCCACAAGGAAAAACGGCATAGGCAGTACCCATTCCGACGCGTTAATCACCCGCGCCGGATAGCACCACTGATGACCGCCGTAGACGATCTCAATCTGCTGTACGCCGTTTTCGGGGTTGACGAGTTTACCGGCCATGCTGGCAAAACCGGCGTTGCTGCCGACGTGAAAGTGCGCCGTCTGCCAGCGCACGGGCGGATGTGCCGGCCACGGTTGCGCATGATGAAAGTGGAAAATCTCGTCGTGGTTAAGCAGGCTCTCTCGCACCGTGGGCCACAGCGCCACCTTCAGGAAATATTGATCGGTGAAGCGCGTGTTGCCCGCGTATTGGGCCACAAAGTCGCGCATCTGCTGCTCGACCGAGTGGAAAACACCGTGACAGCCGCCCCACATGCCGGCCAATAGCAGCTCGGTATGAGAGAAATAGTCGCGCATATGGTGGAACCAGTAGGGTGACTGCAGCCAGTCATCCACCGCCGCGACTTCACGCTCAGAAAGCAGCGAGTCGGCATCCCGCACCAGAAAACGCTTAACGCTGGGATCGTCCACCACCAAAAAGCGCCACAGCGTGGGAAAAATGCCCTGCTGTCCGCTCATATCGATCAATTGCGTGTTCGGCTGACGCAGACGCTGCCAAACGTGCTGCGGCACGCTGTCGTCAAGATAGATACGGCACATCCAGCTTGGGTAAAGCTCACGCGCAACTTCGACGTTTTTGATCATCGTTTCGCAATAGCGTGGTTGGCTGCCGTACAAACTAAAGGCAATGATATTTTCCGCGGGTTTATTCGGATTAAACGCTGGTGGGGTTGGCGCGGGATACGCCACTTTTTGCCCGCTGCGGAAGCGCTGGTCAGACTGCTGCAGCGACTCCAGGCCGTAGCGCGCGACCTCATCCATCTTGCCTAGCCAGCCGCAGACTTCCACTAAACCATCTAGCCAGGTTTCTGTGGCCTGCGCGCGCTGTGCCGCAGAGGCGTGGTAGATTTTTTGATAGGTTTTGTAGGACTTCTTGTATTCGCCCACACGCATAAGCGACAACGCGTAGTCGCTGAGCACCTGCATGTTATTGGGCATCACGCGTAGCACGTCTTCACAACATTGACGTGCGAGCGGGTAATTAGACTCCGCCATGGCCTGGCGGAAACGCGCGGCGGCATTTTCAACGCGCGCCTGCGCGGCAGAGGGAGAGGCCAATAAAGGGGAACGAGCGGGGATAACCGTTTTGCGCATAAGAAATTTCTCAGTTTTAGCTGGGACTGTGCGCAGTTTAGTCAGGCGGTGAGTGCATTACCCATAAGCCTGGTCTCGAATTATCCTCTGACTCGCGCACTACAATAGGCGACGCGCGGCTTCCACCACAATTTTTACCGCGTCGCTTTCGGTTTGCTTCATTGTGACGGCATCCGGGATCTCTTTTTGCGTACGGTTCACAATGACGCCCGCCACCATGCCCGCACGCAGCCCTTGGCTGGCGCACATGGTCAACAGTGTAGCGGATTCCATCTCATAATTGAGCACACCCATCTGCTGCCACTCTTCCATTGAGCCTTTAAAACGGCTGACTACGCGTCCAGAGAAAGTGTCATAGCGCTCTTGTCCCGGATAGAAGGTGTCAGAGGACGCGGTAATCCCAATGTGAGTTGTTGCACCGCAGGCCTCCGCCGCCGCCACCAGCGCGGTGGTACAACTGAAATCGGCTACGGCAGGGAACTCCATCGGCGCGAAATGCAAGCTGGCGCCATCAAGCCGTACTGACGCCGTCGTGACCAGCACATCACCGACGTTAATGTGCGGCTGAATGGCACCGGTGGTGCCCACGCGCAGAAAGGTCCGCACGCCCAGCTGCGCCAGTTCTTCAACCGCGATAGACGTCGACGGGCCGCCAATGCCGGTTGAGCACACGACGACCGGTTTTCCCTCAATCTCAGCAAGATAGGTTGTAAATTCGCGATGGGATGCCAGATGCTGTGGATTGTCCATCAGCGCCGCGATTTTTTTCACGCGCTCCGGATCGCCCGGCACAATGGCGAGTTGGGCACCTTTCAGATCGGCTTGCGTAATGCCAAGATGGAAAACGTCAGACTGGGCCATAACAGACTCCTGATAGAGAGAAGGAATAAGCGCGCCACTTTACGCCAAGCATCAGCTCAAATATGTGACTAATTTCACTTCCAGCAATGAAACTTGCAATCATCGCCAATTAAATTGTGATTCTTTTCACACATTAAGCGCCCCTTTTGCGGATTTGCCGCGCACGGTGCTGTGGAAACGCGTTGGCAATGTTAATAGAAGACGCTACGCGCGCCCACGCGCTAAACGGCCATCCTACGTTATAGCGCCAGGCTATAGTTACGGGGTTGCGCACACGCTAGCACGGAGAAAACCATGAAAAGTGAAGAAAACGGGGCCCCATCCTCAGCCGCTGGCGGTTTTGCTCGGGCTGTTCAACCCACGGCTGACAGCACCCTGATTACCGCCAGTGACAATCTCTACGCGGGCGAAACCACCGTACCCAGTCAGGGGGAAAATCTCCCCGCCTATTATGCGCGGCCCAAAACCTATGAAGGTACGCTACCGATTGTGCTGGTGGTACAAGAGATATTCGGTGTTCATGAGCATATCCGTGATATCTGCCGCCGTCTTGCCCATGAAGGGTATCTGGCGGTCGCGCCAGAGCTCTACTTCCGCGAGGGCGATCCCAACGACTATGCTGATATTCCCACGCTTTTCAAAGAGCTGGTGAGTAAAGTGCCGGATTCACAGGTGCTCTCCGATCTCGATCATGTCGCCAACTGGGCGGCACGCCACGGCGGCGATATGCAGCGCCTGGCCATCACCGGTTTCTGCTGGGGCGGTCGCATTAGCTGGCTGTTTGCGGCGCACAACCCACAGGTGCGCGCAGCAGTGGCATGGTATGGCCGTCTTGAAGGCGAAAAAACGCTTAAACAGCAAAAGCACCCGATTGACGTGGCCGTGGATCTCAACGCGCCTGTGCTGGGCCTCTACGGTGGGCAGGATGAAGGCATCCCACTGGAAAGTGTGGAAAAAATGCGCCAGGCGCTGCATGCCGCCAATGCTAAAGCCGAGATTGTGGTTTACCCCGAGGCGGGCCACGCTTTTAACGCCGATTATCGCCCAAGCTACCACGCCGAATCTGCTAAAGACGCCTGGACGCGCATGCTGGCCTGGTTCAGGCAGTACGGTGTCGCCCCCAAAGCCGAGTAGTACGCGGGCGCACCCGCGCCCGTTTTTTCTTCCTTTCACCCCCCCGCCCGTTGTCCGACTGCCATCGCTCGTCCACGCTCTATGCATAGTTACTATAGGGGGCGCCGGCAGCCTCAAAACGATCGCCACAGCCGCTGTTTAGCCGTCCAGATGTTTACACCGCCATGAACTGCAGGTACTGTATAGGCACACGCGCATTTCGTGCACTCTCGATGTGAAGGACGCTCATGATCGAACTTAAACACCTGCGAACGCTGCAGGCGTTACGTAATACCGGCTCGTTAGCCGCCGCCGCCGCTCAGCTGCATCAGACGCAATCTGCGCTGTCGCACCAGTTCAGCGATTTGGAACAGCGGCTGGGCTTTCGACTGTTTGTGCGCAAGAGCCAGCCGCTGCGCTTCACGCCGCAGGGAGAAATATTGCTGCAGCTAGCCGAGCAGGTTCTACCGCAAATCCAGCAGGCGCTTCAGGCCTGCGACGAACCCCGCCAGACCACATTACGCATCGCCATTGAGTGTCACAGCTGCATCCAGTGGCTGACGCCAGCGCTGAATAATTTCCGCCAAAACTGGCCACAGGTGATGATGGATTTTAAGTCTGGCGTGACGTTCGACCCCCAACCCGCGTTGCAGCAAGGTGAACTGGACGTGGTGCTGACCAGCGACATTCTGCCGCGCAGCGGTCTGTTTTATACGCCGATGTTTGACTTTGAAGTGCGCCTGGTGCTGGCACCCGATCATCCCCTGGCGCAGCGTACGCTGATTTCACCGGAAGATTTGGCCGATGAGGTGTTGATGATTTATCCGGTGCAGCGCCAGCGCCTGGATATCTGGCGACACTTTTTGCAGCCGGCCGGCGTCTCTCCCGCGCTGAAAAATGTGGATAACACCCTGCTGCTGATTCAGATGGTGTCGGCGGGCATGGGCATCGCGGCGCTGCCGCACTGGGTGGTGGAGAGTTTTGAGCAGCAGGGCTTAGTGGTGACGCGCACGCTGGGTAACGGTCTTTGGAGCCGACTCTACGCGGCCGTCCGCGACGGCGAACAGCGTCAGCCAGTGCTGGAAGCCTTTGTGCGCTTCGCTCGCCAGCACGCTTGCGAACATCTGCCGTACGTGCGCGACGCCTCTCGTCCGGGCACATTGCCGTTGGCGTCCAACTGATTGTCGGGCGATCGCCATCGCCCGCGCTGTTATCCCCGCTCTGCCTGCTCTATAATGCGCCGCTTTGTTCGCTACCCCGGAGAGTTTCACCATGACCAATAACGATGTTCTGCGCAGCGTGCGCTATATGCTCGACCTGAGCGATAGCAAAGTGGTGGAGATTTTTGCCCTGGCGGGAAGTGAGGTGCCGCTGGAAGATGTGCAGGCGTGGCTAAAGAAAGATGATGACGCCGCGTTTCGCAAACTGCCTGATGTGCTCATGGGCTATTTTCTCAATGGCCTGATCTTTTACCGTCGCGGCAAAAGCGACGATGCGCCTGCGCCGTCGGTAGAGCGCCGCATGAGTAACAACATCTTCCTGAAAAAACTGCGCATCGCGTTTGCCCTGAAAACCAGCGACATTCCCGACGTGTTAGCAAAAGCCAACTTCAAGGTATCTCAGGCGGAAATTGGCGCGATTTTTCGCAATCCCGAGCACAAAAATTATCGCGAGTGCGGCGATCAAATCCTGCGTAACTTCCTGAAAGGCATGACGCTGATCCAGCGCCCTGCCCCGGCGAAAAAAGCCTAAGCTGCGGATCGGCGCGGCGAGCCCTATCCCGCGCCTGCTGGCCGCCCTATTCGCGGGCGGTGGCACGCCCCAGAATCCAGCGCTTGTGGACATAAAGCGACGCGCAAATCACCGCCGCTCCGCCAATGAAGCTCGGCCAGTGCGGGGTTTGCTGCCAAATCGCCAGATTCACCAGCAGCCCGGCGGGCACGTGCATGTTGTTCATGATGCCCAGCGTGCCCGCATCCACTTGCGTCGCGCCGTAATTCCACATGAAATAGCCCAATCCCGATGCCGCCACGCCCAGCCACACCAGCACGCCCCACTGCAAGGAGGTGGTGGGTAATTTATGGGGGTTGCCCCACAGCATCCACGCCACAATCGCGATAATCACCGCGCCAAGGTAGAACCAGGAGAACGCCGTATGCTGCGGCATCGGCCGCGTTTCCTGCAGCCGCTTGTAGCCCACCATGCCGATGGCAAAGCAGATATTGGCCGCCTGCACAAGCAGCAAGCCAAACCAGAAATGGTCGCTGACTTTGTCATAGCGAATGATGGCCGCGCCCGCCACCGCCAGCAGCGCGCTGAAGGCATAGCCGATACGCAGCGGACGTCGCTTCAACAGGTCATAAATCAGCGTGACGTAGAGCGGCGTCATCACGGTAAACAGCAAAAATTCCGGCACGCTCAGATACAAATAGGCTTCAAAGCTCAACAGGTACATCACACCCAGCTGCAGCATGCCCACCAGCATGTAGAGCAGCAGCGTAGAGGCTTGATAGCCGCGCCAGCGTAAAAACGGCAGAAACACCAGGGCGGCAAGGCCCAGGCGCATCAATACCGAGAACCAGGAATCCACCTGGCCGGCCAGATATTCGCCAATCAAACTAAACGAAAACGCCCAAAGTACGGTGGTAACGATCAGTAATAACACGGTCGCGATCTCACAATTTACGGTGGCGCTAGTGTAAACAAAGCGCCGCTGCGAAACGCGCCTTTCTGGTTTACAACTGACCAAAAACGCAACAATCAATGCCTGCGGACTTAACCCGACGCGCACCACCGCATCTTATGCGCGAAATCCACCATTTTTTGGCTGTTTACGCGCCTTGCTGTCATCAAACTGTAACAAATGTGTCACACATCACAGTAACCTTCGCCTTGCCTCTCTATTCTTTGCGCGAATTGGAAAGTCGCTTTCCAATTACGGCGCCACTTGTCGCCACCCTAACCTGCT
Organism: uncultured Pantoea sp.; assembly: GCA_913778495.1. GTDB lineage: Bacteria > Pseudomonadota > Gammaproteobacteria > Enterobacterales > Enterobacteriaceae > Pantoea. The sequence goes on from CAJYVD010000007.1 coordinate 25,039, forward strand.
GGGAATTTATAATTATTATCGCGCCCTGGAGGGCCTCACATGCTAAGTATTTTTAAACCTGCACCGCACCGCCCGCGGGTGGACGACACGCACGTCGATCCCCTGTATCGCCGGCTACGCTGGCAAATTTTCATCGGAATTTTCTTTGGTTATGCCGCCTACTATCTGGTGCGCAAAAACTTTGCGCTGGCGATGCCGTATCTGGTTGAACAGGGCTTCTCGCGCGGGGATCTCGGTTTTGCACTGTCGGGGATCTCCATCGCCTACGGCTTCTCAAAATTCATCATGGGATCGGTCTCCGACCGTTCCAATCCTCGCGTTTTCTTACCCGCCGGACTGATTTTGGCCGCAGCCGTGATGCTGTTCATGGGCTTCGTGCCGTGGGCAACCTCCAGCATCATGGTGATGTTTGTGCTGCTGTTTTTGTGCGGATGGTTTCAGGGCATGGGCTGGCCACCCTGTGGGCGTACCATGGTGCACTGGTGGTCACAGAAAGAGCGTGGCGGGATTGTGTCCGTCTGGAACTGCGCCCACAACGTCGGCGGCGGCATTCCCCCGCTGCTGTTCCTGTTGGGTATGGCGTGGTTCAATGACTGGAAAGCCGCGCTCTATATGCCCGCCTTTGGGGCAATTCTGGTGGCCATTATCGCCTTCGCGCTGATGCGTGATACGCCGCAGTCCTGCGGGTTGCCGCCGATTGAAGCGTGGAAAAATGATTATCCTGCCGATTACAGCGACGATCATGAGCAGGAGCTGACGGCAAAGCAGATCTTTATGCAGTACATCCTGCCCAACAAGCTGCTGTGGTATATCGCCCTGGCTAACGTCTTTGTCTATCTGCTGCGCTACGGCATTCTCGACTGGTCGCCAACCTATTTGAAAGAGGTAAAGCACTTTACGCTGGATAAATCGTCGTGGGCTTACTTCTTCTATGAATACGCCGGTATCCCCGGCACGCTGCTGTGCGGCTGGATGTCGGATAAGGTCTTCCGCGGCAACCGCGGCGCCACGGGCGTGTTCTTTATGACGCTGGTGACCATCGCCACCGTGGTTTACTGGCTCAACCCGCCGGGCAATCCGGGTATTGATATGCTGTGCATGATCGTGATCGGTTTCCTGATCTACGGTCCGGTGATGCTGATCGGCCTGCACGCGCTGGAGCTGGCACCGAAAAAAGCGGCGGGCACGGCGGCGGGCTTCACCGGCCTGTTTGGCTACCTGGGCGGATCGGTCGCCGCCAGCGCCATCGTGGGCTACACCGTGGATTTCTTCGGCTGGGACGGCGGATTTATTGTGATGATTGCCGGTTCGGCGTTGGCGGTGGTGTTGCTGCTGCTCACCATGCTGAGCGAGCACAAACACAAACAGGCGCAGAGTTAATCGATAAGGGCCGGTTTGCCCGGCCCTTATTTACGCAAGAAACAGTTTGCGCAGCGTATGCGGTACCGCGTCCTCGGCGTTACTGCCAATCACTTCCAGCGTTGGCAGCGTATCTTTCAAACGCTGCTGCGCATTGCGCATAATGCAGCCTTTTCCCGCCATGCTCAGCATCTCGACATCGTTCATACCGTCGCCAAAGGCGATACAGGCGTCGAGCGCGTGCCCCAGCTGCCGCGCAACGGCCTCCAGCGCATGTCCTTTTGACACCCCGCCCGCCATCACTTCCAGACAGGTTGGCAGCGAGAAGCTGACGTTAACGCGATCGCCCCAGCGCGCCTCAATCGCCTGCTCCAGCGGCACCAGCCGCGCGGGATCGTCACAGGTGAAAAACACTTTGCTGATGTTATCGGTGGGCAGAATACCGGGCTGATAAACCTGATACATAAACACCGATTCGCGGAAATAATCCTGCTCTTCCGGCGCGTGACGGTTGATAAACCACTCATCGTCGCGATAAACGTGCGTCAGGATCTCAGGATCCTGATAGTGTAGGCCGTAGAGATCGCCGGCGATGTCGGCGTCGAGGTTGTGACTGAATACCAGCTCGCCCGCCGGATTGTGCACGCGCGCGCCGTTGGAGGTGATCATGTAGGCCGGAATGGCCAGCTTATCGCGCATTTGCCCCACGTCGATGTGGTGGCGTCCGGTCGCGAAAATAAAGTGGATATCGCGCGCCACCAGCGCCTGGAGCGTGTCACTCGCGAAAGGCGTCAGGCGATGGTCCGGTGAAAGCAGCGTGCCATCCAGATCGGATGCGACAATGTGATACATGTAAAACCTCGGATAAGGGCTGTAGGGTTAAACGTGACGCTCAAAGAAAGCGATCGCCGCGTTGAGGGCTTCTGCGCGCATGGCATCTGATTCAAACAGGATCTCATGGCGCGCGCCCTGGATGACATACGGCGTGGTGCCTTCACAGGGGTGCCCGGCCTGCGCCATCGCGGCGCAAAAGGCATCTTGCGATCGGTTATCCACCACATCGTCTTTGCTGGCCTGCAGCAGCAGGGTCGGCGTGGTGATATTCGCCGCCTGCGCCAGGATATCGCGCCCGGCCTGCACGCCTTCGCGCACCCAATGGTAGGTCGGGCCACCCACGCGGATCGCCGGGTCGTCAGCGTAGAAACGCAGACTGCGGCGATAGCGTTCATGGCTGTGCGTCAGGCGATTCATGCCAAACGGATGCGCACGCCAGCGGCCGGTTCCCAGCGCGTAACCGTCGCGCAGCGCCGGCAGCTTTTCTGCCCAATCCAGAATGCGATGCGCCAGAAAAGGCGGCAGCGGCAGCACGATGCCAAACATTGGGGCAGAAAATACCGCAGCGTGAAACGCCTGCGGCTGGCGCGCCAGGAACAGGGCGAGGATTGCGCCGCCCATCGAGTGCGACAGCACGTAGCGCTGCTGATAGTGGTGGCTGACGATCTCTTTCAGGTAAAGCGTTTCCAGATCGTCAACGTAATCGTTGAATGCCACCACGTGACCACGGTGTGAATCGGCCAGCAGGCGGTCGGAGCGGCCCTGCCCGCGATGATCGATGATCACCACGTCGTAGCCACAGTGAAACAGATCGTAGGCCAGCTCAGGGTATTTGATATAGCTCTCGATGCGTCCCGGCACGATCAAAATCACGCGTCGATGCTGCGGCGCGGTGAAGCGGACATAGCGGAGAGTAATATTGCCGACACCGGTAAACTCGCACTCTTCCCGACGGCGCCAGAAGTCCAGCAGCGGACCGGTCGCAAACGCCGCAAAGGCCTGTTCACGCCCGAGCCAGCTCTGTTTGTGATGCTGCATCCGTCCTCCTGGAAAAAACGTCATTAGCAGGCATCCACTGAATAGCGTGCCGCGATGTTCTGGCGTATTGTGTCATACTTCGCTTACTTCAGGGAATGTCACCCATGACCATTGAATGGTGGTTAACCTACCTGCTTACCACAACGATTCTTAGCCTTTCTCCCGGTTCTGGCGCGATCAACACCATGAGCACCGGCATCAGCCACGGCTATCGCGGCACGGTAGCCTCGATTACCGGTTTGCAGCTTGGCCTGGCGGTGCATATCGTGCTGGTGGGCGCAGGATTGGGCGCGCTGTTTTCTCAGTCGGTGATGGCCTTTGAGATCCTGAAATGGGCCGGCGCGGCCTATCTGGTGTGGCTTGGCATTCAACAATGGCGGGCGGCGGGCGGTATCGATCTCAACGCCGTTGCCAAAGCCATGCCGCGCCGTCGGCTGTTTCAGCGCGCGCTGCTGGTGAACCTCACCAACCCCAAAAGCATTGTGTTTCTTGCCGCGCTGTTCCCCCAGTTTATCCAGCCGCATCAGCCTCAGCTGATGCAGTACCTGATCCTGGGCGTTACCACCATTGTGGTGGATGTCATCGTGATGATTGGCTATGCCACGCTGGCAACGCGCATCGCCGGATGGATTAAAGGGCCTAAGCAGATGAAGCGATTGAATCGCATCTTTGGCGGCCTGTTTATGGCCGTGGGTGCGCTGTTAGCCAGCGCTCGCCGCATCGCCTGACGCATCGCCTCCCCCGCAGCCGCGGGGGAAACGTCGCGCTTAGCGCGAGATGATCAAATGAATACCGAAGCCCGCAAACAGCACGCCAGCGGTGCAGTCCACCCATTTTGCCAGGCGCTGATACTTATCGCGCATCCACGGTAGCGCAAAAATTGCAGCCACCAGCGCAAACCAGGCAAAGGTTTCACCGACAATCAGTAAAAACAGGCCCCAGCGCTCGATCGCACCGACGTCGTTCCCAACAAACAGAGAAAATACGCTGCCAAAGTAGATAATGGCCTTGGGATTAGACAGGTTAGTGAGAAATCCTTTTAAAAAGCTCATGCCGCGTTTCGGCAGCTCCACGGTAGGTGGCGCACTGTGCGGATGCCGATGACGGTGTCGCGCGGAGCGCAGCAGCTGCCAGCCCATCCACAGCAGATATAACCCGCCGCCCACCATGATGATGTCATGCAGCCACGCCATTTTCGCGAGAATCAGGTGCAGTCCCATCAGCGCCACACCGGCCCAGATGACAATGCCCAACGTAATGCCCAGCACGCCGAGCATGGCTTCCTTACGCGATCGGCTGGCGGCGGTTTGTGACACAAAGAAAAAGTCCGGGCCAGGGCTCATCAGCGCGACTAAGTGCACCAGCGCCACAGTGGCAAATAACATCAGCATGTTGTTTTTCCTTTACGCTTCATCAAGATGTTCTTTAATCATTAACAGGAAGGGCTTACCAAAGCGTTCCAGCTTGCGATGGCCCACGCCGTTGACGCTCAGCATCTCAGAGGCGGTCACCGGCACCTGCTCCGCCATTTCAATCAGCGTCGCGTCGTTAAACACGACGTATGGCGGGATATTCTCTTCGTCGGCAATGGCTTTACGCAATTTGCGCAGTTTGGCAAACAGCTTGCGGTCATAATTGCCGCCGTACACTTTCGGCGCGTTGCCGCTGCGGCTTTTTACCGCCACGGTACGCGGCACCGCCAACATCAGCGGCACTTCCGCGCGCAGCACCGGCCGCGCCGCTTCGGTCAGCTGCAGCGCCGAGTGCAGGGCAATATTTTGCGTCACCATGCCAAGGTGGATCAGCTGGCGCAGCACGCTGATCCAGTGCTCCTGGCTCTGATCGCGTCCAATGCCGTAAACCGGCAGCTTATCGTGACCATTATCGCGCAGGCGCTGGTTAGTTGAACCGCGCAGTACCTCAACAATGTAGCTCATGCCAAAGCGCTGCCCGGTGCGATAAATACAGGAGAGCGCCTTCTGCGCTTCAACCAAGCCGTCATAGCGGCGCGGTGGGTCGAGGCAGATATCACAGTTACCGCAGGGCTGCTGGCGGCCTTCGCCAAAATAGTTCAGCAGCACCAGACGACGGCAGGTTTGCGCCTCGGCAAACGCCCCCATCGCATTGAGTTTATGGCGCTCAATGTCCTGCAGCGGGCCCGGCATTTTTTCTTCAAGACACTTGCGCAGCCACGCCATGTCCGCCGGATCGTAAAGCATCATCGCTTCGGCGGGCAGACCATCGCGTCCGGCACGTCCGGTTTCCTGGTAGTAGGATTCAATGTTGCGCGGAATATCAAAATGCACCACAAAACGCACGTTGGGCTTGTTGATGCCCATGCCAAACGCCACGGTGGCGACCACAATTTGCAGATCGTCACGCTGAAATGCTTCCTGCACGCGCGCCCGCTGTTCGCTGTCGATACCGGCATGATAGGCGCCGGCGCTCAGGCCGCGGCTCTGCAGACGCGCCGCAGTGTCTTCCACTTTGGCGCGGCTATTACAGTAGATGATGCCGCTTTTGCCGCGCTGCTCCTGCACGTAGCGCAGCAGCTGTTCGCTGGGTTTGAATTTCTCCACCAGCGTATAGCGAATATTGGGACGGTCAAAACTGCTCAGTTGAATCAGCGGATCGTGCATCTGCAGCAGATGCACGATGTCATTACGCGTGGTTTCATCGGCGGTGGCGGTCAGCGCCATCACCGGCAGCGCCGGGAAGCGCTGGCGCAGCTGGCCCAACGCACCGTATTCTGGACGGAAATCATGGCCCCACTGCGAAATACAGTGTGCCTCATCCACGGCCAGCATCACCGGATTCCAATGCTGTAAGCCGTCGAGGAAGTTATCCATCATCAACCGCTCCGGTGCGATATACAGCAGCTTTAACTTGCCGGTGCGGCAATCTGCCATCACCTGCTGCTGCTGTTCGCGCGTCTGCGTGGAATTCAGGCAGGCCGCCGCGACGCCGTTGGCCAGCAGCTGATCGACCTGATCTTTCATCAGTGAAATCAGCGGCGAAACCACCAGCGTCAACCCATCGCGCACCAGCGCGGGAATTTGATAGCACAACGATTTGCCGCCGCCGGTGGGCATGACCACCAGGCAGTCGCGTCCGGCAAGCGCCGTCTCGATAATCGTTTGCTGGCCGGGACGAAACTGCTGATAGCCGAAGGTGTCATGAAGAACCTGCTGCGCCAGCATTTCCTGATTAAGCACTGCCGATGTTGCCACGGTAATCCTGTTTTGACTTTTTTAGAACAGATCGTTAAGCGTTACGCCCACACCCACGCGAGTTTGACGATGGTTGTAGTCGATAAGCGATTCACCATAACCGCTGAAAATCTGGGTATAGAAACGCACGTGTTCGCTGATGGGATAGCTCCAGGCGAACGTTGCACCGCCGTAGCCGCTATTCCAGTTGTAGTTGCCTTCCACGCTATAAATGCTGTCACCCACCATGTAACCCAGCTTCGCGCGGTAGTAACCCATGTATTTGGTGATATCCGGGTTATCGTCGTTGTTAGCACTTTCCGGCAGGCGATACCACGGTTTGATCTCCGCGAGGAAATTACCGTTCTGCGCCATCAGACGGGCATAAACGCGGTTCCAGCTGCGTGAGGTTGGGTCGCTGCGTCCGTTGGACTCATGGTTCAGGCCCAGTTCAACATCGCGAAGGGTCCAGCCGGCGAAATCGTAATCCGTGGCCCAGCCGAGGAAAATCTGCGGCTCATAGTTGGTTTCGCGGAACGGTGACGACGCGCCACGGTTGGAAAGCTGCCACCATGAACGCTGAGTATAAGAGGCGGCCAGCACCGAGTTGTCGCCCAAAATGCCCCGCCACAGCGGAAAGGCCAGGCTGAGCTGGAATTTTACTTCATCGTTCTTGGCTTTGTCTGCCCAGCTATAAGACGAAATCGCCTCTTTATTCATGTCGCTGGTGTAGGTATAGAGCAGATAGTTGTTTTCGTAAGGATACAGTACGAACGGGTTATCGTGCTTCTCCAGCAGGTTGGCAATGATACTGCCTCTCACCGCTGGGGCGTCGTGCACCTCTTTTATTGTGGCTTCATCAGCCAAAGCCAGCGCAGGCAGCATCAATGCCGCAGCGATCAAAGCGTAAAGCTTACGCATAATATTCTCCGAAAGAACGGCGTCAATGTATCGTCTCAATAGGGCGATGGTTCAAAAAGCAGGCCATTCTACACGCAAAGCGCCACATTGTTCAGCGGCGTTTTTTGAAACTGGAAAGCGATGCAGGGGCAGCTTAAGATACCCAACTCGTTACCATTTTAAGGCAAGGTTTATGTCATCCCCGTTGCTGACACCGCAGGAAGCGCGCCGCTTGATTGGCGAAATTTTCGTGTATCACATGCCCTTTAATCAGGCGCTGGGTTTGGAACTGGAGCGTCTGGAAGCCAACTATGCCGAGTTAGGCTTTGCCAATAAAACCATGCTGGTCGGCAATGCAGCACAGCAGATTTTGCACGGTGGCGTCATCGCCTCGGTGCTGGACGTGGCCGCCGGTCTGGTGTGCGTTAGCCACGCGCTGTCGCGTGACGCGGAGATCAGCGAAGAGGTGCTGCGTCAGCGTCTGGCGCGCATGGGCACCATTGATATGCGCGTGGATTACCTGCGACCGGGGCGAGGCGAGCGTTTTGTGGCGAGCAGTACGCTGCTGCGCGCGGGTAATAAGGTCGCCGTGGCGCGGGTTGAGCTGCATAATCAGCAAGGCGATTATATCGCTACCGCTACGGCCACCTACCTCATCGGTTAACGTCTCTCACTCGCACGCCACTTTCTGGACACGCATCATGGATACGCAACAAACGCGGCACGGCATCGGCTACGCGCTCGGCGCTTACTTTATCTGGGGCATTGCACCGGCCTACTTCAAGCTGGTTAAAGCCGTTCCTCCCACCGAAATCATGACCCACCGCGTGATTTGGTCGGCGCTGTTTATGCTGATCTTAATTACCCTGACCCGAAGCTGGAAACAGGTCGCAAACGTGGTGAAGCAGCCCAAGAAAGTGTTGCTGCTGGCGCTGACGGCGCTAACCGTTGGCGGTAACTGGCTGCTGTTTATCTGGGCGGTGAACAATCAGCACATGCTGGAAGCCAGCCTCGGCTATTTTATCAACCCGCTGATTAACGTGGTGTTTGGCATGCTGTTTCTGCGCGAACGTTTTCGCACGTTGCAGTGGCTGGCCGTGGCGCTGGCAACCCTTGGCGTGCTGGTACAGCTGTGGCAATTTGGCTCGCTGCCCATTATTGCGCTGGGCCTGGCGCTGAGTTTTGCGTTCTACGCCCTGATTCGCAAAAAAATTCAGGTCGATGCGCAAAGCGGCATGTTAATTGAAACCGCATGGCTGTTTCCGCTGGCGGCAATTTACCTGTTTGGTTTTGCCGACAGCGCCACCAGCCACCTTAGCGCCAATCCGCTGGCGCTGAATCTTAAGCTGGTGGCCGCTGGGATCGTCACCACCATCCCACTAATGCTGTTCGCGGCAGCCTGCGCGCGTCTGCGCCTCTCCACGGTGGGCTTTTTCCAGTACCTCGGCCCCACGCTGATGTTCCTGCTGGCGGTGCTGTTTTATGGCGAACACCTGACCACCGACAAGCTGGTCACGTTTGGCTTTATCTGGCTGGCGCTGGCTATCTTTATTTTTGATGCCTTGCTGTTCTCAGCCCGCACGCGCAAAGCGTGAGATAAAGCGCGCCATCGCCGGGCCAGTAAGCAGAATGGTAAACAGACGCAGCGTCTGCATGGCCATCACAAATGCCATGTCAACGCGGGTACCGGCGGCGATGATCGCCACGGTATCCAGTCCACCCGGGCTGGTCGCGAGGTAAGCGGTCATTAAATCTACGTGCAGCACGCGCGTCAGCATCCAGGCCAGTCCGCCGCAGAGCAGCATTAACCCGAAAATAGAGGCCAGCATTTGCGGCAGCGTACGCAGCGCCAGAAAGAAAATGGGACGCGTAAAGCGCAGCCCCACGCTCCAGCCAATCAGCGCGTAGGCCAGCGCCAGCAGCCACTCCGGCACCTGCAACGTCGCGATGCCGGTGCCGTGCAGCGTCGCGCCCATTAGCGCAGGCAGCAGCAGCGCGCCAGAGGGAATACGCAGCGTCTGCCCGAGCCAGGCACCCAGCGCCATCACCAGCAAGGTCAGTACAAACCCGCTCTGCAGCGGCGGAAACCACACCAGATCTGCCGAGCCGCCTTCGCTGCCGAGTCCAATGCGCGCCACCACCGCTGCCGCGGTGGCCACGAACAGCACGCGCAGATACTGCATGAATGCCACCAGGCGCACATCCGCCCCAAAATCACCGGCCATCGCCACCATTGCCGATGCGCCGCCCGGGGACGATCCCCATGCGCCGGTCGGCCCCGGCAGGTGGCTAAAGCGTACCAGCAAGAAGCCGGAGAGCCCGCTGGCCGCCAGCGTCAGCAGCAGCACCGCCAGCACAATCGGCCAGTCGTGCAGCAGCGGCGTCAGGATCGCGGGGGATAAGCTCTGGCCAATCATGCAGCCCAGCACCGCCTGGGCGCCGATAAAGAAACGTTTATCGATGCGTACCGTGGCGCCGGACAGGCCCATGAACGTGCCCACGATCATCGGCCCCAATAATAGCGCGGCGGGAAGATGGAACAGCTGGAGAACAACGCCTAATAGCAGCGAAGCAATCAGCAACAGGGCCCACTGCTGCTGTAATGAGAAACGTGACATAAGCTCGGACGCGGAAAGTGAGAGGAGGCAACAGGTTACGCTTCCTTCACCATAATTCAAGCCGTCGCCAGCGGATGGCGACGCGTATGATGCAGGAAGCGAGCGTTTCGCTTACAGCCAGTTTTTGCGTTTGAAATAGAGGTACGGCGCCAGTCCGGCCAGAATCATCAGGCCTATGGCACCAGGATAGCCGAAGCTCCACTTCAGTTCAGGCATAAATTCAAAGTTCATGCCGTAGCTGGAGGCCACCAGCGTCGGCGGCAGAAACACCACCGAAACCACCGAGAAGATCTTGATGATGCGGTTCTGTTCGATATTGATAAAGCCCATCGCCGCCTGCATCAGGAAGTTAACCTTCTGGAACAGCGATTCGTTATGCGGCAGCAGCGATTCGATGTCGCGTAGAATTTCCCGCGCCTGTTCCAGCTGGTTGCTGGGCAGCCGCGCTTTGCGCACCAGGAAGTTCAGCGCGCGCTGGGTATCCATCAGACACAGACGGACTTTCCAGCCGATATCTTCCAGCTCTGCCAGACGCGACAGCGCCTCGTCATACTCTTCGCCCTGCTGGCCTTCCATGATCACGCGGCTCAGTTTTTCCAGTGCGCTATAGATGTTTTCAATCTCGTCCGCCAGCTGTTCAATTTTGGTTTCAAACAGATCCAGCAGCAGTTCGTAAGCGTTGCCATCAATCAGCGTCTGGTTGCGCGCGCGCATGCGGTAGAGGCGAAACGCGGGGAGTTCGCGCTCGCGCAGCGTATAAAGGCGGTCTTCACGAATGGTGAACGCCACCGTGGCGTTTCCGGCGTGGTCTTCGGCATCCTCAAAGAAAAAGAAGGAGTGGATGTGCAGGCCATCTTCATCTTCAAAGAAACGCGCGGAAGCTTCGATGTCTTCCAGCTCGGGACGGGTCGCCAGACTTTGCCCCAGTTCAGACTGCACGCGCTCGCGCTCGCTGTCGTCGGGCTCAATCAAATCCACCCACACCGAAGTGTGCAGGTTATCGTTATTCTCTTCCAGCTCGATGCGCGTCAGGCGATCGCGCTCAAGTTTAAAGGCGCTCAGCATAGCAATACTCCCCATTGCAGACTTCATGGGACAGGGCGGTGAACCGGGTTGCCGGAGGCAAAACGGGCACGGCAAAGCCTGAACGCGGAAACTTTCGCTTCAAGGATAAATCAGTGCTGACTCATGCGACGAGAGTGTAGAGGGAGGTCGCTGATAACATCGAAGGCTACCAGCAGAGAGGTAGCCTTAGATGATCCTGGAAACCAGGGGATAGAGCCAGCATCGACTGGGCGCGTCCAAGGCATTGTCCTCTCTTGATAATAGTGGGCGCATGTTACGCTGAGACGAAAAAGTCGTCAAGGTAGCGCAACCGCGCTACACCGTTTCCAGGCGGGCGTACGCGGCGACCAGCCATTTGATTCCCTGCCCGGTAAAGGCCACCTGCAAGCGGCTGTGCTCACCACTGCCTTCCAGATTAATGATGGTGCCTTCACCAAACTTGGCGTGGCGCACGCGCTGGCCCAGCGTGAAGCCGCTGTCGTTTTGGGCAACGGGCGTTCCCATGCGCTGATGGCTGACCGGACGGCTTACGCTGGCGCGCAAGCGCACCTCTTCCACGCAGGCTTCCGGCAGCTCACCGATAAACCGCGACGGACGGTGATACACTTCCTTACCATAAAGGCGACGCGTTTCAGCATACGTCAGCGTCAATTTTTGCATGGCGCGGGTCACGCCCACGTAGGCCAGGCGACGCTCCTCTTCCAGCCGTCCGCCCTCATCCAGCGACATCTGGCTGGGGAACATGCCCTCTTCCATGCCCACGATATACACCTGGCTGAACTCAAGGCCTTTGGCCGAGTGCAATGTCATAAGCTGCACCGCATCCTGCCATTTGTCCGCCTGCCCTTCGCCCGCCTCCAGCGCCGCATGTGACAAAAATGCCTGCAGCGGCATCAAATCTTCGTCTTCATCTTGATAGCTGAACTGACGCGTTGCCGTGACCAGTTCCTCTAAGTTTTCGATACGCGCCTGGCCTTTTTCGCCCTTCTCTTGCTCGTACATCACCCACAGGCCGGAGTCTTTAATCACGCGGTCCGTCTGCACGTGCAGCGGCATCTCTGCGGTTTCCGTGGCCAGCGATTCTACCAGTTCACAAAATCGCTGCAGCGCAGCGGCCGCGCGTCCGGCCAGCGCTTTGTTTTGCAACAGTTCACGCGTCGCCTGCCACAGCGTCAGTTGGCGTTCACGCGCCGTCTGACGAACCACGTCGAGGGTGCGATCGCCAACGCCGCGCACCGGCGTGTTGACCACGCGCTCAAACGCCGCGTCGTCATTACGATTCGCCATCAGGCGCAGATAGGCCAACGCGTCTTTGATTTCCTGGCGTTCGAAGAAGCGCATACCGCCATAAATGCGATACGGCATACTGGCTTGCAGCAGCGCCTCTTCCAGCACGCGCGACTGGGCGTTGCTGCGGTAGAGGATGGCGCAATCCTGCAGGGCATTGCCGTTTTCATGCCAGGTTTTGATGCGATTCACCACATAGCGCGCTTCATCCAACTCATTAAAAGCGCAGTAAATCGAGATCTTTTCACCGTCGCTGCCGTCGGTCCACAGCTCTTTGCCGAGGCGCCCGTTGTTGTTGGCGATCAGGGCGTTGGCCGCTTTCAGAATGTTATTGGTGGAGCGGTAGTTCTGCTCCAGACGAATGGTCTCCGCCCCGGGGAAATCCTGCAAAAAGCGCTGGATATTTTCGACCTGCGCCCCACGCCAGCCATAGATGGACTGGTCGTCATCGCCCACGATGATCACGCGGCCGGTCTCGCCAGCCAGCATGCGGATCCAGGCATACTGAATGTTATTGGTGTCCTGGAACTCATCCACCAGCACGTTGCTGAAACGCTCGCGGTAGTGGTTAAGAATGTGCGGTTTATTCAGCCACAGCTCGTGCGCGCGCAGCAGCAGTTCGGCAAAGTCCACCAGCCCGGCGCGATCGCACGCTTCCTGGTAAGCCTGATAGATGCGCAGCCAGGTTTGCTCAACCGGATTGCCATAGCTTTCGATGTGTTTGGGCCGCAAGCCCTCATCTTTTTTGCCGTTGATGTACCACATGCCCTGACGAGCGGGCCACTGCTTCTCATCCAGATTCATCGCCTTGATCAGGCGCTTGAGCAGGCGCAGCTGGTCGTCGCTGTCGAGGATCTGGAAGTCCTGTGGCAGTCCGGCATCCAGGTGATGGGCGCGCAGCAATCGGTGCGCCAAGCCGTGGAAGGTGCCAATCCACATGCCGCCTTGGCTGGTGCCTATCAGCTGATCGATGCGGTGACGCATCTCCGCCGCCGCTTTGTTGGTAAAGGTCACGGCCATAATGGAATACGGCGAGCAGTTCTCTACCGACAGCAGCCAGGCGATGCGGTGCACCAGGACGCGCGTTTTACCACTGCCTGCGCCGGCCAGCACCAGAAGGTTGCTGCGCGGCGCGGCAACCGCCTCGCGCTGTTTGTCATTCAAGCCGTTAAGCAGTTCAGAAACGTCCATAAGCACCGTTTAAAGATGTGGGAAGCGCATCCCTTCTCTTTCGCGGCTGCCGCGGCGTGCGGCAAGCAAAAGCGGAAGGCATGCTGCTGGATATATTTACAGCTATTATAACAACGCGGTCAGCGCTGCCAACTGATGAATTTCGAGATGCGGGAGTTGCCGGGCGTCGGCGATGTGCATCAGGTTTCCTGCGCGCAGGTTGATCCAGCACGCCTGCAGCCCGGCGCGCAGCGCGCCCGCCACGTCCGTGGTGAGGTCGTCGCCAACGTGCAAAATATGCGCTGGTGCCAGCGCCAACCGTTCGGCGGCCAGGTGATACATGTCCTGCCACGGTTTAGCGCGGCCGTGTGGGCCGGCACGCAGCGCAAACTGGAAATAGGTGTGAATACCGAGCTTTTCAGGATCGGCGTTGCCGTTGGTGATCGCCACCAGCGGTACGCGATCGGCCAGCCACGCCAGCGTGCGGTGCGTTTCGTCCGGCATCACGACCTCGCTGCGCCAGCGGTGAAACACGGCCATCACCTCATGCGCACCCGCGCGGGCTTCGGTGGCCGTCAGGCCAACATTCAGCAGCGCCTGCTCTACCGAGCGTCGACGCCACTCTGACACGTCGTGGTAAATGTCCGGCTCGCGCGCCAGCAGCGCGTCGCGTATCGCCTGATAATCCGCAGGCGTAAAGTCGCGCAGCGCCGGATGATAGGCCTGCAGCGCGGCGTGCGCCTCGGCGGTGGTTTTGCGGATCACCGGATGATTGTCATACAGCGTGTCGTCCAGATCGAACGTGATCGCTTTGATCGGACCGAGCGAGCGATAAAACTTCATGACGATTTTCCTCGTTTAGCGCGGGGATGCGCGGCATCGTATACCGTCGCCAGATGCTGGAAATCAAGATGGGTATAGATTTGCGTGGTGGACAAATTGGCGTGCCCCAGCAGTTCCTGTACCGCGCGCAGATCGCCGCTCGATTCGAGTAAGTGCGTGGCAAACGAGTGGCGCAGCTTGTGCGGATGAATATGGCTCGCAACGCCCTGGCGAATGCCCCATTCGGCCAGGCGTTTTTGTACATTGCGCGCGGAAATACGGCTGCCGCGCGAGGAGATAAACACCGCGTCATCTTTTGGTGCGAAGCTGTCGCGCAGCGTAAACCAGTGCTTGAGCCACGTGACGGCCGTGCCGCCAATCGGTACGCGGCGCTCTTTACTGCCTTTGCCCAGCACCCACACTTCGCCGGTATCAAGATCAAGGTGACGGCAATCCATCCCCACCAGCTCGGATAAACGTAAGCCGCCGCCGTACAGGGTCTCCAGCATCGCGCGGTCACGCACTGCCAGCGGATCGCTTAGGTCGATCTCCAGCAGCTGACTCACTTCATCCACATCCATGTTTTTCGGCAGATGGCGAGCGTTACGCGGTGTTGCAATCCCTTTCGCGGGATTGGCGCTTAACATCCCCTGGCTCACCTGCCAGTCAAGGAAGCTGCGCAGCGCCGACATGCGCAGCGCGAGGCTACTGGCTTGCAGGCCGCCGCGCCGACTGCGCGCCGCCAGCTGGCGCACCTGCGCCGGTTCGAGCTGCGCCCAACTCCCAATGCGCATGTCGTCGGCGAGCGCGACGATGGCGTGGAGCTGGCGGGTATAGTTTTTTTGCGTCAACGGACTGAGCTGGCGCTCGACTTTCAGATAGCGCAGAAAGCCGTCAACGGCGGGCTGCAGCGGACTCATGCACGCGCTATCCAACGCGACAGCAGCTCGGGCAGCATCTGCGCCAAATGCTGTAGCAGCAGCGTGCCCATGCCCGCCTGATAGTGCTGGTTATCCCGGCTGGTAAAGATCAGCACGCCCAGTTCGCCGTGCTCGCCCATCAGCGACATCGCCACCGAGCCAATCGCTTTGGCCTGCGGCAGAAGCAGCAGAAGTTCCGGGCCGTTCAGATTACCGAGATAGTGGTGCGCATCGCCAAAACGCTGAATGCGCAGCGGCTCAAAGGCCTGGCGCGATAGCCCAAGCTGCGTGAAATCCGAGGGCGCGCCGATGTGCCATTGATCGTTAAACAGACGCAGACTGGCACCGGCCAAGCCCAACTCACGCGCCCAGCGATGCAGTCGCGTTAGCATGTCCTGCAGGCTATCGGCAGCGGCCAGATGGCCTTGCAGCGTCAGCAGGCGATCAAAAAGCTGATGGTTGGCCGTAGCCTGCTCCATCAACAGCGTGATCTCCTCTTCGAGCTGGCGAATGTGATTGCGCTGGCGCGCCATGTGCCACTCCACCAGCGATACGCTTCCACGCACCGGATGCGGTACCGTCATCTGTTCAACCTGACGCGCATTACGGATAAAAAAATCGGGATTTTGGCGCAGATAATCGCTAACCGACCGATCGTCCAGCAAAACCGCGCTGTCGGTTTGCTCTTCGATATTTTTCATAGATGAATAAACCCATCGTAGACGTGTGTGGCTGGACCTGTCATGAACAGCGGCTGACCAGCGCCTTTCCAGGCGATATGCAGCGTGCCGCCCGGTAAATCAACGCGCACATTTTCTGCCAGGATGCCCTGTTGGATACCGCAGGCCACGGCGGCACAAGCGCCGCTGCCGCACGCCTGGGTTTCGCCTGCGCCACGTTCATAGACGCGCAGCCGAATGTGTTCGGCATTCACAACTTCCATAAATCCGACGTTGACGCGCTCGGGAAAGCGCTCGTGGCTCTCCAGTGCGGGGCCAAGCGTCTCAACCGGCGCGCTGGTGACGCTTTCCACCTGGATAACGCAGTGCGGATTGCCCATGGAGACAGCGCCAAACATCACCGTTTGTTCGGCGACGCGCTGCAAATAGAGATTTTCGGCTTTGTTCGCACGCAGCGGCACCTGCTGCGGCTCAAAATTGGGTTCGGCCATGTTAACGCGCACCAGCTCGTCGTGCGTGACGCTGAGCACCATGCGGCCGGTTTGGGTGCTGACGCGAATGTCGCTCTTGTTGGTCAAGCCTTTCAGGCGGACAAACCGCGCGAAACAGCGGGCGCCATTGCCGCACTGCGCCACCTCACTACCATCAGCGTTAAAGATGCGGTAGTGAAAATCCAGATCCGGATCGTAAGGCGGTTCAACGATCAGCAGCTGATCAAAGCCGATCCCCAGATGCCGATCCGCCAGGCGGCGAATCAGTTCCGGCGAAAAAAAAACGTTTTGCGTGACGGCATCCACAACCATGAAATCGTTGCCGAGGCCGTGCATTTTTGAGAACTGCATTTTCTGCTCCGCCGGATGACTCATAGAAATTAGTTCGCCTGTACACCCGATTTGCCGGTCACCAGGCCATTCACATCGGCGTTCTGCGCGGCTTTTTTCTGCTGCTCAGTCACCTGCGGCTTGCCGGTAGTCGATTTTTCCTGCGGTGGGAAATACAGCGGTCCTTTCAGGCCACAGCCGACAAGGCTGGCCAACGCCAGCGCCATGCCAAGCTGGCTTATCATTTTTCTCATGTTTTCTGCTCGTTTTTTCCTTAAGCCATGGCTGCTTATCATCGCAGTTGATGGTGTAAAAGCAACAGGAAATAGCCGCAAATCCACGCGGCCGTCAGAGCATAAACGTCTGCCTTGCGCCAGCGCGCGCAGCATCAATGCATTTGGTAGCGCGGCTGGAAGTCGCCGTTGTCATTGTCCGGCGGCGTGGCGCAGAGTTGGGTCAGCGTCTGACTGCGGAACGGAATCACCTGGAAGCGTTCACCGGTATTCACGATCTGGTAGAACTGCGGCAGGTTAAAATTGATGAAGCTGGAGCCGTAGGTAAACCGATCGTGTGAGGAGGAGTAGAAGCGGCTGACGTCGCGCACCAGCTCTTCTTTGCTGCCTTCACAATGGTGATACACCTCTACGCGATTGCTTTCGTCGAGGATATAAATATTGAAGCCGCGATCGTTGGTGGTGTCTTCAAAGAAAAATTGAATGATCCCTTCGCTGGCGTAGCCGTTGACCACCGGCGGCAGCGGCGTTTGCTGGGTTTCCACTTTGATCGACAACCCATGCAGTTTGTTATTGGAAATTGCCCCGTAAAACTCTACGGCGTTTTCCAGCTTCTGCACCGACACGCTCATGCGCTCAAAAAACAGCCCCCACGTTTGTCCGGCCATACGCAGCGCTTTGAAACGGCCTGGCTCCTGATGCGTGCTGGAGAGGCGCAACTCAATACATTCTGACACCAGCTGCTGAACGCGGGTACGGATAAGCCCACGCAGATGCTGGCTGTAACAGAACACCTCCACCGTATCCGGCGGAGAAGCATCCTGATGCATTTTGCCAAGAATGGTCTTTAACGCTTCGATCATCGCCTGTTCACCGCTGAAATGCAGCGTACGCACTTCATTCCAGGAGTTGCGGTACAGCAGGTCCACGCTGCCAATCAGGCACTGCTGCTGCTGACCAAAGCTGAACACATCGAGCTTACGGAAATCGAAGTGCACCACCTGATTGCGGAACGCGGCGGTGGGATCCTGTTCGAGGTTGATGATAATGGCCAAGTGACGAATTTCACACGGACTGTAGAGCGCTTTGGCCGTCGGCGCGGGCAGGCGCAGCGGAAAGTGGCTCGACACATCGTTCACCAACTCTTGCAGCCGCGGCAAGTCGCAAAACGCATTGCCTTTCATGTGCAGGCGCGTTTTGCTGGTGAGTAAGCCATTGAACCACGCCCAAGCCACGAGTTTGTTCAGGTAGCGGTTGTACTCCAGCGGCTGGTGGCTGATGATCGAATCCATGTCCGGCGCCTGGTTATACAGATACCAGCCCGCGCGATTAGCGCGGCCTTCCGGCACGTGGATGATGGTGAGGTTTTCTTCTGACAAATCCGGCGAAATTTGCGGATTCACCAGCGTGACTTTGCCAGGTAGCGCTTCGAACGCGGCGTACAGTTTACGCGTCAACACCCCAATATCCTGCGGACTGGCGCTCACGCTTAAATTGTTGCGCCGGGCAAAGCGAATCAGGTTGCGATAGCTCTGCATCATCGCATCCAGCAGTTCGTTGTGGGCTTCGCGTACGCGTTCGATTTTCCACTGGGCGCGATTATCCAGCACCGCCAGCTTTTCGTCATCCCAGCCCCACTCCTTGACCAGCTGCGACAGGATCTCGCGCCGCCAGCCTGAACGGTGAGCGTGCTGCTCTTCGCTGGAGAGTTTCTCACACACTTTTAAATAGAAGCAGCGGCGCACCAAATCCAAGCGCGCCGTGTCGTCCACGCTGGTGAGGTAGCGCGTGACGCGTTCCAGCATCATGCAGTAAGGATCGAGGCCAAAGCAGACTATTTCCCCATCGTGCAGTCGCTGCTTGATGTCCATGGCCAGCAGCTGCGTGTTGGGATATTCCCAGCTATAGGCTTCCAGCAGCAGGGTTTTCAGCACGGCTTTGTAGGGGGAGTCGATGCTTTTATACAGCTGCCACAGGCTGGCGCCGAAATACTCTTCCGCTGACAGCGTGCCGATGCCGCCCAGATCCAGCCACTCGTTCGGTGTAAGCACGCCTTGGGAGTAGAGCGACATTACGTAATCGTCGTAATGGTGCTCCTCTTCGCCGGGCACCATGTTCCACAGAATACGCTTGCCGGCCATGCGCACGGCGGTGCGGTAAAACTCATCCAGCAGCAGGATGTGCTGGGTTGACCCGCAATCTTCACCGCCCAAGCTGCCACTTTCGTTATGACGGAAACGGTTTTCGTCAATCAGGAAGAAGCTCACTTCCACACCCATCGACACGCACCATTTTTGCAGCAAGGTACACTTGCGCTGCAGATTCAGGCGTTCTTCGTTGTCGAGCCAGGATTGATGGCATACCCAAATGTCGAGATCGGAGACGCTGTTCTGGCCGACAGACGAGGTGCTGCCCATGGAATAGACGCCGGTGATTGGCGGTTCACCTTTGGGGGTGGCGTTCAGGTTCAGCGACCGATCGCCGGCGAGTTGCTGCAGCAAATGCAGCTGGTTTTCATCAGGCGTGAACGAACAGATGCCATGAGGAACGCTACCCTCAAGGTAGCCCGGCATCAGGGGATGATGACAATGTAATAATGTCGGCAGCAGACCGTAGACCTGCTGAAAGGCAGGCCCCATGGCAGCCAGCGCGCGATCAACGCGCAGCTGATTGATTGCATCCAGTCTCTGTTTCAGTGTCTCAATATAGAGGTACAAGACGTTTCGCCTGATTGTCCCAGTGTTAAGCACCCTGCTTCCCGCATTCGCCGCTTAATAATAAAGATTGTGGGCAAATTATTGCTGGAAACGTGATCAATTTAACACCAGGAGGATTGACCGTAAAGAAAGTTACGCTAGCTGACAGTTTAGCATGTTCCGCTCACTCTCTGCTTTTTCGGCGCGCGGATTGGGAAGAACGGGACCGTTGATGCCCTGTTTTATCCGCGCGGCCTTTTCAATCCGTTGAAACTGACAGCATTCCCCTATCAATGATAGGATAATCGATGAACGATCAAAATGGTTAACAGCATGTTAAACAAAATTTTCAGAATTGCTACCAGGCAAAGCCCCCTCGCGTTATGGCAGGCACAATATGTTCAACAGCGTCTGATGGCAGCCCATCCTGGCCTGCGCGTTGAACTGGTGCCGATGGTCACGAAAGGCGACATCATTCTTGATACGCCGCTCGCGAAAGTGGGTGGCAAGGGGCTGTTTGTAAAAGAGCTTGAACAGGCGATGCTGGAAAATCGCGCCGATCTTGCGGTGCACTCGATGAAAGATGTGCCCGTCGCTTTTCCTGAAGGGCTAGGCCTTGTGACGATTTGCGAGCGCGACGACCCGCGCGACGCCTTTGTTTCCAATCGTTACGCTTCGCTGGATGAGCTTCCTCAGGGTGCCATTGTGGGCACCTCTAGCCTGCGTCGCCAGTGTCAAATCAGCGCCCGCCGCCCCGATCTGATCATCCGCTCGCTGCGTGGCAACGTCGGCACCCGCCTCAGTAAGCTTGATGCAGGTGAATACGACGCCATCATTCTCGCAGCGGCAGGCCTCAAGCGCCTGGGGCTGGACAGCCGCATCCGCCAGGCGCTGCCCGCTGAATACTCACTGCCCGCCGTGGGACAAGGTGCCGTCGGCATTGAATGCCGACTCGATGACGCCGAGTTAATCACCCTGCTGAGCGCGCTTAACCACAGCGACACGGCGGTGTGCGTGCGTGCGGAACGCGCCATGAATACCCGTCTTGAAGGCGGTTGTCAGGTGCCGATTGGCAGCTTCGCCGTGCTTGAAGGCGACGAACTGTGGCTACGCGGCTTGGTCGGTTCGCCAGATGGCCATCAAATGGTGGTGGGTGAGCGCCGCGGTCCTCGCGATCAGGCTGAACAAATGGGCATTTCATTGGCCGACGAGCTGCTCAACGGCGGCGCGCGTGAAATCCTGCATGACGTCTACCAGGGACAACCGCCGGTATGACCATTCTCGTGACCCGGCCAGAGCCCGCCGCCAGCGAACTCGTTGCGCGACTGCGTACGCTCGGCAAACTGGCGTGGACGCTCCCGCTGATTGAATTTACGCCGGGTCGCGATCTCCCCTCTCTGCCACACACGCTGGCAACGTTACAGCCGGGCGATCTGGTGTTTCTGCTTTCACAGCAAGTCGTGCACTTCGCGCATCCGGTCATGCAGGCAAGCGCAGCAGCATGGCGAGACGACCTCGACTATTATGCTATTGGGCGCAGCACCGCGCTGGCGCTGCATACCGTCACAAATCTGAAAGTAGACTATCCTCATGCGCGGGAAACCAGCGAAGAGCTGGTGCGTCTTCATGCTCTCCAGCAGGTGGACGGCAAGCGCGCGCTGATCCTTCGCGGCAGCCCAGGCCGGGAGTTGCTGGCGGAAACGCTGATTGCCCGTGGGGCGCAGGTCGCGTATTGCGAGTGTTACCAACGCTGTGAAAAGCGCTATGACGGCGCGATTGAAGGCCGTCGCTGGCGCGACCGCGGCATTACCACGCTAGTGGTGACCAGCGGCGAAATGTTACAACAGCTGTTTGCGCTATTTCCGCCAATCGATCGCCGGGAATGGCTTTTGCACTGCCGACTGATTGTCGTCAGTGAACGTTTGGCTACGCAGGCTGCCGAATTAGGCTGGCAGGATATCGACGTAGCCGATGGTGCCGATAACGACGCGCTGCTGCGCGCGTTACGCTGAACTTAACAATGGGAAAGCCATAATGACGGAACAAAAAGACGCCTCCGCCATGGTTGAAGAGACCACTTCAGCGGACAAGCCGTCGACTCAACCCGGCAAACCACCGCGCGATAAAAAACGTGATGGCAAAGTGCTGAGTGCCGTGGCGATTGTCATCGCGCTGGCGATTGGCGCCGGACTTTACCTCAATGGGAAACATCAGGCCGATGTACAGGCGCAAACCAATCAGGCACTCAGCGAGCAGTTAAGCGCCCTGCAGCAACAGTTGGGTAGCGACAAAAAACAACTCACCCAACAGCTCGATAGCACCCAAGCGGCGCTGCAAGAAGCGCGTACGCAGCAGGATAACAGCGCCAAAGAGCTGGAAAGCCTGCGCGACAAGGTCGCCACGATTTCCGGCAACGATACCCGCACCTGGTTGCTGGCCCAGGCGGACTATCTGGTTAAACTTGCGGGCCGCAAGCTGTGGAGCGATCAAGACGTCACCACCGCCGCCGCGCTGTTGAAAAGCGCCGACACCAGCCTGGCGGAAATGAACGATCCCAGCGTCATGAATGTCCGCCGCGCGCTGACCCAGGATATCAGCGCGCTGTCTGCGGTAAGCCAGGTCGACTACGATGGCATCATTCTTAAGCTCAATCAGCTGTCGAACGGCGTAGATAACCTGCGCCTGGCGGACAACGACAGTGACGATTCCCCGATGGATGCCGACAGCGGCGAACTCTCCAGCTCGCTCAAAGAGTGGCGCCAGAATTTGGTCAAGAGCTGGCACAATTTTATGGATGATTTCATCACCATCCGCCGTCGTGATAACACTGCGCAACCTTTGCTGGCGCCTAATCAGGATGTATACCTGCGCGAGAATATTCGCTCGCGTCTGTTAATCGCCGCTCAGGCGGTTCCGCGCCATCAGGATGAGATCTACAAGCAGTCCATTGACGCCGTCTCCACGTGGGTGCGCGCCTGGTATGACACCAACGATGCCGCGACCAAAGCATTCCTGGCACAGCTGGATGAGCTGAGCCAGCAAACTGTCGCGATGGATGTGCCCGATACGCTAGAAAGTCAGGCCCTGCTGGAAAAACTGATGCAAACCCGCGTGCGAAACCTGCTGGCGCAGCCGTCGGTATCCGCGCAGCAACAGGGAGGCTAACCATGCTAAAAGTCTTGGTGCTTTTCCTACTGCTGATTGCTGGCGTGGTGCTGGGCCCGATGGTTGCCGGGCATCAGGGATACGTGTTGATTCAGACCGGTAACTGGAATATCGAAACCAGCGTCACCGGTCTGGCGATCATTTTGATCCTCAGTCTGCTGGTGATTCTGCTGGTTGAATGGATACTGCGTCGCCTGTTTCGGACCGGTGCCCGCACGCGCGGTTGGTTTATGAGCCGTAAGCGGCGCAGTGCGCAGCGCCACACGCAGAACGCACTGATGAAGCTGGCAGAAGGCGACTTCAAACAGGTTGAGAAACTGCTGTCTAAAAACGCCGATCACGCTGACCAGCCGGTTGCCAACTATTTGCTCGCTGCCGAGGCGGCGCAGCAGCGCGGCGACGAGGTGCGTGCGAACCAGCACCTGTCACGCGCCGCTGAGCTCTCCGAGAACGATACCATTCCCGTGGAGATCACCCGTGTGCGCCTGCAGCTGGCGCGCAATGAGGATCACGCGGCGCGTCACGGCATCGATCGCTTGCTGGAAGTGGCACCGCGCCATCCCGAAGTGCTGCGTCTCGCCGAGCAAGCGTATATTCGCACCGGCGCGTGGGGCGCACTGCTAGACATCCTGCCTGCCATGCAAAAAGTGCAGCTTAACGATGAAGACAAACGTCACGCGTTACAGCAGCAGGCTTGGCTGGGCCTGATGAATCAGGCCATGGCCGATCAGGGCAGCGAAGGGCTGAAAAAATGGTGGCGCAACCAAAGCCGTAAAACGCGGCAGGAAACGGCGCTGCAAGTGGCGATGGCAGAACACCTGATTGAGTGTGACGATCACGATACGGCACAGGCTATCGTGCTGGAAGGCCTCAAACGTCAGTATGACGACCGTCTGGTGCTATTGATGCCGCGTATCAACAGCGGCGATCCGCAGGCGCTGGAGAAAGCGTTGCGCCAGCAGATTAAACAGCACGGCGCTACACCGCTGCTGCACAGTACGCTGGGGCAGATGCTCATGCGCCACGGCGAGTGGCAGCAGGCGGCAGACGCTTTTGAACAGGCGCTGGCCCAGCGTCCGGATGCGTTTGATTTCGCCTGGTTGGCGGACGTTTACGACCGACTGCACCGCCCGGAAGACGCAGCAAAAATGCGCCGTGAAGGTTTACTGCGCACGCTGAAAACCAATCCGCCCGCATAATGCGGTTCAGGTATTACCTACACACGCCGGGCTTGTCCCGGCTTTTTTATGCCTGCAAGGTGGCGCCCTCCAGCGTCGACGCAAAAAAAAACACCTGCCGGTGGCAGGTGTAACATCAGGTCGCTAAGACAACTGAGGGTATCCGACTCAACGTAGTGTCCTTCTGACTACAGTAGCGCTTGCATGTTACTGCCGGTTGGACAACGGATACCATAAGGGGCTCTGCGTCATTCCCAGGTTTATGTTGCATCAGCAAACATAAGGAGTGGAATGAGCATCTACACGTTTAGTATTGCACAAGGCGTGCCAAAGGCGCAGATTCAATAATAATTTATTATTTTTCAATCACCTGAGAAATGCGCGAGGTAGCCTTGCGCGCTATTTGTCGCTGATCTGTGACAAGACGCACGCTATGCGTCGCCGCACAGCGACAGTCAGCGCAAAGTTGCGTAAGGCCATTTACATTCAATGGGTTAAATGTCTCATTTTGACGACAGCCTGAGCATTCCGCGCGCCGTGGTATCAGCTGGGTGGCAGTCGCCAATGGTGAGGCACGAGCGCATCAGCGTCAAAACGAAAAAAGCCTGCTTTTTCAAGCAGGCTTTTCGAAGATGGTCGGCGAGAGAGGATGACGCTTCCCTGCAGGAAGCGCCCTTCGGGCCGCTGCTGGCGCAGCGTTGTCTCGCTGCGCTCGGCGCAAACCTCCTTCGGAGGTTCTCATCCTCTTTTGGGCGCACAAACGAAAAAAGCCTGCTTTTTCAAGCAGGCTTTTCGAAGATGGTCGGCGAGAGAGGATTCGAACCTCCGACCCACTGGTCCCAAACCAGTTGCGCTACCAAGCTGCGCTACTCGCCGATTTTGTACTGCCTTCACGCTACCGCGTAATTTTGCCTGGTGCGAAGAGAGGGACTTGAACCCTCACGTCCGTAAGAACACTAACACCTGAAGCTAGCGCGTCTACCAATTCCGCCACCTTCGCATGTCCCAGCAAAATCTGGGGTGGCTAATGGGACTCGAACCCACGACAACTGGAATCACAATCCAGGGCTCTACCAACTGAGCTATAGCCACCA
>CAJYVD010000008.1 GCA_913778495.1 uncultured Pantoea sp.
GACAGCGGCTGGCTGAAAAAGACAAAAAACAGAAAAGAAGGCTTTTTTCCAAAGCAATGAGGTCTGGCCGTTACTTAAAAGTCCTAAAGCCACGCGGTCGCTGCGAAAAAAATCATGGCTTGCAGCGAGGTTTGTGAGGCGCCATCCCCATTCGCTGAACGAGTGAGGGCTTCCAGGGCGAGCGGCATGGATGCCGCGAGAGGCGGCGTTGAGCAGGAGCGAATCGACGCCGGTCCGTCAGGAAGTCTGAGCGAGTGAAGGGACCGCGCAGCGGCGAATGGGGCTGGCGCAGGGCCGGGGAGTGCAGAGGGCGCGGCCCAGGCGCCCTCTGCTCGTGCGCCGCACGGCGGGCAAGGCAACTGCCATTCTTATGGCGAACGAAAGATGCACCGCGCCCCGCGCCAGCGAAAAAAGCACCCAGCCGCTGCCAATGGCGAACGAAAGATGCACCGCGCCTCGCGCCAGCGAAAAAATCACCCAGCCGCTGCCTGCGGCGAACGAAAGATGCACCGCGCCTCGCGCCAGCGAAAAAGCACCCGGCCGCTGCCTGCGGCGAACGAAAGATGCACCGCGCCCCGCGCCAGCGAAAAAGCACACCAGCCGCTGCCTGCGGCGAACGAAAGATGCACCGCGCCTCGCGCCAGCGAAAAGCACCGCACCGCTGTCTGCGGCGAACCTACCCGTTGCTTGCGGCACCCACACTGCATACCTCGCAGCAGGGATCGCGCGCCACTTTCATGTTGCGGAACTCCGCGCTCATCGCATCGTACATCAACAGCTGTTTACGCGCGGGCTGGCCGACTTTGGCCAGTACTTTCAGGGTTTCCATCGCCTGCAGCGTGCCGATCACCCCTACCAGCGGCGCCATGACACCGGCTTCAACGCAGCTTAGGGTTTGCTCACCGAACAGGCGGCTGATGCAGCGGTAGCACGGCTCATCGGCTTGCCAGGTAAACACGCTGAGCTGGCCTTCCATGCGGATGGCGGCGCCGGAAATCAGCGGCACGTGATGGCTGAAACAGAGTCGATTGACCTGCTCGCGCGTGCTGACGTTATCGCTGCAATCCACCACCGCATCGTGGCGGGCGATCAGCGCGCTGAGCTGCGCATCGTCGAGCTGCGCATTCACCGCCTCCAGCGCGCAGTGAGGATTCAGCGCCGCCAGCTGCTGGCGCGCGGACGCCACTTTAGGTTGACCGATACGCGCATCGCTGTGCAGGATCTGCCGCTGCAAATTACTGAGGCTCACGTGGTCAAAGTCCAGCAGCGTGAGATGGCCTACGCCAGCCGAGGCGAGGTAGGGCGCTGCCGCACAGCCCAGCCCGCCCAAGCCCACCAGCAGCACGCGGGCTGCTTTAAGCCGCTCCTGACCGTCAAAATCAAAGCCGCGCAGCACGATCTGTCGGTTGTAGCGCAGCATCTCATCATGGCTTAGCGCGTCTGCCATTATCCCTCCAGCACGCTGCTAAAGCGCTCCACTTCAACCCATTCGCCGGGTTCAACGGTGCCGCGATCGCGCTCCAGCACAATAAAGCAGTCTGCCAGGGCAAAAGAACTGAAGATGTGAGAGCCTTGCGCGCCTGTACTGCGTACCGTCAGTTCGCCGTCTTCATCGCGACGCAAAATGCCACGCTGGAAGTCGATCCGGCCGGGCGATTTCTTCAGCCGTTCTACGGCGCGTGCGCGCAGGCGCAGCGGCATGATATTGGTGGTTTGGCCCGTCAGCGTTGCCAGCATCGGCTGCACCAGCTGATAAAAGGTCACCGCCGCTGAAACCGGATTGCCCGGCAGCCCGCAGAACCAGCTGTTCGCCAGGCGACCAAAAGCAAACGGTTTGCCAGGCTTGATGGCCAGCTTCCAGAAGCTGATCGTGCCTAACTCCTCCAGGATCGCTTTGGTGAAATCGGCTTCCCCCACCGACACGCCCCCAGTGCTGATCACCACATCGGCCTGCCGGTCGGCTTCCGCGAAAGCGTGGCGCAGCTGTGCGGGATCGTCGGCAATCACGCCGAGATCGATTACTTCGCACCCCAGCTTGTGCAGCATCAGCGAGACGGCAAAGCGATTGGTGTCGTAAATCTGGCCTTCGCCCAGCGGCTCGCCCACCGCCTGCAGTTCATCGCCGGTGGAAAAAATAGCGACGCGCAGTTTGCGCAGCACGCTCAGATGGGTAATGCCCAGTGAGGCCAGCAGCGGCAGCTCCGCAGCGCCAAGGCGCACGCCCGCCTCCAGCACCGTTTTTCCGGCCTGCAGATCTTCGCCCACGCGACGAATGTTCTGTCCGGCGTGCACGGGCGCGGTAATCACAATGCCCGCGTCGCGTTGCTCGGTATGCTCCTGCATTACAACGGCGTCGCACCCTTCAGGCAGCGGTGCGCCAGTCATAATGCGCACGACGCTGCCTGCCGGCCACGCGCCTTTAAACGGCGCCCCGGCGAACGCTTTACCCGCCACGGGCAGCACGCTGTCTGACGTGAGATCGGCCATGCGAACGGCATAACCGTCCATGGCCGAGTTATCAAACGAGGGCACGTTAAGCGGTGAGGCGATGGCGCGCGCGGTGATCCGGCCTGCGGCCTCAAACAGGGAAACATCAAGGCAATCACGGATGGGCGTCAGCTGTTGCAGCATGGCGTGCTGCGCTTCTTCAAGGGAAAGTAATCCGGCGGTAAAAGGTTCCATCGTATTCTCTAAGGGTAAACGTCAGATGCTGCCTATTATGGCAGGCAAAGGGCGGCGGCGTCACATGTGCCATTACGTGAAAGCGCGTCACCGCCTTTGCCATCCTCTTTTATGTCCTCAGTCTGATTACGCGAGAGGCAGGAAGAGCAGCGTCAGCGGCACGCGCTTAACCGAGCGCGATTTTTCGTCTCGGCGACCCGTGACGCGACGCGTAGTTCGCAGGCAGACCTACACCGGCTTGGCTTTCCCAGCCCATTTTGCAGGAAATTCCTGCGCACATAAGGCGGGCTCAAGGGTCACCACGTCGGCAGCTGCAACGTTGTGGACGATAAACGGATCCTCGCTTAAAAAGTGCGTAATGTTGCTGACATCCTCTTCATGAAAAAGAATATAGCCGCCCGTTCCGTCACTGAGCGGTCCGGCAAACAGGATTTTACCGTCCCTGAAACCTCGGGCGAGCCACTGTTTATGCGCGTCAAGGTGGGGTTCAATGGCCGCTTTCTGTGCCGTGTAAATTAGCGTGACTGCGTGCAGCATGATTTATTCCTCAGAATGCGTAACCGCTTTAATGACTGCCGGAATGGAAGATCGGGCCCGGGAAATCTCCTCGCGTTTCACCTCCTCGCTTTTCGATGCGCCTTCCGCCCGGACACACCCGATAGTTGTCACGCCCAGAAAGCCAAAATATTTGCGCAGAAGTCGCTCCTGATTGTCCATGTCCTCCAGCGGCGTACCGGCATAGAAGCCACCGCGCGCCGAAACGATAATGACGGCTTTTCCTCCTGCGTGACCGACAGGACCGGATGGGGTATAGCTGAACGTCTTTCCAGGTTGCGCAATTCTGTCCATCCAGGCTTTCAGCTGGCCTGAAACAGAAAAGTTGTACATCGGTGCCCCAATAACCACGACCTCGCTTGCGAGAAATTCGCTGACCAGCAGGTTCGACAACTCATGCTCGGATACTGTCGAAGGCGAAGCCGCCACGCCGCCTGGAACCGGCCGGAAACCTGAAGCGATGTCCAACGTAAGGTGGCTTATTGGGTCCTTAACCAGGTCCCTGTAGATCACCTGATGTGCCTCACCGTTATGCATGAGCG
This sequence comes from uncultured Pantoea sp., assembly GCA_913778495.1. Lineage (GTDB taxonomy): Bacteria > Pseudomonadota > Gammaproteobacteria > Enterobacterales > Enterobacteriaceae > Pantoea. The sequence goes on from CAJYVD010000008.1 coordinate 3,780, forward strand.
CGTTCACTACCTCCGCTGATAGCTGACGGGTCACGGAAAATTCATGGTTGATACTTGAATCAAGATGGAGAATTTTCATTGCATGTTTTCCTCGGATATGACGCTTAGTTAAGACTTCGGGCTGCCTTTTCAATCAATGCTGCAACGTCCGTGGGATGAGAAATCATGGAAAGATGGCCTGAGTCGATTCGCGAGATATGCGCCCCAGCCTCGCGGGCAAAAACGGCCTGAACGGATGGCTTAAGCGCGTTGTCATTTTCTGTGACGAGATACCAGGAAGGCTTACTGCGCCATGCAGCGGTATTTACCTTGCCGCTAAAGGCCACGCCAGCGATAGGCTGCTGTACCGCGGCGAGCAGATTGGCCTGCACGCGGGTAAGATCATTCGCCATTTTCTGGTGAAATGCGGTCGGATCGTCCAGCCAAATAAGGCCATTCTTGTCAGCCTGCATCGCGTCCATGGGGGCCTTTAGTCTTGCCAGGGCGTCTGACACGGACTCCTTGCTGTCCGGTATCAACGCTGACAGGTACACCAGACCTTTCACGTTTGGCGCATTTCCGGCCTCGGTTATTACTGCACCTGCCCATGAATGCCCAACCAGTAACACGCTGCCTTTCTGACGCTCAAGTACGCGTGCTGTGGCGACGACGTCATCGTTCAGGGAGGTCAGTGGATTCTGGACAACCGCAACGTGATAGCCTTTGGCCTGAAGTTGGGCCACAACAGCAGACCACACTGCGCCATCGGTGAAGGCCCCATGAACCAGCACAATATTCTTCACCCCTTTATCCTGTGCCATTAGTAGCGAAGAGTGCGAAAGCAGAAGACAGGCGATAAAGGCGCTTTTACGCAGGGCTGACAACAGTACATTTTTCATCCTTATCATCTCGATTTTGCAGGTACATGCTGAAGTGAACACAGTTTAACCAGCGCCAGCGCACCCTATGAAGTGTCATTAATGACAGGTATCATGCAAAATCGGACACTTTTTGGCGGCGGGGAGATCAAGAGCATGCGCGTTGCGTTATTGGCCGTACCGGGGAGCATGCGTTCTGCGCTTGCGGGATTAACCGATATGTTCTGGGTGGCGAATCAGGTGATTATGCATAATCCCTCCGTCAACGAGAGGGTGGCCCGTGACCGTCCCTTTTTTGAGGTGAGGATAATTACCGCAGATGGACAGCCGGTCAGGGACGCTCAGGGGCGTAACATAGACAGCGAGGGGGCATTCAATGACGCCGATGCGTGCGATCTGATTATCGCCAGCGGTATGGAACTGGATGCGCACAAATTTCCGGCTGACCGGGCCGCCGTGTCCTGTGCTGCGCAATGGCTGAAGATGCAGCATGCGCAGGGATGCTGCGTTGCAGGGGCCTGTGCCGGAGGATTTGTGCTCGCAGAGGCTGGCTTGCTTAATGGGCGGCATTGCACCACAACCTGGTGGCTCTATCCGACACTGCTGGCGCGTTATCCGCTGGCAAAACCTGTATGGGGAAAAGCGCTGGTAGCAGTGGATAACGTGATAACCACAGGGGGGCCGCTTTCATGGGTTGACCTGGTGATACACATTGTCCGGACCCAAGCGGGTGACAGGCTGGCAAAGCTCACTGCGGATATGTCCGTCGCGGACAGCCAGCCTTTATCGCAGCAGATTTATGCGCCAGCCGGATTTCTGAATGCCATGCATCCGCTGCTTGTTAGAGCAGAGAACCTGATCCGCTATGACAACCCGGCTATCACGGTAGAGCAGCTGGCAGAGGCGTTGAATACCACGACGAGAACGCTCAACCGTAAAATGAAAACGCTGGTGAACGAAAGTACCAAAAGCTTCATTACGCGGGTGCGTATCGAGAAAGCGGCGCTGCTGCTTGAGAGCAAGGGTAAAACGATTTCTCAGGTTGCAAGTGACTGCGGATATAACGATGAAACAGCGTTCAGACGCGCCTTCACGACGGTTATGGGGATGTCGCCAGGAAACTACAGAGCGCGGTTGAATGCCAGCGCGATTGTCACATAGCAGGCGTGTAAGCCCGGCGGAGAACCGGTTTACACCCAACTCGCCATTGTTTTATTCGCCGTCATTAAGCGCAGTCATAAAGGCAGGAAAGGCGTGCAGTATGTAGGCTGGATGCAGTAAAAAAGGGTAAGCATTATCCACTTACCCAGTTCATCTCCGCTACTGAGATCGTCAGGCATCGACAATTTTTAATGATTCAGCTCAGAATCCACTGTTCAATTTGAGCAACCATGGCCGAGGTTGAAATCCCGTACTGGTCATGCAGCGTGGGCAGGGCACCTGCCGCCAGGAATTGGTCGGGCAGGGCAATCTGACGAAAACGTGGCGCTACGCCATGACGCATCAGCGTGGCGGCTATCGCTTCGCCAAGGCCGCCCGTGATGGAGTGGTTTTCTGCGGTAATAACTAAACGTCCGCCTATCGCAGCCTCACCTGCTTCCTTGAGGATGGTCGCTTCATCAAGGGGCTTGATGACCGGGGAGTGGACTACCCCAACGTCAATTCCCCGCTTTTCCAGCTCTTCAGCCGCTTCCAGCGCTCGCATGGTCATCAGACCGCTGGAGATGATCACCGCATGCTTTCCTGAACGGATGCGTTGTGCTTTACCGTGCTGATACCGGTAATCATATTTATCCAGTACCAAGGGCACCTTTCCGCGCAGCAATCGCATATAAACCGGCCCTTGATGATCGACTATCGCCGGAACGACCTGGCTAATTTCGTGTGCATCGCACGGGTCAATAATCGTCAGGTTTGGCATACCGCGAAAAATAGCGATGTCTTCGGTTGCCTGATGGCTGGGACCGTAGCCCGTGGTCAGGCCGGGCAGCGCGCAGGCAATTTTGACATTCAGATTCTCTTCCGCGATAGCCATACAAATAAAGTCGTAGGCGCGACGGGAAGCAAAAACCGCATAGGTCGTGACAAAAGGTGTGAACCCTTCGCGGGCCATGCCAGCGGCGGCACTCATCAGCAGTTGTTCCGCCATGCCCATCTGGAAAAATCTGTCGGGATAAGCGTCAGCGAACAAATGCAAATCCGTATATTTACTGAGATCGGCCGTCAGACCGACAATATCCTGCCGCTGACGCGCCAGCTCAACCAGCGCATGCCCAAAAGGGGCTGGCTGCGTGGGTTGTCCTTCCGCGGCGATAGACGCGATCATGGCGGAGGTCGTCAGGCGTTTTTTTTGGGTTGTGGTCATCTTATTCCCCTTGTTCCAGTGCCAACAAAGCCTGTTCCCATTCATCGGCATCGACGCGGATGAAGTGCGTTTTTTCACGCGTTTCCAGAAAGGGAACGCCTTTGCCCATCCGGGTATCGCAGATAATGACGCGGGGTTGGTCTCCTTCCCAGTCGCGCGCGTTATCGAACGCGGCGGTCAGTGCGCTGATATCGTTACCATCGACGCGTTGCGTATACCATCCAAAGGCCTGCCAGCGATCGACGATAGGCTCAAAGGCCAGGATCTCCGAGGCATGCCCATCGGCCTGCTGGTTATTCACATCGATAAGGGCGATAAGGTTATTCAGCTTCCAGTGAGACGCTGACATCGCTGCCTCCCAGGTTGACCCTTCATTAAGTTCACCATCCGACAGCAGGTTATAGACAAAGGCAGACGCCTTCTTTTTCTTGAGCGCCAGGCATGCGCCGACGGCGATCCCCAGCCCATGCCCCAGCGATCCTCCGGTGATTTCCATTCCCGGGGTATAGGCAGCCATACCTGACATGGGCAACCGGCTTCCGTCACTGCCGTAAGTTTCACGCTCATCTTCAGGAATGATGCCGGCCTCAATAAGTGCGGCATAAAGGGCGATTGCATAATGGCCGATCGATAAGTAAAAGCGGTCCCGCTCCTCCCATCCGGGCTCGGCAGGCCGGTATTTCAGCGCATGAAAGTAGCTCACAGCGAGCAGATCGGCGGCACCCAGCGCCTGCCCAATGTATCCCTGGCCCTGAACCTGGCCCATCAGCAAGGCATGACGACGGATATGGGTCGCGCGCTGCCGTAAGGTTATTGCAGTACTGTTCATCCTCTCTCCTTTTTAACGATTGACGTCTGCAGCACGGATGCGAAGCACACAAAATGCGCCGAACAGCAGTACGGCAGAAATGAAATACATCCCCATAGCGGGTGAGCCGGCGCGGGTGGTGATAAACCCGATCAACCACGGTGAAAAAAAACCGGCGAGGTTGGCAAGACAGTTAACCGCCGCGATACCGGCAGCGGCAGAAACACCACCCAGCAGATTTGTGGGCAGCATCCAGAACAGTGAGGACGCGGAGAGAATGCCCGCGGCAGCCAGGCTGAGGAAGAACAGCGAAACAGGCACGCTTTGACCCAGCAGAGTGGCCAGCGCAAGACCAAGCATGCCGGTGAGCATCGGGACGATAAGATGCCAGCGTCTTTCTCGATGCCGATCGCCGCTGCGTCCTGCGACGAGCATGGCAACAATGGCGCAGAAATAGGGGATGCTGGTGAATAAACCGATGTGAAGGGGGTCCTGAATACCGGCATTACGCACCAGCGTAGGCAGCCAGAATGTCAGTGCATACTGCCCCATGACCACGCAGAAATAGATGAGTGCCAGCAGCCACAGGCGTCGGTCTGAAAGAAAGGCGCTAACGGTGCCATGGTGAGATTTATGCTGGTTATCCTGATCCAGTTCTGCCCGAATCATCGTCTTTTCGTTCTCATCCAACCAACTCGCCTGTTCAACGCGGTCCTTGAGTACCGCGAGCACAACAAAACCCATAAGCACGGTAGGTATGGCTTCCAGGATGAACATCCATTGCCAGCCTGACCATCCATGGACGCCTGCAAACGCAGCCATAATCCAGCCGGACACCGGACCACCAATCATGCCTGACAGGGGGATAGCGACAAACCACAACACTGTCATGCGTGCACGGCGATACGAAGGAAACCAGTAGGTGAGATAAAGCAGCAGACCCGGAGCCAGTCCCGCTTCTGCTATGCCTAACAGAAAGCGCAACATATAGAACTGCCACGCCGTTTCGACAAACGCGAACATCCCTGATATCAGGCCCCACGTAATCATGATACGCGCTATCCAGCGCCGGGCGCCCACACGATGCAGGATCAGATTGCTCGGTACTTCAAAAATAAAGTACCCGATAAAAAAAATACCGGCACCCAAGCCGTAGACGGTTTCACTCAGAGACAGATCGCTCATCATCTGCAGTTTGGCGAAGCCGACGTTGACCCGGTCCAGATAAGCACAGAGGTAACACAGCATTAAAAACGGCATTAGCCGCCATGCCGTTTTGCGATAGGCACTGTTACGCGCAACATCCGTTGCACTCATGTTAAGCGTGGTCATGATATTGACTCCGGAAAGCTCAGCGGAGGCTGAACGCAATGGGCTGGGTAATCAGTGAATCAACATGCCGCCGTTGACATCCAGAGTGATGCCTGTGAGGTAAGCAGAAAGGTCTGAGGCCAGGAAAAGTGCCGCATGCGCGACATCTTCAGCGCGCCCCAGTCTGCCCAGAGGAATGGCATCGATAATGGCGTGCCGACGCGCATCCTGCATCAGCCCACCCGTAATGTCGGTATGGATCAGGCCCGGTGTCAGCGCATTAAAACGAATCTGGTCCGGCCCGAACTCACGCGCCATGGCTTTCGTCAGGCCCAGGACGCCCGCTTTGGCTGCGCTGTAGTGTGGCCCGCCAAAAATGCCTCCGCCGCGCTGAGCGGAAACCGACGACAAACAGATAACACTTCCGCCTCCCTGCTTTTGCATGACGGGGATAACGGCCTGTGACATCAGCAGTGTCCCTTTGAGGTTAACGTCCAGGATGCGGTTGTAGTCACTCACGCTAATTTCAAGCGTTTTAACCGGTTGGGTAATACCGGCGTTATTTACCAGGACATCGATACGGCCAAAGGTATTTATAACGTGGGTGACTGCCCGCTGTACTGCGTCAGGATCGGTAACATTCGCAGCCAAGCCAAGATGCCCTTCACCGAGCTGAGACGCGGCTTTTTGCGCGGCCGCTTCGTCAAGGTCAAGAATAACAACGCGTGCCCCTTGTGATGCAAAACACATTGCAGTGGCGCGACCAATGCCGCGTTCTGAAGCGGCCCCCGTAATAATCGCAACTTTATTTTTTAATAACATCTCCAGCTCCTGAATATTTTTATCGGTAAGATTGGCGTAATGCCAGTAGGGTGACATTCAGGATTGAAAATGAGAGGTTGAAAGGCAATGCAATAAAATTCATTTCATACTGAATGAATTTGTTGGTTTGATGCAGTTAACATTTCCCTCATTAACAATGAGCGGCATGTCACAAAAAACGTAAGGAGAAAAGATGAACACGCTGACAGACTCGTTTCCCTCTTTTAAATCGCTTCGGGTTTTTCAAGAAGTCGCGCATTTTGGCAATGTTGCCCGGGCTGCAGAGGAGCTGAGTATCACGCCGTCGGCTGCCAGCCATCAGCTGGCAAAACTCGAAAATCAGATAGGATGTATTCTGTTTAACCGTTCAGCAAAAGGGATGTGCCTGACGATGGCAGGGGAGCGATACCTCAAGGAAATCAGCCCATTACTGCAGGGAATAAGTCAGTCAACATCCAGGATCAGCAATCAAAAGGAGCGAAGTGCATTGCGAATCCACTGCGCGCCCAGTTTTGGCCTGCTGTGGTTACTTCCCCGAATCCATACTTTTCGAGAGAAGTATCCTGAACTGGAGGTCACGCTTTCTTGCTCGTATGAGAATCTTTCATTCAGTCGCGCAAATATAGATATCGCAATTCGCCACGGTTTTCCTGATTGGCAGAGTTTTGAGATAAAGACGATAAGAAATGAAAAAATGTCCGTTCTGGCTTCGCCCGACTATCTAAAAAAACATCCGGTAAACCATTATTCAGAATTAAGCACGCATCCACTTATTCTCTCTGAATCTCCTTTAATTAAGTGGCCTCAATGGTTCGCGCAAAATCAGCTTCCGCAGCCAGAAGAGGACTGGCTTTTTCGTTTTGATCGTTCTTATATGAGCCTGGAGGCGGCTATGTTGGGATACGGACTGATTTTTGAAAGCGAACTTCTGGCAGAAGATTATTTGCAACGCGGAACGTTAGTAAGAGTACTGGAGCCTGAACTAAGTATTCCTGTAAGTGCGCATCATATTGTTTATCCGCGAGGATTCTCGGTATATCCCAGAATTAAACATTTTTTAGATTGGATGATGCCGATGCTCCGTTAACAATGCGCGTTTAAAATTATAGCGTGCTGCGGGTAACAGAGCATTCTCAGTGGAGTGCGTCACCCTTGTCATCGCCTTCTAAAGCGGCTGGGAGACTTAACGTTCACGCAATGATGATTGCATTCCGCTTAACTTACAAAAAAGCATAACCCACATTAAAACGGTATGACCGCGAAGACATTTTCTGCTTTACAAGCCAGGAGGGGCTTTCTATATTCAAAAATTGCTTAAAAAAGATGAAAACCATTTTAAATCAGTGTTTTTCATACTGATCTCACCACAGGAAATCGGTTATGACTAAAGCCGTTATCGCCATTCACGGCGGCGCGGGGGCGATTTCGCGCGCCGCGATGAGCGCGGAAAAGGAGCAGGCCTTTCGCGCCGCGCTACACGCGGTGATCAGCGCGGGCCAGCAGATCCTCGCCGCAGGCGGCAGCGCGCTGGACGCCGTCACCGAAGCCGTGCGCCTGCTGGAAGCCTGTCCGCTGTTTAACGCCGGCAAAGGCGCGGTGTTTACCCATCAGGGCACGCATGAACTGGACGCATGCATTATGGATGGGCGTACGCTGGACGTGGGTGCCGTGGCGGGCGTAAGCCGCATTCGTCATCCTATCCTGGCGGCGCGCGGCGTATTGGAAAAGAGTCCGCACGTGCTGTTGATTGGTGCAGGCGCAGAAGCCTTCGCAGAAGCGCAAGGCCTGGAGCCGGTTGAACCGGACTTTTTCTCCACGCCCGAACGCTGGGAGCAGCTGCAGCGCGCGCTCACGCTTCAACACAGCGTGCTGGACCATGACGGTGCCGCTGCGCAGAGCGGTGCTGAGCCGCTGGACCCGGATCGCAAAATGGGCACCGTGGGCGCGGTGGCGTGCGATCTGCACGGCAACCTCGCCGCCGCGACGTCAACCGGCGGCATGACCAATAAACAGGCTGGGCGCGTCGGCGATTCACCGCTGCCGGGCGCAGGCTGCTATGCCAGTAATGAAACCGCAGCGGTATCCTGCACCGGCACCGGCGAAGTGTTTATCCGCACGCTGGCGGCCTACGATGTTGCCGCGCAGATGGCCTATGGCGGGCGTACGCTGCAGCAGGCCGCCGCCAGCGTCATCCACGACAAAGTGCAGGAGCTGGAGGGCAGCGGGGGACTGATTGCGGTGGACAGCCACGGCAATGTCGTGCTGCCGTTTAACAGCGAAGGCATGTATCGCGGATTCGCCTTCGTCGACGGCGAGATTGAGGTTGCCATTTACCGCGACAATTAAGGAGCAGGCATGACGGATCACGCTGGGCGATTGACCCCGGATCAGGTGTTGGCGGTGCGCGATCTCCAGGTGCGCTTTCAGCACGAGGGCGGCATGACCGAGGCGGTGCGTAACCTGACGTTAGAGGTGCATCGCGGCGAAACGCTGGCGCTGGTGGGCGAATCCGGATCGGGCAAATCCGTCACCTCGCTGGCGCTGATGCGTCTGCTGGCGCGAAACGCCGAGGTCAGCGGCGAGGTGTTCTTACAGCGGCGCAGCGGCGAGGTGCTCGACATTATGCGCACCCCCGCCAGCCTGATGCGGCGCGTACGCGGCGCCGATATGGCGATGATTTTCCAGGAGCCGATGACCTCGCTCAATCCGGTATTTACCGTGGGCGAACAGATCGCGGAATCCATTCGTTTGCACCAGCATAAAAGCCATCAGCAGGCGCAGGCAGAAGCGCGCCGCATGCTGGATCTGGTGCGCATTCCCGAAGCGCAAAGCGTGCTGGCGCGCTATCCACATCAGCTCTCTGGCGGTATGCGCCAGCGCATCATGATCGCCATGGCCCTGTCGTGTAAGCCTGCTCTGCTGATTGCCGATGAGCCTACCACGGCGCTGGACGTCACCATTCAGGCGCAAATCCTGCAGCTGATTCGCGTGCTGCAAAAAGAGATGCAGATGGGCGTGATCTTTATCACTCACGATATGGGCGTGGTCGCGGAAATGGCCGATCGCGTGCAGGTCATGTATCGCGGAGAGGTGATCGAACGCGCGCCGGTGCAGCAGCTGTTTGCGGCGCCGACGCAGCCTTACACCCGCGCACTGCTGGCGGCGGTGCCTAAACTGGGGGCGATGCGCGGAGAGCCACTGCCGGCCAAATTTCCGCTGCTGCACGCCAACGGCTGTAAGGAAATCAGCACGCCGCAGGATACGGTGCGATATGACCAGCCGCCCCTGTTGCAGGTGCAGAACCTCGTGACGCGCTTTGATCTGCGCGGCGGCCTGTTGAATCGCGTGCAACAGCGGGTGCACGCGGTGGAAAAAGTCAGCTTTGATCTTTACGCCGGTGAAACGCTGGCGCTGGTGGGCGAATCCGGCTGCGGCAAATCTACCACCGGACGCTCGCTGCTGCGGCTGGTGGCCAGCCAGGGCGGAACCATCACGTTTAACGGGCAGCGCATTGATGCGCTTCAAGGACGTGAACTGGCCTCGCTGCGCCGCGAAATGCAGTTTATTTTCCAGGACCCTTACGCCTCGCTCGACCCGCGCCTGACGGTAGGGTTTTCCATCATGGAGCCGCTGCTGGTGCATCAGGCCATGAGCCGCCGCCAGGCCGAGCAGCGCGTGGCATGGCTGTTAGAACGCGTGGGGCTACTGCCGGAACATGCCCAGCGCTATCCTCACGAGTTTTCTGGCGGCCAGCGCCAGCGGATCTGTATTGCCCGAGCGCTGGCGCTCAATCCCAAAGTGGTGATTGCCGACGAAGCGGTCTCGGCGTTGGACGTGTCGATTCAGGCGCAGATCGTCAATTTGATGCTGGATTTACAGCGAGAATTTAACATCGCTTTTCTGTTTATCTCACACGACATGGCCGTGGTGGAACGTATTAGCCACCGCGTGGCGGTGATGTATCTTGGGCAAATTGTCGAAATGGGGCCGCGCCAGGCGGTCTTCGAACAGCCGCAGCACCCCTACACCAAAAAACTGATGGCGGCGGTGCCGGTGGCCGATCCGGCCCATCGACACCGCGAGCGGGCGCTGATAGCGGACGATATTCCCAGCCCGATTCGCCCACTGGATGATGAGCCGGAAGTGGCACCGCTGCTGGAGGTGGCGCCGGGACATTTTGTCGCTCGGCACGTGATTAGCGGCGCGTAAACAGCAATCAAACGCGCCATCAGCCGATGTCGCACAAAACAGGGACCAGAGGAGAACCATACGATGCACCAAATATTGCGAAAAGGCGCCATCGCGGCAGGCGTACTCAGTTCAGCGCTGGTGATGCCGGCGTGGGCGGCGAAAGAGGCGGTGATTGCCGTGGCGTCCACCTTTACCACGCTCGATCCTTACGATGCCAATGACACGCTGTCGCAGTCGGTGGCCAAAGCGTTTTATCAGGGCCTGTTTGGTTTCGATAAAGACATGAAGCTGCAAAATGTGCTGGCCGAAAGCTACACGGCGAGCAGCGACGGCCTGACCTACACCATCAAGCTGCGTCCGGGCGTGACGTTCCAGGATGGCACGCCGTTCAATGCCGAGGCGGTGAAAGCCAATCTCGATCGCGCCAGCAATCCGAATAACCACCTCAAGCGTTATAACCTGTTCAAGTACGTTGAAAAAACCGAGGCGGTCGATCCGCTCACGGTAAAAATCACGCTCAAACAGCCGTTCTCGGCCTTCATTAACAATCTGGCGCACCCGGCGGCCGTGATGATCTCGCCTGCGGCGCTGAAGAAATACGGCAAAGATATTGGATTCCATCCGGTGGGCACCGGACCCTACGTGTTTGACGCCTGGAATCAAACCGATTTCGTCAAAGTAAAAAAATGGGACGGCTACTGGAAAAAAGGCTATCCCAAACTCGACGCGTTAACCTTCCGCCCGGTGGTGGACAACAACACCCGTGCGGCGATGCTGCAAACCGGCGAAGCCAGCTTTGCGTTCCCGGTCCCGTTTGAGCAGGCGCAGCGCCTGAAAGCGAATGGCAATCTGGATGTCGTCACGACGCCGTCTATCATGCAGCGTTATATCAGCCTTAATGTGACGCAGAAGCCGTTCGATAATCCCAAAGTGCGTGAAGCGCTGAACTACGCGATTAACCGCGCGGCGCTGGCGAAAGTGGCGTTTTCTGGTTACGCCACGCCGGCCACCGGCATCGTGCCGCCCGCGATTGACTTTGCCCAGCGCTATCCGGCCATCCCTTACGATCCGGCTAAAGCGCGACAGCTCCTGAAAGAGGCCGGTTATCCCAACGGCTTTGAAACCACGCTGTGGTCATCGCACAACCACAGCACCGCGCAAAAAGTGCTGCAGTTCACTCAGCAGCAGCTGGCGCAGGTGGGCGTGAAGGTAAAAGTCACGGCGATGGATGCGGGTCAGCGTGCAGCTGAAGTCGAGGGTAAAGGGCAGAAAGAGAGCGGGGTACGCATGTTTTACACCGGCTGGTCGGCTTCTACCGGTGAAGCCGACTGGGCGCTGACGCCGCTGTTTGCCACCAGCTCCTGGCCACCGGTGATTTTCAACACCGCGTTCTACAGCAATCCTACGGTGGACAAGGATCTGAGCGATGCGCTTAAAACCACCGATCGCACGCAGAAAGCCCAGCTCTACAAAGACGCCCAGGATCGCATCTGGAAGGATCATCCGTGGATTCCGCTGGTGGTTGAGCAGCTGGTGTCTGCTAACAATAAAAAGCTCAGTGGTTTTTACGTCATGCCCGATACCTCGTTTAATTTCGATGAGGCCGATCTGCAGTAACAGACGTGGCCCGTCCGGTGTGGCGGGCCCGCAGGATTTCGCATGCTCAACTATTTTCTAAAACGCCTTCTCGGGCTGATTCCCACGCTGCTGATTGTTGCGGTGCTGGTGTTCTTGTTTGTGCATCTGCTGCCAGGCGATCCGGCGCGGCTGATTGCCGGACCGGAGGCTGACGCCTCGGTGGTGGCGCTGGTGCGCCAGGAGCTGGGGCTGGACCAACCGCTGATTCAGCAGTTCTGGCACTTTATGCTCAACGCGCTGCAAGGCGATTTTGGCCAGTCGATGGTCTCAAAACGACCGGTGGCGCAGGAGATCGCGGCGCGCTTTTTCCCGACGCTGTGGTTAACGCTCAGCAGTATGGTTTGGGCGGTGCTGTTTGGCATGGCCATCGGCATTGTTTCGGCGGTGTGGCGTAACCGCTGGCCGGATCGCCTCGGTATGACGCTGGCGGTGTCGGGCATCTCGTTTCCGGCTTTCGCGCTTGGCATGCTGCTGATGCAGGTCTTCTCGGTTGAGTTAGGCTGGCTGCCCACGGTAGGCGCGGACAGCTGGCAGCACTATATCCTGCCCTCTATTACGCTGGGCGCCGCCGTCGCGGCGGTGATGGCGCGTTTTACGCGCGCGGCGTTTGTCGAGGTGATGCAGGAAGATTACATGCGCACCGCCCGCGCCAAAGGGGTGCGCGAATCGCTGGTGGTGGTGAAGCATGGTCTGCGCAACGCCATGATCCCGGTGGTCACCATGATGGGGCTGCAGTTCGGTTTCCTGTTGGGCGGCTCCATCGTGGTGGAGGTGGTTTTTAACTGGCCGGGTCTTGGCCGCCTGCTGGTGGATTCGGTGTCGATGCGCGATTACCCGGTGATTCAGGCGGAAGTGCTGCTGTTCTCGCTGGAGTTCATTTTGATCAACCTGATTGTCGATATGCTTTATGCGGCTATCAATCCGGCTATTCGCTACAGGTAAGGAGTTGCAATTGAAGAACTGGCGTCGTGAAGCGGCACTGCGCAGCATGCCAACGCTCGCGGAAAATCGGGTACGCACGCCTTGGCGCGAATTTTGGCGGCGCTTTTGTCAGCAGCCCGTGGCGATGCTGGCAGGGAGCTTTGTGCTGCTGCTGATTGTGGTGGCCTGCGTTGCGCCATGGATTGTCCCCTTTGATGCCGAAAATTATTTCGACTACGACCGTCTGAACGAGGGGCCGTCGCTGATGCATCTGTTTGGCGTGGATTCGCTGGGCCGTGACATTTTTAGCCGGGTGCTGGTCGGCACGCGTATTTCCCTGATTGCCGGCTTTTTCTCGGTGGCGATCGGCAGCGTGATCGGCACGCTGTTTGGCCTGCTGGCAGGCTATTACGAAGGCTGGTGGGATCGCATTACCATGCGCGTGTGCGACGTGCTGTTTGCCTTTCCCGGTATTTTGCTGGCCATCGCGGTGGTGGCGATCATGGGCAGCGGCATGAGTAACGTGATCATTGCGGTGGCGATATTTAGCATCCCGGCGTTTGCTCGCCTGGTGCGGGGCAATACGCTGGTGCTGAAACACCAGACTTATATCGAATCTGCCCGCAGTATCGGCGCCTCAGACTGGACCATTCTGCTACGGCATATTCTGCCGGGAACGGTGTCGTCTATCGTGGTCTATTTTACCCTGCGCATTGGCACCTCTATTATCACCGCCGCCAGCCTGTCGTTTCTCGGGCTTGGCGCGCAGCCGCCCACGCCGGAGTGGGGTGCGATGCTCAACGAAGCGCGCGCCGATATGGTGATGGCGCCGCACGTAGCCATCTTCCCGAGTTTGGCGATCTTTCTTACCGTGCTGGCTTTCAATCTGCTGGGTGACGGGTTGCGCGACGCGCTCGATCCCAAACTGAAGAGTTGACTGACGCGGGCGCGTGATGCGCCCGCGCGGTGCTGGGGTTAGAACGTTTCCCAGTTTTCGTTGCTGCTTGCGGTGACCGCGCGCGGTGCGGCCGTGGGCAGCGCGGCGACCTTTTTCACGGGTTGAGCCAGCGGCGCTAACGCCTGATGTGCGCCGGTTTTAAAGCGCGCCACCGCGGCAGAAAGGCTGCTGGCCTGCTGCTCCAGCGAGGCCGAGGCGTTAGCCGACTCCTGAACCAGCGTGGCGTTCTGCTGAGTTACGCGATCCATCTCGTTGACCGCCTGACCGATCTGGTCGATACCGCGACTCTGTTCGTCAGACGCCGAAGTGATCTCTCCCATGATGTCGCTGACACGCGTTACGGCACCGACAATTTCTTGCATGGTGTCGCCGGCGCTGCTGACCTGCTGTGAGCCGAGCTCGACGCGCTGTACTGAGCCCTCAATCAACGATTTGATCTCTTTGGCGGCCTGCGCGCTGCGCTGCGCCAGATTGCGCACTTCGCCCGCGACCACGGCAAAGCCACGGCCCTGTTCACCTGCACGCGCGGCTTCCACGGCGGCGTTGAGCGCCAGAATATTGGTCTGGAAGGCAATGCCATCGATCACGCTGGTAATATCGGCGATCTTCTGCGAGCTCTGGGCGATGTCGCGCATGGTTTTCACTACGCCATCCACCACGTTGCCGCCTTTGTTGGCGGTGTCTGAGGCGGTCTTCGCCAGATGGGCCGCCTGACGGGCGTTGTCGGCGTTCTGCTTGACGGTGGCGGTCAACTGCTCCATGCTGGCGGCGGTCTCTTCCAGCGAAGCGGCTTGCTGTTCGGTGCGGGCAGAGAGATCGGTATTACCGCTGGCAATGCCCGATGCGCCGCTGTAAATCACTTCGGCGCTGTCGCGCACGTTCACGATGGTGCGCAGCAGCGACTGCTGCATATGGTCGAGGCTGGTGGCAATGGACGCCATTTCGCTGCGGCCCTCAATGTGCAACTGCGTCGAGAGATCGCCCTCCGCCAGACGTTCAATATGCTGCTGAACCTGTTTCATCGGTTTGAGCATAATGCTGCGCACCAGCATCCACACCGCCAGTACCAGCAGCAGCACAATCAGCGCCATACCGGCCATCATGACCAGCATGTGGCGATAGGTCTGCGCGTTTTCCACGCTGCCCGCGTTAAGCAACTGCACGTTCTGTTCACGCCAGATTTTGTACGCCGCTTCTAACTCATCCTGCGCCTGCTGTGCATCCAGCGCGCCGTACGCGGCATAGTTGTTGGCTTGCAGAAACGCCATGGATTGATTTAACAGGGTTTGGTAGGCGGTAAACTTTTCTTCCACGGCGCGCGCGGCGTCGAGGTTTTGGCCTGGCAGCATCGGCATCGCTTTATAGGCGTCGTAGTGCTGTTTGGCTTCATCAAGGGAAACGGCCGCGGCGGCCAGCAGCTTTTTGATGCCGGCGCGTGCCGCTTCATCGTTCTGGTTTTTTAAAAAGCGGATAGCCACGCGGGTAATGGTGACGCGGGTTTTGATCAGCGTCTGCCAGCCGTCCGTCAGCTCACGCTGCTGGTGCGACAGCTGATCGCTGGTGGAAAAATTGCGCTGCCCAGAAATCAATGATGTCAGGAAAAGCGAGCCGGAAACGGCCTGCATCACGGTAAAGACGACCAGGATCGCAATGATGGCAGTCACAATTCTCATCTGTTTAAACATACTAAGCTCTTTGTGGGGGAAGTTTGGATACTAAAGTTATCGGTTTAAAACCCGAGCGCTTAA
This sequence comes from uncultured Pantoea sp., assembly GCA_913778495.1. GTDB lineage: Bacteria > Pseudomonadota > Gammaproteobacteria > Enterobacterales > Enterobacteriaceae > Pantoea. Next base: position 19,399 of record CAJYVD010000008.1, read on the forward strand.
GTGCTGGACGCAAATAAATGTGACCGCGATGGCCGTCAACAGGGAGTGAGCAGATGAAGCCCTTCAATTACGAGCAAGATTTCAAGCAAATTGATTTTCGACAGCATCCAGAGCTATATCAAGTGGGGCGCGGAGAGCAGGGCGTACTGATGGTGGAGCCCTATAAAGGCGAGATATTACCGCACTGGCGCTTTCGCACCGTCGACGTGGCCAAAGCCTCCTCTGAACAGATTATGGCGATGTTCGAAGCGTATCGCGCCGCAGACGATTTCGTTGGCATGGACATGGCGCGTAAGTTTATTCAAATGGGCTACACGCGCGCCCGACGTTACAGCAACCACAAGGGCGGTCGCAAATACGATGCTGAAGGCAAGGAGCTGCCGCGCACGGTAGAAAAAGAAAAGGCCGCTGCGGCGGCCATTTTTAAAGCGTGTTGGGATCGCCTTCGCGCCGACGCAGACTATCTGGCGCGGAAGCGTGCCCATCAAGCAAAGTACGGTTAAACGCGCGTACCCCACAAGTCATATTCGTCGGCGTGTTCGACTTTAACCCGCACCACGTCGCCCACTTTGACTTGGCGATCGCCGTTCAGATAGACGGCGCCGTCGATTTCAGGGGCGTCGGCCATGCTGCGTCCTACTGCGCCTTCTTCATCCACTTCGTCGATGATCACCAGCACTTCGCGGCCGATTTTCTCTTGCAGGCGCTCAGCAGAGATTTTTTGCTGGAGCTGCATAAAGCGATCGAAACGCGCCTGCTTCACGTCATCCGGGACCGGATCCGGCAGCTGGTTGGCGGTCGCACCTTCAACGGGGCTGTACTGGAAGCAGCCCACGCGATCCAAACGCGCTTCCTGAATGAAATCCAGCAGCATCTGGAAGTCTTCTTCGGTCTCACCAGGGAAGCCGACAATAAACGTGGAGCGCAGCGTCAGCTCGGGGCAGATTTCACGCCAGCGTTTAATGCGTTCCAGCGTGCGCTCCACCGCGCCAGGACGTTTCATCAGCTTCAGAATGCGCGGGCTGGCATGCTGCAGTGGAATATCCAGATACGGCAGGATTTTTCCTTCGGCCATCAGCGGAATGACGTCATCGACGTGCGGATAAGGATAAACGTAATGCAGGCGAACCCACACGCCAAGCTTCGCAAGCTGTTCACACAGGCCGACCATGCTGGTTTTGACCGGCGATCCGTTCCAGAACCCGGTGCGATGCTTCACGTCAACACCGTAAGCGGAGGTGTCCTGTGAAATCACCAGCAGCTCTTTTACGCCCGCTTCAACCAGACGTTTGGCTTCGTCGAGCACCGCGCCCACGGGACGACTGTCGAGGTCGCCACGCATAGACGGAATAATGCAGAACGTGCAGCGGTGGTTACAGCCTTCGGAAATTTTCAGGTAAGCGTAATGGCGCGGCGTCAGCTTCACGCCCTGTTCAGGCACCAGGCTCAGGAACGGGTTGTGTTCGGGCTTGGGCACGTAAGTGTGCACGTGCGACAGCACCTGCTCATAGCTGTGCGGGCCGGTGATCTCCAGCACTTTAGGGTGCACTTCGCGGATCTGATCGACTTTGGCGCCCAGGCAGCCCGTGACGATCACTTTGCCGTTTTCGTTCAGCGCTTCGCCAATCGCTTCCAGTGATTCCTGTACGGCGCTATCAATAAATCCGCAGGTGTTAACAATGACGATCTCCGCGTCATCGTAGCGTGGCACCACATCGTAGCCTTCGGTACGCAGCTCAGTGAGGATGCGTTCGGAGTCGACGAGGTTTTTAGGACAGCCGAGGGAAACGAAGCCCACGCGCGGCGGATTTTTGACATGGCTCATAAGGATAAAAATTCATCATTAGTGTGGATTGGGGGGCGATTGTACAGAGGTTGCCGGGGAAAATGTATAGGTTAGGCAAGAATCTCCGCCACGCTCTCCGGACCCGTACGCGCTATGCTTATTTAGCCCGCCGCCGCGCGACGGGGTGATCAGAGTTGTGCAAGGCGTGCTGTTTTGCTTAAATGCTGGGTTGTTGATGGTAAGTGATTATCAACAATAAGAATTTTAACTCGCGCTAACGGCCTGTTTTTTCAGGCTGGAGCAAAAGTGGATAATGTGAGAGCAGACATATGCAAGAGATCGTTAAAGGTTTTCTGAATTTCCAACAGAATGTGTTTCCTGAAAGGAAGGATCTTTTCAAAAGTCTGGCGTCCAACCAGAATCCTAAAGCGCTGTTTATTTCCTGCTCAGACAGCCGTCTGGTGCCGGAGCTGGTGACGCAGCAGGAGCCAGGCCAGCTTTTCGTTATCCGTAACGCCGGCAACATCGTGCCGCCGTTTGGTCCTGAGCCGGGCGGGGTTTCTGCCACCATTGAGTACGCGGTTCTGGCGCTGGGCGTGTCGGAAATCATTATCTGTGGTCACTCTAACTGCGGTGCGATGAACGCTATCGCCTCGAATGCCGATCTGGAGCATATGCCGGCAGTCGATCACTGGTTACACTACGCCAACGCGGCAAAAGCGGTGGTGGACGAGCGCCAGTACGACAACGTTGAAACGCGTCTCACCGAAATGGTGAAAGAGAACGTCATTGCGCAGCTGAACAATATCAAAACGCATCCTTCTGTTTCCGTGGCGTTGCGTAAAGGAAAACTGCGCCTGCACGGGTGGGTTTACGATATTGAAAGCGGCAAAATCATGGCGCTGACCAAAGGCGGCGAAAGATTTATTTCTCTGTCTGACAATCCTGAAACCTGCTTCGAATAATCGCCTTCCAGCCCGGCACACTGCCGGGCTTAATGTTTTGTAAATCCCACCTGACCTTTTTGATGCGCTGACTACGCTTAACGGCACACCGTGTGATAAGGAGAGGCTTATGCGTTTCGTATGCGCTGCGCTGCTAATGGGCGCGTTCAGTGGGACGTTTTCAGCCGCGGCGGCGAACGTCAGCGTCGAGGTGCTACAAGACCAACTTGACCACCCCTGGGCAGTCACCTTTCTACCCGATAACTCAACGTTGCTTCTCACCGAGCGGTCCGGTCAGCTACGCAGCTGGGATGCCCAACGCGGCCTGTCGCAGCCGATTGCAGGCGTTCCGCGCGTGTGGGCGGAGCGGCAGGGCGGGCTATTGGATGTGGCGCTGGCACCGGATTTCGCCACCAGCCGCCGCGTGTGGCTGAGCTACACCACGGCAGACGCGCAGCAGCGCGCGGGCGCGGTGGTAGGTTACGGCCGACTGAGCAATGATTTGCGCCAGCTGTCGGCGTTTAAGGTGGTGCTGGAGCAGACGCCAAAGCTCTCCCACGGGGCCAATCTGGGCACGCGGCTGGCGTTTGATAACCAAGGCTTTCTGTGGATCGCCTTTGGCGATAATTTCGTTAGCGACAGCGCGCAGCAGCTGGATAGGCTCTCCGGCAAAATCGTGCGGTTAACGCAGGACGGCGCGGTGCCGCCTGATAATCCCTTTGTGCATCGCGCTGGCGCGCGTCCGGAAATCTGGGCGTATGGCGTGCGGAATCCGCAGGGGCTGGCGCTTAACCCGTGGACGCAGCAGATGTGGGAGAGTGAGCACGGTCCGCGCGGCGGCGATGAAATCAATGTGCCTGAAAAAGGCAAGAATTACGGTTGGCCGCTGGCGACTTACGGCATCGATTACAGCGGAGAAAAGGTCCCGCAAGCGCAGGGAACCCACGTCGCTGGCACCGAGCAGCCGCGCTTTTGGTGGAAAATCTCACCGGCGGTGAGCGGTATGGCGTTTTATAACAGCGCACGTTTTCCACAGTGGAAACGGTCTATTTTTATTGGGGCACTTAAGGAAAAAAGCCTGATTCGCCTGCACATCGATGGCGAAAAAGTGGTCGAGGCGCAGCGCCTGCTGCACGATCGCGGTGAGCGTATCCGCGATGTGCGCCAGGGCCCGGATGGCTATCTCTACGTGCTGACTGACGAAGCTAACGGCAAGCTGCTGAAAGTCGGGCTGACAGAGGCCGCCAGCCCGGCGCGCAACGCACTCAGCGCGTCCAGTGGCATACCTCCCAGCCACGCTGCTGTGCTTCCTGCGCCAGCCGCGCATCCGGATTGATGACCCAGGCGCTGTCGGCGTGCGTCAATAATGGCAGGTCGTTGATGGAGTCGCTGTAGGCCCACGTGTGCGCAAATGGCTGCGCTTGCTGCGCTTTCCACGCCTGCAGGCGCGTGACCTTACCTTCACGGTAGGTGGCCGTGCCGTAAATGCGACCGGTGTAGCGCTCGTCGGCGATCTCCACGCCAATGGCTAAGGCATCGTCAACGTCAAGGCGCTTGGCTATTGGCAGCGCCAGATGATCGCCGCTGGCGGTAATGATCACCACTTTATCGCCACGCTGCTGGTGCCAGCGAATGCGTTCGCGCGCGGCGGGAAAAACGCGCGGCAGGATATCACGATGGATAAAACGGCGCGCCCAGCCTTCTACGGTGAGCGTGGCCTTTCCGGCCAGCGGGGCGAGGGTGGTACGCATGTACTCTTCAATTGATAGCTTTCCGGCGTGATATTGCGCCATCAGCGTCTGTTCCTGCTGCAATAGCGCTTCCTGCGCGTACCCCTGTGACACCAGCCAGCGCAGCCACAGGCTGGTGCTGTCTTCACAAATCAGGGTTTCGTCCAGATCGAAAACGGCTAAGTCCATCATGTTTCTCCTCGGCTGACTGGCATCAGGTTAGCGGAGTTTTGTGACTGACTTAACTGTTCTGCGAAAAATCGGAATTTCACGCACTTTTCTCAACGCCTGGAGCGTGCGAGAGTGGGCGGGGTAACGGCCATCCTAGCTAGGTAACTCTAATAAACTCTATAAAACTTTACGATTGGACGGTTTTGTTCACAGGGCCTTAGCGTGTAGTTTTCGTAAGACATGTCTTACCCGCCAAAAAACCTGATTTAACAAGGACACTCTGGTCACGCTCATGAGAAAAAATGCCTTCACCTCTGCGCTGCGGCCGCTGGCTGCCACGCCGCTGCTGCTGCTCTTCCTGCCGGTCACCTCCCATGCGGTTGACGCGCCTGCCGCCCCACAAATTGATGCGAAAGCGTGGATTTTAATGGATTACAACAGCGGCAAAGTGCTGGCGGAATCCAATGCCGATCAGCGTCTCGATCCTGCCAGCCTGACCAAAATGATGACCAGCTATGTGGTAGGCCAGGCGTTGAAGTCCGGTAAAATCCACAACGATGACAGCGTCACCATCGGTCAGGATGCCTGGGCTACCGGCAATCCAAAACTGCGCGGATCGTCGCTGATGTTCCTAAAACCGGGCGATCGCATTCCGGTGTCGGAGCTAAACAAGGGCATTGTGATTCAGTCGGGCAATGATGCGTGCATCGCGCTGGCGGATTATGTCGCGGGCAGTCAGGACGCGTTTATTGGCCTGATGAACAACTATGTCAAAGCATTTGGCCTGCAAAATACCCATTTTATGACGGTGCACGGCCTGGATGCAGAAGGGCAATACAGCACCGCGCGCGACATGGCGATTATTGGTCAACGCCTTATCAGCGACGTGCCGGATGAGTACGCGTTGAACAGCCAGAAAGAGTTTACCTTTAATAACATTAAGCAGATGAATCGCAACCGTCTGCTGTGGAGCTCGAACCTCAAGGTAGACGGCATCAAAACCGGACACACCTCTGGCGCCGGAAACAATCTGGTCGCGTCGGCCACTGAAGGGGAGATGCGTTTGATCTCGGTGGTGCTGGGCGCGCAAACCGATGCGATACGTTTTCGTGAGAGCGAGAAGTTGCTGACGTGGGGATTCCGTTTCTATGAGACGGTGACACCCATCAAGGCTGATAAGCCGTTCGCTCAGCAGCGCGTGTGGTTCGGTGAAAAGAGCCAAGTGAATTTGGGCGTCGCGAAAGATGCGGCTATCACTATCCCGAAAGGGCAGATGAAGAACCTGAAGGCCAGCTTTACGCTCACCCATCCCCAATTGGAAGCGCCGCTCACCAAGAATCAGGTGGTTGGCACCATTGATTTCCAACTGGATGGCAAAACCATTGAACAGCGTCCGCTGGTGGTGATGGACGCGGTACCCGAGGGCGGTTTTGTCGGACGTATCTGGGATTTCATTATGATGAAATTCAACGGCTGGTTCGGGAAATGGCTTAATTGATTGCTGCCATGGGCTATAGCCGCAGAGCAGCGGGTAGGTGCTTTTGCCACATGCTGTGGCGGGGCTTTTACGCAGGCAGCGGCTCAGTGCTTTTCTGCTGGCGCTGGTGGGCCCGGTGCAACTTTCGTTCGCCATGGCAATGGCAGGTGCCTTGCCCGCCGTGCGGCGCACGAGCAGAGGGCGCCTGGGCCGCGCCCTCTGCACTCCCCGGCCCTGCGCCAGCCCCACTCGCCGCTGCGCGGTACCTTCACTCGCTCAGACTTCCTGACGGACCGGCGTCGATTCGCTCCTGCTCAACGCCGCCTCTCGCGGCATCCATGCCGCTCGCCCTGGAAGCCCTCACTCATTCAGCGAGTGGGGATGGCGCCTCA
>CAJYVD010000009.1 GCA_913778495.1 uncultured Pantoea sp.
CAGCGGCGAGTGGGGCTGGCGCAGGGCCGGGGAGTGCAGAGGGCGCGGCCTGGCGCCCTCTGCTCGTGCGCCGCACGGCGGGCAAGGCAACTGCCATTGCTATGGCGAACGAAAGATGCACCGAACCAGCGAAAAAGCACCCAGCCGCTGCCTGCGGCACAAGGCCAGTGGGCGCGGCCAGGCGCCCTCACCGCGCGATACTGATGCCCTGTTTGCCCTGCCGCTTAACCTGATACATCGTCTCATCGGCGCGCGTGAGCGCATCGTCAAAGCGCACTTTGCCCTGCACCGCCGCGATACCCATTGACGCGCCGATTTGCGCATAACCGTTGTCCAGCTCAAACGGTGCCTGCGCGGCGTCCAGCACCCACTGCGCGAGCCTCGCCACCAGCGGATTGTCGACGTCAAACGGTATCAGCAGCATAAACTCATCGCCGCCTAGCCGTCCCATCACCACGCTGGGCGGCAGTATGTCACTGACGCGCTGACTAAACTGCATCAGCACTTTGTCGCCGCTGCGATGTCCCAGCGTATCGTTAACGTGCTTGAAATTATCCAGATCGATAAACGCGACGCACAGCGGGCCTGCGGCGCGCATGCTAAGAAAGTGGGCATGCAGCGCATGCCGATTCGCCAGGCCGGTGAGCGGATCATGATGAGCAAGCAGAGAAAGCTGCGCTTCGTACTCTTTCTCTTTGGTCATATCGATATGTGTACCGGTCACTTTCAGCGGCTGACCGTTTTCGTCCCACGCCGTGACGCGGCCGCGATCCAGCACCCACGTGATCTTGTCATCTTTCCCCAGCATGCGGTGTAGCGCTTCATAGTAAGGCGCACGCCCTTCGATATGATCGTAAAACGCTTTAAGTACCTCAGCGGCATCATCGGGGTGCAGGTGCGCGCGCCAGGCGTCGAAGCGGGCTTCAGACTCTTTGGGCTGAAACCCCAGCATTGCGCCCCAGCGCCGATTAAAAATCACCAGTTTGCCGCTGGGAATATCCAACTGCCATAAGCAGAGCCCAGTGCCATCCAATGCCGCACTGAGCTTGTTACGCGCGTCGTGCGCGATGCGCTTTAAGCGCGCATTATGCTTTTTAAGCAGCGCAATCTGCTGACGTAACGCTTCTTCGGACATGGTTTGCGGCAGGCGAGGAAATAAGGGCTATTGTGCCTGCCGCAGCGCATCTGTAAACCACACAAACGAAAATCAGATTAGTCACCACGAATTGCACACAACAAAGCGATAAACGCGCAGACGGCGACGAAATCCAGCGTAAAACGCGACAGCGCGGTGCGAATGCAGCTTGAGAAAATTCTTAGAGACAGCGTTAAATTTACGTAATGCATTGTCGCTCTCATATCAAGCTGTCCCTGAGATAGTGGCTGCGTCGGTTCGGCGGCGTAAAAGATACCTTTCTCTTTACTGAGGGACTCATGATGTGGAAAAGCACGCTTTGTGCGGTGTCATTATGGAGGAGCACATTCCCTGCTGGCGAAGCGTCTGGCTACATCAGTACGCTGCACGGCTTTGCCGCGCTGGGCCTGTTCAGCTTGTTCGGGCATGCCCTGCAGCTACGCATGCAGCTTAGGCGTCGGGAGAAGCTGGCGCGCGTCACGCAGCACCGCACCAACCAACTTCTCTGTCGCCTGACCCGCTTACGCCAGGCGCACCGCGACGCACAGCGGGCCAGCGAGGCGAAAACGACCTTTTTGTCACATGCGTGCCATGATATTCGAACGCCGCTGGCCGCGCTGGTCGACTTGCTGGCACGCGAGCGTCACAATCACGGTGATGCGCAGCAGCGTGAGCGCAACCTCACCGCAGCGTGGCGCACCTCGTGTATGCTGCTTGAGCTGCTGGGCAAACAGCTTGATCTTGCCAGGATTGAATCCGGAACATATCTGTCACCGCCTGAACCGGTGGTACTGAGTGACGTGTTGCGCGATGCCGACGCGCTGTTCCGTCCGGCGGCACAGGCGAAAGGGCTGACGCTCAACGTGGTGCTGCACGTCAGCCAACCCCACGTGTTGTTCAATCCTACGGCGCTGTCGCAGATTTTGTACAACCTGCTCAGTAACGCCATCAAATTCACCGCGCGCGGCGCAATTACGGTCACGCTACGGCAAAGCGATAGCGAGCAGAATCGCTACACGCTATGCGTGTGCGACAGCGGCCCGGGCCTGACGGCGGAACAGCAGCAGCACATATTTACCCCCTTCGTGCAGTTGGATAATGTGGATATGCAGAACGCGGGTAGCGGCCTGGGACTGGCGATTTGCGAAAGTCTGGCCGAGCAGCTCGATTGCGCCCTGCAGGTAGAGAGCACGCCGCAACAAGGCAGCGCGTTCACCCTTTCTTTTACGGCACCGCCTGCGACGGCAATCGCGACGCCGCCGCAGGCCACCGCCAGCCCGAGCGCCGAACACGCGCTGCGCCTGCTGGTAGTCGATGACAACGCCCTGCAGCGGCGGCTGCTGTCACAGCAGCTTATGCAGGCAGGACATCAGGTACTGCTGGCGGAAGATGCACGGACGGCGCTGGCGCTATGGCGTCAGTACCAGCCGGACGGCATCCTGACCGATTGCTGTATGCCCGAAATGGATGGCCTCCATTTTGCCCGCCTGCTGCGCGCCGAAGAACAGCAACGGCAGTGGCCTCGCGTTCCGCTGTTTGGCCTGACGGCAAATGCGGAGACACGCGCGATGCAGCAGGCGCTTGATGCGGGTATGGATGACTGCCTCATCAAACCGCTGGCGTTAGCGGATTTTCTGCCGCGCATAAACGCCGCATTGGCCGCAAAGCAGGATGCCACCGTGCAAACACTTAATCAGATCACGGCGCACAACGTCACGGCACGCCGCGCGCTACTAACGCTAGCGCAACAGCAAAACGCGCACGATGTTGCGCGCTTGCAGCAAGCCGTTATGCGCAATGATTTTGCCGTCGCCCGCCATGCTGCCCATCAACTCAAGGGCAGCGCATTAATGCTGCGCGCATCGCGCTTACAGCAGAGCTGCCTGGCGGCGGAGCAGGCCGCTGAGTGCGGCGATGCCGAACGGTTACAGCAGTCCATGCCCGCTATTGTCGCAGCGCTTGCGCAGCTGGAGCACCTTTTTCAGCAGCTCGACAGCCCCGCTTTCCTTAAACAAATGAGATAACGTCATGAACACCCCCTCTCCGTTGCACCTCGCCGTCCTGGATGATCATCCTCTTATTGGCAAAGCCATTGAGTATCGCGTAGCTGAAGAAGCGGATTTCGTGTGGGCAGGCGCGTTCACGCAACGCCAGCAGCTGCTTACGTTTATACAGCACCACCCGGTGGATGTTCTGGTGCTCGATTACATGCTCAACGAGCAGGATCTGGATGGCGTCGCGCTGGTAAAACAGCTGTTGAGACACTTTCCCGCGCTCTGCATTTTAGTGTACTCCGCCGTTGAAAAGCCGGCGATCGTCCAGCTACTGATCAAAGCCGGCGTCCTCGGTTTTGTCGGGAAAAGTCACACCTCAGAAGTCTTGCTGGCGGGACTGCGCCAGGTTGCGCGGCGCGAACTGTTTCTCACGGCCGACATGCTGCTGGAGCTGGATCGCCTCAATGAGCCGGAGCGAGAGATGCATGACTACTTGCCAGCGCGGAAAAACGGCAGCGTCGATAAGGTCATGCTGCGCGGTTTAAGCCCGCGAGAAGTCGAAGTGCTGCGCTGCTATCTCGACGGCTTAAGCATTACCCAGATTGCCAGCAAATACGCGCGCAGCCGTAAAACCATCAGCGGGCACAAGCAGACGGCATTACGCAAGCTGGGGCTGCGTTCAGATCTGGAGCTGTTTAAATACAGCGAACACTTTTCGCATCTGAACTAATGCACCTGCTTGCGGCAAGGCGGGTGCGCCGATTGAGACGCTCAAGCATGAGCAAAACGACGTCCCCGGCTACGCGCAAGAACGCCTGGTTCGCCCCCGTACGCGTTAGCCGTTTGTCGGGCGCGTGTCACACGTGACAGTTTAAGTCCGTGTCAGCCAGCAAGCCGTTTACCTCTTTGATACCCCATTCCGGATTATTTGACACACTTGCACACAAAATCATTAGTGATGTTTATCATAAGCTTACCGTAGTCGTTGACTTTATTTTTATCGCATGAAGATTTTTTTAAAAAGTTGAAAGCCCCCTTATCTGCTCTATCACCAAGGATAAAACGTAAGCGACTCGTCATCTTTATGTTTTTAATAACAAGAGAGAGATAAAAAACAGCGAAAAACGCTAATGCAGATGATAAGACGTGGAAGCCTTACATTAATTGACACAAAAATGATGAGCATATAGGTTAGGTATCTTAATGATTTCTACCCTACGCGCCCTGTATGACAATGTCATGACAAGGTAAAAATGAAGGTGGTCGCCATGGAAGAACGTGCACTGCAAGCCCCGTCGCCTTTATGGACAAGTCGGCTGATATGGGCGGTAAACCTCTGCTCTATCAGCGCTTCAACTTTATGTTATATCTATCTCTCCTGGTACATTTACCATGCCACCGGCAATATCATTCTGTCGCAGGCAGTGCTTTATGCACCCATGATTTTACCGGTGCTGTTCGTTAATCAGGTGCAACGCATTGCGGAAAAAACATCGCCGCGAAAATTATTAATCGCCAGCAACATTGCGGCCGCCGTCTGCACCCTTTTTATCTTTAGCTTGCTTCCTGCGCTTCCTGCATTGGCGCTGTTAGGAGGATTATTCATCGGCTCCATTGACGCCCTGCAACGCGTGGGCCGCATTGTGGCGATAAAACATTATTTCAGCGGCGATAAAATTGAGACCACCGTTCCCCTTACGCTCACCGCACAATTTATTGCGGGCGGGCTCGCGGGTATGCTGATGGGCAGCATCAAAGGCGAGATGTCACCGCACCTTGCCATGACGATGATTTCAGTGCTGTTTATGATTTCTTTTGTATCCGCTTACCTGTTGCCTAAATTGAACCTTCACTCGCAAGGGCAAAAACAGACACGTTCGCTGAAAACGTTTATCACGCTATTAGCAACCCATGCCCCCTTAAAAAAAGCCTTTCTCAATTTCGTTCTGTTTATTACGTTCTTCCAGGGCTTTTTTAATGTCTCGCGCGTGACCCTGCCCTCTCACGTATTAAATCTGCCTGAAAACTACGTAGGTTACCTGCAATTAATTAACAGCGGTGGTGCACTGGCTGGCGCGATTTTTTACTATGTTTATCATCGTCGCGGAGTGAAATTTAATCCACTTTATATGGCGATCACCAGCGCCCTCTTTATGCTGATCACCTCTCTCGGCATCAGCGTTTACACCAGCTTCAGCGCTTATTTTTTCTATATCTTTTTTTTCGAACTGGCCTTCTTTAAGTTACAGGCCGATATCGTGTTGCAAAGCGATATAAAAGATATGCCGATGATTGCCGCCATGCAGTACGCCGGTGTGTATATCGGTATGATCGCATCCATATTTACCGGCTCACTACTTACACAATATTCTCATCTTTACGTGGTCGCCGTGGTGTTTGCTGCCGCTTATTTCGTTAGCTACTGCTTACTGAGCACGAAGAGAACCTGATTCCTTTACGCCGTTGGCGATGCAGAGAGACCGATTCGCATCACCGACGGCGATGGCGCATTCCTTGGAATCGCGCTGATTCAGCGGCGTTTTAACAGCGCGATTGATGCTATGCTGCACGCCATGACAGCCGCCGCGAGCAAGGCCATGCCCTGAAGGCCAGCTATTGCTAACGCCTGCCCCCCAGCAAGTGCACCGGTGCCTATCGCTGCGTTAAAAATGGCAACGTAGATCCCTAACGCGGGCTGCGCCGCCTCACCGGCACTTTGCAGCAGCCACGTCTGCAACCCCACAAACACAATGGCGATACCTGCGGCCCACCCGGCAAGCAGCAAGCCCGAGAATATCAAAGGCAGAGGGGCGATCGTGACAATTCCCAGCATCGCGAGCGCGGCGGAACTTAAAACCAATGAGAATAAAATCAATTTCTTGAGATAACGATCGATCAATTTTCCGGCGACAATATTTCCCAGCATGCCGGCGAGTCCGGCCATCAGCAGCAAACCGGAAACGGCGGACGCGGGAACCTTCTGCGCCTGGGTTAACAGCGGTTCCAGATAAGTAAACGCAGCAAAATGCGCCGTAATAATACAGGCGGTGGCGCCGTACAACGCCAGGATCATGGGATTGTTGAGTATTCCCACGTAAACCTCCAGCCTCAGCGGGGTTGCCCCTGAGAGCGGCGGCAGCGTCCAGAGGAGAACACAGGCGGTGGCAAAAGCGATTAGCGCGATAGCCACAAAAGCGCTGCGCCATCCCGTCATATCGGCAATCAAACTGGACAGCGGAACCCCCAGCACACTTGCCGCAGACACGCCGCCAAAAATCACCGCTGTCGCAAGCCCAAGCTTTTCCGCTGGGACAAGCTGCGAAGCCACAACACCGATCAATGCCCAGAAAGCCCCGTGCGCCAGCGCACCTACCATGCGGGAATACATGAACCCGCTCATGGAGTCAGCGTGCGCCGCGGCCACGCAGGAGAGAGCAAGGGTCGTCATCAATGCCACTAACAGGGCTTTCCGTGAAAATTGCGCAGGAATGAAGCCAGACAACAGCGCGGCAAGGGCCGCAACCCAGCCGTAGGCCGTCACCACCAAGCCGGCAGCCGATTCAGTCTGATCCAGATCTTTTGCTAACGTGCTGAGCATGCCCACCGGTGCCAGCTCACTGGTTACGATTGAAAATGCGCTAACGCCAAGTGCAGCGACAGCCACCCAAGCGCGTGTTGATTCCTGTCTTACGCATAAAACGGTGTCATTCATGTCATGTAAACTCTTAGAAATGAGGGAGAGAACGAAGATGTTTAAGCAATTAAATTCAGCCATTTATCCCTTTCATACCTTCGGGGGTATACCGCTCTCCCCTAATGGTAATGCTGGAAAGGGCGGCGCGTATCGCCTGCTGTTCCGCGTCAGAAAGTTGCACGTCTTACGCGCGCACATTTTCATTCAGATGCGACGCCTCACAACTCTGACGTGCGTAGTCTGGCGTGTTACACAGCCCCCGTCTGTATTCAGCGGGTTGGCGCACGATGCCAAACTTGGTCGCCAACGTCAGTGCGGGTTTGCGTGACCTAATGAATTTCCCCAGTAATGCTTCATTGTGGCCGCAGCCATACATATCGGCGGTGTCAAAAAAATATATTCCCAGCGTTAACGCTTTATCCAGCACGGCCATGGCCGCATCATCGTCACGGGGACCGTAAAACTCGCTCATTCCCATACAGCCCAAGCCAAGCGCAGACACGCGCAGTGATGACGTTAAATAACGTGATTGCATATTTATCTCCTTGTCAGGGCTGCAGTATCATTCCGATCAAAATCAGAAAACAGCCATGAAAACGGATAGCCGTTTTCCATAATTGGAAAAAGCATGCAAACAGATTTCAACTGGGACGATACGCGCGTGTTTCTGGCCATTGTCCGCGCAGGGACGCTAAGTGGCGCAGCAGAGGCGTTGAAGATAGGCATTGCCACCGTGTCAAGACGGCTTGATCGGCTTGAAGCGTCACTGTGCGTTCCGCTTTTTAGCCGACATCAGAGCGGCTACCGGCTCACCGATGATGGCGAAGCGTTGCTGGAGCGTGCTGAAGCTTTTGAATGGGCAGGACACGCTTTCAGCGAGTCGGCCAAACATCAGGGTCAGGTTGCCGGACTTGTTCGCCTGGCGACCTCAGAAAATCTGGCCACCCATTTTATTCTGCCTTCGCTGAAATCTTTGCTGGAAACGTCTCCCGAGCTGCGCGTAGACGTCTTGAGCGGCGTGCAGTCGGTAAATCTGCATCGCCGGGACGCCGATATGGCGATTCGTATGGTCAAGCCCGATGCGGGGAATCTGACGATCAAGCGGTTAGGCACCGTGGGTTTTGGGTTATACGGCGCCCCCACCTATCTCGAAAAGATACCCATGAGTGAGGCGCACTATGTAGGTTGGTCTGAAACACACCAGCACCTGCCTGCCGCACGCTGGATAACGCGGAGGCTGCGCGGCAAACCTTGTCGGGTAGAGGCAAACACACTGCGGGCACAGGTGTTCGCCATTTCAGAAGGGCTGGGGTTGGGCGTCCTACCCCACTTTATGGCGCGGGAAAAAAGGCTTCATTGCGTCGATCCCGCTTTAGGCGTGGATCAACCTTTGTGGTTGGTGATGCACTCAGACCTGGCCGGTTCCAGACGCGTGAGAGCTATCGCCGATCATCTCATTGCGCTGTTTGAGGCGAGCAAAGATCGCCTCATGATGCCGTGATAAAATGCGTAATACGCCTGTTTCCCAAGGTAACAGGCGCATTGCCGCGCCCTGCTGCCATCAAGTGCGAATCCGCAAGCGCGCTTCGATCATGTCCGCCACCTTGGTCACCACATAGGCGATGACCATGTAAAACAGCGCGGCAATCAGGAAGGCTTCGAGGTAGTAGAAATTCAGCGCGGCGGTGAGCTGCGCCTGAGCAAAAATGTCCACCACTTCAATCGCGAACGCCAGCGATAGCGCTTTCATGATCACCATAAAGGCGTTCGCCAAATCGGGGATCGCCGCCACGATAATCTGCGGAAACATCACCCGGCGAAACAACTGCCCGCCGCTGTAGCCCAGCGACAGCGCGGCGTCAGACTGACCGCTGTCAAACGAGTTGAGCGCGCCTTTCCATACCTCCGCCTGAAAGGCCGCCACGCAGGCGCTGAGCGCCACCACAATGATCACCCAATTGGGCAGCAGGTGCGCGTTGATCTGCACGCCCAGCAGCGTCGCCAGACCGTGCAATCCCGCAGGCAGGCCGTAGTAAGCAAGGAATATCACCACCACCATCGGCACGCCTTTAAAGCCCACTTTATACGCGATCACCAGCTGGCGCAGCACCGGCAGGCGGCGATGCTCAATAAACGCAAACAGCCCGCCGAGCAGCGTGGAGCAGATAAAAATGGTCACCGCCATCAGCAGCGTGACCGGAACGGCATCGAGAATGCTCCAGAAATCCGGTAGCAAAACCTCCGCATCAAACATGGTTTTCTCCTTGCGCTCACACGCCGGTAAAGGTCACGCGCGGGGCTGATTTCGCGCTGTATTTCGCATGTCGCTGCTCAAAGAAGCGAATAATCAGCCAGGCCACCAGACACAGCAGTGAGTAGAGCACCGCCAGCACCAGATACGTGCCAAATTGATACTGGTTGTAGTCACGCTCCATGATCAGGTGTGCGGTCGCCATCACGTCAGCCGCACCGATGTACATCACCAGCGCCACGTTATGAATCAAATAAATAATCGCATTGCCGTAGCCGGGCAGCGCGAAGTGCACCGCCTGCGGGCCGACAATGCGCAGCATTTTTTGGCGAAAGCTGTAGCCCATGCTGTCGGCCGCATCGTGCTGGCCGCGCTCCACGGCCAGATAGGCCGGTCGCATCACTTCCGAGAGGTAGCCGCCGTGATACAGGCTTAAGCCGATCATCGCCGCGACGTTGGCGGTGAAGATGTCGCTCAGGCCGAAACGATCGACGATCAGCGGCAGACCGTAAAACGCCACAAACAGCTGTAGCACCACCGGCACGCTGCGCGCGTAAGAGACATAGAGATCGGCCAACTGGCTGAGCAGCACGATACGGCGCACGCGAAACAGCGTGGCAATCAGCGCCAGCACAAAGCCGACCAGCATGGCGACCAACATTATGCCGAGCGTCAGCGGCAGCGCTGACAGCAATTCGGGGATCATGGCGGTGAGATGCACGATAAAACACTCCTGCTAACGGTGACAGCAGACGCCGCGACACGCGCGGCGCCGTGCATCCCTTACTTCATATATTTAGTGACATCTTCGCCAAACCACTTCTGTGACAGCTTATCCAGCGTGCCGTCGGTCTTCAGCTCTTTCAGTACGCGGGTAATGTCGTCGTTGAGCGCCTGATTGTCCGCCGAGCGGTGGATCAGCACGTAGGTGTTATTGACCGCCACCGGCTCGCTGGCTTTGATCGCCAGTTTCTGGTTATCGATCACCGTCTGTTCGCCGAGATTTGACGGCAGGATCAGCGCGTCATATTTGCCGTTCTGCACTTCTTTCAACCGATCCGGATAGGGCACGCCGGCGCTGGAGGCTTTGATGTCGATCTTGTCGCCGGGGTTCTCCTGCTGCCACTGCATCACAAACTTGTAGACGCCGCCGCCTGCGGTGACCGGCACAATCTTTTTGCCCACCAGATCTTTCATGCCATTAATGGCACTGTCGCTGCGGCTGTAGATCTTCATCAGGCTGGCGCCCATCGGTGCGTCGGGGATCAGGAACTGTTTGCTGCGCGCCGGGGCTTTGTAATAGCCGCCGGTGGCCATGTCGTATTTTCCGGTCGCTAGCCCGGTTTCCTGGGCGATATCCGCCGCCCCTTCCATCACGAATTTATACTGCGGCAGCTTGGCGTTAATCGCCTTGAGCACATCCGGCTCATAGCCCTGCGGCTCGTGACCAATCGCGCCCCAGGAGAGCGGTTTGGACTCGGCAGCGGTGGCAATTTTTATGGTGCGAACCGCGTCAGCGAAGCTGCTGCCGCTGAACAGGGCCAGGGCGATGATGCCAGGCGCGGCCAGGCGACGTAAGGTGGTTTTGAGTGCAGGCATGTCTTTGCTTCCTTATATGATTAGAAGACGCGTTCTGAGTTGAGAAACTGTGCAAGGCGCGGCAGGGTTGGGTTTTCAAACATCTCTGTCGGGCTGCCCTGCGCGGCCACGACGCCCTGATCCATAAATACAATGCGGTTCGAGACGCTTTTAGCGAACTGCATTTCATGCGTGACCAGCAGCGAAGTGATGCCGGACGAGGTGACGTCTTTGATCACTTTCAGCACTTCACCCACCAGTTCGGGATCGAGCGACGACGTCGGCTCATCAAACAGCATCACATCGGGGCGAACGGCCAGGGCGCGCGCAATGCCGGTGCGCTGTAACTGACCGCCAGAAAGCTGAGAGGGATAGTGATCGCATTTTGCGCCCAGCCCTACGCGCTCCAGCTCCTGCAGGGCGATCGTTCGCGCCTCGGCTTTGCTTTTGCCCTGGATCACCCGCAGCGGGTCCATGACGTTTTCCAACACCGTCATGTTTTTAAAGACGTTAAACTGCTGAAACACCATGGCGGTGCGCAGCCGGATCGCCTGGATCGCCGCCTTATTCGGTTTGGCATAATCCAGATGGATCTGATCGAGCTGGATAGTGCCGGCGGAGGGTTTTGCCAGCGCGTTGATGCAGCGCAGCAGCGTGGTTTTGCCGGTGCCACTTGGCCCAATTATCGACACCACATCACCGCGTTTTACCGACAAATTGACGCCTTTCAGGATGGGATTGTCGCCATAGGCGAGCGTGATATTGTTGAGTTCTAACATCGTTCGCGCCCTTATTTGTTCAGGTCGGCATGGCCGAGCACGTGCATCAGACGGTTGGCCCAGCCAAAAATGGCGATGGCGTGGATGAGGTCGAGGATCTCCGCGTCATTCATGCCTGCGGCGCGTAACGCGGCGATATCCTCGGGCGTGGCCTCCGACGGCGTGACCGACAGGCGGCGCGCAAAGCGATAGATTGCCGCATCGCGGGCAGAGAGCGCGTCCGTGCGGTCAAAGTAGATCGCGCTGACCACGGCATCACTGCCCGCCAGCTGGGCATGGCGGCGGGCGTGCACCACCGCGCAGTAGCGGCAGCCGTTGACGATCGACGCGCCCAGCGCACCCAATTCGCGATCGGCGCGATCCAGTCCGCCTTCCACATACATGATCGCGTTAAACAGCACGGTGCGCGCGGTGTAGCTCTCGGGATCGTGCACCAGCGTGCGCACATATTCGGAGATCTTCTTGTTCGATGGCGTGACTTTCATCGCTTCGCGCTGCGCGGGCGTGGCATCGTCTACCTCGACCGGCGCGATCCACGGGTGCCAGTGCAGCGGTTTAAGATTAACGGACGGAATCATGCGGACCTCAACAGGCGAAGACCCGCGGTGACGCGCGTCTGAAAATTCACAAAGGCCACCAGCTCCGAGAGCGCCACAATCTGTGGATGGCTAAAGCCCGCCTGCTCCAGCAGACGAATGTGCTGTTCTGTGGCCTGCGCCGGATTGAGCGTCACCCAGTCGGCGTGACGCGCCAGCGTCGCCAGCGGCTCGTCAGCAACCGTCTCCCCCGCCGCCAGCGCCAACAGCGCGGCGCTGGGCTGATACGCTGCCAGCTGTGTCTGGTAGTCCTGCACCAACGCGGCGTCGCGGTTGAGCTGGGCCATACGCTGCGCCAGCGCCAGACGCACCGCCGTGGACAATCCCTGATCCGCCTCCGGCGTCAGTACCGAGGCATGGCACTGCGCGGCGCCCTCGACAAATTCAGGCCGCAGGCGGCGCGTCTGGTACAGCGCGTCGTCGGGTGCCAGTCCGGCTGCTTTATCAATCGCGTCACTCACAACGCCTTCTCCTGTTTTAGTAACGGGGTGGAATCGACCCATTCATCGCCCTGTAATTCAGGGGTGTCGAACGCCTCTAAACGGGCGTAGTGCTGCTCAACGTCCTCGGCAAACAGCGAGGCGGTAATCCCACGCACCAGGCGTTCGGCACCGGCGCTCACAGCGGGAATATCGCCGGAGACTTTGCCGTGCGTCAGCATGGCCGCATCGTTGAAGCAGTGGATATGCGCCAGCATCGGGCAGGCGCCCGGCACCCGCTCGCGAAACTCAAAGGCCGGGCCCAGATCCGGCGCGTCGATCATGCCTGAACGGGGCGCGCCCATCTCTGGCTGCCAGCGCCCATCCGCCCAGGTGCGAATATGCGGCGCGAGCTGCGCAAATTCGGACCGACCGTGAAAATTGTTGGTAAAACCGGTGGCGGCAATCAGGTAGTCGTAGCGCAGCGGCCCTTGCGTGGTTTCCAGCACCAGGCCCTGCGGCTCCTGCCTGACGGCATTGATAGCGCAATCCAGTAAGAAGCGCGCATTGGCATGACGCGAGACGCGCAGCGTTGATGCACGCGGCGGCGGCGTTTGCGTGTCGGCGGTATAGGCGACAAATTTCCATTTCCACGCGTCCGGCAGATGATGCATGCCATGCACCACGCCTTGGCTACCGATGCCGGTCATTTTGTTAATGCGCGGCATCGCTTTACGCCGGATCAGCAGATCCACCGCCGCCGCACCCTGCTCCAGCGCCGTGGCGGCGTTGTCCATGGAGGACGCGCCCGCGCCAATCACTGCGACACGCTTGCCGCTTAGCGCGGTGAAATCGATGTCATCGGCGGAGTGCGCCCAGAATTGCCGATCGATGCCCTGCAAGAACGCCGGCACCGCCACGCCACCCAGTCCAGAACGGCCGGTGGCCAGCACCAGGCGGCGCGTATAAATACGTCCGGTTTCCGCGCCGTCCAGATCCAGCGCGATCAGATCGTCCGCCTGACTTATGTGGCTTACGCGTACGCCATTCCGTACCGGCAGGTTCAGTGCGCGGCGGTACCAGATGAGATAATCCATCCACTGCGCTTTAGGAATTTTGTCCAGCGCGTCCCACGCTGCGCGGCCCCACTGCGCGGTAAACCACGCGCGAAAAGTAAGCTGCGGCAGGCCCAGCGCCGGACCGTGCAGGCTTTTAGGCGAGCGCAGCGTTTCCATCCGCGCAAAAGTCACCCATGGCCCCTCTTTGCCCGCGGGTGCGGCGTCGTAGGCCACGACGTTATTGATACCGGTAAGGGTGAGCTTCGCCAGCGCCGCCAGGCCACACATGCCCGCGCCGATGACCACCACATCACGCACCGCTGCCCCCTGGTACTGACGTTCCGGTACCCAAGGTTTAGCCGGGAGTTCAAGGTACTCCAAATCCTGCTGAAGCTGCGCCTCTAGCGCAGCGAGGCCACTGGCTGCATTGGTCATAGCGATTTCCCTGAGGATGGATGTGTCGGCATGCTACGCGCGGGTTACACACCGCGGCGGCACCGTTTTAACTATCCAATTAGCACATACTTAAACAGCAATTATTTATATTGCGCATAGTAGCGTCGAAGTTTTTGCATAATCCTCCCGCCCCGTCATTGAGTCAATCGCTGCGCTCAGCTTTTAACCAATGGATTTCTTATATGTTATGCAGGAATTGTTATAAGGGGGAGCCAGTGCGCTGGGGGGGCGCTGCGGGAGTCCGGCCCGCAAAGCCGGTTTTGTTTTGCGCGGGCTCGCGCGTTAGCTGCTGCGCTGGCCTGACGCTGAGCGGGTTCCGGCCCGCAAAGCCGGTTTGTGTTGCGCGGGCTCGCGCGCTGACCGCTGCGCTGGCCTGACTCTGCGCGGGTTCCGGCCGCTCAGCCGGTATGACCCTGCGCGGGTTCCGCCCGCTAACCGCACGGCAGTTTCAGCCGCACCGCTGCGGCGTACGGGCAAAGGGCCGATGGGCGCGGCCCTTTGCAATCCGCGCCCTGCGCCAGCCTGCGCTGTTCCCTC
>CAJYVD010000010.1 GCA_913778495.1 uncultured Pantoea sp.
CAGGAAGACTGAGGGAGTGAAGGGACCGCGCAGCGGCGAGTGGGGCTGGCGCAGGGCCGGGGAGTGCAGAGGGCGCGGCCCAGGCGCCCTCTGCTCGTGCGCCGCACGGCGGCAAAGGCACCTGCCATTGCCATGGCGAACGAAAGATGCACTGAACCGCTGCCTGCGGCAAAGGCAACTGCCATTGCCATGGCGAACGAAAGTTGCTCCATACCAGAGAAAAGGCACATCAGCCGCTGCCTGCGGCTAAAGCTCCGCCACAGCCGTGGCAAAAGCACAGGCCAGTGCCGCTGGCCCCCCTCTTTCACGCTGTCTTCCCCCCTACTGAAATTAAAGCGCTTATTTCAATTTGATGAATCCGCGCCTCTAGAGGAAACGTCCCAAGAAATATTGATAAAAAAAGCGCATTTGTCTTAAACGGAAAAATTCAAGACATGGCTTAAATCTTATAGGTAAGCCCCATGAATTAATTTAGCCAGACTTCTATGTACAGCTGTTTTTCAGATTCCCACTTGGTTATTTAAATTCTTTTTGGACTGCACATATGATTCATTCGGTATTTATTGTTGATGACCACCCTTTAATTTGCGAGAGCATCAAGGCACTGCTGCACGCCTATCACTATTCCGTGGTCGGAATGGCCGAACGGGGTGAACTGCTGATCAGCCAATTGCATCAGCTCAAGCCGGATGTGTTACTGCTGGATCTCACGATGCCGGGGCGCGCCGGGATTCCACTGATTGCGGATATTAAGCGCGTATTACCGCAGCAAAAAATCATCGTATTTACCGCATCCGAAAGCGTATTTTATCAGCGCTGCTGTATGCAGCTTGGCGTTGAGGGTTACGTCTGTAAACGCGGAGAATTGGATGCACTCTTAACGGCAATAAAAGACGTCGAGTGCGGCAAACGCGTCTATCCCACCGCCTCGCAAAATGCCCACGTTCCAGCATTCATTGAAAGCGATAAATTAATGGAATTGACGCGACGCGAATTGATTGTATTAGTTAAGCTTGCATCAGGAATGTCAAATAAACAGATTGCGACCCAGCTGCAACTCAGCAGCAAAACCATCAGCACATATAAAATCAAAATTTTGCGTAAATTGGGCCTGAAAGGCATTAGCGGAATTAATCGCACCGCTAAAGCGCACGACCTGGTATAAACATCATGCGCACGGGAGGCAGAGCGTTGGGACAAACCTATCGCCCCGCGACTCTCTGCTTTTTAGGGGTGTGTCATCTGCTGCGCGATGGGCAACCAGATTTCGGTCAACGTGCCTTCCTTGCCGGTAAACGGATCGCGCTGAGGCAGCGGCACCCGTTTGATGGCTTCTTTCGCCGCACGCAGGCGCGAAGGCTCATCACGATAGGTTTCCGGCGACAGGCCTTCGGGATACGCGCCCACCACAAAGAAATCTTCCGAGGCAAATACCTGTTTATGGCCCACGCCAGCAGGAATCAGTACGGCGTCCCCTTCGCGCAAAGTCACCATGCGGCCAGCATCGCCGCCTAACAGGACTTCCGCCCAGCCCGACGCCACGCCCAGCACTTCATGGGTGTTCGGGTGATAATGTGTATAAGGAAAAATGGGCGCGCGCCACGCTGCAGGCCAGCCGTTCTCGGTAAAGGTTTCTTCAAACCACGCCGCGCTGTTGCGCCCCTCTTCTTCTTCATATTCAGGTGCGATATGCGGCCAGATGATCACCGGCAAAAGGTTATTCGGTATCGCGCCTGACTGCTGCCATAACATGAGATGCTGCGGATTACTTGATGCCCCGGCCGAAAAAGTGCCTGCGGCGAAAGACATCAGTAACAGCAGGCTGGAGGTATTGTCAGTCATACTCTTTCTCCGGAAAGCGTTGTTGCTCAATTGTGACAAAATTCCATTACAATACAATGTGTGCTTCGCCGCAAAACGTTCATAAATACCTGATTTCTCTTTCTTAACTCAAATTCCCACGCAACTTCTTTAGCAAAAAGAGCGGATTTTCTTGCCGCGACGGTAAGCGTTATGTTTAAACGCTGTGGCTGGCAGCCAAACAGGCCCGAGAGACGGGCCTGTCGCGGGTATTACGCCTGCATCAGCGCGCGGTTGTGGGTAATTACCGTCAGGCAAATCGCCAGGTAGGCCAGATCTTTAAACAGGAAAAAATCGGTGATAAATACCCCATCGATCACCTTAAACGTTTCCGGCGTGGTGAACATAAAGCTCAGCGTGACCGTGAAAATAACCGCGCCGCCGATGCCCGCCCAGAGCCCCACCGCAGGTTTTTTCCATCCCAGCAACAGCGCCACACCTACCGCCATTTCGCTGACACCGATGAGGTTAGAGACAGCCTGCTCACTGAACACCCTGTAAAGCCAGGCCATCAGGAAGTGATTTTCAATCAAGGGCCGAATGGCTGCCGCTTCAGTGGGAGTGAATTTGAACAGGCCCAGCCAAATGAGGATAAGGGCCGTTGCCCACACGCCAACGTGATAACCGTAGTGAGAAGGAGCGGTGCATGCTTTCATTTTTCATACCTTTTGTAGTGGTCAATACAATATTATCCTTGCCAACGTGCTGGCGGCTGTCAATAATGTTTTGTATAAATCACTACAAAAGATCTTAAAGGCGAGAGCGCCATGCAAAAACCTGTTAAAAAATCAGGCCGTCCGCAGAAGTTTGCGCGTGAAGTGGTGCTGGATAAATGGCTAAATCTGTTTTGGCTTCAAGGCTATGAAGCCACGTCAATCAGCGATCTGGTTAAGGAAGCGGGGATTAATCCGCCCACGCTGTATGCCTCGTTTGGCAGTAAAGATGAGGTGTTTGCCTTGGTGATGGAGCGCTATATGACGCGCTATTTGCAGCCGGTGATGGCGAGTATCGACGAGGCTGATTTATCCGTTCCGGCCCGAGTGGAACGCTTTCTCCAGCGTTTTATCGACGTCATCACGCAGCCCAATCATCCACGCGGCTGTATGTTACTGTCGGCGCTTTTTGTCTGGCATAAGCAGCCATCACAAACCGTTAGCGCGCTGAATAGCAGCGGTAAGGCCTTTTTCACCGCATTTTGTCACTTGATTGAGCAAGGCATTGCGACCGGTGAGATACGGGCAGTGGGCACACCTGAAGAGACCGCGATCTATATTCTTACTTTTGAGAAAGGCCTTGCCATGCAGGCCAAGGCTGGCGTGGCGCGCGAGACGCTGTACCGCATCAGCGAACACTTCGTCAATTCACTGCGCGTGAAAACGGCGTAGCGCCGCAAAAATCCAGCGCCGACAGCGGCTAACGGGCATCGCCAGCCGCGCCGTTCACGCTAACTTTTCAAACGCGCCACAATCGGTTTAACCACCTTCTCCCCTTGCCGTCCGTAAAACTGCAATAAGGTTTCCGCAGCAGAGGCGGTGAGCACCATGATTTCGACGCGTCGATTGCGCGCATTCATGGGATCGTCACGATCCAGCGGCATACGCGCCGCCACGGCATTGACCTGCAATACCCGTGCGCTCTCCAGCCCACCCCGCTCCAGGGCGCGGCGGGCAGCGAGTGCCCGATCTCCAGACAGATTCCAGTTGTTATAGGCCGCACTCTGCTCATAGGGCACCGCATCGGTATGCCCGCTAATCATGATCTGATTATCAATACGATTGAACACCGGCCCCAGCTCGGTGAGTAAACGCTGGAAATAAGGCGTCAGCACCGCACTTCCGCGCGGAAACATCATGCGTTCACGATCGTCCTGAATCAGGATGCGCAGCCCTTGCGGCAGCGTATCCAGCGTCAGATGGTTCTGCGCATGGTGCGTGCTGATAACCTGTTCGATCTGCTGCTTAAGCGCGGCCAACTCGCCATCCGAACGCGGCCATGCGGGCTCGCCGCTGTGGGTCGATTCCGGTATGTCGTTATCGCTCACCGTTGCTTCCAACACCGGCGGTTTCAGCGAGCGCGTCTGCGCAACGAGGGCCTTTTTGTGCTCGTTTTCCACGTCAAAAGGATTAAAACCGCTGCCGCTGAAGACGCTGTGCCCGTGCAGCTGTGCCACAATCTCTTTTCGCTCATCCTCACTTACCGCGCCCACGATCAACTTCGTGGTGGTGACCAAAGGCGCTGAGCGCATCTCAGAAGTGTCCGCCCGCTTTACGCTGGATGCCCTGCCGGGCAAACAGATGGCGATCGATGCCGATCTCAACGCCGGGTTGATTCAACAGGAGCAGGCGCGACTGCGGCGCAAAGAGGTCGCCAACGAGGCCGATTTTTATGGGGCAATGGACGGCGCCTCAAAATTTGTGCGGGGGGATGCCATCGCCGGCATCATGATCCTGTTGATCAACGTGCTGGGCGGCATCCTGATTGGCGTGTTTAAACATGGATTACCGGCGGGCCAGGCCTTTGAGCAGTACGTATTGCTGACCATCGGTGACGGTCTGGTGGCGCAGATTCCCTCGCTGCTGCTGGCGACCGCTGCCGCCATTATTGTCACTCGTATCAGCGATGGCGCAGAGTTAGGCGACGACGTAAAAACACAGCTGTTGGCCAAACCCGCGACGCTCTATACCGCGGCCATGGTGATGTTTGTGCTCGCGGTAGTACCCGGCATGCCACACATGGTGTTCCTGATCTTCACCGCGCTGCTGCTGTTTGCCGCCTGGCGCCAGAGCCGCGTAGTGGCAAAACCCACGCAGGATGTGGTGGATATCGAGAAGATTCAGCAGGCGTTAGCCCCCGCAGAACCGGCGCAGACCATAAGCTGGGACACTATCCCCGTGGTGGAACCCATCGGACTTAACCTCGGCTATAAGCTGGTTACGCTGGTGGACAAGAGCAACGGCGCGCCGCTTACGCAGCGCATGCGCGGCGTGCGGCAAATGGTGTCCGAAACCAGCGGCGTTCTGCTGCCTGAGATCGCCCTGCGCGAAGACTTCCACCTAAAACCGGCGCAGTATGCGATTAAGATCAACGGGGTACGAACCGCTATAGGTGAGGTGCACGCCGATCGCCTGATGGCCATCCCCACGCCGGAGCAGTATGGCGAAATTGATGGCGTACTGGATACCGATCCGGCGTATGGCATGGCGGTGACGTGGATTCTGCCGGATCAGAAAGCCAAAGCGCTGAATCTGGGTTACCAGGTCGTGGATTGCGCCAGCGTGATCGCCACCCACGTCAACAAGGTGGTGCGCGAGCATTTACCGGTGCTGTTTAATTACGATGACATTACGTTGCTGCATCAGCGTCTGGCGCAGATCGCCCCGCGTTTGTCCGAGGATGTGAATACGGCCGTGAACTTCAGTCTTCAGCTAAAAGTCTACCGTTTGCTGCTCATCGATCAGGTCTCGTTGAAAGATATCGTCACCATTGCCACCACCCTGCTGGAGAGCAGTGCCATTACCAAAGAAGCGCTGTTGCTGGCGGCCGATGTTCGTCTGGCGCTGCGCAACGCCATGGTGGCCGCGATTGCCCCCGACAATAAACCGCTGTCGGCCTTTACGCTGAATAGTGAACTGGAGAATCTGCTGCTGGCCGCGCTCAATCAGGCGCAGCAGGCGGGCAAGGTGGCGCTGGATAGCTTCCCGGTTGATCCCAATATTTTGACCCAACTGCAAAGTACGCTGCCTTCAGTGGTAGAGCAGCTTAAAGCGCAAAATCTGACGCAGGTTCTGCTGGTGACGCCGCAGCTGCGACCGCTGATTGCGCGCTACGCCCGCCTGTTTGCGCGCGGGTTGCACGTGCTCTCTTATAACGAGGTTCCCGACGAGGCGAACCTGCAGATAGTTGGCCAAGTAAGCTAATGGATCACCTATCAGAAAACACGCACCACTTGACGGCATTTTCCCAAATAATCTGACAGACAAGTCCTAACAAAATTAATTCTTTTATAAAGAACGGTTTCCGTCATGCGGGCTGGTCACACACATGACGGGAAAACGCGTGCATTTCCGAGATCTATCGTAATAGCAAAATAAAATTATTATAAATCATGAATTTAAATAAAAAACCATTACAAGACAGGTCTCATATTAACGCCAAACCGACTCCTTAATACTTCAACCGCTGTAATTTTTCCGCCATGTTTGCGGTTTTTTTTGACCTCTAGTATAGGAATTATCATGGGAATCTTAAATTTTTCAGATAAGACAAATCTTGAGAAAGATAATCTACAAAACTGGCTTTCTGACGTACGCCGTGTGCCGGACGGCGACATTGAGTGGGGCGTTGATTCACATTCCAGCAGGGAGTTCCGCACGCGTGTGCGCTCCCTCCAGTACGCCCCCGAGGGCGGTGCCGCGTTAACCCTGATGGCGGCAATGTCGGAGCCACTGGATAAAATATTGCTCTCCGACGCGACGACGCAAAAAGCGCAGGCCAGAGAGTCGTCATTGCCTATTCAGGCTTATCACGAGCAAGAGACAGTGCGGGCGGCCCTGGATTTTGAATGGGGCGATCTGCATCGCCTGCCGCTGAATACGTTGATTGCCAACGCACCGTTGGACGATGCCTTTACATCATCCGCCGCGTTATCGGATGAGACGCAGCAGCTGCTGGAGATGCTCACCGCAGAATTGCGTACCGCACATGAACTGGAGTGGCTTGCCGACCACCATGAAGGCAGCAGCTTGATGCACATGCTCAACCATCTTCAGCCAATAAACACGGAGGTGACGCCGGAGAGCACCGCTGCCAGAGACGAGCGGATGCCAGAGTTGGAAACCGAACATCTGCTGTCCCCTGATGCTGGCCTGACGTGTGAAATGGATCTCAATGCGGAGCTATTGGCGCTGGCCATGGCGCCGCAAGATGGCGAAGCGGCGATGACATCGCTGCAAGAGATTTTGGGGATGCATGATGAACTCCGTGACTGGTGCACGTCGAACCACGAGGAATTGAGCAGGGGCAACGTTGTGGAACACTACCCGTTCTATGTCGAGAGAAATGAGAGCTGGCAGATGACCGATGCGAGCGGAGACTTGATGTAATACGTTAGCGCGGGCGGGTTTGCGCCAGCCGCACAGGTGCCGCGCGCCGAGTTTTCAGCGGAACTGTTATAAAAAAATAGCGGAAATCTGTCTCTAATTCCTTTCACTGTTATGTGATGTGATGGCAAGCAGTGATACGTAGAGGTGAATGATGGACGCGATTAAACAAATCCTGCTTGATGAAATCGACACGCTGAACCGTGAAGAGCTGCGCGATAATCGCCCGCGCTTCAGTTTCTCTTTTTTGAAAACGCATCCCGGCCTGTGGGCGCTGATGTATGGCTGCTATGCGCTGTGCGTCGCGCTGATCTTTTCCACGGAAATGCTGGGCTGGCCCGCCTTCTGGTTTGCCACGGTGTTTGTGCTGGTGATGAGTTTTCTGATGCTGATGGATATTAATCCGAAATACCGCTTCGAGGATATTGATACGCTGGATCTGCGCGTTTGCTACAACGGCGAGTGGTATTACGTACAGCCGGTCTCTCAGCAGGCGCTGGATAAAATCGTTAGCCTGCCCGATGCGCCCGAACGCGTGCGCAGTGGAATTGCGCGCCTGATGCAGCAAAAAGGCGAAGTGGATTTTTACGATGTCTATTATCTCACCTGGGGACATCGCCAGGCCGCTCAGGTGTAACGCGGTCTGCTAAGCCAGCGCGGCAATCAGTGCACCAAGCCGCGCCACGGCTGCTTCCGCACGCGCATCCCACGGCCAGGCCGCATTAAAGCGAAAACAGTGGTTGAATGCGTCGCTGCCGGAGAACAGCTGCCCCGGCGCGATGCTGATTCCTTCCTGCAGCGCCAAATGATAGAGCTGCGTGGTGTTGATGCGATCGGGCAGCGCGACCCACAGAAAGTAGCCGCCGGGCGTGTCGCTGATACGTGCGTCGTCAGGTAAAACGCGGTGCAGCGCATGCCGCGCCAGCTGCTTGCGTTTTGCCAGAGTCTGCCGCAGTTTCTTCAGGTGCGTATCGTAGCTGCGCGTGCTGAGGAAATCCGCCAGCGCCAGCTGCATCGGCGCACTGGTGGAGAGTGTGCTCATCATCTGAATACGCTGTACGCGCTGCGCATGGCGCCCTGCCGCGACCCAGCCGACGCGAAATCCCGCGACCAGATTTTTTGAAAAGCTGCCGCAGTGCAGCACGTTCCCGTCGCGATCAAACGCTTTGGCGGGCAATGGCTTATCATGCCCGCTGTAAAGATCGCTATAAACGTCGTCTTCGATCATCGCCACGTTGTAGCGGGCAAAGAGTTCCACCAGCTGCTGCTTGCGCGCGCGGCTCAGGGTAAAGCCGAGCGGGTTGTGCCGATTGGTCATGATCCACGCGGCTTTGACCGGCCAGCGCTGCAGCGCCTGCTCCAGCTCATCCATGTCCATGCCCGCTTCGGCGTCGCTGGCAATGGCGATAGCATTGAGCTTAAGGCGTTCAATGGCCTGGAGTGCGCCATAAAACGACGGGTGTTCGATCACCACCCAATCCCCCGGCTCGGTCACCGCCTGCAGGCTGAGGTTCAACGCCTCCATCGCGCCATTGGTGATCACAATGTCATCCGGCGACAGCGTTATCCCCTGCTGGGCATAGCGCTGCGCCAAAATTTTACGCAGCGCTTCGTTGCCGGGCGGCAGATTATTTAACGCATCGGTGGGTTTGAGGTGGTGCGAAACATTGACCAGCGATCGCATCAGTTGACGCTGGGGAAACAGTTCCGGATCGGGAAACGCCGAGCCAAACGGCACAATGTTGGGATCGCGCGTGGCTTGTAGCACGTCGAACACAAAGCTGTTGGTGTCCGCCTGGTGGCTTTTTTCAATCGCCTGCACGGGAGGGCGTGGACGTGCTGCCGCGGCACGTGGCGCCACATAGTAGCCGGACTGCGGTTTAGAGACGATCGCGCCTTGGCTCTCCAGCACTTCATACGCGTGCATGACCGTCATCAGACTCAGGCCGCTGTGCTCCGCCTGCTGGCGCAGCGAGGGGAGTTTTTCCCCCGGCTGCCAGATCCGTGCGTCAATTTGCGCGCGCAGTTGATCCACCAATTGCTGATACTTCGCCACTTCCCCTCCGCTGTAGCGCCCCGCTAAGCGGCACAGTGTAGCGTAAATCGCCGTGCGAAAAACCCGCGCTGCGCCCAAGCAGGCCTTGTATGCGCACAGAGGGCCTTACTGTGGCGTGAGCGCGCCTTGCGGCTGTGACTGAATCTGCCTGAGTTCGGTCGGCAGCATGTCGATCAACTCGGGCGGCAGCGGTTTGCCCAGCAAATACCCTTGCAGCATGTCGCAGCCAAGCCCGGTGAGAAAGGCTTGCTGCGCCGGGGTTTCCACGCCTTCTGCTACCACCTTGAGATTAAGCGACTGCGCCAGGGCGACAATGGCAGACACAATGGTGGCGTCTTCGTTTTTTGCCTGCAGCTCTTTCACGAAAGCGCGATCGATCTTGAGTTCAGAAGCGGGGAGACGTTTCAGGTACAGCAGGCTGGAGTAGCCGGTGCCAAAATCGTCAATCGACGCCCGGACGCCACTTTCCGTCAGCTCCGTCAGAATGCGCACGCTCTCTTCAGGGTGGCGCATCGCGGTGGTTTCCGTGACTTCAAGCGTCAACAAATCAGCGGGGATGTCGTGTCTGGCCAGCGCCTGCAGCACCGTGTCTACCAGATTGCTCTGTTCGAACTGCAGCGACGACAGGTTGACCGCCACCGACCAGTGCGGATGACCTTGCAGGTGCCACGCGTGCAGCTGCCGACAGGCTTCATTGATCACCCAGTCGCCGATGGCGACGATCATCCCGGTTTTCTCGGCTAGCGGCAGAAACACGTCAGGCGTCAGCAGACCCCGGCGCGGATGCTGCCAGCGTAGCAGCGCTTCAAAGCCGAGAATCGGACCGCTGGGCGCGCGGTATTTAGGCTGATAAAACAGGCGCAGCTCGTTGTTATCCAGGGCGTGCCACAGGTCGTTATTGAGCTGCAGCTGCGATTGGGCTTGGGTATTCATGGAGGGCTGGAAGAAGCTGTAGCCGTTGCGACCGTTGTTTTTGGTGTGGTACATGGCGGCGTCGGCGTTGAACATCAGCTCACGATCGTCGCGGCCATCGCCGGGGTAGACCGCGATGCCCACGCTGAGTGACACCACTAAGTCGTAGCGCGAGACGTTAAAAGGACGATCAATCGCTTTTACCAGCGCATCAGCCACCGCGGCGGCATCGTTGGGCTCCTGAATCTCCATCAGCAGGACAAACTCATCACCGCCCAGCCGCGCCAGCGTATAGTGCCCCTGCATCTGCGCGCTCATGCGTTCGGTCACGGCCACCAGCAGGTTATCGCCCACGTGATGGCCAAACGCATCGTTGACCGCCTTGAAACCATCGAGATCCATAAACATCAGCGCGAACTGCGACTGCTCGCGGTTGGCCTTGTTGAACGCCTGATCGAGCCGATCTTCCAGCAAAATGCGGTTGGGTAAACGGGTAAGATTATCGTGCAGCGCCAGCTGAGCCAGCTCACGATTGGCCTCTGCCAGCGAACGCGCCAGCAGCGAGGTGCGCGCCTGCATGCGTGCATCCAACATAGAGACCAGCAGAGTAATACCGAGGATCGCCAGCGTCACCACCGTGACCAGAATCGCCAGCCAGCTACTGTTGACGCCCATGTGCGTGGCGTGGCTGTGCAGCGGGAAGCTGGCCGCCGCCATACCGGTATAGTGCATGCCGGCAATCGCAAAGCCCATCACCACCGAGGCCCCGAGCCGCAGCAGGGTCACGCGCGCGTTGCCGTCACGCAGATGAAACGCCAGCCACAGCGCCGCGCCCGACGCCGCCAGCGCAATCACCACCGACAGCGAAATCCAGCCCGCGTGCCACACGATGCCGGGCGTAAACATCAGCGCGGCCATCCCGGTGTAGTGCATGGCGACCACGCCCGATCCCAACACCAGAGCGCCTGCGCTCAGCCGGGCGATGGACAGCGCCTGTGAGGTACATACTAACCAGAGCGCAACAATCGAGGCCACCACGGCGACCGCCATAGAGACGCCCGTCAACTTCGCATCATAGCTCATCACCATATCGAGGCTCATCGCCAGCATGCCGATAAAGTGCATCGCCCAGATGCCAATGCCCATGGCAAAGCCGCCGCCCAGCAGCCAAATCATCCCAATGCGTCCGGTTGAAGACGCGACGCGTCCTGCCATGTTCAGCGCGGTAAAAGAGGCCAGCACCGCCACCAGAATGGAAATGATGACGGTAAATGCGTCGTATGAAGTCACTAACATAGTGATTTCCCTGGGTTAAGCCGCTACTGAATCAGCTGTGGTGTAAGTAAGTAACAAAAGCGCCATGCGGTGTGGCGATCGAATAACACCGCGCCCTACGCACGGCCTGCGTTCAGCACAGCGGGGAGGAATACGCCTTATCGGCTCCTCCATGCGATCAGGCACTGCTTAATAACCCTTGCTGTCGCTCTCTGTTCTAGCGCTGACGCACTTAAAAATTAATGATACTTATTTAATTAAGGAATTTATCATTCCGCCCTGGGCGGCGACAAACTATCGATTCAATCGTTTATTAATTTTTTTCAACGCGCCGCCAGCCCCTGTCAATACTGCTTTATCGGCGAAAAAAGCCAATTAATTAGCAAAAAATTTCGCCGCTTCTTCTGCGCGACCGGCGCACTGTTCTATAGTAAACAAAACTGATATAAATCATTAAACTCGTCTGTATCCACTTTCTTACCTTCGCGCTGCCGGCATACCCAGCCCTGACGGTAATTTGCGTTAATTTCTGTCCGTTATCACCGGGTGAAAAAGCACTGACTCTGGATAATCAGTAAGGAATGATTATGAAACTCAAGCTTTTCATCGCGACCGTCAGCCTGAGCGCTATCGCCGCCTCGCACCTCGCCAATGCCGCCACCACCACCGGCACCATTAACGCCACCTTGACGCTGACCACCGGCTGTCTGGTGAACGGACAATCCGCCACAACCGGCGTTAACTTCGGTACCCTGAACTTTGGTAGCAGCGCCGCCACCTTTGATACCCTCAACGCAACGCTGGTGGGGGCCTCTGGCAACGGTATTTTTGTGCGCTGCACCACCGGTCAAACTTTCAACGTTCAGGTCACCAGCAGCAACGCCGCGCCTGCCACCACCTTTGGTACGGTTAGCGGGCAGCCGCGCTATCTGATTCTGGGCTCCAACAATACCCAAGGCATCGCCTACACCCTTTACAGCGACGCGGCCTTTACCACGGCTATCGCCAACAACACCAACATCGCCCCCAGCGGGACGACCGATCCGGCACTGGGCACCAACTTCGCCATCTACGGGCGCGTGGTGGGCGGCGGCTTTGATCCACTGATCCCAGCCGGTACCTACACGGATACCATCAACGTCGCGGTGAATTACTGAGTGCCGGACTGACGTTACGGCGTGAGAGTATTTCACAGGATCTGCGGCGGATGCGCGCTGTTGTTGGGCGTTAGCCTTTCCACGTGGGCGCTGCCAACCGCGACTTTCCAGGTCGCGGCCTCGGTGGTCGCAGGCTGCGTGGTATCGGGAACCAATACCGGCGTGTTCGGCGCGCTGAATTTTGGCACCCAGTCGGGCGTCGCTCGCCGGAGCGTCAGCGCCAGCCTGGTGCAGAGTACCACCATTACTCTGGCCTGCACGCCCGGCACCGC
The DNA here is from genome assembly GCA_913778495.1 of uncultured Pantoea sp. Taxonomy (GTDB): domain Bacteria; phylum Pseudomonadota; class Gammaproteobacteria; order Enterobacterales; family Enterobacteriaceae; genus Pantoea. The sequence goes on from CAJYVD010000010.1 coordinate 12,632, forward strand.
GCTGAGCATGAGCATTGACGGTGGCAGTCATTACGCCACCACGCGCAACCTGCAAATCAGCGGCAGCACCGCTGAGACCGTGCCGTACGCGCTCTACAGCAACGCCGCACTCACTACCGCCATTCCGGTCAACAGCGCCGTCGCGCTGAGCTACAGCAACGCCAATAACATCACGCTGCCCATTTATGGCCAGCTTACCCTCCCCGGCCCCACGCGAGCAGGTACCTATACCGATACATTAACCGTGACGCTCAGCTGGTGACGACATTGAAAAAAGGACGAATGACAATGCGCCTGCGCGATCTGTTTACGCTGTTGTTTATGACCCTGGTGCCCGTTGCGCACGCGGCGAACTCCCTGATGATTTGGCCGATCGATCCCACCCTCAACCCCGATGAGAAAGCCAGTGAGCTGTGGCTGGAGAATCGCGGCAGCGCCAGCACCATTATGCAAGTGCGCGTCTTCGCCTGGCAGCAAACGGCAGGCCAGGAGCAGTATCAGACGCAGCAGCAGGTGGTCGCCAGTCCGCCAATGGTGCGACTGGAAGCCGGGCAAAAGCAGTTGGTGCGCTTGATTCGACAACTGCCGCCCGCGCCCGGGCAGGAGGCGGCCTACCGCGTGGTTCTGGACGAGATCCCGACGCCACGCACGCCGGGCGAGAATCAGGCGGGGCTGACGTTCCAGATGCGCTATTCGGTGCCGCTGTTCGTTTACGGCAGTGGCGTGACGCGCGACAGCGTACAGCCGACGCTGCAGTGGCACGTGGTCAGCGAGGCAGGCAAACGCTGGCTGGAACTCACCAACCGCGGCAACGGTCATGCGCGCCTGAGCAATGTGAAGCTCGGCGATCGCAACCTGGGCAGCGGGTTGTTTGGCTACGTGCTAGCCAACAGTCGGTTTCGCTGGCCACTCAGCGGCGGCGCGAGCGGTGAGTTGTCCGCCGAGGTAAACGGTCGCCACTGGCGCAGCGCCGCCACGCGCTAATGAGGCACCGATTCTCGACCCGCACGCTGACGGTAATCGGCGTGCTGAGCGCGCTGCCCTTGCACAGCGCGGCGGAGACCTTTTCCACGCTACCGCCGCCGCCCGCACTGGAGAACAGCGCCAGCACCCAGCAGTTTATGCTGGAGCTGGTGGTGAACCAGCGTGCGCGCGGCGACATAGTGCCGGTAGAACGTCGGGCGGGAGATTTTTGGCTGCGCCGGGGTGACCTGCTGCAGGCCGGCATCCCCGCCGACAAGCTCTCCGGTGAGCAAATCAATATTGATCAACTCAACGAGGTCGATGTGACGTACGACGAAGCGCGCCAGCGCCTGCTGCTCAACGTGCCGCCTGCATGGCTGCCCGACCAGGTGATTGGCCAGGCGCAGCGCGGTATTCGCTATCCGGGGCGCGCGTCGAACGGGGCGCTGGTGAATTACGATCTCTACGCCACGCGCACGTCGCGCGTGGGCACGCGCCTTTCAGGCTGGAATGAGCTGCGTGCGTTCGGCCCAGCCGGGCAATTTTCCACTAACGGCGTTTACAGCCAAGCGTTGTCGGGCCGCATGGCGGGCCAGCAGCAAGGCTTTATTCGCTATGACACGTGGTTCAGCAATGAAAATGAGGAGCACGCCATGGCCTGGCGCGTGGGCGACCTGGTGACGGATTCTCTGAGCTGGAGCAACAGCGTGCGCCTTGGCGGCGTGCAGATCGCACGGGATTTCAGCGTGCGCCCCGATCTGGTGACCTATCCGCTGCCCAGCTTCTCCGGGCAGGCGGCGGTGCCCTCATCGGTCGATCTGTTTATCAACGGCTATCGCAGCGCGCAAGCGGATGTGCAGCCTGGCCCCTGGTCGCTGACCAACGTGCCCTTCGTTAACGGTGCCGGTGACGCGGTGATCACCACCACCGACGCCGTGGGCCGCCAGGTCACCACCACGCTGCCGTTCTACGTCGCCAGCAGTTTGCTGAAAGCCGGGCTGGCGGATTACGCGTTTTCCGCCGGCGCCATCCGGGAAAATTATGGCCTGAAAAACCTCGACTACGGCGCCGCGGCGGCCAGCGGATCGTATCGTTATGGCCTGACGGATCGCGTTACCCTGGAGCTGCACGCCGAAGGGGGCGATAGCGTGGTCTCGGGCGGCACCGGCGGCTTGTTCACGCTCGGCAGCTGGGGCGTCGTCAACGGCGCGCTGGCGCAAAGCCAGATGGCGGGCAAGGCTGGCAGGCAATACAGCTGGGGATACCAGTACAACAACAGCTGGTTCAGCATAGGAACGCAGCATGTGCGCCGCAGCGCCGATTACGGCAATCTGGCGCTGGCCGGTACGCGCGGCGACAGCGGCAATACGCGCTATTCGCTGGCGCAGCGCAGCGCGCAGTACACCGCCAGCGTGTCGCTCAGCACCTATGGCAGTCTCGGGTTGGCCTATCTCGATATCGCGGGGGGCGCGGGGGATCGCACCCGGCTACTGAATATGACGTGGAGCAAAACCCTGTGGGGCAGCAGCAGCCTGTATCTCTCCATGAGCCGCGATCGCCAGCGTGGCGACTGGAGCGGCGCGCTGTCGCTGGTGATTCCGTTTGGAGAGCAGAGCAGCGCCTCGCTCAGCGTCGAGCGCGATCGGCAAGGAGAGCAAAATCAGCGCCTGTACCTGTCGCGCGCCATGCCGACCGAAGGCGGGCTGGCGGGCGATGCGTCTTGGGCGCACCAGGGCGGCAACCGCGGCGATTATCATCAGGCTAGCCTACGCTATCGCACCAACAAGCTGGATGGCTCGCTGGGCGTCTATGGCGACCGTGACGCCACCACGCAGTGGGCGGATTTCACCGGCGCGCTGGTGCTGATGGATAACCGTGGGTTCGCCGCCAATGATATCAACGATGCCTTCGTGGTGGTGAAAACCGATTATCCCGGCGTCACCGTGCGCTATGAAAACCAGCCAATGGGGCGTACCGACCGCGCCGGGTATCTGCTGATCCCCTCGGTGAGCAGCTATTATGGCGCAAAATATGACATCGACACGCTGGATTTACCCCCCGATCGCAGCGTATCGCGCGTCGAGCAGCGCTTCGCCGTGAAGCGCAACAGCGGGTATCTGCTGCATTTTCCGGTCGAGCCACTGCGCGCGGCCAGCGTGGTGCTGCACGATCGCCACGGCGCGCCGCTGCCGGTTTCCAGCCAGGTGCTGCGTGAAAACCAGGCCACCGCCTACGTGGGCTGGGACGGGCTGGTGTGGATGGAGGATCTCAGCGCGGATAACCCGATGCAGGTCATCACGCCCGACGGGCGGCGCTGCGACACGCGATTGGCGCTGGCGAAAGGCGAACCCAAAGCGCTTAAAACCTACGGCCCGCTGACGTGCGATCTGCCCGATGGCGTAACGCCACCGCGAGGTGCGACGCCATGAGAACGCTGCTGCTGTTTCTGCTGCTGGCCTTCCCCGGCATCGGCATGGCCGCGTGCGCGCTCTCTGCACCGGCGGCCAGCTTTGGCAGCGTGACCACGTTCGCCGTCAACAGCACCGCCGGCACCACCTCCAGCAACACCAACGTCAACTGCGGCAGCGGCTCGCTGGCGCTGCTGGGCACGGATAATGTCACCTATGCGTTTACCAGCGCCACCAGCGTCAGCGGGTCGCGCGCGGTACTGAAGGCCTCAAGCGCCCAGACGGACGCAATACCGATCCAGCTCTGCATCGACAGCGCCTGCGCCAATGAGCTGCCGATCGGTGGTCGCCACGTTTATGATTCTGCCGCGCTGCTGAGGCTCGGCAGCACACTCAATTTTACCATTCCGCTCTATTTCCGCACCGTACCGGGCCAGGTGGTGGCCGCCGGCAGCTACACCACCACGATCACCCTTACGGTCAGCTATACCGTGTGCGCGGGCATCAACGCGGGAGGGCTGTGTGTGGGAACCGTGCAGACAAGCACCGGCACGCCGATGACCTTTGCGGTAAATTTGCTCGTCACCAACGACTGCACCACCATCACCGCCCCCAGCCTCAACTTCGGCAGCGCCCCGCTGGCGAACCGCTTTTCGACCCTCCAGCAAACCATTAGCGTCGTGTGCTCGAAGGGCAGCACGTTCACGGTGGGGCTCAGCAACGGCAGCTACTACAGCGGTACGTCGCGACAAATGGCGAGCGGCTCAAATCGATTGGCATACGAGATCTATAAAGGTGCCACGTCTGCCGCGCGCTGGGGCCCTGCCGGCAGCGATCGCTGGAGCAGCAGCAGCGCCACTTCGCTCAATGCCGATACCCTGACGCGTAACTTCACCTATACCGCACAGATTTTGCCTACGCAGACGACGCCACCTGCAGGCAATTATAGCGATAGCGTGGTGGTGGATGTGGCGTTTTAAGCGGGGAAAAACGTGGCCCGCAGCGGGGCCACGACAGGATTACAGTGAGGCGCTTACCGGGGTGACGCTGTGCCGCGCGCGATACTGCTTCACCATGCGGCCAATCAGCAGCGTACCCAGTAAACCGCACACCGCGGCAAACGACAGCCAGACGCCCGGCATCGCTTTGTCACCCGTGGCGTGAATCAGATAGCTGGAGATCGCGGGGGTGAAGCCGCCAAACAGCGCCGTGGCCAGGCTATAGGCCAGCGAAAAGCCGCTCGCGCGCACTTCGGCAGGCATGATCTCCGCCAGATAGACCACCATGGCGCCGTTATAACTGGCGTACAGGAAGGACAGCCACAGCTCCGCTTCCACCAGATGCGCAAAGGTCGGCGATGTCACCAGCCAGTGCAGAACGGGCCACGCGGTGAGAATCATCAGCACGGTGAAAACCAGCAGCAGCGGACGGCGGCCAACGCGATCGGACAGGGCCCCCATGACCGGCAGCCAGAACAGGTTGGAAAGGCCGACAAACAGCGTCACCAGGAAGCTCTGCTTATCGCTCATCATCAGCACGGTTTTGCCAAAGGTCGGGGTGAACGCGGTGATCATGTAGAACATGACCGTGGTGGTTACCACCATCAGCATCCCCGCCAGCACCAGCGCCCAGTTCTGCGCGACGGAGCGCACAATCTGACGCATGGAGGGATGGTGCTTGCGCTGGCTGAACGCTTCCGTCTCTTCCAGCATGCGGCGGATCCAGAACAGGAACGGCACAATCAGACAGCCGACCACAAACGGGATACGCCAGCCCCATTCGGTTACCGCATCCTTCGCCAGCAGGTGGTTTAGCGCCAGTCCCAGCAGCGCCGCGAAAATCACCGCCACTTGTTGACTGCCGGACTGCCAGCTTACGTAGAAACCTTTACGCCCTTTGGGCGCCACTTCGGCCAGGTAAACCGACACGCCACCCAGCTCAACGCCTGCTGAGAAGCCTTGCAGCAACCGTCCCAGTAAAATTAGCACCGGCGCGGCAGCGCCCAGCGTGGCGTAGCCGGGCACCAGCGCGATGGTCAGCGTGCCAAGCGCCATGAGTCCCAGCGTCAGCAGCAGCCCTTTGCGACGTCCGTGATGGTCAATGTAGGCGCCCAGCACAATGGCGCCCAGCGGGCGCATCAGGAAACCGGCACCGAAGGTCATCAGCGTCAGCATCAAGGAAGCAAAAGGATCATCCCCAGGGAAAAAGGTTTTGGCGATCGCCGTGGCGTAGTAGCCAAACACCATGAAGTCGTACATCTCCAGAAAGTTACCGCTGGTGACGCTGAAGATAGTTTTGGCCCCGCTCCTGGCCGGCTTTTGTAAAGATTGACTCGTGCTCATAACATCCTTCCCGTTTTTTCTTCCCCTTTTAGCGGGTTACGTCAGGAATAGATGTGATCTCGTTCACCATTGCAGTTTACAAAAGTGAGACCAAACGTAACAAAAAAATAACAACACGCTGATGCAGATTCTTAGAAGACGAAACGCGCGACGTGAACGGGCGCGCGCTTGCGCCACTGCGTTGTCCGTTGCGCGCCCTACTTCGATTGTGTTTTTTGCCCCTCAGGTGCCCGCGCGGGAAAAAGTCGCCGCTAAAAAAACATTAGCTACACGAATAAATAAACTGCCTTTTCGGGACAAGTCTGGTTCAGGCGTTGGCGCATTGACCGTTAACTCTTACAGGCTTTAAAGAGCAATGACGCTCGTTAGGAAACTCTGGAGAGTAAAATGAATTCAACGCGTGACACTGACAGATTATTTAGCACCCTTTGGCCTGAAGCCGCTGATCCCGCGCCCTCCGCCACGGCGAACCCTCGCCGCGACGACGATCGGGCGGCCCTTGACGCAGTGCAGCCGCAGCCGGAAAGAGCGCCCCCGACTATCCGCTATGCGCTGGATGATGTCGGCACCGTCAAGGGCGAATTGGACAGCGGCAGCTCAACCGACGATTTCTCACCGACGCTGGTGGGACGCGCTGAACCCAACAGTATCGTTTATTTATTTGCACAAAATAAATACGGCGGCATCGGGTTTAAGGGCAGCGTTAAAACCGACAGCGACGGTAACTGGGTTATCCAGTCACGCGAGATGATAAGCGGCGACGGGCTCTACAGTTTTCACGCCAGCTACACCAATAGCAAACAGGATTACCGTCCTGATTTCGTTCTGAACCTTGCGTCGCAGAACGATCCGGTGCCGCAGATCGCGTTTGCCCACGACAACAGCGGCGACATGACCGGAAAAATTTATCAGTACGGCACCACCGATGATAAAACCCCGACGTTGGAAGGGCGCGGCGCACCCGGCAGCGTCGTGGAGGTGCAGGCGCGGTCGAGCTGCGGAGGATGGCGCACCTTGGGCAGCGTCAAGGTAGACGCGCAGGGCAACTGGCAGTTTCCGGTGACGGAACGCGACCACTATGGCGAGTGGAGCTTTCGCGCCCGCGGCCATTACCACGGCCAAGCCAGTAGCTGGAGCGAGAACTTTACGCTGATTGTGATCCCTGAAAAGCCCCAGCCACCAACCATAGAATATCTCCTCGACGATCAGGGCTGTGCACCGGAAATGGTGTTTGATAGGGGCATAACCGATGACTCCACGCCGGTGCTAAACGGCACAGGCGTACCCGGACAGGTGATTGAGGTGGAGTACATTTTGCAGGCGCTGGGGTCGATTTCGGCGAGGCAAACCGGCAGCACCGTGGTCGGCGAAGATGGCACCTGGCAATTCTCATTTCCCACACTCTACCAGCAAGGTTCTTGGGTATGTCAGGCGCGCGCCTCGACCGGCGAGCTAAAAAGCGCGTGGACGGCGACGTTTTCCTTTATTTTAGAATCTCCCGCCCCCACCCCGCAGGAAATCGCGCCTGACGAAAAAATCAGCGTTGCGCCGGAAACCATGGATATCAATACCTTACTGGCGCATGCGGAGGCAGAGGGCGATCCTGAGCTGATGAAGGAGCTGCACGCGCTGCTGTCAAACCTTGAGGAGTCATTGAGCACACCCTCAACGCAGAATTATGTGATGCTGGACGGCGAGCAGATGGCGTGGTCGGATAGCGCAGGCGTGTTTACCCTGAAGGAATTGGGCTGGCACAACGTGCCGCTGGGCGAGCACGAGTTAGCGGTGCCGTATCTGGCGCGAAACGAATGGTTCTGACAACCTCAGCCCAATAAAAAAGCGGCCGATCGGCCGCTTTTTTTACTCAAGTACAGGCTTACTTTTTCACGCTTTCCATGCCCATCAAGCCTATCTTGAGATATCCCGCCGCGCGCAGCTGATCCATCACGCTCATCAAGGTTTCGTAGTCCACCGACTTATCCGCCTGGAAGAAAATAGTGGTGTCCTTGTTGCCTGCCGTTTGCGCGCTCAGGGCATCGACCAGCGTCTCTTTGCTCACCGCGTTATTGCCGATGAAGATTTGCTTGTCCTGCTTAATGGAGAGATACACCGGCTTTTCTGGACGCGGCTGCGGGGCGCTGGTCGAGGCAGGCAGGTTAACGCGCACGTCGACCGTTGCAAGCGGTGCCGCCACCATAAAAATGATCAGCAGCACCAGCATGACATCGATAAACGGCGTCACGTTGATTTCATGCATCTCGCCGTCGCCGATGGCGTCATCGTTTAAGCGCATCGCCATGGTGCTTACCCTACGCGCAGCTTTTGTGCTGCTACGCGGCTGCCGGCTTTGACCGCTTCAATCGTGCCGAGATCCAGATCGCGGCTCTGCAGCAGCATGATCTGCGCGGCGACGTCGCCCAGCGAGGCTTTGTAGCTGGCAATCATGCGCGCGAAAACGTTGTAAATCACCACCGCCGGGATCGCCGCGACCAGGCCAATCGCCGTGGCTAACAGCGCTTCCGCGATGCCTGGCGCGACGACGGCAAGGTTGGTGGTCTGGGTTTGGGCAATCCCGATAAAGCTATTCATAATGCCCCACACGGTGCCAAACAGGCCGATAAAGGGCGCGACGGAACCGATGGTGGCGAGGAAACCATTACCGCGACCCGCGTGGCGGCTAAAGGCGCCTACGCGACGCTCCAGGCGGAAACTGGTGCGCTCTTTAATGCCGTCGATATCATCGCTACCGGCGGACAGGATCAGCTCATTTTGCGCGTCGTTAAGCAGTACCGTGCTGGCGCTGTGGCGGCTGAAGCGCTCTGCGGCACGGTAAGCGTCATCAAGGGAGCGGGCTTCGCTCAGATCCTGCTGTTCGCGTTTAAGGCGCCGTTTCGCCCCGCTCAGTTCAGCAAACTTGCCAAAGAAAATGGCCCAGGTCACTACCGACGCCATCAGCAGGCCGATCATCACCACCTTTACCACGATATCCGCATGTTGATACATGCCCCAGACGGAGAGATCCGTCTGCATCAAATCACTGGCTACCACGCTGCGTCTCCAACTTCTGTTGCACAGTTCACGATCGAAGCCACGATCATAGCAAACAACCCGCGCGAAGTGATAGTCGTTCTCATTACTATTTACAAACTGCGCCGCCGCGTTATCAGTGGCTTTTTCCCCGGATGCGGGTCATCGCGCCGCAGGCGTGGTAAACCCTCGACTCACTCTGATAATCATGATTCAAAAGCCACCCGAGCGGGTAATTCGTGGTAACGTGAAGCCTTTGCGGTAAGCGTCAGGAAAGGCCGATGGCAACGAACAAAATCGATACCACGCTGGTGAGCGCGGGACGCAGTAAACGTTATACCCAGGGCGCCGTCAACAGCGTGATCCAACGCGCGTCGTCGCTGGTTTTTGACACGGTGGCGGACAAAAAGCGCGCTACCGCCGGACGCGCCAGCGGTGAACTGTTTTATGGCCGACGCGGCACCCTCACGCACTTTGCGCTGCAGGACGCAATGACCGAGCTCGAAGGCGGTGCTGGCTGTGCACTCTATTCCTGCGGCGCGGCAGCCGTCGCCAATGCCATTCTGGCCTTTGTGGCGGCAGGCGATCATATTCTGGTCAGCGGCGCGGTGTACGAACCGACGCAGGATTTCTGCACTAAAATCCTCAGCAAGATGAACGTCGCCACCACCTTTTTCGATCACCAAATCGGCGCCGAGATTGCCGCCCTGATTCAGCCCAATACCCGCGTGGTGTTTCTGGAATCGCCCGCCTCTATCACCATGGAAGTGCAGGACATTCCGGCGATTGTCGCTGCGGTGCGCGCCAAAGCCCCTGACGCGGTGATCATGATCGACAATACGTGGGCGGCGGGCGTGCTGTTTGGTGCGCTGGCGCACGACATTGATATTTCTATTCAGGCCGCCACGAAATACATCATTGGTCACAGCGATGGCATGATTGGCACGGCGGTCGCAAACGCGCGCTGCTGGCCGCAGCTGCGTGAAAACTCCTACCTCATGGGCCAGATGGTGGATGCCGATACGGCCTACATGGCCAGCCGCGGCCTGCGCACGTTGAGCACGCGGCTGCGTCAGCATGAAGAGAGCGCGTTACAGGTCGCAGAGTGGCTGGCGACGCAGCCTGAAGTGGCGCGCGTTAACCATCCGGCGCTGCCACAGTCGCCGGGCCACGCCTACTGGAAACGCGATTTTCGCGGCAGCAGCGGCCTGTTCTCGTTTATTTTGCACGAAAAACTGGGCCGCGAGCAGCTGGCGCACTATCTTGATGGCTTCGAACACTTCAGCATGGCCTACTCGTGGGGCGGCTATGAGTCGCTGATTCTGGCCAACCAGCCCGAAGAGCTGGCGGCCATCCGTCCGGCGGGCGGCGTAGATTTCAGCGGGACGCTGGTGCGCCTGCACATCGGGTTAGAGCACGTTGATGACCTGTTGATGGATTTGAAAGCGGGCTTTGCCCGGCTGCGAAGTTAAACAAAACATAAACCTGCTGCGGGCCAAAGGCGGAGGTCACGCCCTGTGCCGCTGCAGCGCGTTAAAATAGACTCCTTGTGACTCGATGAGATAGCCGATGGGTGTTTTACATGAGATCGTCAGCGCGCTTTGGCATCAGGATTTTGCCGCGCTCGCTAATCCGGACGTAGTCTGGATCGTTTACGGCGTGATGTTCCTTACGCTGTTTCTGGAAAATGGCTTACTGCCTGCCTCTTTTCTGCCCGGTGACAGCCTGCTACTGCTGGCCGGCGCCATGGTCGCCAAAGGGGTGATGGATTTTGTGCCGACGATGGTGATTTTGACCACGGCGGCCAGCCTCGGCTGCTGGTTGAGCTATCTGCAGGGGCGCTGGCTGGGCAACACCAAAATGGTGCGAAGCTGGCTGATGCACCTGCCCGCGCAATACCATCAGCGCGCGTGGCATTTGTTCAATCGCCACGGCTTGATGGCGCTGCTGGTGGGCCGCTTTCTTGCCTTCGTGCGCACGCTGCTGCCCACCATGGCGGGCATTTCGGGCTTGCAGAATGGTCGCTTCCAGCTGTTTAACTGGCTGAGCGGCCTCCTGTGGGTAGGCATTGTGGTGGCGATGGGCTACGGCATTAGCCAGGTACCGTTTATCAAACGCCACGAAGATCAGGTGATGGCGATCTTGATGGTGCTGCCGATGGTGCTGCTGTTTGTCGGACTTACTGGCAGCATTGTGGTGATTTGGAAAAAGCGGCGGCAGAAAACCTCGTAAGCTTGGGCGCGCCCGCCGCCCGTCAGGCGGCATCAGACGGCTGCGCAGGCAGCGTCTGACGCGCGCGACTCACCTCCTCTCCCGGCGTCACGCCGAAGTAACGCTTAAACTCCCGCGAAAACTGAGACGGGCTTTCATAGCCCACGCGAACAGCCGCCACGCTGGCTTTCAAGCCGTCCTGCAGCATCAGTAACCGCGCCTGATGCAGGCGATAGCGCTTGAGGTATTGCAGCGGCGAGGTTTGCGTCACCGCTTTGAAATTATGATGGAAGGCGGAGACGCTCATGTTGACTTCGGCGGCCAGCATCTCAACGCTCAGGCTGTCAGCATAGTGTTTTTCAATGCGGCGCAGCGCACGCGCGATCTGGCTAAATTGCGTCTGACGGTTCACCAGCGCCAGCAGCGCACCGCCTATCGGGCCGGTCAGGACATAGTAAATCATCTCTCGCACCAGCTGCGGTCCCAGAACGCGCGCATCGCGCGGATGCCCCATCACGTCCAGCAGCCGCTCGGCGGCGCACAGCATCTCTTCGCTCAAAAATGCCGAATGGATGCCACCGGTTTGCTGCGGGGGCTGAAACTGTTCGTCGTCGCCGATATCCAGCAGCAGATCCTGCAGGCTGGCGATATCCACGTTGAGGAACATGCCAGCCAGCGGCGCGTCCGGCGTGGCTTCGGTTTCACACTCCACCGGCAGCGGCACGGTGAGCATCAGATACTTTGTAGCGTCGTAATAAAACTGCGTGCTGCCAAGGTAGCCCGTTTTACGCCCCTGAAACAGGATCACGATCCCCGGTTGATACATCATCGGGGTGCGTGGCAGCGGTTCACAGGCGTAAATCAGCCTGACATTCGGCACGGGACAAAGGGTGCGACCAGCCTGCATCAGCGTGATGACACGCTGCGCCAGGTGGCGACAAAGGGCATCATGAGACATCGTGCGCTCCGGCAAAAAAAAGCAGTGTGCCGCAACCGTGCAGCTTGTGCCAGCGGTCTGGCACCGCTGACGCGCTGTCCGCGCGCGTTTACTGAGCAAGGTGTGCGCTTGTGTCGCACAGCGATCCGCGTCGCGCGTTTGTTGACTAGACTTACTTCCATTCTTTCTACGGTAAGTCACTGTGATCAGTAAGGAGCAACCATGGCAGAGCAACCCATTATCAAACTCCGCGACGGCAATATGATGCCGCAGCTTGGCCTCGGCGTATGGCAGGCCAGCATTGAGGAAGCACGCCACGCTATCCTGGAGGCGTTGAAAGTCGGTTATCGCTCAATTGATACCGCCGCCGTCTATAAAAATGAGGAAGCGGTGGGCCAGGCATTACAGGAAACCGATGTTCCGCGCGAGGACATTTTCATCACCACCAAGCTGTGGAATGATGCGCAGCAAAATGCACAGCAGGCGCTGGAAACCAGCCTGAAAAAACTGCAGTTGGAGCAGGTGGATCTCTATTTGATGCACTGGCCGTGCCCGGAAAAAGATCGCTACGTGGACGCCTGGAAACAGATGATTGCGCTGCAGCAGCAGGGCTTAATCAAGAGCATCGGCGTGTGCAATTTCCATGAATCACACCTCAAACGCCTGATCGACGAAACCGGCGTGACCCCGGTGGTGAACCAGATTGAGCTGCATCCGATGCTACAGCAGCGCACGCTGCACGCGTGGAATGCCCTGCATCAGATCCAGACCGAGTCGTGGAGTCCGCTGGCGCAAGGCGGCGAAGGCGTGTTCGATCAGGAGATTATTCGTCATCTGGCGAAGAAATACGGCAAGACGCCGGCGCAGATTGTGATCCGCTGGCACCTCGACAGCGGGCTGGTGGTCATTCCTAAATCGGTGACGCCAGCCCGTATTCAAGAAAACTTCCAGGTGTTTGATTTCCGACTGGATAAAGCGGAAATCAGTGAAATCACCAAACTGGACAGCGGCAAACGTCTGGGGCCGGATCCGGAAACCTTTAACGGCTAACCTCGCCCGGCGCGCTGCGGCTTACCTTTGAGGGGCCGCAGCGTTATCAGGACTGCGCCGTCACCAGCAGCTGGCCGGCGGTGCCGCGATCGGCAAGCTCCAGCGTCTGGCTGTAATAGACAAACGGGAAGTGTTCCGACGAGCTCTGCGGGAAGCTCACCAGCAGCTCCACGTCCCCGTCCACCCATACCGTATCTTTCCAGCCGCGATCCTCGCCCATGGATGACGCGCCGTTGACGCTTTTGACCAGGAACATCACGCCCTGAATATGCAGCGACTGCGGACGGTCGGCATGGATGATCCAGCGTTCAAAGGTGCCCTGCTGGGCGGTGGTATCGATACGGCTCATGTCCCACAGCGCACCGTTGATGCCGGGCATGCTGTCACCGATGCGAAATTCCCGCGTGCGGACCGCCGCGCCGTCCAGAATCTGGTCGGCCAACAGGCGCATAGGAAGATTGTCCGTCACCAGCGGCAGCAGGCCGGTTGGGCGCAAACTGAGCACCAGCGTATTGGTGAGAATCGACGACGGTTCGAACAGGCCGCGCAGGCGATCCATCAGTCCGGCAGCGGCGCCTGCGGTAATCGAAACCTCGTCGCCCTGCGACATATCCACCAGCACTTCCCGCCGCTCACCGGGAGCCAGAGACAGCGTTTGCACCGCGACCGGTGCCGGCAAAAAGCCCTGATCGCTGGCAATCACGGTGAAAGGCCGGTTATCCGAAAAGTTCAGCTCGATACGGCGCGCGTTTGACGCGTTAAGCAAGCGCAAGCGTACCCAGCCGCGCGATACCTCAACGTAAGGATTTTGCACCCCGTTGACTAACAGCGTATCGCCCAGGAAGCCGCCCTCCGCCGGTGGGTTGTAAACCGGGGTGGCAAAATTATCCAGCCGCTTGTCCTGAATGATCAGCGGGAAGTCGTCTACGCCATAGTGCTTGGGCAGCGGCAGCGCTTTGCTGACCTCATCTTCGATCAGCCACATGCCTGCCAGACCGTTGTAGACGTGCGGCGCCATACGGTTCGGCGTATTGGCGTGATACCACAGCGTGGCGGCGCTCTGGCGCACCGGCAGCACCGGTGCCCAATCTACGCCGGCGGACATCATGCGCGGTGCACCGCCCATCAACGCGCCGGGCACCTGCAGGCCGCTGACGGTCATCGAGACCGGCTCGTTCAGGCGGTTGCTGTAAATCAATTTGACGTCATCACCGCTGTAAACCCGCACCGTCGGCCCAAGGTAGAGGCCATTGATGCCCCATACCGGCACTTTATTGCTGTCGCCGCTGAACGACCAGTGGCTGCGCTGCAGCGTCAGAAACAGCGGCTGCCCGCGACGGGACTCGATCAGCGGCGGAACGGGCAGCGGCACATCACCGAGCGGCGCGGCGGCGGCACGGGCGGTTAAGGGTGAAGCACCGGTAGCCAGTGCAATACCGGCTGAGAGCTGAATAAACTGACGTCTGCTGCAAGACATAAAACTTCAGACCTTTTGCGCGGGGCGTGAACACGCCCTGTCCATGTTGTTCTTATCAAGAAAGTGCTGTGCGTGCCCGTCCGGGCCGGGATGAACGGGGCGGATTGCCCAGCCCCGTTGTTACGTCCGTCAGATTTTACCGTTTTTTTCGCGTTCGGCGACTTCAGCGTTCAACGCTTCCAGCTTAGCAGACATTATCTCGCGGCAGTGGGTCGCCAGTTTGCGCACCGACGCCGTTTCAAACTGCGTGGTATCCACCGGCGGCAGCATTTCCACAATCACCAAGCCGTTGTTCCAGCGGTTGAGCTTAATTTTATCGTGGGTGTTGGACACCACGATCGGGATAATCGGCACGCCTGCCGCCACCGCAGCGTGAAAGGCGCCGGTCTTAAACGGCAGCAAACCCCGTCCTCGGCTGCGTGTGCCTTCCGGGAACATCCAGAACGAGATGCGCTTTTTATTAAACTGCGCCACCAGCTCACCGATGGTGCCGTGCGCCTTGGCGCGATTATCGCGATCGATGAGCAGGTTGCCGGTCAGCCAATAAAGTTGACCGAAGAACGGGATCCACAGCAGGCTTTTTTTGCCCACCGTCACGGTGGTGGGCTGCACGATGTTAGCCGCAGTGATCATGTCGTAGTTGTTTTGGTGGTTGGCAATATAAATGGCATTGCCGTAGTGCGCCGCCTCGGGGGGCTTACGCAGCTCTACTTTGACGCCAAACACGGTGGACAGACGACCAAACAGATGACCAAAGGTGGCGACATGGCGCGGGTTACGCGGCGAAAACAGGCACCAAATCGAGCCAAAGATGCAGACCAGTATCGAATAAATAATAACGATAATTGACCGTAAGATTAATAACATAGCTTCCTCAAATAGGGCACTTTTGCACAGGCGAAGCTTAGGCTTCGTCTGCGGTATCACGGGCCGGACGCGCCGGTGCGTTCACTTCCACGCTATCAATACGCTGCAGACCACGCGCCACGCTGCCGCGACGGCCGCGATCGGCACGCACTTTTTGCAGATCCTCGTCGCGCATGATCAGCTTACGTTTGCCGACGTAGATCGTCAGTGAACTGCCTGGCGGCAAGATCAGCAGCCACTGCAGGCGATCCACGCCCGCTGCGGCATCCGCCGCCGGTATTGAGATGATCTTATTGCCTTTGCCTTTCGACATCTGCGGCAGATCGCTGACCGGGAACATCAGCATACGGCCCGCCTGGGTGATCGCCAGCAGCATGTCATCGCCGGAGTGCACCGCCAGCGGCGTCATGACTTTGGCATTTTCAGGTAGCGTCAGCAGCGCTTTACCGGCACGATTGCGCGACACCAGATCGGCAAAGGTACAGATGAAGCCATAGCCTGCGTCGGAGGCCAGCAGCAGTTTCTGATCGTCGGATTCCATCAGCACCTGCTCGATGACCGCGCCCGGCGGCGGCGTGAGCTTACCGGTCAGCGGTTCACCCTGCCCGCGCGCCGACGGCAGCGAAGTGGGATCGAGCGTATAGCTGCGGCCGGTAGAGTCGATAAACGCCACCGGCTGGTTGCTTTTGCCACGCGCGGCAGCACGGTAGGTGTCACCGGCTTTATAACTTAAACCGGCCGGATCGATATCGTGTCCTTTGGCGCTGCGCACCCAGCCCATTTGCGACAGCACGATCGTCACCGGCTCGGCGCTCACCAGCTCATTTTCGCTCAGGGCTTTGGCTTCTTCACGCTCCTGCAGCGGCGAACGGCGTGCGTCACCGTAGGTCTGGCTGTCGGCCTGCAGCTCTTTTTTCAGCAGGTTGCTCATTTTCTTTTCGGAGCCGAGGATCGCCTGAATCTGATCGCGCTCTTTTTCCAGGTCGGCCTGTTCGCCGCGGATTTTCATCTCTTCCAGCTTGGCGAGATGGCGCAGTTTCAATTCAAGGATCGCTTCCGCCTGGGTTTCGCTGATGTCAAAACGCGACATCAAGACCGGCTTCGGCTCGTCTTCGGTGCGGATAATGTGAATGACGTCGTCGATGTTGAGAAACGCGACCAGTAACCCTTCGAGGATATGCAGACGGCGCAGCACACGATCAAGACGGTAATTGAGTCGGCGCGTCACGGTGTCGCGGCGGTAGACCAGCCATTCCGTCAAGATCTCATGCAGGTTTTTTACCGCCGGACGGTTATCCAGCCCGATCATATTCAGGTTAACGCGATAGCTCTTTTCCAGATCGGTGGTGGCGAACAGGTGATTCATCACCTGCTCCAGATCCACCCGGTTGGATCGCGGCACAATCACCAGGCGCGTGGGGTTCTCATGATCCGACTCATCGCGCAGATCCTCCACCATCGGTAATTTTTTATTGCGCATCTGCGTCGCGATCTGCTCCAGCACGCGTGCACCAGAAACCTGATGCGGCAGCGCGGTGATCACCACGTCGCCGTCCTCTTTTTTCCACACCGCGCGCTGGCGGATCGACCCGCGTCCGCTCTGATAAATTTTACGGATGTCGTCGCGCGGCGTGATGATTTCCGCTTCGGTTGGGAAATCCGGCCCCTGTACGATATCCAGCAGCTCGTCCAACGTGGTGCCGGGCTTGTCGATCAGCTTAATCGCCGCTTCAGCCACTTCACGCAGGTTATGCGGGGGAATATCGGTGGCCATGCCCACGGCGATGCCGGTGGTGCCGTTTAGCAGGATGTTGGGCAGGCGCGCCGGCAGCATTTTCGGTTCCTGCAGCGTGCCATCAAAATTAGGGATGTAATTCACCGTGCCCTGGCCCAGCTCGCCCAGCAGCACTTCCGCGTATTTGGACAGGCGCGATTCGGTATAACGCATGGCCGCAAAAGACTTCGGGTCGTCTGGCGCGCCCCAGTTGCCCTGACCATCCACCAGCGGATAGCGGTAGGAGAACGGCTGCGCCATTAACACCATCGCTTCGTAACAGGCGCTGTCGCCGTGTGGATGATATTTACCCAGCACGTCACCCACGGTACGCGCAGATTTCTTGAATTTCGCGCTCGCGCTCAGCCCCAGTTCAGACATGGCGTAGATAATACGGCGCTGCACCGGCTTTAATCCGTCACCGATGTAGGGTAATGCGCGATCCATGATGACGTACATGGAGTAATCCAAATACGCTTTTTCGGTAAATTTGTGCAGGGCAAGACGCTCTGCACCATCCTGCGTTAATTCGCTCATTAAGCTTGTATCCTCACTCTGGTTCCACGGCGGTGGAACACCGGGCGGTGGTTTGGCGAGGATAGTACATTATTGGCGGAATTTAGTCACAGGGAAGCCTCGCCCGCCGCGCGCTCAGTATTCCCGTTCATTCAGCGCATTCTGAATGCCCAAGGTCGTGCCCCACATCTGCCGTGCGAACACATGCCCGCATCCCAAATAGTTTTTGCCACTGTAATGCTCGGGAATAAAGTAGTGGCTCGGCCAGCAGGTGAGATTACTGTAGCCAAGGCGCAACACGGTTTGCGTGAGCAGAAACGGGCCGGTTTCAAGCCACGGTAAATCTTGCGTGACGCTCTGTTTACGCTCGATGGCCATAATAAGCTCAGCGATTAAAGCCGATTTCGCTTCGGCAGCCAGATAGCCATTGGCGATCAGGCCTGGCCTGGCGTGTTCGTTTTCCATGCTGGCACAGACCTGGCTATCAAACAGCCAGTCTTCCAGGGGTTTGATACACAAACTGTCAGCGTCTACCGCAAAACCGCCGTGGTGGAACAAAATTTCATAGCGCATCATATCCGCCGCTCCAGCGTACCGCGCTGCGCTAAGCATACTGTCAATGTGCGCGCGGTTAATCCAGGCGGTGCTGGCCAGTTCGGCGTTGCCCCAAACTTTTACCTGCCAGCCCGGATTCAGATCGCGCCAGCTTGCGATCAGCCGGGCGGGGATTTTACTCTCATCACCGATCCAGACGATGTGTAGGGTGCGGGGAATCTTCATGGCTGCAACTCGCTCAACGTCACGGCAATCTCGGACAAGGGTTTGTAGAAGAGTGGTTGGTAGTCCATGTAGCCGTCTTCGATATCGGAACAGCCGGGCTGCTGATGTCCGGCAACGGGGTACATGCCCAACCATTTGTCGCGTGCCATCCGCGCCCACCAGTGGACATCCAGCGCAAACTGATGTTTTTGCCCGCCCTGTAACAAGGCATTGAGGGAAGCCGCATAATTATCGCGCAAGATAGGGAGGTAGTGCGCATTGACGATATAGGCGCAGGCGCAATACGCCTTCAGCGGTTTCACCAATCCTGGCGCGCTTTTCAACGGGACAACGTGCAAATAGTTAGCGCTGAGCAGCACAACGTCCCAGGTGAGCTTGCCCAGCGTATCTAACGTCCATGCCAGCGCCGCACTATTCTGTGCCGTGTGGTTGAAACACATATCATCTTCCAGCACCAGGATCGTGCCCCAGCCGTTTTCAATCGCCATATTAAGCACGGCCAGGTGCGACTGCGTGCAGCCGATGTGCCCCAGCAGGTGGGCACAGGCGTCAAAGCGCACGATTTTTTCCGGCGGAACCCGCAGCAGTTTAAGCTGCTTTTGCAGGCTTTCGTCGCGATCTTTTCGGTGCGACAAATTGATATAAACAACTTTATCGATGTTGTCCCAGAGAACGGTCATCACAGAGGCTTCCACAGGTATTGATGCGTTAACAACGTCACCTGCGCCGCGGAACTTAAATTTTAGGCATTTTTTTGTGGTGCTCAACGTGAGCACCACCGAGACGGCTAGCGGCTTACGCCTAACCACTGCTGTTTAACGCGGGCGTACTCGCCCGTGGCGGTGCTGAGATGGAGCCACTGATCGACATAGAGCTTCCAGCTCATGTCGTCGCGCGGCAGCATGTAGGCTTTTTCACCGTATTGCATCGGTTTATCTGGGTTAATGGCACACAGTGCGGGATAGTGCTGGGTTTGAAACTGCGCTTCAGAGGCGTCGGTGATCATGACGTCGGCTTGCTTATCCACCAGCTGCTGGAAAATCCCGACGTTATCCGCCAACCGCAAGGTGGCCTTTGGCAAATGGCTGTGGACAAAGGCTTCGTTGGTGCCGCCAGCCGGTTCGATCACGCGCACCATGGGTCGGTTAATTTGCGCGACCGTCTGGTATTTTGCCTTGTCCGCACAGCGCACCAGCGGAATTTTACCGTCGACGTCCAGCGGCTGCGCAAACCAGGCAATTTGCTGGCGCTTAAGCGTGACCGACACGCCGCCCAGCGCGATATCGCACTGTTTCGCCACAAAATCGTCACTCAAGGTTTTCCACTGCGTGGGCACCCAGCGCACCGTTGCGCCCAGGCTGGCAGCCAGCGACTGGGCCATGCTGATATCCAGCCCTTCGTACTCGCCATCGCTGCGTAAAAAACTGTAGGGCTTGTAGTCGCCGGTGGTGCAGACACGGAGAGTTTTGCTGCTGAGAATGGTGTCGAGGTGGGACTGTGCCGACGCGGTGCCTGATACCAGCAGCGCGGCCGTTACGATAGCGATTTTCATGGTCTCTTCTTATGTAAGGATGCGTGTTTGCGCATGAATTTTGCCATAACTAGCCTAATTATTGCCTCCAAGGCAAAAGTCTTGTGATCAAGCCCCCATTTTTACCCGTTCTCAACGCGCGTACAGTGTGCCCATTCATCCCAAAGGAGCCCCTCTTATGAGCAATATTTTAATTATCGACGGCGGAAAAACCTTCGCCCATTCCAAAGGCGAGCTTAATCATACGCTCACCGACGTTGCCGCCAGCCAACTGCGTGATATGGGGCACAGCGTGCAGGTCACGCTGGCCGACAGTGATTACAGCGTGGCGGAAGAGATTCAAAAATATCTCGACAGCGATGTCGTGATTTACCAAATGCCGGGCTGGTGGATGGGCGAACCCTGGACGGTTAAAAAATACATCGATGAAGTGTTTACCGAAGGTCACGGTTCGCTTTATGCCAGCGATGGCCGCTCACGCAGCGACGCCAGCAAGCGATATGGTTCCGGCGGTCTCATTCATGGAAAAAAATATATGCTGTCTCTGACCTGGAATGCGCCGCTGGAGGCCTTCACCGATCCCGATCAGTTCTTTGAGGGTGTGGGCGTTGACGGACTTTATCTGCATTTTCACAAGGCCAATCAGTTTCTTGGTATGGAAGCCCTGCCGACCTTTATCTGTAACGATGTGATTAAACAGCCTGATGTGCCACGAGATATTGCGCGCTATCGGACACATCTCAGCGAGATTTTTGCTTAACTGTAAGCAAACCGGTAAAAAAGGAAGCATTATGTTAACCGTCGTCGCAGAGATTTGTATCAAACCCGGCCGCCGTCAGGCGGTGTTGGATGCCGTGAAAACGCTGATCCCTGAAGTACTGCAGGAAGAGGGCTGCCATCAGTACGATGCGCTGGTGGATCATCAGGCGCAGGTACCGTGGAAGCAAAATTCCCCTGACTCGATTTTTATGCTGGAGCAGTGGGAATCGCTGCGTCATCTGGAGCAGCATCAGCAGATGCCACACATGGATGCGCATCGCGCCACAATCAAAGACGATGTGGTGGACGTGAAAATTTTGGTACTGGAAGCCGCCAAATAATATTCTGTTCAGTCATGAAAAAACCCCGGTCTCGCGACCGGGGTTGTTCTTTTACTCACCGTTGGAATCAGATCTCATCCTGTCGATGCTCGACCAATACTTCTGCGGTGCCGGCGGTGTTTTGATAAACATCGTACTCTACACCCGCGATCGTCATAGTGCCCGCCGCCTGGTTCCAGTCATCCACATTCTCGCCCTTCGGCAGAATGTCTTCCAGACCCAGCGACTTATTGTCTTCGTTCATCGCGATGACTTGTGCTTTGTCGTTGTCGATAAACAGCGATTTCGCATCCAAGGCCAGAATATCGTTCAGCGACATCTCCATGATATTTTCGACCGCGCCGAACGGAATCTGTGGCTTGCCCGGCGGTGTCGTATCCAGGTGCGTTGGGAAGCTGGTATTCAGCGACGTCTCGTTTCCGGCGGCGTCACGGAAGCCGACGCCAAAGATCACCGTTACATCGACTTGTTCCTTAGCCGCTTCCTGAGCCTCGTATTCCGTATATTCAAAACGCCAGTTGCCGGTATCATCCACGACGGTACTACCCAAAATGTCCGTTTTATTCGCATCGCCGTAAATAATGACCACATCACCCGTTTGACCGGTGCCTTTCAGGATAGGGGTCAGATCTTTGGTTTCGATGCGCCCGGTTGTGCTATCTACCGCCAACAACGTTTCCGTACCGCCCAGATCTTTATACACACCGTCGAAAGTGCCCACGACAGGTGCTGTGGTATCCACCTCGAAACCAATCGGCGCGCTCAGTTCGCCTTCCACTCCTGATTCACTCACTACGCGATACGAAATCGCATGGCTGCCTTCCGTAAGCGTATTCAGCTCCAGCTCAAATTCTGCGCCCGCTGTGACCGTGACGCTGCCGATCAGCGTGCCATTGTCGTAGACCATGATCGTACCGGTCTCAGTTGAAGTCCCCTTCAGCGTGGGTTTGTCGTCATCGGTGACGCTACCGTCGGTAATGTCACCGGTGTTGGGGCCAACGTCATCGACCAACGCGATCACCGTAGGGTTAACCGGTACGTGCGTATCGATAATCAGATCAACCGGATCGGATTCTGACGTGTTGCCCGCCGGGTCTTTGATTTCCACAACCAGCTCGTACTCCCCGTCAGGGATCTCTGTGCCCGGCGTTACGGTCCATTTGCCGTCCTCGCCCACAATCGCGGTACCGATAATCGTTTCGTCACCGGTATTTTTGTCTTTGATGATGACGCTAACGAGATCGCCGGCATCTGCGTCCTCACCGCTAATGTCTGGCTGGGTATCTTTGATCGGTGCGCTTGGATCACTCAGCTCGTTGCCATCTGCCACAATGGTTGGCTCATCGGGCTTGTCTGGCGCTTGGGTGTCAATCGTCAGCGTGAAGGGATCGGTGGCGTCAGAAAGTTTTCCGGTGTCTTTATCCTGCGTTTTCGCCGTCAGAGAGTGCTCGCCGTCGGTCAGAGCCGGGTTAATGGTGAACTCCCACTGACCATTAGCGACCGTTACCGAACCGATAAGTTGGTTATTGTCGTAGATAAGAATCGTGTCGCCGTCTTTACCCACACCGGTAAATTTCGGCGTACTGTCGTTGGTGGCATCGCCGCTAGCCAGTTCGATTTCCTGAGCGCCATTGTCCGCCACGATTTTGCTGATCTCTGGCTTATCAATGATGTTGAGATCGATCGTCAGATCAAAGGACGCACTTTTTTCCGATGCCGTGCCGCCTTTGGTCAGTGAATCTACGCTCAGGCTATGGTCGCCGGGCTCAAGATTTATCGTTAATTCCCACTCGCCGCGCGCGTTAGCCATCACAGAGCCAATGATCGTATCGCCGTCCCACACGCGCACCAGCGTGTTCGCGTCAGCCTTGCCTTTTAAGGTTGGCGTGGTGTCACTGGAAACGGCACCGCTGACCAGCTCAACCTCCGTTCCGCGGGTATCATCAATAACCTGGTCAAGGGTGGCGGGATCGGGCTGACGCGTGTCCAGCGTGAGGGTAAAGGGATCGGATTTTGCACTCTCACGCCCATGGCGATCGACATAGGATGCGCTGAACACGTAGTTTCCGTCAGCACTCAGTGTCGGTTCAAAACTCCAGCGTCCATCTTCACTGGCCGTGACAGAACCGATGACTTTGCCATTGCTGGTGATGTTGACCAGCGTACCTGGCTGTGCAACCCCTGAGAGCGTCGGCGTTTTATCGTTGGTGTAATCGTTGAACGACAGGTAATCAACGTCACCTTCGTTATCAATAACGCGCATAATCTGCGGTGCTTCCGGCAATGCGGTTTCCACATAATAAATGCGTTGCACCGCATCGCCCCAGTTACCCGCTATATCGCCAAAGCGGACCTGAACCTGATAAATGCCATCGGTTAATTTCGGTGACTCAAAGCGCCAGTTGCCCGCTGCATCGGCCTGAAAGGTAAATACGGCTTCATTGATTAAGATTTCCACCATCCCGTTAGGATCTGCGCCGCCCGCATCGAAGGTAATGGTGTCAGAAGGAATGTAGACCTGCTTCGGCAACTCGTTTGTATTAGCCAGTGGCACGGCATCGGACTCAAGGGGCTGAATGTAATCGGTCTGATTCGCGTGGTTAAGGGCTTTAGTAATGGCACCATCTTCCACCGTGACGTCAAAAGCCGCAGAGAGATCGCTGACATTATTGGTCGCATCCTTGGCACCCACCTGCAGAGCATGATCGCCTGCAGTGAGGGTTGGCTTCATGCTCCATGCGCCCATGCTGTTTGTGATTGTCGACGCAATTGGGTCTGTGCTTCCATTGTCATAGAGATAGACAATCGTGTTAGGTTCAGACACGCCTGAAATGACCGGTGACGTGTCTTTGGTGCTGTCGCCTGGCGTCAGGTTACTGTTTTGCGCACTGGAATCATCCTCAATGCGCCAGATTTCTGGCTGGGCAGGTTTGGTGGTATCACAATTCACCAGGAACGTTGTAGGCGCGCTGGCATTCGATGCGGGATCAACAGAGAAAATAGTGACCGTGTGCAGACCTTCAATCCATGTATCCGGCTTAAATGACCATTTTCCGTTTTCATCTGCCTGGACGCTATATTCCATCTCATCGATGATGATATGAATCGTACAGTTTGCGCTGCCTTGATCCTCAATATCTTTCCACTGATAGTCAACGTTATTGGTATTGATCATTCGAACAGGCGTAATGCCTTCGGAAAAAATGGTTTTGGCATTCGTCATAGCGAGACTCCTTTGCGGAAATAATAAAATAAACTCGTATTCAAATTTAATATATCTACTAACTTATGAAATACAGGAAACGTCTTGAACAAAGCCAAGCCGAGTTATTAACGCCTTGGCTTATTACATTAAAGATTCATGAAAGATGCGAAAATTAAGCGGTGCGTGAAATTAATTATTCTCAACACTAATTACCACCCTACGCTCATCGCGATAGCATGTTTTTTGTTCTTTCCGCGACCCATTGCAGACTTTAGACACCTGCGTTTCACCCATGCTCTGGGTAATAATATCGCCCGCTGACAAGCCGTTAGCGACTAATAGGTTTTTTACCGCCTCGGCTCTCCGCAGTCCAAGCGTAAAATTAGCGGCAGCGCCACCAATCGGATCGGTAAAGCCGGTGACAACTATCCGCTTATTTTTTTTGTTCTCCTTTTTTAACAGGGTCACAAATTGCTGCATGGCCTCGCGTCCATCGCGCGAAATATCACTGCTGCTGGCGCTGCCAAATTTAAACAGCAGGTCCGAGGAAAAAACGTAATCCGCATGGGATTCATAGGCATTTGTTTGACAGGCAATGACCGATGAAGCACGTGAAAGCAGATGCGTTTGTTTGCGCAGTGCGGTAAGTTGCTGCTCCGCCTCTTGCGCATTGCTCACCAGCGGACGGCCCGTGTCATCCAGATTTGCGCGAATATAAAACGTTTTTCCCGCAGCCAGGTTATCGCGCCAGGGCTGACGCTTTTTACCCTCATAGCCAGGCGCATCGCGGGTAAAACTGCCCAATGAGTGCATGCCAGGCGCCAGGCAAAATTCCGTATAGCCGCCGCTGACGAGCGAAGTATGAAATTCCCCGTCTACGTAAATATTGGCTACGGCTTTGGCTTCACTGTCTACTGGGAAATAATAGACAATTCGGGTTTGATTATCGGCCACCGCAGGCGGCGTTTTCCATGCTTCACCGAAAAGACTTCCAGCGTGAACGCTACCTGTCACCATCGTGCACAGTGCGGCCATAATTGCCAGCGTCGATTTTTTTTTACTTCTCATTATTACCTCTAAATCTCAAATGCAGAGTCCACCCAGGAACCCCTATAAACGTTAATATTGTTCAGGCAGTTCCATAAGGGCATAGATATCGTCCTGAGGGCGAGCCTTAATTTCCGCTGCGACGCCGCTAACAGAGTCGCTATTTTCTTCAAGGAAATCGGAAACGAAGTCATCGCCAAGCATTTTGGAGAGATCGTGCAGCGTTGAATTTTCTTGTTGCTCATCAAAAATAAGCGCATTTTCGCTGTGAGAAAGGATATCCAGCGACGACAGGTCAAAAGGAAGTACTGGTTTTGGCGGAGGCGTAACGTCAATTTCAATATGCCATGGTGATGTTGTGCCAGACACAACACCATCGGCGCCCTTGAATGCCGCTTCTATTTGGTACACACCTTCCGGTAATTCTGGCGTGTAATATTCCCACTGGCCCTTTTCGTCTACCGTGACGGATTGATAAAGATAGGTGCTTTCACTCTTAAGCCACAGATAAACGATATCGCCAGGATTACCCGAGCCTTTAATAATCGTTGTAGGATCGTTTGAGGCGCCATTGTTTCCGACCGGTACTAAAATACCGCCGCTGTTATTGTCTTTATAAAGGTTATCTATTGTGCCGGTTACTGGTACGGACGGATCGGGCTTCACTTCACCGTCATCACCATCACCGTCATCACCATCACCGCCATCACCGCCATCACCGCTGCCCTCATCTTCATCACGAGGACTATCGTCAATGATGATGGTCTGCTTGTCAGAGGGAACGGAGACATTACCGGCAGGATCGGTAACGATAATCTGAAATTCGTGCTGCCCCTCATCAATTGGCGTTTCCGGTTGGAACATCCAGCTGCCATCTTTCGCGACAATGGTTGAGCCAATGACCTCACCGTTGTCGATAATCTTAATAATTTCGTCCTCTACACCTTTGCCGCGAAATATCGGCATACGGTCCTCGGTTTGGCCCGTGATGGGGTCACCGTTACTGTCGACAATCTCACCAATTTCCCGCTTTTCAGGCGCAACGGTATCAATGAGAACTTTCCAGACCTCAGAGGGCAGCGATTTGTTCCCTACGGTGTCGATCACAATCGCACTCAATTCATGTTCCCCTTCCGCCAGCACCGGTGTCGTAAACGTCCAGTTGCCTTGCGCATCCGCGAGTGCTGTACCGAGCAGTTTGCCGTTATCCCAGATCTCTATGGTCGCGGAGGCTTCTGCCTTGCCGCGCAGGCTCGGCGTGGTGTCGTTGGTTGCGCCACCTTTCTCAATGGGCGTAGGAGGGGTGGTATTGTCGTTAACCAGACCGCTGAGGATACTTTTCGCAGGTGCCGTATGGTCAATGGTAAATTCCCAGGCAGGGCTCAACTCGCTGACCTCGCCCCGCTCATTTCGCTCTTGCGTAGTGATACTGTGTGAGCCTGCGCTCAGGGCTTTTTCAGGCGTAAACGACCACTTGCCGTCTTCACCGACGCGTACGGAGCCAATAAGCGTCGCACCGTCCCAGACATTAATGATATTGCCCGGCGTGCCTTTGCCGTTGAAGGTCGGCGTCGCGTCGTCGGTTCTGCCGCCCTGTGCAATGGGGCCGGTCACGCTGCCTACATCATCAATCGCATTGATAAGCTCTGGGGTTTTTACACCACGGCTGTCACTGTTGCCGCCGTGATTGCGATCGCCGCCATCATCATAATGATGTTTGGCGACCAGATAGCCCAGTCCGGTCGCTGCAGCGATAGCAGCCAAGCCGCCTAGCGCAATCAGCGCAGGAGACCATGCAAAGCCCGCGGCTAATGCATAATCCGACTCGGGCTCGGGCACCGTTTCTTCGCCCAGCGCCAGAGCGGACATTTCTCCTTCCGCCAGCGCAGCGGCTTCATGCTCCGCTGCGCCATCCGTGGCAACATACGCGTGCAGCGCGCCGTCTTCTGCTTTTCCGACCAGCGAACCCGCTGTAGAGAAAAAGTCTTCAATAATCAACGCGGCCTGGTCGGGCTCGGCGCCTTCCAGCATGACGTGAAGATCGTTGCCCATGCGCTTAACGGTGATATTTTCCGGCGCAACGCCCTCATTCCCCTGCGCCAACAGGTATTTCCCTTGTTTAATTGCCTCAATTTTTACCGGCTTTCCATCTCGGTTAACCGGTAACATTTCCGCTTTGTTAATCGTTTTGTTATCAATTACTGCGACACTTACGGGCATCTCATTCATAGCCATTCCTACCATCTTATTAACTCGTGACCGCGCGTCGGAACATCAACGCAGCAATCTCCCCTGATGACTGCATGCCTGCATCACGGCAGGCAAAAGAGGGGCTATAATCCGGAAAATTGCCGCTAACGAGACATAAGAACGGTCTCGTTAGAATTCAAAAGTTTTGTCAGAAAGGAGAGGAGTGATGATGAAAAAAATTGTTGATTTTATTGATGAATTAATTAACCGCAGAAGGGTAGATTGGAGCAATAACTTGACTAAAACAGGTCGTTTTCTTGAATTTTCTCGCTTAAAAATGCCAGGAAACAGTGGATACGGGGAGCGAGGGCCTGATTGCGGTAAAAGACTGCATTGATGGGTAAACTGACGGATTGCGTTTCATTTTCCAGCACCTGAACGAGGCGCCCGGCAGCACGGTCTTCGCGGCTAACGAAATCCGACATCCGCGCGATGCCTTGGCCCGCCAGTGCCAGATGGCGAATGGTTTCCCCACTTGAGGCGGTTATGGTGGGCTTAACCTGCATCAATTCCCCTTCACGCTGCCATACCGGCCAGACGTTATGGGCTTCAATGTGACTAAACCCAATGCGCTGGTGGTTCGCCAGATCGGCGACGGAGTGCGGTGCGCCTTTTTGCGCCAGGTATGCTGGGCTGGCGAGCAGGCGAACGGGACTGCTGCCCAATAAGCGCGCTCGCATCGTCGAATCGCGCAGTTCACCCACGCGAATCGCAATATCGGTATGCTGCTCCAGGAGATCGATGACAATATCATCGGTGTTGAGCTCCAGCTCAATCAGCGGATAGCGCTGCTGAAACTCCGCGATTAACGGCACAATGACGTGCAACATAAACGGCGTCGCAGCATTAATCCTGAGGCGGCCCGCAGGCATTTCACGACGCTGCGCCAGCTGCGCTTCAGCCTGTTCTACCGAAGCCAGAATCTGTCGGGCGTGATCGAGAAACAGAAAGCCCTCTTCCGTTAATGCAAGGCGACGCGTGGTGCGGTGCAGCAGGGTGGTTTGCAGCTTCTGCTCCAGCCGGCTCAGCGCGCGACTGATACCCGAGCTGGTTTGATGTAACTGCTCTGCCGCAGCGGTAATGGAACCGCTGTCCACCACCGTGACCCAAGCGCGCAGTTCTTCCAGGGTGATTTTCACGTTCTCAATCCGATCGTCATGGTGCCATTACAACGGCTTAGCGGCGTTCACTGTGCATCGGCAAAAAGCGCAGCGCCATGGCAAGTGAGAAAAGTAAAAGGACGCCGTAGCGTCCTGCTTTTAGACTTCAAGATCGGCAAGATCGCCTTTTTCTTGTAGCCAGTTACGCCGATCTTCCGAGCGTTTTTTTGCCAGCAGCATGTCCATCATACGCAGCGTTTGCTCCACATCTTCTTCGTTGATGGTGAGCTGAACGAGGCGCCGCGTATTAGGATCGAGCGTGGTTTCGCGCAGCTGCAGCGGGTTCATTTCGCCTAGCCCCTTAAAGCGCTGCACGTTGGGTTTACCTTTCTTGCGCTTGAGCTGCTCAAGTACGCCCTCTTTTTCATCTTCATCCAGCGCGTAGTAAACCTCTTTGCCTAAATCGATGCGGTAAAGCGGCGGCATCGCGACATAGACGTGACCCTGCTGAACCAGAGAACGGAAATGCTTCACAAACAGCGCGCACAGCAGCGTGGCGATATGCAAGCCATCGGAGTCCGCATCGGCAAGAATACAGATCTTACCGTAGCGCAGCTGGCTGAGATCGTCGCTGTCGGGATCGATGCCGATCGCCACGGAGATGTCATGCACTTCCTGCGAGGCCAGCACTTCGTCCGAAGAGACTTCCCAGGTATTCAGGATCTTGCCTTTTAACGGCATGATCGCCTGATATTCACGATCGCGTGCCTGCTTCGCCGAGCCGCCCGCCGAATCGCCTTCCACCAGAAACAGTTCGGTTTTGTTGAGGTCCTGCGCGGTGCAGTCGGCCAGTTTGCCCGGCAGCGCAGGCCCGCTGGTGAGCTTTTTGCGCACCACTTTTTTGGCGGCGCGCATACGACGCTGTGCGCTTGAAATGGCTAACTCGGCCAGCATCTCTGCGGCCTGAACGTTTTGGTTGAGCCACAGGCTAAAGGCATCTTTCACGACGGCAGAGACGAACGCCGCACACTGACGCGACGAGAGGCGCTCTTTGGTCTGTCCGGCAAATTGGGGATCCTGCATTTTCACCGACAGCACGTAAGCGCAGCGATCCCAGATATCTTCCGCCGACAGTTTGACACCGCGCGGCAGGATATTGCGAAATTCGCAGAATTCGCGCATCGCGTCCAGCAAGCCCTGACGTAATCCGTTAACGTGGGTGCCGCCCTGCATTGTGGGGATCAGGTTGACGTAGCTTTCCGTCAGCAACTCACCGCCTTCCGGTAGCCACAGCAGCGCCCAATCCACCGCTTCCACATCGCCTGCAAAGCTGCCGATGAACGGTTTTTCCGGCAGGGTTGGCAGGCCATTAACGGCTTCGCTCAGGTAATCGGTGAGACCGTCCTGGTACAGCCATGTCTGCTCGGTGTCGTTAACCTTGTCTTTGAACACGATCTCGACGCCCGGGCAGAGTACCGCCTTGGCTTTTAACAGGTGCTTTAGACGTGAGACGGAGAAGCGTGGACTATCGAAAAAGCGCTCGTCGGGCCAAAAATGCACGCTGGTGCCGGTATTGCGCTTGGCTACGCTGCCAATCACCGCAAGATCCTGCACTTTTTCCCCGTTTTCAAACGCAATCTGGTACACCTCACCGTTACGGCGCACCGTGACTTCGACGCGCGTTGAGAGCGCGTTAACCACGGAGATGCCGACGCCGTGAAGGCCACCTGAGAACTGGTAATTTTTATTGGAAAATTTACCGCCTGCGTGTAAACGGCACAGAATGAGCTCAACGGCAGGCACGCCCTCTTCGGGATGGATATCCACCGGCATGCCGCGACCGTCATCGATCACTTCCAGAGACTGATCGGCATGGAGGATCACTTCTACGCGTTTCGCATGACCGGCCAGCGCTTCATCGACGCTGTTATCGATCACTTCCTGGCCCAAATGGTTTGGACGCGTGGTGTCGGTATACATACCGGGGCGACGACGCACCGGTTCAAGGCCGGTTAGGACCTCAATCGCATCGGCATTATAGCTTGATTGGCTCATCGTAACTGTCTGATTAGCAATAGGAATAGGGGTCCATTTTGCGTTTTCAGGGAGCCGTTAGCCCCAGAAAATCAATGATCTGCGCAAAATGGCGTTCGAATCCGATATAGGCATGATTACCGCCCTCTTCGACCGTCTGGCGGCATGCGCTGTAGTAGTTCAGCGCCTGGCGATAGTCGAGCACTTCGTCGCCGGTTTGTTGCAATAACCACAGCAAATCGGGCGCTTCAAGCGGGTCAATCTGCATGACTTTCAGATCGTAAATGTGGCGAGACTCTAACACATATTGCTGGCCGGTGTAGGGATTCCGATTTTCCCCCAGATAATCCACCAGCAGCTCAAAAGGCCTGACGGCGGGATTCACCACCACGGCAGGCAGCATAAAACATTGGGAAAGCCAGGTGGCGAAATAGCCGCCCAACGAGGAGCCAACCAGGCCAAGCGGTTCACCGGCGTGTTGCATCACCAGCTCTTCCAGCATCATTGCGGCATCGGCGGGAAACGTGGGTAGCTGAGGCACCATTACGTGCAGATGGGGGTGATGCGCGGCAATCCAGCGCTGCAGCTGCGTGGCCTTTGCCGATTGCGGTGAGCTGTTGAATCCGTGCAGGTAAATCAGCGCCGCCACGGTTTAGTAACCCTCTGATTCAAGATCGGGACGGAAGAGATCGCTTTGTAGCCGGTTGACTTCGGTGTGCACCTCGCCATCGGCTTGCAGCGTTAACCAGCGCCAGCCCGGCGCTGCACTGTCAAGCGCGAAGTTGGTGCAGTGCGGTTTAAACTGCACGCACGTCGATGGCGAAGCCAAAACGCGACGTCCATGCCAGTCGAGATCCAGCTCCTGATGAATGTGCCCACACACCAGATGACGTGCCCGAGGAAAATGCTGCAGAACGTCATGCAGCTGATGCGGATTGCGCAGGCTGTGCTGATCCAGCCACGTACAGCCGCAGGGCAAAGGATGATGGTGCAGCAGAACCAGCGTATGGCGCTCAGGCTGCTGGCTCAACACGCGACTCAGCCACTCAAGCTGGTCGTCACTCAACATGCCATGCGGGACGCCTGGCACCTGACTGTCCAGCAGCACCAGCTGCCAGTATTCACCCAGCAGGATATGCTTTTCTAGCGCGATGCCCGCTTCCGCTAAGGTCGTTACCATCGCTGGCTGAAAATCGTGGTTGCCCGGCAGCCAGAAACACGGCTTCGGCAGCCGCGAAATACCGGCAACAAAATGTTGGTACGCTTCGGCGGTATGATCCTGAGCAAGATCGCCCGTGGCGATGATCGCATCATAGTCGTGCTGTTGCGCGATGATCGCGTCCAGCACGGCATCGAAGCTCGACCAGGTATTCACGCCCAGCAGCGATTGATGTTTTCCTGCGAAAAGATGGGTATCCGTAATTTGTAAAATCCGGATGGCGGACCCTTTCGCCGCAGGAAGAGTGAGCAGGCTATCCAAAGCGTTTCCTTAATCTCCACGCTATACCGTTGCGTTGTTTACCCAAAGGTTGCGCTATCAGCAGACGGGTACTGCCACGGCGCCGTGCGCAAGGCAGTAGCGTAACCAGTCAGCAAGAAATTGGTTAATCTGATGTTTTTCATCGCGCTGGTGCAAGTTTTTATTGGGGTAATCATAGCGCGCTTTGAAGCGGTAGATCTGCTGAGTGGAACACACTTCAGCGACCATCGCATCATGATAGAGACGCACTGACATCGCCGGCAGACTCCAGTAACTGACGGCCGGCGCAATCTGCCGAATTTCCACCAGCGTGGTATAGCGCGTCGACTCTTCAATGGTCAGTTGATAACGGGCGCCGTTCACCTGATAGCTCACCGACGCGCCTGCCTCGTCATCACGCGGCAGCAGACGACGCAGCTGGGCGAAATTGGTTTCGCACAGACGCATCATTTCGGGAAAATCAGGGGTGTAGCGCTGTTTCATTTTCTTTTCCACTCTTCTCGTAATTTTTCATGGTGCAACGCCAGCCATTGCAAGGCGATGACAGAAGCTGCGTTATCAATTATCCCCTCTTCCACCCAGCGATAAGCCTGTTCCCGGCTTACAACATGGACAAGAATATCCTCATTCTCTTCCTCCAGCCCGTGATTTCCCTGTGCCTGGCTGGCATCCACTTCGCCCACCAGCACCGACAAACGTTCTGACGTTCCGCCGGGACTGGCTAAGTAACTCACAATGGGTTTTACGCGCCCGGTTTCAAGGCCCGCTTCCTCTATGGCTTCGCGCCTCGCGACGTCCTCTGGCGTTTCGCCAGGTTCAATGATGCCGGCCACCATCTCCAGCAGCCAGGGCGTGCTACTGGAATCTAACGCGGGGATGCGAATCTGTTCGATAAGCACCACTTCGTCGCGTAAGGGATCATAGGGTAGCAGCACGGCAGCGTGCCCGCGCTCGAAAACTTCACGCACCACTTCTTTGCTCATTCCGCCATTAAAAAGACGGTGGCGAAAGCGGTAGCTGACGATGGAAAAAAAACCGTGGTAACGTGTGTCGCGTGAAATAATTTCTACATCGTTTTTTGTGAAAGTCACAGGAGATTTTTTTTCAGCCGTCATCCTTTGATTCCTTATGCAGATTGGGATGAAGCGAAGAAAAGCCAACCCACCGCTTCGTCCGAGTGGTTCTTTCTGAAATATTTGCGTAAATTAAGCGAAGAAGGCACGTTCAGCCAACTTATCTCTGATGCCGCCTCTGTAAAATCGGCGATTATTTTTTGGCTTATCTGCAGCGCTATCGGTGAAATTTGCTGCAACAAAAGGAATGCAAATGAAAAAACTGCTCCCACTTTTTATCGGTCTGAGCTTAGGCGGTTTTAGCCTCGCCAGCCAGGCGGAAAACCTGTTGCAGGTTTACCAGCAGGCGCGCCTCAGCAACCCCGATCTTCGCGCCTCTGCCGCCGATCGCGATGCGGCTTTCGAGAAGATTAACGAAGCCCGCAGCCCTTTGTTGCCGCAGTTGGGCTTGGGTGCAGATTACCAATATAACAGCGGCTATCGCGATAACAGCGGCCTTCATTCCAACACGACAAGCGCCTCGCTGCAATTGACCCAATCGATTTTTGATATGTCCAAATGGCGCGCGCTTTCACTGCAGGAAAAAACGGCAGGCATTCAGGATGTCACCTATCAGGTTGCGCAGCAGGATCTCATTCTCAACACAGCCACCGCCTATTTTAATGTATTAAAGGCGATCGATACCCTTTCTTATACTGAAGCGCAAAAACAGTCTATCTATCGCGAACTGGATCAAACCACTCAGCGCTTTAACGTGGGGCTTGTCGCGATCACCGACGTACAAAACGCCCGCGCCCAGTATGACAGCGTGCTGGCCAACGAAGTGACGGCGCGCAACAATCTCGACAACGCAGTGGAATCCCTGCGTCAAATTACCGGCATGGATTATTTGTCGCTGGCTTCGCTGAACATTGATCGCTTCAAAACCGCGCGTCCCGACGCCGTGGCTACGCTGTTGAAACAGGCGGAGAGTCGCAATCTTAACCTGCTGTCCGCCCGTTTGAGCCAAGATTTGGCGCGCGAGCAGATTCGCTCTGCCGAGTCTGGGCATCTGCCTACGCTCGACCTGACGGCCTCTACCGGCCTGTCCAACAGCAAATATGGCGGCAGCCGTGCGAACCAGAGCGCGGGCACGACGGATTCAATCACGGGTTCAAATCAGGTTGGTTTGAGCTTCACAATGCCACTGTATAGCGGCGGCTCGGTCACTTCGCAGGTTAAACAGGCGCAGTACAACTTCGTTGCCGCCAGCGAGCAGCTTGAAGGCGCACACCGCAGCGCGGTGCAAACCGTGCGCTCCTCTTATAACAATGTGAATGCCTCAATCAGCAGCATTGATGCCTATAAGCAGGCCGTGATCTCTGCGCAAAGCTCCCTGGATGCGATGGAAGCAGGCTATCAGGTTGGCACGCGCACCATCGTGGACGTGCTGGATGCCACCACGACGCTGTTCAATGCGAAACAGCAGCTTTCCGATGCGCGCTACAGCTACCTGATTAATCAGCTTAATATCAAGTATGCGCTGGGTACGCTGAATGAGCAGGACCTGCAGCAGCTCAACGCGACGCTGGGTAAAGAAGTGACAACCACGCCAGAAGTGGTCGCACCGGAAAATAATCAGCAAGCGGCGCGCGTTGATAACGGTCCTAGCGCTACGGCTCCGTCAGCAGCTGCACGCGCCCATCCGGCTGCCACTCGCAGCAGCGGAAATCCGTTTAGTCATTAATCCTTAAAGGGCCGCGCAGTATGTTGCGGCCCTTTTCGCACTCGAACGTATAACAACGTAAAGATCCCTTCTCCAGCAGGCTCGCGGCTTCATTTTACCCCCCTCATCACCTATCCTAACGCCACCTCTGGGCACAGGATGAAAACGATGAAACGGACAAAAAACATTCGCCATGCCGCGTTTCGAAAAAGCTGGCAAGCGCGCCATTTAACGCCTGTGGCGTTAGCCGTGACCGCCGTGTTTATGCTGGCGGGCTGCGAACAAAGTGACGAAACCGTCTCGCTCTATCAGAACGCCGATGACTGTACAAAAGCCAATCCAAGCCAGAGTGCGCAGTGCACCACGGCCTATAACAATGCGCTGAAAGAAGCGGAACGCACCGCCCCTAAATACGCCTCGCGAGAAGACTGCGTAGCGGAATTTGGTGAAAATCAGTGTCAGCAAGCGCCCGCGCAAGCAGGTGTTGGCAGCACAAACAATAATGCCGAAGCCCAGCAGAGCGGCAGCTTCTGGATGCCTCTGATGGCGGGCTATATGATGGGCCGTATGATGGGCGGCGGAGCCGGTTTTGCTCAACAGCCGCTGTTCTCGCCTAAAACGCCTAACAGCCCGGCAAACGGTCAGTTTGTTGACGCCTCAGGTAAAAATTACGGTGCCGCCACGCCGGGCCGCAGTATGAATGTGCCCAAATCCGCGATGGCGCCTAAACCTGCGACAACCTCGACCATCACCCGCGGCGGGTTTGGCGAAACCGTCGCGAAACAAAACACAATGCAGCGCAGCAGTGCCACGGGTACCAGCAACCGCTCGCTGGGAGGCTAAGCTCGCGCATGCAACGTATTGCTATCAGTGAACGCCCGGGCTGGCGAGAAAAGGCCACAGAATACGGCTTTCAGTTTCACACCATGTATGGCGAGCCGTACTGGTGTGAAGATGCGTATTACCAGTTCACCCTTGCGCAGATTGACCAACTCGAAGCGACCACAGCCGAATTACACCAGATGTGCCTGCAAGCCGTCGAAAAAGTCGTGAACAGCGAAGCACTTCTCACGCGCTTTTGTATTCCTAAACACACCTGGGATTTTGTGCGAAGCGCTTGGGCGTCCCGTCAGCCTTCACTCTATTCGCGTCTGGATCTCGCGTGGGATGGACACGGCGATGCCAAGCTGCTGGAAAATAATGCGGATACGCCGACGTCGCTTTATGAAGCGGCCTTTTTCCAGTGGATATGGTTAGAAGATCAGCTTAACGCTGGCCATCTGCCTCAGGGCAGCGATCAGTTTAATAGCCTGCAGGAGAAACTGATTGCGCGTTTTGCCACGCTGCATCAGCAATACGGCTTTAACTGGCTGCATTTTGCCTGCTGCCGCGATACGGAAGAAGATCGTGCCACGGTGCAGTATCTGCAAGACTGCGCTACCGAGGCCGGTTTACCCAGTGAGTTTCTCTATATTGACGAGATTGGCTTGGGAGAAAAAGGCCAGTTTACCGATCAGCACGACCAGATTATCAGCAATCTTTTCAAACTCTATCCGTGGGAATTTATGCTGCGGGAAGTCTTCTCCACCAAGCTTGCAGACGCGGGCGTGCGCTGGCTTGAGCCAGCATGGAAAAGTATTCTCTCTAATAAAGCACTGCTCCCGCTGCTGTGGGAAATGTTCCCAGGCCATCCTAATTTGCTGCCCGCGTACTTTGCTGACGACAAAATGGCCCCGGCGCTGGATAAGTACGTCATCAAGCCGCTGTTTTCACGCGAAGGCGCCAACATTCGCATTATTGAAAAAGGCCAGGAAATCGCCCGGGCCGACGGCCCTTACGGCGAAGAAGGCATGATTATTCAGCAGTTCCACCCTTTACCGCAGTTTGGCGACAGTTACACGTTGATTGGCAGCTGGCTAATTGACGATCAGCCTGCAGGTATTGGTATTCGTGAAGATCGCGCATTGATCACGCAGGATCTGTCACGGTTTTATCCGCACACCTTTGTTGAATAAGTCTCTGGCCGCCGATGGTCTGGCGGTCGCCTTCATCCTACCTGCACTGACATCATGCTGATGGCGCCCATTTCCATGCCTTCGACAGGGATGCTGATGGCGTCATCGGTGCTGCGCGCGCCCAATATGTAGAGCAGCGGCAAATAGTGCTCTGCGGTGGGGTTAGCCATGATGGCATCTGCGTGCTGCTGATAGTTCACCAGTGGGTGTGATGTCGGCTCGCCTGCCTCAGCGAGATGTTCGCGTACGTATTCATTGAAGCGCTCAGCCCAAGGATAGGCAGATACCGCGCCCTGCCAGCGCAGCATACGCAGATTATGCACCACATTACCGCTGGCGATAATCATGACCCCTTCATCGCGCAGTGCTGCCAGCCTGCGGCCCATTTCAAAATGCCATGCAGGCGGTTGGCTGCTATCAATGCTTAATTGCACGACCGGAATATCCGCCTGCGGATACATTTTTGCCAGTACCCCCCATGAACCGTGGTC
Source organism: uncultured Pantoea sp. (assembly GCA_913778495.1). Taxonomy (GTDB): domain Bacteria; phylum Pseudomonadota; class Gammaproteobacteria; order Enterobacterales; family Enterobacteriaceae; genus Pantoea. The sequence goes on from CAJYVD010000010.1 coordinate 50,015, forward strand.
CAGGCCCCAGTCTTGGTCGGCTTTAACGCTGATCGGTGCCAGCAACTCAATGATGCGCTGAGCCAGCGCGGGTTCGCCAGGCGCCGGATAGCGCACGTCAAACAGCGCCTGCGGGAAACCGCCGAAGTCATGAATGGTGCGTGGATTCTCCATGGCCGTGACCGCCGTGCCACGCGTATACCAATGCGCTGAGACAGCCAGAATCGCACGTGGACGCGGTAGCGTTTGGCCCAAATGCTGCCAGGCACGCGTATAGCGGTTGTCTTCGAGGACGTTCATAGGGCTGCCGTGTCCCAAAAACAGCGCGGGCATGCGAGTATCGTTCATAGAGGATCCTTGTAAAATGTTGCTTTATTCGCCACTACGATACGCGCTTTCCAGAGCGGATTAACGCTGATAAGCATGATGATGTACATCAGAAAATTTGAACAACATCTCTGCGGCGAGTTTCGCTGCTGCACAGGGCATGGGGAAAGGCGCTAAACGGCGTAGGCGGGCAAGACGGGTCTTAAAAAGACCCTAACAGACACGATAAATCAATCACTTAATTTTGATAAAGCGAAGCTCAAGACAGGTCTTATAAAAACATTACGTGCAGCATTTTTACACTTCACGCCCTATTAACGTAATGGTGTGGAGCAGTATGCTACTTCAGGGAGCTATTTTGTGCCTGGCAATGAATATTTATCATGAAGCGCGAGGCGAACCAATAAAAGGCCAGATTGCAGTCGGGACCGTCACCATGAATCGCGCTAATTGGCAGATTGAAAAGGTTTGCCCGGTGGTTTACGCAGAGAAACAGTTTTCCTGGACATCGCTGGCCGATCACCCTTACCGTCAACCGCCTTCAGAGGACAAAAGCTGGCTGCGCGCGCGCAAACTGGCAAAAAAAATTGTCGATGGCGAGCTCAAAGATGCCACGCGCGGTGCGACATTTTTCCATACTCATGCGGTGAAACCGGCATGGCGGCATGCCTTTCAGCGCACGGTAATCATTGGCAATCACATCTTCTATGCCAAACGCTAAGCATAAAAAAGGCCGGAGAAGTGTCCGGCCTTAACTGCGAGGTATCGAATTAGCTCGCCTGCAACGTCTCACGGGCACGGCGGTAGGCAACCAAATCCTCAATGGTGACCACTGGCATACCCTGCTGTTTCGCAAAGGTAATCGCTTCAGGCGCGCGTGCCATCGTGCCGTCATCGTTGGTCAGTTCACACAGCACACCTGCCGGTTTAAATCCGGCCAGCGTCACCAAATCGAGGGTCGCTTCGGTGTGACCAGGGCGCATCAGTACGCCGCCTTCGCTCGCGCGCAGCGGAAAAACATGACCGGGGCGATGTAAGTCGGTCGGTTTGGCATCGTCAGCGATAGCGGCACGAATGGTGGTGATACGATCCGCCGCTGACACACCGGTGGTAACGCCGGACGCGGCTTCAATGGTCACGGTAAAGCCGGTGCCATAGGCGCTGGTGTTTTCCTCTACCATCATCGGCAGCGCCAGCTGTTGGCGGCGCGCTTCCGTAATGCACAGGCATACGATCCCGCTTCCATGACGAATGGTCAGTGCCATTTGCTCAACGGTCATGGTTTCCGCAGGGAAGATCATGTCACCTTCGTTTTCACGATCTTCATCGTCAAGCACCATGACACCGCGACCGTTACGCAGTGCCTCAATGGCGCGTTCTACACGCTGTTCGGGCGTGCCAAATTCAGAAAGAAGCGTCTGATTCATGGTAATAAACCTTATCAATATGAAGTTACCAGAACCAGGGCGAGCTTAGGAGTGCGTGAAAAACACATGGCAAAAACGTGACGCGGGGAATGAACCCGGCTAATGTCGTTACCCTCTCCCATCCGGACTTTAACCGTCGGCCCCGGAATTACACCGGATCTGCTGACCTTTCACTTTGCAGTAAAAGCGCTCGCGGGCTTTCAGCCAAGGCTGATTTACCGCCGGTGGGGAATTTCGCCCCGCCCTGAGAATAAGCGTGGTCACTATAGCGTCAATCACCAGATCGGGCAATCGACAAAAGTGCAAATGGTTTTGCATTTACTGCGGTAGCGATTTCAGGTTTAACCTTTTCATTTCTGGCATTACACTTACTGTTTGTTGAGTCGGAAACCGCGCTGTTACCAGCCACCGTAACCAGGAAATCACCATGATCGACACGAAAAAAATTGAACAACTGGCTCGCCAGGTACACGAAGCGATGCCAAAAGGAATTCGCGACCTGGGCGATGATGTCGAAAAGAAAATTCGTCAGGTTCTACAGGCGCAGTTAACCCGCATGGATCTGGTTAACCGGGAAGAGTTTGATGTGCAAACGCAGGTGCTGTTGCGCACGCGTGAAAAGTTGGCTGCGCTTGAACAGCGTTTGGCGAAGCTGGAGAGCGAGAGTCCAGCGGCTCCCGCTCCTGCGGTTGTCACGCCCGATCCAGCAGGCAAGATCGACACGCCGCAATAACTCACTCGGCGGGATTTCACTCCCGCCGCGTTTTTAGTGGCTGCGAATGGTTTTAATGATGTTGCTGGTCGAGATCCCATCTTCAAAGTTGAGCACGCGCACCTCGCCGCCATTTGCCCAAACTTCTTTACTCCCCGCGATGTCCTCTGGTTTGTAATCGCCGCCTTTAACCAGCAGGTCAGGCAATATCTCCGCGATCAGGCGCTGCGGCGTATCTTCTTCAAAGAGCACCACCCAATCTACCGCTTCCAGTGCGCTAAGCACGATCATGCGGTTATCCTGCGGGTTAACCGGCCGCGTTTCACCTTTCAGCCGTTTAGTCGATGCATCACTGTTAACTGCCACGATCAGGCGATCGCCGAGCTTGCGCGCGTTGGCCAGATAAGAAACGTGACCCGCATGCAAAATATCGAACACGCCGTTGGTCATCACCACTTTCTCGCCCCGCTCACGCGCCTGCGCAACGGCGGCTTTCAAATCGGCTTCGGTCATCACGCCGAAGCCGGAATCGGGACGGGCGTGGATCGCATTCTCCAGCTCCACCGTGCTGACGGTTGAAGTACCGAGTTTGCCGACCACAACGCCTGCCGCCGCATTGGCGAGGAAGCACGCATCTTCGAGGCTGTCGCCGGCAGCCAGCACGGCAGCCAGCACGCCGATTACCGTGTCGCCAGCCCCGGTGACGTCGTACACTTCCTGCGCCTGCGTCGGTAAATGCAGTGGCGCTTTACCGGGCTGCAGCAGCGTCATGCCGTTTTCAGAACGCGTAACCAGCAGAGCAGAGAGCGCATAATCAGCGATGACCTGCATCCCACGGCTCACAATCTCGTCTTCCGATTTACACTTGCCAACCACCGCCTCGAACTCAGACAGATTAGGCGTCAGCAAGGTCGCGCCGCGATAGCGTTCGAAATCAGTGCCTTTAGGATCGATCAGCACAGGCACTTTCGCTTCACGCGCCAGCTGAATCATGGTCTGCACGCTGTTTAACGCGCCCTTGGCATAGTCAGACAGCACCAGCGCCCCTGCCTGCGCCAGCGACTGTCGAAGACGATCGTGCAGCGGCTGAGGATCAACTTGCTCAAAGCCTTCTTCGAAATCGAGGCGAATAAGCTGCTGATTGCGGGACAGCACCCGCAGCTTGGTGATCGTGGGATGCGTTTTCACCGCCACGAAATCACACTCCACGTTCACGTTATCAAGGGTTTCGCTTAACACGCGCGCGGCATCGTCTTCGCCGGTCAGGCCAATTAAACGCGAGGCGGCACCCAGCGCAGCAATGTTCATCGCCACGTTGGCGGCACCGCCAGGGCGCTCCTCAATGGTGTCGACTTTTACCACCGGCACCGGCGCTTCTGGCGAAATTCGGCTGGTGGGACCATACCAATAGCGATCTAACATGACATCGCCAACCACCAGCACGCGGGCTTTGCCAAAAGCGGGCAGAGTAACTTTCATTCCAACGACTCCAGACAACAGTCAAAATAATGCGCGGATAATAACATACCCCCTACAGACTGCGAGCCGCAGCTGCACAGCCTAACGCACGGGAACATTCCAGCCACAGGGACGATTATGCGCTGGAGGGCGCGTTTGCGCTGGGACCTAACCAGCGCTGCCAGCTCAGCTTGACCGCGTCGCGCTCGGCGGCAAAGCGCGCGGGCTCAACGTGCCCCGGCAGCGTCTGCAGCGCCAAATGATGTAGCGCATCACGTAGCGTGACGTAGGCATGCGTTAGCGCCTGCGCTTCATCCTCTGTCATAATCTGATGACGTGCCATGAGCTCAAAAATACGCACGTTATCGGACCAGCGCGTTAACGCAGGTTGTTCCGCCGCGTAGCGCAGCACCAGGTACTGAGCAATAAATTCGATATCGGTAATGCCGCCTTCATCGGTTTTGATCTCCCAGCGCCCTTTATGCTTGTTGCTGAGATGCGTGCGCATTTTTTCGCGCATGTCGCGCACCGCGCTTTGCAGCGTCTCGGGCGGGCGTGGCAGAGAAAGAATGTGGTGACGGATCAGGTTAAATCGTTCACCTAAGGCAGGTTCCCCGTAGACGATACGTGCGCGTACCAGCGCCTGATGTTCCCATGTCCACGCTTCATTGCGCTGGTAGTCGTCAAATGCCGCAAACGTGCTTACCAGCATGCCAGCCGCACCCGATGGGCGCAGCCGCGCGTCGACGTCATACAAAATACCGGACGACGTTCGCGTGCTAAAAAGATGCATGATGCGCTGGGCAAGACGCAGATAGAATTGTCGGCCATCAATGACGCGCTCGCCATTGGTTTCGGCCTCCTCCGGACAGTCGTGCAGGAACACCAGATCCAGATCCGAACTGTAGCCCAGCTCCCAACCGCCGAGTTTGCCGTAGCCAATGACGGCAAAGCCGCGCGCATTATCCTGCGTTAAATGAGAAGGTCGACCATAGCGCTGCACCATCATTTGCCACGCCTGCTGCACCACCGACTCGATAATGGCTTCCGCCAGCCATGTTAAGTGATCGCTTACTTTCATCACCGGCAGCGTTTCAGCAATGTCTGCGGCGGCAATACGTAGCAGCTGCGCCTGCTTGAACTGGCGCAGGGCTTCCAGCTGCTGCTCTTCATCTTCGGCGGGGATACGCAGCAGATACTGCCGCAGCTCATCGCGGTAGGCATCGGTGGCCGTGGGCTGGTAAAGCGTGGCTGGATCGAGCAGTTCATCCAGCAGTAAAGGATAGCGGGCCAGCTGGCTGGCGATCATTGGAGAGGCGGCACACAGGCGAATCAGATGCCGTAGCGCTCCGTGATATTCCGTCAGCAATTCCAGATAGGTGCTGCGCGTCAGCACGCCCAGCAGCAGCGGCGTCAGGCGCCCTAGGACAATATCGGCATCCGCACGCTGGCATACTTCACTGAGCAAGCGCGGCATCAGCTGATCAAGCGCCATCCGGCCGCGTGGCCCCACGGTGCGCCGTCCCACGTCCTGACGGAAATCATGCAGGGTGTTATACAGCGCGTGACGCGCGGTTTCCCCCAGCTGCGGCACCACCGGCGTGACATCCTCTTCTTCCAGCGTGTCATGCCACAGCGCAGCAAACTCAGCCAGCTGCGGCTGATCGTCCACATCCGGCGCGTCATCGCCAATCAGCTCGTCAAAAATACGGCGCACGCCGGCCATCTGCTGGGCAAGCTGCGCCAGCAAATCATCCCAGTCGCTGACGCCCATGGCCCAAGCCAGTCGCTGGCGATCGAGCGGATCTTCCGGCAGCGTTTGCGTCTGCTGATCGTTGATGCTCTGCAGTAGATTTTCCAGCCGCCGTAAAAAGAGATAGGCGCTGTGCAGGTGCGCTATCTGCTCTGAGGTCAACAATCCCAACTCGCCTATCGCTTGTAGCGTTGGCAGTAGCGATCTCAGCTGAAGTGAGCGCTCACGTCCTCCGCGAATAAGCTGGAAGACCTGAACGATAAATTCCGTTTCGCGTATGCCCCCGGCGCCGAGTTTAATGTTGTCTTTGAGGCCGCGCCGGCGGACCTCGCGCGCAATCATCCCTTTCATGTTACGCAGCGATTGAATAACGCTGAAGTCAATATAGCGACGATAGACAAAGGGCCGCAGCATCTGCTGCAATTCCTGGCTCCATCTTCCCTGATCGTCGCCCATGAGTCGCGCTTTCACCATCGCATAGCGCTCCCAGTCGCGTCCCTGCTCCTGGTAATAATCTTCCAGCGCCGCAAAGCTTAAGACCAGCGGGCCGCTGTCGCCGAAAGGCCGCAGACGCATATCTACCCGGTAGACAAAACCGTCCAGCGTAGGCTGGTCCAACACCTTTATCAGCCGCTGGCCCATGCGCGTAAAAAATTGGGCGTTATCCAGTTCCCGTCGTCCGCCGCGCGTAACGCCGTTTTCGGGCCAGGCAAAGATGAGATCGATATCCGAGGAGAAATTGAGCTCACCGCCACCGAGTTTGCCCATGCCTAGAATTAACATGGGCTGAGCTTCCCCGGCGTCATTGCAGGGCGTGCCGAAGTCGCGGCAGCAATCCTGCCAAACCCAATCGCGGGCCGCTGCGATGAGCGTTTCAGCCAGCGTGCTGAGCTGCGTCAGACTCTGCTCTGTGGTGGCGTGTTGCAGCGTTTGCATCCAGGCAATGCGCACCAGCATATGCCGCCGGAACAGACGCAGCGCGCGCATCAGCGCGGCTTCCGTTTCCACACCCTGCAGTTCCTCGTTGAGCCAAGCGCTGTAGCGCTGCCACTCGTTCACTTCTGGCGGGTGCTGCTGAAGCTGCGCCCACCATTCAGGATGCTGCTGCAGGTTATCAACCACAAAGTCACTGAAAGCCAGCACGCCCGCCTGTTCGGACGTCAACGCCGCAGGCGGAATATTAAGGCGTTCGGCCACGTGGCTCAGCTGCGCCTGCATCAGGGCGGGTAAGGGTAACAACATCTTGCCTCTCGGATTCGCTTGTGCGGAGTCGTTAGCGTGGACTACCGCTATTTAACCAAAACGGGGACTGCCGAGCCGCCAGGTTCACCAGTTGGACCAAGCCTTGGGTCTGCTGTTCACGAATAGCCCATTGCAGTTCCTGCCAGCCCGCGAGCCAGGCGTTGACGTCTTCCGACGGGTACGCGCCTGCCAGCAGGTGTACGGCCAGCAACTGGCGATGCAGCCGCGTGGCTTTATCCTGAAACTCATTTAACAACTGAACGCCGATAAAGGTCTCTTTGAGATCGGCCGCGATGCGGCTCAGCATGATGTCGCTGAAGCGCTTAAACGATCCCTGCAGCTTGTGTTTACTTTTTTCATCCAGCCAGTTTTGCCATTGGGATTCAACCAGCCAATGCGTCAAGGCGAGCTGCGCCGCGACGGCATTGGCGGAGAAGCAGAGCTGCTCCGCCGTTATTCCCTGCTCCGCCAACTGCTCCTCAATAAGCAGTAATTGCTGCCGAATCTCGCTGCTGGCTTTGCGCGGTACCAGCGCACCAAACAGTGAAAATGCCTGGCGTAATGTCTCCAGCGCCTCAATAACGCCCTCTTTTGCCTGGTCATTGCCGCGCAACCACGCTTCTTCATGATATTGCCAATGTGCCAACCCGGCGGTCAGCGCAGTGACCATGCCCTGCTCCACCGTGGCTTTGGCCGCCGCTTTCTGCAGCGGCAGAGCCCGTACCGGATTGACTTCCATGCCCTGTGCCAATTGATAACCGCGCGCCGCTTTACTTAGGCTTCCCAAACGCAATCCGCCTGACGCAATCAGCTGCCCGGCGAATTTAAGCATCGTGGCGCGCTGCCCCTGTTTTAGCTCCAGCTCCACTTCATACAGCGGCTCGCTGCGCTCCCCCGCCGCAACCTCACCGCGATCAAACGCCACTTCAATTTCGCTTTCCTCAACGGTCACGATCCAGGTTTCACGCTCGAAATGGGTGCTGAACAGTGGCTTGAGGCGCTGCTGCAGTGCGGGCAGATCGGTTCCCTGCGGCCAGACGTCCTGCGGCAACAGGCTGATGTCCAGCTCGGGCGCTGAAAGTGGGACGTTATATTCCGGGCGCTGATGCAGTCCGCCCACCGTTTTGCCGGCCGTTTTCAAGGTCATTTCGTACTGCTGCCCCACACCGCGAATACGCAGCCCCATATCCCAACGCCGCAGTTGGTTATCCTCGGTTTCAAAGTAGATGTTGGTCAGCGCGCGCGCTGCGCTGTGCTGATGGGGCCAGGCGGATAGCGCCTCAGCCAAATTTTCGGCGGCGGCGGGTGTGGCAATGAACTTTAATTCGATTTCAATGGTCATAATTTTTTATTTAATACGCTGCTGGCACTGAGTAGGTTAATCTGGCGAGAGTAATGCACCGAAAGCCCACTGTCTCGGCTTTCTTGTGCTTTTACGGACCTTATCGCACCGGATTGAGACCAGGATAGTTCCCATTCAGATTTTTGAGAAGCGTCCCCAGACTGTGCCAGTAATTTTAAGCCATGAAGAAAAACGATATCGAATGAAAAAAATCACGCTTGCCGCCCTTGCCTGGCTAACTTTTAGTGCCCTCACACCTGCTCACGCCGCTGATGAAAAACGCTATATCTCCGATGAATTATCGACGTGGGTGCGCAGCGGTCCTGGCGATCAATACCGCTTAGTGGGCAAGCTTAACGCCGGTGAACAAGTCACGCTGCTCCAGGTCAACAATGATTCCCAGTACGCCCAAATCCGCGATGCAGAAGGCAAAACCAACTGGATTCCCCTGTCACAACTCAGTGCAGAACCCAGCCTGCGTACGCGAGTGCCGCAGCTGGAACAGCAGGTAAAGGACCTTACCGCCAAGCTGGCCAACATTGATAACAGCTGGAACCAGCGTACGGCTGAAATGCAGAGTAAAGTCGCCAACAGCGATGGCACCATCGATGGCCTGAAAGCCCAGAACCAAAAGCTGAAAAATGAGCTGATTGTGGCGCAGAAAAAAGTGAGCGCGGCCAACGTTCAGCTGGATGATAAACAACGCACCATTATCATGCAGTGGTTCATGTATGGCGGCGGCGTGCTCGGCGTTGGTCTTCTGCTTGGTCTGCTGCTGCCGCACATGGTGCCCCGTCGTAAGAAAAACGACCGCTGGATGAACTGACCTACCACCTCGATCCGCGTGTTTGATTGGGGGTATCGCAAGATGCCCCCTTTGTCGTGTCCGATTGTTCGCCAAAATGTGTAACAATTAACGTTTCATGCGCGTGCTTCGCGCAAGGTTAATTGATCTCTGGAGTCGGTAAGTGAAGACGTTTCTGGTCGGTGGTGCAGTGCGTGATGCCTTATTGCGCCTACCGGTAAAAGACCGGGATTGGGTCGTGGTGGGTGCCACGCCTGATGCCATGCTGCAGCAGGGCTTTCAGCAAGTGGGCCGTGATTTTCCGGTATATCTCCATCCGCAAAGCCGCGAAGAGTACGCGCTGGCGCGCACCGAGCGCAAAAGTGGTAATGGCTACACCGGATTTGTGACGCAGTTTGCGCCGGACGTGACGCTGGAGCAAGATTTACAGCGCCGCGATCTCACCATCAATGCTATCGCACAAGCCAGTGACGGCACGCTCATTGATCCCTGGCAGGGCCAGCGAGATTTAGCCGCCCGCACGCTGCGGCACGTGTCGCCCGCATTTCAGGAAGATCCCCTGCGCGTACTGCGCGTGGCGCGCTTTGCCGCACGCTTCGCCCACCTCAACTTCCGCGTGGCCGACGAGACAATGGCGCTGATGCGCGCGATGTCGACCAGCGGTGAATTGGCGCATCTTACGGCCGAACGGGTATGGAAAGAGACGGAAAAAGCCCTGCTAACGCGCAATCCTCAGGTTTACTTTCAGGTGCTGCGCGACTGTGGTGCACTGCAGGTGCTTTTCCCCGAACTCGATCGCCTGTATGGCATTCCCGCGCCGGTAAAATGGCATCCGGAGATCGATACCGGCGTACACACGCTGATGACGCTGATGATGTCGGCCGCGATCTCTGACGCGCTGGATGTCCGGTTCGCCACTCTGTTCCACGATGTGGGTAAGGCGCTGACGCCGCCGGAAAAATGGCCAAGTCACCATGGTCATGGCCTTGCCGGCGTGCCGATCGTGGAGGCCCTGTGCCAGCGTCTGCGCGTGCCGAACCACGTACGCGATCTTGCCTTGCTGGTGACAGAATTTCACGATGTGGTGCACACCATTGAGCGCATGTCGGCGGCGGCCCTCGTGGCGCTGTTTGACCGTCTTGATGCATGGCGTAAACCTGAGCGAGTCGAAAAAATGGCGCGGGTCAGCGAAGCCGACGCGCGCGGTCGCGCAGGCATGGAGAGCAACGCGTATCCGCAAGGCGATTATCTGCGCAAGGCATTTTCGCTGGCTAAGGCGGTACCGACCAACGCGGTGATCGAAGCAGGCTTTAAGGGCGCGGCGGTGCGCGAGGAGTTAACGCGACGCCGGGTTGCTCGCGTACAGGAAGGTTTGCTGAACGCGCGGTCCGATTAACAGACCGCGCGCAGTGATTACATGAAGATGGCGTAGACCGCAGCCGCGACGATAAAACGGTAAATCGCGAAGGAAACAAACGAGATACGTTTGATCAGCTCAAGGAAGACTTTGATGGCCAGCAGCGCCACAACAAAGGCGGTGACAAAGCCCACGGCAAACATGGGGAAATCAGCTCGTGTGAGGAATCCCATGCTTTTGTAGAGATCCAGCACGGTGGCGCCCATCATCATTGGCACCGCCAAAATGAAGGAGAATTCAGAGGCTGCATAGCGGCTCACGCCCATCAGCATCCCACCTGAAATGGTTGCGCCGGAACGCGAGAAGCCAGGCCACAGTGCCAGACACTGGAAGCAGCCAATCATAAACGCCTGACGGTAAGTGATGTCATCAACGCCCACCGCTTTGGGCTGCTTGGGCTTGAGGAATTCCGCTGCCAGCAGCAGCACCCCGCCAACCACCAGCGCATACATGACGTTAATCGGGTTAAACAGCGTTTTGATTTGATCGTGCAGCACCAGGCCAATCACGACCGCAGGTATCATGCCAAGCAAGATATGAATCAGAGTCAACTTGCCCGTACCCACGCCTTCATGCCGCTCCTGGCCAAAATGAATCCCAATGAGCCCAAACAAACGGCGCCAAAACATCACCACGACCGCCAGAATCGATCCCAGCTGAATCACAACCTCAAAGGTTTCTGCCTTGTCGCCCTCAAATCCCAGCAGATGGCCAACAATAATCATGTGCCCCGTGGAAGAGACCGGCAGGAACTCCGTAAGGCCCTCCACAACCCCGAGGATTGCAGCAACCCAAAGCTGATGAATGTCTGCCATCAAAATATTCCCCTATCCGTTTTAAACAGTAAAAAGGCGGTCGCACTCAGCTACCGCCTGAAATTATGCCTACGCCTGGCTGAAGGAAACCTTAAGGATTTCGGTCACTTCGCACGGGTTGGCGCAGCGGCCTCGTTGTGAGGCCCACCCTAATTTGGTTTGGTTTCATTGTGATGGCAATCACGGAAAGTTTATTTAGGAATAGTCCCGCGCTCAATACGCACGCCCACGGTGGCCGCCTGGGCCACAGCCCCCGGTTTTCCTACCTTTATGCGCACACCGGGCATTTTGAAACGGTTCATCAACAGATCGGCGATTTCTTCCGCCACGCGTTCAACCAGCGCGAACCGCTGACCTTGCAGGTGGGTAAGAATGACCTCGCTGACATCGGCGTAGCTCAAACAATCGTTCACATCGTCACTGGCGGCGGCGCGACGGTTATCCCACACCATTTCGACATCGAGCACCAGCTTCTGCTGAATGCCCTGCTCCCAGTCGTAAACGCCAATGGTGGTGAACACGGTGAGTTGCTCTATAAATACGATATCCATGATGTCAGTCTCTGTTTTTAGCCAGGCCGGATACCACTTCCGGCGGATTGTGCGTATTATCCACGCTTAGTGACAACAAAACGACCCAAAAGGAACGGTACGACGCTATGAGTGCTATCGCGCTTGGTATGATTATTTTCGCGTATCTTTGCGGCTCGATATCCAGTGCGATTTTGGTGTGCAAACTCGCGCGTTTACCCGATCCACGAACGGCCGGTTCGGGCAATCCTGGGGCCACCAATGTGCTACGTCTGGGTGGCAAAGCGGCGGCCGCATGCGTGCTTGTTTTTGACGTTGCCAAAGGCATGCTGCCGGTGTGGATCGCGTATCTCATGCACGTGACGCCGATGTACCTCGGCTTGACCGCGATTGCCGCGTGCCTCGGCCATATTTATCCGGTGTTCTTCCATTTTCGCGGTGGGAAAGGCGTCGCCACGGCGTTTGGTGCCATCGCGCCCATCGGCTGGGATTTGACCGGCTTGATGACCGGTACATGGCTGCTGACGGTGCTGCTGAGCGGCTACTCGTCGCTGGGCGCGATTGTCAGCGCGCTGATTGCCCCCTTCTACGTGTGGTGGTTCAAGCCGCAATTTACCTTTCCGGTCTCAATGCTGTCGTGTTTGATTCTGTTGCGCCACCACGACAATATTCAGCGCCTGTGGCGCGGCCAGGAAAGCAAAATCTGGAAGCGAAAAAAGCGATAAAAAAAACCGGCGCGAGGCCGGTTTTTTCTTAGATGGCGGGTAACTCTGCCAGTGGCCAGCGAGGCCGCACGCTGACCCCCAGCTCACCGCGCGTACCGCCCTTTAATCGCACCATGCCGGCATAGGCGATCATCGCGCCGTTATCGGTACAAAACTCAGGGCGCGCGTAGAACACCTCACCGTGACGTGCCTGCATCATCTCCGCCATGCGCTCGCGCAGCGTGCGGTTGGCGCTAACGCCACCGGCAATCACCAGCCGCGTAAAGCCAGTCTGCTCCAGCGCGCGCTTGCACTTGATCATCAGCGTATCTACCACGGCATCTTCAAAGGCCCGCGCGATGTCAGCACGCGCCTGCTCATCGCCCTCGTGCTCGCGAATGGTATTGGCGGCAAAGGTTTTTAATCCTGAGAAGCTAAAATCCAGCCCCGGGCGATCGGTCATGGGACGCGGGAAACGGAAGCGGCCCGGCGTGCCCTGCTGCGCCATGCGCGATAGCATCGGCCCGCCAGGATAATCCAATCCCAGCAGCTTGGCGGTTTTGTCGAACGCTTCTCCGGCCGCATCATCAATGGATTCGCCCAGCAGCGAATATTCACCGATGCCGGTCACGCTGATTAACTGCGTATGCCCGCCAGAGACCAACAGCGCCACAAACGGAAACGCGGGGGGATTGTCTTCCAGCATCGGCGCCAGCAGATGGCCTTCCATATGGTGCACCGGCACGGCAGGCACGTTCCACGCGAACGCCAGCGCCCGCCCCACCGTCGCGCCCACGAGCAGCGCGCCCACCAGGCCCGGGCCGGCGGTGTAGGCCACAGCATCAATATCACCCGCCTGGAGCCCTGCTTCTTTCAGCGCCGCCTGGATCAGGGGCACCGTTTTCCGTACGTGGTCGCGCGATGCCAGCTCCGGCACCACGCCGCCGTAATCCGCGTGCAATTTGACCTGGCTGTATAATTGATTCGCCAGCAGACCGGACGCATCGTCATAAATCGCGATGCCGGTTTCATCGCAGGACGTTTCAATACCCAGAACTCGCATAGCTTTATCACCCTCTTCTTGCGGCGCGCAGTGTAGCACAAGCCCAATCGCGCCTGAGAGACTTTGCAGCTGAAAAAGTGTTTTTGTGTCGCATAAAGAGTGCGCTATACTCCACGGCCTGAAAAAACCGGCAGCCGCAACGGCACACGCCCCTGTTGGTTCTAAATTGTCCATGGTGCTTTACAAGCCAGCTGCGGTTGGAGTAAAATGCTGCACCATTTTGAAATGTGCTGACGCCGCAGTCAGCAGAAAAACCGATTTTATCGAGGTGAGAGTTACATGCCGGTAATTAAAGTACGTGAAAACGAGCCATTCGACGTAGCACTGCGTCGCTTCAAGCGTTCTTGCGAGAAAGCAGGCGTTCTGGCTGAAGTTCGTCGTCGTGAGTTTTATGAAAAACCAACGACCGAGCGTAAGCGCGCTAAAGCGTCTGCAGTTAAGCGTCACGCCAAGAAACTGGCTCGCGAAAACGCACGCCGCACTCGTCTGTACTAATTTCTCTCGGAAGTTCGCTTCCGGCGCGTGTTAAACGCAGACAGAGTCAAGTAAGAGGCCGTGCTTTCCGAAAGGAAGCGCGGCTTGTTGCCGTTTATGAGCTGAAAAACCGGGGCATATGGCTGGACGAATTCCACGCGTTTTTATCAATGATTTACTTGCCCGCACGGACATCGTGGATCTGATCGATGCCCGCGTTAAGCTGAAGAAGCAAGGCAAGAACTATCACGCGTGCTGTCCTTTCCATAACGAAAAAACGCCCTCTTTCACCGTAAGCGGCGAAAAACAGTTTTATTACTGCTTCGGCTGTGGTGCCAAAGGCAATGCCATCGACTTCCTGATGAATCACGATCGTCTGGAATTTGTTGAAAGCGTTGAGGAGCTGGCCACGCTTCACGGCTTAGACGTGCCGTATGAAGCCGGCAACGGCCCGAGTCCGATGGAGCGCCATCAGCGCCAAAGTCTTTATCAGCTGCTGGAAGGCCTCGACGGCTTTTATCAGCAGAGTCTGCGCAATCCGCAGGCGCGGTCGGCACAGCAGTATCTTGCCGCGCGCGGGCTGAGCCAGGAGGTCATCGATCGCTTTGCGATTGGCTATGCGCCTGCCGGATGGGACAACGTGCTCAAGCGCTTTGGCCAGCAGAAAGAAGACCGCGAATCGCTGATGGAAGCGGGCATGTTGGTGGCGAACGATTCAGGCCGTACTTACGATCGTTTCCGCGACCGCGTGATGTTCCCTATCCGCGATAAGCGTGGGCGCGTCATTGGCTTTGGTGGACGCGTACTGGGCAACGACACGCCCAAATACCTGAACTCCCCTGAAACGCCGATTTTTCATAAAGGCCGCCAGCTCTACGGCCTGTATGAAGCGCACAAAAACCATCCTCAGCCTGCGCGACTGCTGGTGGTGGAAGGGTATATGGACGTGGTGGCGCTGGCGCAGTTCGACATTGATTATGCCGTTGCGTCACTCGGCACCTCGACCACAGCGGAACATATTCAGCTGCTGTTTCGCTCCACCGATAACGTCATTTGCTGTTACGACGGCGATCGGGCTGGACGTGAAGCCGCATGGCGTGCGCTGGAAACCGCGCTGCCCTATATGAACGATGGCCGTCAGCTACGCTTTATGTTTTTACCTGATGGCGAAGATCCGGACACGCTGGTGCGCAAAGAGGGCAAAGCGGCCTTTGAAGCGCGAATGGAGCAGGCCATGCCGCTCTCCACGTTTCTGTTTGATAGCCTGATGCCGCAAGTGGATCTGAGCACGCGCGACGGGAAAACCAAGCTGGCCACGCTGGCGCTGCCGCTGATCAGCCAGATTCCCGGCGAAACGCTGCGTATTTATATGAGACAAACGCTGGGTATTAAACTCGGCATTCTGGACGATAATCAGTTAGACAAGCTGATGCCGAAACTGGCAGAAAGCGGCGCAGCACCGACGGCACCGCCTTTGAAACGCACCACCATGCGCGTGTTGATTGCGCTGCTGGTACAAAATCCGCACTTTGCCGCCATTGTTCCTACACTTGAAGGACTTGAGCAGTCAAAACTGGCCGGATTACCGCTGTTTGTCGAGCTGGTGCAGCGCTGTACCGAGAATCCTGGCCTGACGACGGGACAGCTACTAGAGTTATATCGCGGAACAGAATTTAGCCAGCCACTTGAAACCCTGGCCACGTGGAACCACATGATCGTGGATGAAGAGGCCGAAGCGGTGTTTCAGGATTCATTGGCCAGCCTGTACGACTCCGCGCTGGAGCAGCGACTTGAAGCGCTTCTGGCGCGCGACCGCACCGAAGGTCTTAGCGCTGCCGAACGGCGGGAGTTCTGGGCGCTTAGCCAGGCATTAGCAAAGAAATAAGCTTTTCGCAGGTCAGCGCTATGGCGCTGTTCTGCATTTCCGGCGCAGTAAGCGAGACCGGAATGAACATTGATATTCAGGACCGGCGGCAGTATCGCCACGTCCGCACAGCATCCAAGCGGCTTAAGTGCCGATATATGAAGGGCAAGAGCCCTGGCCGCGATGAAGGCAGCGGCAAAAACACAACGCCTTCACTGTTATAGTTGGCTCGCTGCCGACCAACACCAATCTAATTAACAGAAGTGTGGATACCGTCTTATGGAGCAAAACCCGCAGTCACAGCTTAAGCTGCTTGTCACCCGTGGTAAGGAGCAAGGCTATCTGACCTATGCTGAGGTCAATGACCATCTGCCGGAAGATATCGTCGACTCCGATCAGATCGAAGACATCATCCAGATGATTAACGATATGGGCATTCAGGTGGTTGAAGAAGCCCCGGATGCCGATGATCTGATGCTGAATGAGAACAGCACCGATACCGACGAAGATGCCGCGGAAGCTGCCGCGCAGGTGCTGTCGAGCGTTGAGTCAGAAATTGGCCGTACTACTGACCCGGTGCGCATGTATATGCGCGAAATGGGTACCGTTGAACTGCTGACGCGCGAAGGCGAAATCGACATCGCTAAGCGCATCGAAGACGGTATCAACCAGGTTCAATGCTCCGTTGCCGAATATCCGGAAGCCATTACCTACCTGCTCGATCAATACGATCGCGTTGAGGCGGGCGAATCACGCCTGTCCGATCTGATCACCGGCTTTGTTGATCCTAACGCGCAGGAAGACGTCGCGCCTACCGCCACTCACGTCGGCTCTGAACTGTCTGAAGAAGACCGCGACGATGAGGAAGAAGAGGACGAAGAGAGCGACGACGACAGCTCCGACGATGATAACTCTATCGATCCGGAACTGGCGCGCGAGAAATTTGGCGACCTGCGCACGCAGTATGAAACTACGCGCACGGTGATCAAAGCCAAAGGCCGCAGCCACGCTGATGCGGTTGCCGAGATCAACAATCTGTCTGAAGTGTTCAAGCAGTTCCGCCTGGTGCCGAAGCAATTCGATTACCTGGTCAACAACATGCGTGAAATGATGGAGCGCGTGCGTACGCAAGAGCGCCTGATCATGAAGCTGTGCGTTGAACTGTGCAAAATGCCGAAGAAAAACTTCATCACCCTGTTTACCGGCAACGAAACCAGCGAGAGCTGGTTCAAAGCCGCGCTGGCCATGAACAAACCGTGGTCTGAAAAGCTGCAGGAAGTGGAAGAAGACGTAATGCGTTCGCTGCACAAACTGCTGCAGATCGAGGAAGAGACCGGCTTGACCATCGAGCAGGTTAAAGACATCAACCGTCGTATGTCTATCGGCGAAGCCAAAGCGCGTCGTGCGAAGAAAGAGATGGTTGAGGCGAACTTGCGTCTGGTGATCTCTATCGCGAAGAAATACACCAACCGTGGTCTGCAGTTCCTGGATCTGATTCAGGAAGGCAACATCGGCTTGATGAAAGCGGTGGATAAGTTTGAATACCGCCGCGGTTATAAGTTCTCGACCTACGCCACATGGTGGATCCGTCAGGCGATCACCCGCTCTATCGCTGACCAAGCGCGCACCATCCGTATTCCGGTGCATATGATTGAGACCATCAACAAGCTCAACCGTATTTCGCGTCAGATGCTGCAGGAGATGGGCCGCGAGCCAACTCCTGAAGAGCTGGCTGAGCGTATGCTGATGCCGGAAGATAAGATCCGCAAGGTGCTGAAAATCGCCAAAGAGCCTATCTCTATGGAGACGCCGATCGGTGATGATGAAGATTCGCATCTGGGCGATTTCATCGAAGATACCACGCTGGAGCTGCCGCTGGACTCCGCAACGTCAGAAAGCCTGCGCTCTGCCACGCATGATGTGCTTGCTGGCCTGACCGCGCGCGAAGCGAAAGTGCTGCGTATGCGTTTCGGTATCGACATGAACACCGACCACACGCTGGAAGAGGTGGGCAAACAGTTTGACGTTACGCGTGAGCGTATTCGTCAGATCGAAGCCAAAGCGCTGCGTAAGCTGCGCCACCCGAGCCGCTCAGAAGTGCTGCGTAGCTTCCTCGACGATTAATCAGCGCGTTGAGATAAAAAAACCCCGGCCCGCCGGGGTTTTTTATTGTCTGCAATTGGCCTTACGCGGACGGGTTTAACGCCAGATAGAGCTGCCGATACGCCGCCACCATTTCGTCGAGGGTGGCGCGATTCAAACCGCTGGGATTTGGCAGCACCCACAGCCGCGTCACATCCAGCCGCTCCGGCTGCTCGCCCCACGCCACATGGCGCTGGCGAAACGCTTTCTGAAATGCCGCTTTGCCCAATACCGCCAGCGCACGCGGCTGATAGTGCGCGATCTTCTCACGCAGCCTCGCCCCGCCGTCGCGCAGTTCGGCGCCCGCCAGTTCACTGGCCTGAATCGTCGGACGCTCAACCAGCATGGTAATGCCGCATCCGGTGTCCAGCAGACGCTGCTCCTGCTCGGGTTTGAGTTGTTCCTGGGTAAAACCCGCCTGATGGATCACTTTCCAAAATCGATTGCCAGGATGCGCGAAGTGAAAGCCGGTGTGCGCCGACGATTTCCCCGGATTGATGCCGCAAAACAGCACCTGCAAATCCGGTGCAATGATGTCGCGTATCTCATGCTCACTCATGCTGTTTTCCTTTCTTTATGCGCGCGCCACATCCTCTTGCCCTGCCCGCGTTGCGTGCTGAAAGCATAGCGATTCCGGCTCAGGCACGCCAGCGCGGGCGTCTGCAACTCGCAGACTCCCGCGCTCCCACAGGTAATGTTCGCGGCTCGAGTGGTGGAGTACGCGTAGCGTGTATCCGGTTTTGCGCCCTGGAGACTGAAAAAGCGAGCCTTGTCCTAAAAACTCCCTGCGATGTAAAATCCGCTTTCAGTGGCAGAAAAAAATCAATTTTTGCTGAAAGATCAAGGGCTCACTAACTGCGTTAATTTTCACCAACCGATTGCTGAACGCTGGATCGCCTCTGTCAGATACTCTATAATCCTCGCTCCGCTGGCCCCTTAGCTCAGCGGTTAGAGCAGGCGACTCATAATCGCTTGGTCGCTGGTTCAAACCCAGCAGGGGCCACCACTTTTTCCTTTTAAAATCATATAGATAATTATATTTTTCTTAGGCTTTCGCTTAATCCGTTCTGCAATCTGCCCCTTTTTTGTCCCCTCAACTATACCAGCATCAGCGATACTAAGGCCCAGCAGGTGTCTAAAAATTCAGATTTTGTAGATCTATAATAAAAATGGGCGGCACTCTCGTGCTCGCCCATAACTTTTATCGTACAGCATTAAATGAATAGCTAACTCTTCCCTAACCTTTTTTTTACGGCATTGAAAATTTCTTCCAAAATTCCTGTTAGGGGAAATGTAACCTGGGTGATGTTATTGCTATCAGCACTATCTTCTTGTTCTGCTCTAAACAATGCTCTTAACATTCCTAGGGTTAATGTTAATCCCACTGCAAGCATGAAAGCTATTATTGTAATAAGCGGGCTTGATGAAAGCCAGTTGGTGCTATCCAAAAACTTTTCTAACATGCTGGAATCTATAGGAATAGATTGTTTAGCATTCGAAGAAGCATGTGACAAGCTTTCAGGAGGCACAGGTATTGAAGGAAATGCTTTCGATACTTCAGTCTGAATTTGAAATTGCTTAGAAATTTCTGAGTTTACTGAAGTAATAGCAGAAACAAGCTGCTTTTTACTATTCATTAAATTAATTTCGACATAAATTGCTGTAAGGAGTCCTACGCAAAGAAATAAGGCGGCCAGTCCAGAAATAATTGCAAACAAAGCCTTGCGCATTTCACGCCTATCAGCTGTGTCTGCCGATTTAATTTCAATATACGCACTACCTTGTCGACGATAAGACTCAAGCTCCTCTCGTTCATCATCGTTGAGGGTTGTGTTTTGCCGCGGCCCGTACTTGCCTCGAGCCCCTTTTAGAGCGTTATCAGTATCTTGCTGGCTATCCCGAGTATTTTCTTTCTGATTTTCATTTTGATCTATGTGTGCTTCGTGTGTAATAGTCATAAAAAAAGCCACTCATATTATGGGTGGCTTGATTTTACTATCAGAAAGTTAACATTAGAAACAATTATATATAATTTAAATTCTTCAATCGCCAATACATTGCAGGTTCTGACACGTCAAAAATGCGAGCCAACTCGTAAGTTTCTGAAATTCCTTTACGCTCTATCATCACACGCACGGCGTCGTGTGGCATCAAAATCTCTGCTGCAAATTTATTTGCATCTAATTCAAGCCATTTATCTTCATAACTCGAATAATTATCGGGTGTATCTCGGTAACATGTGCCATTTTTTGCTGTATGGCCTAGAACATGATGACCAAGTTCATGAGCTATCGTAAACCTGATACGACCATGATAATCATTGGGGTTATAACCAATAATTTTAACGCCATAGGGAGTTGTTTCCGCGATCCCGCTAAGTCCGGGATCCCAGGTTGGGTCAAGAGGCCTAACTTCAATGCCCATTTTTTCAGCAATAATGTCAGGCTTAACTGGTAGAAGCCCATCCCAATAGGAACGAAGTACAGATTCAGCTGCCCTCATAACCATAATGTGCCTCCATAAAATGAAATGTTACTTTGATAATCTTGCGTTACTGAACCATGAAAGTGGCAGGTAATCTACTAAAATCGCGAAAATTTAGAAAGAAATTTTATACTACGCCATCCATTTGCCATTAGTCAGCAAACAATCCACACCAAAACCTCAAACTTAGACAATCATACTATCTAAATGAAGATGCCAGAATTTTTTACTATCTTAGTTTAAGTGAGGTGGGATCAAAATTTCTCAGCAAACTTAGCTTTACACATTGCTGTCCCCCTCTCCCCAGCTTAAAAGGAGTACAGACAAATTCTTTATTGGAGATTATAACACCTCCCAAAAAAAACTGTATGCATGTACAGTATGTTAATTTCTTTTTTTACAGTGTGCAATTATCTTGACATTACTCCCCCCCCAAGAGACATGCGGCGTTGCGCACCTCCTCACTTGAAAAGTGAAAATTCATAGCATGACTTAATAATCAGAAAATAAAAAAACAACAATAAAAACAATAAATTAAATAAAAAAACATTAACAGTGTTTTTACCAAAACTGAAAAACACTGAAAATCTTTTCACTCTTTTCAGTTGGCGACCTGCGGCGCGCGCCCAGCAGTGGCGCGGCTCGGCGGTGCGGTTTGTAGAAAACTGAAACTGAAAAATTTTTATCAAACGAAACTCGCAGGCGGGTGCGGTGTAGCGCCGATTTTGTCAGTCAGGCGTTTATTTTGTCGGGCTGTGGTGCAGCCAGCGCAGCGCTGTGCGCACGAACTTTGAAGGGGCATAGGGCATGGAGTTTTCGCCCGTGCGGGGCGCTGCGTGCTGCTGGTGTGGTCTGGTGACGGGCATAAAAAAACCCGCTACGTGAGCGGGTCAGTCTGGCAGTATGGATCAGCCGATGATGGGGGAATATTTCTTTGCCAGCCCTGCGGCCTGTGCACCGCTGGCGGCAATATCGCTGCCGTTGGTGGGCGCGCCGGTTGACGGGTGCGTGTGGTTCGCAAGCTGGCTGGCCAGCTGCTGCACAAGCGCCACCGTGTCGAGCATCAGCTGCGCCACGTTAATCTGTTCGCTGCCTATCCAGACAACCGGCGCGATAACTTCCTGACGCGTCCCTGCGACACTCCGGCGCAGCTGGCCAATCTTTTCAACCAGCTGCCCGGTGATATCGGTTTCGGCATTACCGCCCACTGTAGTCAGCCGGTTGCCCTGTACCGCGAGGCTGTAATCCCCTGTAGAAATGCGCTCTATGCTTCCGGCCAGCAGCGTGGCGCTGCCCAGCACAGTCAGCTTGTCCGTGGCCTTCACCGTGGTTTCACGGCTGACCAGCTCCCGGCTCTCGGTATCGGCTTTCACTTCACGCCGCATGGACGTTTCACGAATGGCCTGATCGGTTTTACGCTCCCAGTCTCCTGCCTGCGTGACGCGCTGTGACACTTCCTCGCGCTGCTGCTGTAACTGCTCGCCCGGCTTCACATCCGGCAGGCTGGTGCCATCAGGCACCGTTTGCCGCACAAAGGGCTTGTCCGGGCGACCATGATTAAAACCGACCTCAACCAGCGTGCCCTCGGGCGGAAACTGGAACATGCCGGAATCATTACCGGCCATAGGCACCGGCAGCGGCACCGCCGGATAAACGGGCGTGCTGCCATCCGGCTTGCCATCAGCATCCAGTAACTGCACATCCACGGCATAGCGCGGCCTGAACGGGTCAGCAAAATTCCCGCTCTTTACCGCCTCGCTTGGTGCGACTACCCGCGCAAACTTGGGCAGGTGCAGCCCGCTGGCCAGCTCCGGGTACTGGCTTTCTACTTGCCGCTGGAGCGGTGTCTTTGTCAGCGGCTGGCCGGTTGCCTTGTTGCGTGGCGTCCAGGTGATGGCCATCGTGTCATTGTTCAGCTGGACTTTTGTCACGCGCTGGCCGTTCAGCTCGACGCCGGGGCGCACGGACTGGACGACCGGCACCGTCATGGAGTTACCACCGGCCACAGCCTGATTAAACTCCGCTGGGATTTCAACGGGGCGCCCAGCGAACAGGGATTTTTCCGCGCCGCCCGCGTACAGGCTGCCATCCGGCAGCTGATACCAGACAAAATCGTTGATGCCGAACGCTTTGCCCATATTGTTCAGCAGCTGGAAGCCCGTGCCGCTGTGCGTAAAATGGGGGATTGGTTTATCGCTGTAGGCTGCATCCGGGACGCTGAACGTTAACCCGCTGTGCTCCTGCAACCACGCGGCCACCTGCCGCAGCGTGGGGTGCTGAAAAGAGCATGGCCAGCTGCGATCGAATACGCCAGACAGCTCCCGAACAAACAACCTCTGAAATCCGCGCTCTGCTGGCTGTGAACGCTCCACGTAGCCGGTAAACCAGCGCAGCACCAGCCCCGGATAACCCACATCAAGGCGCACCATTTTGCCCGTGTAATCGGTATCGGTCTGCGCCGTGATGAAGCCGCGCCCGCAGCTGTTCAGCTCAAGCACGAGGTTGCAATCAACCAGGTGGATTTCATCTGTGGACAGATATAAACGGCTGATCGGTTTCATGGCTATTCCAGTGCATCGTTTACGGGCTTAAGCACCTTGCGCTCAAACCACGTCATTTTTTCTTCACTCTCGCCAGCCCCCGTCCCTGCGGCCCCGGCTCCCTGTTTGGTGGCGCTAGTTTTACTGCCGGTCCTCGCCTCGCGCTTCTCCTGTACGCTGACGTGCTCGGTGAGCGTAAACGTGACGAGCCAGGCCATTTTGCCTTCCTGCTGCGGCGCATCAATGTTGCCTGTAAACGTCGCCTCGCGAAAACTCACCGCGCGGGCCACCTCATGCGCAATGCGGTATTTCTGGCGCTGGCCTTTGGCATCGGTTGCGGTGGCCAGCTCGAAAAGACGCGTAAGCAGGCGGATATCACGGAAACCTATTTCGCCCGAGATTCGCAGCTCTTTGCCCTTGGTGCCCTGCTCGGCTTTGGCCGTCGAACTGGTCTGGCCGGACTGGTCCTTTTCCTGAAACTGCATTGAAAGCGTTACCCGCATATTTTTCAGCGGGATGCCCTCCCCGTTAAGGGCGAGCGTCGGGTTTGAACTCATGGATCATGCTCCTTATTCCCTCAAGATTTTTCCCGATCATCATCATGGCCACCGTGTGCACGGCTGACATATCAGGAATGTCCCTTGCAAGCTGTAGCGGCATTCCCTGTAAATCACCGCTTGCAGTGAACACCGACGCGCGCGCACTTTTTGCCTTTAATGCGCCCATACCTGCCGCAATATCGGCCAGCATGGTCTCACGCGCCTTGCTGAACTCGGCAAGTCTCGCTTTTAGCTGCGCGATGCCGCTGCTCGCACTGCCCTGCGCGGCGCTGATTGCAGCGGCCGCGGCGGCCATGCGACTGGTAGGCACCGAAAGCGGTACGGACGGGGGCAGGCTGGCCGCACCGCGCGCCGGTATCTGCATTTTTTCCAGCGCCAGCGAAGCAGCCGACGCGGCCAGACGCCTTACCTGCGTGAAAGCCGGTGCGGGAAACACGTCAGACAGCGCGTTTAGCCCGTTCATAAAAATTTCCTGCGTCTGCCCCGTGACCATGAAGATCACCACCTCGCCGGTTCCGCCGGTTGCGGCGAGCCTTGCGGAAAGCCAGCCCACGGCATTGGCCGGACTGAGATAGGCGCCGTTATCGGTCTGCTGTCCCAGCCCGTACACCCACGGATGCGCAGCGATGACCGAACACTCCGCAGCCGTAACGGCATCGCTGAACGCAAGACTCGCCTCACGCCACATCGCCCGGCACCTCCGGCCAGCTCACGTCTGGCGCGCCGGTTAAATCCAGCGCGTCGAGCGCATCGATATAATCAAGCACGCGGTTAAGCCGCGCGGTTTCATCCGGCGTCAGGCTGCGGCCATTGGTCTGCTTGAACTGGATCACGGAAATAGACTGCAACGCCTGATTACTCAGCCGGTCACGTTCCGTTTCCGCCGCGCTGACAAGCTCGGCCTGCGTGAGCGCGGGGCGGTCAGCCAGTACCGGATAACCCCCTTTGCCCGTTACCACAATTTGCCCCCGCGAAAGGCCGTTCATCAGCGCGCTGTAATCCTCGTCGCTGACGCGCACGAAGTAGCCCGGCCATGTGCCGGCCGTCTCATAGGACGCCTGAAATTCATCGCAGAAAAATGCGTTTTTCGAACTGCTGTACACAAACCCCATGACTAGTACCCCACAGCCCAGAACGTGAAGCCCAGCGATGCGCCGGACGTCCGGTAGTTAAATCCCTGATTGTTGCCCAGCGCGGTGTAAACCGTTGCGCCCGGTGCCGCCGCCGTGCCCAGCGTGGCAACAACCGCAAGGCATGCATTGGGAAACGCGAAGTTAAACCCGGCGGATTCAATCGCCGTGCTGCGGCTCTCCCTGAATCCCCACTGCGTGATCTTTCCGGTTGAAACGTCCTTGGACCAGCCGTTAGAGCTGGCAGAAAAGTTGTTGCGCGGTGCAAACGTCTGATTCACCCAGTCATAGGTGGCGCGGACATTTATCTGGCTGTCACGCGAGGCAAACGCCTGATTCGCCCAGTCATAGGTGGCGCGCAAAGCAATCTGCTGGTCACGGCTGTTAAGTGCGCTGTTAATCCAGTTACTCAGCCAGCCACCCCAGATCGGGCCGTAGATATTTCCGTCCGTGCTCAATACCAGGTTACCGACGCTTAGGGCATTGGTTTCAATAGAGTTAAACACCCCTTTACCAGTGGTGAGAGACGCGGCGTTAATGGCCGCAGTGTTTATTTTGTGATTGAAATTTATCTCCCCGGTTTTCAGATTGATGGCCAGGGGGCGCAGCTGTGAAAGATCTCCGTTTTCACCCTTTCCCGCCTCGGTGGGAATAAGGTGCAGATACTCCTCAGAACGACGGAAAATAAGGCCGTAATCGTTATCGAAAATGCGCAGGGCATTAACGGCCCTTATTTTCAGTTCACCGCGCATGGTGTCGCCCCCGCGCTGAACGGCTTCGGTGATGCGCGAGTCATCGCCTGCGGCAACGCTTCCCGCCACCTTTCCGACGTCCATCAGCGCCGCACCTTTCAGCGCCAGATTTTTGCGGGCCTGCGCCGCATCTGTCACGTCAGACAGATTTTTATCGCGGCGCATGAAATCGTTGCGGCCCTGCTGGCTGTCAAGTGAGCCTTTCGGGCGCAGGTCCGTGATGTTACCGGCGGCGTCAATGCTGGCCAGCGCGAAAACGTAGTGCTGCACGCCGTCCCGCGCGTAGTTTGCCAGTGAATCAGCCACAACCAGATCCGTAACCACGTTCCACGCGCTGGTAAGCGCCCCGGACCAGCACACGTCCAGCCAGACTTTGGTAGCCTTCGCGGGTACGGTGATATTCTGATTCGCTGCCAGCGCCGCGCGCAGCCCGGACACGTAGCCCGCCCCGGCAGTGACGTAATACTGGCTGCCGCTGCGGGCAACCAGCCAGCCGTCACCAAAGAAGGCCGCTCCGCCGTAGATGTCCGCGTTTTCCACGCGCTTGCGCTCGTCTATCGCGGCCAGTCGGGCGGTAAAATCAATCTGCCACGTCTCCGCTGGCGTGTTGATGCCGGTTTCTTTCTGCGCGCCGTTGTACTCCATGAGAAAAGAGCGCGTCAGCACGTTCCCCTGCTGGCCTTCGCGGGTTTTCAGCTTCTGCTGTGCGGGCGCGTGCACAATCATGGCCAGCGTGCCGCTTGCTTTGTTGATCAGGCCAATCCAGTTAAACGTGAAGTCGCCCACGTCCGCCCCGATAACCGCCGAGTGCACCACGGCGTTTTTATTCACCACGCCTTTGCGGGTCACGGGCAGGCGGTGAACAATCTGCGCTGCCGGGGGAATAACCTCGTAGCGGCTGATGGGCTTGGCGGGGTCGAGTCCCGGCACGTTGGCCAGCACGAACTCATCAAGCAGAACAGGCTCGCCGCTCTCACCCTGTCGCGCCTTCCATTCCTCAAATGCTTTTGTAATAACTGTCTGTGACATGCTTTTTCCCTAAATGCTGGCGCTGAAAGTTGTTGAAGCCTGCTCCGCTACCGGTGCAGCGGCGGTATAAACCACGTATTCGCCCTGGTCCCAGCCTGCACGGATGGCAAAGGGCTGCGAGGTGATCACCTCAAACTGATACCGGCGGCACGTCCTGCCGTACTGCCGGATGATTTGCAGCATCAGCTCGGCGTTGTCAGCAATCTGACTGTCTGAGACGCGCACGGTGATAACGTCCCAGTCAACGCCCGGCTGGCGCTCCCGCAGCTCCACGTACCCGATGCCAAGCCGCTCAAAAATGTTGATAAAGCCCTCAACGGAACCGGCATCACGGGCGTTGATGAAGGCGAACGCCACCCGCTTGCGGTAAAGCGATAACGGCTCACCGTTAAAGCGGGTCACGTCGCGGTCATAGGCCAGAAGGTTAAGAAGCGGCTCCGCGCAGGTCAGCGGATCAAACTGGCTCACCGGCCACGTAATCCAGCCGTTGACCAGCGCCCAGAAACGGCGCGCCGCCCGCAACAGCTTTTCCGGCTCGCCCTTTTTCATCCACGTTGGCAGGCTCAGGCCAGCCAGCTTTTTGTTGAAATCAGTCATGGGCAATGCTCACGGTCAGGCTGTTCAGACGCGGCACGTTCAGGCCACTGACGATATCGCCCAGGGTGAACGTGACAGAATCCACCTCCGGGAACGTGCGGTGCAGCTCCCTGCCGAGGTTGGAAAACGAGTAGCGCCCGAATGGCCACGTTTTTCTGACGTCAAAATCAGCGTTTTCACGGAACGCGCAGCGGATCAGGTTCATCGCACCGGCCTTAAGCTGCGCCTGCTGCTCATCTGTCAGGTTGTCCGGGTCTTTGACGTAAAGCACCACGCCCAGATCGTGACGCGTTTCCGGCATCCCGAAGCACTGCATATCATCCCCGTGCCCGTGGTGGCCCTGCGTGTTGATGAAGTCATTCACCGCCGCGATAAACGGTGCTGAGGCGACGCCGGAATCCAGCAACAGATAGGCGTTGGCGGTGCCCGGCCCGCGCGGCGCATCGTGTTCAAAGAAGATGCGATCGATACTAAGCCCCACCACTCCGGCAATCATCGAGCGGTACACCGCATCGGTGTGATAGTTGCCCACCAGATTGAACTGATTGCGGCAGCGCTCGCGCAGTTCGTCGTCGCTTTCTTCGTCTGCGCCCGGCAGCGTGAGCCAGTCGCCCTCGCTTACCGCGTGACTGATGCCCGAAACCGCCTGCGGCAGAATGCGGTAATAGCCCGGCGCAAGGTTGTAGGCCGCCCCGGCCTGCACGGCCTGAACAGGCACCAGCGCGCTGGCCGTCCCCGCCGGGATCGTGAAATCCTGCGTGGTGGCAAGCACATAAACCACGCCGTTGATTCGCTCGGTCTGAACCTGCGTACCGGCCTGCACCGTTACCTCACCGGCGCTGTCCTCCTTGTAAAAGCGGATAACGCCCTGTGCCGCGCTGGCAGGCTTGGCCGTCACGTTGACCGCCCATGCCAGAAGGCGCAGCATCTGGCCGCTGGCGGTGGCCACGAACATATTGGCCAGCACCGTATTGACCAGCACGTCAACCAGCCACAGCACCGGCCTGATAGTGATGGCCGTAATCAGACGCCAGAAGGGCGACATGCGCGACGTGTTGGTGATCAGCCCTTCCTCAGCGGCGATCGCGGTGAAGCGGGTGCGCAGCTCCGCCTCAGTGACCGGCATCCCGCTGTTTTTGACCACTTCGGTAAAATCAACCTGCGGTTTATTCGTCATATATCCACCCCGTAAGAAACAGGCCCGAACTCATAAGTGCTGGCTGATACCCACAGCCGGGATAGCGTTTCCTCGGTCAGCTTGATGGTGCCGGGAATAATGCGCTCATCGTCTTCAATCAGTAATTCAAGGCGGGTAAGAATATCCGCGCGCAGCGTGGGACTCCGCTCGCCAATTAATTCCGTGAGCAAACCCGATTCAAGAATGGCGTGGGCAATATCCTGCTGAATACTTTTGCGGTTATTACACGTTACGGGTTCGTTACCTGTATTAAGAACAAAATCACCGCCCTCAATCAGCAGGTCGATATAAAGTAAATCACTCATCCGTTAAGCTCCTGCCATTCCATCAATTGCTGCGGCGTCATACCGCCCTGCATATTAAATTCCACCTTGTCGATACGTTTGCTGTTATCCGTAATCGCGCGGCTGCTGCTGTTAATTGTTTTATTAATGCCGCCCGGCTCCACGCCCTTAAGCTTTCCGCCCGTTGACAGGTTGTTTTCCAGTACGGGCAGTGCGGCTGCTTCACCCTGCGACGACACGCCCGCGCCGGGAACGGTGTTAACCGCCTCAAGCGTTTTGTTAATTTGCTGAGAACCGCCCGGCACCTGCGCCGCTGCCGGTTCACCCACCGTGGCAATTTTCACGCCGGGGATTTTGTTGAGTTTGGTGATAATCCAGTTAAGCGAACTCAGCGCCGTTTTTTTCACGCTGTCCCACAGGTTGGTAAACAGCCGCGTAATACCCTGCGCCATTCCGCCCAGCGTCTGTGCGACTGAAAACCCGGTCAGCAGCGAAACAAAGCTGTTCCAGCCCTCCTTGATGGACGCCCACGCGTTGCCGAAAAACTCCGCCACGCTCTGAACCGCAGCCATAACGGTTTTGAACGCCGACGTTTCCATAACGGCGGCCTTGATTTCGTCCCAGTGCGTCACCAGCAGATAACAACCGGCAATCAGCAGCGCGATCGCCCCGATGATCAGGAGAATTGGCCAGCTCATAAAGTTAATGGCTGTGCCAGTGAGCATGGACGCAATGCGCACCGCCAGCAGTACCCCACGCAAGGTACGCATCACGATCGCATACGCTTTCACAGCGGCACCGGCAAGCCACAAAGCGCCCGTGTACAGCTTTGTCACCAGCATCAGGCCGCCCATGATGCCGCGTAATCCGGTTAATACGAACGTGGCCAGCCCCATGACGATATTGGCCACCGCACCGGCGCCCGCCAGACTCAGCAAGCCCATAGCCACGTAACCCACAACGCGCGCGATGTTGGGAAACATCTGCATCCACTTCGCAAACGTCTGCCCCATATCCGCCAGGCGGTTCAGCAGCGGATAAAACACCGGGATAAGCGTCATCCCGATCACGCGCCGGATGGCGGCCAGAATCTCAATAAAGCGGTCCCACGGCTTGACCATCTTCGCGGCCATTTCCTGCGTGCGTTTCAGGCCGTCACTGCCGCCCAGCTCGGTAATATTGCGCTGGAGTGCCCCCACGTTGCCCCACAGCTGTTTAACCACCGCCGAACTGTCTCCGAATGCGTCATCAAGCGCCTTTTGCGCCTCCACGTTTCCGGCAATGCTCTGCCCGTACTTGGCCTGCAATTTGGTCAGAATTTCCGGCATGGAAAGCATCTGACCGGCGGCATTTTTAAAGCTCATGCCCAGCTTTTTGGCACCGTCCTGCGCGCCGGTCATAAACCCTTCATAAGCGCTGGATGCCTCAGTGCCCAGCGTGCGCTGTAGCTCGCCCATCACGGCAAGCTGTTCATTCAGCCCGACACCGTAGTTTGTGCCGACGCCGCGCGCGCCTTCCATCAGGTCCTTTACAACGCCCATTTCCACGCCAAAGCGCTGGCGCATAAATGCCATCTTGTCAGCCAGCTGTTCAGCAAACTGCACCTTGCCCATGCGGTCCGCTTCCTCGCGGAAGTTACCGAACATCTGCCCCATGAACTCCGCCGACTCCGCCGCCGAACTGCCCACGGCGGCGGCCATCAGGTTGGCCACGCGGGTAACTTTTGGCAGCTCCTCCCCCGTCAGACCGCTGATGGCCGCGTTAATGTCTGACGTTGACCGCACAAACTCCACGGCGCTTTTGCCGTAGGTCATCGCGAAAATATTGGCATCCTTTTCCACCTGTTTGAGCGGGCCGCTGTCGATGCCGCGCGCAGACTGCTCCTGTAACGTGTCGTACATTTCAATGGCCGGACCCATCGCGCCCTTGATGGCCGCCCCGACGCCCCACAGTGCGGCACCGCCTACGGCAATTCGCTGGAATGATGCGCGGGATTTATCAGCAAACCCCGTGACGCTGGCCTGCACCTGCCGCAGCGGACGCGTCACCTTGTCGATTAGCGATAATGTAAATTCCAGCTGCTTCATTCATTTCCCTTAAACGCCAGCGCGATGCCGTTAGCCACGGCAATGCGCTGGTTTTCCCAGTAGCGGTTATCAAGCCATAAAGCGGCGGAAAGGCTGTCCGCGCTGTCGTCCTCATGGGGAAGCCAGTAGCGGCGCAGGATTGAATATTGTTCGAGTCCGTTCGCGTCGATATTACGGACCCGATCGGTTAGTTTTTTACGGTGATTTCCAGCTCGGGCGTATATTCTTCCAGCACCTTGCCCGCCAGCTGCAACGCCGCGCCGGGACGCTCAAGCAGCGCCTGTAGCGCCTCTTTGGTTTCCGGCGTAACAATGCGCATGAGAAAGTTATGCGCAGGCGCAATCTTATTGCTCATGGACATTTCGTTAATATATTTGTTGTAGGCGGTGACGTTTGGTGCAAAAGAAATATCCTCACCCGCAACGTTTAATTCAATTTTTTCTTTACCCATGATTTTATTTCTCTCTTAATATAATTTCGTCAACAAGCTGATTATGGCGAGCGGCACAGGTGGAATAGATTTCCATCCACTGCGTTAATAATTCTGCTGCCGCTCTGCCGTTGGTGCCGTTTAATCGTGGAAGATTAACCGCGCATTTAGTTTTTAAATTTTCCTGAAAGGGTACGTTCTGCATTTTCGGCGGCGGTGTTGTACAGCCGGTAATAATCCCCGGAAAGGCAATCATTATTAAATACAGGCTTATCCAGTTCAGCGCGTAGCCCTGCCGGTATCGCACTTTTTAGAGCCTCCAGTTTGACCTCAAACGCCCTGGCTGACTTGCTGGCCACGTCCTGCATCTGCGTGCGGGCTTTATCAGCGGCCAGCCCGGCGGCCCGTTCCGCGACCAGCTCCACGCTGTCGCGCTTCCAGTCCGCGCCAACCCATCCCGCCCAGAACGCCAGCGCGAGGCCGGCGATCGCAAACAGAACGTTTTTACCCATCAGCGCACCCCGTTGTGCTCAAGGCTGAAATGGTTGCCGTCCGGGTTCTTCGTGAAGCGCCCGCCCCACGTTCCGCCCAGTGATTCCCAGTATTCCCCCAGTACGCGGTAATCCTCCGTCTGCGTTTTGTACTGGCCATTAACAAAAAGGTTAAAATCCACGGCGAGGCGCTGCGTATGCAGACTGTTGGTGATGCCGCTGCCCTTTTTTGCGTTAAGCGCTGCCTGCTCGGGCGTGCGGTAAACCTCACCGAACGTCAGCCGCATCCCCTTGCTGCTGGCAAATTCGATAAGCTGGCCGACAAGCACCACAAACAGCTGCTGTTTTTCCGATAGCGTCACTGCGTTTTCTCCTTATCATCGCCACCCAGACGGCGGCGCAACCACACTTCACAGAACTGATAACCCAGAATCCCCAGCCCCGCGCCCAGCCCGTTGATCGCAAGCGGCGGCATATCCGGGAACTGCACAAGCGCCGCACTGGCGGCCACCGAAATAGCCGATCCGAGAATGACGCGCCCGGCAATCAGTCGCGCGGTGATTTTTTCATTGCTGGTCAGCACTTTGCCCAGCGCGATAACCGCGCCGATAAAAAGCAGCTGGATCAGCGTTTTTTCATGGTCCTGCATTCCTGCATCCTTAGCTGAGAAGGCTTTCCGTCGCCTCTGATTCCAGATACGGCACGCCGTTGATGTTGACGAACTTCGGGCTTGTCACGAAATACTTCACCTTGTGCGTGGTGAGCGAGCCGCCTTTGGGATCGACGTCAAGCACGTTACTGACTACCAGCTTGCAGCCGAACGCCTCGACCTTGACTTCCTCACTGCCTGCCTTGGCGTAAAAGAGAAAGTCCAGCGTATCAATGCCGCGCCATGAACCGGCGGCGCGGGCCTTTTCTGACAGCTGCCGGAATACCTTGCTGCTCAGTTCAATTTCACCCTCTGCCGCCACGTCCCCGGCTGTGTAGCCGTCCGGCACACCGCGCGTCGACGCTGCCGCCGTGTTGTCCGTGATATCGAGTGAAATTTTTTCGATGTGGATCAGTTCCCCGTCAATGTTGACGTCGAATGACTGACCGCTGATACGCTGGCTCATGCTGCTGCCTCGCTGCTGTCGAGGCTGGTATCAAGCACCAGCCCCACGGTGATTTCCTTCGGCGATTCAACCGGACGCATCACGATATAAATCTCCACCTGTTTTGCGGTGCGCCAGCTGACCGTCACGTCGCCGTCGCGCGGCGTTTTGACCTCGCCGGGGAAACGGATGCCGTTGATCTGCACGGCCTGCGACATATCACGCAGCGGCTTTGCAAAACTCTGCTGCGTCGCCGCAATGCTGCCCGGCGTGCTGTTCATGGCCCGATCGGCAATACGCGCAATGGCCAGCAGACGGACGCGGCGCGCCACCTTGTCAGCAATACGGACGTATTCGATAACCTGATAATCGCCGCCCTCGACGTCCAGCGTGCGGCCATCGGACCAGTAAAAGCCGTCGTAATCCGGGTACCACATCGGCACGCTGTAGCGCTGTTTTTCCAGCGCCTGCAACGTGGCCAGATCAAGCGGCACGCCCTGGCCATCCTTCGGCAGCTCCGTGCTGCCCATATCCAGCAGCGGGCCGGTTTTGACGCGCGCCGGACTGTCCGCGATGGTGACGGCACGGTTGCACAGGCGCCCCGCCAGCACGCCCGGCTCGTTACCCCACAGGCGCGGCACCAGCTGCACGCTGCTGGCCGCTACCTTGTCCTGTAGCACTGACAGGCGCTTGATATAGTCCGACCACGCCTCGCCCTCTGTCGGGCCACCCACGGAAAGGATCGACCACACCCAGCGCCCGTATTTGGCCAGCAGCGTGCTGCGCAGCGTGGCCGCTGCGTTAATCTGCGCCTTGTCTGCAATGTCCACGCACAGCACGATGCCCTCGACCGAGGCGGTCATCTGCGCCGCCTCAACAGCACTCACCCAGTCGGGCGCGGCACCGTCTTTTGCGACCGGCAAAACGCAGACAAAGGCCGACCAGTTCTGACCGCCGTTAGCCAGCGCCGCGCTTAACTGGCGCTTGAGCACCGAATCCGCGCCCAGCAGCGTGTCAAAATCCGTTTGCGTATTAACCGGCAGCACCTGCCCGGTGTTTTTGGAACCCGTACCGACAAAAAGCACGGTGCGCTCAATGTCTGCGGTTTCCCCCTGTAGCTGATTCAGCTGATTAATCGTGACGTTTGGCCAGCTCATATTTTCCCTTTAATGTCCTGTGCGTTAACGTCCCAGCCGTAGCCAATAGCCTGTAGCTGTCGCGCAAGCGCCTTGTTGAAATCATCACTGCTTATACCCACAAACGGACGCGAAGGCAGATCAACGGTCCAGACTGATTTGGCCGCCTTCCCGGTCAGCTTGCGGATAAGCAGCCCCGCCTGCGCGTAAGTCATGGTCGCCGTGATTTCCTTAAACGGCGGCTTGCGCCAGCGCTTACCGCGCTTAACCCTGTACCCGAGCGCCCGCAATTTTTTTGCCTGCGCCAGCGTGGCCATCTTCCCCGGCTTCGCCTGACTCCCGGAACGCCTCGCCCTCACGGTAGCCGTCATGCCTTCCTGCTGGCTGTAACCTACGGCACCGGCGGGCACCGCCCTGTCGCCGTTGCGGTAGCCCCCGCCGCGCAGGTAGAGCCGCACCGCCTCAATTTCCGGCATTTCCCGGATGTTCAGCAGGTTAGGCAGGTTGCGCAGCATCTTGCCCCTGCGCCGCGTTTTACGGGCCTGCCACGGCGTGCCATCTGGTGCCTGCTGGTTTCGCACGTTGCGCTTTGCGGCGGGAATTACGCCGTATTTGGCCATGCGCCAGATAAGCCGCTGGCGCTTTTTCTGCGGCAGGTCAAGCTTTGCAATTTCCTGCCGCATCTCGCGCAGCTGCGCGGCGTTAAGCTCCGCGCCGAAAATCACTGCGCAGCTCCCGGCTCAGTGTCGCCCGGTGCGTAAACCAGCGCGGTGAGCGCCGTCCACACGTCCGCATTACCCAGCCTGTAGCGCTCACCCTGATAAGGGATGTTGCCGTTTTCGTCCGGTACAATGACCAGCGATTCAGCCATGGGAATGGTCACAGTGACGATGGCGGTTTCTTCGTCGATTAGCTCTATGTCCCAATCAGGATCGGCGTTGGTAATCCCCACCTGCCCGAACAGTTCACGCCCTTCACCATCCAGCGATAACCACACCTCAATGAGCGCCAACAGCAGGCGCGGATCGCACTCCCGGTAAGGGAAGCGCTCCCAGATTAGTTCTGCGTCATACCGGATGACCGATAAGCGCACCTGCCCCAGCCCTAAATCCCGCGCGGCTGGGATGGTTTTCAGGCTGGTCATTTCGCTGGTAAATGACTGCATGGCGCGCACTGGCATCTGCTCCCTGAGAAACGCCGTGAGCGAATCAAGCTGACTGTTATCACTCATACCTGCTTCACCGTTGCACGCCTCAGCCCTTTAATCTGGCGGATCACTATCGCCGCCTCCCCGAGCAATCCCTTGCGCGTTTCGTCGCTCTCCTGTCCCGGATGCGACTCGCGGCGGCCAACTGACGCAAACTCGCCCATCAGGTCCGCTTTTGCCCTGGCATACACCGCCTTTTTGTACTGTGCCGCCAGCTGACTGATGCCACCCATGCGGATGCCCGGCACTGTGTCAGCGTTCTGATACCCTGCGGCCCTGTGCCTGTCCTGCACAGTGGTAAGCAGACTGTTAACCTCTGCCGCCGCCGTCAGCAGCGCTTCGCCCACGGTTCCTGCGTCAACGTCTGCGGGTATACTGCGGGCGCGCTGAAAATCCGCGAGATTCAGATCGGGCCAGAATCCGTCGTTTGTCAGCGGGCGGTCCTCAAATTCAATCGGCTTGCCACTGAACATCGAATATCTCCGTAAAAAGGTGGGCTGACCGGAATCCGCGGCGCATTACACAGCGTGTTCTGCCCTCATCCGCGCCCACCCGGCTTGCGGTAGTCTTTACTGGCTTTGCAGGTGACGGATGCGCGCCGCAATGGTCTTGCGCACCGTGCCTACTCCAGCCCTGTGATACTTCGCCTCGGCGGCCGCCAGCAGCCGGTCAGCGTTAGTCAGCGTTTCCACGCTGTCTATCGCCGCCGCCCGCGCCTGTCCCTGTTCGTCACGAAGCAGCAGCAGCCCCGCGAACTTGAACCATTTGGCGGTAATCTCCTCGTGCAGCCGCCAGCGCTGCGTCACGTTCTCAAACGTGCGCGAGAAATACGGCTCCAGCTCCTCACCCGCCTGACTCGCCTGCACCGCCCACTCCATAATCTGATCGGCCACGAAGGCAGGCAGACGGGAACGGATGTTTTCAGGCATGGGCTGCCCCTGCTCAATGGCAATGTCTGCCCAGTCCAGCGCCTGATCGTACTGGCCCACGTCCAGGAGCCAGATTACGCAGTAGGTAAACACCGGATTGGCGTAGACCTTGCCCAACTTCAGATAGCTCTCCACGGTAGGCAGCCATTTCGGCAGCAGCACGTCACGCTTCATTTCGATGCGTTCCGCCGTGGTAGGCAGACTGCGTAACAGCGCCACGTCTTCGCTGATTTGCTGCACCTGTAGATGCAGGCTGGCCGTGGTGTTCACTTCCTCCAGTCGCGCCTGTTGCTGCTTCATCTGGAGTCGCTGGCTGTGTCGCTGTGCGGGTGAAAGTGACATTTATCAGCCCTCTGCCGGTTCGGTCACTTTGCCAATGGTTACGGCGCTTTCATCAATGGCCGCGTACAGCTCCGGCACCTCGACGGCGTAACCCTCATTGCGCAGGTATTTGTTTTCGTACTGCTTGCGGTCCTCCACAAACTCCGCCTTGCGCTGGCGCGTGCCGCGCTGGGTGTAGATGTGCAGGTTAGAAAGCGGTGTCACCACCATGCGCTTGCCCGGCATAAACGGCGGGATAATCGCGGTGCGCCCGGCAATGGTGCTGCCCAGCATCTGCGCGGCAATTTTCTCCGTAGGCTTATCCGCGCGCTGATAGAGGCGATACTGCTCTGCCGCAACCAGATCGGACCCGACCAGCACCACCAGACGCGGGTCATTGCGGAACTGCGCCGGAATTT
The DNA here is from genome assembly GCA_913778495.1 of uncultured Pantoea sp. Classification (GTDB taxonomy): domain Bacteria; phylum Pseudomonadota; class Gammaproteobacteria; order Enterobacterales; family Enterobacteriaceae; genus Pantoea. Next base: position 86,757 of record CAJYVD010000010.1, read on the forward strand.
TGGCGTTAATCAGGTCCGAGGCCATCGCATCCAGCGAGCGGTAATCGCCGTTGTCGTCCAGGGTGATGGCGTCAGACATAATCTGGAATCCATCGTTGAAGCTGTGCATACGCTCATGCCAGCCAATATTGACGTCTTCACCGTTCGGGTTTTTCAGCGGATCGGTTGTTTCTGCCACGGCTTTGCCGTTGAAGCCGATGCGCAGCATGTCCAGCGCAAACGCCTGATTGGAAAACGTCTGTACCATCTCGAAAAACTGGTTTTCATCGCCTGCGTTGGCCCACATGGACAGCAGATCCCATTTCAGCGCGGCGCAGGAGTCGGTTTCGACCAGCTTGTACTCGTTGCCGTCCACGCCCACGCGGCGCATAAAGCGGCCATCCGCCTTACGCCCGGTATGCAGCGCAGACGCCCCCACGGAAACAACCTGGCCGCTCAACTGGTCCACGTCCGCCACGGTGATCATGTCGAGGAACTCGACTGACTCCAGCAGCGCCGCGCGCAGGCTGGTTTCCTGCGGATCGGATAATTTGAAAGCGCGTGACGGATTACTGATGCCGTAACTCTGCGCCAGTCCTTCGGCGTAGGCATCAATAAATCGGGACGCACGTTGGTTTAATTGCATAAATAACCCTCTCGCATTTAAAGCGAATTAATACACTTCCCCGGCAGGCGCGGAATCAAATGAATTTAAATTTGCGGGCGTTGTCTTTGTTGCCGCGATTATGTCGGGGTGACTGGGTGATTTTATTGTCCAGCTTTCCGAAATTTTTGATTACCGCGCCGATATTTTCGCGCAGCGTTGCAAATTCCTGCGTATCAACAACCTCTGCGATGGTATCAACATCTTCCTGCGTTGATGCCAGCTGCGTCTCAATGGCAGACACGCGACCTTCCAGATTATTTAACGCCTCGGCCAGCGCCTGCAATTTATCGTCGCCTGCCGGTGTATCGGTTGGCGCATCACCTTCTGCGAATTTCTTGGGCTTGATACCGAACATATTTTGCCAGCTCATATCTTTTTCCTGTTCAACTGTTCCATTCCGGCCAAATCGGTAGCGGTAATAGCCGGGCTTATTTTTTTTGCGTTTACTAAAACGCATTCGTGAAGTGCCAACGCTTGCTGGCGAATCTGTCGCCCCAAGCCCCTCGAGATAGCTGCGCCCCGTGCCGCGAAAGTCGCCGTCATCAGTCAGCTCTACCGAAAAGTAAAGAAGCTGATCGCGCTTGTTCGCCTCAATCAGGCTCATGTTGGGAATGATTCTGGCGTACAGCCGCACCAACCCGTCATCGCCTTCCTGCCACATAACTTCTTTTACGCTTCCCCCATTTCCGTAATCGCGTTCATGCTCCGGCCAAATAAGTGCAGCGTATAAATCAGGGTTATATGTTTCGGCAGCGTCAATTAACCATTCCCGTTTTAATTCACGGCGGTCAACGGTATCCCCCTCGGTGGCAATACACAGCCAGTCAGTGCATAACTGCGACATTTATTTTTGCCCTCCGTTAAAGCAAGGCCATTATTCAGCATTTATTTAGCTGTCGCACCCGGATAAATTCCAATGCGTTCGGATATAACCCGTTACACGAATTAACAAGAACTGCTGAGCAACTTTTAATTCATTTCGGACGGCATAATACCCGGCAGACAAATAAAGGAATGTTTTACTGATGGCAAAATACAGCGATGAATTACGCGGCGTTGCGCGCGCCCTGTATTTAAGGCGCTACACACCCAGGGAAATAGCCAGCGAGTTGAATCTGCCAAACGCGCGGATCATTTACTACTGGGCTGAAAAGGAAGGCTGGGCAAACATGCTCAGTCACGAAAGCACCGAGGACGCCATAGAGCGCCGCATCCAGCTGCTGACCAGCCGCGACGGCAAGACGGAAATTGAGCTGAAAGAGCTGGACCAGCTGATCGCGCATTCCGTGAAGCTGCGCGCACAGCAGAACAAGCACAAAGAGAAACTTGCCGCCGCGCGCGCGACGTCCCCCGGCGGCGGTGACGCCCGCAGCGGTAAGGACGACGCCGATGAACCGCGCGCCAGGCGCAAATACAACAAAAATGACGTGTCCGCGCTGACAGAGGACGACTTAAACGCATGGGTCGATGAACACCTGTTCGGCTACCAGAAGCACCTGCGGCTCAACATCGGGCAGCAGGTCCGTAACATCCTCAAGAGCCGCCAGATTGGCGCTACATGGTATTTTGCGTTTGAGGCGTTTGAAAACGCCGTGCTGACCGGCGACCCGCAAATTTTCCTTTCGGCGTCCCGTGCGCAGGCCGAGGTGTTCCGCTCCTACATTGTGAACATCGCCCAGGAGTATTTCGGCATTACGCTGACGGGCAACCCTGTCCGCCTGAGCAACGGCGCAGAGCTGCGTTTTCTCTCAACCAACAAGAACACGGCGCAGTCATACAGCGGGCACCTGTACTGCGATGAATATTTCTGGGTGCCCAACTTCGCGAAGCTTAACGAAGTTGCCTCCGCGATGGCCACGCACGACAAATGGCGCACCACCTACTTTTCCACGCCGTCCGCGAAAACGCACCAGGCTTACCCGTTCTGGACCGGCGAGGAATGGAAGAAAGGCAGCAAGAAGCGCGCCGCCGTGGTGTTCCCTTCCTTTGACGCCATGCGCGACGGTGGCCGCCTCTGCCCGGATGGCCAGTGGCGGTACGTCATCACGATGGAAGATGCGATCGCCAACGGATTCAATCTGGCCAGCATCGAAAAGCTGCGCAACCGCTACAGCCGCGACACGTTCGATATGCTCTATATGTGCGTGTTTGTGGACAGCAAAGACGCCGTTTTCAGCTTTTCCGACCTGGAGCGGTGCGGCGTTGATGTGTCTTTCTGGCAGGACCATGACCCCAAAGCGCGCCGCCCGTTTGGCGATCGCCCGGTATGGGGCGGCTATGACCCGGCCCGATCGGGCGACTTGTCTACATTCGTCATCATCGCCGCTCCCGTGCTGGCCAGCGAAAAATTTCGCGTGCTGGAAATCATCAACTGGCGCGGCATGAACTTCCGCAGTCAGGCCAGCGAGATCAAAAAACTCTTTGCCCGGTACAACTTCACCTATCTGGGCGTGGACGTGACCGGCATCGGCCAGGGCGTTTATGACAACATCCACCCGTTTGCCATGCGCGTGATACAGCCCATCCGTTACGACCTCAACACGAAGAATCAGCTGGTACTCAAAGCCGCTGACGTTATCGAAAGCGGCCGCATTGAGTGGGACAAAGACCAGAAAGAGATCGCAGCCTCGTTTATGACCATCCGGCGCGCCGTCACGAAAGCGGGCGGCGCGGTGACGTTCGTTGCAGACCGCACCGCCGAAACCGGCCACGCAGAGGCGGCCTGGTCAATCATGCACGCGCTCAGAAATGAACCGCTGAACTACGAACATAAACCCTCATCAAAATGGAAGTTTAAGAAGGCAGCATGAAAAAACGATTCAAACAACGCGCCAGCGGCGCACAGCAGACTGCCGGAAAGCGCAAAATGTCCGTGTTGCGCTTTGGCAAGCCCGAGCCGGTACTCACCACCGGCACCGATTATCGCGATGTGTGGTACGACAACGACTTTGAGCATTACAGCCTGCCCATTGACCGGCTGGCGCTGGCGCAGCTGGTTAACCTGAATGGCCAGCACGGCGGCATACTGCACGCGCGTAAAAATATGGTGCTGTCAGATTATCTGGGCGGAGGTCTCACGCATGATGATCTTGAGGCGGGCGCGATGGATTTCCTTACGTTCGGAGATTTGGCCATCGTTAAAATTCGCAACGGCTGGGGCGATGTGGTTGCCCTGGAGCCAATGCCGGGCCTGTATATGCGCCGCCGCAAAGACGGTGAATTTGTGGTGCTGCAACAGGGCGAGCCGCTGGTTTACGGCCCCGAGGACGTGATTTTCATCAAAATGTATGACCCGCAGCAGCAAATTTACGGCCTGCCCGACTACATCGGCGGCATTCACTCTGCGTTACTGAACAGCGAGGCGGTTATTTTCCGCCGCCGGTACTACCACAACGGGGCGCATACGGGCGGCATCCTCTATACAACCGACCCGAACATGACCGACGAGATCGAGGAAGAAATTGAGACCCAGCTTACCAACAGCAAGGGGATCGGGAATTTCAGCACCATTCTGGTGAACATCCCGAACGGCGATAAAGAAGGCGTCCAGTTCATTCAAATGGGTGATATTGGCGCGAAGGATGAATTTGCCAACGTGAAGAATATCAGCGCGCAGGACGTGCTTAATGCGCACCGCTTTCCGGCGGGGCTGGCGGGCATCATTCCGCAAAATACGGGGGGACTGGGCGACCCGGAGAAAGCCGAGGCTACTTATAAAAAAAATGAGGTGGCACCAATTCAGCGGCGACTGATGCAGGCGGTAAATGGTGATCCGGACGTGCCGGATCACCTTTACCTAAAATTTGCCCCAGAATCAACGAACAAGGATGCGGTGTGATGCGAAAACGTATAAAATCCAGGCATATATTTCATGCCGGAGCCGCAAAGATGCGCGTGTTAAAAATCGAGTGCCCAGAGTGCAAATCTAATGCGGTTATCCGTAAAACCAACAGAAAACATCGCGATATTTCAGACATTTATTGCTCCTGCGCGGACGTTGAGTGTGGTCACACTTTTGTTATGAATTTGACCTTTTCACACACAATCAGCCCCAGCGCTAAAACCGGAGAATTGTTAATTCATAAGGTTATTAGCGGTATGTCAGAAGAACAAAAGCAGCTGACACTCAAGCTACTACAGGCGAGCTAGTTAGAACGCCCCTCATTCGCAGGGGCAACGCTTCTGGCCTCATGCATCATGTCACTTAGCAAGTCTTCGGTTAACTCCCCAAGCCATTCATTCAGCAGCATCCTGCGATTTGGATCAACCTGCAAAAAATTCAGCGATTTAACAATAAAATCAATCCTTTCCACCTTAACAATCTGACTCAACGAAGCCGACATTTAAACCTCCCTAACGCAAAGCACTGTATACGCATACAGTATAATATTGGTAAAAAAATATGAACCTTTTTTTAACCTAAGCTGGGCGCAATTTCCTGCAAATACTGGACATTATCCCGGAGACCAGCCCGGCCAGACTTCACTTTCGTTAGTATCAGCAACGTCGATTAGCCGTCCCGCTTGATACTTCACCATGCCGCACCCTCTGAACGTGATTCCCGCTCCGCTTAAAAGTCGCTCAATATCTTCCTGATCGCCCTCAAAACCCCTGGCTTTTAGTTCCATCTCTAACCGACGGCGCTGCGGCCCCGTACAGTTATTGACAGAACTCCAAGGGGCGGCGTTGCCGCCAGATAAAACCGCCTCCGCTGACGCTTCGGCAAGTTTGGCTACCCTTTCCCACTTAACCAGACGCGTGGCGACTTCGGAACCCAAAGAATGCGGGCAATAGACGCCCTGCACGCGCTGTACGTCCTCGCCATATTCGTTGCCGCATTCTGTGATTTCATAAGCGAGGCGAACAATGAGATCGCACCGGGCAACCAGAGGACCGCCCTGCGCCTGTGTGTACGCCGCCCAGTCAACCGCAACGCTGGCCGAAGCAAGAACCGCATCCATTTCGGGATGTGCGACAGCCTGATCGCCAAGCCTGCGCAATTCACGCCACACCGTCACCGGCGCGCCGCCAATCTGCTGAAACTGACGAATGCGCCAGCGGGATGCCCATGCAGAAACAGCTTTGGCCATCTCGCGCGCGTTGCCGCCCGTCTCGCCGTCTTCCTCACCGTCAAGCGCGTAACCGTCGATATTCTTGGAGATATATTTAGCGATGTAGCCAGTCGCACTGCCCTTGGAGGGATCGATAGGCTCAACATGAAACCGCGCTTTCAGTGCTTTGGCACTGTTCAGTTCTTCGCAGTCTGCGATGCGGGCGTGATAACACATAATGTCGCGCACAGCGTCAACGTGTTCTGGACGCATAAACAGCAGCATGTGCCAGTGCGGCGTGCCGTCATGGTGCGGCTCAACCACACGAAAGCCGAAAACGTGAATACCGGCGCGGGATAATGCGGCTCTGATTTTTGCCCAGACAGAACACAGGTACTTCTGTGTTTCGCGTGGGCTGGCGCCGTTCCACTGTGAAACAAAGCCGCCTTTACTGTGAACAGCATGGAATCGGGAAGGCGCGGTGATGGTGTAAAAATCCCCTGCGTAGCCCTCATGGTTGGCAATATCTTCAAAGCCGCGCATTCTGGCCATAAGCTCACAGCGACGGATGGCGGGATTAGCGTTACTGCGGTTGACCATATCGGCCAGCGCAACACGGTCCCCATCTTCGTTAATGAGATCAAACTTTTTGAAAAACTCACGGTTGCGCTTTTTCTGCTCAACCCACTCCCCCATTGTCGCGCGGGAAACGTAAGGGCTAGCCGCTTTCTGCACCTGTCCTACTGCAATAGAAAGATGCTCACGCTGGAGATCGCGGCGACGCTGTAAACGCACACGCCACCATTCAGGCGACATCATGCGCAGGATGGCGCTTTCAGCGTTACGACGCTTTATCTTTCCTGTTTTCTTTGCTGACAACCAATAAGGCGGTGTTGTCCCGCATTTGATTGCTTCTTTAGCCAGGAAAGCGTAACCATCAGCCGTGCGCTGGGCTAAATCTTCACCGCTCACCTTTTCGTGGGTAGCGGTCATTTCTGCCCAGCTATGAAAGGCTTCGCCTAAGTGGCTGGCCACTTCATAGGCCAGATCGCGAATACGGTCACGGCCATAACTCGGCAGCGCATCAAGGTTGTCCTTAAAGGGTGACGGCATACCCGCCGTGTAGTCACGCTGCCATGCTGCATTAACCAGCTTAAGACGTGGCAATACACTCTTGCCGATGGTATCGCGCAAAAATGTATTGGCACGGCGACGGCCGTTATTTCCAGACTTGAGGATCGATTCATATCGCTGGCCAAAGTAACCGGCCAGATAATCAGGAATGTCGTGCAGATACTGGCTGCGCCAGTCGTGGTCTGTGGCATCGCAGTGCCAGAGTTTTAGCTCGGTGTGGGTTATGCCACGCGGTGCGCCGGGCGCAAAGTGATAACGCTGCGATTTAAGCGCAGCGTGATGATCACCGTTTCTTTCTACGACCTGCAAACTGGCTGCCGTCACTTTGAAGTCTCAGTGTTCACGAGTGAATCCCATTTGCTTTTGCAAAAGGACCACGAACAGCGATGATTTCCGCAGCTTTCTTTCCTTCACCTGCCGCCACGCCAACAGAGCGGGCCGCATTGACGCTGAAAAGCTCATAGGCATTGAACATGCTGCGGGTAAAGGGGGTGTCGCTGTTGGAAGCGATGACGGGGCAGCGTTCTGACACGCTGGTTAACATGCTTGCCAGATCACGCTGTGCGGCCTTATCAAAGCCTCCAGTGTGGTAGTTGGTAAACGTGCCGTCATAAGGGGGATCGCAGTACACCACGTCGCCAGTACGGGTAAGGCTCAATGTCTCGCGAAAATCCGCGCAAATGAACGTCGCACGCTGCGCCTTGGCGGCGAATGCCTCGATTTCTTCAAGAGGAAAGTAAGGGTTGGCGTAGTTTCCAAAAGGAACATTAAACTCACCCTTCCCGTTGTAACGGCAAAGGCCACGGTAGCCATGACGATTCAGATAAAGGAAATAGGCGGCACGCTCCAGCAGGGTTAGAGAGGCGGTGTGATTGAACTGCTCACGTATCTTGTAATAGTCCTCAGCCGATTTGTTTTGTGCATACAGGCTAAGAGCCAGCACAATAAACAGGCGCGTATGCTCTTTAATCTGACGATAGAGATTAATCAGATCGGGATTGATATCGGCGACCAGATAGGCGGGATAATCTGTAGCCATCATCACGGCACACGAACCCGCGAACGGCTCAACCAGTCGATCGCCTGCGGGCAAATGCCCAGAAAGAGCGGGCATCATGCCCGCTTTGCTTCCGGCCCATTTCAAAATAGATTTTACTGCCATGCTGCACCGCCCTGGCCATCAATGGCAGTTGCTTCCTGCCGAATCAGCTCGACGATTTCAGTCGCTGACATACCGCTGTTGGCCGCATGTGTGGCCATACGGTCAAGACGGGCAGAAATCTTTGTGGCCGCATCTTTAACGCCATCCTGACGGGCTTCATTGCACAGTCGTTGCACCAGTTCAGCGTTGCCAGCGGCAGCATTTGGCAGATCCTGACGTGTCATTCTCATGGGTATTGCTCCGTTTTAGAGCGCACGAATCCCCGGCCATATTTTGATGGCCGCAGAAAACGCACGCTTTATGGGTTAGTGACGCAGAAAAGAGGAATTTAAAATCGCGGAACGGAATACAACCGGCACCGACTGATTAGGTGCTGTCAGCTGATGCAGCTCATACGTATTGCTCCACCACGTACGCAGCATGGCCACAACAGGCGACGCACCCAGCAGGCCGGCGGAGAAATAAAGCGCGCGGATCGCACTCAGCGCTTCCACTTGAGCCACTTTATTTTCTGCCTCACGGTATGCGCGGCACCAGAATGCAGCGCACGCGGACAGCAATTGCACTTGGTTATCCAGTTCAATGGTGTCGTTGAAAATGAAGCCGCGCAACGCAACACTGCTGCCGTTGTCATCGCACTTGCTGATGAAGAAATCAGCGTAATCAACATCTACTCCCCAAGTCTGGAAATCAGATAACAGCCCTTTTTTATCTACCGCTATAACTTGCATAAGCACCTCACGAAGCACGATTTATCGTGTTATCACGCAGCTGCTGCCGCGCTTTGATTAAATTGTCTATTGGCGTTCCCGGAACAGGCGGAACAGCACGCGCAGCCTTTAATGCTGATGGCGACTGCTGTTTTTCTGGCTGGAATGCCAACGGCCCCAATCCCTTGAACATATCCACCATGCATTTGAGTCGCTGGATGCCGCGTTTAATCTGATGCAGTTCGCGCGCAGAAAACTGCGCCCATGTGTATCGGCAGTGACGGGATTTAAGGCCCGCCGCGTGCAGGATCACTCCGCGCTGATGTTCGCTCAGACGCTCCCAGATTTTGTGAGCCTGCGTACTGTGGCCAGACACCATCTGCCGCAATACACCCAGCCATTTTTCATCGTTTGATTTCACGTTTGGCCTCCTGATTTTTTGGAGTAAGTGCCGGGTTCCAGCGACGTCCGTTTGCCAGCTGTATCGTGCCGTGCCCAAAGGACGGCATTTGCTGGACGGGTGACTGACGAGTTAGAAAATTGACGAATACGAACATGCTCACCTCACGCAACGATGCCGGGCATGGCAGAACTGACCACATCAACCGCCGCCGCCAGTGCGGGTACGGTCTGGAAACGACTCTCAACGGAATAGACGAGTAAGGACAGGCTACGAATAGCATCGCTGGCCTTATCCAGAATCTGATTGCGGCGCGCAACGGTCATCTTCTCCGTTGAAACCGCTTCACCTGCGATCACTCCTACACTGGCCACCGCAGTTAACGCACAAAACTGCATGTTTTCAGCTCGGGCGTTGTTAACCGGTACTGATGGCTGGCAATTTAACTGGCGCAGAAAACCGTCCAGGATAGTCGGATCTTCTGTGTGGTCGATGATGGCGAGCAACTCGGGCAGCGTCAGCTGGTGCGGCTGCTCCGGGTTTAGCTTGTTGCGCAGTGTTGCGGGCTGCATACCAACTGCTTTGGCTAAGTTGGTAACGTTATGTGCCAAGGAAAAATAGCGACAAGCATCATCAAGATAGTTACGTGCTGAAACTTTATAATCGTACATGATTCGCACCTCGCGAATTGCTAGCCTAAATTACGCCTGAAGCGAAATTCTGCATTCGCTTAATGCTTCAACTGTAAGCGCGGCCATATTCACTTCAACGCGCGCACGTGGCTTGTCGCCCTTTCCACGAATAGGTAAACGGCCATCGCGAACCATGTCGCGTGCAGTTCCCATAGCTATTCCTGTTAGGCGGCAATACTCCTCAAGCGGCAGGTAGGGCGTGGGGATGGTGATTGTAATGTTAGGGCGCATAGGGCAAACTCCTTCATTCGTTTGAATGCAGCAACATTCAACAATATTCACGTTTATCGAACTTACAACACGGAGACTAATTCGACTAAATCGAATTTGCAACCAATAAATGCGAGATAATGGAAAACTCACCCTACCAACTGATAGCGCATTGGTCTTAGATCGTGTTTGTGAGGCTTACGGCTTCGGCACGTCGCTGCAACTTGCCGATCATTTGGAGATGGCACCCAGCAGCATGTCAGCCAGGAGAAAACGGGGCACCTTTCCGGCAGACATAGTTGTGCAATGCGTTATAGAGACCGGTGTTAGCCTCGAATGGTTAACAAACGGCTCTGGCAGGAAGTACAAGGATGACTCGTCAGACATACTCAATCTGCCGCGAAAAAAACTCGTTGACGGAAAGCTGTTTGATTCTGGATTTGCAATGCTTGATAAGGCTTTCTTCCGTGAAGGATCTCCATTACCCACTGACGCTTTTTGCCTTATAGACGAAAGCTTGCAATATATTATTGATACAAAATTCTCTGAAATTTACGACGGGGAATGGTTAGTCAATATTGAAGGGAAATTAAGCGTCCGAACTTTAGGGCGCATACCAATTAGAAAAATTAGAGTTAGTGGCATTGGCATGGCCTTTGATTGCAATATTGATGATATAGAAGTGCTAGGACGCGTTGTTTTAAAAATAACAAACTAACAGGATGATTAATAATGTTTGACTATAAAAAGGCTACACAGCAGCAGTTAAAAGATGAATATAAGCGGCTTTCTGATGTGGTTTCTAGTACATCATTTGGAACCAAAAAGGAATTTTTCCACTTACCGAATATTCTAAATGATAATGAACAACCAATAGCTATAGCCAGTGGCGCGATGGATGGTAACACCTGGCTTATCACCTTAACTAATCAGCGTGTAATTTTTCTTGATAAAGGTATGCTTTTCGGCGTTAAGCAAGTTGATATCAGCCTTAAAGATGTAGTTGGCGTTGGTGGCAAAACAGGAATGATTTTAGGATCAATAACGATTTCAACCAGCGGCCAAAATTACACAATTAAAGATGTAGCTAAGCAATGCGTTATCCCTTTTACAAACCTCGTCAATGCAACGCGTAACAACTTAAACAATCCAGCAGCTAAAACACCATCAACTAATGAAAACGATGTTGTTGCTCAACTCGAACGACTAGCCTCATTAAGAGAAAAAGGCATTCTTACTGAGGAAGAATTTTTACAGCAAAAACAAAAAATCCTTAATACGTAATCATGTCTATTCGAAAGCAAGTTGATGGCAAATGGCTCCTTGATTTTTATCCCGAAGGAAAGCCAAAAGATAGACCTAGTAAGCGCATACGCAAAACGTTCTCCACAAAGGGCGAAGCCATCGCATACCAAAATTATGTGATGGAAAACTTGGCTAATAAGCCGTGGTTAGACGGAAAAGAAGATCGCCGGAAGCTGTCCGAATTGGCTCAACAGTGGTTCGATGAACACGGAATAACGCTTGACGATGGCGAGAAGCGTCTAAGTTCAATGATGTTTGCATGTGAAAGCATGGGCAACCCGCTTGCCCATGAGTTCAGCGCCACGATGTTCTCTGTCTATCGCAAAAAAAGACTGTCTGGAGAGATAGCCAGAACCGCGAGAGTTCAAAAGGTTTCACCACGAACCATGAACCTTGAGCTAGCTTACTTTCGAGCCGTTTTTAATGAATTAAAACGGCTCGGGCATTGGAAGAATGATAACCCCCTTGAAAACCTTCGGCCTTTCAAGTCGGAAGAAGCAGAACTAGCCTATTTGGAAACAAGTGAGATCGAGCGGCTTCTTGAGGAATGTAAGAACAGCCGTAACCCTCACGTTTACCATGTGGCGTACCTGTGCCTTGTTACCGGGGCAAGATGGGATGAAGCTGAATCGCTCACGACAAAGCAGATTAGAAATTTAAAAGTCACATTCATAAAAACAAAAGGTAATCGCAATCGATCCGTGCCTATTAGCCAAGCTGTTTATGACAACATCCCGAAACCAGAAAAGGCGGGCCGCTTTTTTGATACCTGCTATTCGGCGTTTCGCAGTGCCGTAAAGCGTGCAGAGCTGGATTTACCGGATGGCCAGCTTTCGCACGTTCTGAGACATACTTTTGCCTCTCACTTTATGATGAACGGAGGGAACATCTTAGTGCTACAACGTATACTGGGGCACACTGATATTAAGATGACCATGAGGTATGCACACTTTGCCCCCAGCCATCTGCAAGAGGCAATAACGCTCAACCCTATGGCCAAAATTGCCCCCTTTTCGTCCCCCCAGAACTCAAAAGTTCAATAACCTCCAATAATATTCATTTTAGTATTTCCATTTTAATCAGTAACTTATTGATTTTTATGAGATGGACACCGTTCTCATAATCGCTTGGTCGCTGGTTCAAACCCAGCAGGGGCCACCAAATTTAATGATAGTTATCATATGATTAAGCCACCTTCTAGGGTGGCTTTTTTGTTTGTCGATTTTATAGTGGCGATAGAATGGCGATCGGTTTTCTTATCCATTCTTTCTGCACCGTTCGGCTACCTTTGCTCTAATAACAAAAAACCACCGTGGTTACGGTGGTTTTTTATTAAACGATCCGCGTTAGCGGGGCTTGGGATGCTCGTCCACTTTGCTCACCGCACCGGGACTGACGATCATGGCCGCCACGGATTCATGCGTTTTGAACGTACAGCTGCAGTTGATGTTAGTACACTGGTGATAACGCTCTTTGGTCTCTTTCGAGATGTATCGGCTGCTTTTTGCGTGCGCAGCGGCCTGGCAAAGTGGGCAATGCATCATGGGTATTCTCTCCGTATAAGAATTCATACTTGATACTTTAAAATAACCAAAATAGCAATTAAATTCACTAAAAGTGAATTTTACTCAGCCTGATGCGCATCACCCTCTAACGAAAATTCCCAGCCTGCTATATCCATCTCTAAATCGAGTTTGGTGGTATACCCCGCAACGCTAAGGTTGTGCGTGACTTTCTTGATGATCCAGGGCTGGGCATCAATGACCGATTTGAAGCCGCTGACGCGTACTGGCGTCTCCGGGTACACATCCGCACGGCCCCATGCCAACGTGACAGAGAACTCCGCGGTGCCGCGCTGCAGGCGCTCCCACTTTGCTTTTGCCGCACGCATTGCGGTCGCGCGGTCGGGATAGATTTTTGGCAACACTAAGACATTATGCCTGCTTCCCACCAGGTAATCGGCGTCGGCCGTCCCGTTGGTTTGGGTAACATCAGATGCTGGCTTTTTCGCTGCGGGATGCGTCAACGCCGGTGAGGACGCTGCAGTGGACTTGCGCTGCATGGTAAGCGATTGAGGTGCTGCGTCTTTGGTGTGTAGCCAGGTCGCTGAAACGCCGGAGTAGTTGCTGCGATCGGCAATACCAAAGCTGTACTCTTTGGTCTCCTGGCGGGTAAGCGCCAAGGGCATGATAGCCTTACCGCTGGCTGTAACGCCTTTACCCGGCGGCATAAAGAGCAGTTTCCCTGCTTTAATGGCGGCGATTGCGCCGAACAGCCCGGCAAGGCGCGTCATAAACTGCGCGTCCGTTTCATTCGACTGGTCAATATGGCTTACGCTGATGGTGCTCAGTTCCTTACTGACATTCGGGATAAGACCGTTGCGCGCGGCAAGCTGCGCCACAATGTCACCCAGCGTCTTCATATGATACGACTCCGAGTGGGACTGATTAAGCAGACCGCCAAAATCTGCGCTGCGCGCGCGGATAGTCAGAGTGTCCGGCGCGCCATGATGCGCCACTTCATCCACGATAAAGCGACCTTTTTCGGTGAGCGTCTCACCTTGCCAGCCAAGACTTAATATTGCTGCCGCACCGCGCGCGGGGAGCGCTAGCGTGCCGTCGGCATCGTCCAGCACCAAATCCAGCTGATCGGCTTCAAATCCGCGATTATCGGTAAGCGTCAGCGAAATCAGGCGCGCTTTGACGTTGGTCGTCACATTTTTATCGTTCACCCGCAGCGTAAAGTCTGGGGTGAACCGCCTGCCCGCCGGCACCGTCATAGCGAACCTCCTTGTGCACCGGGCAGCAGGCTGCTAGCCATGGACTTTACGCCGTCAATCGCTGACGTGATGCTACTCGGCAGCGCACGCACGCGGCCGCTTAAGTCGTCTAACTGCGTCTTGAGATCGCCAAACATCGTGGTAAACGACTCATCGACGCGCTTCAACGACAAGGTAAACGCGATCTTGCTGGCGGCGCCATCGTGAAAAAATTCACTGTGGACATGATTAATCTTCTCAATGACATACATGCCATAGATCTGGCCGCTACCGCCAATCAACGGCCAGGCCAGCCCTTGATCGGCCAGCAGACGAATCGTCATCAGGGAAATTGCACCGCCGGTGATCTCCGGGCGCAATTCCCCCGAAAGCACGAGCGTATCGGCACCCGGCCCGGCAAACTGCGCCGCCGGACGCAGCCCGAAGCGGTCATTGGTTGGCCATCGATACTCGATGTTGTGCGTCAACGCATTGTAAGGAAGCGTTTGGCGTATAAACGGCATCATGCCGTAGATCATCATCATGTTGCGTAGCCCCATCCCATGCTGCTGCGATTCTGCGCCATGCGGTTACGGTCCGCCGACGCCTGAAGTTCATTGACGATGGCCACGACCCCCTCCTTTGTCATGCCCTCATGCATATGGAGGTCAAACTGGTAGCTGTTCTGGCTTTGATCCACGGTGCCCGCAGAGGCCGCAGGCGCGATAAAGGGTTTATAAGTTGCGCCGCCCAACGCAACGCTGGCCGGCGGCCCGCTCGTGCTGACACCCGCCCCGCCGGTTGCGAGGGGGTTGGGCGACGGGACTTTTTCCTGGAGCCCGTCTGACTTTGTGTCGATAACGCCCAGCTTTTCGAGCACCCAATCGATCCCCCCGCGCAGTTGGTCCAGCGCCTGGCTCGGTATTTTCAACGCTTCCGCCAGCATGTTGCCGAACTTTTTACCCATATCGCCCGCCGCGGCCAGCTCGGCTTGGGTTGATTTCACCGGTTCGAGTAATTGGGTGAACCCATTCCACAGCTCGGTAACGGTACTGCCGATCGCGGAGAAAAGAGGCGTAAGCCCGCTAAAAGCATCACTAATAGGCCCCATCGCGGCGGTAAAACCTTCGCCAAACCCGCTGAAAAACGCGCTGATGGGCTCCCAATATTTACGCACCAGCACAGCGCCGGCGACCACGGCGGCTACCAATGCCACAAACGGAAATGTAATGGCGCCCAAGGCCGTCGCCACGACGCTGCCCACTGCCGTAAAAGCAGAGCCCAGCAGGCCAGCCCCGGCCACCAGCATATTGATGCCAGCGATCACGGGCCATGCCGCTTGGGCAATGCTTCCCACGGCGGCAACCAGCGCCAACGCTGTCGTTGCTGTCTCTGCCAAGCCCGCCACCAGCGTAGGATTTTTTTGCACCCAGCTATCGACCTGTAAAAGTAATTGCGTCGCGCTCTGGGTTAAGGTTCGTACGCTGCGATCGGCCTTATCGTAAAGGTCGATGCTCATGGCTTGTGAGGCGGATTGAAACGCAGCGATGTCCGTGCTGAGCGACCCCTGCGGGCTTTGAGAAGGTGCTGAGCTGCCGTTCGCACGCTGAACGGACGTTGCCTCAGACGTATCGTTGACGGTCGTACCCCACGCAGGCGCAGGGGAAAAGCCCGCTGGCTCACCCAATGCAAGGTGGCTGCTGCTCAACGGTTGGCCGATGTCATCGCGCGATTGCGTTAGCGGGCTGGGTATCGTCTGTAGCGGTGCATTAAACACGCGCAGCAGGTTTGGGGCGCTAAGCGCAGGTTGCTCCAGCGCGTCTCCGGTCGAACGCGACGCGCTGCCGGTCGCCATCGACGGTAAGCGCCCAGTCCCCGCGTTGACAATAAGCGTCTCCGTGAGCCCGCGTCCGTTTTGAACATTACGCTCGGGGCCCCACGGTTGCGCACTCTCTCTCGCACCTTGAGACATCGCCTCACGCGTATCGCTCAGAGGAACAATCGTGGGCACCTGAACGGTCGCGCTGATCGCGTCTAACTGCGCACTGAGCTGAGGAAACGCGGAAGTGCTGTCGTCCAGGGCAGGTTCACCCTGTGCTTGCGCGGCGTCGATGCCAGGACGCAATATCGTCGCGCCCAATTGCCAGCCTTTTTTTGCCGCATCCAGGCTGGACGCTCCCACGTTGCGCACCTTTTCAGCCAGCGCCTGTCCACGCTGGTAGCGCGTCATCGTCGCGTTCAGTCGCCCCTGCGACGCTTGCAGATTTTGCAGCGGCAAGCTGGATGGCTGAGACGATGCTTTATCGCGTTCAGGTCGGCTAACCGCCTGTTGTGCGTTGCTTTTACGCACGGCGTCGACTCTTTTTGCCTGCTCGCGCTGCAGGGTGATATGCGTCTGCGCCTGACGGACATCCGCCGCCACCCCGAGCAGGGATTGCTTAGCGGCTTTTAACGGCAGTGAGGCTTTCTCCACCGCGTCTAGCAGCGCCTGCACCTTGGGGTTATTGCTCATTTGCGTTTGCTCCGCTGCGCATCAGCGCTTTATGCCGCCAATCCAACAGGTCGGCCAGCGGCATGGTGTACATTTCCGAGGGGGGCCAGTGAAACACCGTGGCGATATCGGCCATCAGGTCGTTGATCGTCAGGTCAGTCGGCCAGGCTACGCGTCCGACTTCGCGGTTAAAAAACCGATCACCTTGCCCGCTAGCGCAATCAAATCCGCCGGCGCCAGCGCGTTGCACTCCGCTTTGGTCAGCGACGGTACGCTGATGCGCGGCACCACCACCAGTAGGGCATCCACGTCTGATCCCGCCAGTTCGGACAAGCGCACACCGCGCAGCGCTCCGGCGTTTGGCTTCATCAGTTCAATCTGCGTAATCACGGTATCGCCTCGCAGAATGGGCGATTCCAGTACCACAACGTTTTCGTTCTGTTCCATTTTCACGGCCTTTTCAAAGAAGGGGGTGAGAAAGCCAGCGTCGCTCTGACGCTGGCATCAGGGCGTTATACCAAACCGACGTTTTTACGGCGCTGTTCCAGGCGATCGACGCCGTTGACCTTCTCCACCATGTTGAGGGTGTCGATTTCAATCAGTGCCTTACCGTCAAAGGTCAGTTTGTAATAGGTGTTTTTGCTGGTGATCTTGGTTTCACTGTCCTCGCCTTGCTTGGTTTCACCAAAGTCAAAGCTCTGGTGCTTTCCACGCACCTCAATCTCCACCGCAACCTCTTCTCCAGCGTCACCGCGCTGGTAAGAGCCCGTAAAGCGCAGCGGTACATCAGACGCGCCCCACTGCGAGAGCACCAGTTCATCAATGCCGCTAATGCTCCATTCAATGTCCAGCGCATCGTCCTCCAGACCATTGTCAATGAAGGCGGCGCCGCTCATGCCACCCGCTCGATAGGGATCGAGCTTGCGCGCCAGCTTGGGCAGCGTGACGGAGGTGACAACGCCCTGATAGCTGTTGGCGTTATTAAAAAGGTTCATGGCCTTGAGTTTATGTGGCAGTGCCATTTATCTGGCTCCTTAACTGTTTACGGATGCGGCGAACGTCGCCAGATAGGTATCGGTGATGCGCTGGCGCAGGGTTAAATCTTCCAGCGGCGGCACCGGCGTATAGTCGTAGTCGATAAAGAGCTTGCCCGCTTTCAGGCTGTCTTTATCGTTGGCGCTTTCGTCATACCAGGCGGACGCGCCCAGCAGATAGCCCGCGCTGACCAGCTCACGGAATTTGGCATTGATGCCCGCGATGATTTCCCGTACCAGGATCGGCGTAAGTGGCTTATCCACCGCCCACATGTGCGCTTCCGCCATGGTGTCGGCCAGCACCTGCGCGGTACGGGTGTAGTTCTCAAACTGGAACAGCGGATCGTCGCTACAGGTACGGTTGCCCCAGAAGCGGAAGCCGTCCTTGCGAATCAGCGTGGTGACATCCGCCTCGTTGAGCAGATCGGCATCGGTGCCCGCCTGCTGCAGATCCCAGAATACCGAGGCGGAAATGCCGGTGACGCCGTTGACGCCCACGTTCGACAAGGTTTTGTGCCAGCCGGTGTCGGTGTCGATTTTGGCACGCAG
The DNA here is from genome assembly GCA_913778495.1 of uncultured Pantoea sp. GTDB lineage: Bacteria > Pseudomonadota > Gammaproteobacteria > Enterobacterales > Enterobacteriaceae > Pantoea. The sequence goes on from CAJYVD010000010.1 coordinate 104,899, forward strand.
GCCAAGCGCCCGCGCGGTGGCCCAGGCGGTAGTGGATTGACTGGTGGTGCTGTTCCAGGCGAGGAAATCAGGCCAAATGACCATCAGTTCACGCTGGCTAAAGTTCTGGCGATACAGGCGGGCTTCCGAAATGGTCTTGCACTGCCACGCCGAAACGTAGGCGAACGCACGCAGCTGTTGCGCAATGCTGGCCAGTGCGGTGGCCACCTCTAATGAGTCGAGGCCAGGCGCGCCGAGAATACGCGGCTTAACGTCAAGCTGCGTCTGCGCCGCCAGCAGCGCTTTCATGCCAGTGTAACGGCCATTTTCGTCGGTGCCCCCGATAATATTGGACACGGTTTCGGCGTCATCTTTGCCTTCCGCGACACGCACTACCACCGTCACGGGCCGAGACTGATCGGCAATCGCCTGCAGCGCGGCGGCAAGCGTGCCGGTGACACCCGCTTTACCGACGGCGCCCTGTACATTGGTGATGAGCACCGGCGTATTGAGTGGAAACGTCGCTGCGTCGGCATCCTGCGCGGTGCAGACCATGCCGACAATGGCGGTAGAAAGGGTGGAAAGGGTGCGCGTGCCGTCGTTGACTTCGACGACGCGGACACCGTGATGATAATCAGACATTCTGATGGACTCCTGTTCAAAGGTGTTCTCAGGATGTCAGGTCAGGTGCGGGGGCGCATGCGGTTGCGGTTTGCTGAAATCTGAGCAAACACATGCCCACCGTAAATAAAAAAGCCCCGCAGGGCTTTTCCGTCAGATGGGCTTGTCTGGCCAGCGGATGTCCGGCGCCGTGCTAGTCTCTACCGCCTGTAACGCCTGAATATATTTCATCCATTTTACCAGCGTGGCTTTGTCTTTATCCGTGATAATGCCGAGCATCAGCTGTACCTGCCATACCTGAGAGACACTGCTAGCCTGCGCGATCCGCTCGACTTTCTCTGCCTCAGCGGCCCGCTCTGCCGCCGCCTGCTGCGCCTGCAGATCGGTTTCCCATGCGTCGCCGTTCCATACGTCAAACGCGGTGACAGGTGCCAGCGGCGTGGTGCCTTGCGGGTAGTCACCAATGTCGTCCACCGTGATGGCGATGCCATCTGCGATGCGATACACCGTCTCGCCTCGATGGTCTTCGACCTGTTGCCAAACACCGTTCGTAAACACACGAACTTTACCCGAAACGGCATCGGGCGGAGCGATAGGGGTTGCGTTAGCGGGCAGCCCAACCCCCTGCGGCAGATACTGCTCGGACTCTCCCGCATAGACGCCGCTTTGCTCATAGTAATGGTAGGCCGAGATGGTGCCTGCGGAAATGGCTAACCCGTTTTCATTTAGCCCAATTTTCTTAACTTCGGTCATCATGAAGCCCTCACTACAAAATTAAATGCCAGGTTACGCGGACGGGTTTCAGTGGCAAAACTGCCTATCGGCCCGCTTGCTTGAGAGGTCCACTGCCCGGCAGTGGTGCCGTTGCCAATAGCGGAATCCCCGTTGGTCTGTGAGTTACTGGTATTGTCCAGCGGCGCCCATACAGTCCCTGCCATTGCGCCCTGCGTATACATGTAGTGGCTGTGCTGCTGCAGGGCGTGGCCCTGCGCGCTCAGAAGAGTTCGCCCGGGGTCAACGAGGCGCCCCTCATCGGCGCCGCGCATGAACTCGCCGCGCATATCAGGCAGCTTTAGATCGGGATGAATCAGTGCCAGATCCGGATAGAGATTGGCGTCGAAAGTGGTTCCGTTGTATCTGAGGAACACCATGCCCGCCATATCGGGAAACACCTCGTTGGGAAGCTTCGCGTGTGGCCAGGCAAAAGGCGAACCAATCAGAGGTACCCCCCTACCAATGCCCAGATTCTTGAGTGCCTGAGCGACTTTGCCTGCGGATTTAATCTCAGACAGCCCTTGAGCAATAGCAAGGTATTGCGCATGCGGGTTATCCGCCTTTACATGCAGCGCGAGCTGGTCATCTGTGTACTTCTTTGCCTGAGCCATTAGCGCGTCAGCGTACTGTCTAACCTCAATCACCCTGTCATCGACGTACTGCCGCGTTGCCAGCACGACTGACGGATCGATTTTCAGCGTCACGGCGCTGGTGCTGTTCACAATCAGAATCATGCGCACGGTCTGCGTGCGGCCGCTGCCTTCGGCCAGCTGCGGCTTGTAGGTTTCGGCGCAGTTGGCCACGGCGATCAGTACGCCGTTGGCGTCGTACAGGCCAATCTCACGGATCCAAAATCCGCCCTCGCCTTCCGGGATAATCTGCTCGGCGATGATCTGGCTGCTGTTGGCCGCATCCACCGACAGCGCGTTGAGCGGCGCACGGCGCTTTTCTCCGATGAGCTTCGTCTGCGTCGGGTCGGGCGTGGGCAGCATGCCGCCACCGTCGCCGACCGCCATGGTGGAGATGTTTACCTGGGTCCCCAGCGCCGCGGCATTCGCCAGCAGCGCCGCGCCCTGATTGGTCAGCAGGGCAAAATATTTGGTTGTCATACGCTCACTTCCAGTAGGTCGATGAAATGCACCGCGGCACCGGCGTAAAGCGGGCCACCGGCGCTGATGTGCTCAGGGAGGTAGGGATAAACGGTAAGCGCGTCACCGCTGTAGCACGCGGCGGCCATGGGAATGGCGCCGTGCGCGTCGAGGTTAATCGACAGCCCGATGAGATGGCGACTGCACGGCTTCGCATCGGCGATCAAGCGCTCCAGCTCGTTGTACATATCTTCGGTGATGCCGTAGTCCAGCACGCCCACATCAAGGCGGAAGGTGCCGGGTGCATCGCCGGTCTTCCACCATTCAATAATGCGGATAAGGTAGCCCAGCGGCTCCACCACACGGCGGATGGCACCCACGGTGCCTTTACGCTGATGCACCGCACGGGATGCCGCCACCACGGCACGCTTGGTGGATTCTGGCCAGGCGGTGTCCCAGCGATCAACCGACCATGCCCACGCCAGATACGGCAGCAGCACAAGCGGACAGGCCTGCGGGTCCCACAGCTGGCGCAGTGGCACGGAGAGGCCATCAATCGAAGCCAGCGCCTCCGCAGCCGCCACTTCTAGCGGCGACGAGCCCGTGGGCAGCAGGCGGTCACTCATCGGATCCCCCTACGCGTAAGGCATATCCGGTGCAAAAAGCCGCCTGCGTTTTGTCCAGCACCACATCCGCCAGCGGTTTGATCAGGTTAACGCGCTGGACACCTTCAACGTGCAGCGCCGCATACAGCGCCGACAGGCGAATGTCGCGACCCAGGCGCTTTTGCGTGGTCACGAAGGCCACCAGCTTGGCTTCAGAAGCCGCACGAATCGGCTCGGCTTCCGGCCCCGGGTAAAGAAACAGCTCGGCCTCAATCTCGTAAGGCACAATGGCGGCCGACTGCACGGTGACGCGATCTGCAATCGGGCGCACGTTCTCGTCGTTGAGCGCCGTCTCCACCGCCGTCAGCAGGTCCGCCGGCGCCGTACCGTCCCCATCGCGCGCCAGCACGGTGAGGGTGACCACCGCCGGCGACGGGCTGATGGCAGAGGCATCCGCCACGCGTCCATCGGCGCTGCGCGCATGGTACTCATACGCACCGGCCGGTCCGGCCACACTTAACCCTTCGAACGCGCCAGCGATGCGGGCGCGGAAATCGTCGTCGCTCTCCATAACAGCCGCCAGGGGCGGGATGGCGCTATCGTCTGCCGGGGTGATCATCAGTCGCGTTACGCCGTTGTTCGCACCAAGCTGATCTAAATCGGCGTTTCGGGCATACGCCACCATCACCGCGCGGGCAGCTTCGTTAATCCGCTGACGCAGAATGACTTCGCGATAGGCGTTCTCCTCCAGCAGTTTGACGATGGGCTCAGATTCCAGCGACAAGGTGCGCGCGATGGCCGTCTGTTGCTCTGTCGGGTAAAGCGAGATCAGCGTGGCCTTGCGCCCGGCCAGCAGGGTTTCATAATCCAGCGTTTCCACCACGTCGGGCGCGGGTAACTGGCTCAGGTCGATGGTTGCCATGTTTTAGCTCACGGGGACAGTTAAAGAAAAAGGTTGCGCGGTGTCACTGCGGTTGCCGGTCAACTCGACCACCATGCTGCCGTCGAACGTGGAGGTGAAGTTGATGCCGGTCAGCGTGATGCGCGGCTCCCACGTCAAAATGGCGACGTAACACGCCGACATGATCTGCAGCCGCAGCGACGCGTTTTGCGGTTGGTCAATCAGCGCCGAGAGCAGCGAACCATAGCGCCGCCGCATCACACGGCTGCCGAGCGGCGTGGTGAGAATGTCGCTGACTGACTGGCGAATATGGTCGAGATCGGTCAGCGCTTCGCCGGTTTCCCGGTGCATGCCAAGGAAGGTGGTCTGGGTCATTGCGGGCCATCCGTTTTGCTGCCACCGCGCTGTACGCCGCCGTGGACATGGGTATCCAGCGCGACGCCGTTAGAGCTGAGCGTGCCGTCGCGGTGTACGACGTTACCGTTCATTTTTCCGCCCTGCGTGACTTCGAGCTGCGCCGTTTTGAGAAGCTGAGTACATTCCACCAACGGGGAATCGAGCAGTACCTTAACGGCGGCATTGATTGTGGCGGTCTGGATACCGGTGGCGTTGAGCGCACCGTTTGCCGGTTCGTACTCAATCACCGCCCCGTCCGGGAATGACCAGTGCAGCGCATCCGCCGAGGCAGATGGCGCCGGGTGGGCATCGGAGAAAATACCGGGCAGCACAAAGCCAGTGTCGAGTTCGCCGCCGAGGCAGAGGATCAGCACCTGTTCGCCCACCGACGGCGCATTCCACGAACGCGTTTTTCCCGCGCGGGCGGTGAGCCAGTGCAGCCAGCCGGTGGTGTTGTTTCCTGTGTCAACGCGGCACAGCCCGTCAATGAGATTAACCTCAGAGACGGTGCCGATGCGGATCAGGTTGCGCAGCAGGCGCAAGATTTCATTGATTTGCTCATTCATTGCATCATCTTGCTGAATGAGGGCGGCAAGCACTACTTAAGAGAGTTTGTTCGTACATCAGCAAAAAATAACTGGGCCACGCAGGGAGGCGCTTGGTACTCAACCGCTTTGCCAGCTCGCGAGGGCCTGTCTCCCAGCGCATTGTGAGGCTCCCGCGCTGCACGCGTCCGGTACCCCCGCGATCACCGCCTTACCTGCCCTGAGCTTTCATGGATTTTGTTGTGCATTCAATCGCTCATGAAACGCCCACCCACCACTCACTCAGGCTTCATACGCGCTAATTAACCGACCGTGGGCATAAAGCTGTAGCGGCCGCTCGTCATCCTCCGGTGGCGAAGTCTCGGAGACATGCTCGATGTGCAGCGCCGCTCCGTCGCGCGTCACCCGCACGCGCTCGCTCAGCTGCAAATCAATCGTAATATCGTAGGCCGTGTCGCTGACGGGGTGCGTTTGGAAGGTAAAACCGTCCCGCTGCTTCTCTTTCGTCGCCATCAGATCGGGCTGGTTGACGCGCAGCCAGTCGAGCATCGGTACAATCACCCCATCCATCTCACCGCTGAACGCCGCGATCGCCACCTTCAGCCGGTAGTGATATTCAAACGACAGCGACGCCGCCAGGGTAGAAACGATGCGTCCGCTTTCGGTAAGCAGCGTGAGGCTATCGGGATGCGCCTGCAGCAGCGGTACGCTGTCGAGCAGTCTCTGGCGAAGGTGTTGGGGTTTCAGCATCGTGTTGCTCCTGGCACTCTTTAATGATGTCAATTTGCAGTCCGCAGGCCACCAGTGCGGCCTCCAGCTGGCGATTATCCGCCGCCAGATCGCCCTGCGAACGCAGGCTGTTGCTCGGTATTGGGCAGCTTGTCACGCGCGGACAACCAATCCAGATAATCTCTGGCGTTGGCGAAGGCGGGACGGCTGTGCAGCCGGATAACGTCAGCAGGCAGAGCAGCAGCAGACCACGTACGTAACATCGGATTCTCATCGTTTTCCCTCTGTATGTGGATTTCGCGGGTCAGGGCCTGCACGCTGGCTTGGCCCTGTCGCTGGCGCAGCGCGACCTCGCGCTGTTGGCTCTGCCGGTTTTCACTGTCAAGGCGGCTTATCGCCCGGTCACGGCTCTCAATCCCTGCCGACAGCGTATTGATGATCTTCTGTGCTTCATTCAATGCCTTGCTGGTGACCGACCAGCGCCAGCCGGTTAACCCCAGCGACATGAGCGCGGCAGCCAGCATCGCGATCAGGATGCGGTTCATTGCGCCTCCTTCAGACACCAGACCCGCTCACGTTCGCGCCGGTTGCTCAATCCCGGATTTAATACGCCATTGACGTAGACCCAGCGCGGCAGCTGCAGGCAGGCGTCGCGCCAGCGGCCACTGTTCAGCAGCTTCACCAGTGTGGAACGGCAGGCGCTGCCGGTACCGACATTGAAGGCGAACGACACCAGCGCGTCATAGACGTGCTGCGGCACTGGCACAAACACACAGCCGCTCAGTGCCCGCTCGGTGCGCAGAACGTTGGCGATAAAGGTGCCCGCCGCCTGCCGCTCGGTGATGTTTTTGCCCGGTACCACGCCGGCGGTATTGCCGATGCCATCCGTCCATCTGCCCGCGTCACACTGATACGGGCTCAGGCGACAGCCCTCATAATCCGCGATGAGTTTTAGCCCTTCTACCGAGGTCTGCAGCTGCGAAAAACCTGGCAGCGTGACGGCCAGCGCCAGCACCGCGCCAATTGAACAGCGCTTAACGATTGGCAGATTCATAATCGCTCGCGCTCAGGCGGCCGCGCTCAAACAACAGGTAAGTTTTGCGACGGTAATACCAGCTCACCAGAAACATGCCGATCCCCAGCGCCATGCCCAGCAAGGTCGCCACATCCTGCAGATCCCAGCAGCCAAGCCAGCCCATAATCACGGCGATGGCATAGGTGATAAATGCACTAATGCGCTCCGTACTCAGCATGATTCAGTCCCAAAGGTGCGTGGATTCGCGCGTTGGCGCATCCGGTAAAGCCGGCAGATCTATCGGCCAGCCGTGCGGCAACAGCGGCCCGGCATCCGCCAGTCCGGTATTGGTCGCGTAAACCTGTTCGGTAACCTGCTGGGTCCGGCCGTAGTAGCGAAAACAGATGGCGTCCAGGGTATCGCCTTGCTGCGCATAAACGCGGGTCATGCTATGCCTCTCTCTTTTTCCTGTGGCGCGACGACTGCTGATCACCATCGCGGCAGTGCCCGTGTCCGCCTGCTAAACACAGGCGTTTAACGTGGCAGATCGTGGGCACCATTCAGCTTTTTTTCACGAAGAACAGTGCCGAAACCGCCGCTTTACGCGTCAATGGACGTCACCGGATAATGATTCTGCTCTCGCCCCGCGCGCGGGTTATTGGCTGAGCGTGGTGGATTGCAAACCAGTGTCTCTGTGTCCCCCTTCTGCGACAACGCCTTGCCGTCCGCTTAGCGCTCAGCAGGCACGCAATGCCATAATGGGAAGTAGATAACGTTGGAAGGACGGGATGCGGGAGGATGAGGCGCGCTTGAAACTTGCCTGAATAGCATAAGGCCCAGGCCGCGTGCAAAAAAAGAAAAGCCCGCCTATGACGGCGGGCCGGGCGGCTCTATGTCGGGATCGCGTAAACGCATGCCGATTGCACGACGCGCTGAGACACGACCCGGGCGCGACAACCGCGTGGCGGTCCCAACGCGACGCCCGCTTTGGCGTTATTGCGCTCTACGCCGCGCAGCGATCGCAGGGTCACGCCGCGGCACGCCCGATGAGGTACGGGAGGCCGCAATGAACGCTATCGTCCACCCTATTTCTCCAGCGGCACCGCTGAAAACACCACTGAAAATTGTTTGTTGGTCATCACGGAGTTACCGGCAATCTCGGCGATAAGGCTAAGCGCGATCTCCCTGTCACGTTCTCTGCACATCCCTGCCGTTGTTAACCGAGCAATCAGCTCCACACGCTCAAGCATTACCTGTTCTTTTAATTCGTTATCCACGCGCCCTCCCCCCAACAATAACTGTACATATATACAGTAGCATAGCATTCTGAATGAGAGGAAGGAAAATATTAAAATTGGTAGTGCTTTTTATCTGCATGATAAGAAAAGCATTTCATCGCTATTAGCCCAGCGGCAAGTCGCGCACGCACGGCCTTTTCACGCCACAGTTTTACTTGGCGATCCGGTACGGATCGGGTCGCGATTTGCGTCTTTTAAGCGTGATAAGAAGCGTCGATCGGTTAAAGATGGCTAATAGACCATGGCACCCCCATCCGCTTTTTAACACGGAGCATCCTCTCACCGGCGATCGGCTGGAAACGCGTTGCGCCGCGAAAGTGACGGAGGCCCGCTGCCGTCACAACGTCCGCGTTTCGTATAGGCTTTGAGCGCTGCCACCCACTGCCGTCGCTCTCGCTGACGCATACCATAGAAATCAGGTGCACTAACAGGTTCCGATGGCGAGATTGCCCGCGCCGCTGGGGAGGCCGCCGTACAGTTATTGACAGAACTCCAAGAGGACGCGGACGCGTCCTGACGGTCAACCCCACCGGCAAGGGCGCGCTTGGGCACGACTTTCCACGCGATCAGTCGCGTCAAGATAGGCGTATCAGAGCCAACCTCGGTGGCAAACACCCCTTTGATACGCAGCATCTCTTCACCGTAGGCGTTCAGTTCTTCACTCGGCTGATACCAGGTGCGCACAGCCAGCGCGTCACGCCGCACGAACGGCCCGCCTTGCGCATGAATATAGCCCGCCCAATCGCCAGCATCCGCGGCATCGTGTACCGCCGCAAACGCCACGCTCAGACCATGTGCGGTCTCGCCGTCCGCCATACGGCGCAGTTCGCGATAGACCGTGACCGGCGCCCCGCCCACAAACTGAAACTGACGGATATGCCAGCGTGCGGCCCACGCACACACGGCGCCCGCGGTCTCGCTCAGCGGCTTGCCGCTTTCATTATCCCGCTCGCCTTCCAGCGCATAGCCATCAATGTTCTTGGCAATGTATTTCGCCACATAGCCGGTGGCGCTGCCTTTGTTGGGGTCGATGGCTTGAGCATGAAAGCGGGCGTTGCGCGCCTTGTCGCTGGTGAGTTCGCTGCTGTCTTCCTGCCAGGCATAATCACGTATCGCCTGGCGTACCGGCTCAACGTGCTCCGGGCGCATGAACAGTAGCATGTGCCAGTGCGGCGTACCGTCATGATGCGGTTCCGCTACCCGAATGCCAAAAACCCGGATCGCTTCACGGTGCAGTCGGGCGCGGATTTTTTGCCACAGGGTGCAGAGATAACGCTGCGTATCTGCCGGGCTGTCGCCACGCCACTTACGGTTGCCGTGGCCGGTTTTGAGCGTGGCGTGATAGCGCGCCGGGGCGGTTAACGTGTAGAACTCGCCGACGAATCCCATTTCGTTGCAGATATTTTCAAAGCCGCGAATACGCGTCATGAGCTCGCAGCGGCGGATCGCCGGATTGGCCACGCTGCTGTCATATTTATCGATCAGGCTGATACGATTCCCTGCCTCATCTTCCAGCTCCATACCTTTGAGAAACTCTCGCGTGCGGCGCTTTTGCTCGCGCCACTCAGCCGCCGCCATAGCGCTGGCATAGGGCGTGTGCGTTTTGCTGACGTTGGCCAAGGCGATGTGCAGGTGCTCGCGCCACGCCGCCGCCACGCGACGCAGTCGGCCCTTCCACCATTTTTCCGTCTGCATCCGCAGAATAGCGGGCGTCACCTCCTCTGGCGCAAAAAAGCGCGACGTGACGCGCTCCCACAACGGCGGCATTTGCCGGAAGGTGCGGGTCAGCGTGGCGGCTATCACATAGAGGCGATGGGTGCAGCGATAGTCCGACTCGCTGGGCGTATGCGCCTGAACCAGCTCCGCCAGAATGAAACGCGCGATATCGCCCGCCAGCCGATCCACATCGGCGCGCGCCATATCCGGCAGGCGGTTAAAGCGCGTCATCAGTTCCCAGAGCGTACCGGCTGAACGCGCCGCGCCCTGCTCGTATGGCGCATGGGCCGACAGTAAATGCAGCGTGCCGGACTGCAGGGTATCGAGACGATAACGTGCATTGACGCGCTCGAGACGCGGCAGCGTGCGCGTCAGAAAGGTGCCGGTCAGGTATGCCGCCGCGCGGGCAGCGCCTTGGGTGCTTTCACGCTCAGTGAGGCGGCGTTGGATGTCAAGCTGGACCAGCTTTGGCTGCCGACCCAGCTGCGTCTGGGCATGCGCATAGTCCGCTAGCGCACGCGAGCGGTGCGCCAGCTCTTTATAAGTGGGATACGGACTGGAAATCGCTTCCCGCGGCGCGTTCCACGGGTAAGCGTAGGACTCGTTCACGCGCGGCCTTTCGCACGGCTTGGGTATTGTTCTACCCAAGCCTGGCAGCTTACGCAGCGCGTGACGCCGTGGCAGGCCCGACGGCGGGCCTCTGGGATGGGATTATCGCACTCCTCGCAGATAAACGCCGAGACCCCGACAGGACGCCTGGTCGCCCGTGCCAGCGTGTCGGCTAACAGCTCCTCGGCGCGCTGCTGCGCGCGGTCGATCGCATCCGCCATCAGTGCATCTCCTCAAGGGCACGTCTGTGGCGCTCGGCTTCCTGACGAATCAGCTCGGCCGCTTCAACGCCGTTTAGTGTGTTGCGGTCGATATGTGAAGCTATCGCGTCAAGGCGCTGCGCTAGCGCCAACGCACACGCTCTGCGCGCGTCGTTCTGCGCGGCTGTCAGGTTGGCCTGCAGTGCAGCCGTTGTTGAGTGAAAAGGGGTATTACGCACGGTTTGTTCTCCAAAATTTAGGCAAAGGCATGCCCGACGGGTTTACGCCATAAAAAGCAGGTTTAGGGGTTAATCCGGTAAAACGCGGTCGGCCGTGGAAAACTGCCGAGGCAGTGTGTGTCCCCAGCGGGCCAGTTTATTCATCGCTTCAATGATCAATTCACGGCGACACTCGTCAAAAGATTCAAAGGGTTCGCCGACATCGCTCGCCTTAAAGGTTTTGGGATGGTCGCGATTGGCCAGCGTCAACACGCAAAACTTGAAGGCATCATTCTGCTGGTTGAAACAGCGCAGCGCCGGGTTGGCATGGCGATCGCGCATCTGACGCCATCTTTTTTGAAACTCGTCGAAAGTGATCGGCTGCAGGCACTCGTCCTGCGGGTGTGTCTCGTGTTGCCGCATCGTTTTCTCCTCCCGTTGGCGCCTGTTGATAAAAGTTTTATCGGCGGAGATACGCCAAAAAATTCACTTATTGTGAATCACTCACCAATAATGAGTTGAAAGCGCGAGTGCCCAAGGGATTTACGCAGTTGTTCTTCTTTCCAACGCGCATAGTAGATACGAATGGGACCACCGGCTTTAGAGCAGCCCTTACGGATGGTGCGCGGCTCAATCGGCACGCGGGGGTTATCTCCGGTGGTCCAGCGGTAGGCGGTGCGTTGAGAGACCCCTTCCAATGCAGCAAATTGCTGCAGGGTAACCACGGGCGACGGCAGTTTGATGATTGCGATTTCACAGGCCATATAGCATCATTCCCTATTTAGTAATGTTTAGCCGTTAATCGCCCTGTTTTTGCCAAGACTTGCCATTAACAGCCACCAATAAGAGCAATGCTAATACCAATTTTAGCATTTATCAAGCAAGGTAATATTAAAAATGGTAGATACCGCTAACTTTGACAATGAGGCTCTGCTCAACAGAATCTGCGAGGTCTATGGATTTTCACAGAAAATTCAATTGGCTAAGCATTTCGACATCGCCGCCAGTTCGCTGCAGAATCGCTACAAACGCGGCAATATGTCCTACGACTTTGCCGTGTTTTGTGCTCTGGAGACCGGAGCCGATTTGAAATGGCTGATGACCGGCGAAGGCGCGCCCAACGTAGCAACGTCTTCAGCGCAAGGTGCCACTGCAGCCCTTCCCCTGCATGCGTTAAGCGATGGTCGCCTGCTGCCGTTGGGTGAAATGGTGGTGGATGCGCAGCTGTTGGCACGATCCATGGAGAACATGGCGTGCGTGCGCAGTCACGACACCACCTATTTTGTTGAAAATCACGCCACCCTGGCGGATGGCCAGTGGATTGTGAACATTGAAGGCGCCATTAGCCTGCGTGATGTCACAGTGCTGCCGGGCAAGAAGCTGCACGTTACCGGCGGAAAGGTTCCCTTTGAATGTGCCGTCGATGAGATTGTCATGCTGAGTCGGGTGGTTGGCGCATATAACGAGATGGCGTGATGGCGGTAAGAAAATTACCTCAAGGCGGCTGGCTTTGTGAGATTTACCCGAACGGTGCCGGCGGAAAACGCGTACGTAAAAAGTTCGCCACCAAAGGCGAAGCGCTGGCGTTTGAGCAGTACAGCGTTCAGCAGCCCTGGCAGGAAGGAAAAGAGGATCGCCGCACGCTATCTGATCTTATTACCGCCTGGTACAGTGCCCACGGTATTACGCTGAAAGACGGGCAAAAGCGGCAGTTGGCGATGCAGCATGCGTTTGCGTGCATGGGGGAACCGCTGGCCAAAGACTTCGATGCGCAGATGTTCTCGCGCTACCGCGAGAAGCGCTTAAAAGGCGACTACGCGCGCTCTAACCGCGTCACCGTGGTTTCACCACGCACGCTGAACCTTGAGTTAGCTTACTTCCGCGCCGTGTTCAATGAGCTGAGCCGATTGGGCGAATGGAAAGGTGAGAACCCGCTGAAGCACATCCGCCCGTTCCGCACCGAGGAGACAGAGATGGCGTGGCTCAACCACGACCAGATTGCCCTTCTCCTCGCCGCGTGCCGCAACAGCGATCACCCCGATCTGGAAACGGTGGTCAAAATTTGTTTGGCGACCGGCGCACGGTGGTCAGAGGCGGAAGACTTAAAAAGCAGCCAGGTTGTGAAATACAAGATCACTTATGTCAAAACCAAAGGTCGGAAAAACAGAACCGTTCCGATTACCGCCGCGCTCTATAACGCGCTGCCCCTCACTAAAAGCGGTCGACTCTTCTCAGACTGCTACGGTGCATTTCGCGTGGCGCTCGATCGCACCGGCATTGAATTACCCGCCGGCCAATTAACCCACGTTTTACGCCACACCTTTGCCAGTCATTTTATGATGAATGGCGGAAATTTATTGGTGCTGCAGCGCGTGCTGGGCCACACCGATATTAAAATGACCATGCGTTACGCCCACTTCGCCCCTGACCATTTAGAGGAGGCGGCCAAGCTCAATCCTCTGGCACACAGTGGCGATGAAATGGCGACAGAAATGGCGGACATTGGCAAATAGCGGCAAACATTGGCAGTTTATGTCAATGTTAATAAATACAAATTGTTGTTTTTAGTTGGCATGGCAAAAATCTCATAATCGCTTGAAAATGAGTCGGAACTCATAGGCATATTCAAAAGAACGGTTTACAAGAAATCGTTTTAACACTTTGCTTGGGGGGGCTATTACGATTATTCAGAGGGAACTCCAAAAATGCCTCAATGATATAAGTAACATCGTTTTTAACTTTTTATCTGTTTGGTTGCCACTATCCCGACGCCCAACCGCCAACATCTTGTAGCCCGCCGTATTCATTCCCTTAAACAACCCTCTTCAATCCTCTCACAATGGGCAGTACTAAAAGCGCCACAGCTACCGACAACGCCATTCAACCACGAAAACATAGCCATCCCAAGCATAAGCCAGAGAACCATCGCTTTATCAGCGCTGAAAACCTTTATATCGTGCCTCCTGGTCACCTCCCGAGCATTCCCTCATATATATCCTCGCTGCCCCTAGAGTTTTTCCTTGCTTGCTCTACTGCGACACATTAGATTACAAATACTTAACAGTACCTTACATACACCCTGGTGGCACAACTCTTTTATTAACAAGGGACTACGCGTGAAAGGCAGATGCGTAATGAAAGTCAATTCGTCTATTTACCGCTGTACTCTTGGGCTGCTTTTAATGGGTTCACTGCTCCACATCACTCCGGCTATGGCGAGCGATCCGCTTCTGACCTCCCCGCCCGCTGGCGATACCGCGCAAACGCATGCCGATAATCAGGCACGCGGCATGCTGGTGGCCGTTGACCAGGCCACGCTGTCCAGTGAACTGGCTGGCCGCATCGTGGAGATGCCCTTCAGAGAAGGCGAGGCGTTCAAAAAGGGAGACACCCTTGTGCGCTTCGATTGCAGCATCTATCAGGCACAGCTTGCTGCATCACAGGCGGCGGCCAGGGCGGCGCAAGCGGAACTTAGCCAGAACCAACAGCTCGCGCAGCTTAAATCAGTGGGCAAGAACGCCGTGGCGCTCTCCGCTGCGCATGTCGCCCAGGCGCAGGCCGAAAGCCAGGTGTATCAGATTCAGGTGAACCGCTGTCGTATCAACGCCCCCTTCGCTGGCCAGGTGGTGAAGCGCCGTACGCAAACCTTTGAGAGCGTTGCCCAGGGCACGCCGCTGCTGGATGTGGTGAACAATCGCCACCTAGAAATTAACCTGCTGGTCCCTTCCCGCCTGTTGTCAGTGCTCAAGCCCGGATTAACCTTCACTTTTACGCCGGATGAAACGGGTAAACCTTTGCAGGCCAGTATCGCGCGGCTCGGCGCGCGCATTGACGAAAGTAGCCAAACCCTCGGCCTGATCGGGACGCTGGTCGATGCCGATAATGGCCTGATGGCGGGCATGAGCGGCACGGCCCAGTTCCCGGAGGCGAAGTGAGTACGTCCCCCTCATCGGCGACAGCCAGTGCAACGGTGTTTGCCCGCTTTCTCGATATCGAACAGCAGGCCAGGGCCGCCGCCAGCAGCGAAGCGCTGGCGTACTGTATCGTCAATGCCAGCCAGCCGCTGTTCGGCTATCGTCACGCCGCCCTGATTATTAATGGTCGCGTGCGCGCGGTAACCGGCGTCACGCAACCCGCGCCCCATGCCCCTTTTGTGGCGTTTATCGAACGTGCCAGCGCCCGCTTGCAGGCGGCGGACGGCAAACCGCTCGGCCAGTGTGGCATTATTGACGCGGCGTTACTCGACGAACAAAGCCGCAGTGATTGGCAGGCGCTCTCCGCCCCCGAAGCCCTGTGGTCACCGCTCACCGATCGGCGGGGAGAACAATTTGGTGGCATCTGGTACGCGCGCGAACAGCCGTGGCAACATGCCGATCAGGTACTGGCTGGCCAGCTTGCTGGCGCACTCAGCCACGCGTGGCTGGCGCTGGAGCCGCAAACCCACCGCTGGCACCCTCGCAAAAGGCGCTGGAAGATCGCGATTCCGTTGTTGTTGGTGCTTGCCTGCCTGTTTATTCCGGTGCGTCAGTCGGTACTGGCGCCCGCCGAAGTGGTGCCCTACCACGGGCGCGTGGTCGCGGCTCCGCTGGACGGCGTGATCCAGTCGTTTGCCGTGCAGCCAAACCAGATCGTCCATCGCGGCGATCTGCTGGTTCGCTTCGATGACACCACGCTGAAAGCCCAGGCCGACGTGGCGGCGCGCGCGCTGGATGTGGCTCAGGCGGAGTTTCGAGCCAGCTCGCAGCGCGCCTTTCAGGATGCTGACTCCAAAGCAAAACTCGACTTCCTTGCCGCTCAGGTGGCGCAAAAACGCACCGAGCGGGATTACGCCAGCGCCCTGCTCAGCCGCACAGAGATCCGCGCTGAACGGGACGGTATCGCCGTCTTTGCCGATGCCAACCGTTGGATTGGCAAACCGGTGCGCACGGGTGAGCGTTTAATGGAACTCGCCGACCCGGCGCTTGCGGCGCTGCGCATCGAGTTGGATGTAGGGGATGCGATTGCGCTCCAACAGAAGGCGCCTATCACGCTGTTCCTCGACAGCGATCCGCTCACCCCGCACGCGGCCAAACTTGAGCGCATCGCCTATGAATCCGAGCAGACGCCGACAGGCAACCTGGCTTATCTACTTGATGGCCGCTTTAACACTGCTCCCCCGCGCATTGGGCTGCGCGGGACGGCCAAATTGTCGGGCGAATATGTCCCGCTGGCGGTCTATCTGTTCCGTCGTCCGCTCGCCGCGATCCGTCAGGCTATCGGCCTGTGAACCCGCTGCTGCCGGCACTGCGCCCCGATCTCCAACTGGTGGAATCGGCTGCGGATATTCACGGTGCGCCGCAGTGGGTGCTGTCGGACCCGGTGACCGGCCACTACTTCACCCTCACGCCCACGGCGATCCGCCTGTTGCGCCACTGGTCCCTGCGCCTGCCACAACAGGTGCTTGCGGCAGCCAATCAGGAGCCGGGCCTGCCGCTACAGGTGAAAGAGCTGGAGCAGATGCTGCAGTTTTTACGCCAGCACGATCTGGTGACCTCCGGCGATGCCGAACAGCGCCAACGTTATCTCAGTAAAGCCCGCGCCATGCGCACCAGTCTGTGGAAAAAAGTGCTGCACCAGTATCTGTTTTTTCGCATTCCGCTCTGGCGGCCCGATCCCCTGCTTAATCGATGCTGGCCGTGGCTGAATCGCTATGGCACACCGCTATTAATGGGGGGAGTGCCACTGATGCTGCTACTGGGACTCTATCTGGTCAGCCGCGACTGGGTGCGTTACACCCACGCGTTTCCCTACCTGTTCAGTCTGCAAGGCATGGCGGTATTCGGGGTGTCGCTGGTATTCGCCAAATTTATCCACGAACTGGGGCACGCCTTTATGGCCAAGCGCGCGGGCTGCCGGGTGCAGAGCATGGGAGTCGCCTTTATCGTGCTGTTTCCCCTGTTTTACACCGACGTGAGCGATGCGTGGAAATGCAAAGATCGGGGTGCGCGTTTACTGATTGGCGCTGGCGGAATCCTGGCCGAAGTGCTGCTGGCGGTTTTCGCGCTGCTGGCATGGACGCTGCTGCCGGACGGCCCGCTGCGCACGGCGGCGTTTATGCTCTCCAGCGCCACGTGGATAACGACGCTGGTGGTTAACCTCAACCCGCTGATGCGCTTTGACGGCTACTTCTTACTCAGCGATTTCTGGCGGGTGGAAAACCTGCAAGCGCGCGCGTACGCCCTGTGCCGCTGGCAACTGCGCGAGTGGCTATTTGGCTATGACCATCCGGCTCCACAGACTTGGTCGCCGCCCATGCAACGCAAGCTTCTGATATGGGGCTACGCCTCATGGATATGGCGCTTTTTCCTGTTTTTCGGCATTGCACTGCTGGTGTACCACTTTTTCATTAAGGTCGTGGGGATTGTCTTGATGTCCGTTGAAATTGGCTGGTTTATCGCGCTTCCGGTCGTGAAGGAGGCGCATATCTGGTGGACCATGCGTAAGCGTGCTCATCCCATTAAACTGCTTCGTACCGGGCTGATTCTGGCGGCAATGGCGGCGCTGCTGCTATTTCCCTGGCGCGGCAGTATGCGTATTCCTGCGGTGCTGCAAGCCGAGCATGTCAGCGTGCTCTATGCCCCTACGCCTGCGCAGGTTAAATCGCTCTACGTTACTGACGGCCAGCAGGTGCAAGCCGGTGAGAAACTGCTGGAGCTGACCGCGTCCGATTTGGACTACCGCATCAATATTGAGCGTCAGCAAATTACCGTTTTGCAACAACAGCGGCAGCGCGGCGCTGGACGTCAGGAAACCGCCAGCGAAACCCTGGTGCTTGATCGACAGCTGGCGGAATCCCTGGCCCGCTATCGCGGGCTGGATGCGCAGCGTCAGCGCCTGACGATCACCGCGCCGCAGGCCGGCCAGGTGAGAGATGTGGCGCGAGACATGACCCAAGGCCGCTGGCTTACTGCGGATATGCCGTTGCTCCGCGTCGTCGGAAAGGGGGCCAGAAACGTGCAGGGGTATTTACCCGACGACACGCTCAACCGCGCGAAAGTGGGGATGCAGGGCTATTTTATCGCCGAGGACCCCGCGTATCCTCGCCTTGCCGTAAAGCTGCAAAGCATTGCCCCCACCGGCACCGCGTGGTTGCAGCAAGAGATGCTGGCGTCCGATCGCCACGGCCCAATCGCCGTACGTCGCGACAGGGACCACAATCCGCAACCGGTGCAGGCGCAGTACAGTGTGCGCTTCACCGTGCAAGCGGGGCAGTCCTCACTGCCGCCACAGCCGTTACGCGGCAGCGTCATGCTGGAAGGGGAAAAAGAATCCCTGCTTGGCGCGCTATGGCGACGGATTGCGTCGTTAGGTATTCGGGAAAGCGGATTTTGACACGCGCGAGGGAGATCGTTTTCGGACGATTTTCCTCCGCTTTCACCTTATAACCTGGGTTATCGCCCACTGCCTGCCATACAGGAAAAAAGCCATCTCATTGAAAAATATTTAAAACTGTAATGTCCCGTTATTTCTAATCATTTCAATAAAATTAACTACGTCAGTTTATGTTTTTTTATGTATGTAAATTTTAATGACTGCGTTATATTTCCGATCGGACTGAATTATCTAGCCTCCACTCGTTCTCTGACTTTTTTTCCTTAAGTCAAACTATACATTTTGTTATTAATAACATCCGTTATTAATAATATTTAATACTCATAGCACAGCTATTCCTCCAGGAGGGATCTGTATGAAATATGTTCAGCGTCTATTTGTGAAATCGGCCATCACGACCGCCGTCGCCGTTTGTGCGTTTCTGCCGCAGAGTGCCGCAGCCTGTAATAGTGAATCCTATATTGGCACGGTGTGTTCGTTCGCCATGTCCTGGTGTCCGCGTGGTTGGCTTCCGGCTAACGGCCAGGTTGTCCCTATCAACACGAATCAGGCGCTGTTCTCATTGCTCAGCTTCCAGTATGGAGGCGATGGTAAAAGCACCTTCGCGTTGCCCGATTTGCAAGGCCGTGCCGTCGTCGGTACGGGCTCAGGAGTAGGCCTGGCAGCCGTTAAGTTAGGAGAGAAAATCGGCGAGCCCACAGCCAGTGTCGTCGTGCCGCTGCCCGCTCACATTCATACGGCAACCTTTGCCCCTATCTCCGGGAGTCAGACGATAAACGTGCCGCAAATTACCGGAACCGGATTAACGGTCAGCGGACAGACCATCACCAATACGCTGAATCTCACCGCAGTGACGTCCGGATTGTTGAAAATCGCCGGGGGATCGACGGTCACCGGCACCGTGTCGTCCCCCAGCAATGGCGCGATACTGGCTAAGCCCGCGGTGGGTTCCGCGAATATTTATAATACGTCCGCGGCTGCCGATACTACGTTAGGGCCCAGCCAGACGTTAACAGGTCCGGTCAGCGGTACGGTTGTTTCGTCGATTTCCAATGGCACGGTCACTGGTACGCCAACCATTCCCGCCTACCAGACCACGGTGCAAGCGGTGACAGGCGGAACAGTGACTGTCGCTTCTGCAGGATCGAATCCAAATCTAAGCGTGCCTACTCAGTCGCCTGCGCAAGGGCTGACGGTTTGCATTATGGCCCAAGGTTTATACCCCGACAGGCCGTAACGGTCCGCGTTAATACAGACATAAATAGCGAAAACAGGCCAGTTGGCAGTACGCGGGCTGGCCTGTGTTGTAAAAACATCTCCTCCTGAAAGGTATCCTTATGCGGTGGCGTCATTGGCTGGGCAAAAAAAGTCGTCAGGTTTCACAAGATGCGGCATGGCATGAGCAGACACCTTTGGGCGTGATGCTGGAAGCACGTATGTTGTTTGATGGTGCGGTCGCCGCCACGGTGGATAATGCCGCCGCGCAAAATGCCGCCGTACCCGCAGCCGCAGCGCATGCGGATAGCGGCGCGTCTGACCAGAGTCAGACCGATGCCGCCAGCACCGATGGAACCCACAATAGCGATAGCCAAAATTCAAAGACCGCTGCGGAAAGCAGCGTGGCGGTCGCGCCCGGCGGTGCCTCGCACAAAGAAGTGGTGTTTATTGACACCGCAGTAGCGGATTTCCAGCAACTGGCCCGGGGTGTGAAAGACGGCGTCGAGGTCGTGCTGCTGGATAGCAGCAAAGATGGCTTAAGCCAGATTACCGCATGGGCAGAAACCCACACGGGTTACGACGCCATCCATATCATCAGCAACGGTAGCGAAGGCCAACTGACGCTCGGCGGCATCAGCGTAACCGACGCGACGCTGACCGCAAGACGTGCCGATCTGGTGACGATCGGCCAGGCGCTGACGGCGTCCGGCGATATCTTGCTGTATGGCTGTAACGTGGCGCAAGGCACACAGGGGCAGGCGTTTATTAACGACCTGGCCGCACTCACCGGCGCGGATGTGGCGGCGTCCACAGACCTGACCGGATCGACCGCGCTGAAAGGCGACTGGGTGCTGGAATCGCAGGTCGGAGAGATCGCCACAGACATTGCGCTCACCGCCGCCGCGCAGCGAGATTATTCCCGCGTGCTGGATACCTTTACCTTCGAGTCAGGTTCTGCCAGCGGTACCGACAATAATCAGGTCTGGCAGGAAGGCGGACGCAACCTGCACTTTGATTTTGTCGGAAACGTGTTCGCTGGGCAGAACACCGACGGCACTCACTACTTCTATGACGTGATGACGGATGGTTCAAGCTCGTCAAATTCGCTGACTTTTACCATCAGCATTCCCGGCTATATCTTTGATTTGTCCTCGCTCGACTTAATGAATATCGATGGCAGCGGGAACATGAATTACACCATCTCATCCAGTAAATCGACCAGCGGTGACAATCAGAGCGGGGTATTGACCTACTCGGGGGGGACCTCTTTTACCACGTTCAGCGGCTTTAACGGCAATTTTGTCGGCGTGTCTTCGATTACCATCACCACAACCGGCACGAATGAGTACTATCTGGATAACCTGGTACTCAACAATATCCGTGCCCCCTCCACGGTAGATGCCACATCGACCGTCACCGCTGGCCCTGCCGGCGAAGCCGCGACCTTTTCCACTACCGCGACATCCGCAGCCAGCGCCACCTCACTGCTGGACTTTACCCTCAGCGATCCCGGTACGTCGGATGGTTCGGCCACCACGATCAGCCAGTTCTATGCGAACGTCGGTGGGACGGCAACATCTGCTGAATTAAGCAAGATGACGTTCCTGCTCAGCGGTCCGGACGCCACGAACGTCATCGGCGCGTACGACAGCAGCACCGGCCGAATTACGTTCTCCGGCTTAAATCTGTCGATTGCGGATAACAGCAGTGAAACCTACACCATTAAGGCGTTTTACAGCGACAACGCCAGCAGTAACGACATCACCGATCACCACACGGTGATCGTGTCGGTCAATGCCAGCAATTTCACCACGGCCTCGGGCAGCTCAACCTTCGCCAGCGGTCAGGCCAGCGTCAGCAACGGCAGCGGAGCCAGCATTGATGTGGTCGCGACCAAACTCATTTATAGCCAATCCCCCTCCACCGCCGTGGTCAGTGGCATTAACTTCACCACCCAGCCCGTGCTGATTGCCGTTGACGATCGCGGCAATATCGATACGGATTTCAACGGTGCAGTGACGTTAAGCGAGAACGGTAGCGGCTCGCTGACGGGCACCACACAAGTGGCCGCCGTCAACGGGATTGCCACCTTTAACGGCGTGAAGTACACCTCGGCCAGTGATGGTGATGCTAACTTCGTGCTGACGGCGGCGGCGGCTAGCCTGGTCAGCGCCACGTCGGCCGCCATCGATCCGGATGTGGTGGCGACGCGGCTGGTGTTTTCCACCCAGCCGGTGCCGACGACAATCCAGAACGGACAAAGTGCCAGCTTTACCACCGTGCCGGTGGTACAGGCGGTGGATGCGAATGGTATGGTGGATCAGGATTACACCACCAATATTGTGCTCTCGGTGACAGATCCTAACGACGGCACCGTCGATGGTACGGTCAATACTCTGGCGGTCAGCGCCGGCGATCAGGATGCCAGCGCGACCACGGTGACCTTAACGCCGTCTGGCGGCATTGCCACCTATTCCGGACTCATCATCCAGTACACCAATAGCGGCAGTATCAATACGCTGGCCCTGCGCGCCACGTCGGGCAGCCTGACGGCGATCAATAGCGCGTCGATCACCTCCACCAGCAACACCGCCCCGGTGTTTAGCAATCTCAATGGCGGCGCGACCTTTACGGAAAAAGGCAGCGCGGTGGTGATAGACAGCGATGTTACCGTTGCTGATACCGAGTTGAATAATCAGGGCAACTACGGCGGCGCCTCCCTGACGATTGCGCGTAACGGCGGGGCGAACAGCGTCGATACTTTCGGCAATAGCGGGCTGCTGGGCGTTCTGACTCAAGGGCAAAACTTCACCTACAACGGGACGGCGGTGGGCAGCGTCACGGCAAACTCCGCTGGCACGCTGTCGCTGACGTTCAACAGTAATGCCACGTCGGCGACAGTGAATGCGGTTCTGCAATCCCTGACCTATGCCAACACCTCTGACGATCCGCCGTCCAGCGTAACGCTTAACTGGACCTTTAATGACGGCGCGCTCAACAGCAGCGGCGTCAATCAGGCCGTCCTGACGATCGCGCCGGTCAATGACGCGCCGGTCATCAGCAATACGTCGGTCAGCAAGACGTTCAATGAGGATAGCGCCCAGACCTTTAGCGTGGCTGATTTTGGTTTCAGCGACGTGGACAGCGGCGACACGCTGCAGTCTATCACCATCGTCACCGCCCCCACCGCCGGTGAGCTGTTTATTGACGCCAACAGCGACGGCGTGCGCGGCGTCGGCGATACGTTACTCGGCAGTGGCGCGGTAGTGAGCGCGGCGAATATCAGCAAACTGACCTTCCGCCCGAGCGTCAACGCCAACGGCACGGGGTATGCCGCCTTTACCTGGAAGGTGAGCGACGGCACGGCCTTGTCCGCCAACACCGGCACGATGACGCTCAACGTTACGCCGGTTAACGACGCGCCGATCATCAGCAATACGTCGGTCAGCAAGACGTTCAATGAGGATAGCGCCCAGACCTTTAGCGCGGCTGATTTTGGTTTCAGCGACGTGGACAGCGGCGACACGCTGCAGTCCATCACCATCGTCACCGCTCCCACCGCCGGTGAGCTGTTTATTGACGCCAACAGCGACGGCGTGCGCGGCGGCGGTGATACGTTACTTGGCAGTGGCGCGGTGGTGAACGCGGCGAATATTAGCAAACTGACCTTCCGTCCGAGCGCGAACGCCAACGGCACGGGGTATGCCGCCTTTACCTGGAAGGTGAGCGACGGCACGGCCTTGTCTGCGAATACCGGCACGATGACGCTCAACGTCACGCCGGTTAATGACGCACCAACTTTATCCAGCGGGGCGACGGTCAGCCTGACGCCCACCACCGAGGATATCACTTCGTCTATCACCCCCGTCGCGTCACTGCTCAGCGGTGCGGGCTATGGCGATGTTGACAGCGGGGCCGCCAGCGGCATCGCAATTACCGCGACCGTCGGGCGCGGTGGCTGGCAGTATTCCACTGATAGCGGGGCTAGCTGGTTCAATGTCGGCACGGTCTCCACTTCATCAGCGCTGCTGCTCACGTCAACGGCACAGCTGCGTTATGTCCCGGACAGCGCCAACGGTGAGACCGCAACCCTGCGCTTTAGCGCGTGGGATCAGACCAGCGGGGCGGCGACGGCAGGAGGCAGCAGAGGTCTGGCGGACACTTCAACTTCGGGCGGCAGCAGTGCGTTCTCTGGCAATAGCGCGCAGGCGTTGTTGAGCGTCACCAGCGTGAACGATGCCCCTACTGTGGGAATTGCGCCAGGCCCGCAAAGCGCGACCAAAGATACGTCGTTCAGCTTCGCCGTGCCTGCGGGGACGTTTGCGGATGTGGATGACGGTGACACCTTGACGCTGAGCGCTACCCTGGCCGACGGCTCGGCGCTCCCTGTCTGGCTGAGTTTCAATCCGTCTACCGGAACCTTCTCCGGCACGCCGGGCTACCGTGATGTCGGTAACCTCACAATTCGCATAACCGCAACTGACGGCAGCAATGCCTCGGTGAGCACCACCTTTGGGCTAACGGTGAATAACAGTAATCTGCCGCCCGTGGTGTCCACGCCGCTGGCCGATCAGTCCGTCGCTCAGGACGGCAGCTTCACCTTTACCGTTCCGGTGAACACCTTTACCGATCCGGATGTCGGCGACACATTAACCCTGAGCGCCACCCAGGCCGACGGTGCCGCCCTGCCCGCGTGGCTTAACTTTACCCCCGCAACCGGCACATTTTCCGGCACGCCGGGCAGCACCGATAGCGGCAGTCTGGTCATTCGGATCACCGCCACCGATGCCGAGAATACGTCAATCAGCACCACTTTTAGTCTGACCGTCGCGCGTGCCGGCACTCCCGGTGGCGATCCGCAGTTCCGTATATCAGATGGAATGAACGCTCCTCGTCCGCTGGACAGCCGAGCACTCACTCTCCAGCCCCAAGGGCCTGGCGTGCCGCCGCTCGCCCCCGCCTCGCTCGGCAGCTTTAGTGCAGGGCACAGCGCCGGAAGCAGTTCCATGATGGCTTCTATCTTCGACGCCTTGCGCGATGGGGCCAGCGAGGATGCAGCCAAGAGCGATGTGGCGAATGTGTTTGGGCGCGGCGCCTCGTTCGGCAGCCAGTTTGAGAGTACGTTGGGCGCCTTCCCCAGCTTTAACAAAGATCCGGCGCTGGGCGGCACCTCATCGCTGGCCAGCGTCTTCTCCAGCATTTATCTGCCCGCACTGACACCGATGGAAGTGTTTACGGGCGGTAGCTGGAAAGATATCAATCTGCAGGCGCAGGGCGTATCCGAACCGGGGCAAGAACCCGCGACAGCCGCATTCACTCCCTCGTTCCATCAACAATTACAACAGATTGGCGAGGCCGAAGGACAACGCTTGGCGATCATTGAACAGGCGTTGTATGACCACGGCCAGCAGCAGAACTCATAACGACAAGACTACAGTAGAAGGCGTTAATTTTATGATGAACGTGATGGTGGCAAACCGGTTGCCGGTGGAAACAACGGTAAGTGGCAGCGAAATGATGCGTAAAGGCCGCAAGCTTTTTGCGCTAAGCGCACTGGTCGTGGCGCTAAGCGGGTGCGCCGTGACCAGCGACCCAATTACTAAAAAAGAGAGCGAACAGCGCAGCCAGCAGGATCGGATCGCGATGTTTAGCCAGCAGGAGCCGGTGACCGCGCCAATCACTCTGTATGACGCCATGGCCCGCGCACTGAAATATAACCTTGAGTCACGCTTAAAAGTCATGGAAAGCGCACTGGCCCAGCAGCAACTGGATCTCTCCCGTTATGACATGCTGCCGAAGCTGGCGGCATCGGCGGGTTACGTGGGGCGCAACAACGCCAGCGCCTCCAGTAGCCGCAGCGTAGAAACCGGACAAACGTCGCTGGAGCCGTCCACCTCACAAGATCGCGATCGCGATGTGGCGGACCTGACCATGGTGTGGAACGTGCTCGACTTTGGCGTGAGCTACGTCAGTGCCAAGCAGAAAGCGGATCAGCGCTGGATTGCCGAAGAGCGTAAACGCAAAGTTGTCCACACCATTCTGCAGGATGTCCGTTCAGCTTACTGGCGCGCGGTTGCCGCCGAACGTCTGCTCGGCCAGATCGATGCGCTCATTGAGCGGGTTAACCAGGCGCGCGACGCCAGTGAGCGCATGACTGCGCAGCAGGTCGGCGACCAGGTTGAAGCCCTCACCTATCGCCGGGCGTTAATTGAAGCGACTCGCCAGCTGGAAGAGCAGCGCCGCGCGCTGTCGCTGGCGAAAACCGAACTTGCCACGCTGATGAACCTGCCGCTGGATACACCTTATAAACTGGCGCTGCCGGCCAACGGCGACCAGACGGTTCCGCAGCTGACGATGGATCAGAGAACCCTCGAAGAAGCCGCGCTTGTGAGCCGCCCGGAACTGCGTGAGCAGGATTATCAGGTGCGCATTAACGCCGCCGAAACCCGTAAAGCGCTGCTGCGTATGCTGCCGGGTATCGAGATTAGCGCAGGCGGCCATTACGACAGCAATTCGTTTTTGGTCAACAACAGCTGGGCCGACGTGGGGGTGAAAGCCACCTGGAATCTGTTCAACCTGATCTCCGGCCCGGCGGCACATAATGCAGCGAAGGCCAACGAGCAGGTGGGCGAGTTGCAGCGTCAGGCGATGTCGCTGGCAATCATGGCACAGCTGTACGTGGCGCGCGCCAACTATAACGAAGCGCTGCGTCAGTACAAAACCAGCGAGGAGTTGCGCGATCTGGATGGACAAATTGCTCAGCAACTGCGTAACCGCTATAAAGCCAACAGCATCGGTGAGTTACCGCTGATTCAAGGCGAACTGAATGCGCTGAACGCCGATCTGCGTCAGGACCTGGCCTACGCGGAGCTGCGTAACACTTACGGGCAGATCATCTCCAGCGTCGGCGTCGACCTGCTGCCGAAGACGCTGCCGTCGGACAAACTGGCGGATATCAGCAACGCGCTGCGTCAGTCAGAAGCCAACTGGCAGCAAGGCAAGATCGGCACGCTGCAGCCGTTCTGATCACACAGCCCCGGCATCAGCTGGGGCTTCTACTGTGTGCAGCCGACTGCCTCCAATGCACCAATGCGTCTGAACAGAAAGAGCCATTCCGCAGAATGGCCCTTGTGATCTGTTACGCGCCGCTTCGCGCTTTACTGATTTCATTTTTATAGGCGTCGAGCTCCAGCTCTTTTTCGGCCGCCCATTGGTTGCGGGCGGCAATAATGCCATCAATTTTATCCGCCGCGCTGGTGAGGTAAGCTTCCAGCGCACTGCCAAACAAATAGTTCCCCTTCAGGGCATTCAGTTTTCGGTGGCCTTCGCTGAAATTTTCCTTGAACTTGGCGGAGACAACATTGATCGCCTGCCACTCGGCAACCTGAGTGACAAAAAACGCGTCGTTGCTACAGATAATGCGCTGCACGAAGCGCGTATTATCAAACTCGTCGTCGGACAGCGCTTCTTCAAGAAACTCAACCTGAACGCCTGAGTCAGCCAGAATGGACTTCATGAAGGCCGCAAAGGAGATGAAGAAACCTTGTATGTCGAGAATGATTTCCCGCATCTTGTTCAGGGCCGTAAGGCTGAGGTTCAGCGACTGCACGGTCAGCTTGATGGTTTCGTCTTTGTCTCGTGAGGTGCGCAGTAAAACGGTGATCTGCGCCAGCTCGGCATCCTGAATATGCTTTTCTTTATTGTACTCGCGCACATGCTCCAGCATTTTCATCTGCATCTCACGCAGCCCGGTTGCCGCCGCATCCTGCTTCTCGGACATTTTACCCATCTTCTCATCAAGCACTTTCGCGGCCGCCGAGATAGCCTCCAGTGCGGTTACCGCAGCCGCTATTTTCTTGTCTTTTTCCTGAATGGCCGCCTGGTTATCCAGAATGCGCTGTTCAAGGGCTTTGACCCTGACGTCTCGCGACGCGGTATCGGTATCCTCTTCGATTTTTTTCTTTTCTGCCGCCAGCTCAGCCGCCTTGGTTTCAAGTTGCGCTTTTTCCGCTTCGGCTACGGCTTTCTGCGACTGATTTTCAGCAATGTCTTTCTTCGTCTTGATTTCCTCTGCCGCAGACGCGCTCTCGGCGGTCGCTTTTTCATTGCGCAACAACCCGCTCGCCGTATTACAGGCAACGCTTGCCACCAGTGAGGCACCGCCGGTGGCCGCGCCGGTCAGGCCGGCCACAATCGCCGGCGCCATAGACGAGATCATTTGCGCGCCCACCTGTACGATAGACATAATGAACGCGCGCTGCTCCGCCGTTTCTGCCCGCTGCCTGAATCCCTCGGCCATCGACTGGTATTCATTAATGTCTGACTGTAGCGAGTTAACCAGGGAGGTTATTTTGGCCTGCTGCGCGGTTTTCATGGCGATATCTTTCTCGACATCTTCACCATTTTTTATCTCGTCGCTGAGCGCTATCTGGCTTTTGCCGATCGTGCCTGTGGTAAACGCCACAATCTCATCGTATTCGCTGACAATCCCGCCCAGTTCCTTACTGATGTTTTCAGCCTGCTCCTTGATATCACTGACCAGCTTAAGCAGCTTTTTCTCGAGGAATGATTTCAGCCCGGCTGCACCCGCGCTGCTACGTTTTTCAACCCAGTCTTCAAATCGCATTCTCAGCTTTTTGTTAAGGGTATCGGATATCAGCACAATATCCGTCATTTTCAATTCACTGCGTTGCTGGGCCTGCAGCACCATCATGATCAGTTTCTCAACATCATTGCGGATGGCGCCATACTTTTGCGGGGTGGTGTTGTAGGCAATATAGAGCAGATCAATGGCATTATCGGAATCCAGCCTGGAGTGCGCCACATTATACCGTCTCTGAATACGGCGGATATAATCACTGGTCAGAGGATGTTCAACATCCGGAAGCGTAAGCGGATCGGTGCCAATTATTTTTTTTACGCCTTCATCAATACGCTTCAATTCATCAAACTCAAAACTGATTACATTCGTCGCTTCTTTCATAAATCAGACCTCGTTGAAATAATATTCAGTTAGCGCAGATACGCTCACCGTTAGACAGCATCATTCCTTGCATGCCCGCTTCCGCTTCCTGGCGGCGCATCAATTCGGACAGGGTGTGTAGTTCGTCAAGAACCATTTTTTCATCAAACGCATCTCCAGGCCTGGCGGACGCAACCTGTTGCGAATAATACGAAAGCGATCGGTTCAGACTATTCAAGGTATGTGTATAGGCTAGAACCTCAGAGAGATTTTTTATTACGCCAGCAACGTCTTTTTCGGTCGCCACACGCTGCTGAATTAATTGGTTTAATGCAGCGCTATTTTCATTCGCTTCCCGTTTAAGACGATCAAGATGTTCAGACTCTTGTCTGTACACGTCACTTATAGTTTGCATATCTTGACTTGTTTGTGCGATCTGTTGATTCAGTTTTTCAACCTCACCAGAATATCCCGCAATCGCCATCGCAAAATCACATAAAAACCCTAAATAAAAACGATTTACACAATCCCTTCTTTCCCATTCCAGCTGAGAAAGCGTCTGACCTAAACCCATCATCTTTTCAGTCAGTGCGTTGATATCGGAAGATTTTTTTGAGATATCCTCAGTCAGATATCTCATTTCTTCACTTTTATTATTAATATCTTCCTTTATCTGCTCTTCTTTTTGCAGTAATTCGCCAATGCTTACCTGTAAGCTGGCGCTTTTAACATTAAGTGGCGCGCGGTTTTGTTCGTAACATTCAGCTTTACTCGACAATCTGCCGGCCACATCCTTTGCGGCCTGTAACTGTGACTCAAGCGCAACGGATTCAATGGCCGCATCGGCATGCAGAGAAGAAACAAGTAAAAATAAAACCAGGGATAATTTATACACAAAAAAATTGTACGTCATTATGCTGACTACCTTAACGAAATGTAATTTTCAGCATCCACCCACATGTTTTTATGGGTTTTTTAATGCAGCCATAGCACCTTGCTTGCCCCGGTGAATAGTGGAGCTTTGCGCGATGAATCTATTTTTCAAATTAACGCTTACCGGACTGAATAAGGGAAACGACGGATGTAATTTTGCCTGTAACAGCAAGCGCCATTCTTTTTCCGTTGCCTTAATAGTTAGGTCAATGGTGTTATTTACCGCAGCGTGATGTATTGCGCGCGGATTATCCTCAAACGATTAAGGTTATAGAGAGTGGAATGAAATAACGGTGTGATTATTGATCGAGAACGACAACTAAAATACTTTTTTTTAAAGCCACATAAAAGAACAAGCCTATCAATAGTGGATTATCAATCGCTTTAATTTATTAATCAGCGCGCAAGAACTGATTATTTAATCTTAATTAAAATTAAAAACCACAGAGACATCTCTCCAGCCAAAAAACAGTTTATAATTTTTGTAACTCCAATAAAAAACAATAAAAACATTAAGTTAAATGTCAATGACAAGAAGTACCTGCTGATTTCAACCTCGAAAAAACATAAATAATAAAAATGCTTTACGGATAAGTGTGCCTGTCACGCCCCTCAGTCATGCAGAGCAGCTCAGGACGCCGATTACCCTCAATCACGTTGCAGGCAGCGGCGAGATGCGGGTTGTGCCGAGCATGAGTAAAAACAGCGCAAGGCATTCGAACCTTGGTCGAGGGGTTGGTCAGCCATTTACCCCGCAGAGCAACCGCTGTACAGCGAGTGGAGATCGAAAGGATGGGAGAAGTTTGGCTGTTCGCGGTAGCGCTACTGAAAACTGAGAATCAGCGGCAAGGATTTACACGGTGAAGCCGCCCAGCGCCGTGTCGATATTCATCGCTTCGTTACTCATTTCACCTCTCCTTGAATCACGCTACCGTCATTAACAGGTTACGCCCCGCGCGTGTTAACGAGCCCCCATCGCGCTGTTCGCGTTACAACTAAAAACATTTCTTATCCTTTTAATGCTAAAATCCTTACGCACCTGTTACAGCCTCGACCACCACATTGACCTTTCAGTACGGAATCCTGATGACAAACGAGAACAATCCCCCTCTGGCATTGCTGAAAGCGTCGTTGCAGAAAGAGGTCATGATGAGCGACAAACCCTTTTCATGGCTGAGGGTTCTGCATAAGGCCATTAAATGCCCAGAACGGCGTTATCTCTTCTGGTGGCGCATTGCTTCTTATCTCTTTCAACGCCGAAATAGCGTGGTGAAGAATATTGCGCGCAGAATCAACCGGAAGTTAATCCAGAAATACGGCGCGGAAATACAGTTAGGCGCCGCGATCCAGCCGGGCATGAAAATTACGCACCATCAGGGCCTGATTATCAACAGTGCCGCTACCATCGGTCATTCATTCAAGGTCAGGCAAAACACCACGATCGGCATCACCGGTAATAACACCGCAAACCTGCCTATCTCAATCAACATTGGTAATAATGTGAGCATCGGCGCGAGCAGCTGTATTATTGCCGATCAGATCGAGATTGGTGATAACGTGGTGATTGGCGCCATGTCATTTATTAATAAAGATATCCCCAGCAACAGCACGGTGATAACAGAAAAGACAATGAGGATTATTACGCACTCGGGTTAAATTAAGGTAAGCGGAGCGATTAGACTGGCGCACTCCATAACTTTATACTGCGTGCTGTCCCGCATATCATGCAAAAGCGTCAATGAACAGCGATGCCGACCAGCCAGGTAATGCAGGACATGCGCGACAGCCAGAGAATTATGCTTCCGTTTATAGCTTCCGCTGTCAGTAACGCCATTATTGTATCTGAGCCGGGATATTTTCTGTGATTTTTTTGAAAATCAATCCTGATCTGACGGGGGAGATTTGCGTGAGTTGTACTTGTCGATCAAGTTAAAAACCAGCGTAGCCATTGTTATCGCTACTCCCGCTACGCAACCAAAAATAATAGCTCTCTTTATCTGTCCATTAGGAATCAAAAAATATCCATTTTTAAAGTATATGATGATCGATGCTCCAGCCCCTAAAATAAAGCAAAAAACGATACAAAACACACATGCATAAATTAGCAATTTGATGTATGCGATCATTTTTATCCTCTTTTTACTTTTCAGAATTATTTTGCGCTGCGGTCACGTTTAAGAGATTTTTATATTATCCTGAAAATTCTGTTTCAAGTGAACCGATGGTATTAAATATAAATTCAGGCATTTATTTCCTGTTAGCGAATTAACATCCCTGGTGCGTATTCACCAACCCCCAGCCAAGCCCAGCGCCACCTGCCGCTATTACCACATTCTGCCAGACGCCACGGCCAGGAACTAATGCACCGATCACAGCCGCAGACGCGCTATCGCAACCGCGCCGGACGTGCTGTTGCCTGCCACGCCGCCCGCCAGTCCGGCGGCCAGCGTGCTCAGGGCGCTGATGGTCTGCCGCTGCTGCTCTGTCAGATCGCTGCGTTTCACGCCCGGGTACATCTGCTGGGCGATGAACTCACCTGTGGTCGCACCCGCCGCGCCCGCCAGCGCGGAATTACCCGCTTCGTAAGTTTCCTGCGGATTACTGGCCGTTTTCACGATGCCGTCAACGGTGTCATACAGACCCGCCGGAACGCCGGCTATCATCCCGGCCGCAAAGCTGACATCCTGATTCAGGTCAGTCGCCGTCCATATCGCCTGTACCATGGCTTTACAGGCTGCGTTCTGACAGGCAGCGATTTCTTTATCCTTCTGAGCCTGCTGTTTCTGGCTCAGATAGTTATTCTCAACAACAAAAAACCGGCTCGATGGCCGGTTTAATTTTTGCAGAATCTAAGCTATTTGGTCGGGAAGTAGCGCAATTTGTGAGATGGTATTCCCTTCATCGTCACAAAATTCGACTTCATAGGCTTTCTCCGGTTCCTCATAGATGTCGATAACCACACCTTGCATCCCTCGATACAATTTTTCACCTGGCAAATCGACCCTTAATGTAACAACATCGAACGGTGTAAAGCTCACCTGTGACCTCATTTGTTAACGTATATAGTTGTCATTCGCGGCGTTGTGGATCCTACATCGTAGATCCAGCCAGTCCTCACTATTGCAGTTTTCCCGTTAGGCCCGGTAATCGGCATATCAATTGTCATTCGCTGACCGAATTTATCTGAGGATCCCATTTTAACTGGATTAGATTTCACGCCTTCCTGTACTTTCGCAATCAGATCCGCTGCATTTGACTGGTTATAACCCAGCGCTGATTCAAAAACCTTTGCTTTGTTACCTCCGACAGGATGCTCTGAATTTAGAGCATAGGACGTAACTTTATTAGGATCGATTACAGCCTTATCTGCATTGACCAACCTTCCGGTTGCAGACGTTTGTGCAACAGTTTCAGCGTAAGTATAATTTTTCCAGTTCTCTGTAGGGCCTGAGAGTTTGCCTGAAGATACAGATTCAGCAGTGGCAGCCATTTTATCGGCATTAACAGCCGCTGATTCAGCCTTACCCGCAACCTTAGCAACAACCTTCTCCGTCAGTACCGCGCCACCTTTTACCACCCCGGCACCGCCAGCCAGCAATCCGGCGATATCCGTGACCAGCTTACCCCCCTCAACTCCGGCATTAAAAGAGCCGCTGGCTCCGGCTTTCTGGTAATTCGCTTCCATCGGTCAATGCGGTCAATATAAGACTGCTTCACCGCATCTGAGACGTTACCAGGAACATCACCGCTGTTGAACAGGGACTTCAGGGATTCGTAAGTTTCCTGCGGATTACTGGCCGTTTTCACGATGCCGTCAACGGTGTCATACAGACCCGCCGGAACGCCGGCTATCATTCCCGCTGCATAACTCACATCCTGGGCTGCGCTTGCAACGGCCCACCCTGCCTGAACGCCAGCTTTACAGGTAAGCAGCGCGAGTTGATGAAGCTGATTCAGGTGATGGCGAAGCCGAAGAAGCGAACTTCCAACTAACCGTTAAAGTAAAATCCCGGCGCAATGGCCGGGATTCGTCTTTACGAAAGAAGCTCGAACAGGTCGCTTCTGAGTTGATCTAACTCATCATTTTCAATCAATAACACCTTTCCGTCTCTGTGCAGCACAAGATCGTTTAGAGATCCCATTCCACCATAAAAATTTCGGAAAGCTTGTCTGGTGTTATCAGGATCGATTTCATATTCCTTAGCCAGTTTAATAATACTGACAGACCAGTCTGTATAACCGCCTGATTTTAATAAATCAGCCATACGTTCCATTTTTTCTATAACAATTTCTGTTTTATTTTTCGTCATTTTAATGGCTTAATCTCCACAACTTCAGCGCCTTTAATAGCCCAGGCTTTTGGAATAACGATTTGCTGAGTTCCGCCAGAGTATAAATCGGTTTGGAAACTCACATCTCCCACATAAATTTTTGTACCGGCAGGTATTTTTATCGCTATCGACGAGTCTATTGGCGAGGTGCCGCCTTTAGGCCATTTTGGTAATACTGCCTTATCAACTCTGGTTTGCAACACTCCTTGAGGTGGTTCAGAGCTGAAGAATTGACCATAAGGCTGATCTGATGTACCTCCTCTGTAAAGGATCGTATCTTGCTTTAATACGACTTCTTTATATCTAGCTCCACTAAACGTTTCTGCCAGACCACTATCCAAAGGACCAGGCTTTATAGCTGAAAACTCACCCAGAATTTTAATTTGGAAGTTAACACCTACAGATTTAGCTGCGTTCGTAGCTACATGCGCAGCTACATTTGAAATGATTTTTTCACTCACTCCTGCGGTAACTTTCGCAACCCCGGCACCGCCAGCCAGCAATCCGGCGATATCCGTGACCAGCTTACCACCCTCAACTCCGGCATTAAAAGATCCGCTGGCTCCGGCTTTCTGGTAATTCGCTTCCATCCGGTCAATGCGGTCAATATAAGACTGCTTCACAGCATCTGAGACGTTACCCAGCACATCACCGCTGTTAAACAGCGATTTCAGCGCCTCATATGTCTCCATCGGGCTGCTGGCCGTTTTCACGATGCCGTCAACGGTGTCATACAGACCCGCCGGAACGCCGGCTATCATCCCTGCCGCAAAGCTGACATCCTGATTCAGGTCAGTCGCCGTCCATATCGCCTGTACCCTGGCTTTGCAGGCTGCGTTCTGACAGGCCGCGATTTCTTTATCCTTCTGAGCCTGCTGTTTCTGGCTCAGATAGTTATTCTCAACAACAACTTAGAATTTTTCTAATTTCAATACCCGAGCTATCCACATCCCTCCCCCGACAAAGCTTTCAATACTAAAACTAATCTTACAAAGCAGAAATATATTATCCATAGTGAAATTTATTGGTATACCTTTGAAAAAAAAATAATTCCCCTGCCACGTATAAAGTAATTGATGTCAAAAATAGACGCAATGCTTAATACGATAAAAAGAGCCAAGTGTAGAAACACATTTTGCTGTCTCATTTTTTGAGATTCTCCTGAGAGGATTTCTGCTCTATATACTTCCCGCTGAGCTCTGAGCCCAAGCTACTACCGATATCTCCAGCCATGCCGGGGAAATAACTAGGTGTCATTTCTTTTGAAAGCCCAAACTCTCCTTTAAAATCAGTATATTTTTGAAGCGTTGGATTGAATTTCGGATCCCAGCTACCTTTCCACCCGTTTGCCCCGGCATTAACTCCCCATGAGAGCCCTTTACCAATGCCATAGCCGATACAAGATCCAGCACCATTGATAAGCGCAACAGACAGTGGATCTTTGTCATCAATCCAGTTACCCAGCGCACCACACTGGCTTTCTGCTCCAGCGTCTTACCTTCAGCCTGCGCCTGAGCGATATCAGCAAGATAGTTATTCTCAACAGATACTAAAACCCTTTAACGCCAAAATAACGTAGCAGAGCAATCCCTATTCCCATTATGCATCCTCCTCCCCCCCCTACTTTCAGGTAGTGCCATGCTGAAGCTAACTCAAAGTTAAAACTGCCAAGCATAACGTACTCAATGATAAGTAATAAAACGTATGCGATTTCAGCTAAAAAAATCCCTGCCAATATTGAAAATAAAGCGAAAAGAATATTGATCATTTTTCATCTCCATTATTATTTGGGGTTGAAATTTTTTCGATTCCTTTACCTGTTATTTCAGAGAAAACAGAACCACCTAAATCACCAAAAGAACTTGGGACCTTGCTTGGTGTCATTTCTTTTGAAAGCCCCAGTTCTCCTTTGATATCAGTATATTTCTGAAGCGTTGGATTAAATTTCGGATCCCAGCCGTCTTTCCACCAGTTAGCTCCAGTATTGACTCCCCATTTAAGTCCATTACCAATACCATAACCGAATAGAGAACCTGCACCATTTATTATTGCTCCAGATGTTGGGTCTTTGTCTTCAAGCCAGTTACCTAAT
Source organism: uncultured Pantoea sp. (assembly GCA_913778495.1). Lineage (GTDB taxonomy): Bacteria > Pseudomonadota > Gammaproteobacteria > Enterobacterales > Enterobacteriaceae > Pantoea. Next base: position 140,500 of record CAJYVD010000010.1, read on the forward strand.
GCACCTCCAGCCGCATTCCAGCCAACAGTTCCAACAACACCATTTCCTGCGCTGATAACATTGACCCAACCGCCGATAACTGCTGTCGTTGGATCTACTGTTCCTTCAGTCAGATAATTGATGCCTGCATTTGCCCCAGCCCCCAGCCCCCACATGGCTTGAGCACCACCAGGTAGCAACGACACACTTCCCGTTGCCAGTGCCATCCCTACAGCGTCTCGTTCATTCATCGCTTTCTGGCAGCTTGCAGAGCCCGGAGCATCAGCACAACTTGCTATATCAATACCATGCTTGCGTATCCAGTCAGTCTGTGACTCTTCATTACCACCGAATAAGTTATTCTCAACCGCATTCTTACCCCCCTGCGCGCCCGCAATCGCGCCGGACGTGCTGTTGCCTGCCACGCCGCCAGCCAGTCCGGCGGCCAGCGTGCTCAGGGCGCTGACGGTCTGCCGCTGCTGCTCTGTCAGATCGCTGCGTTTCACGCCCGGGTACATCTGCTGGGCGATGAACTCACCCGTGGTCGCACCCGCCGCGCCCGCCAGCGCGGAATTACCCTGCAGCTGCGCCACCACCGCGCCCACCACCGCGTGCGCCATCAGGTTGGCTTCGACGTTAACGTGGCCCTGCGCATCGGTGGTCATATTATGGATGACCTCCGCCATATACGGTGCCGCGCCGCCCGCAATCGCCGCCTGCATATTCCCCGCGGCGAGGCCCTGCACCGCGGCGGTTGCCGCCTGGATCCCCTGCTGAATCGCGCTGCCGGTTCCCCACTGCTGCTGGGCCGCTTTATAGCTCTCCGTGGCGGTGAGCAGTTGCTGATAATGCGCTTTCCTGGCCGCTGAGTCCGTGGCGTCCGGCTCGTAAATGTTATGCTTCGCCAGTTCGGCGCGGCTGGCGTTCAGGGCCGCGATATCCCCTTCGGTACGGGCGATATCGCCCACCTGATTGCCGATCTCCCCGATCAGCTGCGCCTGCTCCAGGCGCTTCTGCTCTTTTTCCTTATCGAAAATGGGATCGATGCTGCCGTTGGCATGTTCAACGTCGCGGCTCAGATCGCTCACGCTCTGGCGCTGGTTCGCGCCGTCACGCACGGTAATCGTGCCGTCGCTGACCGCCGAGCGGGTGGTGCCGTCATCGTGACCGCTGTTGTTGCCGCCTGCCAGCAGGGTGTTGGCCATGTTACCGGCGAACTGGCTACCGATGGAGCCGCCGGTGCTGAACCCGGCGCTTTGGTGTTCGGTCTGGAAATCCGCCTGGTTGTGTATATCGCTGAAGCCCAGCGTGCCGGTATCCAGGCGATTCTTGCCGGCGTCTGCCGTGCTGCCGATCACCGCGCCGTTGAGTTGGGTATGGTTACCCACGTTAACATCAAAGCCGCCGCTGCCAGCAAACAGCCCGGTCTGCTCATTCACCGACTGATAATTGCTGTGCAGCTTGTCGCGGCTCATATTGACGCTGGCTGAACCGGTCATCGAACCAAAGTTAAAGCTCGCGCCCGCGCTGGCGTTCTGCTGCTTGCTGTCGTAGGTGTCCGTGTCCTGCTGGCTGGTCAGCGTGAAATCGCGGCCAACGTCGGCCACGATGCGATTGCCGCTGACCTGCGCGCCCGTGAGGGTGGTGTCGCGACCGCTAACCATGTTCACCTGACGCCCGGCATCCACGGTGGTTTCACTCCAGGTTGTGCCGTTGCCGCGTTCGCTGCCTTTGCCTTTGTTCACGCTGGCGCTGACGTTAATGCCCCAGCCGCCCGACCCCGCGCCAATGCCCACGCCCACCGATCCGCCTGTGCTTTCGTTTTTACCGGTCAGCGAGGAGGTATTTTCTCCGGAGAACAGGTTGACGTCGCGGTTAGCCGAGAGTGACACATCGCGACCGGCCTTGAGCTGACTGCCGACGACCGTGATGTCGCCATCGGCACCCGGTTCGCCGCTGCCGCGCGCCACCACGTCCAGGTTGTTGCCCGCCGTCAGGCTGCTACCCTGCGACGTACGCTGCTCAGAGTGCTGGGTCGATTTAGACGACTGGCTGCCGTACGAAAGGCTGATGCCCACCGTATCGTTGTTGGTGGCGTCGGACGCGCCTTTGGCGGCATCCAACCGCACCGCTTGCTCAGCCTGATACCCCGTCAGCGCCGCTTTTGTGGCCTGCAGGGCCGCCAGTCGGCTGTCATCCTGATCGCGGGCGGCGCGACTCTGCTGCACGGCGTTGTTCACCGCACTGCCCGCCGCACCGGAAAGCGCCAGCGTCAGTCCGCTGGTCTTCTGCTCAACGGTGTGGGTCTGGCTGGTCTGCTGCTGCGCCGCCAGCACGGATACCTCTTTGCCGCTCAGCAGCATATCTTGCTGGGCGATGAGATCGGAACCTTTGACGCTCAGCTGATTGCCCGCTTGCAGCGTCAGGCTGCCCTTGCTGCTGCCCAGCGTGCTGCCGCTGCTGGTGAGGCTGTCGCCTTCGTCAGTGGTTTTCGTGCTCTGCTTACCGTAGCTGACGCCAATACCGCCGGTGCCAGAAAGCCCACTTTTGGTCTCGTTGACCATCGCGTAGTCGCGCTGGCGGGTCACCGCGTCCTCCACGGTCAGGTCATGACCCGCATCCAACAGCACATCGTGCGTACCGGCGACGCTGCTGCCGGTCACGCGGATATCGTTGCCCGCGCCAACCTGTACGCTGTCGCCGCTCAGCAGCGTGCCCACCACGTTTTCAGTGTGGGTGGTGAGCTGTTTTTCACGCGTGCTCTTCGACAAGAACCCGCTGCCGTGGGTTTTCAGGTACTGGTCAACGTCCGCCGTGTTCACGCCGTTGTTCAGGGTGACAGTGTTGCCCGCCTGCAGGCGCAGGGCATCGCCCGCCGAGGCCGTGGCCGCCGTCAGGCTGGCATCGCGGCCCGCCAGCAGCGTGACGTCGCCTTTCCCGGTGACTTCGCTGCCAACTTGCTGCGTGCTGGACTCTTTGCTCCAGTCGTTGTCATTAAACAGCAAATCATCGCGGCTGCCGGTGTTGACGGTGTTCAGCGTGAGATCGCGTCCGGCGCTAAGCTGCGTCTGTCCGTTTTCGCCGCTGTTGCTGACCTGAGCGGCGGTAAGCGTCAGGTCACGCCCCGCCTGGAGCACCAGCTTACCGTTGTCGCCCTGCACATAGGTGCCCGACACGCTGTCGATGGCGCTACGGGCAAAGTTGCCCTGCTCAGCGCTATGCGTAGTCGTGACTAAATTGATGTCGCGCCCCGCGCTCACTAACAGCGCATTCTCGCCCTGCATGATGCCGCCGAGGTTATTGATATCGGTGCGCGCTGCCAGCGAGACGTCCGCCCCCTGTAGGGTGCCTACCTGATTGGTGATGTTGTCGGCGTTGATGACCAAGCGATCGGTGGCAGCAAGGGTGCCTTTGTTCAGTAATCCACCGCTCAAGCCCATACCGAGGTTTTTGCCCGCCAGCAAGGCGCCGGACCCGTCGATATCGCCGCTTTTCACTCGCGCATAGACCTGCGGCACCAGCACGCGCTGCACGCTACCGTCCGGCAGCGTCACGTCGCGGTTTACCAGCCACACGATGTCGCCGGTCAGCAGCTTCATCTGATCGGGCGTCAGGTCCACGCCCAGCGTCAAGCCATACTCGTTGGCAAAACGGACGCCGTTATTCATCAGCGCTTTATACTGCTCTTCGTCGCTGGCGTAGCCGTTGAGATAACGCTGCCCGGTAAGGCTGATGATCTGTTCGCGCACCAGGCGCTGCTCATAGAAGCCGTCGCCCAACCGCTTCTGCGTTTTATTGGGATCGCTGGCGATCTGCTTCAGCATGTAGTCGCTGCCGAGCCAGATCTTGTTGTTGGTGAAACGGGGATCGGTCTCGACCAGATACTGGGCGCTCGGCGCGGGATCGGTGTTAAACAGGCTGTTGTCAGGCAGGCGCGTATCCGGTCCGCTGATGCGCACCTCAACATCGTCTGCCTGCGGCACCGTGTATTGCTGTCCCGGTTTGAGATCGCTGGCATTCAGCGGTTTTACAGCGCCGATCGCCGTGTTGATCTGCGCATCGGTGTGCTGCGCCTTCAGCGGTTCGGGAGTGAAGCCCGATCCGGCTACCGCGCCGTGATCGGTCAATTCGCTGGGCTTCAGGCGAATGCTCTGGATCGTCGTCGGCGGCACATAATCCGTGACGTCTGTGCCCTGATCGTCACTGTGCTTTTTCTGGATACGGTAATAGTGAGTAACCTCCCCCCGATCCGTGACGCGGCGTTCGCCGTCAATCTCGACGTTGTTCACGTTCGCCGCGTTGATCACCAGATTGTTGCCCGCCACCACCTGGCTTTTATCGTTCAGCAGCGTGTCGGCGTTGAGCGTGAGGTCGCCACCGGACAGGATTTTCCCCGGATCGCTCTGGGTGACGCGCGTCTCCTGCGTGGTGCGATGGTAGCTGTATTTCAGCCAGTCATCGCCGTCGGTGCTGTGGCAGATCACCCCCTCGATGCAGAGGATCTTCACCTCATCCTGGTAGGTATAAATGGTGTAGTCGTTCGGGCTGTAGCGCACGCCGCGGAAACCGTACTCCACGATATCTTCGTCGCCCACCGTGACCAGCTCCGTGGCGAAGTTGTCGTTAACGTTGTTGAGCTGCGCGGCGTCGAGCTGCATATTGCCGTCCGACTCCAGGGTTGCGCTGTGGTTATTAATCACGTCAGCACGCCCCGTGGCGCGGAAGTTATCGTCCATTGCGCCGCCTATCGCCAGATCGCCCGCGCTGTAAATCAGTGCGTGCCCGGCGTTATTCAGCGTGTTGACGCCGAGATCCACGCGCTGGCGTCCTGCCAGAACCGGCGCCACGCCGTTTTCCGCCTGGTTGGTAAAGGTGGCGGCACGGAGGGCGATGGCATCGCCGTAGATGCGCCCGGTGCCGGTGTTATTGATCGTGTTCGCCTTGATGCGCGTCAGCCCGCCATCCAGCAGGCCGTAGTTGGTGAGCGTGCCGTCCACCGTGAGCTGATTTTGCGCGGCGTTGATTTCGCCGTTCTGCTGGTTAAGCAGCTGCGCCGCCTTGAGGGTGAACCCACCGCCTGCCAGCAGCTTACCGCTGTTGGTAATCATGCCCGGCGTGGTCAGGCTGACATTGCCGTTGGCAATCACCGTGCCGCTGTTGGTGAAATCCTGCTGGCTGGTGAGCTGCATATCGCCAAGCGATAACAATTGCCCGTTTCCGCCGAGCGACTGCGCGGCGAGCGTCAGCCGCTCGCCGGCGTTGAGCGTGCCACCGCCGTTATCAAGCGCCAGCCTGTCGCCAGAAGCCGACAGCGTTTTACCGGCGACCAGTTGTCCGTTGCGGTTATCCAGCGCACCACGGTTAGTTACGGTAAGCCCTGAACCGGCCAGCACGCTGCCGTTTTGGTTTTGCAGGGCGTTGCTGGTCAGGCTGACGGTTTGCCCCTCAATGCCCTGGTCGGTGCCCTGCGTATCAGTGTTGTTGAGGGTGTCGGCACGCAGCACGGCGCCGGCGCCGCTGCGAATTAATCCGGCGATGTTGTTGATGACGCCGTTGGCGCTGGTCAGGAGCAGATCGCCTACGGACTGAATTTTTCCGCCGCGATTATCCAGGTCACTGCTGGTCAGGGTGCTGCTGCCACCGGCGATAATGCGGCCGTTTTGCTGGTTATTCAGCGCGTCACTGGTGAGCGTGATCGCCTCTTTCGCCCCGACGCTGCCGCCCTGATTGGTGAAATCGCCGCTGGTTATTGCCAGCGCATTCTGGCTGTAAAGTGTGCCATCCTGGTTATTAAACGCGTGCCGATCGCTGTTCAGCGTGAGGCCGCTGCCCTGAATCAGGCCGCGCTGATTGCTGCCGCCGTTGAACAGATCCAGGTTCATCGCCGACTGTGCCACCAGCGTGCCGTCATCGTTATTCAGCGTCTGCCCCTGATAGCGGAGCGCGCCCCCTGAAAGCAGGGTGCCGCGCTGATTATCCAGGTCGCGGCTCTGAAGGCGCAGGTCACGCTGGGCAATGATGCCGCCGTTGGCACCGCTGTCGCGGTTGGTCAACGTGGTGGCCTGCACGTCGAGATCGCCCCCGCTCTGGATCAGGCCGCCGTCACTGTTGTCTAGCGTCGCACTGTTCAGCCCCATCGCCCCCAGCGCCACCAGCTTTCCTGCCTGGTTGCTGAGGGTTTGCCCTTGATAATTCAACGCCCCACCTGAGAAGGTGGTGCCGCTGTGGTTATCAAACGCACCGCTCTGAATGCGCAGCGCGCCTTGGCTACGAATGCCGCCGCGCGTGCCGCTGTCGCGGTTCGTCAGCGTCGTTGCGTTAAGCGACACGGCACCACCGCCCTGAATCAAGCCGCCGTTGCTGTTGTCCAGCGTATCGCTATTCAGGCCCACGTCGCCCTGCGCCAGAATGTTGCCGTTCTGGCTGTTGAGGTCGCGGCTCGTAATGTTCAGATTGCCCTGCGCGCGCACACCGCCGCGATCGCCGCTGTTACGGTTGTCCAACGAGGAGGTGTTCAGCGTCATATTGCCGCTGCTCTGCAGCAAACCGCCGTCGCTGTTGTTAAGCGCCCCGCTGGTGAGGTTGACGTCGCCCTGCGCCACGATGCTGCCGCGCTGGTTATTGTGCGTCGCAGAGGTCAGCGTGGCGGCCGCCCCGCTGATCAGCTGAGCGTCCGCAGTGGAGAGCGTGCCGCTGCCGGCGTCAACGTTCACGCTGCCCGCCATGGTGCGGCTGCCGCTGAGATCCACGCCTTTACCGCGCGCCTGCAGGGCGGCGCCCGCCTGATTACGGCCCTGGGCGCTGAGCGTGCCGTCGGCTTGGAGGGTCAGCGTTCCCGCCTGGGTTGGGTTGCCTTGGGCATCCACGCCAGCGGCCAGTACGCTGGAACCGCTGTTGCTGACATTCGCGCCCTGCACCGTGAGGTTGTTGCCTGCCACCAGCGTGCCGCTGTTGCTGATATCTCCGCCGCCGATCGCCACGTCCTGGCTGCCGCGCACCTGTCCGCTGTTTTCAATGCGGCCGTCAGCGCTGATCGTCACGCTGCCCGCCGACGCGCCGATCTGTCCGGCATTGCGCACCCCAACGCCCCGTTCGGTGCCCACCAGGCGGATCTTCCCGGCATACATCCCGCCCAGACTGGACACATCCAACGCCATCTGCGGCTTCGCCGAGCCGTCGTCGCCCAAAGCGCTGACGGTCTGATTAGTGGGATCGACCTGGTTACGTCCGGTGGTGACAGCGAGATTTTTCGCGGTGATCTGCGCATTCACTTTCACCGAACGGGCAATGATGTCGGTGTAATCCTGGCGGGAGCCGTCAAGGCCGGTGCCGTCAATGGCAACCTCGCCGCCGTTGACCACAAACCCCTTCAGGTTGCCGTTCTCCATCTGCGGCGTACCGGTGGTTAAGGTGGAGCGATTGGCGTTGATAAAACCGCAGCCGCTGCAGGTGATGCCCGAGGGGTTGGCAATAATCACATCGGCTTTGCGCCCGGCCACTTCAACATACCCATTGAGGCGACTCGGATCGCGCGAGTTGACTTCATTGAGGATCACGGTGGCTTCGCCGCGCGCCAGCGCGGGGTTACCTGCCACCATGCCGCCCAGCTGCGTTTGGACGTTGGCGTGCGAGTTATTGAGAATCGCGCCTTTCTGATCGACATCGAACTGGGAATAGGTGTTGTGCGAGACCCCAGCGGCGCTCGGCGTCTGGATATTGACCTGCGGCGTCCCGTTGGCGCTGCTTATCACCGTGGGCTGCTGCGCGCCCGGCGCGCTGCCGTCCGCTACGATAGCGGCCTGCGCCGGGATCACGGCGCCCAACGCCAGTAGCACCGCAAACCCCGCCGGATGAAGCGCCGCAGCCAAACGGCTTATGAGATGGCCGCGTCCGCCTGCCGGTGACGTCACGCTGCGGTGGCTGGCAGCGTTTTCCGCCACAACCATTAACAGACCGCGCGCCTGGTTAAATACGACGCGATACAGGTGTTTATTCATGACACTGTCCTTGTGATAAACGGCGCGACGGCGTCACAGCGGCCGGCTGTTGCTGGCGCCATTGGTGGGCTGCAGCGCGGCTCACCTGGCTGCCGTGGAAATCGAGAATGCGCTGACCGCGTTCGGCCCCGCGATGATACTGCGCGCGAAAGCAGTGGTGCGGGAACAGCTCCTGCAGCACAAACTGGCGCATCAGGGGGGTATCGCCAAAGGGCGCGATCCAGTCGCGGATCCACAGGCGATCGCCGCTTTGCCAGTCTTGCTGGCGGGTAAAAATCGCCGGCTGCGTGAGATAGCGCTGTTCTGCCTCCGCATCCAGCCACATCCAACTCAGGAAAAACACCGGCTGGTCGCCGCGGCTGGCAATCACGAACTGCCGCGCTTTCACGATCGGTAACAGCAGGTCGGGCAAGGTGTGCAGCGGCGCGTCACGATGTTGCGCCGAATGCATCCACAGCCACACGGCGGAGCCGAACACCTCGGCTTCGTTAATGTTGCCGTCGGCGAGAAACGGCGCGGTAAGGTGGTAGTGACGCCAGCGCATCAGTAGCTCCAGCTGACAGAAAAGCCGAGCGTCACCGGGCTGGTTTGGTACCCTTCTGGTTTTGAGAAAGGCACGCCCGCAAACAGGTCATAACCAAACTGGCCCATCGCCCCGCGTAATCCCACCACGCCGCCCGCCAGATGATGGCCGATGACATCGGCATCGCTGCCGCCCACTTCGCCGTAATCCGCGCCCAGGTAGAGCTCCTGGTTAGGCAGTGGCGTGCGCCAGGCGAGATCGTTGCGCACATACCATCCTTGGCTGGCGCTGAGATTGCGCTCGCCGTCAAAGCCACGCACCGTCCAGCGGTTGCCGATGGCAAGCTGCTCTTGCGGCGTCAGCAAGGTATTACTGGTCTGGCGCAGATACTGCACGTTGTAGCGAAACTGTTCGCCCGCCAGCGTAAAAGGCACATCCAGCTGCGCGGTATATTGCAAAATCTTGCTGAGCGCCGTGGCTTCGCCAAACGTCTCTTCGGGCGCCGGAGACGCGCCAAACCAGCGCGTGCCGCGCTGATAGCTCACGCCTGCATCCAGCGTCGCCTGACCAAAATAGTGCCGATGCTGGAGACCAGCGCGCCAGCTGGCGGTATGACGACGCTGCACCTCTATTTCCGTGTCGTTGATGTAGTTGCGCGACTCGCGGGCGATGACATCGAAGCTGGCCGTGGTTTTTTGCGTTCCGCTGCGATGCAGCACGCGGCTAAGCTCGGTGGTAATGCTCTTACTCTTGCCGCTGTATTGAATGTCGCCGTTCTGGCCAGCTACCGTCTGGTGGTAGTCATAATCATTGGCGGTCACACCCAGCTGCCAGTAGCCAAACGGCACCGAGTAGTGGCCGGTAATATTTTGCGTACCGCGCCCACCCCCGCTGTAAAGATCGTGACTGCCGGAAATGTAGAACAGGTCACTCAGTGACAGCGGATTGTCCAGAAAAAGCGTCATCGCGCCCTGATAGCGACCGGTGCTTTCGGTGCCTGAATCATCCAGGCTTGCCGCCACGCGCCACATTTTTTTCTGCTGCCAACGCAGGGCAATGTCGCTTTCGCCGGGCTGTTCACCCGGCACAATTTCCATATCTGCTTGAACGGTGGGCAGGCGCTGGAGGTTTTCCAGCCCTTGTTCAATGTCTCGCAGATCCAGCAGATTGCCCTTGTGGGCGGGGAATGCGCTGTACAAGGTAAGCCAGCGGTCGCTGTCCTGCGTCAGTTTTACCCGGCGAATGGTGCCCGGCAAAATGCGCAGTCGCAGCGTGCCACTTTTTAAATTCTGCGGCGGCGCCAGTACGCGACTGGTGACGTAGCCGTGGTCAATCATCCGGTTTTGCAGCTGGGTCATCAGCAGATTGATGCCTTTTCCGCCTAAACACTGCCCTTGCGCCTGGTCAGCAAGATGCTGAACGGGAAGCCATTGGGGCATCCCCTCTTTTCCCTCTAAAACGACGTGTTCGATGCGGAAACATGGATTTTCCGTGGGAAAGTGCAGCGCACCAAAGCTGGTTGCGGGAGGCGAAAGTTTTACATCTGGTGCAGGCGGCGCGAGCTTTTGTTCCAGCGCCTTTTGCTGTTCTTGCTGGCGGGTAAACTGCTCGTCTCCGGGTGCGGCTACCGCAGGCAGAGCGAGAGGGGCAATAAATACGGCAAGCGTCAAATGACGCGCGTGGCTGCGAGGCATAGTACGATTCCTTTCATATCAATCAGCCACTATTGAATATGTTGATACATTCTTTACATAAACTTAATGTTTGGCCGAGCGAATTATGCAAATTTGTATCCAGATGAAAACCAGGAGAAATCTTAAACAGGGCCATTTTTTAATCAAATGGGCGTCGATAAATAGGGCTACCGGGCGGAAAAGTTCAGCGTTTAACAGATGAACTTCTGGATGAGACGTCGTCTGCTCGCGGTTGTTCGGGCTGAAGCGGTCCTGCCCATACGCAGCGCATAAAAAAACCCGCCGTAGCGGGTTTATACGTTTTGGTTGGCACCTTGCGTGAGCCAGCGGCTCAGCATGCCGGCGCTGGAGTAACCTCGAATGACGGCGCTAAAGCTGTCGAAGCGGTTACTGATTTCGCTGACCTGATTGTTGTACAGATCGCTCTCGGCACTCAGGACATCCAGCAGAGTGCGCCGCCCAAGGTGATACCACTGATCGTAAAAATCTTTTCGAATCCGATCGGACTCCACCGTTAACCCCTTATAAAGCGTGGCACGCTCCGCCATTGAGAACGCATCCTGATTGGCGGCACGCACTTTGTTTTCCAGATCGCGACGCTGCTCCTCCTGCTGCTGACGGCTGGCATCCGCCTGTTTGCGTGAGGCTAACTCCTGCGCGCGAACTGAACCGCCGCGGAACAGCGGCCAGCTCACGTTTAAACCGGTCTGCCAGGCCTGCTGGCGCCCCAGATCGTCTTCGCGCGTGTTTTTACTTACCGTCCAGTTGAGCTTGGGCAAGCCCGAGGCGCTGATGGCTTCCGCCTCTTTCTCGGCTGCGCGCGTTTCGGCACTGGCGTAGAGAATCACCGGATGCACATCCAGCTGCTTAAGCTGATGCTGTAGCGCGCCCGGCGCCAAAAGCCATTTATCGCTGGCAGGCAGCGCCACGCGATTTCCGCCTAACAGTCGATTGAGCGTGATTTCTACGTCACGCGCACGTGACTCAGCGCTTTCCAGATAGCTACGCGCCTGTAACAAGCGCCCCTTTGCCTGCGTGAGTTCGCTGCGCCGCCCAGCATCCGATTGCACAATACCGCTCAGCATATTCACCAGTTCCGTCATGCGGGCCATATATTGCTTGCTGATGTCGATGATGTGCTGCTGTTTCGCCCACTCAATCAGCGCATTATTCACCTGCATGGCCAGCTCTTCGCGCTGCGCCTGCACCTTGTATTGCGCCGAGGTGACGCGCTCCTCCCGGCTTTCAATGGTATGACGAGTTTGCCCGAAATCGATCAAATTGGTCGCCACAGACACGCTCAGAGCGGGAATATTACTCTGATTTTCATAATTTTTTACGCCCCCACCAAACTCTTTGGTGGCTGAACTGGCATTCACATCAACCTGCGGCCAGCGCTGCCCCTTGGCCTCATCAACGCTGGCTTCTGCCGCTTCGCCCTGTGCAAGATAGGACTTCAATACCGGGTTGATACGCCAGGCGATCCGCGCCGCGCTGAGGAACTGCCGCCGCAATTCATCTTCCATAACGGTGTCGGTGGCACGACCGTACAGGCTAATCTGCGCACCCTGGCTTGCAGGGGTCGCCTGGCGCGCAGTTTCTTTTGGCGGTGCCGCTGCGGTAGCAGAAACCAGCGTGGGGGTCTGGCTCAGCGCGCTGGCGGGCGGGGCTGAAGAGACCGGTTTGTTCGCCACCGCGACGCGCCTAAACGGCGCTGGGCGACGCTGCTCCTCGGTGAGGAATCCGCCTCCTGACGGTGCCCGCTCCGGCGCAGCAGTGCGCGGTGGCGCCGTCGGTGATGCAGAGTGCGATGGCAAGGTCGCGGCTGTTATCCCGGCGGTGTGGCTCGCCGACGCCGGAGACACGCCTGCTGCGACAAACGGTTGAGCAGGTATCGCCGATTTCACCACCGGGGCGGCAGGTGACGCTGGCGTATCCTGACCGCTCAGCGTCGCAAACAGCGTCAATTCCTGGCTATCGTTCGCCTCGGCGTGCACGCTCGACATCGCGGCTGTTGCGATACAGAGGGCAAGCAGCGAGAGGCGGCGCGCCATGTGATGGCGCATCTTATTGTTATTTTTCATGACAATTAACGCTCGCGGAAGGCTTCTTTGGCTTTCAGCACGGGCTTCAGCAGGTAATCAAGGATGGTTTTTTCTCCCGTACGGATTTCAACCGTGGCGATCATGCCGGGGATAATCGGCAGATCTTTATTACCCGCATGCAGCGTGCTTTTCTCGGTGAGGATCAACACCCGATAATAGGTGTCATCTGGACGCCCACTGGCGGCCTTTTGTTCGTCTTTTAAGGTATCGGGACTGATATACTCAACGTGACCATCAAGCCCGCCGTAGATCGCGAAATCGTAGGCGGTAATTTTGACCTTGGCCGGCAAGCCGGGACGCAAAAAGGCCACATCGGACGGACGAATCTTGCCTTCCACCAGCAGCTGCTCCTCCAGCGGAACAATTTCGAGAATATGTTCGCCGGGCTGAATCACGCCCCCAATAGTATTGACCCGCACGTTTTTCACCGTGCCGCGCACCGGTGCGGTAATGGTGGTGCGATCCACGACGTCGGCGCGACCAATCAGGTTTTCACTGATTTGACTCAGCTCCAGCTCCAGCCTTGCCAATTCAGTATTGGCTTCAGACTGGTAGCGGTTACGCCGCTCAACGATTTGCGCCTGAATATCATTGGCCTGGCGCTTCATTCGCAGCAGTTCCACTTCCGACAACAGCCCTTTTGCTGCCAGCGGCTCGGCCAGATGGATCTCCCGCATTGAGAGCGCATAACTGCGCTGCAGAGAGTTGATGCTGTCATTCAGCGCCCGCTTGCGCGCTTCATAGGCTTTGGTCTCTTGCGCCACTACCGCAGGATCGCTTTTCACCTGGTCGTCAAACGTCAGCGGTTGCGAATAGGCTTCGGCGCGCAGGCGCGCGATACTGCCCTTGAGGCCGATCATTTTGCTCAGCCCTTCTCGATAGCTGGACTGCGCGCGGGTTGGATCGATTTTTAACAGCACGTCGCCGCGGTTTACCACCGATCCTTCACGCACGTTCATTTCAGCGAGAATGCCGCCTTCAAGGCTCTGGATCACCTGCTCACGGCTGCGGGAGATCACTTTGCCATCGCCTTTGGTGATCTCCTCCACGCGAGCAAAATGAGCCCACGTCAGCCCGATCCCGATGACGGCAATGATGATCCACAGCACCAGACGCGATCCTGGCGTGGTTTGCGCCAGCAGTGAGGCCTGCACATCGTTCATGAATTCGCCATCAGCGGCGGACAGCGGTTTTTTACGGTTACGCCAAGGGAGTAAAGCGATCATGCTAACGCCTCCTCGGTGGCCGTGGCGTTAGCCACAGGCGCTGACGGTTGAGAGGTCGACGCCTGTGGGGGGACGCCTGCTTCTGGAGGAGAAGAGGCTTTTACCGCGCGCGCGTCTACTGCGCCCGACGGCGTCTGACGTGCCTTGCCAGCCTTGTTCTCCAGCGCCGCCAGTACCTGCTCTTTGGGGCCATCTGCCACAATTTTGCCCTCTTCGACCACGATAATGCGATCCACCAGCGTCAAAATGGAGGGACGATGCGTCACAACCACCAGCGTATGGCCTTCGCTGGCGCGACGCAGATGCGCCAGAAACAGGTTTTCTGTCATGCTGTCCATGGCACTGGTTGGCTCATCCATCAGCAGCACCTTGGGCCGCGTCAATAGCGTCCTGGCCAGCGACACCAACTGGCGCTGTCCGCCGGATAATGACTCACCGCCTTCGCCTACCGAGAGATTAATCCCTGCGGGATGACGTGCCGCGACCTGATCCAGACCGGTGAGGTTCAGGACGCGCAGCAGTTCGCTGGCGGTGGCATCGGGACGGCCAATCATGACGTTTTCGCGCAGCGTGCCGTAGAACAGGCGCGCGTTCTGACCAACGAATCCCACGGTTTTACGCCAGTCCGCCGGATCAATCTGGTTGACGTCGAGCCCATCCGCGCAGACCTGGCCTTTCACAGGCTGATACAAACGTGCCATTACCCGTAACAGCGTCGATTTACCGCTGCCGATCCGACCCAAAATCGCCACGCGCTCGCCGGCTTTAATGGTCAATGAAATGTCTTTGAGGATCTCTGGATTCGGCGCCATAGGCGGTGCAGGATATGAGAAGCTGACATTTTTGAGCGAAATGGCACCGGTGAGCGGTGGGTTGGTGAGATAGGTTTTGCTGCTATCGCGATCCACCGGCATCTCCATCAAGCGATTAAGCGACGTCAGGGCCGCTTTCGCCTGCTGATAGCGCACGGCCAGTCCAATCACCTGCCCTAAGGGTCCGGTGGCACGGCTCGCCAACATGACGGTGGCGATCATCGCCCCCATCGTAAACGTGCCTGCATCAATCAGGTAAACGCCTGCTACGACCAACATAACGGTCTGAAACTGCTGTAAAAATGTCACGACGCCGGTGGCAAGCGTGGAGTAGCGTTTAGATTTCATGCTGTTGGCAGATTGCAGCGCGCTAAAGTTTTCCCAGCGGCGCTGCATGTGCGCTTCTCCGCCGACCGCTTTCAGCGTTTCCATGCCTTCCACTGACTCAATCAGCACGCCCTGCTTCAGGGAAGCGTCGCGCAGATTTTCTTTCATGATGCGGGCAAGGGGCCATTGGATTAACGCACTGACAATAATGATCAAGGGGATCATCATCATTGGGATAATCGCCAGCGGGCCGCTGATAAAGAAAATGACGCCCACGAACATCAGGATAAACGGCAGATCGGAAATCGCCGCCAGCGTGGCCGAGGCGACAAAATCGCGCACTGACTCATATTCACGAATCTGGTTGGCAAAGGTGCCCGATGAGGACGGTTTATGTTCCATTTGGATCGACATCGCTTGTCGAAACAGCATGCTACCTAAAACCAGATCGGCCTTTTTACCCGCCATATCCAGCAAATGTGCGCGTACATAGCGCGTGATGGCTTCAAACACCATCGCGATAGTCACACCAATTGCCAGCGACCATAGCGTTACAAAAGCCTGATTCGGTACGACGCGATCGTAGACGTTCATGGTGAAGAAGATGCTGGCAAGCGCCAACACGTTGATTAAAACGGCGGCGATGGCCGCGCTGCGGTAGTAGCGACGGTAGCGCCACAGCGTGGAGAATAACCAATGGCCTTTAACCTCCGGCAGCATCTCACTGGCGCGCTCGTCAACCACGGCGGCCGGTTTCACCATCACGGCAAAGCCCGCGTAGATGTCGTTTAGCTCTGCCAGCGGCATCTCTACTGGCTTATCGCCAACATCCGGCATGACGAGCTGGAAACGAAGTTCACGCTTGTTCTCCTCATCGGTGTGAATGCGACGCGATAAAACGATACAGCCACCGCCATTGCTGCGCAGCAGGATCATTGGCATCAACTGCTCCGGGAGATCCTGCAGGCGACGCTCGACCATACCGCCCGTCAGACCGGCATTTTCCAGCGCCATCATCGCTTGCGACGGCGACAGCAGTGTCGCCTTTGGCAAGCCCGCGACCAGCGCATCTTCACTTTTTTCACGTTGATAGTGTTTACATATCCACGCCACGCTTTTTAGCAGCGTGTCGTCCACTTTTGTCTCGATACGAGCGACTGAACGCGCATCCTGCTCTACGGCATTCTGCTTAGGGTCCACCATTTCCCACTCCTGTAAACTGACGAAAGCGGTAAGCCGAAGCTCACCGATGCTCTTTCTGAATTGGGAAAATTCTGACAGATGGTGATGAAAACCCTGTCCAGGACTCGTCTCAAACGGACGCAGAGAAATCGACGCAATGCACCTTTCCCGCGCGAAACAAGGAAAGCGTATTTCTTTACATGCACTTAATTAAAAAAAGTACGCAAATTATCTTGCTGATATTGCAGGCGGGGGCAGCCGAAGTGGCGCTAAAAAAAGCGTTTCGGCAAGCAGGTTGAACGAAGCGCTTTTAAACAGCCTGTCGGTCGTAAGGTGAGAAAGTGGGTACGCAGGCGGCGCAGGGATCCGCGAGGTTATCAGCCGCGGTGAGGTTCAGGCTACATCGTTAGCCGCTGCCTGCGACGCGACGGCCGGAGAGGTTTGATTGCGGCCATTTCGTTTGGAAAGAAAAAGATGCTTGTCTGCGGCAGAAACCAGACGGTTAATCACTGCCGACCACTCGCGCTCCTGCTGCGCGCAGCCGCGCGCCAGCCCGATACTGGCGGTGATCGTTACCGTATTGCCCTGGATCCAGAATTTCTCCTTCACCAGCGCGTGCCGCACCGCCTCTGCCAAGTGATACAGCTGAGCATGGCTGTAGTCAAACACCACGACCACAAACTCTTCGCCGCCAAACCGGCACACCATGCCGCGATTGCCGACCACACGTTGAATCCGGCGCGCGATCTCTTCCAGCACGCTGTCGCCGGCGTCATGACCGAAATTATCATTGATGGCTTTGAAGTAATCGACATCCAGCATCATGACCCCAACCTCACGATTGTTGGAAAAGGGCTGCTGACGAAGGCGCTCATACAGGCCGCTACGCGACAGAAGCTGGGTCAGGAAATCGAAATTGGCGCGCAGTGCGAGGCGATGGTTCAGCTGGCGGATAGCGTCCATGCTAACGGCCACGAGCAGCGGGCTCAGCGCCACCGTCGCCACGCCCAAACGCGCCGACGTAAGATGGCTGATGGGCAGAAGAGCATCATCGCCCTGAATGTTCATTACGCCGTGTGAGACCAGAACAATCTCAGTGATGCCGGTCAGGAGGATCACCAAGCTGGTAAGCGGAATGGGCAGTGCGATGGCGCACCAGATCAGTGCCGGAACGGGAAACGTCAGGCTGCCGGCACCGCCAATCATCGCGCCCACTGTGAGAGAAAGCCCCACCGCAGCTAACGGCAGCAACATGCGGGAAGCGAACATTGTGCGCGGCGCGGCGCTGCGCAACGGCGGTGCCAGTAGCACCGGCAGCAACATCAATGAGGTCGAAAACTGCTCGCTGAACCAGTCTCCCCAAGCCATGATGAAGCGCGTATTGAAATCAATGTCCTGCGCCCACGCGCCCCAGGTGGCACAGGCGGCGGCACCGCACAGGCAGGCCGGGAATATCCGCATGGCGTTGAACACTTGGCTGTTTGCGCCGGGGGGTTGCAGGTGGCGAATCAAGACGCTGACGCAGACCAGAATAAACAAGATGTTGGCAAAATTAACCGTTACCGCCGGCAGCGCCCAACCGGAAAATACCGTGTCGTTAACGATCATTGCGGCAAAGCAAACCAGATAACAGGAGAACGTGTGCAGAAAAGGATGACGCAGCATTAATCCGGCGATAATGGCGTTTACCGGCCAAAACAGGGAGAGCTCCTGGGGCACGCGCAGGTGACTGCCAATAAAACAGAAAAAAAACGTTATCAGAAACAGCGATAGCGTGTTCTTTGGGGTGCTTTTTTCGTCAAACAGTGTAACGCGCATACGTCTGAACCCTGTAACCTGGAGATCCGTGCTCTTGCGCCTTGCGGCATCATGCAGACCATTAGAGCGGAAAACCCGGATAATGATCTTGCGAATAAAACAGCGTTCGATGTGTTGCTCTTCGGCTGGGACGCTACGCTTTCGCCAGGTCGCACGGCGACACGGCAAACGGCGTGGCATATTATGCCCTGCAATTAAAAAAATCGGATATCCGAGATATCCGATTTTTTTGGGTGCATTCAGGTTAGAGACCGATTGTGCTTACTTAACCGCCACCGGCCACTGACTTAAACGAATGCCGCGTTCGCGCGCGTTTTCGCCAAAATCCTGCAACACCGCTTTAACGTCCGGGTCCATATAGTTGGCGTTACCGTGATCCACAATAACCGTACTGTTTTCGGGAATTTCCGCCAGCAGCCCCTGTAACGTGGGATTGTGCAGGAAGGTGAGATTTTGCCGAAAGCGCAACACGTAGTGGTCGTCATGACGGGTCAACTGCAGCGCATTACGGTGGCTTTTATAGAGGCTGCACACCACTTGGGTGACAATGCCGAGGCCAATACCCGCCAGCATGCCAAACGCGATGATGCCGCCAATCGTCGCCAGAAAAGGAATAGACTGCTGCGGTCCCATGCGGAACTGCTCGACAAAGAGCCGTGGCGTGGCCAGCTTATAGCCCGTGAAGAGCAGCACGGCTGCCAGGCTGGCAAGCGGAATAGCATTGAGCAGTTCACTAAACCACAGGCCGCAGATCAGCAGTAGCACGCCGTGGATCAGAATCGACAGTTTGCTTTGCGCCCCTACGCTGACGTTCACGGAGCTGCGCACAATCACCGCCGTTATCGGCATTGCCCCTAACAGCCCAGAGGTGAGATTTCCCACGCCTTGCGCAAACATCTCTTTATTGGGTGATGGCGCAGGATGCTGCGGGCGCAGCTTTTTCAGCGCCTCCTGACTGAGCAAGGTTTCCAGGCTGGCCACCAGCGCCAGCGTGACCGCAACAATCCATACAGCCGGTTCTTGCCAGGCAAGCCAGTCTGGCGTTTCCAGCTCGGCAGCAAGCGCCGCTACGCTGTCAAACTGCGGCAAAGCGATGCGCGGCAATCCATCCGATAAGCCCGGTAACAGTCGGTCGCCAAAAACCGTTGCCATGCATCCCAACAGCACCGCCACCAGCGGTCCAGGGATCCAACTCAGTGCCTTAATGGCTTTGATTTGCGGCGTGGTCCACAGCCAGAGCACCGCCAGTCCCGCAGCGGCCACCAGCGCGGCACTCGGTGAGAAGGCCATTTCACCGGTCGCCAGCGAGACCAGTTCCGCATCGCCTTGTGCGCCGAGCGCCACGGTGATTTGCTGCATAATCAGTAAGATACCTATTGCTGCCAGCATGCCTTTAATCACGCTGCCCGGCACCAAACCGATAAAGCGCCCCGCACGCAGCAAGCCCAGCACGCATTGCAGAACCCCGGCCAGAATCAGCGCGGTGAGAAACGCAGAAAAACTGCCCAGCGTTTGGATCGACGCCACCACAATGGTCACCAGCCCCGCCGCCGGGCCACTCACAGCAAAGCGCGAGGGACTCAGTGCGGTCACCAGCAAGCCACCGATAACGCCGGTAAGCAAGCCAGCGAACGGGGGGAGTCCGCTGGCTTGCGCGATCCCCAAACAGAGCGGCAGCGCCACCAAAAACACCACCAGACCTGCGGGAATATCTTGACGAAGCGTGTGAAGATTCATGGTAAAGGCTCCTCTGCGGGTGGCGTAATAAAGGCATTTAGATGACCCACTTCGCGGTCATTATCTCCCCCAAAGCGGTGCGGCAAGGGCCAACGGCGATGTTTCGCTAAAAAAGGTTTCAGGCTTGTCACAATTCTCTTCTCTCGTTATCCGGACAGGACACATCACAGTGAAAAATCCGGCTAATCAGGCGCGTGTAATAAAATGGAAAAGGGAAAAAGCAGCGCTTTCTCACAGAAATTGTTTATAGCCGCTAATGAATAACGGCGCACTGAAAATATTTTATAGCCGCGCAAAAGGACATTTACCGTAAAATAATTGTCAATTTATGTGCAGGTAAAGTAAGTTTCCGCAAGGAAATAAAATAGTAATGAAATAAATAATTTTAATTAAAATCAAATAGTTAATTAATAAAACCCAGTAAAAAAGCAGACAAAAAAATACAGCCAGAGTTTGCGGGGTTTTAGTTCGTGCGGGGAAAAATGTGTCTTATTGGTGAGAAAAATCTTAATTACACAATTTATCAATAGCGTAATAAGCTGGTTTTGCGCGTAAATACCCGCAGTTTGTCCTACGAGATATTCTGATCGCGCCATGAGATCAGGAAATTAATGAGCACGTTAATAATCACAGAAAAAGTAAAGATGCCTGGTCCTGAATAGCCACCTCCAGCGCCCGTTGACCCACGCGCAGAAGGTGGCACAGGATTATTTTCCGTCCCAGACTTTCATGTTGGCCTCGCGCACCTTTAACTGCTGCTCCGGAGGCAGCGCGTTGTACTGTTTTGCCATACCGCTTTCCCAATCACCGTAAAGCGGGTTCGGAAGCACGATAAATTGCGTGCCGAAGCGCTGATGATTCTGTTCAACAAAGGCGCGACGCTGGGCATTGCCTTGATGCCAGGTTGCCCCGCCGAAATCATTGAGGTTATCGCCAACGTAAAGCACCACGTTGTAGCCGGCGTTTTTAACGGCATCGAACCGTTCCTGTTTATTAGAGTTGCCGGTACTCAAGCGCACGGTATGTTCACTGACCCCGCTGAAGCCGAGCTGATTGAGGTTATCAACCGTCGCGGCGTAATCTTGCTTATCGCGGTTAGAGACATAAAACACCGTGCCGCCGTGGCTATTCACGTAACGCGCAAACTCCACGGCGCCGGGCACGGCGCGCGCCTGCCGCGCGTGTGTCCAGACCGACCAGGTTTTCGCGGAAAAAGGCTGGGCGTTTTTTGCCTGCCAGGCGCTGTAAGCGCTGTTATCGATCATCGTTTCATCTAAATCTACGATCACCGCTTTGGGCTTGCCTGCCAACGACGGCGCCGCATCAAACGCCATGCGCGCGCTGTTGAAAGCTTGCCAGGTTAACGCCTCGTACTCTCCGGACTGTTGAAACCAGTTCAGCGCCAGCACCGACTGTTGACTCAGCTGCTGCTGCGCCTGCTGTTTAGCCGGTTGCGCGCAGCCGGTAAGCGCCAGCGTTATCATGCCGGCGGTGGCCAGCAACGTGATGTTTTTCATCCGATTATTCCTCAACGCAAAGGGTCAGTTTTTGTAAAGCTTTAAAAATGTAGCAGTTAACGTAAGCTGTAAGCACCCCATTTCCGCACGCTTTTTGGAGAAACGCATGGCCCCCGTTCCCCCTTCTGGTCCACGATCCGCGCTGCTGGACGCTTTGCCATGGCTGGCGTACGCCTTTCAACCTTCCGGCCTGCCAGCACCCGATAACACCGCCTATGGACAGCAGCGTCACAGCGCCACGGTGGTGAAGGCAGGCGCTAATTGGCCGCCGAAAAGCTGCGTCGCCGATGGCATTATTGCCGAATCGCAGCTGGCCGCTGCGGTCTACACCGCCGATTGTTTGCCGGTGCTGTTCGCGGACAGTGAGCAGCGTCAGGTGGCTGCGGTGCACGCGGGTTTGCAGGGCACGCTGGCTGGCGTGCTGCACAGCGCAGTCGATAGCCTGCTGGCGCAGGGCGCGCGCAGTGAAACGCTGTACGTCGCCATCGGCCCCGCCATCGGTGCCTGCTGCTATGAGCTGGGTGAGGATCGTATCGCGCAGATGCAGCAGCGAGACGATCTGCCGCCGTTGCCGTGGTCACGACAGCAGCCAACCAATCCGCACGCCGTCCGCGCACAAGCGCAGGCACATCATCAGGGCGTATGGTTTGACTTACCGCAGTTGGCGCGCGGCCTACTTCAGCAGCGAGGCATCCCGGCGGCGCAGATTGAGTGGGTCAATGTGTGTACGTATTGCATGGCGGAGGCCGGATCGAGCTATCGCTATAACACGCACGCTAACAGTGGTTACGCTTCGCGCTTTTCCTGGATCCGCACGCTGCCGTGAGCGCCGCACGTCCCTGTGCAGCAGGTGTATCAGTGAATGATGGCGTTGAGCGTCAGCACGCCCGCCAGACCGAGCACGGAGATCAGCGTTTCCATGACGGTCCAGGTTTTCAGCGTTTCCACCACGCTGAGGTTGAAATAGCCTTTGAACAACCAGAAACCGGGATCGTTAACGTGTGAGGCGATCACGCTGCCCGATCCCACCGCCAGCACCATCAGCGCCGGATCGGCGTGGGTTGCCGCGATGATCGGCGTCACAATGCCTGCGGTGGTGATCGCGGCGACCGTTGCCGAGCCGAGTGCAATACGCAGCATTGCAGCCACCGTCCAGCACATCAGCAGCGGCGACAGCGATGATCCCTTCATCATTCCCGCGATGTAATCGGCCACGCCGCTGTCCACTAATACCTGCTTGAACGCCCCGCCGCCGGCAATAATAAAGATGATCATCGCGATGGCCGCAATAGAGTCGCCGCACATGTCCATCACCGCATCCATCTTGCGTCCGTTGCGCAGACCAAGCGTAAACACGGCGATCACCACCGCAATAAACAGCGCGACCGCTGGATTACCGATGAACTCAAAGAACTGGCGCAGCGCATTCTCTTTCGGGGTGGTCAGCTCAAATACCGCCGCGATCGCCATCAGAATCACCGGGATCACCGCCGCGAAAATGCTGACGCCAAAGCCCGGCATCTCTTCTTCGGTGAAGATCTTGGGATTGAACAGCCCTTCCGGCGGCGATTTTTCAAAACGCTTCAGGAACGTCGAGAAGACGGGGCCGGCCACGATCACCGTCGGCAGGGTGATGATCATGCCGTACAGCAGCGTGGTGCCCAGGTTGGCGCCAAAGATCGTCGCGATCGCAGTCGGCCCCGGATGCGGCGGCAGGAAGCAGTGCGTCACGGATAACGCGGCGACCATCGGCACCCCGACGTACAGCAGCGGCAAGCCCGCCGCCGCCACCACCGTAAACACCAGCGGCAGCAGCAGTACAAACCCAACTTCATAAAACATCGCCAGGCCGACGATCAGTCCGGTCACCACCAGCGCCCACTGGAGCCGCTGCTTGCCAAAGGCTGCAATCAAGGTCGTTGCGACACGCTGCGCGGCGCCGGTATCTGACACCAGCCGCCCCAGCATGGCCCCAAAGCCCAGAATCATCGCCAAACTGCCGAGCGTAGAGCCTATCCCTTTTTGAATCGACGCCATGACGTTAAGCGGCGTCATGCCTTCGGCGATCCCAACAACAACGGACACAAACACCAGAGCAATAAAGCCGTTCACTTTAAAGACGATCATTAAGACCAACAGCAGGATCACACCCAGTACAATGATGGTTATGGGCATTTTTATTATCCTTATGAACACAGAGGGTGATTAAGGTTTAGGCGCGGCCAGGCAATAGCGCCAGCCGCGCCGGGGGATTACACGGCGACGCGCATACCACCATCCACGAACAGCAGATGACCATTTACAAAATCAGAGGCGCGCGAGGCAAGAAACACGGCGGCACCGATCAACTCTTCCGGTTTCCCCCAGCGTGCCGCCGGCGTGCGCTTTGTCAGCCAGCCAGTGAAGGCGGGATCGTCAGCCAGTGCCTGCGTCATTTCAGTCACAAAGTAGCCCGGCGCGATGGCGTTGACTTGAATATTGTGGCGCGCCAGTTCGACACACATACCGCGCGTCAGCATCGTGACCGCCCCCTTTGAAGCGGCATAAGGCGTGATGGTGTCGCGCCCCAATTCACTTTGCATCGACCCAATATTGATGATTTTGCCCTGCTGACGCGTCACCATTTTTTTCGCCACGGTTTGCGACATCAGAAACACCGCCGTTTGGTTAACGGCAATCACCTCGTTCCAGTCTTGCTCGGGAAATTCAAGAAAAGGGCGACGTCGCTGAATGCCGGCATTGTTCACCAAAATATCGATCGCACCCCATTCGGCTTCAATCTCTTCCACCGCCTGGTGTACCTGTGCGGACTGCGTCACATCAAAGGCTTTTGCCCGCGCATGCAAACCGCGTTCACGCAGCAGCGCGGCGCCCTTTTCGGCACCCGCCTGCGTGGTGGCGTTGATAATGACCTCAGCCCCCGCTTCGCCCAATCCTCGCGCTAACAACAAACCGATGCCGCGCGCAGAGCCAGTGAGAAGCACGCGTTTGCCCTCAAGAGAAAATAACGGATTCATGTGGGTTCCTTAAAAAGTAAGCTGCACTTTGGCTGCACGGGTTTTGTCACCGGCAAACTGCAATGCGGCGTCGATCTCCTGCATGGCAAAGGCGCCGCTGAAGAGCGGCTGCGGCTGGATAACGCCTGTAGCGAGCCACTCAACGGCAAGGGAAAATTCATGCGTAAAGCGGAACGATCCCACCAGCTGGATCTCTTTGGCGATGAGCGTCATGATGGCGAAATCAGGCACGCTCCCGCCCATTCCCACCTGCACCAGCGTTCCTTTGGCACACACCACCTCCAGACAGCGCTGCAGCGAGGCTGGATGACCTGACGCCTCAAAAGCGATGTCGAAATAGCCTTTGTCCGCCAGGTAAGGGGCAAAGTCGCCTTCTGCGGCGTGAATGATGTCGGTGGCGCCCATCTGTTTGGCCATCTCCAGTGAACGCGCGCTGATATCGCTGCACGTTACCGAGGCGGCCCCGCGCGCTTTCGCGGCAGCCGCAATCAGGCAGCCAATCGGCCCAACGCCGGAGATAAACACGTGCTTGCCCGAGAGATCGCCCGCCTGGAAGGTGGCGTGCAGACACACTGCCAAGGGTTCGGCAAACACCATGACCGCCTCGTCAGCGTCATCGGGAAACGGGATACACTGCGCGCTGTCCACGACTTTGTATTGGGTAAACCCGCCGTCGACGTGCGGCGTATACATGGCGCTGCCAAAAAAGCGCATGGCAGTACACTGGTTCTCCTGTTCGCGCAGGCAATATTTGCAGGCGCCACAGGGTTTAGAGGGATTTATCGCGATTTTTTGGTGCGGTTTGAGGTCAGGATTATCGCTTTCGACCACGTAGCCAATAACTTCATGGCCTAAGATCATCGGCATAGTTACCGCATAGCTGCCGACCTTTCCTTCCTGGTAATAGTGCAAATCGGAGCCGCAAATGCCGCCGCGCGTCATGCGCACCAGCGTGCCCTTGCCCTCCCACGTTACCTGCTGCTGCGTCACGCTGACCTGTTTTTTCCCGCTGATCACGCAGGCGTGCGAATCAATCTTCATGGCTTCCCCGTTTGGTGCTGAAACAAAGGGGCATCAAAGCGAGTTACGGGGCTGAAAACTGTGAGGCAGATCACTCAAAAGGATGTTACGGCAGGCTTGTTACCGAGAACGTGAGCTAAACAAGCTGGACGACACAACCGTTAGCCCTCCCTGGCCACGATGACGTCGCGCTAATGACCTGACATGAGGTCATTACTGTATTTGAAGAGTTCTGAATCGGAACGCAGCCCCAGCTTTTTCAGTGCCGACTGCTTCTGCCCACTCACCGTTTTACGGCTGCGCTTAAACTTCACGGCAATTTGTGACACGCTCAAACCGTCAAGGAAACAGCGCACCACTTCAACTTCGCGCGGACTGAGGGTTTTCACCTTTTCATACATATTGCCCTTGCTGCTGAAATCGATGGAGTCATCCAGCGCGTCTTCATTCATCACATACAGATTTTCAATCTCGTAGGCCACCTGCTGTGACAAAAACAGCCGGCCCAGGGCAACCTGGCGAATGGCATGCAAGATCTCCTGCATGTTGTGGCTTTTCCCAATGAAGCCTTTGACCCCGGCGCTTAATACCATTTTGACGATGGCGGGACTCTCCATGGATGAGGAGATCAAGATTTTTTGCTGCGGATAGTGATTGCGCAGTTGCTTAACCAGCGCCAGGCCATCTAGCTCGCGCTCCCCCAGCAGAAAATCCAATACCAATACGTCCACCGAGGTATTTCTTAGCTGATTAAACAGTTCACTGCTTGAAGCCCATGCGCCGACCAGTTCGATATCCGGCTCATGTTTTAATGAGAGCTCAAACACCGTACGAACCATGGGGTGATCATCGAGAATAGCGACACGCACCTGTTTGTTGTGTGCATAAACCATTTTCTTTTCCTTTATCTAACGCTTGCTTTATCCATTTCAGATGACCACGCAATTATGCAAATCGGCGTCATACTATAAAAAGTGATCGAAACTCGTTTTCCAGCGGAAGATTAAATTGTCTATAAAGAGCGTTAAGTAATTTTTGTGATACTCAACGAGCGATAACAATATTGTCGTGACCCTTTGCTGTGCAGCGTTATTTGCTGTCTGCTCCTGTAAAACTGCGAAAATTCTGACGCAACTCATCGACAACACCACATAAGAAATGTCTTGAAAGGAAAAGTACCTACTAAGCGCATGAAATCAATTAAAAATAGAAAAAGTTGAGTCGCCTTCAAAGGTTAGACGCGCCACATCAGTGCAGATAAATATTGAGAACGGTCGCAAAATAGCGCGTTTTAGCACGTTGGAAATATATTAAAAACAAGCCGATTTATACTTCACGGCAAATATTCGTCTTAACCTGTTTTTTTTCGCGAGGAACGCATGGCGTTACGCTGCCTATTATCGTCTGCTTGTCTGTTATTTGTGCTTAGCTTATCCATTGCATCAGCGTGGGCAGAAATTAAAACGCTACAATTACTTGCCCGCACGGATCTTCCACAGCCAGTCATGCAATTAGCGGGGCCCATTAAATCAGGCTTTGAAAATAAAGTGATCAACGTGGCCGTTGCCGGGCAATCGCAACCGCCTTTGTATATGGATATTGATAGCCAGCGCTTTGAAGGCGTCAGTGCGGACTACCTGTCGCTCGTGCAGACGCTGCTCGATACCACCGTTAAAATTCACCACTATCCCACCCACAGCGCCGCCCTCAGAGCGGTCATGCACGGTGAGATGCATATGCTGGCCATCTATGTGGCACCCACCAGCGCCAATACGTCGGCCTTGATCGCCAGCGAGCCCTGGCTGCTGGATCACGGCGTCACGGGGTATAAATCCGATCTCCCGCTGGATATGAGCCGCAACTTACCCGAGCGCATTGCCTGGTCTGGCGACGCCATGCAGCGTCAGCCGCTTGAAGGGCTCTTTCCGAAAGCGCAGCTGATACGCTTTCCCAGCGATTATGAGGCGGTCGCCGCCACCGTATTTGGGCAAACTCAGCGCGTGTGGGGGAACGCCGCCACGTTAACGCACCTGAATCGTAATTTATTCGCCAATGCGCTCACGCTTGTCGCCGATGAACGGCGCGAGCCCATGAACATGAGTTTTGGCATCAGTCCACACTTTCCCGCGCTAGCTGATGCTGTTAACCACGCCCTGTCGCTGGTGCCCCTTTCGCTGCGCATGCAGATCGCGAATCGCTGGCAGTTGGAAGCGCGTCACGTCATGCAAAACAACCCTCTGGCGTTGAGCGAAGATGAAGAAGCCTGGCTCAAAGCCCATCCCGTCATTGTGAGTCAGCTTTCCAGCAAACTTGCGCCGCTGAGCAGCGAAATCGTCCGTGGAACGTACCGGGGAATGGCAATTGATGTGCTCAATTTGATTGCGGGTCAAACCGGATTAACCTACAAACCACAGGACAACAGCCCGCCGCAGGCCGCGCTGCCGCACGTCTCTCCGCTAGCGATGTCTGAGACGGAAGATGGCGTCGATGCACCTTGGGTGACGCGTCCGTGGCTGGTTTCTCACTGGGTAATCGTGCGTCAGGCCCATCCGCGCCCTCTGCTGGGCCGCAATCCGTTTCCTTTTGGCTCGGCCCACATGCTGCGCAATACCAAGATGAAAGCCTGGATGACCGCGCACTATCCGCACCTGCAGCTGACTGAGAGTGATGAGCCGCTTCACGCGCTGCGCGATCTGGAAGCGCGCAGGGTGGATGCGGTGATCCTGCCGAAAATTTTTGCCGATTATTTTATGCGTAATCATTTTGGCGATAGCCTGAAAGTTGAAAGCACGCTCGGGGCTGAGCCCGCACGCTTTGTGATGCGCGTTGAGCCGGGCAATGATTCCTTGTTGCGTATTCTCAATAAAGCCTTATTAGCGATTCCACCTGAAACGCTGTTTAAACTGCAGGCGCAGTGGCGTCAGGCGGAGTCGCCTTCGCTGCGCGCGGCCTGGCAAAATTACAAACGCGCCATTCTGCTGATCATTGTGGTGGCGACCGGCTTGATTGCTCTGATTTTATTATGGAATCGTCATCTACGCAGAGTCATACAGCAGCGTATTCAGGCTGAAAATGCCCTCAAGAATCAGTTTAACTTTACGCAAACCCTGTTCAACGACTCGCCTGTCGCCATGTATATCCGCGACAAGCAAACGCGGCTAGTGGACTGCAACAATACCTATTTGCGCTTTCTTAACGTGCAGCGTGAAGAGGTGATTGGCAAGCGCCTGACAGATGTGATTCCGGACGATGCCAATATTCAAAGCATGGAAGAGAGCTACCTGCTTACGTTAAAAAGTGGCGAGGCAGTTATCCGCGATGTCACCATTGAGCTGCATCAGGAGTCTTATCAGGTGTACCACTGGACGCTGCCGTTCCGCGATCGCTTGGGCGAAATAGCTGGCGTCATTGGCGGTTGGGTCGATGTGACCGAGCGCAACGCATTGCTGCAAGAGTTGCAAATGGCCAAAGATGCGGCAGACAAAGCTAACCGATCCAAAAGTGAATTTCTGGCCAGCATGAGTCATGAAATCCGCACGCCGCTGCACGCGATCATTGGCTTGTTAGAGCTGGAAACCTGCTTACACCCCTCGGAGTCGCTCTCGGAAAATATTCGCGTAGCCTACAGCTCCGCTCAGGCGCTGCTATCGCTGATAGGCGATGTGCTGGATATGTCGAAAATTGAATCGGGTCTTTATCAGCCCACCTTCGAAACGGTCTATTTGCCGGACGTCATCGAACAGGCTGTGGCGCTGTTTCGCAATCAGGCAGAGAGCAAAGGCATTGCGCTGCGGGTGGAAATGGATATTGCCGCTTACTGGGTCAAAACCGATCCGCTGATGATCAACCAGATCCTCTCTAACCTGTTGAGTAACGCCATTAAGTTTACCGAGCACGGTACGGTCACGGTGGTCTTGATGCAGGGCATTGCGCAGGTTGAAGAGAGCTGTGAATTTGTCATTGAGGTCAGCGACAGCGGCTGTGGCATGACGGAAGAGGAGCAGCAGGCGATATTCGAACCGTTCGTACAGGTGGGTGAACGCGAGCAGCAGCAAACCGGCACCGGGCTAGGACTGAGCATTTGCCGCAACCTGGCGCACCTGTTGGACGGTGAACTGATTGTTGAAAGCGAACTTAACGAAGGCTCTGTGTTCTCGTTTTATTTCCGCGCCCGTCAAGGCGAGCCCCAGGATCAAACTCGCCCTCACCTGTCAAAGCCATTAAATACCGATAAGCTTACGGTGCTGATCATTGACGATCACGCGCCTAACCGTCTGCTGCTGGGCAAACAGTTAGAACTGGCAGGACATCAAGTTGTGGTTAGCGAAAGTGCAGCAGAAGCGCTTGCGCTTTGGCAGCAGGCGCCGTTGCGGTTTGATTTGATCATCACCGACTGCAATATGCCGGGGATGAACGGTTTTCAGTTTGCGGCCGCGCTGCGACATTATGAACTTCAACATAATCTTCGGCCAATTACCCTGTTTGGCCTTACCGCGTCAGCAGAGCCTCACATGATGCGGCGCTGCCTGAAGGCGGGCATGGATGATTGCATGTTTAAACCCCTGAACATGGGCAGGCTGGTCGAAAAAATTGCGCATGCCGTTCCGGATCGTCCTCATCAACCGCTGCCAGAAAGCACGGCGTCTGAACCGATGTCGGTCAATCACGCTACCGCGTTTTCACCCATACTGCGGCAGTTGGCTGAAAAAGATCCCTCAGGCTGCGTCACGCTCATTCATAGCATTCAGGAGAGCCATGAGGGGTTGCTTCTGGCGTTACAGCAAGCAGAGGACGCACAAACGCTGGCCGAACTCGGACATAAATTGAAAGGCGGTGCCGCTATCATCAATGCCCCTGAATTAATCGTTCTTGGCCGCCAATTGGAGCACCATCGCGAACAAGAAAGCGATGTTTCCGCTCTGCTTGCGGCGATTAAACAGGAAGTGGAGCGCGTAAATAAACAGCTCACGGCGTTTATAGCGGAACACGTAAAAATTAACCCCACACCATAAAAACATAATTCTAACGAGACATTTCTCGGTTAACCTTTGCCACGTTGCGGTGATAATCACCGCAATGGTTAGCATTTTTGGTGTAAGGAAAGCCATGTTTAACGCAAAAATTCTTATCGTTGATGAACATCGCTTGGTTGCCGCAGGCGTACAAGCCTTACTATTAATGAATGGATTTAATAGTGTCAATATCGTCAACAACATCAATGATGGCATTGACGAAGTTATTCATAACCCTGTGGACATCATTATTATCGATCCTGACTTTGAAGAAAAAAATTGCATAGCCTTTTTACGTGATATTGTAAAAACCAAGGCGTGGATGAAAATGATTGTGCTCAGCAAGATAGACTCAAAAAGCGCTGTTATACAACAATTTAGTCATTGCGCTAACGGTTTTGTCTCGAAGCGAGATCCTATTCAAGCCCTGATTTCCGCTATCGGTTGTGTGTATAACAACGTGAACTATCTGCCTGAGGAAATCATTGATAGCCGACAAAAGTTTGCCAGCGAGCAAACGATGCTGTCAAAGTTAACGCCGCGAGAGAGCCTTATTCTTCGTCAACTGGCACAAGGAAAGTCCAATAAGGTTATTGCTAATGAACTTGGGTTAAATAACAAAACCGTCAGTACGCACAAAGCAAAAATATTTAATAAGCTTGGCCTCGACAATCTGGTGGAAGTCATTGAGTTGGCGCGGCGCAATGGAGCGTGCACCTCACGCCATCTTTAATAGCGAAAAGTATAAGAAGGGGATTATTTCCCTCAGCCATTGTGCTAAAGAGAATAGTTAACGATTCAGTTAATTTAAAATTATAATAACGCCAGAGCTAATTCATTAGCCCTTATAGAGAAGTGATTACAGGGCGTGTAAGCGTCTTCCCGTGCCTGCCGAAAGTGATGTCTCACTTTCGTCAACTGCTTACCGCCCTGCTTTTTTTGACGTTTCTCACAGGCTGACGGCCTTAAATTCCTTTCCTGATGAAATCCCGCTAACCTGAACTCATCCGACCACTCAGAGACTGCGACCATGACTGCGCGCTTTCCGCATCTTTTCACCCCGCTAGACCTGGGCTTTACCCAGCTTAAAAATCGCTTTTTGATGGGCTCCATGCATACCGGCCTCGAAGAGCACGCTGATGGCGCGGCGCGGCTGGCGGCGTTCTACGCTGAGCGCGCGCGTGAAGGCGTCGCGCTGATTGTGACCGGCGGGATCGCCCCAAATCCCCAAGGCGTTGTAGGCCATGGCGGCGCGGTGCTGAACCATGAGAGTCAATGTGGCTGGCACCAAACCGTGACCGATGCCGTGCACGCGGCGGGCGGAAAGATCGCGCTGCAAATATTGCATGCGGGGCGCTACAGCTATCAGCGCGATCTGGTGGCGCCATCGGCGCGGCAGGCCCCGATTAATCCTTATACGCCGCATGAACTCAGCGATGCCGAGATTCGCCAGACTATTCAGGACTTCGCTCACTGTGCCCGACTGGCACAAAAAGCGGGTTATGACGGCGTAGAGATCATGGGATCGGAAGGGTATCTCATCAACCAATTTTTAGTGACGCACACCAATCAGCGCAACGATGACTGGGGCGGCGATGTGGCGCGCCGTCAGCGCTTTGCGCTCGAGGTTACACAGGCCATCAAAGCGGCCACCGGTGACGCCTTTATCATTATATTTCGTCTGTCGATGCTGGATCTCATCGATAACGGCAGCACGCTGGAAGAGACGCTCACGCTGGCACGCGCCCTGGAGCAGCGTGGCGTCACGATCTTTAACAGCGGCATTGGCTGGCACGAAGCGCGCATTCCTACCATCGCCACCTGTGTGCCGCGCGCCGGATTTGCGTGGGTGACGC
Organism: uncultured Pantoea sp.; assembly: GCA_913778495.1. Taxonomy (GTDB): domain Bacteria; phylum Pseudomonadota; class Gammaproteobacteria; order Enterobacterales; family Enterobacteriaceae; genus Pantoea. The sequence goes on from CAJYVD010000010.1 coordinate 172,322, forward strand.
AGCATCTGCGTGAATGTGTCTCGGTGCCGGTCATTGCCACCAACCGCATCAATCATCCTCAGGTTGCAGAGGATCTGCTGCGCGACGGGGTTGCCGACATGGTGTCGATGGCGCGACCGTTTCTGGCCGACGCTGCCTTTGTTCGTAAAGCGCAAACAGGCGAACCTGACGCTATTAATACCTGCATCGCCTGTAACCAGGCGTGTCTCGACCAAATCTTCGTGGGCAACATTACCTCTTGCCTGGTCAACCCGCGCGCCTGTCATGAAACGCTAATGCCCGTGATCGCCACCGATCGCTCCAAGCAGATTGCGGTGGTCGGTGCGGGACCGGCGGGGATGGCATTTGCGCTCCAGGCCGCACAGCGCGGTCATCACGTTACGCTCTACGACGCGGAGGCGGAGATTGGTGGGCAATTCAACATTGCCCGGCAGATCCCCGGCAAAGAGGAATTTGGCGAAACGCTGCGTTATTTCCGGCACCAGTTGAACGCCGCGGGCGTCCGCGTTTGCACCCAGCAGCGCGTCACGGCCGAACAGCTTGAGCCGATGGAGGAAGTGGTGATTGCCACCGGCATTTCACCGCGTCAGTTGACGCTGCCCGGTATCGATCACCCGAGTGTACTGAGTTACCTTGAGGTGATCCGCGATAAAAAACCGGTGGGCCAGCGCGTCGCCATTATTGGCGCGGGCGGCATCGGCTTTGATACCGCAGAGTTCCTGCTGCACAGCGCGCCGCACCACGAGGATTTTTATCGCAGCTGGGGTATCGATCGTCATCTGCAGGCGCGCGGCGGTCTGGTGCCACCCCAGCCGCTGCCCGCCGATCGCCAGATTTGGCTGCTGCAGCGTAAATCCGGCAAGCCTGGCGCGGGTTTGGCAAAAACCACGGGCTGGATCCGCCGCGCGACGCTGCAGGCGCACGGCGTTGCGATGTGGGGCGATGTGGAATACCTGAAGATTGACGACGAGGGACTGCATCTGCGTCATCAAGGGCAAGCCGTGACGCTGCCGGTGGACAATGTGGTGATCTGCGCCGGTCAGGAGCCGCTGCGGGTGCTGGCCGATGAGCTGGCCGCGCGGGGTAAAACCGTGCGGCTGATTGGCGGTGCGGACGTGGCGCAAGAGCTGGATGCTCGCCGCGCCATCGCTCAGGCGACCGAACTGGCGTTGACGATTTAGCTCAGCGCAGCTTCACGGCGCGCAGCACCACGAAGCGGGCGTTGGAGGCCACCAGCTCGCAGTTGCCGAAAAGTTTTTTCATTTTGACGTGATAGCCGAGGTGGCGGTTGCCGACGATGCGCAGCTCGCCACCGTACTGCAGGCAGCGCTTGGCATCGCGCAGCATCTGCCAGGCCAGGTGATCGGTTACCGCATGCTGCTGGTGGAACGGTGGGTTACACAGCACCGCGTGCAGACGGTCAGAGGGGAAGCCGCTGAGCACGTTATTCACCTGAAACTGGCAGCGCGCCAGATCCTGCGGGCGGTTAACTTCAACATTGCGCTGGCTTGAAGCCACGGCCATGTAAGATTCATCATAAAACAGCACGTCGGCCTGTGGATTTTGCGCCAGCGCCATCAAACCAATTACACCGTTGCCACAGCCGAGATCGAGGATTTCACCCTCAATGTCAGACGGCAAATGCTGCATAAAAAAGCGGGCGCCGATATCCAGCGAGCCGCGTGAAAACACGTTGGCGTGGTTGTGAATCTGATACGCGCCGTCGTCCAATGGCCACACCGTGGTGTCCGGTACATCAGCCAGCGCGGGCGCGCTGTAGCGGCTGTAAATCAACCGGGCTTTTTTCCACGCCAGCGACGTTTTACTCTCACCCAAAATGCGTTCAAACAGCTGCTGCGTAGAGGTGTGAATGTCCTTGGCTTTTGCCGCGGCGACAATCAGCGTCTCCGGCGTTAACACGTGACGCAGCGCGCGCAGCTGGTGCTCCAACAGCGCAAGCGTTTTGGGGATCTTGATCAGCACGGCAGCGGGCGCGACGGGCAGTGGTGCCAGACTATCCAGAAAGTGCACCTGCGCGTCATCCAGACCGTTGAGACGCAAATTCTGTTTAGCCGCCATTTGGCTGAGCAACGAGTCGCTTACGTGCCAGACTTCGCGCGGATTGAGCGCGCAGGTCAGCGCGCCAAAGCTGTCATTGAACACCAGCACCGGTCCCGCTGGCAGCGTCTGCTGCAACAGGTATTCATCGGCGGCGTCCCACGCCTGCAGCGGGCTCTCTTCGCGCATGGGAGGAAAACGCTCTAGCGTCAGGGTGCGATCGGGCAGTTCAAGTTGGCTCATGGAATCTCCGGCGTGGTACACTTTGCGTGATTTTCGCCCTAAAAAGGGGGGCGCAGTATACTTTTTTTCATCGGGAATCCCAATGTCATTCATCTATCTGCAGGGTTATCCTGAAAACCTTCTCGCCCAGGTGCAAACCCTCATCGATCAGCAACGTCTGGGGGCGGTTCTGCTACAGCGCTATCCGGGCAAACACGACATTGTGAGCGACCGGGCGCTATATGATTACACGCAGGCGCTAAAAAACCGCTTTATCCGCAGCGCGCCACCGCTGAATAAAGTGGTGTGGGACAATAAAATCAAAGTGATGAAGCACGCGCTGGGCCTGCATACTGCGATTTCCCGCGTGCAGGGCGGTAATTTAAAAGCCAAAGCGGAAATTCGCATTTCCACCTTTTTCCGCGCCGCGCCCGAACCGTTTTTGCGCATGATTGTGGTGCACGAACTGGCGCATCTTAAAGAAAAGCAGCATGACAAAGCGTTTTACCAGCTCTGCTGCCATATGGAACCGGATTATCACCAGCTGGAGTTTGATGCCCGTCTGTGGATGACTGACCAGGCGATGCGCGGCAACGCGGCTTAAAGGAACTCCTGCGCTTTTTGAATCAGGCTGGTTTTGGTTAGCGCTCCCATAAAGCGCCGCTCCTGCGGGTTGTTCAGCACCGGCAGGCGCTCCAGCGTCACGCGCGCGAAGGCTTCCCAGCCTTCCCGCATGCTTTGATAGTGATAAATGCACGGAAAATCATCGTCCATGACGCTGCTGACCGGCGAATCCAGCGTGATTGCCTGCGCCAGCACCTGACGCGCAATGTCGTGGATAGACACCACGCCGAGAAACTGTCCCTGGGAATTGATGACATAAACATAGCGTTCACGCTTCAGCGAGCTCACCGCCAGCGCCTGGCCCACGGACGCCTGCGGCTCGAGCGCCGCACCGGGAATAATCAGCTGATCAACGCGCATGTTGTCGAAATCAAACTTGGCTTCTGACCGGTTAAAGTGCGCGCTGATGACCGGGTACGTACTCGCCGCCTGTAACCGATAGACCACCATGGAGGCGAGCACAGCGGCAATCATCACCGGAAACAACAGGCTGCTATTAAGCGTCATTTCCAGCACCATCAGCATCGCCATCAGCGGCGCTTGACTGACCGCCGCCAGCACGGCAGCCATGCCAATAGCGGCATACAGCAACGCATCGCCCAGCGGTAAATGCAGCAGCAAACCGATTTTCGCCAGCGCAACGCCCAATAGCGCGCCAATCAGCAGTGACGGCGTAAACAAGCCGCCGACGGCGTTGGATCCCACAGACAAGGTGGTCGCGAGGGTTTTCAATACCAGTAAAATCAACAGGCCGCCCAGCAGATAGTGACCGTCGATGATTTTCACAATCACCTCATAGCCATTACCCAAAATGTCGGTGGAGATCAGGGCGAGGCAGCCCACGGTAAATCCGCCCAGCCCAAGCCGCGCGGGCAGCGAGCTAACGTGTGCGAACAGCGCTTTGCTGCGCGCAATTAAGGCAATGAGCAGCCAACCTGCAAGCCCGGACGCCAAGCCAATCACGATGGACATCACCAGACTGCTGGTGTCCAACGCAAACTGCATATTGGAAAGAGGATAGAGCGCGTTACGGAAGCCCAGCGCCCACATGGTCATGACCGCCACGGCGGACGCGACGATCAGCGGGATCAGCCGCTGCAGCGCAGAAATGCCGAAGGCGATTTCCGCCACAAAGATCGCCGAGGCAAGCGGGGCGTGGTAAACCGACGAGAGGCCCGCCGCCGCGGCCATCGCCACAATGTCACTGTTGCGCATTTGCGGGAACCAGCGCCCCAGCAAGCTGCCGCTCAGGGCCGAGAGCTGTACCATCGGCCCCTCTTTACCGATGGAGGCGCCACTGCCGATACTGGCGATGGAGGAGAGCGCACGAAACAGCGAGGTTTTGGTCGGCACCGCATCAAGGCGCGCGTTGATCACTTCGAGATAGTCGGTTTTCAGGGTTTCTTGTTGCTCAATCGCCACGGCACAGCGCAAGAACCAGCCCGCTAGCATCCCACCCGCGCCAACCAGAATCGGCCAGAATATCCACGGCCAGGCGTGCATCGCGACGGTGATTTCGCCCTCACTGGCAAACAACAGGTGGTTGATGAGTTCGATAAGGCCGCGAAAAGCCAGCGTCACCAGCGAGGCGATAAGCCCCACGGGGATCGCGATCAGCAGCGTGCTCCAGTTTAATGCCTGTTTATTTCCTTTCACTTGCGCGTCCCCGCTGTGCTGCTCGGCCTCAATTCCTTCATCATATTTGAATGCGGATCGCAGGATCAAATTTCCCCCCGCCGGGCAACCGCCGATCGCCCATCCGTGTAAATATTTCAAAATATGTCTAAGGAGGGATTGAAAGTGGTCGCTGTTGCTCGTATGTTAGTCGCTGCAAAGGGGAGTAACTTGTAAGCTGATTGATCGTCATTACGGTGCGCAGGCATCCGGTCATCAGGCAACCCGGAAACGATTCTGTGTTGTAAGTGAGACCTTGCCGGAAGGCGAGGTTTGCTTGCAGCTCAAAAAAGCGGCTAACGTCTTCTGACTAAGCCGCTTTTTTATTTCGCACAGGATACGACTATGCAAACTGTTGGCACACCACTTCTTTGGGGCAGCTTCGCTGTCGTTGTGCTTATCATGCTGGCGATTGATCTTCTTCTTCAGGGTCGTCGCGGCGCACAAACCATGTCATTCAAACAGGCGGCCGTGTGGTCACTGGTTTGGGTCTCTGTTTCCCTGCTGTTTGCCGCCGCGTTCTGGTGGTATCTCGACGGCAGCGCCGGGCGCGAAGTCGCCACCGCGCAAACGCTCGCTTTCCTCACCGGCTACGTGCTGGAAAAAGCGCTGGCGGTAGACAACGTATTTGTCTGGCTTATGCTCTTTAGCTACTTTGCCATCCCTGCTCAGCTGCAGCGACGCGTGCTGATTTACGGCGTGTTAGGCGCGATTATCCTGCGCACCGTGATGATTTTTGCCGGCAGCTATCTGGTGACGCAGTTCAGCTGGATCCTCTACATTTTCGGCGCATTCCTGCTGATTACCGGGATAAAAATGGCGCTGGCCAAAGAGGATGATGAAAACGCCGTGGGCGATAAACCGGTGGTGCGCTGGCTGCGCAAACACCTGCGCATGACGGATAACCTGGAAGGCGAAAAATTCTTTATCCGTAAAAACGGCGTGCTGTTTGCCACGCCGCTGCTGCTGGTCCTGATCATGGTGGAGCTCAGCGACGTGATTTTCGCCGTGGATAGCATTCCCGCTATTTTCGCCGTGACCACCGATCCCTTTATCGTATTGACCTCTAACCTGTTTGCGATTCTGGGCTTGCGTGCCATGTACTTCCTGCTCTCCAACGTGGCTGAGCGCTTCTCGATGTTGAAGTATGGCCTCGCCATTGTGCTGGTATTTATTGGTATTAAGATGCTGATTGTGGAGTTCTACCACATTCCTGTCGCGGTCTCGCTGACGGTGGTGGGCGTGATTTTGGGCGGCACGCTGCTCATTAACGCCTGGGTTAACCACAGAAATGACCGGAAAGGGATATCACAATAATGTTCTGCAGGGGCGATAATCGCCCCTGCATTGTTTTGCCAGTGGGAATTTTCGCCTTTCATAGCTCTGTCACAAAACCCATCACCAGCAGATCAAAAAACCGATCTACTGCTCAACCACAGAATTATCTCTTTTCTCATCAACGCATTTCCTTATACTCCGCCGGGCAAACCGTTTGGCGCGGAGTAACCGCGCACGTCACCCATACCGCAATAAAAAGACCGTAATATGCAAAACACACTCTTAGGACGTCTGGGCGCGCTATTCGCAGGAAGCCTGGTGAAACAAATCATGATAGGTCTGATCGCAGGCGTGGCGCTAGCGTGGTTCTCCCGCGATGCCGCGCTGGCCGTTGGGCTGCTTGGCGAACTCTTCGTGCGCGCGCTAAAAGCGGTGGCACCGCTGCTGGTGCTGGTGTTGGTTATCGCGTCTATCGCCAACCATCAGCAGGGGCAGAAGACCAATATCCGCCCGATTATCCTGCTTTATCTCATCAGCACCTTTTTCGCCGCCGTGGTCGCCGTGATTTTCAGCCATCTGTTCCCCCAGACGCTGTCTATGAATGTGGGCGCCACGCAAATTACCCCGCCGTCAGGGATCACCGCCGTGCTGCATGGCTTGCTCATGAGCATGGTGGCCAATCCGATTGATGCGCTGATGAACGCCAACTACATCGGCATTCTGGTGTGGGCGCTGGGTTTAGGGTTAGCGTTCCGTCACGCCAGCCCCGGCAGCAAAGCCTTCCTGAATGATGCCTCCCATGCGGCGACGTGGGTAGTGCGCTGCGTTATCCGCTGCGCGCCGCTGGGCATCTTTGGCTTGGTCGCGTCTATTCTGGCCTCGACCGGCTTTGACGCGCTGTGGGAGTACGCCAACCTGCTGGCGCTGCTGTTGGGCTGCATGCTGGTGATGGCGCTGGTAGTGAATCCGATGTTGGTGTGGCAAAAGCTGCGCCGCAATCCTTACCCACTGGTATTCACCTGCCTGCGCGAAAGCGGCGTGACGGCGTTCTTTACGCGCAGTTCAGCCGCCAACATCCCGGTGAATATGGCGCTGGCTAAGCGTTTGAACCTGGACGAAGATACCTACTCGGTGTCGATTCCGCTGGGTGCGACCATCAGCATGGCGGGCGCCTCCATCACGATTACCGTGCTGACCCTGGCCGCCGTGCATACGCTAGGCATTGACGTGGACGTGCCCACCGCGATTTTGCTCAGTCTGGTGGCGTCGTTGTGCGCCTGTGGCGCCTCCGGCGTGGCGGGTGGATCGCTGCTGCTGATCCCCGTGGCGTGCAATATGTTTGGCATTCCCAACGATCTGGCCATGCAGGTGGTTGCCGTGGGCTTTATCATCGGCGTTCTGCAGGATTCCGCCGAGACGGCGCTGAACTCCTCCACCGATATTCTGTTTACCGCGGCGGTGTGTCAGGCCGATGCGGAACGCGGTGTGCGCGCCGCATCCTAATTCCAGTAAAAAGGGCGCCCACTCGGCGCCCTCTTCGTATCGACGGCGCGGTTTACAGCGTTACCCCGCTTTTGAAGATCGCCAGTTCGCGAAAATCATTCACTTCATTGCGCGCCGGTTTGCCGCTGGCAATCTCGACGATCAGATCGACAAAGTCACCGAGCAGCGCAGCCATGCTGACGCCTTCCAGCAGCTTTCCGGCGTTGAAGTCCATCCAGTGCGGTTTCTTCTGCGCCAGCTCGGAATTGGTGGCAATTTTCACCGTTGGCACAAAGCCGCCGTAAGGCGTGCCGCGTCCGGTCGTAAACAGCACCATATGGCAGCCTGCCCCCGCTAACGCGCTGGTGGCAACCGCATCATTGCCGGGCGCACTCAACAGATTGAGACCCGGCGTCGTGAGGCGCTCACCGTACTTAAGCACATCCACCACCTGGCTCTGCCCCGCTTTTTGCGTACATCCCAATGATTTCTCTTCCAGCGTCGTGATACCGCCCGCTTTGTTTCCCGGCGAGGGGTTTTCATAGATCGGCTGCTGATGCGCAATGAAGTAGCGTTTGAAATCATTGATCATCGCCACGGTCTTCTCAAAGGTGGCCCGATCGCGGCAACGGCTCATTAAAATACGCTCGGCGCCAAACATTTCGGGCACTTCCGTCAGCACCGTGGTGCCGCCGTTGGCGATCATTTGATCGGAAAAACAGCCGAGCAGAGGATTGGCGGTAATGCCGGAGAAGCCGTCTGAGCCGCCGCACTCCAGACCAAACCTTAGCTCGCTGAGTTTTCCAGGTGTCCGCCGATCGTGACGCATCGCTGCATAGAGGGCATGCAAGCGCGCCACACCGGCCTCGACTTCGTCGTCCTGCTTCTGGCACTCCATGAATTGCACGCGCTCAGCGTCGTAGCCGCCCAGCGTTTGGCGGAAAATATCGACCTGGTTGTTTTCGCAGCCCAGGCCAATCACCAGCACCGCGCCTGCATTGGGATGACGCACCATATTTTGCAGCATCGTGCGCGTGTTCTCATGATCCTGGCCCAGCTGCGAACAGCCAAACGGATGGCTGAACAGGTGAACGCCATCGATATCCGGCGCCTCCTGCGTCTCTTTAAGAAAACGGGTAACAATTTGCCGTGCGATGCCGTTGACGCAGCCGACGGTGGGCAAAATCCACAGCTCATTGCGAATGCCTACTTCGCCGCTGGCGCGCCGGTAGATCTGCACTTCACGATCGGCCGCCTGCGCTGGCAGCGTGAGAAAATCTGGCTGGTAGTCGTATGTGTCAACATCGCTAAGGTTGGTGCGCGCGTTACTGGAGTGAATCAGCTCACCGAGCGCAATCGGCTGGGTAGCATGCGCAATCGGTAGGCCATATTTGATCACCAGGTCATCGGCGTTCAGCGGCTGAAGCGCAAATTTATGGCCGCGATCAATCGCCTGCGGCAGCGTAATCACCTCGCTGCCAATACTGACCTGATGCTGAGCGGGCAACGCGCGGAGCGCAACGGCGACATTATCGCGGGTATGAATTCGAATCGCATCTTGCATAGGATTATCTCAGTTGTGCCAGCGCCGCCCGCATGCCGTGGGTGACGATGTGTTGCAGGTGTTGATACACGGCGGCTTCCAGCCCGGGCCGCTGCGTGAGGTCTTCGCCCCAGTGCGCACGGTCGCTGAGCACAGCGTGGACCAGCTGGTCCACGCGCAAGGTGCCCTGACGTACCGCCAGCCACCCTTGCGCAAAATGCTGCAGCCAGTGCGCGTCGTCTTGTAATGTCCAGCGCCGATCGCCCTGCTCGCCTTGATAGAAAGCCAGCAGCGCCGCAAAGGCGAACGTTAAACGTGGCGGCCAAACGCCACTGTTCTGCTGCGCTTGCAGCAGCTGCGGCAGCAAGCGCGTGCGGAACTTGGTCATGCTGTTAAGCGCGATGGCGAGGAGCGCATGCTGAATAAAGGGGTTACGGAAGCGGCGCTGTACGGCATCCGCGAAGGCATGGAGTTCGGGCGCGGGTAAATCCAGCGTGGGAATAATTTCCTCGCGCAGCAGCGCATCAATAAAGGCGGCGATCGCTGGGTCATCCATCGCCTCCCCCACGCTGTCAATGCCGGCCAGATAGGCAACGGGTACCATCGCCGTGTGCGCGCCGTTGAGGATCGCCACTTTCTGCGCCTTATAGGGCGTGATGTCCTCCACCCGTTTTACCTCGGGGGCGAGCGCGGCCAGTTTGAGCTCCTGCTCCAGCGCGGCTGGCCCCTGAATCACAAATTGGTAATACACCTCGCCCGCCACCAGATAGCGATCTTCATAGCCCAGCTGCGCCGCAATCGCCGCACTGTCTGCCGGGAAGCCTGTGACAATGCGATCCACCAGCGTGTTGTAAAACGCACAGTGCGTCTGTACCCAGTCCATAAACGCCGCCGGAAGCTGCCAATGCTGACTGTATTGCTGCACCCGCTCACGCAACGTATCGCCGTTATGGTCGATCAATTCGCACGGCACAATCAGCCACCCTTTGTCAGCGGCCCCGGAGAAATGGCTAAAGCGCGCCCACAGTAGCTGCGTCAGCATGCCCGGAAAGGTCGTCGCGGGCGCGCCGTCCAGCCGATCTGCGGCGTCGAAAATAATGCCGGCCTCGGTGGTGTTGGAAAACACAACGCGCATCTGCGGCGCGCGTGCCAGCGCCAGAAAGTCTTCATATTGCTGCCACGGTTGGATCTCGCGATTCAGGCTGCGAATCAGTCGGGTATCGCTTACCGCCTCGCCTGCTGCGTTGAGCCCGCGAATCAGCGTGGTGTACAGGCCATCCTGTTGATTCAGCGTCTCTGACACCTGACGATTACGCGGCCTGACCACTACCACGCCGGTATCAATGCCCTGATTATCATTGAGCCAGTCGAGCTGCCAGTCGATAAACGCGCGCAAAAAATTACCTTCGCCAAACTGAATGGCCCGTTCGGTGTAGCGTGCCCCGGGGAAGTTTTGCCGATTCAGACGCAGCATTACGCTTCTCCCAATGCAATGCCGAAATAGTCACGCGCATTGTTGAAGCAAATATTTTGCACCATCTGCCCGAGCAGCGCCGGGTCGGCGGGCGCTTCACCGCGCATCACCCAGTTGCCCATCATTTGACACAGCAGGCGGCGGAAATATTCGTGGCGCGTGTAAGAGAGGAAACTGCGGCTGTCCGTTAGCATACCGACAAAGCGGCTAAGCAGGCCCATTTGCGCCAGCTGGGTCATCTGTCGCTGCATGCCGTCGAGCTGATCGTTAAACCACCACGCAGAGCCAAACTGCATTTTGCCGGGTGTGCCTTCGCCCTGGAAGTTGCCCGCCATGGTCGCCAGCACTTCGTTATCACGCGGGTTAAGGCAGTAAAGAATCGTTTTTGGTAGGGCATTTTGGCGATTCTGCGCGTCCAACAGCCGCGCCAGCGGGATCGCCAATGGCGCATCGTTAATAGAATCAAACCCAACGTCCGGACCGAGCAGGCCATACTGCCGCTGGTTGGCATTGCGCAACGCACCAATGTGATACTGCTGGGCCCAGCCGCGTTGGGCATATTCGCTGCCCAGCCAGACCAGCACGGCGGTTTTGAACTGGGCGGTTTCATGCGGGGACGGCGCTGTGCCCTGCAGGCGACGCGCGAGAATGCCGTCCAGCGTCGCTTCATCCGCCTCGGCAAACAGCACCACATCCAGCGCGTGATCGGAAATTTTGCAGCCGTGCGCGGCGAAATGGTCAAGCCGTTTCACCAGCGCGCGACGCAGATCGTCGAAGCGCTGCACGCTGACGTCCGCCACCTGCTCTAAGCGGTCGATCCACGGCAGGAAGGTGTCCAGCTCGATATTAAACGCCTTATCGGGTCGCCAGCTTGGCAGCACCTTAATCGCAAAAGTGGCGTCCTCCGCCAGCGTGCGGTGGTGCGTAAGATCATCCAGCGGATCGTCCGTGGTGCCCACCATTTTCACGTTCATCTGCTGCATGATGCCGCGTGCGCTGAAAGTCTCCTGCGCCAGCATCGCGTTGCACGCATGCCAAACGCGATCGGCACTCTCCGCATTGAGTAAGACATCGGTAAGGCCAAACGGCCGACGCAGCTCTAAATGCGTCCAGTGATAAAGCGGATTGCCCAGGGTGTGTGGCACGGTGCGTGCCCAGGCGTCAAATTTTTCCCGATCGCTGGCGCTGCCTGTGCAGAGCGCTTCCGGCTCACCGTTGGCGCGCATGGCGCGCCACTTATAGTGATCGCCTTTGAGCCAGATGTCATAAAGGTTCTTAAAGCGGTAATCCTCCGCAATCTGCTGCGGGGGCAGGTGGCAGTGGTAGTCGAAAATCGGCTGGTCTTTCGCATAATCGTGGTAAAGACGGCGAGCAAACTCGCTATCGAGTAAAAAATCCTCACCCATAAATGACAACATACCTGCTCCTTATAAGGTCGCGATCGGCTAATCCCTAAAAGTTATCATACCAATTTTAGTGACCGACAAAATTGTTTGCGATATGCCTCACAATAATGGCACTGCGTACAGGGCGATATGGATAAAACAAGCCAAAAATATTCATTTTATTGCTGCAATTCAGCAAGTTAACCTGAACACGCAACACAAGCAGGGTTTTTGTGATGGCATTCACCTTTTAAAGTTGTATAACAAGTTAACCTCTCGCTTCATTGTTGCCAGTTCGCTGGCGCAGGCAAGGAATCAGGCGGCTTTACCGCGCCTGCGGGCGTGAAGCAGCCGCTTCATGTGCAGTCCCGCTCCAGATAACAACAGCGGCCACGCCGCAACGACAAACTGGAAGAGGTTAATAATGCGTAAGATCAAAGGGCTACGCTGGTACATGATTGGGCTGGTGACGCTGGGCACCGTGCTCGGCTACCTGACGCGTAATACCATCGCCGTGGCGGCGCCCACGCTGGAGACGCAGCTGGGCATTACCACGCAGCAATACTCCTACATCGTCGCGGCCTACTCGGCGTGCTACACCGTCATGCAACCGGTCGCCGGCTATGTGCTCGACCTACTGGGCACAAAAATTGGCTACGCAGTCTTTGCTGTGCTGTGGGCGATTTTCTGTGCCGCTACCGCTATGGCGGGCAGCTGGGGCGGTTTTGCGCTGGCGCGCGGCGCCGTGGGGGCGGCGGAAGCGGCCATGATCCCGGCGGGATTAAAGGCCAGCAGCGAGTGGTTCCCTGCCAAAGAGCGTTCGGTGGCGGTGGGTTACTTCAACGTGGGATCATCGATTGGGGCGATGCTGGCACCGCCGCTGGTGGTGTGGGCTATCGTGGCACACAGTTGGCAAATGGCGTTCATCATCACCGGCGTACTGAGTTTTGTATGGGCAATGTGCTGGCTGGTGTTTTATAAGCATCCGAAACAGCAGAGTAAACTCAGTGAGGAAGAGCGCCACTACATCATCGCTGGCCAGGAACTGCAGCACCAAACCGGCAATGACAAAAAAATGTCTGCGCGCCAGATTCTGCGCAACCGACAGTTCTGGGGCATCGCGCTGCCGCGCTTTTTAGCGGAACCGGCGTGGGGAACATTTAATGCCTGGATCCCGCTTTTTATGTTCAAGGTGTACGGTTTCAACCTCAAGGAGATTGCGCTGTTTGCCTGGATGCCGATGCTGTTCGCCGATCTCGGCTGTATCGTCGGAGGCTATTTGCCGCCGCTGTTCCAGCGCTGGTTTGGCGTCAACCTGATTGTGTCGCGCAAAATGGTGGTGACGATGGGGGCGGTCCTGATGATCGGTCCCGGTACCATCGGCCTGTTTACCAGTCCTTATGTGGCCATTGGTCTGCTCTGCATTGGCGGATTTGCTCATCAGGCGCTTTCCGGCGCATTGATTACGCTCTCGTCAGACGTTTTTGGCCGCAATGAAGTGGCGACCGCCAACGGCTTGACGGGCATGGCAGCATGGACAGCCAGCACGATGTTTGCGCTGGTGGTCGGCGCCCTGGCGGATACGTTAGGCTTTAGCCCGCTGTTTGCCGCCCTGGCGGTATTTGATCTGCTCGGCGCCTGCGTTATCTGGACCGTCTTGAAGAATAAGCCTATCTCCGAACTGGAAACCGAGATGGCCGCGCCTGCCGCCGCCGCGCGGACCTAGCGCTAACGGGCTGGCTTCCACCAGCCCGTTTCCTCCTTATGGCTAAAGTGGTATAACAACTCAACGTTTTCCAATGCAGACCGCGCCATGGACTTGACCGAATCCCGACGTCTTTACCAACAGCTTGCCAGTGAATTGAAGCGCCGCATTGAAGCCGGCGAGTTTCAGGTAGGTGATAAGCTGCCCGCTGAACGCGTGATCGCCGAGGAGAGTGAGGTGAGCCGCACCGTAGTGCGTGAGGCCATTATCATGCTGGAAGTGGAAGGTTATGTCGAAGTGCGAAAAGGCTCCGGCATCCACGTTATCAGCGCCCAGCAGCAGAACCGCGTTGTCACCCCAAGCCAGCTGGAGTTCGCCAGCTTTGGCCCTTTCGAGTTGCTTCAGGCGCGCCAGTTAATTGAGAGCAATGTGGCGGAGTTCGCTGCTACTCAGGTCACGCGACAGGATATTTTGGCGCTGATGGCCATTCAGGAAAATGCCCGACGGGAAGATCACTTCCGCGACTCCGCGTGGGATATGCAATTTCACGTGCGTATTGCGCAGTCAACCCAGAACAGCGCGCTGGCGGCCATCGTAGAAAAAATGTGGCTGCACCGTTTGCACAATCCCTATTGGCTGAAACTGCACGAGCACATTGATGCCCGCAACATCACCAGCTGGTGCGACGATCACGATCAGATTTTAAAAGCGCTGATGCGTAAAGATCCCGCCGCCAGCAAACTGGCGATGTGGCAACATCTGGAAAACACCAAGCAGATGTTGTTTGATGCCACCGCCGATGATTTCGAGTTCAATGTTGATCGCTATATGTTTGCCGACAATCCCGTCATTCTTCCCGAAGGCACGGAAAGCCCGCAGTGAATCCTCGCCATTTTCAGAATAATCGGTCAGTTAATCTGCAATAATGTCAGCTCATGTAAAACTCCTTTTGGCACGCTGTGTCAAAAGGTAAAACTCCTGTGCGGCAGCCACTTTACGCTGTTTGAATACCTTTATTTTTGTTACAGTTATCGCCCTTTTCTTACCCTTTGCGACAGGGTTTAAAAAAGTCGCTGATTTAACAATCAATTCTGGAAGGACCCGGAACTCCCGCACAGGCGGCCTATTAAAATTTATAACTCGTCTCAGCCTGCGCCCACGCCCCTAACCGGCACGTTTAACAATGATGTTCAGGAATGATTGATGGATATTTTGCAGGCATTGCTGCATGCCTTGTGGCAGCAGGATTATGAAATGCTCTCCGATCCCACCTTGGTGTGGGCGATTTATGCCGTGTTGTTCATGATTTTGTTTCTTGAAAATGGTCTGCTGCCCGCGGCCTTCCTGCCGGGCGATAGCCTGTTAATTCTGGTGGGGGTATTGATCGCCAAAGGCACCATGGGCTTCCCCCTTACGCTGTTGGTGCTTACCACGGGCGCCAGCCTTGGCTGCTGGGTCAGCTACATTCAGGGCCGGTGGCTGGGCAACACGCCAACGGTGCAGAAATGGCTTTCTCACCTGCCGGCGCAATATCATCAGCGCGCCCATAGCCTGTTTCACCGCCATGGACTTTCCGCGCTGTTGGTCGGCCGCTTCATCGCCTTTGTCCGCACCCTGCTGCCAACGATTGCCGGATTATCCGGTCTGAGCAACACGCGCTTTCAGTTTTTTAACTGGGTGAGTGGCTTCCTGTGGGTGCTGATTTTAACCGTGCTGGGCTTCGCCTTGGGTAAAACCCCGCTGTTTCGCCGTTATGAAGATCAGCTGATGTTTTTACTGATGATGCTGCCGCTGGTGCTGCTGGTGGTCGGCTTGATCGGTTCGCTGGTGGTGCTGTGGCGTAAACGTCAGGCGACGCGCAATGGGAACCCACAGTGATGAACATGATACGTCGTATGCCCAAGCGCTGGCTTGCTTGGGCCGTAGCGGGCGCATTGGCCCTGCTGGCGGTGGTCATTGTGCCCAACCTGCTCCAGCATGAAACGGTGATTAAAATCCGCGTGGCCCACAGCGGGTCCAATTTACCGGACGGTTTTTATCTTTATCAGCAGCTCAGCGCGCAGGGCGTGCGCATTAAAAGTATTACCCCTTCAGGCGATGCGCTGGTGATTCATTTCGAAAACGAAGAACAGAGCCTTGCCGCGCAGAAAGTGCTGCAACGCTTACTGCCGCAAGGCTTTGTGGTGGCAACCGGCACGCAAGCCCTGCAGCAAGCCGTCGCGGCCAATCGCACCACATACAGTTAACGATGTCGTCTGGCGCTGCGCCAGACGGCGATTTATCCCCGCTATCTCCTCGAGCTTTTTGAATTTTTTCATCCGCTGTCTATCCTTAGTGTAGCGCGAGTCCGGAATAAGCTGGGATGCCTCTCCTGCCCGGTCTGTGGCAGGTCATCAACAATGGAAGGTCAAACCTGATGAAACACCCTTTACTACTGGGCGCCATTCTCCTCGCCCTTTCCGGCTCACTGATGGCAGCCGAAACGCTGTGCCAGCAAAAAGAGCACGATATACAGCGCGAAATTGAGATGGCGAAACAGCATAACAACCAGCGTCGGGTGAACGGACTGGAACGCGCCTTAACGGAAGTACAGGCAGATTGCAGCGATAAAAAGCTGAAATCCGCCCACGCGGAACGCGTTGCGGCGCAGAAACACAAAATTGCCGAGCGCGAGCGCGAACTGCAGGAATCCCGCAAGGATGGCGACGACAAGCAAAAGATTGAAAAGCGTGAACGTAAGTTAATGGATGCCCGCCAGGCGCTGAAAAAGCTCGAAGCTGAGCCCTATTAACCGGATTTAATTAGACGACGTAATGGAGAACTTCATGTCCAAAGACACCACCTCTGAACATCTGCGCTCAGAACTGAAAAACCTCGCCGATACGCTGGAAGAAGTATTAAGCAGCGGCGCGGACAAATCGAAATCAGAACTGGATCGCCTGCGCCATAAAGCGCGTCACGCGCTCGAGAGCTCGCGTGAACGCTTGGGTGATTCCGGCGAGCGCATTGCGCAAACGACCCGTGAAGCCGCCGAGAAAGCAGACGATTACGTGCGTGAAAATCCGTGGCACGGTGTGGGCATCGGCGCAGCGGTCGGTGTGCTGATTGGCATCCTGATCTCACGGCGCTAACAATGAATGACAGCCAAAGCCACGGCCCAGGCAAGGGGGTCTTTCACCTAGGTCAGCGCCTGGTGACAACGCTGGTTGGCATGGTCGAGACGCGCGTGCGTCTCGCCGTTGTCGAGCTGGAAGAGGAAAAAGCCAATCTGGTGCAGATGCTGATCATGATTGGCTTGACCATGCTGTTTACCGCTTTCGGTTTGATGAGCCTGATGGTGCTGATCATTTGGGCAGTGGATGCGCAATACCGCCTGATGGCGATTGGCGCAACCACCGGCGTGCTCTTTTTACTGGCGTTGATTTTCGGTCTCTGGACGTTGCGTAAATCCCGGCAGTCGACGCTGCTGCGCCATACGCGTAAAGAACTGGCGTCGGACCGCAAATTACTGGAGGAGGATCGCGCATGAGCCGGAAGGAGCGCGAGGCGCGCATGCACGATCTGCTCAATGAGATCCAGCAGCAGCGCCTGGATCTCAGTGCGGCAGGACGCGACTGGCTGACCGGCACGGCGCACTACGATCGCGGCTGGCTGACGCTACTGAGCATGCGCCGTTATCTGGCCATCGGCAGCAGCGCGTTAGCAATATGGTCGATTCGCAGCCCAAACCGTATTTTGCGCTGGGCGAAGCGTGGGTTTGGCGTGTGGAGCACCTGGCGCATGATCAAATCTTCCCTGCCTTCACGCTAGACGCTGTTTAAAACCGGATCGTAACGATTCGGTTTCTCTTCATCAAAATCCCTGAATAACACTAACAGTTAAACTCGCTTACAACCGTTGCACCCTGCGATTATCATCTCACTCCATCAGCCCAACGAACTGACAATTGCGGTTCAGCGGGAAAAAAAACCTGCAGGTCAATTACCTGCAACAAATCACTTGTTGGAGTAGATGATGAAAAAATTCGAAGATTCTGGCCTGCTGCTGGCACGCGTATTAATGACCATTCTGTTTATTACTGCCGGCTGGGGCAAAATTACCGGCTACGCAGGCACGGCACAGTACATGCAAGCCATGGGCGTTCCCGGCTTTATGCTGCCGCTGGTGATTCTGCTTGAGCTGGGCGGCGGACTGGCCATCCTGTTTGGTTTCCTGACGCGCTTTACCGCGTTGTTCACCGCCGGCTTCACCCTGCTGACCGCGTTCATCTTCCACAGCAACTTCGCAGAAGGTGTTAATCAGCTGATGTTCATGAAAAACCTTTCTATCGCCGGTGGCTTCCTGGTGTTAGGCCTGGTAGGACCTGGCGCGTACAGCATCGATCGTTTAATTCGTCGTCGCATGGCACCCGCCGCCGCACGTTAAGCACTCACGCGGATTGACACATATACTGAAGTACCGAGGCGAGGATCTTCCTCGCCTTTTTCATTTAGGGAGGGCTTATGGGACAACTGATTGACGGTGTCTGGCATGACACCTGGTACGATACGAAGTCAACCGGTGGCCGCTTCAAACGTTCAGAAGCAGTATGGCGCAACTGGGTGACCGCCGATGGCAGCGCGGGTCCCACAGGTAAAGCGGGTTTTGCCGCCGAACGCGATCGCTACCACCTGTATGTGTCTCTCGCGTGTCCGTGGGCGCACCGCACGCTGCTTATGCGCCAGCTTAAAGGCTTACAGGACATGATTTCGGTTTCCGTCGTACATCCGCTGATGCTGGAAAATGGCTGGACGTTCGATGACGATTTTCCGGCCGCGACCGGCGACGCGCTGTATCAGAATGAATTTCTGTATCAGCTGTATTTGCATGCCGATCCGCACTACAGCGGACGCGTTACCGTGCCTGTGCTCTGGGACAAACAGCAGCACACGATTGTGAGTAATGAATCCGCCGACATCATTCGCATGCTAAACAGCGCGTTTGATGCCCAAGGCGCGCTGGCGGGCGATTATTATCCCCCTGCGCTGCGTGAACAGATTGATGAGCTGAACGGTTGGATTTACGACACGGTTAATAACGGCGTCTATAAAAGCGGGTTTGCTACTTCGCAGGCGGCTTACGACGAAGCCGTGACGGCGCTGTTTCACTCTTTGGCGCGGCTGGAGCAGATTTTGGGCCAGCACCGCTACCTTACGGGCGATAGCCTGACCGAGGCCGATTTGCGCCTGTGGACGACGCTGGTGCGCTTTGATCCGGTGTACGTGACCCACTTTAAATGCGACCGCCACCGCATTGGCGACTATCTCAACCTCAGCGGCTTCCTGCGCGATATTTATCAGATGCCGGGCGTGGCAGAGACGGTCAATCTTGCCCATATCCGCCACCATTATTACTGCAGCCACAAAACGCTCAATCCCAGCGGCATTATCTCCCTGGGCCCTGCGTTTGACTGGGATGCGCCCCACGGTCGCGGATAATCGCTGTGCGGGCCTCTGGCCCGCACTTTGTCAGGCAAATTTAATCAGCACCATGCCCAGTAGCAGCAGGGCGATGCCGCCCCAGCCGGTGTAATTCAGACGCTGGCCAAACAGGATCCAGCCCGCTGCTACCGTTGCCACCAAGCCAAAACCTCCCCACAGGGCATAAGCCACCGATAAGTCGATCCCCTTGACCGCCTGCGCCAGCGCTGCAAACGCAGCCAGCACCGCCGTCAACGAACCCAGGCCGTAGAGCGGACGGCGAAAGCCGCTGGAATATTTCAATAAGATGTTCGCGGCAATCTCCAACACAATAGCCAGCGCCAGCCATGCGACATGCAGGTTATTAAGCAGCGTCATTTTCACTCTCCCTATGTTCTAACGTCCCTGATTTAATCAGCACGATGCCTGCCACTAACGTTGTCAGTCCGGCAATTTTCATCAATGAGATCGTTTCATCGAACAGCGTCACGCTGCACAGCGTGATAAGCAAAATGCCGATACCTTCCCACATGGCGTAAGCCACCCCGAGCGCAATTTTTTTTACTGCAAAAGATAAGAAAATATAGGAAAGGGCAATCATCGCGAGCATAAAAATATACCCCGCGCGGCCACCGTGCAGGCTGGCCCATTTCATACTGAGCGTGCCGGTGATTTCAGCCACAATGGCTAACGCTAATAAAATCCAGTAGCGCATTTTTATTCTCCTGAATACAAAACCGTGCCGCGTGGTTAAACGCGCCATATTAAGGATGTATTTTTCTAACAGGAGAGCGGAGCTAGAGCGCGAAGCGCCAATGCCTATCGCAACGGGAGAGCGTCAAAACAGAGGGGGCATACCTGAAAAAAACAGCCAGAAGGCCACTATTTTTGTCCATAACTTTACAACTTATCCACGCTATTGCTTTTCCATTGGTGGATGAAATATTGTCCTCGGTAATTAAAAACGTGGCTATTTTGTCACAATGCTCTTTTATTATCGGCGAATTTTCATTTCTTTACCCTGTGAATTTAGCGTTACCCTGCTGTGACGGCCTTTTTAATATAAACATCCACAACTGCCGGCGTTATGTTAGTTTTCCGGCATCACTTTTTATTTAATCGCTTACGC
This sequence comes from uncultured Pantoea sp., assembly GCA_913778495.1. Classification (GTDB taxonomy): domain Bacteria; phylum Pseudomonadota; class Gammaproteobacteria; order Enterobacterales; family Enterobacteriaceae; genus Pantoea. The sequence continues at coordinate 192,355 of CAJYVD010000010.1, forward strand.
AGAGCGGAGTGGACAGGCACTTCTCAGTAGCCATCGCACAAGGTAAAACGCTCGTGAAGAAGTTCCGGCGGGCGTTTTCACTGCGTCGAAGCCGACCGGTATGCCGCGTACTTTTATGAAAAGCGGAGTGGACAGGCACTTCTCAGTAGCCATCGCACAAGGTAAAACGCTCGTGAAGAAGTTCCGGCGGGCGTTTTCACTGCGTCGAAGCCGACCGGTAAGCCGCGTACTTTTATGACAAGCGGAGTGGACAGGTACGTCTCAGTAGCCATCGCACAAGGTAAAACGCCCGCAGGGAAATCCCTGCGGGCGTTTTTGATGAGTCGAAACTGACCGGTAAGCCGGGTTCTGTCGTGGACAGTCATTCATCTAGGCCAGCAATCGCTCACTGGCTCAAGCAGCCTACCCGGGTTCAGTACGGGCCGTACCATGTGAACCCCTATTTGGCCTTGCTCCGGGTGGAGTTTACCGTGCCACGGACTGTT
>CAJYVD010000011.1 GCA_913778495.1 uncultured Pantoea sp.
CGACGCCGGTCCGTCAGGAAGCCTGAGGGAGTGAAGGGACCGCGCAGCGGCGAGTGGGGCTGGCGCAGGGCCGGGGAGTGCAGAGGGCGCGGCCCAGGCGCCCTCTGCTCGTGCGCCGCACGGCGGGCAAGGCAACTGCCATTCTTATGGCGAACGAAAGATGCACCGGGCCCCGCGCCAGCGGAAAAGCACCAAGCCGCTGCCTGTGGCGAACGAAAGTCGCTCCGTGCCAGCGAAAAGGCACATCAGCCGCTGCCTGCGGCTAACGCTCCGCCACAGCCCGTGGCAAAAGCACCCTGCCGCTGCCTGCGGCAACCGCCCCCCACCCTATTGCATTAACGAATACGCAATTGACGAAATCGCTAATAACCCACTGATCGTCACAAACACATTACTGATTTTACCGCTGTACTGGCGCATAGCGGGCACTCTGCGAATAGCATACATCGGCATCAAAAACAGAATCATCGCGATGATCGGGCCACCCAACGTTTCGATCATCCCGAGAATACTGGGATTAAGCGTCGCCACCAGCCAGGTGGTGAGCAGCATAAATCCGCTGGTCAGGCGATTAAGGCGCTGAGGAGAAACCGACGTACCACGACTGCGCAGTGATTTTACGACCAGGCCGTTAAAGCCTTCACGCGCGCCAAGATAGTGTCCCAGGAAAGACTTGGTGATCGCCACGATAGCCACAATCGGGCCAAGCCAGGCAATGATGGGCGCGTTAAAGTGATTGGCCAAATAAGAGAGAATCGTAATGTTTTGCTGCTTGGCTGCCGCAAGATCGGCAGGCGACAGGCTCAGCACGCAGCTGAACACAAAAAACATCACGGTGAACACCATCATCAGGTGAGCGCGAGCGAGAATGCGCGAACACTGTTTTTCGGCCCCTGCGCCATACTCTTCACGCTTGGCGACGGCAAAGGAAGAGATGATGGGTGAATGGTTAAACGAAAAGACCATGACCGGAATGGCGAGCCACAGCGTCATTAACACACCGTGTCCGCCGCTCTGCGCCGTGAGCGTCAGCGTTTCCAGCGCCGCGCCATGCCAGTGCGGCACCAGATAAGCGGCCATCAGCATCAATACGGCGACGAACGGAAACACCAGCACGCTCATGGCCTTAACAATCATCTGCTCACCAAAACGCACCACTGTCATCATGCCCACGATCAGCAGCAGAGAAAGCACGGCGCGCGGGGGCGGCACCAGACCCAGCTGATGCTGCATAAAGCTCTCGACTGTATTGGTAATGGCGACGCTATACATCAGCAAAATGGGGTAGATAGCGAAAAAGTAGAGCAGCGTAATCAGCTTGCCTGCGCCGACGCCAAAATGCTCCTCAACCACATCCGTAATGTCATCGCCCGGCTGTTTGCCGGAGAGGACAAAGCGCGTCAGCGCGCGATGCGCGAAGAACGTCATGGGAAAGGCAAGCAGCGCCATAATGATCAGCGGAATTAAGCCGCCAGCGCCCGCATTGATGGGCAGAAACAGTACGCCGGCGCCTACGGCAGTGCCATACAGGCCCAGCATCCAAACGGTATCACTCTTACGCCAGCGCGTCGCGCTGACCTCAACCGATTCCAGGGTATCGGTTTGTGCGTTGCCCATTACTCTCTCCAAAATCTTATGCTTCAGAAAAGTGCGGCCATCCAACAGGCCGCAAAAGCGGTTTACTGCGCTGGCACATGCTATACGTTTTTTTATGCCGGGTGGATTCAAACGCAAGTGCGACGTCACAAAGGCAACAAAAATGCGCGATATGGCGATTAAACGAGCAAAAATGCACGAAATACGCAGGCAATCGTTTGCTATGCCTATTTCACCTTAGAGAGCGGCAGAGTGCAAGGCGGTATGATCGAGGGACGTTATGAAGAGAAAGCGGCAACGGTGTGCTGTTGCCGTAGGGCATCAAGTCAGCAAGCGTGAAACTCTCCCGGTCACTCGCCTCTTGGCCATCGGCGTGCTGTGCGACGCTTATGATGCACCACAGAGGTGAATGCCGGAAGAATGTCACCTCAAAATGCTCGCATCCTGAAGAGCGCATAAAGGAAATAGTAAGCTGTGAGCGTGTTTAAATTCATTATCATGTATTTTAATTTTTCATTTTTATTAAGCAGGATAAAAATACCTTTTGAATACTTCCCGCGCTTAATTTGGTTAATCTCCTGACCAATATCCGTAGAAGAAAATTTAGAATGATACATTGCCGTAACAATTTGCATATCCAGCGCCAGCACACGCTTAGAAATGCCTTTGAGGAAATGGTCAAGGTCGCTATTTTGATACTTCTCCACCAAACCATCATAAAGTGCAACCAGTGCTTGCTTTCTGACTTTTAATTCACTGTATTGTACTTTTTTCTTAGAGAGCGATCCTGCGACATCTTCATAGTGATAAGCCGCGCCGCGCGTCACAAGGAAATTACTCAGGCAGCTAAAGAATTTCAGGTTAAACAGCAGATCTTCACTCATTGAAATACCTTCAATAAAGCGCAGATCCAACGCCTCAATGATCGCCCGGCGATAACATTTATTGTGCAGGTAACCAATATTGTCGCTCATCTCCAGATCGCCTAACACGTAAGGGATCTCTTCGCCGTGGAAAAACCCCGCCATGGACACCTTTCCAACGCGATTATCATTGAGATTGCCCACCAGCAGATCAACACTTTCGTTAGGCAAATCATCGAGATTTTGCTTGAAGAGCATCAAAAAATTATCGTCAACCCAATCATCGGCGTCAAGGAACAGCACATATTCGCCGCGCGCACGCTGCAGCCCGCTGTTGCGCGCGGCGCTGACACCCCCGTTTATTTGATGAATAACGTTAATTTGCGGATAACGGCTAAAATCATCCGCGATGCGGGCGCTTCTGTCTGTGCTGCCATCATTGACGACCACCACTTCAAAATTACTGTAGGTCTGGTTCATCACGCTTGATAACGTACGCCTGAGGGTTTGCTCAGCGTTATAAACGGGAATGATAATACTGAACAGTGGTTTTTCATTCATGATAAACTCTCTTTGCTATCTGAGGTTTTGTAATTGCTTAACAACAGCCATAGTTTCCTGGGGTTGAAAAAAACTTGGTGAATCCGAATAACAGGTTGCGCCGAGAAGAAATAATTAAGCAGCGAAAATGAAACAAACTCAGTAATGACCACGCTCATTGCGGCGCCGGTTAGACCAAATACAGGCACCAGTGCGACGGACGAGGCAAGACAAACCAGTAACACCACAAAGGTCTTTTTGACTAAAAAGCGGTAGCCGTTGTACTTAATAATGAAACGGTCCATTAAGCTGCTTAATACGCCGCACATAGCGCCTACGCTCAGCAATAGCGTGGGCGCGACGGCATCCATGTAAGCCTCACCGTAGAAGTGGCGGATAAACCATCCTGAAAGCAGCCAGATTGCTAAAATCACCACGGCAGAGACGCCGACCACCAGCAGGTGCAGTTTTTGCGCTTTGATAATGGATTGCGCATCATCGCGCTCGGCAAAAAACGCCGGGAAAAAAGAGGCCAGCAGCGCATTGGGTAAAAACACCCAAGCGGTGGAGAGCGTCATGGCCACCGCGAAGATGCCCGCCTCTTTTACGCCGAGGAAATACGAAACGCTGAGCTGGTTCACGCGGGTGTAAATCGCAATGGCAATCACTGAAAACACCAGCGAGATGCCGGAGGCCAGCATGTAGCGCGTATATTTTTTCAGGTGACGCCGCGGCGGTACTTCCAGCGCATGACGCTGGTGTCGCATGAAGATCAAAAGCTTAATGCTGAAAGGCAGCAGCGTAGCCAGCACAATCGGGATCGCCAGATAGTGCGGATCAAGCGCGTAGTAAGAGATAAAGAAGCGTACGCCCAGGCTCATTGCCAGCCCGATGACGTTGGCGATCACATTCAGGCGCGCATTGAGCATTGCCTCGTTATAAATGTTCACCAGATCCAGCGAGGAGAAGAGGCACGCCAGCGCAGCCGCAATCACGAAGACCAGCGCATCGCGGTTCCACGTCTCACCCATGATGGTCATGCCACCCACGGCTAAGGCACTGTAGATAACCATGACCAACATGAACGTGGTCATCATCAGGCGAATACCGGATCGCCGGTTTTGTGCGATACGCTTGAGCAGAATGACGTCGCTGCCCATAATCGCCACCGATTGAATAAACTGGAACACCAGCATGGCAATAGAAATAATGCCAAAGGTGGTTGGCCCGACATACTTCGCCACATAAGACGTCACGAAGATTAAGCCAAATATTGCGATGAGCTTTTCAGCGATCATCCACATCGAATTCTTTAATTTATCTTTCACAACACAACCTCAATGCTTTGTTTCGTTAAGCCTGAATGTGCATTCCCTTTAACAGGCTTAACATTGATATCTGACTTATTTCGGAATTTCCTCAACGCGCAAAACGCGCTATTAATATCCGGAATAAGCCTCATCAAAATAAGATTTTCGCCAGCCAAATAAGACTGGTTAATGCTAAAAAAGCCGACGCGCTGGCAGACAGACGACGCTGCTTTACCGCGCGCTGCATAATCATTATACTTTTCAGGCATAAAAAGGGCACTGACATTTAAATAAATGCCATTTAAATCATGGATTTAAAATTAAACCACTTTACTTATTCTTTAATCAGCTTTGTCACAAAATTGCTATGACATACATCAACGCGGGCAAGAGTGAAATAGCAAAACTGCAATCACTTTCGGCCCTTTTCTTTATGCACGTCGTCATTACTGTTATTGTTGTTTACCCTGCCCTGCTGCCTCAGTGAGAGTGCCTTCACGCGCTGCGCAAGCAGCGGTGGCGTAATGGCATTCAGGCATGAACCACAAGACTGCAATAGCCTGCAGCCTTTAAATCTGCGATCGTGTTCAAAACTCTTACCGCCATTCTTACCCTGCATAGGGGGAAGATCAATGGCTCCCGGGCTATTACGGAATTAACTCAGCTGAGAAAAATTTAATTAGCGTGATAAGACATTAACGGCCATGAACAGCGCTTAACCTTATTGATTAAAAGTACAGATGAATGACGTTAAGAAATTTCTCCCCTTTACGGCGCGCGCACGGCCAGCGGATTAATGAATACAGAAAGGGTACGTATGGATGGGCAACGCATAACGGTGATAACCGACGGCACGGCCATCAATGAATATGGCAGGATGGGATGACAAGAAGGAACGGGTGCTGAATCAGGAGGGTGACTGGTCGACCTTCGCATTACAGATTTTGAAAGCTCTTATCTCACATAAGAACTCGTCGCATAGACAGGCGCTGACACGTTCCATGGTGCCTAAAAGATGCTAAACTTAGAAGAGGTCACAACTTTTACGCGGCCCACATTCATCTTACTACGTCATAGACCAGCTTGTTTCGCCATCGGGCAGCATCACTGCGTCAGGAAAGACGCAGTCCGCGATGTCAACGCGAAGCTCACTGCAATGACTGGAACGCTTAGCTCTGAACGCACGTGCGACAATGGTCGTATTCAGAAGTGATAAATAAGCCCCTGGGCGGGGCATGTAATTAGGCGATTCCTTTGACAGCAGCATTTCGTACCTTTCTATTGATTACCCATCTGCCCAGCTTCATTCCTGGAAGCTCGACGATGTGATAGGTAATGTTAGACACGAAAATGCTGATTGATACTGCTATGGCGGCAGCAAGAATAAATTTACTTACCTGAGATAATTCCATGCCGTTAATCCATTTATAAAATCCTGACGACTCCATTAGATAAAGAATTATTCCATGCATCAGATAAATGCTATAGCTGGCTTTCCCAAGAAAACGTGTAAACGTGTTATTAATAATGGATGGAGTACCAATGATTGAAGCAGAGATCATACCAATCCACACAAGCGAATAGCAGACATAAATACTTATTGGATAACCATCTAAGCTAAAATAGTAAATCAGAAATGCAAACAGCCCTAAAAGCACTGCGCCAGAGGCAATACTCGCCTTACCTCCCAGCATCTCCTTGAGCTTTTTCAACTCTGGTAGCCACAGGTAAACAGCTATACCCGCAATAAAGAAAACCATGTGGTTGAGAATATTCATGTATATCTCAACCCCTGTTGCGCCGGGTATTTTTCCAATGTTTGTCGAGACATAAATCGAGAGTGCCCAAATCACTGCAATCAGCTTTTTATGATTGCACATCACAAAAATGACTGGGTAAAGCAGGTAGAAAACCCACTCAATTCCGATAGACCATCCCCCCCACACGATTCCGTCCTGCATCTTAGGAGCAAGATTGAACAGGAACGTCACTGACATGAATACGTCAAACATAGAGGGAAGGTGATCATAAGCAAAATACACGATTATGCATTCAGTCAGCATTGCCATAAAGAAAAGGGGAGCAAGACGGAAGAATCGCTTTATAAAAAAATCTTTGAAATCCGATTTATTTATAAATTCATCCTTGTATGTATATGCAATGGAGAAAGCGCTAATAGTGAAAAATAGAGTCACACTCGCCGTAAACTTGCTTCCAATATGGGTAATTAGCGGACCAAAATCTATTCCTGAATGAGCAATGATGTGAACGATAATTACCGATATTGCAGCAAAGCCGCGCAATATATCGGGACCGTCTATACGATTCTTCTTTGTAGCATGCATATCATTTTCGCCAGATAAGTAAAAACAGGGCATCATTATATAGATGACGCCATGTTTTAGTAGCGAAAAATACCTAACATTTACAGTAAATTATTACTCAGCGTGGATCTGCAATAGCGGAAAAAAAACGTGAGGTGGCTGACGCCTTTTTCACAGTCTGGACGCCGCTTGTGTTGATGTATCGTATAGTTCAGGCACTTTTCTCGAGGAAATGGGGATAGGAGAGCATCGAGGCGGTTCACCGGCATGCACACCGAGCATGCGAAGCAAATTGACGCGATTATGGGTGCTTCTGTCCCAAATCTGTCCCACATGCTTGGGGCGGATGGCACAAACGACTGGTAACGCATTGACTTAAGTGGTGCCGGTAATAGGAGTCGAACCTACGACCTTCGCATTACGAATGCGCTGCTCTACCAACTGAGCTATACCGGCAATGACAGGGATACTTCGGGGAAATACCTTAGAAAAATCCGGAGGATGAGTCAAGACACCGCGATGCAGATGCCGTTTTTTTCAACATAACAAGAAAAGTCTGCCCTGTCTGACGAAAACGTAGGCAATAAGCGCGCACGATTAAAACGAAAAAAGGCGAGGCCGCCGCCTCGCCAAACGTGCTGGTCCTCAATCGTAATAAGGAAGTTTACGATCGACACCATTGATATTGACCAGCACAAAGCCCGTTGGGGTGGTTTTATTGGTTGGCGTACCGGCGGCCGTCGCCACGGTCAGTACGCCCTTTTCATTCGCGCCGATGCCAGCCAGTCCGTTGTGCAGACCAAAACGCGCGGCCGGTTTGAACGGCCCCAGCGTGGTGGTGTCGCTGACCAGCGAAAAATCGGACTGGAACAGCGAACAGGAGCCGGTATCAAAGCGCGTCGGGCCGGTACAGGTGAGGTTCAACAGCGTATCGCCGCTCTTGGCGCGCAGTTTTACCCACACCACGGCGTAAGTGGTGCCGACACGGTTATAGCGCATATCGATAATTGACGGCTGCCCCATATGGTAGGCATCCGCCCACACCGTCTCCAACCGTTGCAGATTGATCCAGGTTTTCCCGCTGGCGGGCACGTTCACCGGCGAACCGGCGGTACCGGTCGGCTGCGTGCCATCGGCTTTACTGATGAACTCCATCACCCACTGCTGGTTGGCATTGGGGAAAAACACCGTTCCCACCCGATACCAGTTATCCGTGTCGGTATTGTTGGTGATTTTATGGCCGCTGAAATAGCCAGCCCGCAGCGATCCGGAGAGGAAACTGCCGAAGCTTTCATCGCGGCGGTAGCCATACTCAAACGTCGAAAGCCACTTGCCGGGCGCCAGATCGGTAGAGATTTTACCGCCGGACTGCAGGTTGATCTGACGCATCAGCACGCGGGCATTATTGAGGTTGAACGGATTGACACAATCCTCAATATTCAGCGTGTCGATGGTCCAGCCGCCATCGGAGAGATCGCCAGGATTGCGCGTGTGCTCAATCCATACGTTGCGCATGATGCCCTGCGTACAGCGCGGCATATATAACGTGGCGTCACCGTAACCGTTCTGGAAATTACAGTTACAGATCTCGATCGCCGTGGAGTGATCCCATACGCCGTTGGGCGAGTTGGACCAGCCCACGTCAAACACGCGGCCGTAGGTGGAGACGGTAAAGATTTGATCAAACTTGCTGTCGAGCGTATCCAGCAATTTAATCACGGTGCCGCCGTTGTTCTGCGCGCGGAAACAGTAAATATTGACCGTTTCGCCTTCGATACAGATATTTTCGAAGAACGGCTGCACGTTGGAGCACATCTCGGCGGTGATGGTCCCTTTGTTGGCCGTGATGTCGGCGGACGCCTGACCGTTCCAGGTAATGCCTTTGATGGCGGTGCGGCGCGCCTTCACCTTGAAAACGGGGCTGGCGCTCTTATCGGAAATGATGGAAGTGCGCGGCATCGCGCCCAGCTCCACGTCATCGCCCTGCAGACCAAAGAACGGAATTTCGCTGGCGCTGATATCAATCGGCGAAATCAAAAAGCGACCGCCCGGAAAGCGCACCGGTAAATCTTTGATCACCGCGTTATAGTTTTGTGTCCAGGTCAGCATGCGTTTGAATGCCTCGGTGTCATCGGTCACTCCGTCGCCTTTGGCACCGAAGTGGTAAACGTTAATGTCACCGGGATTGTGAATGATGCGTTTCCAGTAGAAACCGTTGCCTACCGCCAGCGTACCGCCATCATCTGTGCCTGTGGGGGTGCCGGTGAAGCCGACAAAATCACCGCCGCCGCGGAAAGCGGAATCTTTATCGGCGTAACGTTTCAGCATGGCCATATCACCCGCTTTGGTTGGCGCAGTGGTACGCAGTTCAGCAAAAGAGTTTACTTCAATCATGGTCGCCTCCTCGGCATTTCAGGTTGGTTATGCAAAGCGGTGCGATCAGCGCGATTGGGCCGGTTGGGCGCAGTGCCGATCCCAGAGATCGTTATGGTTGTTGATGGCTCGCACGGTACGGATGTCCATGCGTTCGGCATCATTGCCATGGGTATACAGGGGGGAAAACAGGGTGCAGGCGGAATCAATAACCTGCGGTTCAGGGCTGGTGGTACTTCGACTGCTGCAGCTTGTCACGAGCGGCAGCGTCATCAAGATTACGGTTGTTAACTTCCACACGTTTGGCCTCCTCGCGCAGCTGCTGCTGCGTTTGATTTACCGCCGCCGCCTGTGCGGCCTTGATTTCAGCGTTATCCACGTCGGCGCGCGCTTTCTGCTGCACCTTGCCGATCTTTTTGCCGCCCAGATAACTCGCTATCAGCGCGGCCACAATGCCTGCCAGCGCCGCGAGCCAGTGCCAGCTGCCGCTCAACAACGTACTCACTAGCGTCATGGTTTTTCCTCCAGCGCGTGCTTCTCCTCAACGAGCTTTCTCTGGCGTACGAACTGCGCCAGTACGCCCATCGCCACTAAAAACGCCCCGATGAGCCCCAAGTAGTTGTGCGGCAAAATCGCTTTCACGTCCTGCGGCAGCGCGTTCCAGGCATCGAGCGCCGAAGCGGGAAACGACTGGGCCCAGGCGCTGAGCATCGATCCCAGCGACGCCAGCCACACCGACCAGGTTTTGAACAGCAGCCGCGCGTGCCTGACAAACTCCAGCGTGGTAAAGCGCTGAAGCAGCAGCAGCAGCACAATTGCCGCGAGTACCGCGATCACGAACATCGTCCAGCGCAGATTCATAGCAGCCCCCGATAAATGTCATAGTTGCCGCTGCGCATCGCTTCGGCATGGCGGCGCACGCGGCCCGGCGTCTGAACGGCCCAGCGGCTATCCAGCATGGCGTTGGCGGCGGCGTTGAAATCATCCTGCGTAATGGCGGTCAGCATGTTGCGAAACAGCGCCACGCCTTCGACGCCAAGCTGATACGCCATGCTTATCAGTACGTCGCAGCGCGCCTCGTTACAGCGCGTAAGCGCCTGCTGTATCAACGGGCGCTGCTGCATTTGGGCCAGCGTCTCGTCAACCAGACACTGTTTCCACACGTCCCCCACTTTTCGCGGCACGCGGAAAATGTAGTGACTGAGCGCGGCGCCTTTCGGCCCAATGCGAATGCCGCCCGCCACGGTCGGGAAGCCTTCCGTGTCGAGATAAGGCGTTTCGCGATATCCCTCTTCAAAATTCAAAATGGCGATAACCTGACTCATAGCGTCGTCTCCTCATTAACGGGCGTATTGGCCAAAAAGCGCCCAGCGGCAGGCGATACATCACGCTTGTCACAGGGTGCGTTTACCGTGCCTGGCCTACACACAAGAAAGGTTTAACAGTGAAATAGCCGGCGATGTTCCGGGCAAAACTGGAGAACAGGCGCGGTTTTAGCGCACGGCGTAGAGGTGAACCTGGGGCAAACAGCAATTATCGAAACTGGGTTTTATGGCGCGGCGCGGGCTGGGTGCCATCACCGCACGTTCCACACGCGGCTGCGTTTCGCGCTGACAAATGCGCTCGGCGGTGCGAAGTGTGGGACGATCAGGCTCAATGCCAAGGGCGGTATCGAGGCTGCGTTTCAGGCAGCTCAGTGACTGTCGGCGTCGGTGCCGCCGGGTGCGTGCATTGCCAGTAAAAACAGATTTGCCGTAGTGAATAATCGCCATAACTCCTCCTGTGAATGAGTCTTTGGCGATGGGGTGGCAAACGCGGCGTTCTGGCTGGAGCCAGCGCATCCGTAGTTCCACTGGAATCACTCACAGCGCATTTTCCCGGCGCGACAAGCGGCCAGGTAAAAGCAGAGGAGAGTGAGGACAGAAGGCAACTGACGACGCTGCTAAGTGCGTATCCACCCCATCCCAAAATCCACTGACTTTGGGTGGTTGGTCTCGCGCTTGTGCAGCGCCTCAATTGTTTAAGAGCGGGCTCATCCGGGAGCAGTGATGTTATCCATCCATGCTCAAATTATTAACAGGTTCTAATGCATTGGCAAACACCGACAGTTAATTTTTTATTTACCATCAGTTAAATTTTTGATTTCAGCCAGAATATTTTTTCTCCTGTGCGCCACGCAGCCTCATCCCAGCATCTGATAACCGCCCGCCTGGCTCATGATCACCCGTGCCAGCACGTGCAGCGAAGCCGCTTCATCCAGCGTCAGATACCAGGTTTCATAGCGCTTGTTGTCTGAGATCACCGCCACACGTTTGTGCTGTAGCTGCAGCCGCTTGAGGTAAAACTTGTCGTCCAGCGTGAAGAGGTAGATGCCGTCACCGTCGAAGTCGTGCACGCTGACATCGACAAACAGCTGATCGCGGGGCGCAAAGGTGCCGGCCATCGAGTCAGAGTTGATAGCGATCAAACGGATATGTTCAGCCGGGCGGCCGTTGAACAGCGCGCGCGCCTCATCCGGGCCATACTCAATGGCCTGAATGGTTTCCACCAGTTCATCACGCGCCGCAATGCCCTGCGCGCTATGCTGCCCGATATCCAGACTTTGCACACGAAAGAGCCGTTTGTTGATCAGCGTGCGCTGGCTCAGGGCCGGCTCCGGTTTTTCCATACCAAACTGTAACCACTCAACCCGCACCCCCAACAATTGACTCAGCGCCAACAGTTTCCCGTCATCGGGGATAGATTGCGCGTTAAACCATTTCCAAACCCCCGGCGCAGAAATCTTACATCCCTTTTGCTGCAAGGCTTTTGCGACCAGTTTATTTCGTCCATGTCCGCTGATCCCCGCGCTGTCGCATGCGGCAATCAGCCTGGCAGTAAAGGCTTGCTTCGTACTCTCTTTTTTAACCATCAGTTAATTTTCTGCCATCAGTAGAAAGCTGAATGTTCTTTTCTTTTTGCTGCCAGTTCATTTTATATTACCGTTAGTTTACTACCCAACCGCTTTTATCACTGAATCTGGCCAATCATTATCCCCCGCTCCCTAATGGAAACCCGTGATCGCGGCCTGAAAGCCTGTCTATCAAGGCTTTTCAGGATTGTTCTGTGCGGACGTAAACCGCCCTCAAAATAAAAAATGGGTGAAAAGCGCTCGGCGCGCCACAGATGACAGTAATAATTCAAAATTCTCTGGTATTGGCTGGATCGAAAGACAAAAAAAAGAGCACCGTTTCCGGTGCTCACCAGGTCTATCCTGTTGCCTTTCAGCGACGCAGCGTATCGTCGCCCCAGCCAATCCATTTGTAGGTGGTGAGGGCTTCCAGCCCCATTGGCCCGCGGGCATGCAATTTTTGCGTACTCACCGCTACCTCAGCACCGAGTCCGAACTGGCCGCCATCGGTAAAGCGCGTGCTGGCGTTAACGTACACGGCGGACGAATCAACCTGTGTCACAAAGCGGTTCGCATTACGCTGGCTGCGCGTCAGAATGCCGTCGGAGTGCTGAGTGCCGTGCTCGCGGATATGCGCAATCGCGTCATCCATATCAGCCACCAGCTTGACGTTAAGATCGGTGGACAGCCACTCGTCATCGTACTCACCCTCACGAACTGCGACCACGCTAGCCGGGCCATCTTGCAGCAGCGCCAGCGCGTTCGCATCGGCGTGCAGGGGGATATTTTCCGCCGCCATGCGCTGGAGAAAAGCCGGGATGAACGTTGCCGCCTGATCGCGGTGAATCAGCAGCGTTTCCAGAGAATTACACGCGCTGGGCCGCTGTTTTTTCGCATTGACAATGACGTCAAGCGCCGGCTCAGCCTCCATGGTTTCATCCACGTAAAGATGACACACGCCAATTCCGCCCGTGATCACCGGAATGGTGGACTGTTCGCGGCACAGCTTGTGCAATCCGGCCCCACCGCGCGGGATCAGCATATCCACATAGCGATCCAGCTTCAGCAGCTGATTCACCAGCTCACGGTCGGGATTTTCAATCGCCTGCACCGCGCCAGCCGGCAAACCGTGCTGCCGCAGCGCGTTTTGGATCACGCGCACCGTGGCGGCATTGGTGCGCCACGTCTCTTTTCCCCCGCGCAAGATCGCCGCGTTGCCGGTTTTCAGGCACAGCGAGGCAACGTCGACAGTGACGTTGGGACGCGCTTCGTAAATCACGCCAATGACGCCAAGCGGAACGCGACGCCGCTCGATGCGCAACCCGCTGTCCAGCATGCCACCGTCAATCACTTGCCCGACCGGATCGGCCAGGCGACAGACCTGGCGCACATCGTCGGCAATGCCCTTGAGGCGCTGCGGATTCAGCGTCAGGCGGTCTACTAGCGCCTCGCCCATGCCGTTCTGACGCGCATCGGCTAAATCCAGCGCGTTTGCCGCCAGAATCACTTCGCTTTCGGCTTCCAGCCGCTCGGCGATGGTGTAGAGCACCTGGTTTTTTTGTTCGCTCGACAGCGCCGCCATCTCCCATGACGCCGCGCGCGCCGCTTGTCCCATTTCGTTTAACATCATCCGCTCCTTAACTGACGATCATGTCGTCACGGTGCACGGCGACCGGGCCGTATTCGTATCCCAGAATGTCGCTGATTTCCTGACTGTGATGTCCGGCGATCATGCGCATCGCGTCGCTGTTGTAACGCGTAACGCCGCGCGCAATATCGCGACCTTGCACATTGCGAATACGGATCACTTCACCGCGTGAGAAGTTGCCCTGAACGGCACGAATGCCTTTCGGCAGCAGCGAGCTGCCTCGCTCCAGCACCGCAGACAGCGCACCGTCGTCAATGGTGATTTCGCCTGCGGGCGGCGCGCCGAACAGCCAGCGCTTGCGGCTTTCCAACGGCGACTGCTGCGCGTGGAAACGCGTGCCCACCGGCTTGCCATTCAGGACATCGCCGATGACATCCGGGCGGCTGCCCGCGGCAATAATCACCTCGATGCCCGCGCGACAAGCCACGTCCGCCGCCTGCAGCTTGGTGGCCATGCCACCGGTGCCGAGCCCCGATACGCTGCCGCCCGCCAGCGTGCGCAGCGCGTCATCGATCTGGTGCACATCGCTAATCAGCGACGCGTTAGCATCGGTGCGCGGATCGGCGGTAAACAAGCCCTGCTGATCGGTCAGCAGCAGCAGTTTATCGGCCCCGCCCAGCATCGCGGCCAGCGCCGAGAGGTTGTCGTTATCGCCCACTTTGATCTCGGCGGTCGCCACGGCGTCGTTCTCGTTAATCACCGGCACAATGTGGTTATCCAGTAGCGCACGCAGCATATCGCGCGCGTACAGGAAGCGTTCACGATCTTCCATGTCAGCACGCGTCAGCAGCATCTGTCCGATGTGAATACCGTAGATCGAGAAAAGCTGTTCCCACAGCTGAATCAAGCGGCTTTGCCCCACCGCAGCCAGCAGCTGCTTTGAGGCGATGGTCGGGGGCAGTTCGGGGTAACCGAGGTGTTCGCGTCCTGCGGCGATAGCGCCTGAGGTCACGATAATGATGCGGTGGCCCGCCGCGTGCAGCTGTGCGCACTGACGAACCAGCTCCACCATGTGTGCACGATTCAGCCGACGCGAACCGCCGGTAAGCACGCTGGTACCCAACTTGACCACAAGGGTCTGACTGCCACTCATGTTTTTCCTGCCATTGTGAGAAAAAAATCTGCGAAGGGACGTTTTAACAGGAGTGAACGATTAAGCCAACACTGGCAAAGGGAAAAGCCTAAAAATCCCCTGACAATCGCTTAGACCAAAAGTTCGCGATTAACAAGAAGCGCGCAAAACTGTCATAAATCTTTCATCGCCACAGGGTAAAACGTCCCCCGAGTTTTACAAAACCTTTCACGGGTACAACAAATTTTACTCATTGGGATTGATAGCAAATGAAGAAAAGCACACTGGCAATTCTGGTTTCTGCGCTGGCGCTGACCTCCGCTGCACAGGCCGCAGAAGTCTATAACAAAGACGGTAATAAACTGGACTTTTACGGACGCGTGAAGGCAGAACACTACTTCAGCGACGCAGACTCCAGCAACGGCGACAAATCATACGTGCGTATCGGCTTCAAAGGTCAAACGCAGATCAATGACCTGATGACCGGTTACGGCCAGTGGGAATATCAGTACAACGCCAACAACTCTGAAGGTTCGGACGCTAACACCGGCAACAAAACCCGTCTGGGCTTTGCGGGGCTGAAATTCGGCCCTTACGGCTCAATCGACTATGGCCGCAACTACGGCGTGCTGTACGACGTGGAAGCCTGGACCGACGTGTTCCCAGAGTTTGGCGGTGACGGCACGGCGCGTTCGGACAACTTCATGACCCAGCGCACCACGGGCGTGGCAACCTATCGCAACAACAACTTCTTTGGTCTGGTTGATGGCCTGCGTTTCGCCCTGCAATATCAGGGTAAAAACGACGACACCAGCCCGAATGCGCGTGGTCTGGGTGCCAATGGCGCCGCCAACGACGGTACGCGTCAAAATGGCGACGGCTACGGCGCGTCACTGGGTTATTCCCTGGGCGACAGCGGTGTGAGCCTGATGACCGCCATCACTTCGTCGAACACCACGCTGACGCAGAAAAACCGCGTCTACGGCGGCGGCGATAAAGCTGAATCCTGGGGCGCAGGCGTGAAATATGACGCCAACAGCGTGTACCTGGCAGCGATTTACACCGAAACCCGCAATATGACGCCACTGAGCGGCGCGCGCTGGCAGGGTGCGTCAATCGCCTCTGGCGCCGCGAACAAAGCACAAAATATTGAATTGGTGGCGCAATACCAGTTCGACTTCGGCCTGCGTCCGTCTATCGGCTACGTGCAGACTAAAGGCAAGGACATGGAAAACGGTATCGGCGATGCCGATCTGGTGAAATACATCGACGTGGGCATGACGTACTACTTCAACAAAAACATGTCGACTTTCGTGGATTACAAAATCAACCAGCTCGACAGCGACAACAAACTCAGCCTGAACGACGACGATGTCGTGGCGGTCGGTCTGACTTACCAGTTCTAATGTTTTACGCCTGCGCCACGTGCGCAGGTGCTTTTCCCTCAGCTGTGTCTATAAAAAAAGAGCCGGCTCATCACCGGCTCTTTCTTCGATCTTGATCCCTACTCACGGCGTTCGCCGAGACTCAGGCGCTTAGCTTTACCGGCTCCTCATTGAAGCCTTTTGCCGGGCGCAGATCCAGCTTCAGATCGTGCAGCACCGCTTTAAGTCGCTGGTGGAAATTACGCAGCGTGCTCTCGACCTTTTCGTTGTTCTCTTTCCCTTTAATGGTCGCCACGCTCCAGTCACCGTCTTTATCAAACAGGCCAAACCGGTACTCATAGGTGAAATGATCCTCGTGCGCCTCCAGGTTCATCCACCAGCCCCAAAATTCGCGGCTCTCCGGTGCGGGCTTGACGTTGACACAGGCCGCCAAACAGTCAAAGAAAAAACGCGTCTCTTCGCACTTTCCTTCGCGGATGTACGGCCCCAGTTCAGTGAAGCGCTTCAGCAGGCGACTACGGGGGTGACCACTCGGTAACGTCATGCTAATTCTCCCTCGGTAAAACCGTAAAGTGCTGTCGCTGCGGTTATCGTGACCGCGACGTAGATTGTCCCGGCTATAAGTTTTAGCAGAGCGTGAGGGATTCGCCAGTCAGACGCGCAATTGTTTCGCTAACCAATCACAAAGTTGGTTCAATGCCTGATTGAACGGCGCAAAAACCGGCTGGGCAGGGATCAATAGCGTTTTACCGTACGCCGAGGAGTTGGCAATCAACTGCGACTCCTCTTCGGGGCTAAAAATGTCGTTAGGCCAGTACGCGGCCAGCAGGGGTACCGGTGTACGGCGGCCCAGCAAGCCCTGAATTTTCAGGGAGTAGCGATTGAGTTCAATACGCAGGTTACTGTCAGAGGTCGACGGCATGCCCAAACGGCTGGCGAGCATATCAAGGTACATATCCGGTAGCTGCTGCTGACGCGCGGTGTCCACAAATACGCTGTGCACCATGGCGCCCAGCGTGGCGACCGCGCGCAGACGCGGCACTTCCAGATAGGCAAGACGGGTAGCGATGTTGGCACCAAACCGATAGCCCAGCAGTGCAACGCGGGTGTGATCGATCCACGCCACGTTAGGCAGTTCGCGCAACACATGCTGGTGTAGAAAACTGGTGTCCTGATTCAGCGTCCATTTGCTGCTGAAGCCCACCGACGGCATATCCAGCGTCAGCATGGCAATCCCGCGCGGTGCCAGATAGTCGTGGAACAAGCGATAGTGATCGCTTTGCAGCGCATCCAGCCCGCCGCATAGCAGCACGGTAGGATACGGCGCCGAAACCTGCGGCGGCATGTGCAGAAACGCGGTCACCGGGCTGCCGCCGGGAATAGAAAATGTCAGCGCTTTTAGCTCGCCGGGCAGGCGCTGTGTCGCCTCTTCATAGGCGCGATTGGCCAGCAGCTGCGCCTGGTCGGCAAGCGGATCGCCTTTTATAAACGGGTACGCCGCCAGGCTGTAGAGCAGCGAGGCTTGCAGCCATTGATGACCCGCCTCGTCCGACTGCGCGGCGTCCATGGCCAGCTGCTGCCAACGCGCGCCCTGCTTCGACCACTCATAATTCCAGTTACCGCCGCGGTAGCCAATCACCGTATCAAGCAGGCGATCGTCTGTGCGCGCTACGTTGCTGACGGCAATGCGCGCCAAGACTTCGCTGAGCTCCAGCGGCGAGACGCCGCGCCACGTCCACAGCAGTTTATTCAGCATGCGATACCAGCCGCGCTGCGTGTCACCTTCCAGCGCAGAGTGCACCTGGATGGGATGGTGGTGCTGGCGGCGCACCAGCGTCGACGTTTCAGGGTGTTTAAAGCGGGGTTTGAAGAGTTCTTCGCTGAGGTTTTTAGTGGACATCTTCGACGCTCTCCTGCGGTGGACGCACTGTGGCTTAAAGTTTACTGCAGCGGTCGCCGCGGCGCGAGGCGCAGAAAGCACAACGCCCGGCATAACCGGGCGCTGTCAGCACTGCAGCAATCAGCTTTTTACAATCGGCGGGATGTAGACCACGCCCATGTCCCACGGCTGTTCAATCCAGGTGTTCTGCGGGATATCCACGATGTAGTCATCCACCAGCGCACGGCCTGCTGGCTTAGCGAAGATGGTGCAGAAGCGCGCCTTGGGGTACATGTCGCGAATGGCCTGCGCGGTGCCGCCGGTGTCCACCAGGTCGTCAATCACGATAAAGCCTTCGCCGTCGCCTTCTGCACGTTTCAGCACTTTCATTTCGCGCTGATGATCGTGGTCATAGCTGGAGATGCAAACGGTATCGACGTAGCGAATACCCAGTTCACGCGCCAGCAGAGAAGCCGGCACCAGACCACCGCGGCTCACCGCGATAATGCCTTTCCACTGTTCCACAGGAAGCAGGCGCTGGGCCAGTTTACGGGCATGAATCTGCAGCATGTCCCAGGTGACGACGTATTTTTCGCTCATAAAAGGAATCCCAACCACGAAAAGTGGCGTAAAAATGTGCAAGGGGGAAAAGGTTGCGCGAGATTATAAGGATC
This sequence comes from uncultured Pantoea sp., assembly GCA_913778495.1. Taxonomy (GTDB): domain Bacteria; phylum Pseudomonadota; class Gammaproteobacteria; order Enterobacterales; family Enterobacteriaceae; genus Pantoea. The sequence goes on from CAJYVD010000011.1 coordinate 18,555, forward strand.
TGACGCGTCAAAAACCAGCACCTGACGGCGCGGTTGCAGGTTTTTAGCGCGCCTGATGCGCACCCGACCAGAAACAGTGATATTCTCAGGCCCACCACGTCAGCCCGGCTGACAACGAACTTTCACTGGAACCTCGCGTGCGAGCGGTCTGTCCGCCACGCTGACACAGGAGACGCGTTGTGTCTGAATTATCGCAACTTTCCCCGCAACCGCTGTGGGATATTTTTGCCAAAATCTGTTCGATTCCGCACCCTTCTTATCATGAAGAAGCTTTAGCCGAATACGTGGTCGGCTGGGCAAAAGCACAAGGTTTTTGGGTTGAACGCGATGCGGTCGGTAATATCCTGATTCGCAAGCCCGCCACCGCTGGCATGGAAAACCGCACGCCAGTGGCGCTGCAAGCGCACTTAGATATGGTGCCGCAGAAGAACAACGACACCGTACACGACTTCACAAAAGATCCTATCCAGCCTTACGTCGACGGCGAGTGGGTTAAAGCGCGCGGCACCACGCTGGGCGCGGATAACGGTATTGGTATGGCTTCTGCGCTCGCGGTATTGGCGGATAACAGCCTGACGCACGGCCCGCTGGAAGTGCTGCTCACCATGACTGAAGAAGCCGGTATGGACGGCGCTTTCGGCCTGCAACCTAACTGGCTGCAAGCGGAGATCCTGATCAATACCGATTCCGAAGAAGAAGGCGAGATTTACATGGGCTGCGCCGGCGGTATCGACTTCATCACCACGCTGCCGCTGAACCGTGAAGCCGTACCTGCCGGTTATGAAACGCTCAAGCTGACGCTGAAAGGATTGAAAGGCGGCCACTCCGGCGCGGATATTCATCTGGGCCTGGGCAATGCCAACAAGCTGCTGGCGCGTTTCCTTGCCGCGCACGCGCAGGCGCTGGATGTGCGCCTGATCGCCTTTAGCGGCGGCACGCTGCGCAACGCCATTCCGCGCGAAGCCTTTGCCACGCTGGCGGTAGAAAGCCATCAGGTCGATGCGCTGAAATCCGCCGCCGCACACTTCCAGGCGACACTGCAAAACGAACTCGGCGCCAAAGAGAAGAACATTGTGCTGCTGAGCGAGCCACTGGCGCATCAGGGCCAGGCGTTAACCGCTGACAGCCGCGATCGCTTCATTAACTTGTTAAACAGCACGCCAAACGGCGTGATCCGCAACTCTGACGTGGCAAAAGGCGTGGTGGAAACCTCGCTCAACGTGGGCGTGGTGACGATGGACGAGGCACAGGCGGAGATCATCTGCCTGATTCGTTCGCTGATCGACACCGGCAAAGATTGGGTGGTGGAAACGCTGACGTCGCTGGGCCAGCTGGCAGGCGCGCAAACCGCGCCGAAGGGCGGCTATCCGGGCTGGCAGCCAGACGCCGACTCGCCGGTGATGGCGCTGACGCGCAAAACCTATGAAGCGCTGTTTGGCAAAACGCCTAACATTCAGGTGATCCACGCCGGTCTGGAGTGCGGTCTGTTTAAAAAGCCCTATCCGAATATGGATATGGTCTCGATCGGCCCGACCATTACCGGCCCGCACTCACCGGATGAGCAGGTGCACATTGAGAGCGTTGGCCTTTACTGGCAACTGCTGACCGCCCTGCTGAAGGTGATGCCGGAGAAGGCGTAAGCGATGCAAATTTGAGGGGGCCTGAGTGGCCCTCTTTTCGTTTGCGGCGGAAAAGTTGCGGACGGGATCTTTCTCACAAAATATCAAACGGAATTCATTATTTTAACTCTGCGTTTTTTATCAACGCCGTGCACCTTAACGCGGAAGAGTTTTTAAAAAAACTTTCTTTTCATCATGTTATTTCCCTCTATTTTTTAATTAAAGCAAACAAGAGCGGCATTCATGCCTCTCTATTAGAAAATCGACTAACTTTACTGTCTAATTTTATTTTCTCGTCCTCGTGATACCGTGCTTTCAATTACCCACAGTCGCAAGGAGTGAGTTATGAGAACGTTAAGTCCAGAGGAAATGTCTGTTGTAGCAGGCGCGGGAAATTATTCCGATAAGCACGGCCCCGGCAGCGGTAACAGCGCCGGAGGCGGTAAAGGCGGGAATTACGGCGGCGTGCCTAAAACCTGTGAAAATCAGGTTGGTGCCGGCATTATTACCGGCATGATAGCGGGCACGGTGGGCGGTGCCGCCGGTATCGTGGCAGGCGGGGCACTGGGCGGTGTGTCTGCCGCATTAGGCTCCTGTAATAACAGCCCTTACGGCGGCGGAAAAAATTCAGGCAGCAGCTCAGGCAATGCAGGCATTGGCCAATGCCGTTGGTAATATGGATAACGCTACGCAGAACGGGACGAAAAAACGTGGCTACAGGCGCGCGCTGATCAATATATTTTGGGTAGCTACCGCCTTCCCAATTATATTTTCTGACGATCCTCAGCGCTACGCGGTAACGGGTAATCCTGTTGCGCTAATTGCTGACCTCTTTATCCTTATTGGCATTTATCAATTTTATGCTTTCCTGCTCGATCGTTGCGAAGCGATTTACAAAAAAAGCACTTAATTCGCGTTTTACAGCCTCACGTGTGTGAGGCTTTTTTACGTGCTCTCCGCCTCCGCATGCTGATCCTGCGCCAGTAAGACGTCTCCCGATCGGGTGGGTTTTTAGCGTCTGCTTCTCTCAGGATAAATCGCTGCTTTTTACCGCTTTCCCCCCCTGCTTCTGCCACGTCTGCGCCTCTAGCCAGCTTTAGACGCCATTATGTCCAGATGTCTGGATGGCTAATAAGAATTCGTGCTAGCTTATAGCCTTTCGTTCGTTGCCCGGATAGAGGCTTCAGGAAAAAATGCGACCACGCGAATTAACAACAGGTGCCCGAAAATGCGTGCGATAAACCGCCTTGAGATGCGCGATATCTCTCTCGCCTTTGGTGGCTTTGCCGCGCTGACTCACGTGAATTTTGCCACCGACGGCGGCTCGGTACACGCCCTGACCGGTGCCAACGGTGCCGGAAAATCCACGCTGATGGCGGTGCTATCGGGTGCGCATGCGCACTACAGCGGCGACATTCTGCTGGATGGTAAGGCGGTTTCGATCCGCTCACCGCGCGACGCCAAACGGCTTGGCATTCACTTAGTGCAGCAGGAAGTGGATGTGGCCCTGGTACCGCAGTTAACGATTGCAGAAAACATTCTGCTCGACCGGCTGGCGGAGCCCGGCCACGGCTTTCGCTGGCGCGATATCCGTCACCAGGCGCGCGCGCTGTTGGCGCAGTTGGACGTTAACCTGGACGTCAATCGCCTCGTGGCGCGCTGCTCGCTGGCGGAGAAGCAGCAAATCTTGCTGGCCCGCGCCTTATCTCATCACTGCCGCTTTCTGATTCTGGACGAACCCACCGCGCCGCTCGATCAGCACGAAAGTGCGCGCCTGTTTACCGTGGTGCGCCGCCTGCAGCAGAGCGGTATCGGCGTGGTCTTTATTTCCCATCGTATCCATGAACTCAAGGCCATTTGCGATCGCTTAACCGTGTTGCGAGACGGTCGACTGATTGAGAGCGGGCCGATGGCGGCGCTGAGCGGCGAGCAGATTGTCGAGAGAATGCTCGGTCATGCCCTGACCGATATCTACCCGCCCCGCCGTGCGGGGCAATCTCAGCCGCTGCTGCTGGCGGTGGAAGGGTTACACGACGACCAACGGCTGCGGGATATCTCACTGCGCCTGCACAAGGGTGAAATTCTTGGCATCGCAGGCCTGGCGGGCGCCGGCAAAACGGAACTGTGTAAAGCGCTGTTTGGCGCCAATAAAAGTCGTGTGCAACGCGGCGAGCTGCACGGCAAACCCTGGCGTCCGCGATCGCCCCACCACTCCGTGGCGCAGCGTATGGCGCTGGTGCCGGAGGAGCGCCGCAAGGAAGGGATATTTATCGACGAGTCGGTGAGCATGAACCTCAGCGTCAGCGCCGACAGCAGTTTCTCCCGCGCTAGTCTGTTTAATCATCGTCAGGCATGGCGCTGGGCGGAGCGCGTGATCCAGCGGCTCAACGTACGCACCTCGGGTCCGGGGCAAACGCTGCGCCGTCTGTCAGGCGGCAATCAGCAGAAAGTCGCGATTGGCAAATGGTTACGCAACAACGCCGACGTGCTGATTTTTGATGAGCCCACCAAAGGGGTCGATGTCAAAGCCAAAACTGAGCTGTTTGCGCTGATTGACGGCCTGGCGCGCGACGGCAAAGGCATTATTTACGCCTCTGGCGAATTTTCAGAGTTGGTTGGCCTGTGTGACCGTATTTGTGTGCTCTGGGATGGGCGCATTGTGGCAGAGATGGACGCGCGTGAGGCCACAGAAGAGACGCTTTTGCTTTATTCCACTGGAGGAACCCCTGCGTGAGCAGCAAAGAACTATCCCTGAATGCCCAGGCGTCCCTGCGCCACCAGCTTTTCGACTTTATGTATAAATGGGGCATGTTGCTGACGGTGGCGATCCTGATCGCCGCATTTGGCCTCGCCTCTGACAGTTTTCTTGAACCCACCAATATCGTCAACATTCTGCGTTCCATTGCTATCGTCACCGTGATCGCCATTGGCGTCTCGATTTCATTGACCATCGGCGGTTTTGATCTGTCGGTGGGGGCCACCGCCTCGCTGGCGAATGCGCTGGTGATCTCGCTGTTTGTCTGGCACGGCATGGGCACTGCCGAAGCGATCGCCGTGACGCTACTGCTGTGCACGCTGGTGGGGTTATTCAACAGTTTTTTGATCGTGGTGCTGCGCATTCCTGACATGCTGGCCACCCTGGCGACGCTGTTCGTGATTCAAGGCGTGGCGATGACCTACAGCTTCGGGGGATCGATCACTGAAAACATGGTGATGCCCAACGGCGACATGGCGGAAGGCACGATTCCCGCCGCCTTTGGCGCCTTGGGCCAGGTGCCAACGATTGTGATCATTATGCTGGTGATCACCGTCGTCGCCCAACTGGCGCTTTCACTGACAAAACATGGCCGCCGCATGTATGCCTTAGGCGGCAATCCCGAAGCCGCGCGCCTCTCCGGCATCCGCACCACGCGCTATCGCGTGCTGGCCTATGTGCTGGCCTCCCTGTTGGCGGGCCTGGGCGGCATTCTGCTGGCCTCGCGTATTGGTTCATCCCAGGTCAACGCCGGCGGCGGTTATTTAATGGATGCAGTGGCCGCCGCGTGGATCGGTTTTTCACTTGCGGGATCGGGGAAACCCAACGCGCTCGGCACGCTGGTGGGCGCGGTGATTCTTGGCGTGCTGCAAAACGGATTGGTGATGCTTTCGGTGCCTTATTACGCCATGGACATCATCAAAGGTCTGGTGCTCGCGCTGGCGCTGGCCATCACTTACATTCAGCGCCGCTAGGGCGCGACCTCGGAGAATGAGAACAAAATGAAAAAAATCCCCCTTTCGCTGTTGGCTTTGAGCCTGCTGCAGGCCAGCGCCGCCTTTGCTGACACCCCGACCACCGTGCCTGCGGCCATTGCGCAGCACAACGGTCCGGTGCGTATTGCGATCATCCGTAATCTCGGTTCGGACGACAACACCACGCAATTTGTCGCCGGCGCGATCCAGCAGGGCCGCAAACTGGGCTTTAAAGTCAGCACCTTTCTCAGCAACGGCGATGACGCCCGCTTCCAGGATTTCGTTAACCAGGCCATCAGCCAAAAATATGATGGGATTATTTTGTCGCACGGCAAAGATCCCTACGCCACCGCGCTGGTCAAGCGCATCGCCGATGCGGGCATTAAAGTGTCCGTGTTTGATACGCCAGTCAATACGCCGATCGCGGGCGTGACCGTCACGGCGCAAAACGATGCGTCGCTGGCACAGACCTCGCTGGGCAGCCTGATCAATGATTTCCATGGCAAAGCCAATATTGTAAAGCTGTGGGTGGCCGGTTTTCCCGCCATGGAGCGCCGCCAGGTTGTGTATGAAAAGCTATTAAAAGAGAACCCCGGTATTCACCAACTGGAGTCGATTGGCGCCGTGTCTTCGGACGTACAAGGCGATACCGCCAACAAGATTGGCGCCATTCTGGCCAAGTATCCGAAGGGACAAATCGACGCCATTTGGGGCGCCTGGGACGCGTTCAGTCAGGGCGCGTACAAAGCGCTGCAGGAGAATGGCCGCACGGAAATCAAGCTTTATAGCATCGACATCTCTAACCAGGATCTGCAGCTGATGCACCAAAAAGGCAGCCCGTGGGTGCAGACGGTGGCCGTGGATCCGAAAACCATTGGCGCAGTGAATATGCGCCTGGTGGCGAACAAAATCGGCGGCGTTGCTACCCCGGCTAACTACGAATTTAAAGGTGCGTCCATTACCCAGCAGCAGTTAAATAGCCAGTCAGGGGCAGTCAACATGACCTCGCTCAGCAAGATCATTCCGGGCTGGGGCGAGAATCAGGATTTCGTGGCGCCGTGGTTTGCCACACTGGAAGCGAAATACGCGAAGAACTAAGCACGACGCGCCTGCGGCAGCGTCGCTGCATCGGGCGCGTTACAATCGCGTCTCGTCAAATTGCGCATCATTGTCGGGGGCGTTGAACTCCATCTCGATGACGGTATGACGCGGTGATGGCGCGTCTGGCGCTGGCGACGCTTGCTGCACGATCACCTCTTGCAGCGAGATGCCGTCTAAATCTGCCGACGCGTCCGCTGTTCTCTCAGATTGCGGTTCAGCGACGTGTTCTGTTGCTGACTGCAGCGCATCAATCACTACCGCCTCCAGCTCAACCTCGGGCAGCGGCGCTTTTTTCTCTCCCGCAAACACGAACGGCACGTAGCTTAAGGCAATCAGCGCACCATTTAAGGCATGCTCCGCCGCTTTGGCCTGCGCCGGTGGCAGCGTATCTTTCAGCACGAGATTAATAAAGGTGGAGCCCAGCACGATGGTTTCAATAAACGACAGTCGTTGCGGTGCTTTTCGAAACAAGAGCTCGGTGATTTTACCTGCCGTAGCCAGCTCACGCGGCTGTAAAGCAGTATTCAGCGTTAAGGCGCTGTTGTGTTGAGCCAGCGCCTGCGCTTCTTTATACACCAGCGTATCCACAACCTCGCCCGCGGTGTTAATTGCGGTATTTGCCAGCATTAGCCCTATCGCATCATTCACTTTCGCAGCAACACTCTCTTGGGCAAGACCAACGCCTGACTGATTCAGCGCATAGGCCACGGCCGCAAAGGACGCCGCACCTTTAGATTCGGGTCCGCTGTTATTATCCGCCAGCTTAAACGCCGTCCCCGCCATCTCACGGATAACGCTGTACAGCGTGGCTGAAACCAGCGTGGGGGCTACGGTCGCCAATGCAGAACTCGATACCGCTGAAACCCCTGCAAAGGTGGCGAGCGGCAACAGCGCGTTTGCGCAGCTGGCAATCATGCTGTTTTTGGTCGCGACATTCTGCTGGCTGTCTTGCGCCATACGAACAACGTTGGCGATTAACGGTGCCGCCACGGTCGTGGCACTCAGCGCGGTGGCGGAAATGACATTGTTTTTAAGCAGTAAAGATACGCCCTGTTGCACGCCCTGCTGCACCAACTTGCAGGCTGCCACCGTGGTACCCACCTGCAGTGTCGCTTTCCCGATATTTTTTGCCGTACGCAGGTACCGATTTTCTTGCCCTATCGCTGTCGGCAATTCGGACTCAGCCCGCGTGGGCGTGCTGGCGGGCATCGTGATAACAACATCCGTGTCAGCATGTAAACGCTCGGGCGCTGGTAACGTGGTGCTATTCACGGTGGGCGCGCTGTCAGACCGATTCGCCAGCGTGTGCGCACGCACCACCTGACCCGCGCACGTCATGGGCACGGGCGCGGGAAGAGAAGCAGACCGTGCGAGGAGCGTCGGACTTTGCTTTACTGCACGCGTTGTTGCCAACGGACGTGAATCAGGCCGCTGCGCTGCCGCGTCGGCAGGGCGTTCGAGGGGCATCAATGAGGGCGTTCCGGGCGAAGTCACCGTTATCATGCTGTCTCCTAAGACAGAGGCGTTGTAAGATGCGCCTCATTAAAACGAGGCGCATCAGAGTGGCCCGATAAAGTAAAGGAGCGCACCTGCGTGAAATACCAAAAAACGCCCCTACGGGGTTGCGGCAGCAATCATGATCGCTGCCTGTTAAAGCCGTTTTTACATGCTGTTATTTTCTCTTTATTACCATTGAAACACTCGGCGCGGACAGCGCTTGAGAAGCAGAACGATAAGACCGAAACGGCCAATAATATAACCCGCCGTCATGATGTTTATTATCACCGCACTCTCCTCTTTCGGCTGTTGATAACCGGCCCTCTTTAACGTGGTTAATTTAACCCACTCCGAGTGCGCAATATCACGAAACGCATCTCATCGTTCATCCTGCACGTTGACATGATAAGTGCTAACTTTCATGGCCGGATACGTTATGCTGCAGAACAGGAAAAGCCTATTTACATTGAACAGAAAAAAACGTGTCAGCGTGATAGATGCCCTTAATGTTAACTACCCGATAATCGTCCAGCCCATTTGGCTGTGTCAATTTATCTCTCTTGATGGTTTCGATATTGCCTTGGGAATGCGCTTTACCTTCTGCCTTGGCATTATGGTATGCCACCGTTATAAAGTAATGTTTACCGTCTATTTCTGCAAAGCTGATATTATTGTTACATTCATAAGGCGTCACAATTTCGACATGGCGTACGCAGAGAAAAACACTCCATACGCTGACAATCACACAGGTAACAAAGAGCCAAAACGTCCCGTAGCGTGTTAAATACGGGATGCGCTTTCCCCCTTTTTTCTTTGTTTTATTCGGTATTGAAACGCGCGCGGTCTTGATCGATGCCGCGTCACCGTCTGTTGCACGTGCATCGATCGCAGTGGCAGTGTTGCTGGTCAAGACAGCCTCGGCATCCGATGAAGCCGCGCCAGGTGAGACGATCGCAGGCAGGTTATTCGGCAGGATATTTACCGGACGATCTGAAAACGTGGCGTTAATGGCGTGGCTCAGTTTATAGCCAATACGCGGCTGCGTAATAATGGCGTCATCCGGCAGTCCCACCTTTCTTATCGCTTTACGCAGTTGATTAATAATTTGCCGCAGGCTATTAGACGTAACAACAATTCCCTGACTTCCCCAACCGGCATAAATAAGCGCATTTGCACTTACCACCTCACCGGGCGAATCCAGTAAGGCCAGAAAACATCGGACCCCCGCCTGGCTTAGGGCGGCTTCACAGCCATTATGGTGATTTAACAGCCGACCTTGTTCTGCATAAAAATAAACGGCATCATTGATGAGGTATACCTGATTCATAATAAGACAATTCTTGTAGAGGTTATAATAAATAAGAAAAGCAAAAAATTAACATTCCCTCTTATCCGCTGACGTCCCTGCAATCAGTTCTGCGCGCGCATTAGAGTTCAACAAAGCAGTGACGATAGCACCCTACATTTAATCGAAGTGTAATGAGTTGTCTTAATTTTGAAGTGGATTCTCAATGCGACAAAAAAAGAGGTCAGCAATGCACCTCTTTATCGCATGAAGAATATCAGGACGACGCAACGACGCCCTTTTTATGTTCAACCAAGCGGTAAATATCGCGAACTAAAAACAGGTCTTGCGTATCCGTATCGCTGATTTCAATGGCAAAGGCTTGTTCCAATGCGATAACCATTTCGGTGAACATCATTGAGTCCATATACAAGTCGTAAATGAGCGAAACCTCTTCCGTCAGGGGATACGAAAATGTGCATTCCGTGATGATACGATTAATGGTGTCTTTCATTGAAAGTCTCTTTTAGACCGCGTTAAAGGGACTCTTGACGATGGCGCTGTATCTCGCGTCCTTGAATACCGGAAGTGGCCGTGATGTAACGATCGCTGGCGACAATACCGTGCTTAAACGCGTTTGATGAGCGATTCGACGGAGCGGCGGTGTTTTCACGCGCGCGGAAAAAGGCCAGCTTTTGGTCAAAAGACGCACGCGGATCAGCGGATCTATCAGGCTGAACCGCAGGCCGAGACGGTGCAGCGGGAGAGGATGCATTTCTCACGTCAATTAGCGCTGCAAACGGAGCCCGTTGAGTGGCCACAATTGCCTGCGCGGGCTCTACGGCCTGTGCGCTCTGCCCCTCTTGCGCGGGCTGGACGGGCCTCGCGGACGCCACTGACGCATCAAGGCCGTAGGTTGGCGTCGGCGTCTGCATTAATATCGGCGTCGGCGTCGGCGTGCCGTTTTGCGATATAGAATGGTTATTATGAATATGTATGTGCAGATTTCTCTCCGGCGAGATCGCCGCGTCGTTTATTGTTCCCTGTCCGCTCGTGGCCTGCGCCTGCGCGCGGCGAGCGAGCGTTTCCTTCAGGGATGATGGCTGCGATTGCCCTGCTTCGGTTTCCTCTGCTTCAGCCATGCTGTCACTCTCCAGTGACACGTCACGCACAGGGGTCGCTGCGCGCGGCAATGCACCGTTTGTACCTGACTGACTCGCCGCAGGTTGCGGTGTTTCGTTATCGTCTTGCACGATAACCGGCGCCTCGGATGGATCCGCCTCCTTAGCGGGTGGCGTGGGCGTTGCCGATGTCGTAGGTTGCTCAGCGCGGGTGTCGGGTGTATCAACACCGGACGGCGCAGGCGGCAGCATGAAATAGCGCAGCGCATCCAGCGCGGTATTCATCGCCATTTCGCGGTCAGCGCCTTGCAGTGAGGTATCGAGTTTATGCAGGAGGCGATTGAAGTAGTCGAGGCCGATCGTAAGCGATTTTTCGTCAACGCGCGCCACTCCTTTCTGCTTCATGATGGCCACCAGACCGGTGCAGATCGCGGTGTTCACATCGTTCGCTGTCACGGTTTTAATCGCTTCGACCACCGAAGCAGCCATTTTTTCGGCCTTTTTGACTGAATCACCTAACTTCACGTCTTTCAGTTTGCTAAAAACTTTATCGCGCTGCGCTTTATCGATTTCTCCGCGGTTAAACAATACCATGACGCGCTGGGCAAGCATTTTTACTTCTGGTGATTTCACACTTAACGTCTCTTGTGTGGCCGCAAGGTACGCATTTTCAACCTCTTCAGTAAACGAATTAGAGGGGGATTTATCCGAGGTCGGTTGATGTTTTACCACTTCGTCATAAGCCGCCTTAATATGAACATCTTCCACCCCGCTGGTCTTCAATGCCTCGCACATCGCTGTTCGCTTTTCAGCGTCTTGCCGCGCTTTCATCTGGTTAATCTTCTCCAACAGCGCCGAGTGTAGCGAGTCGGGCCGCGCAGGTGACGGGCTGGCGGGCGTCGGCGGCGTTTGCTCCCCCAGGTCCGCTTCTTGCGGCACATTACCGACGTTCGTTAAGGCAGCGACCATCTCTGTTGAAGGCACATTGCCTTCGTTAGGCGGCCCAGGGACCTGTGGAATAGCTGGCGTGGTCGTAGCATTAATTGAATTACCCATCATTTCTCCTTAATGATCGAGGAAAAAAATTTACGCGCAGGCGCACTGTAAAAAACAAACACTGGAAATATTTAAATTAGCACAAGATATTTAATTAAATTCGCAGAAAGTTGACCGCCAGCTCACTCATTTGTTTAAAGAACTGCGTGATTGTATCCTGCACATTATTAATAAGTTTATTGTAATACTCTAGCTGGTTGGTTATTTTGCTGGTTTTAGTTTGTTCGCGCGTCAAAAAGGCATCCACGGCGGAAAGAAAGTTATTATATGCGGTCAGCGAGGTGTTATCCTTTTCTAACGTCTTCTCTGACGTTGTTTTCATATCAGTCAATTGTGCAATATCAATCTTTACCAACCATTTTCCAGTTTTGGGATCCTGACTAACAACACCCGAGCCAAATTTGTCGCGCATACTTTGTGCTTCCTCTTGCGAGTCAGCCTGATGCAAAACACCAGCATCACCACTAAATTGCTTGATCATTGCATCTATCGCGCCAAAAATGTCACCGCGCTTAATCGTGACCGTTTTTTCATCGTTATAACTAACGCTTTTCGCAATTACATCACGCAATTTGGCTAACGTGTCATAATACACGCGCATCTTTTCCGCCGCGCTTAAAAAGGGCTTTATAAACGCATCCTGCATTTCGGCGATTAACTTAATAATCTCCTCATATATTTCCTTATCGGATTTTGCTGGCGGATCGGTTAACGTATTTGCTACGCGTGACAGCATTTGCTCTTTGAACTCATCGCCAGCTACTCTGCTGTTTACTTCGTCGCGAATGAAAGGTTGCCCTACCCTTGCCTGGTGACCGCCGTCGCGCAACGCGGTGAAGGCCAGATAGTCCGTGGCTTTGTCCAGCATTTCGCCCAGCGTGGTGTTGCCGAGCGGATTGAGTAGCGCATCTGTCACCGCGAGCCGTGCCGTCTGTAATCCGCTGCTATCGGCCTGATGGGCTGCCTCGTGTTTTTCCGCCGTGCGGAGCGCGCTATCCATCATCGCCTTTGCCGGCCATTGAAGCTGCGACGGCGGCAGCTGTTTCAGCTGGCCGAGCAGTTCCTGCAGTGCCTGCCTGGCCTCGCCCGCCTGCGGCTTGCTACGGTGCGGTAAAGAACGTTTGCGGGCAACTTTCTTATGTTCTTCAGCCCTGGCCTGCTCCTCACACGTTTGCGTGTCTGGCATCTCCATCGACACAGGCGAAAGAGCGGGAAACCGGGTCGTGACGTTTGCCACGTAAGAGATTGTCGTCATTGCATTCGTCTCTAAATAAGCGGGCGGCGCCGCCGCCCGAGGTCAAGCGCGTATTAAGGCGTGCGCGCAGTGAGTTTTTCCTGGCTGCTGCGTACCTGATTGAGCAGCTGCATCAGCGAATCCATGATTTTCTGTATGTTTCTCAACAGCTCTTTAAGAGCATCCATAGCAACATTAAGATTGAACGTGGTTTCACGTGCTTGTGAATCGAGCAGTCGCGCCTGATTCATCTGCTCCGCTTTAGTGATGTCACCGAAGCGATTTACCAGCGTTTCCGCTGCGCGAATCAGGGTGGTCTGCATTTGCAGGCGCGTATTGGCCTCCTGAATGGCGACCTCACAATTACGCACTTGTACCTCGTGCTGCTCAGCCACTTTCTCCGCGTGCAGGCTATTGTTACGATCGTGTTGAATATTCCCCGTTGGCGTGTTGCCTTCCATTCGCGCCTTGCGCGCCGCTTCTCGCTGCCCGGTTTGTGTGTTGTGCAAACGCTGGGTGGTTTTAATGTTTTTCACCGTCGTTTTAACATTGCTTGCGGTAGACACGGCCGACGATACAATACCTACCACCGCAGCGGAAACGGCTGCCGCGAGCTCTTTCTTGGCGGCATCTTGCTCCTGCTTGCGCGTCAGGTCATTCAGCTTTTGGGTCAGGATCGCCATCATGTGAAACAGCTTGTCCATCGCGGCACTGTCCGTGAGCTTGGTTTCCATCATTTTGTCAAGAAATTCACGAACCTGTGACGCCCAGGCGCCAAAATCACTGAACGCTGTGCCGCCCGTTTTTCCGCGCGATGCAGGCAAATGGGACGACGAGTCTTCCGGGCGTTCACCCAGCAATTTGCGCACCGCGCTCTGTGCGTCACGTACCCACTGATTTAATGCCGTGTCGCCCTCGGTACCCTGTTGATCGTCGCTGTTCACCGCCTCTTCAGCGGCAGGGAGTGCGTTCGCTTCTCCACGGCGTTTATCCGTCGCCAGGCTGCCAATAGCGTGACTCAGGCTGGCATTGAGCTTGAATAGGATGCTGCCAACATCATCATGTTCTGGCGCGTTTACGGCCAGCATCTGACGTGCCACCGAGGCCCTGTTTGGCGGCGGGCGCACCGTGACGGGCGCCGGGAGGTCTTCATCTGATAGCGTGTCCGCCAGCATCTCAAGCGTGCTGGTATGGTCACGGCTCGGCTGGGTGGTTTTCTGATCCGTGCGCGTGCTTTCAGAAGCGGATTTTTCATTGCGCTGAATAGATGACGGGACTGCGGGAGCAAAAGGTGTAATGTCCATCATATCTTCCTTTTTATTGTCGAATTAGCCTGCTTTAACAGGCAGCAAAATTTTCTTACCCAGGTGCAAGTTGTTTTCAATAATTCTCATTGCCATTTCACTTAAATTACGAATACTTTCCTGTAATTTTTCCATCGACTCTTGCATGATTTGCTCCAGCTCAAGTTGCTTCTCACGAATGAACTCCAGCTCTTTAACAGCCTGCTCTGCCTCTACTTTTGCAAGATTTGCACTTGCCACTTTGGCGTGCGCGATATTTTGCTGCGCGGTATTAGCGAGGCTGCCCAAATCATGCACAATATTGCCAGCCTTAATAAAAGACTGATGCGTATTGGCGTTGAATGACGGCAAAGATTGCAGTGCTTTCTTCGGCATGCCCGCCAGATTTTTTAAAAATTGAGGAAGGTTTTTAAAAATATTCTTGAGGAGATTTGATGCATGTTTCACTGCACCTTTAACGATATTTTTCATGACTTGAGAAACCGCGCTGCTTCTCAATAAAAATACCGCAGCAATAACGGCCGCAATGGCCACCAAGGTTTTAACAATCGAGCGAACCTTATCTAACACATCTGCCGGAAGGACTTTCTCAAGTAATTTTCCTAACGGCGAATGCATTAACAGAAAATCAACCGCTTTTCCGATGGCTTCAATAATCGGCATAATGACCGAATTCATCACCGGCTCAAGCGCTTTACCAATAAACGACGTGCCCGTTGCCACCTGGATAATGGCATCCGCCACCGTCATCACAAGCAGTGCCACCGACAGAACCGTCGCGGCGCCCATGGTCACGACCGCAAGCGCAACGGCAAGCAGCGCGTTAACGATCTTGGAGATACAGTCACTCTTTTTTCTCGACTGCTCACTTTTTTCAAGCTGCTCTTCAGTTTTCTTTGCTTGGGCCACGCGCGCGCGTCCCGCCATTTCGGTATTAAATTCTGCGCGCTTAAGTTCGTCTTCCGCGCGCAACTTTGTCTCTTCCGCGCGATCTTTAATACTTTGATTAATGAAATTTAACAGGCGCAGCGCCAGGTTAAATTGGGCTTTAGATTGTTCTTCAATGAAATCCGTCGACAGCAAGCGGGATTGCTTCTCGCTATTAAGGGCACTTTCAACAAGGTCGTTGAGGCGAGACTGAATGTTCGTCGCTTTAGCAGCCCATTGCTCTGCACGCCCTTGTGCGGCCTGGCGCGCGGTTTGCAGGCTGGTCTGCTGGCCTTGTAACTGAGTGAGTTCTTCCATCAGCGCAAGGTAATTGGGGTCATCCGGTGTGACGCCCGCTTGCTGCATTGCGGCCTGCTTTTGTTTAAGCGTGTTTATCTGCGCCTCAAGCTTGCCGAGCTTACCGTCCAGCTGTTTTACCTGTTCACCCGCCCCTTCCAGCTCGCCGAGAGCGGCTTCATACTGCTCCATCAACGCATCAAACTGTTCTTTGGTCTGCTGCTTGAACGCACTTACGCCCGCCATAATGGTTTCCATGGCGTTTGTCAGTACATCTTTACCGCTGGCTTTATCGGCAAGTAAACGGGTCAGCACCGTGTTGATCAGCAGGCGATATTGTTCTGAGGTGCGTGGTTTTTCCGGCGGCGGCGGGCCGTCAAGAAAAGCCTGTTGTTCCCTATCTTCCAGCGTTTCCCACGCCGCGGACGATAGCAGGGAATCCAGGGCACCTTTGCTGCCACTGCTCTCACCTGCGCGCATCACTGGCGGATGGTGCAGGCGCTTGGGGTCAACCCGGACGTTAGCATCATCATTAACGTGATTGGTCGCTAATTCAGGGAGTACAGACCTGAGCGACTGCATATTTGTTATGTCCATTTCAGCCTCACGATGGTTAGGTTGTTTCCTTTGAACGATTGTTTTTAATCGTCTCTATATAAACTTTTGCTCGCGCTTTAAGTTTGTCATCAGAACAGTCATCAACAATGTTTTTAAAACACTGCAGAGCTTTACCTACATTCCCCATTAAAAGGTTACATTGACCGCCATAAAGCATGGGAAGGTAGTTATCCTCAGCCATAACAAACGCAAGTGCGTAAAAATCACAGGCCTTTTGATAATTCTTTTTCAACTGATAAACCGAACCAATTCCAATGACATAGTCTGCATTATTAAAATCGTACATACAGAGCAACTTGAAGAGCACTTCGGCTTCATCTAATCTTTTTTCCTGGTAGAGATAGTAGGCACACGCATACATCTCCTCCATGGTTTCATCGGATATATCCTCGATATCTCTAAGCGTGATGCCACGCTGAATATATTCCATTAATTGCGATGCCATATCCGCATGTTCGTCGTTATGGTCGCGGGTTACTTTCATAGCCATAATAATCCTTAGCCCATGAGAGGGATTGAATTACACCATGTCATCGATTGTCACGCTCACAAAGAACGCTCATGGCGCGCGCGGATGATTGAAGTAAGATGATTTCTTATTTTTCGCTAGAGGAAGCGCTCTGAACGCCAGATTTGGCCGTTCCCATTTGTTGTTCCAGCCAATCCATATCAATAAGATCAAGCCACAGGAGAATGTCCAGCACCTCAGTAAAACAGTCCAGATGGATAAAGCTATTTACCCGATGCGTGGCGTAGAGCTTTCTTGCCAGAGGAACATCTTCAATGATCGGCGTGCCTACACGCTTCGCGTAACGTTTTACCGCCTGCGCCTTTTCATTCTTTTCTATTAACGAAATATAGGGAATAAACGTAACGTCTTTATTGAGGTAGATTGCGACAGCGATATGCGTTGGGTTGACCACAATGGCTGTGGCATTTTGTACCGCCTGTTTCATGGGTTCTGACAGCATCTCTGAATGCAGCTGTCGCCGCCGACTTTTTATTTCTGGATTTCCTTGTGACTCTTTATGTTCTCGTTCGACCTCCTTTTTATCCATTTTTAATTCTTTTAACCATAAAAACACTTCACAAAATGCATCAAATAACACAATCAACGCTATGCAGCCCAAAAAAACAATCAGCAGTGAATGAAAGAGTTCCCCGAAGATAACGAAGGTATATTTCGCCTCACTGTTTACGCTGCCTAAAATAACGAGAGCATTTTTTTGCCAAAAAACATACGCGGCAACAAAAAATGCCATAATGTACATAATGGTTTTCACCAGCTCTTTTAGGGTGCGCAAATTGAATATCTTTTTAATCCCTTTAATAGGATTAAGACTGTCAAACTTAAGCTTTAATGCTTTCATCGCGAGTTGACCGCCGGTTTGCATAATGCCGGGAAAGACGGTAGCAACGATCGACATAACGAGTACAGGCAGCAAGATTTTCAATGCCGTAATCAAACAAAGCAGCGCGTAGTCCTGCGCTGAGAACGTATATTGTGCATCAATGATGTTTTGCAGAATAAACTTTACGTCCTCGAGCGAAACAAAGCCGATGATCATTTCAATGCCCACCAGCATCAGGCAGGTGGTGACCAAATCCTTACTTTTAAAAGTTTGCCCCTGCTTTGCGGCATCACGCTTTTTCTTTGGAGTCGGTTTCTCCGTTTTATTTTGCGACACGGCTCCTCCTCTTACAGTAAATAGCGGGCGTAAAAACGCTCAAGCTTTATGATTTCACCGGGTAATACGGGAGAGAGATAAAGCAGTAACAGCGCGAATCCGACAAAACTTTTTACCGTGATGGCCATTGAAAACGCATTGAGTTGCGGCGTATAGCGCGACAAAAGTCCCAGCAGCACTTCAGTTACCAAAAATACCACCACGAGCGGTGCCGCGAGGCGTATTGCTTGCATCATCATCTCGCTGGCGAAGCGCAGGATCAGCATGACATTGGGTAAGGTGACACTCCCCGGCGGCGAGAGCCGATAGCTACTCAGCATTACCTCCAGTAGCGTCAGTAGCCCTCCCGCCTGCAGGATCAGCACCACGGTAAACATATTGAAAAAGTTGGCCAGCTCAGAGGAGTCAATGCCGGTCTGCGGGTTAATGGAGCTACTTAGCGTTGCGCCTCGCTGGTTATCGATATAGCTGCCTGCCGCGTGGAGCACCCAAAAGGGAAAGCAGAGAAACAGCCCAATGATCACGCCCAGCAGCACTTCTTTGGCCAGCAGCCCCAGAAACATCCATAGGGTTATTTCATGAAGGGTGATGCCGGATACCGGCCACAGACTTGCCGCCATAAACAAAACCAGCGGGTAGCGAAACAGATCCGGTACCGTCGACGCGTTTAAAAACGGCAGCATCATAAACACCGGCAACAGGCGCCCCCCTACCAGAATCACTGAATACAGCCACACTGAAAGCTCGCTAAAGTGCATGAAGGCGATGGTGCTCATTTTTTCCTCAGGGCAAACGTGAGCACTTCCTGGGCGTAATTCATTAACGCTCCGCCCATCCAGCCGGACAGCAAAAATAAACAGACACACACGCCCAATAATTTAATACCGAAGGGCAGCGTTTGCTCTTGCAACTGGGTAACCGTTTGGAATAATCCCACCAGCAAGCCAATCACGGTGGCGACCATTACCGGTACGGCCGAGAGTGTCAGCACCAGCCAGATGGCTTTATTGCCCGCATAAATCACTTCATTCATGATGGTTATCCGCTTATGGAGAGGTATTGCTCAATCAAACTTTTTGAGACCAGCGTCCAGCCATCCAGCACCACAAACAGCAGCAACTTCACCGGCACCGAGAGCGTGACGGGACTCATCATCATCATGCCCAGCGTGAGCAAAATGCTCGAAATCAGGAGATCGATGACCACAAAGGGCAAATAGATGTAAAACCCAATCATGAAGGCATCTTTTATTTCGCTGAGCGCATAGGCGGGCAGTAAGGCGAGCAGCGAGGGGCGGCTATCTTCCTCGTCCTCTTTTTCTTCCCACGCCTCGGTTTCTCCCGACGTTAAGGGCTGCGTTCGCTGGGCTTTCTGGAAAAAAGCGGTTAAAGCGGGATCGGCATACCGCTCTAAATAGGCGCGATAACTGCCAAAGCCTTCATTAACGATCTGCTCGATATCTTCTGCGCGGTCAAAGGCCAGATTATGTTGCGTGACGTAGTCATAACCTTGTCTGGCGATGGGCATCATAACCACGCTGGCAAGAATCAGCGCAATGCCGTTAAGCGTGAGGTTAGACGGCACCTGCTGCAGTCCTATTGCGTTTCGAATCATAATAAAAACGATTGAAAACTTGATGTAGCAGGTGCCGCTGGCAAGCAGGAACGGCGCCAGCGACGCCAGCGCCAGCGTCGCAATGAGCGAAAAATCATTCTCCACGCGCATCACCGTGATACAGCGTTTGAATCTCGACGCAGAGGGTGTCGTCGTCCATAGAGACGAGTTCACCGCGGCCCAGCAGCGCGCCGTTGCCTTTAATTACTACGCTGTTGGCGCCGCTGGCCGCCGTGGCCAGCGTCATGCCCGGTGTTAACGCACGGAGTTCCGCCAGCGTCATCACTTGCTCATGCACCACAAATTCCAGCCGTACCGGAATCGCGTCGATGCCGGGTGCACGGCCAGGATCCTGCGTCGCCCACGCTTGGTGCTCGTCGTGGTTGATCTCCTCGTCGTAGTCATCGTTAAACATCAAGATATCTCCTTCATGGTCATAGTGGCCAATAGGCCGCCCTTCAATACGCACTTCCTGCAGCACATGGCTGACGATAAGCCTGTCGCCGCAGCGCATGCGCCTGACGTAGCGCGCGCTTAACGCGCTTTTCCCCTTCACCAAAGCGCAGGTGAGCGGCAGGTGTGCCGGCACATAAGACACCTCGCAAACGGGTTCTGACTGCGGAGTAATCGCCACCTCAAGGAGCCACGCGGGTCCGAGTGAGGTGGTCAGTTCCGGCAGGGGGTGTTCAGGCAAACGGTTTTCCTCGGCTGGACGATGCTGCACAAAGCGCAAAGCCGTGCCGTTCGCCTGCAAGAGCTCACAGCAGACGTCGGCATGATGAAAAAAGCAGCGGATCTCATCTGCGGTAAAATGCCCGGTTGCCAATCCCGCCGCATCCGGCCAGGTTCGCGCCAGCCAGTCGCGCAGATCCACCAGCAGCTGATAGCCGTCTGGCGTGGAAAGTTGCTGCAGCACCGCTCCCGGCGGCGGCAGGCTATTGCGCAGCAGATTACCGGCTTGCGTCTGTTCGGTGACAAACCTTTGCCTGGCCACGTCACGCGGCTGGTGGGCCCGGAGTGAAACACGCGCCATCAGGTCTCTTCCTCGTCATCCAACACATCACGGGCGCCGCGGCGCTGCTGCCCTTGTTTCTCGAACAAATCCAGAGGCGGTGCGTCAGCCTGCTGGATAGCCACGTCCAACCGCTCCAGCACCTCGCGGCTCGACACCATCGCCGTCACCGGCTGCGGCATCTGCCGCGGAATAAGCAGTTCCACCTGCTTTGCCCCCGTGGGGTCTGTGCGTCGAAACGTATAGGTCAGCCGCCGTGAGTCTGAGGGCGGTGCCGATTCGGAGAGCGGTGCGAACGGAGCAGGCGTAGGCATGCTCGCTAATTGGCGCGAAGGACCAAAGTGGGACGCGGTGGCGTCGACCGTTTGAGGCGACAACGGCCCGGCCATGCCGGTGACGGTTCCACTCTGTAGGAGAGTCGTCGACGCGGGCCGATCCCGTTTTTCGCTCGCCTGCGTATTGCGCGCGCCGCTTGTTTCCTCGGCAAGCGTCGGATCCGCAGCGCGCGGTAGCGCCACAGTCTCCGGGCTGACCGAAACCACGCTGGGGTGAAGTGGGATAGCTGCATCTTGCTTGAGCGGGATAGCAGCATCTTGCCTGAGCGAGATGGCGGCATCTTGTCCAGGCGAGATGGCAGTATCTTGCCTGAGCGGCCTTGCCGCGAGGGATTGCGCGCTCGGCCTGTCCTGGATGGCTTGCCTGGCCTCCATGACCCGCATGTGCTGATTGCCCTGCACGACGTGGGCGATCTGCCCTGGCTGGCTTATCGGCCTGAGCGGTTTTTCCTGCGCGCCAGCGATCTCCGGCTCGGCGTGATCTCGCCCGCCCCGCTTAACAGCCGTTGTGGCGGCCTCGGGTGCGGTAAGCGGGCGCCCCAGCCGCGAGGCGGGCTGATGCAGCAGCGCCTGCAAATACGGCGCAGCCGCAGGGATAGATGCATCAGACAGGGCCTCCCAACGGCGTTTCTTGTTGGGTTTGATGGCGCTGCTTGTTTCGTCTTGGGCCGCATCCGGGCGATCGCACGGCAGACGTAACGTGGAAAGGGTTAACGTGGCCAACTGCATTGCTCCTCTATTTCATCGTCAATCTGATTCTGTAATCGCCGCGTTGCCTGGCGACGAAGATCGCGGGCGCGCAGTTCAAGTCGCTGCTGCCGTCGCTCAAGCGCCTGCCGCGCCGTGCTTGCCTGACTGCGCGTCTGCTCAACCTCACTTTGCTGCTGCCGTAGCGCCTCCTGCTCCAGCATCAAGGTCGCCATTTTGCGGCGTAGCGTGGCCTGCCGGGCTTTCTGTTCCAGGATGGCCTCACGGTGGGTTTCGCCATCGCAAACGAAGCTCTGCGACAGCTGTTGCGCCGCCTGATGCGCCTGTTCCAGCGCGGTAATACGCGCAGAGATGGCCGCCGTTTGTTGTTGACAGCGGTGAAGAATCTGCGTCTGTTTATGGATGCGGCGCTCGGCGCTGGCGCGGACTTTCTGTAATTTATTGCGTAAGGTCATACAGCCTCTGCAAGCTATGCTCGACGGAAACAGCATCTGACCGGGACTGACACAGAAACGCGCGATAAGCAGGCATCAGAGCGTAAAGCCTGTCGTTCTCCTCCTGTTGCCCAGGCTGATACTCCCCAAACTCGATCAGCGTTTGCAGCGCCTCCATTTGGGACAGGATCTGACGAAATTGACCGGCGCGATCCAGATGCGCGGGCTGGCACACGCGTGTGCTCACGCGGCTGAGGCTGCGTAATACGTCGATGGCGGGATAGTGGTTAGCGGCTGCTAATTTGCGGCTCAACAGGATATGACCATCCAGAATCGATCGGATCTCTTCGGCTACCGGATCGCTCTCATCTTCGCTTTCCATCAGGATGGTGAAGAATGCCGTAATGCTGCCCTGCTGCGTGACGCCCGGGCGCTCCAGCAGCGCAGGCAGTCGTTCAAACACCGAGGCGGGATAGCCGCGCCGCGCGGGCGGCTCCCCCGTCAGCAGCGCGACATCGCGAAGCGCGCGCGCATAGCGCGACACGGAATCCAAAAACAGCACCACGTGCTTGCCTCGATCGCGAAAATATTCCGCTATCGTCATGGCGATCAGCGCGGCGTTCATTCTGTCGGCGGCGGAAAAATCGGAGGTGGCATACACCACAACGCAGCGCCCAGCATGAGGGGACGCGCGCAGCGCCTCGGTAAACTCGGTGACTTCACGTCCACGCTCGCCAATCAGCGCCACCACGAAAATGTCAGCGCTGGCCTGATTGATGATCATCTCCATGAGCGTGGTCTTTCCGCATCCGGCCGCCGCAAAGATCCCCATACGCTGCCCGCGCCCGCAAGGAATCAGCGCGTCGATCGCGCGCACGCCGGTGAAAAACGGGTCGGTGATATTTACGCGCTGGTGAAAGCATGGCGGCGGAGCGTTGATGTCGCGCGTCTCCTGCTCAAAAACGTCACCCGCGTCTGCCAGCCGTGCGACCACCTCGCCGGTGGCCGCGATCACCGCACCTTGCAGCTGCGTAGAGAGCGTTAGAGTAAAGCCTTTGCCCGTTGGGCTAACGACTGCGTCACGCGTCAGCCCATCTGCGGAACCGAGCAGGCTGAGCAGCGCGGAATCAGATTGCAGGCTTAACACCACGGCTCGGGCGGTGACGGTGTTATCCCGCCAGCTACGGTAAATCTCGCATACCTCTCCGATGCGCAAATGCCGGAGCGGCACTTCAATTAATGCACCGGTTATGCGCAGAGGATGCGCCTCACAGCGCATCAGTGCATCCAGAGACATTAGCGGAGCACCTCCAGAAACCTTTCTGCGCTGAGATAAAATGCCTCTAGCGCATTACTAAAGGCATCTATGTTCTGCAGAGCCTCAGGCTTCACCAGACATTTCAGCACGGTGTAACCGTCGTCTTCACTGATCTGCATCTGGTCAGTGAGCGCGTAAGGCGCGCTCTCCATTAACAGGGCGATCAGCGCCGGTGCGCAGCGTTCAATATGCGGGAGATGGTGCTCGCAGAGGCGCATCCAAATCAGTACCTGCTCCTGCTGCAAGGACAAGAGCATGTCTGGCAGCGTATTAAATTCCAGACTGATAGTGCTGTGGCTGTCAAAGTTTCCCAGCACGGAGGCATCACACCCGTTGGCCAATAGGGCCTGGCGAACCAGATCGGCTAAATCGATATCCATTGTTATCACCCAAATTTAATTAACAGATTTAATGACGTCGATGTTGATACTTTCGGTTATTTCGCCAAAAGAGAGCACTTCAAGATTGCGATATTTATTCTCAATAAACCTTTTCACAAAGCGCCGAATATCCACGGCGGTAAGAATGACGTAATCTTTCTGCGACATAAGGATGTCTCCGAGTGCCACATCAAACCGGTCTAAAATGAACTCTGCTACTTCGGGCTCCAGATTGAGAAAAGTCCCACCTGATGTTGAGCGAACACCTTTACGTACTGTTTCTTCTAACTCTTGCGAAATCAGTACCACTCGCAGGGTATTTTGTACGGAAAACTTATGGCTAATGTAACGAGAGAGCGCGCCACGCGTATGCTCGACTAAATTAATAAAGTCTTTTTCTTTCGACGCCCAAAACGCCAGAGACTCAATAATAAGCTTGGTATTTCTTACCGATATTTTTTCGTTCACTAATCGTTGTAAGACTTCGGCAATACGTTGCACTGTGGCATTACGCGTTGCCTCTTTGACTAATTCGGGATAATCCTTTTCCAGTTTATCAAGATGGCTTTTGGTTTCTTGCACGCCAAAATATTCATTGACGTTTCTCACCAGCGTGGTTGACAGGCTGTAATACAATTCATCAACCGCGCTGCGCGTTAAATAGCCCAACTCTTGTAGCTGATCGTAGTGGTCTGGTGAGGTCCACAGCACATTGTCTTGATTGCGTATGTCTATGCCCAACTGCGTAAGCTCGTCAGAGCCGTTGATGATCGTGATGTGATCAAAATGAATCTGGTATTTGTCGGCCTGAATCTCATTGATCAGCAGTGTCACGTCATGCGGTGCGTAACGATCGGAAGGTTTGACGAGGAGCGGCGGTAAATGGATACCGTAATCAATAAAAAACTGGCTGCGAAAGCGCTCATTCGCGCGTAAGCGCTTGAGATCGGCGGCCACCTGACGATTGACCACCAGCATCAGCGGAATGGTCACAGGCGTCACATCATCAAGATTGTCAATTAAGCCGAGCCGCGTTTCGTTGCCCCCTACCGCATCGTCATGGCCAGTGGAGGCAGGCTCCAACGCGGACTCGGGCGAGGCTGATGCGGGCCGAGCCGCCTGACGTGCCTGATAAAGCTTATAAAAACCAAGTCCGCCGGGGATCAGCGCCAGCAGCAGGAAAATCAGAAAGGGAAAACCGGGCAACATGCCGACCATCAACGCGATGAGCGCGGCGATAAACAGCACAAAATTATTACTGAGCAACTGCGACATCATGGTTGATCCCATGTTGTTCCCTTCGCCGCTGACCCGCGTCACGATAAAGCCCGCACTGATGGCAATAAGAAGCGAGGGAATTTGCGCCACTAATCCGTCACCGATAGTGAGCATGGTATACACCGACAGCGCGGTAGAAACATCCATGCCGTGCTGGCTAATACCCACGCTGATGCCGCCAATAAAATTAATAAAAATGACGATAATGCCGGCAATCGCATCACCTTTAATAAACTTCATTGCGCCATCAAAAGAGCCGTAAAGCTGGCTCTCTTTTTCCAATATTGAGCGTCGTTGCGTCGCTTGTTCAGCCGTGATCGCTTCCGCGCGTAAGTCAGCATCAATGCTCATCTGTTTTCCCGGCATTCCATCCAAAGAAAAGCGCGCCGCCACTTCCGCCACGCGTTCTGCCCCTTTGGTTATCACCAGAAACTGCACAATGGTCACGATGGCAAAAATTACAAAGCCCACCACCAGGTTGTCGCCGATGACAAACAAGCCAAAGGTCGCGATGATGTCACCCGCGTCGGCATCATTCAGGATCAAGCGGCTGGTGCTGATGGAGAGCGCCAGACGGAACAAGGTGGTGATTAATAACACCGCCGGAAAAGAGGAAAAGCTAAGAATTCTGTCGATATAAAAAGAAGACAAAAAAACCAGCGCTGAAATAACGATATTCAAGCCAATCAGGAAATCCACTAACACTGTTGGCAGCGGAATCACCAGCATCGCAATAACAGTTACCATCAAAAGCAAAATAAATAGCTCAGGGTGCGATTTTATTTTTCCTAAAAAATGATTCATGATGCTTAGTTACCTACCTGATGTTGTGTTTTTCAACCCAGCAAGATCCTGTTGCAGATTGAAAAAATTCTCGAGTAAAGCGTCTCGATCCTGCTGGTTATGAAATATCGTCAAGGGCATCTTTTTTAATTCGATTAATAACCATTGCAATAATTGCGAGACCTCAATAACAGAAGCAACCCGCAAAAATTCGCCCGCCACGTCTTGCAACGCATCATAAAGCGCCTGAGGATTATCCAGTGCACGCATTAAAAAAAGCAGCCACTCTTCTTCTGGTTTATTTAAAATTTGAATAAACGTCTCGCCACTGATTAAACGTACAAAGCTTACGTCACAGGTGCGGATCACTTTTACTTGTGTTAATCGTCCGTATAAATCACCAAACTCAACAATATTGCAACTTGGTTGATAGGCATCCATGTCGGTGAGTAACGCCGCCTCAATAAAATCGATTAAGACATGGCGACGATCGGTGCCATAACTGGTAAGCCAGCGCCTATAAAGCGTTAATTCATTCTCGTCACTTTGAATAAAATCGCGATAAGCCTGCCGCACAGAGGCAGGGGTCATGTGCAGCTTACGCCCAAAAATTCGCGCTTTTAGCGCCACGTTCAACCCGGCGCGCGTGGGTTTTTCCTCACACGTCGCTTCCGCCTGCGCCAGCGCTTCGCTGACATCCTCCAGTTCCTGAGGATGAGCCTTACATCGCTTCAGCAACACGCGTAGCGCAGCGATCAAGCAACTGCTATCGGCAAAGCGCCGTTGCGCCTCCTGCAACAACAAGGCGGGTCGGCCACGCGCCTCGACGCGAAGCACCCGCATCAACGCATCAAGCTTTTCATCAGCGTCCTCGTCAAGAATCGCGTCAGTGCCGCTGTCGGTCAGCAGCGCCGTGCGGCGTTCCATATCGCGTCGGTTGCGAATCTGCGTGACCAGCGCACTCAGTTCATCCACGGTATCCAGCAGGTTGCGCGGTAGAATGCCGCCCTCTTCTTCGGTCTGCTGGCCCGCGTCGGTTGCCTTCTCCGCTGAGCGCGTCGCGCTGGCCTCAAGTGAATTGTCTGCGCCGCGTTGACGCGCCTGGCGCGCTTCACGCTGATGCTGACCGGACGCCGACGGTAAAGGTCTTGGCGTTACGGCATGCGGGCGTTCGATTGCCATGCTTTGCCTGCCAGCAGGTTATCCATCCAGTCAAACATGTCGCCATTGAGTGACTTTCCGCGCAGAGCCTGCATCATGCCGACGTTTTCCGGAATGAACTGAGCCACGATCTCCTTGGGTTGTATCAGGAAAACGCGTACCAGCGACGCTTGCTTTTGAGATTGATAGCGAAAGAGTCCACCAATCAACGGAATGCTACGCATGCCGGGAATACCGGTCCGCGTTTCGCTGTTTTCCTGTCGCGTATAACCGCCAATTAGCAAACTTTTGCCTTTAGGGACGCGTGCAATCGTGCTGATGGTGGTGCGACCTACTTCGGGCAGCAGTTCCGGATCGCTCGCATTGGTGATCTGATTGCCGTCCTCCACGCTGAGTAACAACTCGATCTCCTGGTCAGCGCTGAAGCGAGGCAGCACGCTAATTGCCGTGCCGTAGGTCACATGCTCCAGGTTGCTGGTGCGCTCGCCCACCAATTTGGTATAAAAGGTGCGGTTGTTGTCGAACACCGCCGGAATGTTCTCCTGCGTCAGGATCATGGGGCGAGACACAATATTAGCCTTTTGCTCTTTTGCCAGCGCCGTTACCGCCGCCATAAAGCTCGCGCCGTCTACGGTGCTGGAGCCGCCGTTAAACGACACCGCCAGCTGCCGTCCTAGATTCAGTGAGCCATTTAATGAAACCCCCAGCTGATCAAGCTGCTCCTTTTGCAGATCAACGATCCAGACCGACATTTCAACGTGCCGTCTTGGCATATCCAGTAAGGCAATCAACTGCTGAAGGCTGCGCACCTGTTCGGCGCTACCGCGCACTAACAGGCTGTTATTGTCCTGATTCGCCACCACTACTACCGGTTCCTGCGCACGCCGTCCGTTGGGGCTAAAAGGGGTGAGTAAAGCCGGTGGAATATTCGCCGCCTCAGGAAACAGAGCGCGCACGGTGTCGATACGCTGCTGCGGGCTGGACGACTCTGCAGGCTGTTCCACAGACACCACCCGATCGGCGGTGACGTCGGCTTTTCCAATCAGTTTTTCAATCACGGTTGCCATGCCGGGAATCACCACTTGTTCATCGCGGTAGCGGTAGGTCCGATCGCTCACAAAGGTATTTTTGAGGGGAATGACGTGCAGCGATATTCCGCTGTACGTGGCTTGACCTTTACTATCAAGCACAGCGGCAACATCTTTGATCAGGCTCACATACACAGGCGGGCCGGACACGTAAAAGGTGTGGCTGGTGTTATCTGTGCGCATCGGATAGCGTTCGTCATACAAGCCGGACGACATGAGAAAATTACGCACGGTGACGGGGGCAACCCTATTTAATGAAACAAGCGTGCTTTTTATCTCTGATGCATCATAAATAAACAGGCTTTGTCCGTCGTCGTAACTGATTAGCCCCATGCGTTGACTGACACGCTCGACCAACGCGATCGGATTGGCCAAGTCGAAGTGACCGCTAATCCGTTTTTTTAATGCCGCATTACTGACAATCACGGGCCGTTTGAGTTTTGCTGACACGGCGTCGAAAAACGTGCGCACGGTGTCTTTTTCAGCCACATAGCGGTCAGTGCTTTCACTCATGTTTTTATCGGTTTCTTGAACTTCCGCAGCAATAGAACAAGAAGAAGCAATGATAAAAATAATAAAAATCGCAGATTGCCACGAAAAAATATTCATTTTTTCCCATCACACAAAGATTTATTTTTCAATTCTCGAGGTGAATAACCCAGAGCGTTTTTTACATCATTTGAGAAATGCGAGAGAGAGGCATAACCATGCCTGAACGCAACATCAGTGATCTTCTCTTCGTTTTCCAGCAGATCGAGCAAAGCGCGTGAGAGTCGCCAGTGACATAACTCCTCTTTAACGGTATTACCGAGTGCGCTGCGAGACAGGCGCCGAAAGTGTGAAACTGAAACACCATATTTTTCGCCCAATGCTTTCAAAGAGAAATTTTCCCTTTCATTTTCCAGCAAATAACGTATCAGCCAATAATGCTCTGAAGATCGGAGTAATGCTAAATACGGTGAAGCTTGCACAACGTCCTGTATGTTGAGCGTAATAAGCCAATGTTCAAAACTTTTGTGGCTGGGACACGTTTTTATTTTCCAGGCTGAAAAAAAGTATGCACCTGTTTTTTGATGCACCACCTCGCGCTGCAGTGCGGTATCGATAAAAGCTTGAAGTTTTGTTAGCGCTTGAATATTCGTAGGGAACACCGTTAACGCGCCCTGTTCAATCCTAAGCGTTCTTTCCTTTATCATCAGCACGCCACTTTGATGCGGTTTGAGCACCAATCTTTTTTTTTCATTGTCAGCAATCAAACTTAAGCGGCAACTTTGTGCCTCAGCCGGATTTATCCAAACAATATTTTCGGAAGAAAAGTGACGACAATCCCCTTTCGCAAGAACGTATTTCATTTCATGCTGGTTCATGATTAACCCGTTTTTCAATGCGTTTACCATGGCGATCTGGCATGTTTTTGCACATAGATCGCGGCTATTTTTTTTGCATACTCTACGCGACGCTCACGTCTTAAGGGTGAGGTCCCTGCGTTGTAGGCGCCTACCGCTTCCCAGCCAAATCCATAACGCAAAATCATTTTTTTTAAGATTGAGGCACCGACCATAACGGAAATGCACGGGTTCTCAATCAGCATGGTTTCACTGATTCCTTTATTCGTTAAAGCCGGTAGGTGCGAACTGTTAATTTGCATGAGACCAATATCGTAAGTACCATTGTTGTTAATGTTTTTTGCAGAGGGCCGCATGGAGGATTCGGCGGTGGCAATAGCTGAGAGCAATTCTGCCTCAATACCATACGTGTATTCTGCTAACTTCCAGCAGGTCGCTTTCACATCCTGGCTATAGAAAAATAACCAAAACATCAAGAGTACAACCCGATTCCTGTTCATTCTTCTTATCCTTAAGACATTTTATTCACTTCATTTTGAAAATCATGATGGAAAAATTACTATTTCCACTCTTTATTTTCATGCCTCACTGAAACGTATATTTAGCACTGAACCGACATCGTAGGCAGCGGGCGCCCCTCCAGCAAAAAAAGGGGTCTTCACAGACCGTCCAGGCTTACTTATTCCCCCCAAAGCATGCACATTTAAAACCACACCGTAATGAGGAAGGGTTTTAATAAATGCAGCCGGGATATTATGTTTCACTAGCAGTGAACGAAACTGATGTATCAGTTGATGGTAATTATTATCCTGAATGAATTTATGATTTTCGCACCAAACGGTCTCGATGATTTTACGTTTACAGCTTACGTTACCCACCAGGCATAGCATTAACCTTTTCTTTCTTTCCGTCAGGAGAATACTCACATCAACAGAGTCAAAACTCAAAATATTCATCGCACAATCGAGCGACCCTACACACTTTATCCTAACAACATCCTTTCTGGTGACGACGACCCTGTTCAAAACATTATTTACACCCACCACCTTATCCTCCAGTACATTTAAAGCCAGCTGATAAACCAGATGAAATTGATATACAAGCAGGATGCGCATATAACTAACGCAGTCAATTACCTTCTAAATAAAAAAGATCCTCTGCGTTTCGCGCTGACACAGGTAAATACTTCATCATCGCGTCCGTTCCTTTTACTTAAAAACCCTTTTCTTCAGAAGCGCTACTCTCTGATACATGAATCACGCTACCCAAGGGACGCGCATGCGCACGGCACCGATTGAGCCAGACATATATGGTATCGACCAGTTCGCAGTGATAGCGATGGGGTTTAATTGCAGAGAGAGCCTGCTCACACTCGTGAAATTTTTCTCGTTTATGAAATAAGATCACCAGCAGTGCATCCAGAATAATATCGCAAGAAGATTCACGGTATTTGAGTGAGACGGCATAATCCAAAGCCGCTTCGTGCTCTTCCAATAAAAACCTGACGATAACTAATAGGATGTGCGCGGAAAAATAATCCGGCTTCAGTGCAATTGCCATGTCTAAATGGCTTTTTGCACTTTCAAGTTTTCCCTCAATAAGCAGATAGCACGCATAAAAGTAATAAACCCCAGCCGCTCCCGGCGAGAGAATTAAGGCAATATGTAGCTCAGAAGCCCGACTCTCTGCCATATCAGGCCAAAATACCGTGCGCATAAGTACCGCCTGCTCACTGCCGGGATCGGTAATGATTATTTTTTCAATAATCTTGAGAATGATCTCCGTGGCTTTAGCCTGCTCTATAACGTTCAAGGCAGATAAGGCTACATAGCACCCAACCAAGTCATATAGCGTAGGCGCATCAAATCGGTGATCGCGATTAGAGGTAGGGGTGCAATGTGCGTCATGATTGACGTTGAAAAGTGGCGGCGGAGATGACGCGGACCGCAGCGCTAATTCATTGCCCGCCACTTTTTTAATGGACTGAGCAAAATGTTTGTTTTTTTCTTCTCTAACGTTATCAAGCATTCGTGCAAGTGAATGCCGCAAAGTTAGGGCATTCTTTACCGGGTCGCGGCTGATGATAAATTGATGCTTTGCGGCAACCTGTAATGTATTGCTGTAGACGAGCTCGATGCAAAGCAACACTTTTCCCTCAATGCACTGGCATGTACCTGAAAGAAAGTAATGTGCCCCCGCTTCGCGCAAAAAAGCATAACCTGGATCATCTTCACTCAACATAGATGTCAAATTGCTCGACATCATGACGAATCCTTTTTGTGATAAAACCGCGCTGAGATCGGGGATGGCATTCAAAATAGAAAGTAATACTCCCTCTTCACCTTTTAAAGGATAGAGAGCAATAACCTCTTTCTCGAATACATCCCTGCCGTCGCTATCACAAGGAGAGTGCACAATCGGGCAAATAAAGCGGTAACCTTTCCCGTATATTGTTTCAATATAACGCAGCTTCGAGGATTCCCTTAGTATTTTCCGTAAATTATAAATGCAACGGGTTAGCGATTCATCTGTGACGTTATCCGAATGCCAAACACCACGGATAATTTCATGCTTAGTCACGAGCTTTCCCGCGTGCTGGAGTAATAAATTTAACACAGCAAGTTCCTTAGGTGGAACCCTGAGCAGGCGTTTATCCCGATATAGCATATGTTCATCACAGAGCAGATAAGGGCCGAAGCGATAATCTTTCATGTTAATAACTCATTACTGGTAATTGTTAACCATTGATTATTTAAAGCTGCCGCATTTAACCACCCCACCTGTTAATTAAAAAGTCATTTTATGTAAAAAGCTCGTTGACAATGTTTTTTCACATATAAAAATTTTATTAATGACACAATAACAATTTTCAAATATATCACTGCCGCGATTACGTTTTGTTGGTCATATTTTTGTCATCATTGCTAACGTTATCACTACAGTGTAAATAGCCATCACGTGCATTCTGCCACGCGATATCATCGAAGCGCTGCGTTAGGCGCTTCATTTCCCCCACGTCATTGATGTACAAACAGAGCTGATCCAGTTTTTCCCTTTCATTGAGTCTCAATGAAAAGAATTGCCATGTTTGCTCCACCTCGACAGGCGTCAGCGTAGTCAAAGCATGTTTTATCAGGTCATGATGACGCTTTTGATTGATCTCGTTTGGTCTTATCTGATTGTCATACCAAGTTCCGGTACCGGCTAACGCGAAATGGAGAGTTGCGAGCTCCATTTTTTTTTCGCGGACGCAGGCGCGCATGACCTGATAGTGCCGCTCGGGCGTCATTGCGGCATGGGTTTGCGGCGTACCTGGCTGACACGCAGCATCGAAAAATGCTGCGGACTTATCCTGCCGTGCGACACAGCCCGTTCCCAATAACATTACCGCACACATTGCAGATTTAAATAAAAGGTTCATTTACCACTCCTCGGTTTCGGGCGGAATGGTTGTCTGTTGGAGAAAAACTCTCCAGCTGTGATCCCACAATAATTTTTTAATCAGCACCTTATTTGCTTCATCAGTGCGCTCGTCAGCAGGAAGCGACGGCATTTCTGCGTCGATATCGTCATGAACGACCGGCGCGTAAGGGATAACATTATTAATGTTCATTTTTCCTCATTCGACATAAATAGCTGCGCAATATCATTGCGAATGCGCTGGCTTAATTGCGCGTGTAAAGATCGCGAATGCGTATTAAGGCTATTCATCTCGGCACAAAATTGCTGTGCGAAAGGTTCAACTAATAGACGCAGCACGTGATCGCCCGCTTTTATTTGCAGGACATCGCTCTCTGAACCTTCAATATCAACTAATACACCTTGGGTTATCAGCAGTGAGCTTAACCTCTGTTCGATATGTCGCCAGTGCGTTGGCAGCCTAATCGTCACTTTATGCTGCTTGATTTTTGGATACATGGCTTGCCAACGTTGAACTAGCGCATGAATTAATTCGGCATCACAGGCCAGCTGAGTGATTTTTTTCCGAACATCGTCGCGCATCGTCTCATGGTGTCGCTGGTTCACCCGGCATGTTTCAGCAATAAAGGTCGCAATATGTGGCAGGCAGTATAATACCCCCTGCTCAACGCCCTGCTGATAGCCCTGCTCTTTTAGAGCGCTGGCGTGTTTTTCAGCGTCACGAATAATTTTTTTGGCACGCTTTTGCGCTTCATCAATGATGCCTTTATATCGTCGCGTTTTTTTCAACTGCTGCTGCGTGACGAATACGCCTTCAATAGCGTAAAGCTGAGGATTCACGGGTGTAGTATTTTGCATGCTTTAAGGCCATCATAAACAGTAAGCTGTCGGCTTCTGATTGCACATCGTCAGCGGTTTCACTGGCGGCAAACATCAGTTTGATGCGCATGGAGAGCGCACTTTCCAAAGGTAATGCACACGCTTCCTGGCTGGCGAGCGCCTCCATACTCAACGCATAGCGATAAGGTATGAGCGGCGTCTGTGAGCGCGCGGGGAACATTTTTAAAAAATGATACGCGCCGCTATCCAATTGCCATCCGGTGACTGATTGCCTTAACAGTGCCTGATGGCGATAGCACGCCAGGTAATAAGCGGCGGTTCTGATCAGAAACCAGTGTTCACAGATGAATCGATGCTGGCGATTCGCAAGCAACTCTTCCGTAAAAGGTTTAAGTTCTAGCGCGCGCGTGAGTACCCGATTGAGTACCGCACGCTGCACGCCTTTTAAGACACGGCAGCCCGCAGGCAACCGTGATGGATGTAGCCAGCCAACCGGATCGGCGGCAAAAAAATCAATTGCTGCCACTTTCATTTGAAACGATCTCCTGTTGCTCCTTCCTGATTAATCCGTCGCGTTTGACATAGAAACCTACTGCCACCAACATCAGTAACAGCAGCACACTTCCTGCGATGATCCATGGAAGCAACGTGCTTGTATGCGTTGTGACTTTGCCCGGTATCCACTGCACTGCCGGTTCAACTGGCGTTAACACCACGGAGATATTCTCGTATTCCGTATTGCTAAAGCTGTTTTTTAGTAGTCGCTTAACATCCGCTATGACGTTGGTCGCGTTATCAGCTTCATGATTGATTCTTAGCAACGCAGAGAGATGTACTGGAAAGCGATTTTTATCGGTTTCGGTGTTATTCATGTCATAGCTGACATGTACGCGCGACGTCACCACTCCTTTTAATTGATTTAACGTTTGCTCAAGGCGCTGCTCAATACCTGAATATATTCTTGCCACTTCCGCGCGCGGTGAAGAAATTAAGGCGTCAGCGGGAAACAACTCTGAAATGTCAACCCGTGGTCGGGATGGCAAATTATAATGCGCCATCAGGTCTACCGCAGAGGCAAAATCTTCAGGCGATACCGTGACCGAGATACCCGTTTTAGCCTGCTCCTTTTTTATTGCCTGAATATTGTTCTTCTGCAATAACGCAACAATTTCGTTTGCCTGCATCTGGTCGAGGCCCGTTAACAGAGCCTCTTGTTTACAACCCGTCAGAAGGCACACACCTAAAAGAATAATGTGTGTCCATTTCATTTATGCACGCACCACGGTGTCAATAGCACTTACTGCTTTACGCGTTAGGGCAGAATATAATGAAACAGTCAAATTATATTCAGACGCGCGCGTTTGATAGGCATACAGATCCTCCGGTGTTAGCGCATTTCGATAATCCTGGACTCTCTCCAATTCCGCTAATTTTTGGCTATAGAGGGTTTCGATATTTCCCGCTACATTCTCAAGCAGTGAGTCATTATGCTGTACCGCCCATTCAATGTGCTGTGGCATGGCAACGTCAAAAAAAGACGTACTGTTAATCGCTGACATAGTTCCTCTTTAGCGGAAGTTGGAAATGATAGCTGATGAAATATCCTTATAAGTCTTTGTAATGTTCGACTGCGCATTACGGTATAAGGTGTACTCTGATACGAGTGCCTGATACCTTGATAAATTCTCGGGCTTAGACGGATCTTTTTGCAACTCCACTAATGCTGCTTGCAGATCAGTATTTAGCTTAGAAACGTGATTATCAAAGCTTCCTGACTGCGACGTTAAAAAACCATTCCAATCATAAGCACGGACTGGATCATTTTGAAAACTCATCTTTCACCTCAGTTAGGTTGGTAAAATACCAATGCTGTGGGGACAATTTTACATATCCTTCGGCACCGTAAAGAAACGACTTTCCTGCTAGCCGATCTTTTTCCAGTTCAATTTCAACGTTAATGTAATCTCCTTGATATTGGTGACTGAAATTCCTGACCGCTTCCTTAGTAGCATTAAGGGCATTGTCTTGCAGCGATCCTTTTATACGGTAAACCGCGCTGTCCGCTTGCTTAATGACGGTGAAGGGGCTTAGCGTTTTAGCCATTTCTTGCTGTGCCTGCTGCAAAACTACACGGTCACTGAGGCGAGCGAAATGAATCTCTTTGGCGTAGGGCATTAATTCAATTAACAGTTGAGTCAACGCGGCCTGCTCTTGCGTACCATTAATCCCCGCGCGTTCCGCGCTCAACACCATTTCGGGTTCTGCCGCGTTATCCAATCGCAGTTGGTGAACGTTGACCTGCGGCCAGCGCGCGCGCACTGCTGATACAATGCGATGTTGTTCCTCAGGCTTACTGATTACCACCGTATCGCGCCACTCGCTGGCACGAATCATTGCTCTCTGCGCCCTGACCTTAGCGTTTTGATCTTCTGCCAATACATAAAAAAGATTATTTCGCCCTTGCAGCACCGTATAACGCGTTATTTCGTCTCCGATGAGCTGACGAATATCTTGTGCTCTTTTTTCTTGCCGTGGCGTTGAAGTGAGAATAAACAGGCCAACGACCAGTAATATGACTGCTGCTGAAATAACAAGTAGCCAGCCGATACGGTTTTTTTTATCTGGATTGGAAATAACCGCGCGGGAGGGAAGCACAAAGTCATTCACCTCTTGCGACCACGCTTCGTTCTCCGAACGTTTAATTGCTACCCACAGGCCCATTATCTCGTAGGGACGCTGCCACGGTAGGGTTTTTCGTACAGAATGACCCTCAGCGTTAGTGCATAAACTGACGTCTCCCTCGTGCTCTATGAGTGAAAACACAGCACCGAGCTCTTCATCAGGGATAAAAAGATAGCCCGGTAACGCTATTTTCTCTTGATGCTGCCTGATTTCAGCGGCAGTCGCGATAATATATCGCGTTTCGCTATCCGTTATTTGGTATTCACAATCAGCCAGCGTGGTATTCAAAAAGCGAATAATATAACGCACATTTTCAGGATGATATTTACTGTATTCAGACATGGCATTCATAATTAACTACGGAATGCCACTAACGTAATCGCTTAAGGGGTGCACAACATGATAAAAAAATGAAAAACCCTCATCATATTTTATATATGGCTGCATGGCAGAGACGAAGGGACGCAGTGCGCCTGTTCAGCACGCTTAACGGTGGGCTATTTAACGCAGAAGATTAAATGCAGTGAATAACGGAAGATGTGACTGCCAATGGCCAGATATCACCGCTGAATAGTTATATGGCCAACAGCAACTGACGTTCCAGCTGGGGATCTAACAGGGTGACGTGCAGCCCTACCAACCGCACCCCGCGTCCACCACGCCGCTCGTCCCATACCTGACGCGCCACGTTGATCATGTCTTCTTTATTGAGCAGCGGCCAAACATGCTCCTGAGTCGTTTGCTGAAAATCGTTGAATTTGAGCTTAACGCCCTGCCGCGCAATGTGCTTGTCCGGCCGAATCTGCCCCAAGCGACGATCCAACTCCGCATAAAGATAATCGATAATTTTTAAACACGCTTCCCAGCTATGAATGTCTTCCCCCAGCGTACGCTCCACACCGAGCGATTTACGTTCGCGCTCGACAATCACATCGCGGTCATCTATGCCGTGGCTGCGCTCCCACAGCACTCGGCCAAACTTGCCAAAGCGTTTGAGTAACAGGGCCAGGTCAGCGTGCTGCACATCAGCGCAGGTATGCAATCCCATCTCTTCCAGTTTGCGGGTCGCCACTTTGCCCACCCCGGGGATCTTGCTCAGGGACAGCGAGCGTAAAAACGCGGGCATGGCCTGAGGCGTAATCACATATTGTCCGTTGGGCTTATTAAGATCGGAGGCGATTTTGGCGAGAAATTTAATCGGCGCGATGCCGGCAGAGGCCGTCAAACCGGTTTCACGCAGGATGTCAGCGCGGATCGCTTGCGCCATCAGCGTCGCCGATCCCTGACAGAGCGGCGTTGCCGTAACATCGAGATAGGCTTCGTCCAGCGACAGCGGCTCGATAAGCGGCGTGTAGCGGGCGAAAATCTCGCGGATTTGACGCGAGGCTTCTTTATAGGCGTCAAAACGACCTGGCAATAACGTCAAATGGGGACAAAGTTTGAGTGCGGTGGCGGTGGGCATCGCGCTGCGAACGCCGTATTTACGCGCCGGATAGTTTGCCGTGCTGATTACGCCGCGCTGTACGCGGCTGCCGCCGATGGCTATGGGAATATCGCGCAGGGAGGGATTGTCGCGCATTTCAACGGCTGCGAAAAAGCAGTCCATATCGACATGAATGATTTTGCGCATACGCCCTCCTGATACTGGACAAGTATACAGCAGAGAACAGGTTCGGCAATATTTCGCGGATGCTGAAATAAAGTTTACAAAATTGTGGTCGCCCTTGATGACATAAGCCGCCAATTTCATGGGCGCTGACTTGATTAAACTGCAGACAATGTTAATGTTGCGCTGCGGTAGCGGATATTTCCGATAATGCAATACAAGACGCGCTGCGTCATCGTCTCTCTTCACTTCAGGGTACACACAGAATGGGCAGAATCGCACTGTTGTTTGCGATGATTCTTATGCCAGTCCTTAGCTGGGCAATTACGCCAGAGCCAGCACAGCCGCTGGCGCCGGTGAGCAAAGAGTTAAAGAAACAGTTATTAGGCACGCCGGTTTTCATCCAAATTTTCAAGGAAGAGCGGACGCTGGAACTGTACGGCAAAATCGGTAATGAATATCGCCTGCTGGATAGCTATCGCATTTGTAACTTTTCGGGCGGATTAGGCCCGAAGCGGCGCACGGGCGATTTCAAAAGCCCGGAAGGTTTCTACAGCGTGAAACTGAATCAGCTTAAGCCTGATAGCCGTTTCTATCGCGCGATCAATACCGGCTTCCCTAACCAGTACGATCGTGCCAAGGGCTATGACGGCAGCTACCTGATGATTCATGGCGACTGCGTCTCGATCGGCTGCTACGCCATGACCAACGCCTCAATGGATGAGATCTTTAACTTCACCAACGCGGCGCTGCGTAACGGCCAGCAGGAAATTCAGGTCAATATCTATCCGTTCCGCATGACCGACACCAATATGCAGCGCCATCGGTACTCTACCTATATTTCCTTCTGGCGTGAGTTGCAGCCCGGTTACGCGTACTTTGCGAAGTACCACGTGCCGCCCACGGTGAACGTCACCGCCACCGGACAATATGCCGTGAACAACACGCCGGTGGTGTCGACGCCGGATGCGGCGTCGAAGTCATTCCTCGCGCTCTCCCAGGCAAAATAACGCCCATTCACCTGGCACAATTCGGTGCCAGGTTTCATTTCCCGTCAGCGGCTGCGTAGCGATCACTGTCACCACATCACGCGGCGTCGTTTGTTGTAAAAAATCGATCTCCACATCCTGATCCAGCAGCTTGGCTTTGCCGAAGGGCGCGCGCCGGGTAATCCAGTAAAGATTGGTGGAGCAGAACGCCATCAGATAGCGCCCATCTGATAACAACATATTAAACACGCCTTTCGCGCGCAGCTGCGTGGCCAGCTCGGCGATGAAGCGAAACACCGCGGGCCAGTTGCCGGGCGTACGCGGATATCGCTGTGCCAGCTGATGCAAAATCCAGCAGAACGCTTTCTCGCTGTCGGTTTCGCCTACGGGTCGAAAATTGCCCGTTTCCAGCTGGCGGTACTGCTTCAGCTGGCCGTTGTGGGCATAAGTCCAGTTACGGCCCCACAATTCACGGGTAAAAGGATGCGTGTTCTCCAGCGACACCTGACCCCGATTTGCCTGGCGAATATGCGCCACCACCGAGTGTGATTTAATGGGGTATTCCTGGACCAGTCGCGCAATCGGCGAGTTGAAGCTTGGCTGCGGATCTTTAAAGGTGCGGCACCCTTTTCCTTCGTAAAAGGTGATACCCCAGCCGTCTTTATGCGGCCCTGTGCCGCCGCCGCGCTGAACCAGACCGGTAAAACTGAAACAAATGTCTGTTGGGACATTTGCGCTCATCCCGAGCAATTCGCACATAGCCACCGCCTTTTTATCAAGCCTCCCAACATGCGGGAGGCGTGCGTCATTACTTCGCCATCTCTTTTTCAACCAGCAGCATCAGGATATGAATGACTTTGATGTGGATCTCCTGAATGCGGTCGGCATAGCCAAAATGCGGCACGCGGATCTCAATATCAGCGCTCCCCGCCATTTTGCCGCCGTCCTTGCCCGTCAGCGCGATCACTTTCATGCCTTTTGCGCGGGCGGCTTCGATCGCCTTGATGATGTTGGCGGAGTTGCCTGACGTTGACAGCCCCAACAGCACGTCGCCTTCACGACCGACGGCTTCGATATAGCGTGAGAAGACGTATTCGTAACCAAAGTCATTGCTCACGCAGGAGAGATGGCTGACGTCTGAAATAGCAATCGCCGGATAACCCGGACGGTTTTCGCGATAGCGACCGGTCAACTCTTCAGCAAAGTGCATCGCATCGCAATGCGAGCCGCCGTTACCGCAGGAGAGCACTTTACCACCAGCTTTGAAGCTGTCTGCCAGCAGCACTGCGGCGCGCTGAATGGCGTGAATATTCGCTTCATCACGCAAAAATGTATTGAGCGTATCGGCGGCTTCATTGAGCTCTGCACGAATAATGTCCTGATACATAGGGAGGTCCTTTAGAGGGAAGGTTGACCCGGCAAGTTTAACGGAATGGGCGAATGCCGCAAAGCGCTGCCGCGCGGGAAAGCCGCAACGGCAGAGGCGCCCCTTGCCTTATCGCGCTAAAAAGGCTGATTTTGTGAGTTTGGTTGTAATTGCGATGTAAACAGATTGATAAAAGCGGAAGGCTGCTCTAGATCTAACCAGATAACAGGTCAGACCTCTTACTACTTACGGAGCGGTTCATTATGTTGCTTGTCTCAATAATCGCCACGCTGATCTTGGTCGGCGTGCTGTTTTATCACCAAGTCTCCCTTACTCTGAGCAGCGCCATCGTGCTGCTGTGGACGGCGGCAATGGCGGCCGCCGGTCTCTGGACACCGTGGCTCCTTCTGCCGCTGGCGATTGTTCTGCTGCCCTTTAACCTTCCTACGATGCGTCGCAGCATGTTCTCTAAACCGATGCTGCACACGTTTCAAAAAGTGATGCCGCCGATGTCACGCACGGAAAAAGAAGCCATCGATGCCGGCACCACCTGGTGGGAAGGCGACCTGTTCCGCGGCAAGCCGGACTGGCAGAAACTGCACAACTATCCGCAGCCGCGTCTCACCGAAGAGGAGCAGGCCTTTCTGGATGGCCCGGTTGAAGAAGCGTGCCGCATGGCCAATGACTTCGCGATCACGCATGAAATGGCCGACCTACCGCCGGAACTGTGGGCCTATCTTAAGCAACACCGTTTCTTCGCGATGATCATCAAGAAAGAGTATGGCGGCCTTGAGTTTTCGGCCTACGCTCAGGCGCGCGTGCTGCAGAAGCTGGCGGGCGTATCTGGCATTCTGGCGATTACCGTAGGTGTGCCTAACTCATTGGGCCCTGGGGAATTGTTGCAACATTACGGCACTGATGCGCAGAAAGATCACTATCTGCCGCGTCTGGCGCGTGGCGAAGAGATCCCATGCTTTGCGTTGACCAGCCCAGAAGCAGGCTCCGACGCCGGTGCCATTCCCGATACCGGCGTAGTGTGCATGGGCGAGTGGCAAGGTCAGCAGGTGCTGGGTATGCGCCTGACCTGGAACAAGCGCTACATCACGCTGGCGCCGATCGCTACCGTGCTGGGGCTGGCGTTTAAACTTTCCGATCCCGACCATCTGTTGGGCGATAAAGAAGAGCTGGGGATCACCTGCGCGCTTATCCCGACCCACACGCCAGGCGTAGAGATTGGCCAACGCCACTTCCCTCTCAACGTGCCGTTCCAGAATGGTCCAACACGCGGCAACGATATTTTTGTGCCGATTGACTACATTATCGGTGGTCCGGCCATGGCGGGCCAGGGCTGGCGCATGCTGGTTGAGTGTCTCTCCGTGGGCCGCGGTATTACGCTGCCATCGAACGCCACCGGTAGCCTGAAAACCCTGGCAATGGCAACCGGCGCCTACGCCCATATCCGTCGTCAGTTCAAAGTCTCCATCGGTAAAATGGAAGGCATCGAAGAGCCGTTGGCGCGCATTGCCGGCAATGCTTACGTGATGGATGCGGCCGCCACGCTGATCACCACCGGGATTATGCAGGGCGAAAAACCCGCCGTGCTGTCAGCGATTGTGAAATATCACTGCACCCATCGCGGCCAGCGCGCCATCATTGACGCGATGGATATCGCCGGCGGGAAAGGCATTATGCTGGGTGAGAGCAACTTTCTTGCCCGCGCCTATCAGGGCGCACCGATTGCCATTACCGTAGAAGGGGCCAATATCCTGACGCGCAGCATGATCATCTTTGGTCAGGGTGCTATCCGCTGCCATCCGTGGGTACTGGAAGAGATGAACGCCGCCGCCAGTAACAATGTGAACGCCTTTGACCGCGCCCTGTTTAGCCATATCGGCCACGTGGGCAGCAACGCCGTGCGCAGCCTGTGGCTGGGATTAACCGGCGGCCGCACCAGCGCCGCGCCAACGCGTGATGCGACGCGCCGCTACTATCAGCACATTAACCGTCTGAGCGCCAACCTTGCTCTGCTGTCCGATATTTCCATGGCAGTGCTTGGCGGCAGCCTCAAACGTCGCGAGCGCATTTCAGCGCGCCTGGGTGACGTGCTGAGCCAGATGTACCTGGCGTCAGCCACGCTCAAGCGTTATGAAGATGAAGGGCGTCACGAAGCGGATCTGCCGCTGCTGCACTGGGGCGTTCAGGACGCACTGC
This sequence comes from uncultured Pantoea sp., assembly GCA_913778495.1. GTDB lineage: Bacteria > Pseudomonadota > Gammaproteobacteria > Enterobacterales > Enterobacteriaceae > Pantoea. The sequence continues at coordinate 60,602 of CAJYVD010000011.1, forward strand.
ATCAGGCAGAAGTGGCGATGGACGATCTGCTGCGCAACTTCCCAAATCGCCTGGTGGCCGGCGCGCTGCGCCTGGTGATCTTTGCCGGCGGTAAGCATAATCCAGCGCCGTCAGATAAGCTGGATCACAAACTGGCTAAACTGCTGCAGCTGCCCTCCGCCACGCGCACGCGTCTGGGACGCGGCATGTTCCTGACGCCTAGCGCGCACAATCCGGCGGGTCAGTTGGAGCAGGCGCTGCAGGATGTGATGGCTGCGGAGGTGATTCACGATCGCCTCTGCCAGCAGCAGAAAAAGCACTTCTCGTTTACGCGCCTGGATGCGCTGGCGAAGCGGGCATTGCAAGAGGGCTGGATCGATGAAAGCGAAGCCGCCGTGCTGCAACGCGCTGAAGTCAGCCGCTTGAAAGCGATTAACGTCGATGACTTTGCGCCCGAAGCGCTGGCGTCGCCTAAACCCAACAGTAAAGCGCCCGCCCGCACCAGCGAGGCGGCATAACAAAAAAAGCCTCCGTTCATGGAGGCTTTTTTTATCGTCCGCGCGTTACGCCACCTGGCGGATGCGCGCCATCAGCGCATCCACATCCTCAACATGGTCGGCGGCCAAAATCAGCGCGCGTCCCAGCGTAATGCAGCTGCGAATACATTCGGTACGCATCGTGTCGTCCGGGATCGCTTTGAAATCGGCCACGTGCGACATACCCACCGTGCGGCGAATAAGCTCCGTACCGCAGTAGCCAAGGGTATCGCGCCATACTTTACGCAGAAACGCCTCGGCATAGCCGGGATACGCCAGCGCCACGTCGCGGGTTTTCTCGGCCGCCAGCGCCACAAAGCGGCGGCTGAAGTGGCTGCAAAGCGTATGCACATCGCTGAGTCGACGCTCGCGCCCTTCCGCTGCTTCGCGCGGCGCCAGCAGTCCCGGCAGGCAACAGTAGTTGATCAACAGATTGCCAATGGCGCTGCCGACATCAAACCCAATAGGACCGAAATAGCCGAACTCCGCGTCGATCACTTTCAGGCTGCCGTCGGCAACAAAAATCGAGCCGCTGTGCACATCGCCGTGCAGCAGCGCTTCCGCATCGGCAAAAAAGCGGTGCTTCAGGCCCGCAACCGCAATTTTCAGCGCATCGTCATGACGCAAGCTCTCCACCAGCGGCTCCAGCGCCGCCGGATAGCTATTACGCTCATGCACGATAAACGGATCGTTAAAGAACAGATCTTCTGTGATTTCGCACATTTCCGGATTGATAAAGCGGGCTACTTCGGCTTTTTTGGTGTGCGGATGCAAATAGAAATCGGAGGTGTGAAACAGGGTTTGAGCCAGATACTCGCCCAGCTGCCGCGCCGCTTCCGGATAGTAAGCGCCCTGCACCAGCTCGCTGCGCCAGATGCGGTGGCTGGATAAATCCTCCATCACCATCACCGCCAGTTCGGGATCGAAATGCGTGACCTTTACCGTATGCTGCGGACAATGCTGATAGTGCGCGATCAGCGTTTGCGCTTCCAGCCGCGCGCGATCCAGCGTCAGCGGCCAGGATTCGCCCACGCAGCGCACGTAGGGCAACGCCTGCTTGACCACGACGCGACTTTGCCCGCGATCGTCGAAAATCTTAAACACCAGATTGAGGTTGCCATCGCCGACCTCCTCTGCGCTCACCAGCGCAGAGGGATCGTCTACGCCGCCAAATTGTTTAGCATATTCCACAGCGTCAGCAGCGGTGAAGGTACGGTATTGCGACATCGCCTGTTCCTCAGAAATCACCCGTATTAAGCCGTTTGGACGTCTATACATCCGCTAAGCATGTTGGCACAATAGCCGCTATTAACGCAACCGAGATTTCACATCATGCAAACACTTCGTACCACTAGCCTGGAGGTCCGCGATAATCAGCTGTGGATCCTTGACCAGCAGGCGCTGCCGCAGCAACAGAACTGGTTAGCGGCCCACACGGTCGCGCAGCTGGTTGAGCATATTCATGCGCTGCGCGTGCGCGGCGCCCCGCTGATTGGTCTCTCCGCCAGCCTGCTGCTGGCGCTGCTGGCGGAGCAAGGGCTGTCCCGCGCAGCGCTGGCCGAGGCGCTGGCAGTGCTGCGTGCCGCACGCCCCACCGCGGTAAACCTGATGAACAATCTGGATCGCATGAAACAGGCGCTACAGCAGGCGGATTACGCCGCAGCGCTGAGTGCCGAAGCCCTGCGCCTGGTGGACGAAGATAAAGCGCTGTGCGCCAGTATTGCGCGCGCCGGCAGCGCGCTGGTGAAACCGGGCAGCCAGCTGCTGACGCACTGCAATACCGGCGGCCTCGCCACTGCAGGCGTTGGCACCGCGCTGGGCGTGATTGCGGCCGCGCATCAGCAAGGGCACGTGCGCAATGTGTGGGTCGATGAAACCCGACCGCTGTTGCAGGGTGGGCGCTTAACCGCGTGGGAACTGGGCGAGCTGGGCGTGCCCTATACGCTGATTGCGGATGCGATGGCCGCCAGCCTGATGGCGCGCGGAGAGGTCGATGCGATCTGGGTAGGCGCCGACCGCATTGCCGCCAACGGCGACGTCGCCAACAAGATCGGCACCTACAGCCTCGCCGTGCTGGCGCATTATCACGGTATCCCGTTCTATGTGGCCGCCCCGCACACCACGCTGGACCGTCAGTGCGTCAGCGGTGACGACATCCCAATTGAACAGCGGTCTGCCGCTGAAATTACCGGCGTTGCGGGCAGCTTTGGCAGCGTGCAGTGGGCGCCTGCCAATGCCGCCGTTTACAATCCGGCGTTTGACGTTACGCCCGCCGCGCTAATTAGCGGCTGGGTGTTGGATACCGGCGTGGTCACGCCCGAACAGGTGGCAGCCGGGATTTTCCAGCCCTGAAACAGCAGCGGGTCGGCAAAAGCCGACCCGCTGCGCGCTACGCCAGACGCGGATAAGCGTCTGCGATGGCGTCACCGGTGAAGTTGGCTACCCACCCTTCCTGGTTATCAAAGATGCGGATGGCGGTGAAATGCGGCTCAGATCCCATGTCAAACCAGTGCGGCGTGCCCGCCGGCACGGAAATCAGATCGTTTTTCTCGCACAAAATCTGGTAGACCTCGCCATCCAGATGCAAACAGAACAGTCCCGCGCCTTCCACGAAAAAGCGCACCTCATCTTCGCTGTGGGTGTGCTCGTTGAGAAATTTTTCCCGCAGCGCCGTTTTGTTGGGATTGTCCGCGCGCATGCTCAACACATCCCAACTCTGATACCCTTTTTCCGCCACTAAGCGGTCGATGGCGTGCTGATAGGCTTTGATCACCGTTTCCGCATCGGGATCGGCGCCCAGATCGCGATCCGCCTGCCAGCGCTCAAAGCGCACGTTTTTGGCGTTAAGACGGGCGCGGATCGCTTCCGCGTCGGTGCTGTGGAACAGCGGTTGGCTGGCTTCGCTATCGCTAAAAATCGTCAATGCGCTCATGTTAAAAGGACTCCGGTGTTATCTGGGAAAAATCCGCAACCTGACGATGGCGGCTGTGAGGGTCCGTCTCGCCCCGAATAAGCTGCACGGTATGCCAGCCTGCTTCTGCGGCGGCGTCCAGCTCCTGATGAATATCTGACAAAAACAGGATTTCAGCGGGCGGTATAGCCAACTGTTGCGCAATGTTGCGGTACGACTGCGTTTCGCGCTTGGCGCCCACGGCGGTATCGAAATAGCCGCTAAATAACGACGTTAAATCACCTTCGTCGCTGTAGCCAAATAACAATTTTTGCGCCGCCACCGATCCCGAGGAATAAACACAGAGCGCGATGCCCTGCACCTGCCAGCGCGCCAGCGCGGGCCGCACATCAGGGTAAAGGTGCCCGGTAAACTCCCCTTGCTCGTAGCCTGCGCGCCAAATCAGGCCCTGAAGCGTTTTCAGCCCGGGTGATTTGCGATCTTCATCGATGTAGGTCAGCAGCGTCGCGAGCGTCTCATCCAGCGTGGCCTGCGGTGTGCCTGCTTCGGTGCGCACCGCCTCCAGCGCCGCGCGCACCGCGTCATTCTGCTGATGCGCCCGCACAAACGCGTCCAGATGCTGGCGCGCATAGGGAAACAGGACGTTATGCACGAACTGAATGTCGCTGGTGGTCCCTTCAATATCTGTCACGATCGCGCGAATCATTTTGCCTCCAGCAGCCGACGTTGGCGTTCACATTCAAACAGGAATTCCAGCCCTTCGAGATGGCGCCGGGCTTCGTTAACATCTTTTCCCCAACAGGTCAGACCGTGTCCGCGCAGCAAAAAACCGTAGCGCAGCGGCGTCTCTGCCGCGTAAGCGGCGATGCGCTGCGCCAGCGCATCAATGTCCTGATCGTTATCAAACAGCGGGATCGCTACGGTGTCCTGATGACTATGCTGCCCCGCGAGCGTCTTTTGCATTTCATAGCCGCTGAGCTGCAGCGCACTGCCGCGCGCTACGCGCGACAGTACCGTGGCGTTGACGCTGTGGGTATGCAGCACCGCGCCCGCGTCGGGAAACAGGCGATAGATCAGCGTATGCAGGCCGGTCTCCGCCGAGGGTTTACGCCCGGACGGTACGTGGTTGGTCGCGATGTCCACCGCGATAAAATCGTCGCGCGTCAGGCTGCCTTTGTCTTTGCCTGAGGCGCTCAGTAAGCAGGTTGCGCTGTCCTGCCGCACCGACATATTGCCGCCGGTAGCGGGTGCCCAACCTTTCGCGCCAATCCAGTGGCACGCCGCAATCAACTGCTCTAAGGGGAGAAAATCGGTCATTGTGCGTCGCCGCTCCACAAGCCAAGTTTAGACGTCTAAGCGTCTCGATTGCCAAATACTAGCATCCTCGGTAGAGTAGCAGCAATACAGGGTTTCTCCGCATCGACATTCGCGCTTAAGGCCACCAAACAATGACGCAGCATAACCTGATCCCCGAGAGCAAATTACCCGCGCTCGGCACCACCATTTTTACGCAGATGAGTGCCCTTGCCGCCCAGCACAACGCCATTAATCTGTCGCAGGGCTTCCCTGATTTTGACGGACCGCGCTATTTGCAGGCGCGGCTGGCGCATCACGTCAGTCAGGGCGCAAATCAGTATGCGCCGATGATCGGCACCCTGCCGCTGCGTGAGGCCATTGCCGAAAAAACCGCTGCGCTGTACGGCTACGCACCGGATCTTGACGGTGAGATCACCGTGACCGCCGGTGCCACCGAAGCGCTGTTCGCCGCAATCGCCGCGCTGGTGCGCCCCGGCGATGAGGTGATCTGCTTCGATCCCAGCTATGACAGCTACGCGCCTGCGGTACAGCTCGCGGGCGGCGTGCTGAAACGCCTCGCCCTGCAGCCGCCGAGCTTCCGCGTGGACTGGGCCGCTTTTCAGCAGACGTTGAGCAGCAAAACCCGCTTAGTGATCCTGAACACGCCGCACAATCCCACCGCCACCGTATGGCCGAAAAGCGATATCGATGCGCTGTGGCGCTGCATCGAGGATCGCGCGATTTACGTGCTGAGCGATGAGGTGTACGAGCATATCTGCTTTGACGCCGCAGGGCACGCCAGCGTGCTGGCACACGCGTCGCTGCGGCAGCGCGCCGCGGTGGTCTCCTCGTTCGGAAAAACGTTTCACATGACCGGCTGGAAGGTGGGCTACTGCGTGGCGCCTCCGGCCATCAGCGCCGAGATCCGTAAGGTGCACCAGTATCTGACCTTCTCGGTCAATACGCCGGCCCAGCTGGCGATTGCCGATATGCTGCGGCACGAGCCTGCCCACTATCGCGAGCTGCCTGATTTTTACCGCGCCCGCCGCGACCGTTTTGTGCAGGCGCTGGCGCGCAGCCGCTTTGAGATCCTGCCGTGCGAAGGCACCTACTTTATCCTGGCGGATTACCGCGCCATTTCCGATCGGGATGACGTCAGCTTCTGCCAGTGGCTCACCCGCGAAGCAGGCGTGGCGGCGATCCCGCTGTCGGTGTTCTGCGACGCGCCCTTCCCGCACACGCTGATTCGCCTGTGCTTTGCTAAACAAGAGGCGACGCTTGACGCCGCTGCGGAGCGTTTATGTCAGCTTTAAACATCACGGTTTTACAGGACACGCTGCACTGGATGGATGGCGCGGCCAACCTGCGCCACTTTGATGCGGTATTGGCCGACATCCGCGATCGCGATCTGATTGTGCTGCCCGAAATGTTTACCACCGGGTTTGCTATGGAAGCGGCGGCGCGTTCGCTGCCCCAAGACGAGGTGGTGAACTGGCTGCACGGGCATGCTCGCCGCACCAATGCAATGATCGGCGGCAGCGCGGCAATTCAAACGGCCACCGGCGCGGTGAACCGCTTTCTGCTGGTTGAGCCGGACGGTACGCTGCACCACTATGACAAGCGCCATCTGTTCCGCATGGCCAATGAGCATCAGCATTACGTGCCGGGCGAGGCGCGGACGGTGATCGCGTGGCGCGGCTGGCGCATTCTGCCGCAAATTTGCTATGACCTGCGCTTCCCGGTGTTCTCGCGCAACCGTCATGATTACGACCTGGCGCTGTACGTGGCCAACTGGCCGGCACCGCGTGCGCTGCACTGGCGGTCGCTGCTGCTGGCGCGTGCCATTGAGAATCAGGCCTACGTGGCAGGCTGTAATCGCGTGGGCCGCGACGATAACGACCACCACTATCGCGGTGACAGCCAGATTATCTCCCCGACCGGCGATATTCTGGCGAGCGCCGATGCCGACGCGTGCGCGCGTCTGGATGCCGTGCTGTCGCTGGAGGCGTTACAGGCGTATCGCACGCGCTTCCCGGCGTGGCAAGACGCCGACGCCTTTTCGCTAGAGTAAAAAAACCCGGCCAGGCCGGGTTTTTTATGCGATGACGCGCAGGGTATTACAGGTCAAAGCGATCCAGATTCATCACTTTGGTCCAGGCTGCCACGAAGTCGTTAACAAACTTCTGTTTCGCGTCGGCGCTGGCATACACTTCCGCCAGCGCGCGCAAAATGGCGTTCGAGCCAAACACCAGGTCGGCACGCGTTGCGCGGTACTTCACTTCACCGCTTTCGCGATTGCGTCCTTCAAACAGCTCGGCGCTGTCGTCAGTGGCGCGCCAGGCGGTACGCATATCCAGCAGGTTCACAAAGAAGTCTGTGCTCAATACGCCCACGCGGTCGGTAAACACGCCGTGCTGACCGCCATCGAAGTTAGTGCCCAGCACGCGTAAGCCGCCCAGCAGCGCCGTCAGCTCTGGCGCACTCAGCGTCAGCTGCTGGGCTTTGTCCAGCAGCAGGGTTTCGGTTGACGAACCGCCGACAACGCGACGGTAGTTACGGAAACCGTCCGCCAGCGGCTCCAGCACCGCAAACGACTCAACGTCGGTCTGATCCTGACGCGCATCGACGCGGCCTGGGGTAAACGGCACCTGCACCGCCACGCCCGCTGCCGCCGCGGCCTGCTCGATGCCGACGCTGCCGGCCAGCACAATCACATCCGCCAGCGAGGCTTTACCGGACGCCTGCTGGATGCGTTGCAGCGTGGGCAGCACATCGTGGACCACGCTGGCGTTGACCGCCCAGCCGTTTTGCGGGGCCAGCGCCAGACGCGCACCGTTTGCGCCGCCGCGCTTGTCGCCACCGCGGAACGTAGAAGCAGACGCCCACGCCACGGAGACCAGTTGGCTCACGCTCAGGCCAGAGGCGGCGATCTGCGCTTTCAGTTCGCTGATGTCCGCAGGCGTTGGCTGATGGGTGGCCGCGGGCAGCGGATCCTGCCACAGCAGATCTTCGTGCGGCACTTCCGGGCCGAGATAACGCGCTTTTGGCCCCATATCGCGGTGCGTCAGCTTAAACCAGGCGCGGGCAAAGGCTTCGTTAAAGGCCTGCGGATCGTTGAGGAAACGGCGCGAAATTTTGCCGAACTCCTCGTCATAGCGCAGCGTCAGGTCGGTGACCAGCATGGTTGGCTTGCGCTTTTTCGACGGATCGAAGGGATCGGGAATGATGGCTTCCGCGTCTGCCGCCTCAAACTGGATCGCACCGGCCGGGCTGCGCGTTTGCACCCACTCATATTTGAACAGGTTCTCGAAGAAGTAGTTGCTCCACTGCGTCGGGGTTTGCGTCCACACCACTTCGAGGCCAGAGGTAATGGCGTCGGCACCGGCGCCGCTGCCGTAGCTGTTATGCCAGCCAAAGCCCTGCGCTTCAATCGGGGAGGCTTCGGGATCAACGTCCAAATGCTCGGCAGACGCCGCGCCGTGGGTTTTGCCCAGCGTATGCCCACCGGCGATCAGCGCGACGATCTCTTCATCGTTCATGCCCATGTTGCCAAAGGTCGCGCGAATGGCGGGCGCGGCAGATTTCGGATCGCCGCTGGCCTTTGGGCCTTCTGGGTTGACGTAAATCAGACCCATCTCGGTGGCGCCCAGCGGAGCATTGGCGAGGCTTTCTGGATGGCGATGCGCCAGCCACTCTTTTTCGTGGCCCCAATCCACATCCATGTCTGGCTCCCAGACATCTTCGCGTCCGGCGCCAAAGCCAAAGGTGCGGAAACCGGCGTTTTCCAGCGAGACGTTACCCGCCAAAATGTAGAGATCTGCCCAGGAGATTTTTTGCCCGTATTTCTGCTTCACCGGCCACAGCAGGCGGCGCGCTTTGTCGAGGCTGACGTTATCTGGCCACGAATTGAGCGGCGCAAAGCGCTGCTGTCCGCGTCCGGAGCCGCCGCGTCCGTCGATGGTGCGATAGGTGCCCGCACTGTGCCACGCCATGCGGATAAACAAGCCAATATAGCTGCCCCAGTCGGCAGGCCACCACGACTGCGAATCCGTCAGCAGCGCGCGGATATCCGCTTTCAGCGCGGCATAATCGAGCTTGCTGAACTCTTCACGGTAGTTGAAATCAGGATTGAGGGGGTTGGAACGGTTGGAGTGCTGGTTTAGCAGATCGACACGCAACATATTTGGCCACCAGTCGCGGTTACTTGTCCCGCTGCCGGCGCCCCGTGCCAGTACGCTTTTCTCTTCCGAGGCCCCGTGATGAAAGGGGCATTTACCTGTGTTTGCTGCACTTTCGTTATTTTCTGGCGTGCTCATTGTCGGCTCCATTGGCTTCATGTTGTCCAGGTAAGATAACCGCACCCGGCAACAGAATATATTTGGATGGACCGAAGGTTTTGATAGCTTGCAGCTTTCAAGCGACTAGCTGCCGCGATAGGTGGACCATGACCACGGCGAAATCAAAAAGGGCAGATGGTAATGGCTCCCTGCGCGGCCAATCACAAAGTCGATTTGCGCACTAACGTACAGCGCATCGCGGCCGTCCGCCGCAAAGTAATCGCCGATCTCCGCGGTCAACCGGTAGTGCCCTGGCGTCAGCGGCTCCGGCGTCAGTTCTTTGACGCGCCCGTCGCTGTCGGTTTCGCTCACGGCCAGCGGGAACCAGCCTTCCGGGCTGTTCTGCTCCAGCGACACCGCCACGCCGATGGCGGGTTTGCCCAACGCCGTATCCAGAATGTGCGTGGTAATCGTGCTCATGCGATGCTCTCCATTAAGCGTAGCAAGGTAATCTCTCGCAGCTGCGCCAGCGCTTCCTGCTGTTCTGTGATGTCATCATTGTTAAGCCTGCGGCGCAGTTCCGCCAGCATCTCTTCGCCGCTGCGCCCTTTGGCGCGGATCAAAAACACGCGCCCGAAGCGCTGCTCATAGGTTTGATTGGCGGCCAGCATGGCCAATTGTAGCGCCCCGCCCGCCTGCTGCATGGCGGCCTGCTCCGTGCGCGACAGCGCGGCTTCTTTCGCCTCGCCCAGCGCCTTTTCGCCAATGCGCGGATGGGCTTGCAGCGCCTGCGTTAGCGCGTTAGCTTGCCACGCGTGGGTGAGCTGCTCGGCGCGATGGTACAGCGCCGTCAGGCTGGCATACGGACGCGCCGCGACGAGCGCCTCAGCCCAGGCGGGGATCGCCACGCAGTGCGCCACCGCGGCCGTCGCCTCTGCGGCGCCGAGCTGATTAAACTGCGTCAGATCCATACGCGGCTCCCTGTGCCAGATGGCATACCGCCTGTGAAAACGCCTGCACGCCAAGCGCCACGTCGCCTTCCTGCACCGATTCCGCCGGATGGTGGCTGATGCCGCGGTGATTGCGCACAAACAGCATGCCCACCGGCCAGCGCGCCGCCATGGCGATGGCATCGTGGCCCGCACCGCTCGGCAGCGCCAGGCTGCGGCCCTGTACGCCTTCAACCGCACGGTGCAGCGCCTGCTGCAGCCCGATGTCGCAGGCCGTCGCGGCAATACGATAGTACTCATTGGCGTGGAAGCGCAGCCCACGGCGCAGCGCAATCGCCTCCGCCTGCGCCAACAGTTGTGAGAGCAGCCGTTCCAGCGCGTCATCCTGCGGCCCGCGCACATCCAGCGTCAGCTGCACTTCGCCCGGGATGACGTTCACCGCACCGGGTAAACAGCTTAGCGTGCCGACCGTCGCCACCAGCTGTGAATCTTGCTCAGCAGTGGCGCGCTCCACAAACAGTATCCATTCCGCCGCAGCCGCCAGCGCGTCTTTGCGGTGCGTCATCGGCACCGTGCCCGCGTGGCCCGCCTCGCCGACAAAGCCGCAGTTGAGGCGACGCGCACCGTTGATCGCGGTGACCACGCCGAGCGCGAGCGCTTCCTGCTCCAGGCACGGCCCCTGTTCAATGTGCAGCTCCAGATAAGCGACAATGTCGCTCACCGCGCGTGCCGCGTCACCGATTTTCGCCGCATCCAAACCAAGATCCTGCATCGCTTCCGCCACGGTGATGCCGTTGCCGTCCGGGTGCGTGATCCAACTGTCCGGCCAAGTGCCGGTCAGACCTCGACTGCCCAACAGCGTGATGCCAAAGCGCGTGCCCTCTTCGTCGCCAAATCCCACGATCTCAATCGCCAGCGGCAGGCGCTGCTGGCGGTCGTGCAGCCACTGAACGGTTTCGATGGCGCTGAGCACGCCCAGCATGCCGTCATAGCGTCCGGCGTTGCGCACCGTATCCAGATGCGAGCCCAACAGCAGCGCCGGCGCGCCCGCTTCCGTCCCTTCGTAGCGGCCGCAGATATTGCCTACCGCATCTTGCCAGGTGCGCATGCCTGCCGCCTGCATCCACTCCGCCACGCGCGCATTGGCGCGCAGCTGTTCCGGCGACAGATAGACGCGCGTCAGCCCATCCGGGCTTTCGCTGATCTCCGCCAGCGCATCGCAGCGCGCCATAATGCGCGCCGCCGCCGCCTGGGCCACCTCGGCGCTCATCAAGCCTGATTGCATGCATGGCTCCCATAGTGATCCCATGCCGCCTGCAGGGCCGCGCCCTGCGGCGCGCGGAAGCCGCGATAGTGCAGCACCGACTCCAGCGCGCTAAGCGTCTGCATTACGCAATCCTTGCGCGCGTTGTAGCCCATGGTGCCAAGGCGCCACACTTTGCCGTGCAGCGGGCCAAACGAGGTGCCGATCTCAATGCCGAAATCGTCCAGCATCAGCTTGCGCACCTCGTCGCCGTTGATCCCCGCCGGGATCATCACGCCCAGCACGTTATTCATTTTGTGTTTCAGATCGCCGAAGGTGTCCAGCCCCATGGCCTGGATGCCTTTCAGCAGGGCGTCGCCGTGCAGCTTGTGCCGGGCGATGCCGTGCTCCAGTCCCTCTTGCAGGATCAGCCGCGCCGCTTCACGCGCGCCAAACAGGGCGCTGGTGGCTTCGGTGTGGTGGTTTAAGCGCTCGGGTCCCCAATAATCCATGATCATGCCGAGATCAAAATAGTTGGAGTAGATCATCTCATCGTCACCATCCTGATGCGCCGCCGTGCGGATCCCCTGCTCCACGCATTTACGCTTGCGGATCACCGCTTCCATTTTGGCGCTCAGGGTGATGGGCGAGGTACCGGAAGGGCCGCCGAGGCATTTCTGCATCCCTGCCGATACCGCATCCAGCCCCCAGGCGTCGGTTTCCAGCGTGTTACCCGCCAGCGATGCCGTGGCGTCGGTGTAAAACAGCGCGCCATATTTCTGGCACAGCGCCCCCAGCTGCTCCAGCGGTTGCAGCATGGTGGTGGAGGTGTCGCCCTGCACCGTAAGCAGCAGGCGCGGCCTCACTTTTTTCAACGCGTCTTCAATCTGATCCGGCGTAAACACTTCGCCCCACGGCACCTCAATGGTGTGCACCTCAGCGCGGCAGCGGCGCGCGATTTCACACAGCAAATGGCCAAAGCGGCCGTATACCGGCACCAGCACTTTGTCGCCGGGGCGGATCGCCGACAGCAGGATCGCTTCAATGCCGGCGCGCGAGGTACCGTCAACCAGCAGCGTCCAGCGGTTTTCCGTGCGGAACACGCCGCGATACAGCGCCATCACTTCATTCATGTAGTGCGTCATCGCCGGATCGTACTGGCCAAGCAGCTGGCTCGACATGGCGCGCAGCACGCGCGGATCGGCATTGATCGGGCCCGGCCCCATCAGGAGGCGCTGGGGCGGATTGATTTGCGAAAACTGGCTGATATCCATCACGGTTTCCTTTTGCTTCAGTTACAGACGGACAGAAGAGATAAATTGCTTGAGTTCGGCGGTCTGCGGCTGGGCAAACAGCGTTTTACTGTCGCCCTGCTCCCAGACGCGCCCTTGATGCATAAACACCACGCGATCGCCGACGTCGCGGGCAAAATTCATTTCGTGGGTGACCAGAATCAGCGTCATGCCTTCGGCGGCCAGCTGCTCCAGCACTTTCAGCACTTCCCCCACCAGCTCCGGATCAAGCGCGGAAGTGATCTCATCGCACAGCAGCACTTTGGGCTGCATCGCCAGCGCACGGGCAATGGCCACGCGCTGCTGCTGTCCACCGGAGAGATTGGCTGGCGCATAGTTTAGCCGCTCGCCGAGGCCGACTTTTTCCAGCATCTGCGTGGCCAGCGCGCGGCACTCAGCCTCGCTTTTTTTCAGCACGCGGCGCGGCGCCAGCATCACATTTTCCAGCGCGGTCATGTGGGGAAACAGATTGAAGTTTTGAAACACCATGCCAATCGACTGGCTGATCTCGCGCGCCTGAGAATCCCGATCGGTGATGGTCATGCCGCCAAGTTTAATGCTGCCTTCCTGATAGCCCTCCAGCCCGTTCATGCAGCGCAGCAGCGTGCTTTTGCCAGAGCCGCTGCGGCCGATAATCGAGATCACTTCGCCGTGATCGATATCCAGATCGACGCCCTTTAGCACGTGGTTGTCGCCGTAGTATTTCTGGACCTGATTAATGGTGATGAGCGGCATTGAATTTTTTCTCCAGATACTGGCTGTAACGCGACAGCGGATAACACATCAGGAAGTAACCCAACGCCACCAGGCCAAACACCTTGAACGGTTGGTAGGTGACGTTGTTAAGAATGGTGCCGGCTTTGGTAAGCTCCACAAAGCCGATAATTGATGCCAGCGCGGTGCCTTTCACTACCTGCACGGCGAAGCCGACGGTAGGCGCAATGGCGATGCGCATCGCCTGGGGCGCCACCACGCGCAGCAGCGTTTGGCCGAACGTCAGGCCGAGGCAGCGCGAGGCTTCCCACTGTCCTTTGGGCAGGGCGCGGATGCTGCCGTGCCAAATGTCCAGTAAATAGGCGCTGGTGTAGAGCGTGAGCGCCAGCGACGCGGCGGTCCACGGCGCGACATCAATCCCAAACAGCCCGACGCCAAAAAACGCCAGAAACAGTTGCATCAACAGCGGCGTGCCCTGAAACAGCGCGGTATAGCCCTGAATCATCCGCGCGAGCCAGCGGCGCTTCAACAGACGCAAAAACAGCAGCGGCAGCGTCACCAGCGTGCCGCCCAAAAAGGCCACCAGCGACAGCAGCAGCGTCCAGCGTGCGGCCAGCAGCAGGTTGCGCACGATGTCCCAATCGGTAAAGGTGGTCATGACGGCAGCGCTCCAAACCATTTGCGACCCAGCGCCAGCAGCAGCTGGCGCATGGCAATCGACAACGCCAGATAGATCAGCGTGGTCACCAGATAGACCTCAAAGCTCAGGAATGTGCGCGACTGAATCAGGTTGGCGGCGAAGGTTAACTCTTCGTACGACACCTGCGACACCACCGACGATCCCAGCATCACAATAATGCACTGGCTGACCAGCGCCGGATAAATGCGCTGCAGCGACGGTGGCAGCACCACGCGCAGGAAGGTTTGCGTGCGGGTAAGCCCCAGCACGCGCCCTGCTTCCCACTGCCCTTTCGGCGTCACCTGAATCCCCGCACGAATAATCTCCGTGCTATAGGCCCCGAGATTAATCAACATTGCCAGCAGCGCCGCTTCGCCAGCGGTGAGTTTTACGCCGAGATTGGGCAAGCCAAACACGATAAAAAACAGCTGCACCACAAACGGCGTGTTGCGAATCAGCTCGACGTACACGCCCCACAGGCGGCTCGCCCAGCTGGGACGCCCGCTGCGCAGCGCCGCGCCGAAAATGCCGAGGCTCACGCCACCGACCGTGGCCAGCACGGTCAGCTGCACGGTAACCCACAGACCAGCCAGCAGCTCAGGCCAGTGCGGCCAGAGATCGGCGAAATTCAGTTGCCCTAACATTGGCGGTTCCCGTTATGCGCCGAGGTTGGCAGGCAGTGGTGCTTTGAGCCACTCTTCTGACAGCTTATTCAGCGTGCCATCCTTGATGCCCTGATCGATCAGCGCGTTCACTTTCTCTTTCAGCGCAGGCTCGTTTTTCTTCAGGCCAATAAAGCACGGTGAATCCTTCAGCATGAACTGCGAAACCGGGGCTTTGGCCGGGTTCTGACGGGCAATCGCGGCCACCACCAGGTTGCCGGTGGCGACATATTGCACCTGACCTGACAGGTACGCCGACAGCGTGGTGTTATTGTCTTCGTAGCGCTTCACCTGCGCATCCTTCGGCGCAACCGCGCTCAGCACCATGTCCTCTACCGCGCCGCGCGTCACGCCAATGGATTTCCCGCTCAGCGCCGCCGCATCTTTCAGCGTCTCCCCTTTGGGACCGAATACGCCGAGGAAGAACGGCGCGTAGGCGTGGCTAAAGTCGATCACTTTTTCGCGCTCGGCGTTTTTACCCATGCTGGAGATCACCAGATCCACTTTGTCAGTTTGCAGGTAGGGCACGCGGTTAGCGCTGGAGACCGGCACCAGCTGCAACTTAAGTTTCATCTGTTTGGCCAGGTAGCGCGCCATATCAATGTCGTAGCCCTGCGGCTGTAAATCTGTACCGACGGAGCCAAACGGTGGGAAATCCTGCGGTACGGCAATGCGAATGACGCCGCGCTTCTGAATATCTTGCAGCTGATCCGCCATCGCGCTGCCCGCCTGTGCCAGCAGCAATGCTGCGCCCGCTACCGCCAATAAAAGCTTTTTCATGATGCACCCCGGTGAGATTAATGTGAAACAAAAGATTCTTGATAAATGATTTTGCAACTAATGTGCCAAGATCGCCGCGTGAAAAAACCCCGGTCTGATCTGTCGGCGGAGCGATAAAAGATGAGGGTGGCGTGGATTCTTCGACGCGGACGCGGGTGCAGAATCGAGTCACACCCGCGATCCAAAAAGGTGCAAAGCACCAAAGCGGGGCCCGTTAGCGGTGTTCCAGCTCGTCCAGCTGCTGATAAAGATCGGCGATGTGATGGATACGCTGACGCCCCTGAGACAGCATTTCATGCAGTAGCGCATTGGCCAGAAGATTGACCAGGCTCATGGCCGAGGCGTAGCTGTCGAAGGCGGAGACGCTGTCCAGCGGGGCGCACAGCTGCCAGCGCGTCAGCGTGACCATGCCCTGCGCCTGCGGCTCACACAGCGCCACCACCGGGATGTTTTGCTGCTGCAGCTGCTGCAATAGCGGGCGAATGATGCGGGGACGCCGGCGAAACGCCATCACGATCACCAGATCGTCCGGCGTGATATCCACCAGCTCTTCACCGAGCGTCTGGCCCGGCTGCGGCAGCATCTGCACCTGTGCGCGCGCCTGCACTAACTGCTGTCGCAGATGCAGCGCCACCGGATAGGCATTGCGCATCCCGACAATAAAGACGCGCGAAGCCGTGCAGAGCGCTTGTACCACCTCGCCAAACTGCTGCGCATCCAGCGCGTTCACCCACTGCGTGAGATTAGCCATCTCCTGCTTATAGTGGCGCGAGAGCAGCGTATTGCCCTGCACCGCATCACGGTTATCCGTCAGCGGCATACCGCTTTGGCGCAGCACGCGCAGCTCGTCGCGCATGTCTTTGTACTTCTCATAACCCAACCGCTTGAACAGGCGGCTCACCGTGGCCTTGGAGACGCCGCTCAGGCGCGCCAGCTCGGCGCTGTTATAGCTAATAAGATCGTCAAAGTGGTCAAACACGAAGTCGGCAATGCGCTGCTCCTGCGGCGATAAATGCGCATAGTGACTGCGCAGGCGTTCATCAAGCTGTTTCATGGCGCGTCCTGTAACTTTTGTTTCATCACACGCTAGCATAAATCGTTCCAGCACGCTGTCCGAGCAAAACTGGAACAGCTCTTGCTTGGCTTAGGCCCTGTTCCTGAGAAAGAGTGCACTATGATACAGAGCAACATGGCGCCGCTGGGCATGGCGGTTACGCCGCATCACCTCGCCAGCGAAAGCGCACTGGCGGTACTGCGCGAAGGCGGAAACGCGCTGCAGGCGATGGTGGCAGCGGCCGCGACCATCGCCGTGGTCTATCCGCATATGAATGGTTTGGGCGGCGACGGCTTTTGGCTGGTGGTACCGCCCCACGGCGATCCGATCGCCATCGACGCCAGCGGCGCAGCGGGATCGCTGGCAACGCCGGATTTCTATGCCGGTGAGCCCCACATTCCCCATCGCGGCGCCAAAGCGGCGCTGACCGTGGCGGGCACCGTCAGCGGCTGGGAAGAGGCGCTAACGCTGGCCAACGAACTGGATGCGGCGCCGCTGCCGCTCGCGCGCCTGCTGCGCGATGCCATTCGCTATGCCGCCGATGGCATTCCCGTCACCGCCTCACAGGCCGCCGCGACCGCGGCGAAACAACATGAGCTACAGCATCAGCCCGGCTTTGGCGGTCACTTTATACCCGATGGCACCGTGCCCGCCACCGGTAGCCGCTTTACGCAACCGGCGCTGGCGCAGACGCTGAGTCAGCTGTGCGAGCACGGTCTGGGCAGTTTTTATCGCGGCGCACTGGCTGACCATATGGCGCGGGAAATGGCTGCGCTGGGTATGCCGATCGCGCGCGACGATCTGGCCCGCCAGCGCGCGCGGCGCCGCACGCCGCTGCATCTGGCGCACAGCGAAGGCGATATCTGGAACATGACGCCGCCGACCCAAGGGTTGGTGTCGCTGGCGATCCTTGGCATCACCGACCGCCTGAACATGCGTGACGCCAGCGAAGCCCTCACCGTGCACCGCATCGTGGAGGCCACCAAGCGCGCCTTCGCCTTGCGCGATAAACACATCACCGATCCCCGTCATATTGACGTGGATATCCAGGCGCTGCTGGCGGCCGACCCTCTTGACGCCCTGGCGGCGCAGATCCGCGACGATCGCGCGGCCCCTTGGGGCACCGGACGCGGCCCTGGCGACACCGTGTGGATGGGCGTGATGGACAGCAGCGGGCTGGCGGTGTCGTTTATCCAGAGCCTGTATCATGAATTTGGCAGCGGCATCGTGCTGCCCGGCACCGGCATTACCTGGCAGAACCGGGGCGCGGCGTTCAGCCTGGAGCCCAACCACCTGCTGACGCTGGCGCCAGGTAAACAGCCGTTTCACACCCTTAATCCGGCGGCGGCGCGCCTGAAAGATGGTCGCGTGATGGTTTACGGCTCGATGGGCGGCGATGGTCAGCCGCAAACGCAGGCGGCAATCTTTACCCGCTATGGCCTGCAGGGCATGCCGCTGCAGCAGGCGATCAGCGCGCCGCGCTGGCTGCTGGGACGCACCTGGGGGCAGGCGACCGACTCGCTCAAGCTGGAGGCGCGCATCAGCCCCGACACCGTGGCGCAGCTGCGGGCGCTGGGTCATGATGTCGAACTGCTGCCGGATTTCAGTGAAGTGGTGGGCCATGCAGGCGCCATCGTTAGACACAACAACGGCATGCTGGAAGGCGCGTTCGATCCGCGCAGCAACGGCAGTGCCGCCGGTTTTTAACGGAGAATATCATGCACTCACAACCGGATTGGGCGGCGTATATCGCGCAAATGGAACAGATTCTGGCGCTGGAACTGGACGACACACGTCGCGCTGAATTGCGGGTGCAGTTTACTCGCATCGCCGCGATGGCTGAACCCCTTATGGCATTCCCACTGGATGACCGACTGGAAGTGGCAGGAGTGTTCCATCCATGAAACTGGCTTCGTTATCGATTAAGGCGCTCAATCATGCGCTGAACCAGGGTGATATCAGCGCCCGTGAAGTGGCACAGCAGACGTTGAACGCCATTGAACAGCACAATCCCGCGCTGAATGCGTGGACCGAAGTCACCGGTCAGCGCATGTTGCGCGAGGCCGATCAGGTCGATTTGCAGCGCCAGCGCGGTGACGTTTTACCTACGCTGGCGGGCATTCCCTATGCGGTCAAAAACCTGTTTGATGTCGCCGGGCACAGCACCCTTGCGGGCGCCCGCTTGTTCAGTGAACGGGCAGCCGCACGGGAAGATGCGTGGGCGGTGAGCAAACTGCGCCAGTCTGGCGCGCTGCTTTCCGGCATGCTGAATATGGATGCCTATGCTTACGGCTTTACCACCGAAAATACCCATTACGGCGCGACCCACAACCCACGCGATGTGACTCGCGTGGCCGGGGGATCATCAGGTGGCTCGGCGGCGGCTGTCGCGTCAGGTTTAGTGCATTTCTCGCTGGGCACCGATACCAATGGTTCGATCCGCGTGCCGGCCTCGTTGTGCGGTATTTATGGATTGAAACCGACCTTTGGTCGCCTGTCGCGCAGCGGCAGTCACCCTTTTGTAGCAAGCCTTGACCATATCGGGCCCTTTGCCCGCTCGGTGGAAGATTTGAGCCTGGTGTACGACGCCCTGCAAGGCCGTGATAGCGGTGATGCCTTCCAGGCTATTCAGCCTGTGGAGCCTGTCAGTGAGGAATTGAAGAGAGGGATGGAAGGCATGCGCAGCGCGGTGCTGGGCGGCTTCTTTTCGACATGGTGCAGCGAAGCCGCGCGCGCGGCCGTCTCGGGGGTGGCAAAGGCGCTGGATGCCAGCGAAGAGGTCACGATAGCCAACGCGGAGATTGCCCGCTCAGCCGCCTTTATCCTGACCGCTGCGGAAGGCGGCAATCACTATCTGCCTGCGTTGCGCGAGATGCCCGAGCAATTCGAACCGAACTCCCGCGAGCGCCTGCTGGCCGGTGCGATGTTGCCTTCCGCATGGTATGTGCAGGCGCAGCGCTTCCGCCGCCATTTCCAGCAGCAAGTGTTACCGCTGTTTGAACAGTTCGATGTCCTGATTGCCCCAGCGACCCCTTGTACCGCCACCACCATCGGGCAAGAGACCATTCATATCAATGGCCAGGATTTGCCGACGCGCGCCAGTATGGGCATGCTGACGCAGCCGATCTCTTTCCTCGGCTTACCGGTCTGCACCGTGCCTTTGCAAACCGCCAACGGATTACCGATTGGCGTGCAAGTGATCGCCGCACCGTTTAAAGAGCATCTGGCACTGCGCGCCGCTTGGGCACTGCAGCAGCAAGGGCTGACGCTGCCACAAACCACCCTGATGGATGCATAACCATGAAACCTGAACATATCGATCGTCCCGCTGTGCTGGCCGAGGTTACTGCTGCGTTTTATCGCTATGAAGACGCGCTGGTTAGCAATAATGTTGATGTGCTGGATGAACTGTTTTGGCATGACCATCGCACCGTGCGTTTGGGCGCGGGCGAGAATCTGTATGGCATTGACGAAATCCGTGCCTTTCGCGCGGCCCGGCCATCGAAGGGGTTGGATCGCACCCTGCGCAATACGGTGATCACCACTTTTGGTGATGACTACGCGGTATGCAGCACCGAATTTACGCGTGAAGGCGTGGAGAAAGTGGGTCGTCAGCAGCAGACGTGGGTCCGTATGCCTTGCGGCTGGCGGATTGTGGCCGCCCAGGTGAGTTTAATGACGTAGGGTTTTTGGCCGGGGGCCAGGTGAGGGTTGGCGCTGGAGCTTGGGGCTTGGGTTGGATCAAGGTCAAGGTCAACGGCCGAAACTAAGGTCAAGGTCAACGGCCGAAACCAAGGTCAAGGTCAACGGCGATTTCGACCGGCTTGCAGCCGACCGACCAAGGGGAGGCAGTCGCCCCTCCCCTTGGAACCCGGGCTTTTCGGCAGCATTTTCGTCCGCTATGCGGATACCCTCTTCGCCCCCTGCCGCCGGACGGACCGGCGCTGATTCGCCATCCTTGGCTCAACAGCGCCTTTCGCCGTCGTCCTGACGGCTCATCCTGGCAGCACGCGGCTCATCGGCGAAAGTGATGCCGACTCAACCCCCGCGCTGCGGCAACAATGACTCTTTTTTGATTCATCATCGCTGTGAGTGGGGCTTAGGATTTCTTAGGGGCTTTAAAAACTGTAATCGCAGAGATACGCCTTTGATAAGACCTACAGCAACTAAGATGTTACCGATAAAAAAATCTTCCAGCGGCGGGCCGTCGTCAGAATTGCTGAACGGCGTGAAAATTCCAGGGCGAGCCGCCAGGACGGCGGCGAGAGGCTGCGTTGAGCAGGAGCGAATCGCAGCCGGTCCGTCAGGAATTTGAGTGAAGTGAAAGCACCGCGAAGCGGCAATTCGGTCGACAAAAGCCGCGCAGGAAAGGCAAAAAGCTCCCCTGGCGGTGTCCTGAATTACTTGACCACTACAGACAATCGAAACCGCCCTTGACCTGGCCTTTGCGCTTTTAAGCTTTTAAGCTTTTAAGCTTTTAAGCCCAAAAGCTATTCCTCCCCTGCTGGATGCGTCGTGATCCAGTGATCGGCAATCTGCTGCCGGGTGCACACCCACACCTTCTCGTGCTGCTGAATATGATCCAGGAACTGCTGCAGGGCGCGGAACTTGCCTGGACGCCCCAGCAGGCGGCAGTGCATGCCCACGGACATCATTTTGGGTGCCGTGTCGCCCTCGGCATAAAGCACGTCGAAGGTGTCGCGCAGATAGACAAAAAACTGCTCTGCGGTGTTGAACCCCTGCGGTGTCGCGAAACGCATGTCGTTGCACTCCAGGGTGTAAGGAATGATGAGGTGGGGCTTCACCGTGCCATCCTGACAGGTGACCTGGGTCCAGAACGGCAGATCGTCACCGTAGTAATCGCTGTCGTAGGTGAATCCGCCCTGCTCGACCACCAGCCGCCGGGTGTTAGGGCTGTCGCGACCGGTGTACCACCCGGTGGGCGCTTTATCAAACAGATCGGTGAGCACATCTACCGCCTGTTGCATATGCTGACGCTCGGTTTTGGCGTCCATCGCCTGATAGTGGATCCAGCGCCAGCCGTGGCTGACCACGTCGTAATCCGCCGCTTTGATCGCTTCAACGATCTCGGGATGACGCGCCAGCGCCATCGCCACACCAAATACCGTCAGCGGGAGGCCGCGGCGTTGAAACTCATTGTGAATCCGCCAGAATCCAGCGCGTGAACCGTATTCGTACAGCGATTCCATCGACATATGGCGGTCGGCGTAGCTGGCCGCGCCGATAATGTCGGAGAGGAACTGCTCGGAACCGGCGTCACCGTGTAGCACGCTGTTTTCCGCGCCCTCTTCATAATTCAGCACGAACTGCACCGCCACTTTGGCGTCTCCCGGCCAGCCTGCGTGCGGCGGCTGGCTACCGTAACCGATCAAATCGCGCGGGTAGTTTTTGTTGAAGCTGTACTCTTTCTTCGCAGATACGTCACTCATTCTGTCAATTCCTGTCGTCAGTCCTCAACCTGCCCTTAGTTTAGGTGCTGGAAGGCCCCGCTGAGGGGTTTTTGTCGCGGATAATCGAGATCGCCGTGTTTGCTGGTGCCGAAGCCAAGCGCCACCAGCGACTCCACCATCTTGACGGCAGCGCTAACGCCATCAATCACCGGCATACCCAGCTCGTGCGTCAGATCGCGCGCCAGCGCCGCCATACCGCCGCAGCCCAGCACAATGGCGCCGCTGCCATCTTCACGCTTGGCCTGAATACAGCGCTGCCGCACTTTTTCCTGCGCGACGCCGGTGCCGTCCTCCAACGCCAGCACCGGTAAGTCAATCGCGTGCAGCGCCGCGCAGTGATGCGTGAAGCCGTACTGCTGCAACAGGTGCCGCGCAATTACCAGCGTGCGCGGCAGCGTCGTCACAATTGAAAACCGCGTTGCCACCAGCGTGGCGGTATGCATCGCTGCTTCAGCAATGCCCACCACCGGCCCGCTGGCCAGCTCGCGCGCTGCCTGCAGGCCGGGATCGCCGAAACAGGCGATAACGTGCCCGCTGACGCCCTGCGCCTTCCCCGCCTTAACCTGCTCCAGTACGCCAATGGCCGCTATTGCCTCATCGAAGTGCCCTTCTATCGACGGTACGCCGTGCGCCGGACATACGGCGAGGATCTCAGTGCCCGGTGCCGCGACGGCACGCGCTGCGGCGCCGATGGTTTCCGTCATTGCCAGGCTGGTGTTGGGATTAATGACCTGAATGACACTCATGATGGCGCTCCTTTATGACCGGAAAATAACCGGGAGAAATCGGGCAGTGTCTCGCCGCTGCGTTCAAAGTGCAGGCTACTGACGATGTGTTCGAAGTGGTGCTGTAGCGCCGCTGTTAGTCCCGGCAGATCGCGTTCGCGCAGGCGGGCCAATAGCTGATCGTGATGATCGCATCGACAGCCGCGCTGCCAGGGCGCGCCATAGGCGGCGATCACCAGCGATGAGCGCTGCGTTAGCTGGGTAACCGTTTCGGTTAATACCTGATTACCCGAGATAGCCTGAAGTTGAATATGAAACGCCGCAGAAAGACGAATCGCCGCCGCGCCATCGTGCTGCGCGTGCGCCTGCTGCTCTTGATCGATAAGCTGCTTGAGGCCTGCCAGATGCGGCGGCTGCACGTGCGCCAATACGTTGGGCAAATTTGCACACTCCAGCAAACTGCGCGTCGCGAAGAGATCGCGCGACGCCTCGACGCCAGGCGTTGCCACCTGTGCACCACGCCTGGGCGATAGCACAATCATTTGCACTGCAGCGAGGCGCTGCAGCACTTTTCGAATGCCGGTGCGGCTCACGCCAAAGGCTTCCGCCAGCGCTTCTTCGGGTAATTTACTGCCGGGCGGCAGCTGGTGTTCTACGATGGCGTTCAGTAACGCCTGATAGATGGGCTCGTCGCGATCGTGCGCGTCGGGCCCCGTTTTCTGCTCAGCTTCTTGCTTCATCTCTGACTCCAGCGGGTCGCTCTGTGCAGCACATCGTATACGTGAAAGGATTTTTTTGTATACAAGAAATCAACCTTGGCCTGAATCCTGCAATACCGTTTCACACAGTGATGAGTTTTCCTTTGGTGTTACAGGAGCAGGTTTCATGCCAAATCAATCTGAAGTGACCGCCGGGTCAGCCGCACATGCCCACTACAGCCCTCGGCTGTGTAATGAGGATCTTGCGCCCACGCGCAACCAAAACTGGTCGTGGTACAACATTTTTTCATTCTGGATGTCGGACGTGCACAGCATGGGCGGCTATGTGGTGGCCGCCAGCTTCTTTACCCTTGGACTGGCAAGCTGGCAGGTCCTGCTGTGTTTACTGGCGGGGATTTGCATCGTTCAGCTGTGCGCCAATTTGGTGGCTAAACCCAGCCAAATGGCGGGTGTGCCTTACGCGGTGATCTCCCGTCAGGCATTTGGCGTATTTGGCGCTAACATTCCAGCGGTGATTCGCGGCCTGATCGCCTTTGCCTGGTACGGTATCCAAACTTACCTGGCGGCGAATGCGCTGATGCTGGTGCTGCTGAAGTTCTATCCGACGCTGAATACGCTGACGGTGGCGCACTGGCTTGGGTTGTCCACGCTGGGCTGGATCTGCTTTGGCATCATGTGGCTGCTGCAGGCGCTGGTGTTCTGGCACGGCATGAGCGCCATCAAGCGCTTTATCGATGTCGCTGGACCCGCAGTCTATGTGGTGATGGTGGCGCTGGCGGGCTGGATTGTATACAAAACGGGCTTTGACGGTATCTCCTTTACGCTCGCCAGCAAGTCGCTCAGCGTGGGTGAGCAGAGCTGGCAGATGATCACCGCCACCGCGCTGGTGGTCTCGTATTTCTCCGGTCCGCTGCTCAACTTCGGTGATTTCTCCCGCTACGGCAAGAACATGGGTGAGATTCGCCGCGGCAATCGCTGGGGCCTGCCGTTTAACTTCCTGCTGTTTTCTGTCGTAACCGTGGTAATTGTCTCCGGCACACAGTCACTGTTTGGCAGAATGATCACCGATCCCATTGAAACCGTCAGTATGGTGGGCAACGATGTGGCCGTGGCAATCGGGCTGCTCACCATGATTACTGCCACCATCGGCATCAATATTGTGGCTAACTTTGTGTCGCCCGCCTTTGATTTTTCCAACTGTTCACCGCAAAAGATCAGCTTCCGCGCAGGCGGCATGATCGCTGCGGTCGGTTCTGTACTGCTGACACCGTGGAATCTGTTTCAGTCGCCGGAGTTGATTCACTACACGCTGGATGTGTTGGGCTCCTGTATCGGGCCGCTGTTTGGCATCCTGATTGCGGATTTTTATTGGATTAAGCGCGGTAAGGTCTACGTAGACGATCTGTTTAATGATTCGCCGAGCGGTCGCTATTGGTATCGCGGCGGCTTTAACCTGAATGCCATTGGCGCGCTGGTGCCGTCGGTGGGGATCTGTCTGGCAATCAGTTTTATCCCGTCGCTGCATGGTGTCGCCAACTTTAGCTGGTTTATCGGCGTGGCGTTGGGAGCGGGTTGTTATCGGTGGCTGGCGCGCGCCGAACGTGCGGCACGCGTGGGCGCGTATCCACAGCAGGTGGTCATGCAGAAGGAAGTCTAAGGCGCACGCCTAAATGCAAAAAGCCGATGCATTTCTGCATCGGCTTCTTTAAAAGTTTGGCGGAACGGACGGGGCTCGAACCCGCGACCCCCTGCGTGACAGGCAGGTATTCTAACCAACTGAACTACCGCTCCGCGCTTTGTTCCCCGTCGAGAACGAGGCGCATATTAATGGCAGTGCCGTCACCCGTCAACGCTTTTTATAGCCCGACATCGCGTTTGCGGTTTTTTTCATCTTAACGCTGCTTTTACGCGCAAAATCAGCACGTTCAGGCGCGCCACAGGCAGCTACCGCCTTTTTTCAACACCAGATCGAGACGGCTTTCATGCGCCATCAGCTCCTCGTCGCTGGCGCTGACCACCCGCAAGCCGGAAGCCGGACGCGCCACGCGCTGAATGCGATCGCCATTGGTTTGGTTGTTCTGCTCGCTCTCTAACGAAAAAGCCAGAGACGTTTGCCCACCGGTCATGGTGAGGAACACTTCCGCCAGGATTTCGGCATCGAGCAGTGCGCCGTGCAAGGTACGTTTACTGTTGTCGATCTCGAAGCGATTACACAGCGCGTCCAAACTGTTGCGCTTGCCGGGGAACATTTTACGCGCCATCGCCAGGCTGTCCGTGATCTGGCAGAACGTCTCGGTTTTGCCAATCTCGCGGTTAAGCATGGCAAATTCGTAATCCATAAAGCCGATATCAAACGACGCGTTGTGAATCACCAGTTCTGCGCCGCGAATGTACGCCAGGAACTCATCAGCAATCTCGGCAAAGGTCGGCTTATCCGCCAGAAATTCATCGGCGATGCCGTGTACGCCGAACGCTTCCGGATCCACTAGCCGATCGGGCTTGAGATACATGTGGAAATTATTGCCGGTCAGCCGACGGTTGATGACTTCAACCGCACCGATTTCAATGATGCGATGCCCTTCATAATGCACACCGATCATATTCATGCCGGTGGTTTCAGTATCGAGGACGATCTGGCGGTTATTTGCAGTGCTCATAGGACTCGTTTTATGTCAGACTTGGCGTTTTGTCAGAAGGAAGTCTACCAGAGATGCGCAAACAGGTAGAAATATTCACCGATGGATCCTGTCTGGGAAATCCCGGCCCCGGCGGTTACGGTGCCATTCTCCGCTATAAAAAACATGAAAAACCGTTCAGCGCCGGTTATCGCCTGACCACCAATAACCGCATGGAGCTGATGGCGGCGATTGTGGCTCTTGAGGCGCTCACGGAGCCGTGCGAGGTGGTGATCAGCACTGACAGTCAATATGTTCGCCAGGGCATCACCAGTTGGATCCACAACTGGAAAAAGCGCGGCTGGAAAACAGCGGAAAAAAAGCCGGTGAAAAACGTCGATCTTTGGAAGCGCCTGGACGCCGCGCTCAGTACCCATGAAATCAAATGGGAATGGGTCAAAGGTCACGCTGGCCATCCGGAGAATGAACGCTGTGATGAACTGGCGCGTCACGCTGCCGGTCATCCGTCCCTGGACGATATTGGCTATCAGCCTGAATCCTGATCCGAGGCGTTGCGAAACTGGCGCGTGGCGTTAACGGCTGGTCGCAAATGCGCTTTACTGAGAGAGGTTTTCATCTTGCTGGGCGTAAGCGGAAACGTCCGTTTGCGCGCCACCACCACGTTGAGGCAGCCCAACGCGGGTAAATGAGTGCTGATCACTTTTCCCCCCTGCCGATACCACGGCAGCACCTGGAAACGGGTGCGGTAAACCACTTCGTAATTGAGCAGATGCAGCCAGTCGAGCAGACGCACTTGACTGAACATGCGTCCGCTCCACGGTGGGCGCGAGGTTAATCCGGGGATGATTTTGCTGATCCCCAGTAAGCTAAAAGGATTGAAACCGCTGATGATCAGCCAGCCATCATCAATCAAAACGCGATCGACCTCGCGCAGCACGCGATGCGGATCCTGACTCCACGCCAGCGTATGGGCCAGCAGACAGGCGTCGATAGATTTGGCTTCAAAGGGAAGCTGGGCCGCGTGCGCGATGACCTGGAGATCTTCCCCTTCCATGCCCACGTTGACCTGATGCGAAATCGCACACTGGCTGGTATTGATTTCCGCGCTGAGATTGCCAATTTTAAGCATATGGAAACCATACAGCTTGGCGAGGTAGGGCTTTAACTGCTGCGACAGCGCGTCACGAAAATAGTCGCCCCACGGCATTTCACGCCATGAGCGCGGTGCCGTCAGGATTTGGCGTGTCTTCGCTGGCTTCATGCTCTACCCTTTTCTTTTTTATATGACCTGAGAGGTGTTTATGAATCTTACCAGTATTCCCGCGCTGCAAGACAACTACATCTGGACGCTCACCGACAGCGATAATCGTTGCCTGATTGTCGATCCCGGCGAGGCGCAACCGGTGCTGGAAAAACTCAAAGCCAACCAGTGGCAACCTGTGGCGATTTTGCTGACGCATCACCACCATGATCACGTGGGCGGCGTTGCCGAACTGGTTGAGGCTTATCCCCATTTAACCGTCTATGGTCCTGAGGAAACAGCCACGAAAGGTGCACAGCATATTTTAAAAGAAGGGGATGAAATCAGCGTATTGGGTCTGCGTTTTCAGATTATCGCGACGCCTGGACACACTTTAGGACATATCTCATATTACAGTGCGCCTTATCTTTTTTGCGGCGACACGCTGTTTTCCGGCGGATGCGGACGTCTGTTTGAGGGCACTGCTCAACAAATGTTCGAATCCTTTCAAAAGCTTAGTGCGCTAGCGGATGAAACGGTGGTGTGTTGCGCGCATGAATATACTTTATCCAATATGAAGTTTGCCGCTGCGATTTTGCCACAAGACCCACAAATTATGGCTAGATATCAGGAAATTAAGGACTTACGTGCGGAAAACCGTATTACTTTACCTACAAAACTGGCCAAAGAGCGAGAAATAAATTTATTTCTTCGTACGCAAGAGCCTGATTTACAAAAGGCTTTAGGGCTTAACGTGCCAGCGGAGCCGTTATGGCGTACTTTCGCGGTTCTACGCGAGAAGAAGGATCGCTTTTAGTTTTTTAGGGTTGTGTTGTGTCGATCCCTAACGTATAGTTGCTCGTCTTTTAAGCGAACTATTGACACACACATGAAGGCTAAAGCGATATTACTCGCCTCGGTCTTGCTGGTCGGATGTCAGGCATCAAGGAATGACGCCAATATCCCTGTACAGCATGCACAGAGCTTGTCTTCAGCTGGTCAAGGTGAAAATGGACAGTACGGAGATCGATTGTTGTCGCCGCGATGGCAGGATGATGGAACAGGCCTCGCAGAAGATACTGATCTCTGGAACCTCATTAGTGACGAGTTGAAGATGGGGATTCCGGAAAATGCCCGGATCCGCGAACAAAAAACAAAGTACTTAAGAAATAAGAGCTATCTCCACGATGTAACATTACGGGCAGAGCCGTACATGTACTGGATAGTCGAGCAGATACAGAAACGTAAAATGCCGATGGAACTGGTACTGCTACCCATAGTGGAGAGCGCTTTT
>CAJYVD010000012.1 GCA_913778495.1 uncultured Pantoea sp.
GGTTCCGCCCGCTAACCGCACGGCAGTTTCAGCCGCACCGCTGCGGCGTACGGGCAAAGGGCCGATGGGCGCGGCCCTTTGCAATCCGCGCCCTGCGCCAGCCTGCGCTGTTCCCTCATTCCGCCGCGCCAGCCCACGGACCGCGCGGATTCGCCATCCATGGCTCATTCCGCACTCTCAGCGGCATCCATGCCGCTTCGTCCTGGCCGTCACGCTCCATTCGGCGCTCCGGATGGCGCTCACAAACCTCGCCTGTGGGAATCTTTTCCTTTTTTCTGTGTGGTGTTGTCTGGAAGGCTGTAAACCGGTCTGAACGACATTGGCTGGCTGAAAAAGACAAAAGACAAAAGACAAAAGGGATTTTGTTGAAGCAATGCGGTCTGGCTGTTACTTAAAAGTCTTACCGCCGCGCGGCTGCTACGAAAAAAACCATGCCTTGCAGCGGGGTTTGTGAAGCGCCATCCGCACTCGCTGAACGAGTGAGGGCTTCCAGGGCGAGCGGCATGGATGCCGCGAGAGGCGGCGTTGAGCAGGAGCGAATCGACGCCGGTCCGTCAGGAAGTCTGAGCGAGTGAGGGGACCGCGCAGCGGCGGGTGGGGCTGGCGCAGGGCCGGGGAGTGCAGAGGGCGCGGCCCAGGCGCCCTCTGCTCGTGCGCCGCACGGCGGGCAAGGCAACTGCCATTGCCATGGCGAACGAAAGTTGCACCGCGCCTCGCGCCAGCGAAAACGCTCCGCCACAGCCCGTGGCAAAAGCACCCAGCCGCTGCCTGCGGCGAACCTACCTGCGGCAAACGTCCCGCCACGGCCACAACGCCACCCGCGCAGGGTAAGGCCCACCAGCGCGGCCAGGCGCTACAACAATCGTTGTTCACACTCCCTCGCGATCGCCCACAGCTTATCCCGGATCACCTGCTTCAACTGCAGGGTGGCCTGCGACTGCGGCTGGTCGCGAAGGCTGATCAGCATCACCTCAAACGGCAGCGACTGAGCCACGGGCAGCAGGGTTAGCTGATCGGCGTAGCGGCAGGCGGTGAACAGATCCACCACGCCGACACCGCCGCCCGCCAGCACCATATCGGCAATCACCGAGTAGGTTTTGATCGACAGCGACACCGGTGGGTTAAGGCCTTGCTCGCGCAGCGCGCGATGCAGCACGCGGCCCAGCGGATCCTGATTTTGCATCATCAGCAAATTGTTGGCGCACAGCCACGACAGCGTGACCGGGCCCGTGTGACGTTCATGCGCCGGCAGCAGCGCCACCATGGATGAGTGAAACAGCGGCTCCGCCATCAGCGCCGCATCCACCTGCTGACCAAACACCAGCGCGAAATCCAGCTGCTGATCCAGAATCATGCGGCACAGCGTGCTGAAGTGCTCGGTCACCAGCTCCACGTTCACCGACGCCGCCTGCTGCCGCCAGTTCACCAGCGCCGGTGCCAGCACCATCTGCCCAAAGGCGTGCGCCGCGCCCACGCGCACCGTCTGCCCTTCGCCGCGTCGCAGCTGTTCGGTGAGCTGGGTGATGGCGTGCAAGCGCTGATACAGATCGTCCACTTCCGGTAGCAAACGTCGCCCTTCGGCCGTCATCATCATGCCCTGCGCATGCCGTTCAAACAGCGCAAAGCCCAGCTGCTGCTCGGCGTGATTCAATACCCGACTGACGTTGGGCTGCGACACATTTAACAGACGCGCCGCCGCGCTGATGCTGCCGGTCTGAACAATCGCCTGAAAAACCTCAATATGACGCAGCCGCATGGTTATTCGCCCCAGGTCGCTTCGAGCACGCGCAGCCAGTTACCGTAGCAAATCTTTTGCAGCAGCGCGTGCGAATAGCCGCGCGCGGCCAGCGCCTGCACCACGCGCGGAAACCCAGCCACGTCCTGCATATCGCCGGGCATGGTGGCGCCGTCCAGATCCGATCCAAAGCCCACGCCCTCTTCGCCCACTTTCTCCAGCAGGTATTCCACGTGGCGCACAATCGCGTCTACCGTGGTGGGCGCATGGCGATCGCCATCCTCGCGCAAAAACGGCACGGCGAAGTTGACGCCGACAAAACCACCCGACTCCGCAATCGCCACCAGCTGCCGGTCGGTGAGGTTGCGCGACTGCGCGCTCAGGGCGTGCGCGTTGGAGTGGCTGGCCACCAGCGGCGCATCGGTGATCTCGGCGGTGTGCCAGAAGCCTTTCTCATCCATATGCGACACATCCACCAGAATCCGGCGGCGATTGCAGTCGCGCACCAGCCGCTTGCCGGCCGCCGTTAAGCCGTTGCCCAAATCCGGCGACGAGGGATAGCGAAACGGCACGCCGTCGCCGAAAAGGTTGGGACGACTCCACAGCGGCCCCAGCGTGCGTAATCCGCTGGCGTAAAGCACGTCAAGCAGATCGCCGTGCGGGTCGAGCGCCTCCGCGCCTTCAATGTGCATCACCATCGCCAGCACGCCCTGCGCCATACACTGGCGGATGTCGCGCACGCTGCGGCAAATTTTTACCTGTCCGTTAGCCGCCTGCTCAATGCGCAGCAGCAGCGCCAGCATGGCGAAGGTGGCGTCGCGCGCGGCGCTGATGACCTCCGGCGGGAAAGGCTCAAGCTCTGGCGCGCTTCTTGCTACAAGAGAATGGGTCGGGGCCCACGCGGCAAAAATACCGCCCGCCAATTCGCCCTCGCGTATGCGCGGTAAATCAATGTGGCCCCGTTCGGTACCGTGCAAAAAGGCCTGGACCGCGTCAGATGGATGCTGCTCGCACAGCTTGCTCAACACATCGTTATGACCGTCGAAGATCGGGATGTTCAGGTTAAACGTTTCAGACATGGTGTATCGCTTCCCTGTTGGAAGGTGTGCGCAGGCGCTGCGAGCTGAGAGGGCAAGATGCACCAAAACGTGGCACGCGCGGGCGTCGGCAACACGAGGTTGAAGCGGTATTAATCCCTCCGCACAGGCGTGAAGTCAAGACAAAATAATGATGACATCGTAAATTTTTAATATAAATATCAATTATTTGGAGAGAAAATGGTTACCAGAAGACGCTTTCTTGCAGGATGCACCGCCGTACCGTTTTTATCTTACCTCAGCCTCAATAACGCCTTTGCCGCCACGCCCCCCAGTATGCTGGTGATGGCGATGCAGCTCGACAACATCACCAGTCTCGATCCCCATGAAAGTTTTGAGGCCACCGGCGGCCAGATCTGCGGCAATCTCTATCAAAAGCTGGTGATGGCCGACCCGCAGCACGCCGACAAAGTTATCGGTCAGCTCGCCAAAAGCTGGGACGTGAGCAGCGACAACCGCACTTACACCTTCCATCTGGACCCGGACGCCACCTTTGCCGATGGATCGCCGCTGACCGCCGAGGATGCCGCCTACTCCATTGAGCGCATCGTGAAACTGGACAAAAGTCCGGCGTTTATCATCAACCAGTTCGGGTTTACCAAAGACAACGTGACGCAGCAGGTCACCGCGAAAGATGCCCATACGCTGGAGATGAAGCTGGGTGCGCCCGCGTCAGAAAGCTTCTTGTTGTACTGCCTCTCCGCCACGGTAGGCAGCATCGTGTCGAAAAAAGCCTGTGAAGCCAACCAGCAGAGCGGCGACTTCGGCAACGCGTGGCTCAAGCAGCACAGCGCGGGTTCAGGCGCCTTTACGCTGCGCACCTGGAAAGCCAGTGAAACGGTGATACTGGAGCTCAGCCCGCACTACGCTAACCAGAGCGCCATCAAGCGCGTGATCCTCAAGCACATCGCCGACCCTGCGGCGCAGGCGCTGATGCTGAAAAAAGGCGATATCGATGTCGCCTACGATCTCACCACCGAGCAGCTGCTTCAGGTGAAGCAGGACAGCAGCCTGCAGCTGGTGAATCAGTCGCTGTCGGCCATCATGCTGATGTCGTGCAACACACAAAATGAATACCTGAAGAAACCGCAGGTATGGCAGGCGCTGAAGTGGGCGCTGGATTACGACAGCATCCAAAAAAACATCTTGTCGATGAGCTTCATTACCCACCAAAGCTTCCTGCCGAACGGCTTTCCGGCGGCGCTGGAGGACACGCCTTTCCATAAAGATGTGGCCAAAGCCAAAGCGCTGCTGGCGGAAGCGGGTTATCCAGACGGCTTTTCCATTACGCTCGATCACTACTCCATGCAGCCTTACCCCGATATTGCCCAGGCCATCCAGACGCAGCTGGGGGCGATTGGCATCAAAGTGTCATTGATTGCCGCAGAAAATCGGCAGGTGCTGACCAAAATGCGCGCCCGTCAGCACCAGCTAGCCCTGACCGTCTGGGGTGCCGATTACTTCGATCCCAACTCCAATACCGAAGCCTTCTGCGTCAATACTGATAACAGCGATAACGCACGCAGCCGCACGCTGGCGTGGCGCTGTAGCTGGTCTGACGCCACGTTCAACACGCTCACCGAACAGGCGCTGCACGAAACCGATCCGGCCAAGCGCATCGCGCTTTATCAGCAGATCCAGCAGCTGAGCCGGGAAAAAAGCCCGTTTATCTTCATGATGCAAAAAACCAAAAACGTCGCCTGCGGCCACACCCTCAAAGACGTGCAGCTCACCGTGCTGGAGCAGTGGCCCTATGCGCAGGTGAAAAAAGCCTGATGCCGGTACTGAAAAACATTGCTCGAACCGTGGGCAGCTTGCTGCTCACGCTGTTTGGCCTCTCGGTGCTGACCTTCTTTATCGGGCGCGTGATGCCCACCGATCCGGTGCTGGCGGCGGTGGGTGACAATGCACCGCAGTCGGTGGTGGAGCGGGTGCGCGCCGAGATGGGGCTGGATCAGCCCCTGTACGTGCAGTTTGGTCACTACCTCACCCAACTGCTGCACGGCGATCTCGGCCGGTCGGTGCTCACCTCGAATCCCGTGGCGACGGACATCGCGCGCTTTTTCCCGGCCACCATGGAGCTGGCTACGGCGGCCATTATCATCGCCGCGCTGGTCGGTATTCCCCTGGGCGTCTGGGCGGCGGTGCGCCAGGGTTCGTGGGTGGATCAGACTATCCGCGTGGTCTGCCTGGCGGGCCATTCGCTGCCGGTGTTCGTGCTGGCGCTGCTGAGCCTGCTGGTGTTCTACGCCGTGCTGGGTATCGCGCCCGGCCCGGGCCGTCAGGACATTATCTGGCAGGATATGGTGCCGCAGGTCACCGGACTGCTCACGGTGGACTCCCTGCTGGCGGGCGAATATGACGCCTTTCGCGATGCGCTGGCGCACATGGCGCAGCCGGTGCTGATTCTGGCCTATTTCAGCATGGCCTACATCACGCGCATGACGCGCACGTTCATGCTCAATGCGCTGAGCGGCGAGTTTGTCATCACCGCGCGCGCCAAGGGCCTCTCCTCACGGCGGGTGATCTGGCGTCACGCCTTTCCCACCGTGGCGGTGCAGCTGGTGACCGTGCTGGCGCTGACCTACGCCGGCCTGCTGGAAGGGGCGGTAGTCACGGAAAACGTGTTCGCCTGGCCCGGTCTCGGCCAATACCTTACGACCTCGCTGATGAACGCCGACATGAACCCGGTGGTGGGGGCAACCCTGCTGGTGGGCACGGTCTATGTGCTGCTCAACCAGCTGGCCGATCTTCTCTATCGACTTTGGGACCCGCGCGTAAAATGACCTTTTTCTCTCGTGAGTGGCTGCTGGACAGCACGCCCGCTAACCGCCGCCAGGCGGTGTGGGGTCGGCGCTATCGCCTGTGGCTGAGTCTGCGCCGCCATCCGCTGGCCATGGCCGGGCTGGCGGTGATCATTCTGATGCTCCTGCTGGCGGCGTTCGCGCCCTGGCTGACGCCGTATCACCCCGGCGCGCAGCAGCTGGAACAGCGCCTGGCCGCGCCGTCGGCGGCGCACTGGCTGGGCACCGATGAGCTGGGGCGTGACGTCTGGACGCGCATTATCTACGGCGCGCGCACCACGTTAGGCATGGTGATCGCCGTGGTGGCGCTAACCGCCCCGCTCGGCCTGTTAATTGGCTGCGTGGCAGGTTACGCGGGCGGCATCGTGGACAAAGCCCTGATGCGGCTGACCGACATTTTCCTCGCCTTTCCGCGTTTGATTCTGGCGCTGGCGTTTGTGGCGGCGCTCAAGCCAGGCATTGAAAGCGCGATCCTGGCGATTTCGCTGACCGCCTGGCCGCCTTACGCGCGCCTGGCGCGCGCGGAAACCCTGCAGTTTCGCCGCAGCGATTTTATTGCCGCCAGCCGCCTCACCGGCGCCGCGCCGCTGCGCATCATTCTGCGCCATATTATGCCGCTGTGCGTGCCGAGCCTGGTGGTACGCGTCACGCTGGATATGAGTTCCATCATTATCACCGCCGCCAGCCTCGGCTTTCTTGGCATGGGTGCCCAGCCGCCGTCACCGGAATGGGGCACCATGATCGCCACCGCGCGGCGCTTTTTGTTCAGCGAATGGTGGGTGCCGCTGATGCCCTGCATCGCCATCTTCCTCACCTCCCTGGCCTTTAACTTTCTCGGCGACGGTCTGCGCGACGTGCTGGACCCCAAGGAGCGCTAAATGTTGGTGGAAATTGAAAATCTGTGTATCGCGTTTGGTCACGGTACGGAACGCGTGGAGGCCGTGCGCGGCGTTAATTTACACATTGGCCGCGAAAAGTTTGCCATCGTCGGCGAAAGCGGCTCCGGCAAATCGCTAACCGCCCGCAGCCTGATGCAGCTTCTGCCGGGCAATGCGCAGGTGAGCGCCGACGTGCTGCGCTTTGATGGCATCGATCTGCGCGGCGCCAGTGAAAAGGTACTGCGGCAGATTCGCGGCAAACGCGTCGGGTTTATCCTGCAAGATCCGAAATATTCGCTCAATCCGGTGATGACCATCGGCAAACAAATTGCCGAAGCCTGGCGCGAGCACAAAGGCGGCAGCCGCAAAGCCGCGATGCAGGCGGCAATTGGCCTGCTGGAGCAGGTGAAAATTCGCGATGCTGCCCGCGTCGCCACGCGCTATCCGCATGAGGTATCCGGCGGCATGGGGCAGCGCGTGATGATCGCCATGATGCTGGCACCCGACCCCGAACTGCTGATTGCCGACGAGCCCACCAGCGCGCTGGACGCCACGGTGCAGGCGGAGATCCTCAAACTGATTGACGAACTGGTCTCCGCACGCGGCATGGGGCTGATTTTGATCAGCCATGACTTGCCGCTGGTGTCGCACTTCTGCGATCGCGTGGCGGTGATGTACGCCGGACGCGTGGTAGAGCTGCTGGAGGCACACGCGTTGCAGCAGGCGCAACATCCCTATACGCGCGGCTTACTGGCCTGCCTGCCCTCGCTGCGGCACGCGCGTGCGCGCTTGCCGGTGTTGCAGCGCGAGGCGGCATGGCGTGACTGACGCGCTTTCTTTTCTCCCTTTGGAATTCTTTCCGTTTGTTTATGCAGGCAGCGCATGATTGAGATCGAGAATTTAACCATCCGCTTTGGCGGCGTCACCGCGGTCAATAACGTGAGTTTTGCGGTGGAGAACGGCGAGAGTGTGGGGCTGGTGGGTGAAAGCGGCTCGGGCAAATCAACGATTTTGCGCGCGCTGGCGGGACTCAACGACCGCTGGCACGGCAACCTGCGCTTTGGCGGTGTGACGCTCGGCCCGCGCCGCAGCCGCGCCTTCTATCGGCAGGTGCAAATGGTGTTTCAGGACCCGTTCGGGTCGCTGCATCCGCGCCAGACCATTGACCGGATACTGCACGAGCCGCTGCTGGTGCACCGGCTGGATCGAGCCGAGCAGCGTATCGCGCAGGCGCTGCATGAGGTCGGCCTGCCGGCAAACGTGCGCTTCCGCTTTCCCCATCAGCTCTCTGGCGGACAGCGCCAGCGCGTGGCGATTGCCCGCGCGCTGATTGCCGAACCGGAAGTACTGCTGCTCGACGAGCCCACGTCGGCGCTGGATGTCTCGGTGCAGGCGGAAATCCTGAATTTACTCAGCGATCTTCGCAGCGAGCGCCAACTCACGTACATTCTGGTGACGCACAACCTCGCGGTGGTGGCGCACCTGTGCCAGCGCATCGGCGTGATGCAGCAGGGCGAGATGGTGGAGCAGCTGAGCGCCGCGGACCTGCGCGCGCGCCGCATCCAGCATCCGCACACCGCGCAACTCTTTGATCTCAGCATGACGCTGGAGGAACCGGCATGAGCGTAAATTGGCAGCAGGCCGCAGAGGTCGCACAACAGATTACCCAGAGCTGGCAGCAGCCGGACGCCCCGGGCGGCGCCCTCGCGCTGTTTGACGCGCGACAGCTGCACGCCTCCTACTGCGCCGGACTGGCAGACCTGGCGCAGCAGACGCCGTTCAGCACCGACAGCGTGGTGCGCTTCGCCTCGATCACCAAGCACCTGTTTGCCGCGCTGGTGACCGGACCGGGACGCCGCTATCTGCAGCTAAGCGACCGTCTGGCGCAGCATCTGCCGCAGCTCACCGGTGCCAACGGCCAGCTTACCGTGGGCCAGGCGCTGGACATGAGCAGCGGTCTGCCGGATGTGCGCGAAACGCTGTCGCTGCTCGGGCTATCGGTCTACAGCGCCAGCAGCGCCGCCGATCTGCTGACGTTTATCGCCGAAGAGGGCGAACTGAATTATCCGCCCGGCAGCGAGATCTCCTACACCAACACCGGCTATCGGCTGGTGGAAGAAGCGTTGAAAGCCAAGGGCGTGCGCTTCAACGATTTGCTGCAGCAGTACGTGTGCGAACCGCTGGGGATCGATCTTGTCGCGCCCGAAAGCTGGTTTGACATCGTGCCGGGATTGGTGCCCGGCTACTGGCACAACGGCACGCAGTGGCAGCTCGCCAGCGCCGGGCTGCATCTCTCGGCATCCGGCAGCGTCACTGGCAGCCTCGATCATCTGGTGCGCTGGCTGCAGGCGCTGCTAAGCCAGCACGGACCGGGAGCGGGCGTGTTACAGCGGCTCACCGCGCCGCGCGCACTCAACGGCGGGCGCATCAGCGGCTACGGTTTGGGCATCACCAGCATGACGCTGGGCAGCCAGACGCTGTTTGGTCACGGCGGCTCCCACGCCGGTTACAAAAGTTATTTCCTGCTGCATCCAGAATTGCAGGTGGGCGTGGCGATGGTCACCAATCGGGAAGATGTGGCGACCGCCGACTGCGCCCAGCGCGTGATGGCGGCGCTGCTCAATCGCACGCTGCCGGAGAAAGGCCACGACCTGACCCCCGGCCTGTACGTGGCGGAAAACGGCCCCGACTGGCTGGCGATTGAAGGCAATACCGCCACCTGGCTGGGCAATACGGAAACGCTGCGCCGCGACGCCGTGCACGGCAGGGCGATCTCACTTTCCAGTATTTTTCCGCTGGCACTGCGCCAGCAAGGCGAAGCCATTGTCGGAGACATTGGGCATGCGGCGCGCCGCTTTGTACCCGCGCGGCCCGACAGTGCCAGCCTGGAACGGGTGCAGGGCCGCTGGTTCGCGCCGCAGTGGCGCAGCGAACTGGTGATTGAGGGCGATCGGGCGCTGTTGGGCACCGGTCCGGCGGCGCTGCCGATACAGTTGCAGTCGCTGGGCGGCGATCGCCTGCTGGGCACGATGAAGGATGGCCCGTGGGAGAAGCGGTTTGCGCTGGTGCGTGAAGGCGATGGCCTGCGGCTGCTGATCAACCGCAGCCGCGTGGTGCGCTTTTGCCGTTAGCGCACGGTATGGCGCAGCCGACCGATATGTTCGATCTCCACTTCAATTTCATCGCCGGGGAACATAAACAGCGGCGGCGTGCGTTTTTTGCCCACCCCGCCCGGTGAACCGGTAATGATCACATCGCCAGGCGACAGCGGGCTGAACGCCGAGATGTACTCAATGATTTTGGCAACCGGATGCACCATGCTGGCGGTGGTGTCGTTTTGCACTTCGCGCTGGTTGAGCCAGGTTTTGATCGCCAGCTGCTGGGGATCGGGAATGGCGTCCGCAGTGGTCATCCACGGCCCGAAACCGCCGGTTTGCTGCCAGTTTTTGCCCGCGGTAAACCAGGTAAACTGCATGTCGCGCACCGTGGCATCCATAAAGCAGCTGTAACCGGCCACGTGCGCCAGCGCGTCGGCGGCTTTCACCTGATGCGCGGGCTTACCGATGATCACCGCCAGCTCGCCTTCGTAATCAAACTCCTGGGTGGTGGCTGGCTTCAGCAGCGGCTGCTCGTGTCCCGCCAGCGAATCGGCAAAGCGCACAAACAGCGTGGGGGCTTCCAACGTGGCGGCAAACTCTTTGCGTTTATCGGCGTAGTTCATGCCGACGCAGAACACCTTGCCCGGATTTTCCACCACCGGGAGAAACCGCAACGCACTCAACGGATAATCGATCGGATCGGTGCTGAAGGCCGCGAGATCGCTTAGGCCGCCGCGCTGCAGCAGGCTTTTCAGATCGGGGCATGCCTTGCCTAACCGCAGCCCAATATCAATTACCCCGCCCTCTTTGACGATGCCGTAACTTTTTTTCGCCTGATCAATAAGATAAAAACTGCAAAGCTGCATGACTGCCTCGTTATTTCTCTAAAATTGTGCGCAGCGTATCAAAAGCCCGACGACAATGCGGTACGACCTGCCAGGAATTTTCTTAACTGACGCAGCCGCTTACGCTTGCGTGCTCGCCAGATAGGAGAACGCGCTCAGCAAGCTCACCAGCGTGGCCATGCTTTCGGCGCGGTAGCCGACAGTGACGCCGTCGTGCCGGGTCACGCCAGGGATCAGGCAGAACAGATCCGCTAACACCGGCTTCGTCGCCTGTAGCCGCATCTCGTAGGGCGCAGAGAGATAGCGCGCGGGGGCCAGTTTCGCCTGACGCACCGCCGCGCTGGCCGCCGTGCGCAGCGCGTTTTGCGCCGCCTGCGGGCTGAGGGATTCCGCGCAGGTATGAGAAATGGCGCGCTTGACGCGCACGTAATCCACCTCGGGATAGCGTTCGGCGATCCATCCCTGCAAACAGTCGTCACCGCTCACCAGCCACAGCGGGGTGCCCTGCTCGGCGGCGGCGGCGGCATAGATATCGGTTTCCCCCATCACGAGGTCGTTGATGTGGATGCGCCAGAAGGCGCGGCCGTTGATGGTATGCGCCAGCACCCCCGGTTCGCCCGCCGCGCTGTGGTAGCCAATGCAGAACAGCCCGTCGAACCGCTGCTGCTCTACCCCTTCAATCATCGATAGCGCACGCGGTTTGCCCTGCACGAGGCGCGCGCGCGGATCGATCTGATCCGCGCGCAGATTGGTCATTTGCGCGTGGCTATCCGCCACCACCACCTCGGTGGCGCCGCCAGCGAACGCCCCGTCAATGGCGGCATTGACTTCCTGCTCCATCAGCGCGCGCGCCAGCTGATGCTCGGCGTGGCCCGGCGCGCACTGTTCGGGGCGCATCACGCCCGCAATGCCTTCAATGTCGGCGGAAATAAAAATTTTCATGCGGTTAACCTGTCGAGAATATCGGTGAGTGAGGGGCGATGGTGGCCGCGAAAACCGCTGACCGCCTCCGCGCATAACAGGGCGTCGAGCACCGCGTGTTCGGTGGCGTCAGCCGCCGCGGCCAGCAGCGGCTCAAGCGCCGCATCTTCGGGCGGCTGCGGCTGCGGTCGGGTAGAAAACGCCACGGCGATATCGCCAGAGCCGTGGCCCCAGTAGCTGCCCAAGCGCCCCAACCCCGCTCCTGCGCGCTTTGCCACGCGCTTGAGCTGCCGCGCGTCCAGCGCCGCGTCGGTGGCCATGATGATGATGATCGAGCCGGCGTCGCGCTGCGGTGCGAGCGCGGGCAGCAGCGGTGAGATAGCCTCGCCCAACCGCACGCCGTCCAGCGTCAGCGCCGTCAGTGCGCCAAAGTTGGCCAGCACCAGTACCCCGAGCGTGGCGTTAAGCGTGGGGATCACGCGCGAGGCGCTGCCAATGCCGCCTTTCAGGCCAAAGCAGCTCATGCCGCGTCCGGCGCCCACGCTACCGCGCGCAAAGTCGGCGGCAGCCTCGGCCAGCGCGGTCTGCGCCATGGCTTCGGTGATCGCCAGCGCCTGGATGTCATTGAGCCAGCCGTCGTTGCACTCCAGCGCCAGCGGATTCACGGTGGGCAAACTGCGGCCCAGCTCAGGATTGCGCTGGATAGCATCGCGCACCAGCGCGGTATACAGCGTGCCAACCGCCAGCGTATTGCTGAGCAGAATCGGCGTTTGCAGCACGCCCAGCTCCTCCACCTGCACCAGTCCCACCGGCTTGGCAAAGCCGTTGAACACCGCCGCGCCGCAGGGAAGCGGCGTCAGGAAGAGATTGTCGCCCGGCGGCACAATGGCGGTGACGCCGGTCTGCCGCTCTCCCTCAGCCAGCGTCGCGTGGCCGACGCGCACGCCGGGCACGTCGCTGATGCGATTGGTCGGCCCACAGCCGCTGCGCGGCTGGCCCAATTGGCGCTCGCTGCGCCAGCGCTGTAGCAGCAGCGCACGCTGCAGATGTTGAAAATCCATGGTTAACTCTTGAGTTTGGGATCGAGCGTGTCGCGCAGCGCGTCACCCAGCAGGTTAAACGCCAGCACGGTGATAAAAATGGCCAGCCCCGGAAACACGCTCACGTGCCACAGGCCCGCCATCATCATGCTGCGACTCATGGCGAGAATATTGCCCCACTCCGGCACGTCGGGCTCCGGGCCCAGGCCAATGAAGCTCAGGCCCGCCGCAGTGAGAATACTGGTGCCGATACGCAGCGTAAAATAGACAATCACATTAGAGAGCGTGCCCGGCAAGATGTGGCGCAGCAGAATCACCCTATCGCGTGCGCCCGCGCAGCGCACCGCCTCCACGTAGGCGGTTTGCTTCAGCGTTAAGGTTGAAGCGCGGACGATGCGGGCAAACACCGGCACGCTGAACACCGCCACGGCGATGATCACGTTGTTCAGGCCCGGGCCGAGGATCGCCACCACCGCAATCGCCAGCAGCATGCCGGGAAACGCGAACAGCACGTCTGCGCCGCGCATGATCAGCATATCCACCCAGCGACCGTAATAGCCTGCCAGCAGCCCCAGCAGCACGCCCACCACCATGCCGAGCGTGACCGACACCACGCCCACGTAGAGCGAGATGCGCGCGCCGTAAATCAGGCGGCTCAGCAGGTCGCGTCCCAGCTCGTCTGTGCCCAGCCAGTGGGCTGCCGACGGCGGCGAGGAGAGCGCCATCCAGTCGGGCGCCATCGGGTCCATCGGTGCCAGCCACGGCGCGCACACCGCCACCAGCACCAGCAGCACCACAAAGCCACCGGACGCCAGCGCCAGCGGATTACGGACAAACGCGTGCACAAAATCGCGCCACGGTGAACGGATCACTTCTTGCGGCACAACCGTTAACGATTCGCTACGCATTACGGCTCCTGTTGCAGACGAATAGCCGGATTCACCACGGCATACAGCAGATCAACCAGCAGATTAATCACGATGAATTCAAACACGAACAGCATCACCAGCGCCTGGATCACCGGCTGATCCTGCGCCTTGATCGACTCGATCAGCAGCCAGCCCAGTCCCGGCCAGTTAAAGACGCTCTCGACCACGATCGATCCGCCCAGCAGAAAGCCGAACTGCAATCCCAGCATGGTGATCACCGGGATCAGCGCATTGCGCATCACGTGTTTCCACGTCACCAGCCGATTGCGCAGCCCTTTCGCTTTGGCGGTGCGCACGTAATCCTCCTGCGCCACCTCCAGAAAGGCCGATCGGGTAAAGCGCGCCATCACCGCGGCCACCGACGATCCCAGCGTGATTGCCGGCAGAATGATGTCGCTGGCGCGGGTGAAACCGCTGACCGCGAACAGGCCAAACGGCATGGCGACGAACTGAATCAGCAGCAGGCCGAGCCAGAAGGTGGGCATGGAGATGCCCCCCACCGCGAGGCTCATCAGCGTCCAGTCTTGCCACTTGCCGCGCTTAAGCGCTGCCAGCACGCCGAGCAGCAGGCCCAGCACCACCGACCAGGCGAAGCCCGCCAGCGCCAGCCACAGCGTGGGCATAAAGCCTTGTTTGATTACCTCGAGCACCGGCTGCTGGGTGCGGTAGGTGACGCCTAAATCGCCGCGCAGCAACCCGCCGATCCAGTTAACGTACTGCTGCGGCAGCGGATCGTTGAGGCCCAAATGTGTGCGGGCGGCTTCCACCGCTTCAATCGGCGCGTCCGGCCCAGCGTAGATGCGCGCCGGATCGCCGGGCAGCAGTTTAATAAAGCCAAACACCAGCAGTGAGACCACCAGCAGGACAGGGATCATCTCCAGCAGTCGGCGAAGGATATATGCGAACATGCGTTACCTATCGTGTGCAGCGGTTATCGCGCTGGCAGGCCCGGCGGGCCCGCCCTTCGGCGCATCAGTTGAACGTGGCCTGGTTAAACAGCAGGTTGCCATCCGGCAGCATGGAGACGCCGTTTAGCGTACTGCGTTTGCCAACCAGGTTGTCTGGCGTCCCGAGAAACGCCACCGGCGCGTCCTGCCAGAGCAGCGTCTGCGCTTGCGCATAGGCTTCACCGCGTCGGGTCGGATCGGCCGTGGCCAGGCCCGCCGCAATCGCTTTATCCACCTCAGGATTGCTGAA
Organism: uncultured Pantoea sp.; assembly: GCA_913778495.1. Classification (GTDB taxonomy): domain Bacteria; phylum Pseudomonadota; class Gammaproteobacteria; order Enterobacterales; family Enterobacteriaceae; genus Pantoea. Next base: position 14,545 of record CAJYVD010000012.1, read on the forward strand.
GTACGAGACGTTATAGGACGTTGGCACCCAGGATTCGGTGGCGTAGAGCGGGCGCAGCGCCCAGTCGGCGTCGCCGGTTGAGGTAGACCAGCCGCCGTAGTAGAGGTCAAATTCCGCCTGCTTGGGATCTTTCACGCCCCACAGTTTGGCGTTGCGCGTACCCGAGTCCATCGGCGTGACCGTGGCGCGAATCCCCACCGTGGCCAGCTGCGCTTTTAGCACCTGCGCGGCGCGCACGCTGGCGGTGGCGTTAGTGACCCACAGCTTGAGATCCAGTCCGTTGGGGTAACCCGCGTCTTTCAACAGCGCTTTGGCTTTGTCTGGCGCATAGCGGTAGTCCGGCATGGCCTGTTTTTGCCAGAACTGCACGCCTTCCGGCATGGCCGAGGTGGCCGGTTTCCCCATGCCGGCGAACGCCACTTTCAGCCACAGGTTGCGATCCAACGCATAGTTGATCGCCTGACGGACGCGCACATCGGCCAGCGGTTTGTGCTGGGTATTGATCGCCATGTAGTAGAGATAAATGCTGGGATCGCGCTGGATCGCCAGCTTGCTGTCACGCTGTACGGTGGCGATAAGATCCGACGGCAGCGGCCAGATCGCATCAACCTGTCCCGATCGCAGCGCCGCCACGCGCGTGGCGTCTTCCGGGCTCGGTGAGAAGATCACGTTATCCACTTTCGGCCAGCCTGCCTGCCAGTAATGCGCATTTTTCACCAGCTTCACCGCTTTGCCAGGCTGCCACTCGGCGAAGGTAAACGGCCCGGTGCCCACCGGATGCAGGCGCAGCTGCGCTTCATCCGGGTATTGCTTGAGTATCGCCGGGCTCCACATTACCGCCGACGGGTGCGCCAGCGTGTTAATAAACGCGCCGAACGACTGGTTGAGCTGAATCTTGATCCGATCCGGCGCCAGCACCGTAACCGTCTCAATCATTTTGTAGAGACTGTTGCGCTTGAGCCCTTTTTTCTGGTCAGCCAGCCTGTCCAGATTCGCCTTGACCGCGTCGGCATCAAACGGCGTGCCGTCCTGGAAAGTGACGCCTTTGCGCAGCGTCAGGGTAAATTCCGTGGCGCTGTCGTTGCTGGTGTAACCGGTGGCCAGCCACGGCTGCAGCTTCATGTGCGCATCAAACTGGAACAGGCGTTCAAAGATGCCGCTCTGCACCGAATAGCTGACGTTATCGGAGGTGTCGTGCGGGTCGAGGCCGGTGATATCGGCGTACATGGAAATGCGTAAGTCCTGCGCCTGCGCGGCGGCGGCCAGCGCCACGGTGAGGCTCAGCGTTAATGCGGCACGGCGGTAGATCGGTTGCATACATTCTCCTGGTCGGGGATTAGCGCGAAGCACGGTCATCGGCGACCCAGTGCTGCGGTGCCACTTGGCGGTAGCGGGGTTTCATTACCGTTTCACCCACCTTACGCAGCGGCGAGGGGATCTCGCTGTCGTCGAAGGTGCGGGGCTGGCGGTGCTGCGGATCGGCCACCGGCACCGAGGCCAGTAGACGTTGGGTATAGGGATGCTGCGGCTGATTAAAGACCGACTGGCGTGGCCCCACCTCGACAATCTGGCCGAGGTACATCACTGCCACGCGGTTGGCGATGCGCTCAACCACCGCCATATCGTGCGAGATAAAAATCCACGCCACGCCGGTTTGCTGTTGCAGATCCATCATCAGATTGATCACCTGCGCCTGAATCGACACATCCAGCGCCGAGACCGCTTCGTCGGCGATAATCACTTTGGGTTTCAGCGCCATGGCGCGCGCAATGGCGATACGCTGGCGCTGACCACCGGAAAATTCATGCGGATAACGCCGCGCGTGCGACGGATGCAGTCCCACGCGCTGTAGCAGCGCTTCGACTTGCGGGGTCGCTTCGTCGAGCGATTTCACCAAGCCGTGCAGCAGCAGCGGCTCGGCGATGGTAAAGCCGACGGTTAAACGGGGATTCAGCGACGCGTACGGGTCCTGAAACACCATCTGTATCTCCCGCCGCAGCGGATGAAACTGCGCGTCCGACAGCTGGGCAATCTCCTGGCCCTGAAAATGCACGCTGTCGGCCTGGCTGCGGATCAGCCGCATCAGCGCGCGGCCGGTGGTGGATTTGCCGCAGCCGCTTTCGCCGACAATCGCCAGGGTCTCGCCGGGCCACAGCGCGAAATCGATCTGCTCCACCGCGTGTACCTGGTGCGTGAGCGCGGAAAAGATGCCGCTGCGCACCGGGTAATAGACTTTCAGACCGCGCACATCCAGCAGCGGTGCCTCGTCGTAACGCGCGGTGCGCTGCTCGCCGAGCGTCGCCGCGGGAGCGTCCGGCAACGGGAAGCGCTGCGGCCAACCGTGCGCACGCATATCGCCCAGCTTCGGCACGGCGGCCAGCAGCGCCTGCGTGTAAGGGTGCTGCGGCGCGCGAAAGATGTCGCGCACCGTGCCCTGTTCAACCACCTCACCGCGCAGCATCACCACCACGCGATCGGCAATTTCCGCCACCACGCCCATGTCGTGGGTAATGAACAGCACCGCCATCTGCTTGTCACGCTGCAAATCGCGCAGGATGTGCAGAATGCGCGCCTGCACGGTGACGTCCAGCGCGGTGGTCGGCTCGTCGGCAATCAGCAGCTGCGGATCGCAGGCCAGCGCCTGCGCAATCATCACGCGCTGGCGCATCCCGCCGCTGAGCGAATGGGGATAACTTTTCATGACGCGATCGACATCCGCAATGCGCACCTGGCGCAGCAGCGCCCGCGCCCGCGCGTCGGCCTGCGCCTTGTCACACAGCTGGTGATCGCGCAGCGCCTCGGTGAGCTGATCGCCGATGCGCAGCACCGGATTGAGCGACGTCATCGGCTCCTGAAAAATCATCGCCATGTCACGGCCGCGCAGACGTTGGCGCTCTGCCTCGCTCAGGCGCTCCAGCGCATGGCCGGTTCCCTGACGATCGCGGAACAGCATACTGCCGCTGTCGATCCGGCCTGACGCGGCGAGCAGCCCCATCACGGCCAGCGACGTAACCGATTTTCCAGAGCCGCTTTCTCCTACCACGGCGACGATTTCGCCGGGGTAGAGGGCAAAGCTGATGCCTTTTAACGCCTGATGCTCACCGCTGCGGCCGCGAAATGAGACGCTGAGGTTCTGAATCGCCAGCACCGGCTCGGCAGCGTGGGGAGCCAATAACGTATCCGTCATCGTTTCCTCTTAGGATGAAGGCCAGATTCGGCCTTGGGAGTAGGTTAAAAAGGGAGCGCTGTCGGCGGCGAGCCACAGCGGGCCGTCGAGATCGACATAGTCAGCGGCGGTGGCGATCGGTAGCGCGGCTTCCATCGCCAGCGACGATCCGAGCATGCAGCCGACCATCACGCGCATTCCCTGCTGCTGCGCCGTGTCCACCATCGCCAGCGCTTCGGTGATACCCCCGCACTTATCCAGCTTGATGTTGATCATGTCGTAGCGATCGGCCAGCCGAGCGATATCCGCGCGCGTGTGGCAGCTCTCATCGGCGCACAGGGGAATGACGTGCGGGAAATCAGCCAGCACCTGGTCCTGCCCGGCGGGCAGCGGCTGCTCAACCATGGCGATGTCATAACGGACGAGCGCCGCCAGCAGGTCGGGCAGATCCAGGTCAACCCAGGCTTCGTTGGCGTCAACGATCAGCGTGGCCTCGGGCGCGGCGGCGCGAATGGCGGCGACCTTCGCCAAAATCGCGTCGCGATTCAGTTTGATTTTGAGCAGCTGCGCGCCGCGCGAAACCGCATCGGCGGCGGCGGCGGCCATGTTGAACTCCGTGTCGAGGCTCAGGGTCTCCGCCGCAATCAGTGACGCGGGCGCGCGCTGGTCGCAGGCTTGCCACAGCGTCTGCCTGGCCTGGGCGGCATCCAGCCGCCACAGCGCGCAATCCAGCGCGTTGCGCGCCGCGCCTGCGGCCAGCGCCTGCTGCACGTCGTGCCGATTCAGTCCGTTTTCTACCTCGTGGCGCAGGCTTTCCAGCTGCGCGACCACGCTCTCGGCGCTTTCACCGTAGCGCGGCGTCGGCGTGCATTCGCTGCGGCCAATGAAGCCGCGCTGCTCCAGCGTGACGCGTACCACCGTCACGGCGGTGCGCGTGCCGCGCGCAATGGCGAACGGTCGCGCCAGCGGCAGTGCGAGGACCTCTAGCTGCATGCGCCGCATCTTAGCCGCGTTCCTGTAGCAGCGCGGCGATCGCATCAATGCCAAACCGCACGGGATCGGTGGCTGGTACGCCAAACTCCGCCTCAAGGCTGGCGCAATACTCGCGCGCTTCCGCTTCGCTGTAGTTGGAGGTGTTGATGGCAAAGCCCGCGAGCTGAACGTGGTCGCTGGTGACGGCGGCGGCGTGCAGATTGGCGTCAACGCACGCGCGCAGGCTGACCATCGGCTGGTGTGGCAGGTGACGCATGTGCGCACGGCCCATTTCATGGCACATCACCAGCCAATGCGGCTGGGCGCCGTGAATCAGCCCCATGCTGACGCCCGCGTAGGAGGGATGGAACAGCGAGCCCTGACCTTCGACGATATCCCAGTGATCGGCGTCGTTTGCCGGTGAGAGCGCCTCGGCCGCACCGGCGATGAAATCGGCGATCACCGCATCGATTGCGATGCCTTCCCCCGCAACCAAAATGCCGGTTTGGCCGGTGGCGCGAAAATCAGCCTGCATGTCGCGCGCGCGCATTGCCGCTTCCAGCGCCAGCGAGGTATACATTTTCCCCACCGAGCAGTCTGTACCGACAGTAAGTACACGCTTACCTGAGCGTTTTTTCCCGCTGCCGACGGTGAGCGCTGGCCGCATGTGGCGCAGATCAAACAGCGCCACGCCGTGCTGGGCCGCCAGCGCCACCAGCTCGGGTTCGTCAATCAGTCGGTGATGCAGCCCGCTGGCTACGTTCATGCCTGCCCGCAGCGCGCTTTTGATGGTCTCCAGCCAGTGCGGTGGCAGATAGCCGCCGGCATTCGCGGTGCCGAGCACCAGCGTTTTGGCGCCGCGCTGTTTGGCGCTGGCGATATCCAATACGTCCAGCCCCAGGCTCACGGTGCAGCCTGGCAGAGCGAGTTCGCCAACGCACTGTTCAGGTCGCCAGACCTGGACGCCGCGCGCTGTTTTTGCCGCCAGCGGATCGGTGACATCGCCGAGGAACAGTAAATAGGGTTGAGGGATCAGCATGAGGTTTCTCGTTTTCAGACGGGTTAGAGGGTCTGAAGCGACTATTTCACGGGGGGAAAATGCTGACGAATGCTTGTTTGGCGGCGGGGTATAACCTCAGGCTATAGCCAGATCAAAAGGTGATGACGGCGGGTTAGGATGCGGGCGTGCGCGTGCGCAGACCGCAGAGATCGGGGCGCAAAGATAAGAAATTCGTTGGGATTAGCAGGATAAGGCGGAGAACAGCCGTGAGGCGGGGCGCGATGCTGCGCAGACCCGCCCGGCGCGCGGTTTCGCGACAATCAGTGCAGCGCACCCGGTGGCACGTGCTTGAAGGTCTCGACGTAGGCGCGGAAGACGTAGCGGACAAAACGTTTCATGAAATACCTGGCTCAAATATTGTTGAAAAATTGCGCGAAAAGTATAGCGAATGGCGCTTTTTCACGCAATATTTTTTGAACCAGATCACAAAACGGCGGGTTACGCCGCTTTGGTTTAGCGGAAAAGTTCCAGATGCTGAATCAGGATGGTTGAGCCGATGCAGATTAATACCACACCGCCCAGTACTTCCGCCCATTTGCCCAGCAGCGGGCCCATAAAGCGGCCGACCATCACGCCGGTGGTCGCCATGACGGTGGTGGCGGCACCGATGGTTAACGCCGTCAGGACAATATTGACCTGCAGGAACGCGAGGCCGACGCCCACGGCCAGCGCGTCGAGGCTGGTGGCCACGGCGGTCAGTGCCAGCACCATAAACCCGTGACGCTGCGGCGCTTCGCACGGCTCCTCAGTGGTTTGACGGAAGCCTTCCATCATCATACGCGCGCCCAGCACGCTCAGCAGACCAAAGGCCACCCAGTGATCCCACGCCATGATATAGCGACTGGCGGCAAGACCGATTGCCCAGCCAATCAGCGGCGTGATCATCTCGATGGCACCGAAAATCACGCCGGTGCGTAACGCCTCTTTAAAATTCGGACGATGTAAGGTGGCGCCTTTGCCCAGTGCCGCAGCGAAAGCGTCCATTGACATGCCAAAGGCCAAAATCAGCGTTGCGATAAAAGTCATGGGTTTTCAGTCAACGCGGTAAATTTGCGCTTAAATCAGCAAATCCCCCGCCTCAGTTGTTCAGTTATGAAAAAGTGGGCGCAGTCTAGCATGCAAAATGACCGAAAAAAAGACAGTAAAATCAGGGATTTAATTATAGCAAAGGCTATAACTCTTTGCTCATGCTGTTTTTGCCGCTAAGTGAATGGAATAGAAGAACATTCTTATAGGTGAGCACGGCAGGGATTGCACCCGAACGCGCTTTTATGCGCTAATGCCCGCGCCGATGACTGTGGAAGGTTGTGATGAAAAACCCGCTTGAAACCTTAATTATGCCCGCTGGCATTTTGCTGCTGGCGTTTTTATCCGCGCTGCTGCTGCCCGCCCCCGCGTTTGGCCTGGCGTTGTCCAAAAAGTTAATGGACGCTTTGCGCTTACAGGATCTTAATCAGCTCTATACGCTGGTGTTTTGCCTGTGGTTTTTACTGCTGGGCACGGTGGAATTTTTCGTGATTCGTTTGGTGTGGCGCCGCTGGTTTAAGGTGTAACCGCCGCCGCTCCCGATCCTCGCTGAGATCGGGCCGATAGCGGCGCGCGGCAGTGAGATTTTGTCACACAAAAATGTAACATTACTTTTACACGCAGCGGCGAAACATCGCGCAACAGAAAAGCGGCAAAAATCAGCCTATTCTCAAATAGCTAAGCTTATCAGTAATTTAATTTGTGACCTCGCTCACTTAACGAATTAACCGCCCACGTTCCCCCTTACAAGCCTGCAACAACTGCGCTACCCTAAGCCGCTGAAATAGGGATAAAAAATCCTAATCATCGCGGAGGCAAACTGATTAATTCTTATGCTGAATCATTTCCGCCTTTAAAAAATAAACAAACGTTTAATTCCGATACGAGAATGTTATATTCAAGTGCATATGCATAACGTGCAGTTAACCGTTATCGTCCCCATGGCTTATCCCTGAGTCTTAACCTTTGAGAGATAGCGCGACGCGCTCATAAAGAAGCGTGGCTGTTTCGCCTGCGAACCTGTTGAGCATCAGGGCAACAGAAAGAGGAGATGTCGCCTCATGAGCACTACTGCGGTAAATCTGGCGCTGGCCGCCGCCTCAATGGAGAGCACCCCGCTTCAGGAACGGAAAGAAGTGGATGTGCTGCTGATTGGCGCGGGCGTCATGAGCGCCACGCTGGGCACCTGGCTGCAGGATCTTGAGCCCGACTGGTCGATTGAAATGGTCGAACGCTTGGGCGAAGTGGCTGTCGAGTCGTCCAACGGCTGGAACAATGCTGGCACCGGCCACGCCGCGCTGGCTGAGCTGAATTACACGCCGCAAAAAGCGGATGGCAGCATCGATATCGCCAAAGCGGTGGCGATCAACGAATCGTTCCAGATGTCTCGCCAGTTCTGGGCGTATCACGTTCAGAAAGGCAATTTGCGCCAGCCCAACACCTTTATCCACAGTACCCCGCACATGAGTTTCGTTTGGGGCGACGATAACGTTGAATTTTTACGTAAACGCTATCAGGCGCTGCAAAAAAGCACCCTGTTCCGCGGCATGCACTACTCCGAAGATCGCGAACGCATCGCCGAATGGATACCGTTGGTCATGAAAGGACGCAACCACAAGCAAAAGGTGGCCGCGACCTGGACCGACATGGGCACTGACGTGAACTTCGGTGAAATCACGCGGCAGCTGATTGACGCGCTGGAGAAAAAACCCAATTTCCGTCTGCGCCTGCGTCAGGAAGTGCGCGACATTAAACGCCTGGCCGATGGCCGCTGGCAGGTGAGCTTGTCCAATCTGGCGACGGGCGCACAGCGCGTGCTGGTGACGCGTCAGCTGTTTATTGGCGCGGGTGGCGCGGCGCTGCCGCTGCTGCAAAAAACCGGCATCCCGGAAGTTAAAGGCTACGCCGGTTTCCCGGTGGGCGGCTCGTTCCTGGTGACGGAAAACCCGGACGTTGTGAAGCAGCACATGGCGAAAGTGTATGGTAAAGCCAGCGTCGGCGCGCCGCCGATGTCGGTGCCGCATGTGGATACCCGCGTGCTCGACGGCAAGCAAGTGCTGCTGTTTGGCCCGTTCGCCACGTTCTCCACCAAATTCCTCAAGCAGGGTTCGCTGCTGGATATGTTCGGCGCGATGAACGCCAGTAACTTGCTGCCCATGGTGCAGGTCGGCTTGAAGAGCTTTGATTTAGTGAAGTACCTGATGGATCAGGTGCTGCAAACCGATGAAGATCGGATGGAAGCGCTGCGCGCCTATGTGCCGCAGGCGAATCCGGAAGATTGGCGTTTGGTGACCGCCGGTCAGCGCGTGCAAATCATTAAAAATGATGAGAATGAGGGCGGCGTGCTGCGCCTCGGCACCGAAGTGGTCACGTCGGCTGACGGATCGGTTTCTGCGCTGCTGGGCGCCTCACCGGGCGCGTCAACGGCTCCGCCAATTATGCTGGAGCTGATGGCAAAAGCGTTCCCGGAGCAGATGCGCTCGCCAGAATGGCAGACCAAAATTCGCAGCGTGATCCCCTCCTGGGGCCGCAAGCTGAACGGCGATGTTGCGCTCACCGAGAAAGTGCTGGCGGAAACCAGCCGCGTATTGCAGCTCGATTACGCGCCGGCAGAGACGCCGATGGCGGCCAACGACGAAGCCCGCATCACCGCGCAGGTGGTGGGCAAGTAACCCTCCGCTTTCCCGCAACGATCAAGGCCGCGCGAGCGGCCTTTTTCATTGGCGCTTAGCTAAACTGCACCGCCTCGAACAGCATCCAGCCGGTGGTTGCCACCAGCGACAGCGCCATCAACGTGTTAAATGCCTGACGCTTCCACGCCACCAGCAGATGCGTGCGGAGCCGATCGCCCAGCGCGGCCCACAGTAAAATACAGGGCAGATTAAGTAACGCATACCCCACCAGCACCGCGATCACGCCGCTGCTGTTGACGTACATCAGCGCCACGTTGGTCACCATAAGCCAGGCTTTGGGATTCACCGCCTGAAAGGCGATACCCCCCAGCAGCGTCATCGGACGAGGGCGCTCACGACGCTGCGGCGCGTCAGCACGAAAGATTTTCCACGACAGCCATAAAAGATAGCTGCATCCCACCACCGTCAACGGCAGCCGCATTGAGGCCATCCCGCTCAACAGCACATCCAGTGCCACACTCGCAAACAGCAGCTGCAGCGCGCAGCCGAGCAGAATGCCGAACATCATGGGCAGCGTCCGCCTGAAACCAAAATTGACGCCCGACGTCGCCAGCAGCAAATTGTTGGGGCCAGGCGTAATGGACATCACCGTGACATAGCTAAAAAAAGTGGGATCGAGCATCGCGTGTTTCCAGCAAGAGAAGAAGAACCTCATGCTAATCCCGTTCCTGTAATGGCAACAGAGACACAAAAACACTATTGTAATGGGTACAGATTCAGTAATCATAAATTGTACCCATTGCGCGCGGAGGCTTTTGTTTCCTTACCGTTTTCTTCTGATCGGACGCTCTACCAGCAGCTGGCGGACAGCTTTGCCGAATCCATTCATCAAGGCACGCTGAAGCCGGGTAAACGGCTGCCCGCTATCCGCCGCGTCGCGCAGTCGCATCAGGTCAGCGTGAATACCGTGCTCAATGCCTGGCAGCTGCTGGAGGATCGCGGCCTGATTGAGGCACGGCCGCAGTCGGGCTATTACGTGCGCGGCGTGCTGCCCGCCGTCACCCGCAGTGTGAAACCGCCGCCCGCCGATATCCACGATCCCAGCGCGCAGAAGCTGGCACTAATCGAGCAGGTGTTCGCCGCCCAAAATAATCCGGATTACACCAATATCTCGCTGGCCTGTCCGCAAGACAGCGAGCTATTTCCCTCGGCGCGCTTAGCGCGCATTACCGCCTCGCTTTTACGACGCGAACCGGGAATTGTTGGCCGCTATGCGCTTCCGCCGGGTAGTGAGCGCTTACGGGAGGAGATTGCGCGTCGTGCGCTGCTCGCGGGATTGACGCTTACGCCACAGGCGATCACCCTCACCCACGGCTGCATGGAGGCGCTACAGCTGGCGCTGCGGGCCGTGACGCAGCCCGGCGACTGCGTGGGACTGGAGTCGCCGACCTATTTCTTTCTGTTTCCTCTGCTGGCCTCGCTGGGCCTGAAAGCGCTGGAAATTCCCACCGATCCGCAGCGGGGGCTGTCGCTGGAGGCGCTGGAGATGCTGCTTCAGGAAAAGCGCATTCAGGCGCTGGTCGCGATGCCCGGCGCGCAGAATCCGTTGGGGTATGTGATGCCGCTGGCGCGTAAAAAGCGCCTGGCTGAGTTAGTGAATACTTACAACGTTCCGCTTATCGAAGATGGCCTTTACGATGAATTGCAGTTTGACTGGCCGCTGTCGCCGCCGGTGAAAGCTTTTGATCGCGACGGTTGGGTGATTTACTGCACCAGTTTTACCAAAACGGTGGCACCTGATTTTCGCGTCGGCTGGACCGCTGCCGGACGCTTTCATGCCGCGATTGCCCGCTTGAAAGCGGTCTCCTCTATGACGGAATCGCGTCTGCTGAGTGAGACGCTGGCCGAATTTCTCGCCAGCGGCGGTTACGACCATCATCTGCGTTCGCTGCGCCGTCGCTATGCGGCTAATCTTGATGCGGCACGCGGCATTTTGGCGCGCCACTTCCCGCAGGGCACGCGCGCGACCCTGCCGCGCGGCGGCTTTGTGTTTTGGGTGGAATTACCGGGGGATATCGACACGGTGGCGCTGTTTCACCGCCTGCTCCAGGAGCAAATTTGCGTGACGCCGGGCGCGCTTTATACGCTCAGCGATCGCTATCGCCACGCGCTGCGCCTCTCCTGCTGCTATCCCTTTGATGAACGCTATACGTGGGCGTTAAAACGCACCGGCGCGCTGGCCTGTGAGATGACAGGCCTGGCACCGGGACAGGATCACGGCTTACCGTTGCGACCCCAGGTGGTGTAACCCTCACGTTCTGTGAGGCGCTCATAGTAGGTGCTCACGGCTGGCAAGTGCGGATGCTCCAGCGGCGTCTCAAACCAGCGGTTCACGGCGAGGCCCACGGGAATATCCGCCAGAGAAAAGTTGCGTCCGGCGACATAGCGCCCGGTTTTTTGCAGGTGCTGATCCAGCAGGTTCATGGTGTGCGTCCAGCCTTTCACCGCTGCGGCCAGCAGACGCGGATCTTGATGCGCCGGCGAATTGCGCACCAGCGACATAAAAGCGTAGCGCCAGGAGGTGTTGAGCTCGGTGGCCTGCCAGTCCATCCACTGATCCACGGGCGCGCGGGCGCGGGGGTTTTGCGGATAGAGCCACTCGCCGCCGTTGCTGTTGGCCAGATAGCGCAGAATGGCGTTGGACTCCCACATCACAAAGTCATCTTCAATGATAACCGGGATCAGCGCATTGGGATTGAGGGCTAAAAACGCTGGCGAGTGCAGAGATTGCGGATCGTCTCCCCACTTGTCGTCCAGCTGATAAGCCAGATCCAGCTCTGAGCAGAGCCACAGCACTTTGCGCACGTTAATCGATGAGGTACGGCCTAACACTTTTAACATAACAGGCTCCGGTGCCAGAATTGTTAATCTATTCATAGCCCTGTTGCTGCGCTTTCGCAATCAACAGGATGTAAAACCGCATGTCCGACACGCGCAATCAGCAAGGAGAGACAATGAAAGTGGCATTTAAGCAGGTGGATGTGTTCAGCGCGCTGCCGTTTAACGGTAATCCGCTGGCAGTGATCATGGATGCGCAGGGATTGAGCGATGAACAGCTGGCGGCGATTGCCCGCTGGACCCAGTTATCCGAGACCACCTTTGTGCTGCCGCCGCAGGACGCCGCCGCCGACTATCGCGTGCGTATCTTCACCGTAACGGGCGAACTGCCGTTTGCCGGGCATCCCACGCTGGGCACCGCCCATGCGCTGCTGGAAGCAGGCTGGCCGCTGAAAACGCCGGGGAAGATTGTGCAAGAGTGCGGCGTGGGCCTGGTGGAGGTGAAGATCGGTGACGACGGCGCGCTGGCTTTTGCCGCACCGCCCGCCACGTTAACGCCGTTCAGCGACGCCTTAATGGGTAACGCGTTGAACAGCGACGCCTTTGATCTCACGCAGACGCCCACCGTGGTGGATATGGGCATTCGCTGGCTGCTGATCCCGATGAGCAGCGCACAGGCGGTGCTGGACGTGCGGGCGAGCGTCGCCGATTTGCAGCGGTTGCACCAGCATGCGGGCGTAAACGGCACGGCGCTGTTTGGCCCGCTGCATGCGGGAGAAACGGAACAGTTTGAGGTGCGCGCACTGCTGGTGGAGAACGGCAGCCTGACCGAAGATCCGGTGACGGGCAGCGCCAATGCCTGCCTGGCACGCTACTTCGCCGCGCAAGGCCAGACGCACGATTATCGCGCACGCCAGGGCACGGCCCTTCAGCGCGCCGGGCGGATCACGGTGCAGTTCCGCGACGAGGCTATCTGGATTGGCGGGCAGGCGGTCACGGTAATTGACGGCACGATACAGCGTTGAAGCGCGTGGGCGAGGCGATCGCCCACGCGCTAAGCGTGGATTAGAGCGCCTGCCCGCCCGAGGCCTCAATGCGCTGGGCGGTGATCCAGCTGGTTTCGTCGCTGAGGATGGCGGCGATGGCATCCCCGATATCCTCCGGCAGGCCCACGCGGCCCAGCGCCGTGACCGCCGCAATCTGCGCGTTGAGTTCGCGCGTGTCGCGTACGCGGCCGCCGCCAAAATCGGTTTCAATCGCGCCAGGCGCCAGGATATTCACGCGGATGCGCCGCGCGCCCCACTCTTTCGCCTGATAGCGCGTCAGCACTTCCATCGCCCCTTTCATGGCGGCGTAGGTACCTGAGCCGGGCAGCGTCATGCGCGTTAATCCGCTGGAGATGTTCAGCACCCGTCCACCATCCACCAGCAGCGGCAGCAGCTTTTGCGTCAGGAAAAAAGGCCCTTTGACGTGCACCTGCATCAGCGCGTCAAACTCCGCTTCGGTCGTGTCAGCCAGCGGTCGATAGTGGCCATGTCCGGCGTTGTTCACCAAATAATCAAACTGGCTGCGCTGCCAGGTCTCCGCCAGCGCGGCTTTTACCTGGGCGACGAAGCCGTCGAACTGCTGGCTATCGCCGACATCCAGCGGCAGCGCGACGGCGCGCGCGCCAAGTGCCTCAATCTCTTTGACCACCGCCCGCGCCTCTTCCGCGTGCTGACGATAGGTAAAGAGGATATCGGTGCCTTTAGCGGCCAGTTTCAGCGCGCCGCTCTTGCCTAAACCGCGATTTCCACCGGTGATCAACGCAATTTTGTGAGTCATCTGTTGCTCCTGTTGAAAAAGTGAACGCGGTTTAAGGATATTCGTGAATAATTGATCTATAAACGCAGGGAAATACGCAGCACTGTTTCAATAACAACAACAATCGGTGAGTAATATGGATAAAATTCACGCAATGCAGGTGTTTGTGCGGGTCGCCGAGATGGGCAGTTTTACCCGCGCAGCCGAGAGTCTGGGCCTACCGAAAGGCAGCGTATCGCGCCAGCTGCAGGCGCTGGAAAATCAGATGGGTACGCGGCTCCTACACCGTACTACGCGCCGTGTGCACCTCACGCAGGATGGGCTGGTGTATTACGATCGCTGTCTGGATTTGCTGTCGATGCTGGATGACATGGATAGCCTGTTTCAGCACGATCCCGCCACCCTGAGCGGCAAGCTGCGTGTGGATATGTCTGTGGCGATGGCCACCAGCTTTGTACTGCCGCGCCTGCCTGAATTTTTGCAGCACTATCCCGGCGTTGAGATTGAACTGAGCAGTAGCGATCGCCAGGTGGACGTGATCCGCGAAGGCTTCGACTGCGTGGTGCGCGTAGGTGAGTTAAAAGATTCGGGATTGATTGCGCGCCGTATCGGCACCTATGCGCTGATTAACTGCGCCAGCCCAAGCTACCTGGCACGCTTTGGGATGCCGGTGCGACTGGAAGAGTTATCGCAGCATGCCATGGTGCATTACGCCCAGCAGCTCGGCCAGCCTTCGCCCGGTTTCGAATATTACGACGGTAAACAGACGCACCACGTGCAGACCGGCGGCGTGGTTACGGTCAACAGCACCGAAACCTACCGTGCCGCCTGCGTCGCCGGGCTGGGCATTATTCAGGTGCCGGCCATTGGCGTGCAGCCGCTGCTGGAGTCGGGTCAGCTGGTGGAAGTGATGCACCATTTTCCCGCCCGACCAATGCCCATTACGCTGCTTTATCCGCATCGTCGTAACGTGGCGCGTCGCGTGCGCGTCTTTATGGAGTGGCTGAGTCAGGTCTTGCAGGAGTACGTGACGTAACGGTCTATAATTTGATTTTTGCAGTGAACAGGATGCCTATCGTCTATGACGGACAAACACCCCCAGGATGCCGCGGCTGACGCCAAACCGCTCATCGACATTAAAACCGGCAATAAAACCGTGGATGGCTCGATCCGCAAAGTGTCGCGCTTTGCCGCGTGGTTCCAGGCTATCCCTGCGGTGGCACATTTTATCCGCGCGCTGGACCGCTTTAACGATCGCCTCGGCAGCCAGTTTGGCGCGGCGATCACCTACTTCTCATTTTTGTCACTGATTCCGATTTTGATGGTCTCGTTTGCCGCCGTGGGATTTGTGCTGGCCTCGGATCAGGATCTGTTGAGTGCGTTGATCACGCGGATCGTTGACAGCATCAGCGATCCCACGCTGGCGAATACCCTAAAAAGCACGGTGAACACCGCTATCCAGCAGCGTGCCACCGTGGGGCTGACCGGGCTTTTGCTGGCGCTCTATTCGGGCATCAACTGGATGGGCAACCTGCGCGAAGCGGTACGTGCGCAGTCGCGCGACGTGTGGGAGCGCAACCCGGATGACAAGGAGAAGCTGTGGAAAAAGTATCTGCGCGATCTCATTTCGCTGCTTGGCCTGATGCTGGCGCTGGTGATTACGCTCTCGCTAACCTCCATCGCGGGGGCGGCGCAGGCGGCGATCGTTGACGCGCTGGGTTTGGCGGATGTGACGTGGCTGCGGCCGGTAATGACGGTGATTGCGCTGTCGATTTCCATCATCGCCAACTACCTGCTGTTCCTGTGGATCTTTTGGATTCTGCCGCGCCACAAGCCGCGTAAAAAAGCGCTGCTGCGCGGCACGCTGCTGGCGGCCATCGGCTTTGAGGTGATCAAGTTTGTGATGACGCTGACGCTGCCGAAGCTGGCGTCTTCGCCTTCGGGCGCCGCGTTTGGCTCGGTACTCGGACTGATGGCGTTCTTCTACTTCTTTGCGCGCTTAACGCTGTTTTGCGCCGCGTGGATCGCCACGGCGAAGTACAAGGACGATCCGGAGATGTCATCGCCGCGCGGCACTTCCTGACGAGGATGCGCTGTTACATTTTTAATAACAGTTGAAAATGTTTCCTGCTGGCGATTATTTCCGCATTTTTCAGCAGGAAACGCTAGCGGGTCACTTTAATTTGGCCCTTTTGCAGCGAATCCCGCCAGAAAATCGCCGCTTCCCGCTGCCATTCGCCACGGAAGCGCGCATCACACACATTATCCTCTTTTTCCCCGGAAAAGCCTGTTGTGACGCGGCTTTTCACCATTGAATGGCGCAAAACAGGTGCGTAAGATTCTTTGTTTACATTTACAATTAAGACACAATTATGCAAGCCTCCATCACAGATCCCTCTGTTTCAAAGCAGGCCGACGCGCCGGTTAATTCGCGCGGAAAAGTCGTCGTGGCGTCGCTGGTCGGTACCGCCATTGAGTTCTTTGATTTCTATATCTACGCCACCGCGGCGGTGATCGTTTTCCCCCATATTTTCTTCCCGCAGGGCGATGCCACCGTGGCGACGCTGCAGTCGCTGGCGACCTTTGCCATTGCCTTTGTGGCGCGTCCAATTGGCTCGGCGGTGTTCGGCCACTTTGGTGACCGCGTGGGCCGTAAGGCGACGCTGGTCGCTTCGCTGCTGACCATGGGGGTGTCGACCGTGCTGATCGGCCTGCTGCCCAGCTATGAAACCATTGGCGTCGCGGCGCCGCTGCTGCTGGCGCTGGCGCGCTTTGGTCAAGGCTTGGGTTTGGGCGGCGAATGGGGCGGCGCGGCGCTGCTGGCCACCGAGAACGCGCCGGCGAAAAAGCGTGCGCTTTATGGCTCCTTCCCGCAGCTTGGCGCGCCGATTGGCTTCTTCTTTGCCAACGGCACTTTCCTGCTGCTGTCGTGGCTGCTGAGCGACGAACAGTTTATGCAGTGGGGTTGGCGCGTGCCGTTTATTCTCTCTGCCGTACTGGTGCTGGTGGGGCTGTATGTGCGCGTATCGCTGCATGAAAGTCCGGTGTTTGCCAAAGTACAGAAAGAGAACAAACAGGTACGGATGCCGATTGGTACGCTGCTGAGCAAGCACCTGACGGCGACCATTCTCGGCACCTTTATCATGCTGGCGACGTACACGCTGTTCTATATCATGACCGTCTATTCAATGAGCTACGGCACCGCACCCGCACCGGTTGGGCTGGGCTACTCCCGTAACAGCTTCCTGTGGATGCTGATGGTGGCGGTAATCGGCTTTGGCGTGATGGTGCCGATTGCCGGTCTGCTGGCGGATCGCTACGGTCGCCGTCGCACCATGATCACCATTACGCTGATGATCATCGCCTTTGCGCTGATGTTCCCGCTGTTGCTGGGCTCTGGCTCGCAGATTCTCGTGATGGGCTTCCTGCTGCTGGGCCTGAGCATTATGGGTCTGACGTTTGGTCCAATGGGCGCGCTGCTGCCAGAGCTGTTCCCCACGGAAGTGCGTTATACCGGCGCGTCGTTCTCCTATAACCTGTCGTCGATTTTAGGTGCCTCGGTCGCCCCTTATATCGCCACCTGGCTGAACGCCCATTACGGCCTGCAGGCGGTAGGCTTCTATTTGGCGGCGATGGCGCTGTTAACGCTGATTGCGCTGATCGCCTGTAAAGAGACGCGCCATCAGACGCTGTACGAAGCGGTGTGATCGGCTTAACCTCTGATAAACCCGGCGCTCGCCGGGTTTTTTTTATGCCGTCAGCGTGACGTCGGCAAACGCCAGGCATAAAAAAACCCCGGCAGGCCGGGGTTAGTTTGATACGGGGCTGAAAATCGTGGCGTGGACGCTTAGCCAGCAACCGCGATGCGCTTCATGTCGGTCATGTAGCCACGCAGCTTGCGGCCCACCGTCTCGATAGGATGCTGACGAATGGCTTCATTGACGTCGCGCAGCTGCGCATTGTCTACCTGCGTGCCTTCAATCGCCTTGCCCAGATCGCCTGGCTGCAGGGTGGTCATGAACTCTTTCAGCAGCGGTACAGCCGCAAATGAGAACAGGTAGTTGCCGTATTCTGCGGTATCGGAGATAACCACGTTCATTTCATACAGACGCTTACGCGCGATGGTGTTGGCGATCAGCGGCAGCTCGTGCAGTGATTCATAGTACGCTGACTCTTCGATGATGCCGGCATCGACCATGGTTTCGAACGCCAGCTCAACGCCCGCTTTCACCATCGCCACCATCAGCACGCCTTTGTCGTAATACTCTTGCTCTTCAATTTTACCGTCGAACTGCGGAGCGGTTTCGAACGCGGTTTTGCCGGTATCTTCGCGCCAGGTCAGCAGGTTTTTGTCGTCGTTCGCCCAGTCCGCCATCATGCCGGAAGAGAATTCGCCGGAGATGATGTCATCCATGTGCTTTTGGAACAGCGGTGCCATGATGGTTTTCAGCTGCTCAGACAGCGCATAGGCGCGGATCTTAGCCGGGTTGGACAGGCGATCCATCATCAGCGTGATGCCGCCGAACTTCAGCGATTCCGTGATGGTTTCCCAGCCAAACTGAATCAGTTTTTCGGTATAGGCCACGTCGTGCCCTTCTGCCACCAGCTTGTCGAAGCACAGCAGAGAGCCAGCCTGCAGCATGCCGCACAGAATGGTCTGCTCACCCATCAGGTCAGATTTCACTTCCGCAACAAACGAGGACTCCAGTACGCCCGCGCGGTCACCGCCCGTCGCAGCGGCCCAGGCTTTCGCGATGGTCATGCCTTCGCCTTTAGGATCGTTTTCCGGGTGAACCGCGATCAGCGTTGGCACGCCGAAACCACGCTTGTACTCTTCGCGCACTTCGGTGCCCGGGCACTTCGGTGCCACCATGACAACCGTGATGTCTTTACGGATGGTTTCGCCCACTTCAACGATGTTGAAACCGTGCGAATAGCCCAGCGCCGCGCCGTCTTTCATCAGCGGCTGTACTGCCTGAACCACAGCGGAGTGCTGCTTGTCTGGCGTCAGGTTAACCACCAGGTCAGCCTGCGGGATCAATTCTTCGTAGGTACCCACTTTGAAGCCGTTGTCGGTGGCTTTGCGGAATGACGCACGCTTTTCAGCAATCGCTTCAGCACGCAGGGCATAGGCCACGTCCAGGCCGGAATCACGCATGTTCAGACCCTGGTTCAGGCCCTGCGCGCCGCAACCGACGATCACCACTTTCTTGCCTTTCAGGAAGCTGGCGCCATCGGCGAACTCCTCGCGCGCCATAAAGCGACATTTGCCCAGCTGCGCTAACTGGTTGCGCAGATTCAGTGTGTTGAAGTAATTAGCCATGGGTACTCCGCGTAGAGGTTGTGTTTGCTTGTTGTCTCGTATCGGCGTGCGTTGCAGCGCCGTGAATGACCCCATCATATGACAGGAAATCTGTTGCTTAAATTGATATATTAACAACGTTACATTGCAATAATTGCAATACTATTTCAACGGAGCGCGGCGTGGATTTACGCGATTTAAAACTGTTTCTACACCTCGCGGAGAGCTGCCATTTTGGCCGCACCGCCAGGGCCATGCACGTCAGCCCTTCCACGCTGTCGCGGCAAATTCAACGGCTGGAGGACGATGTAGGCCACGCGCTGTTTCTGCGTGATAACCGCACCGTAACGCTGACGGAGGCGGGCGAGCGACTGCGCCAGTTCGCCCAGCAAACCCTTTTGCAGTATCAGCAGCTGCGCCATGCGATGGATCTCAACGGACCGTCGCTGAGCGGTGAACTGCGGCTGTTCTGTTCGGTGACGGCGGCTTACAGTCACTTGCCGCCCATTCTCGATCGCTTCCGCGCCGAACATCCTCAGGTAGAAATAAAGCTCACCACCGGCGATGCGGCCGATGCGATTGAGATGGTGCAGTCGGGAGAAGCTGACCTGGCGATTGCCGGTCGTCCGGAGTCGCTGCCCGCCAGCATTGACTTCACTCCGCTCGGTTTGATTCCGCTGGTGCTGATTGCGCCCGCGCTGCCCTGCCCGGTGCGCAGCCAGTCGACGCAGGCGCAGCCCGACTGGTCACAGATCCCGTTTATCCTGCCCGATCAGGGACCGGCGCGACGCGCAATTGATTTGTGGTTCCGGCGGCAGCGCATCGCCAATCCGCAAATTTACGCGACCGTATCCGGGCATGAGGCAATTGTGTCGATGGTGGCGCTGGGCTGTGGCATCGCCCTGTTACCGGACGTGGTGCTGGAAAACAGCCCGGAGCCGGTGCGCAATCGCGTGCTGACGCTGGCGGATGTGGAGGCGGTAGCGCCGCTTGAGCTGGGCGTATGCGTACAAAAAAAGCGGCTCGGTGAGCCGCTGATTCATGCGTTCTGGCATCTGCTGTAGCTTATTGCCCGGCGAGGAAAAAGCGAAACGCCGGGTTGTTGGCTTCATCGTGCCATTCGTACCCTAACTCAGTGAGATGGGTGACGAAATCCGGCTCGTGCTCGTTGACTTCAAACGCCGCCAGCACGCGACCATAGTCGGTGCCGTGGCTACGGTAGTGGAACAAGGAAATGTTCCAGTGCGCGCCCAGCGTCTGCAAAAACTTCAGCAGTGCGCCTGGCGCCTCTGGAAATTCAAAGCTGAACAGCCGCTCGCGCAGCGGCTTTGACGGCCGGCCGCCCACCATGTAACGCACGTGCAGCTTGGCCATCTCGTCATCTGACAAATCCACCACTTGGTAGCCGCCGTCGGTGAGCTGGCTGATAATTTCGCCGCGCTCCTCCAGCCCGCGCGTCAGGCGCACGCCGACGAAGATGCAGGCGTTGTCGGCATCCGCATAGCGATAATTGAACTCGGTGACGGCGCGACCGCCCAGCGTTTGGCAGAAACGCAAGAAACTACCCTGCTGTTCGGGAATGGTCACGGCCAGCAGGGCTTCGCGCTGTTCGCCCAGCTCGCAGCGTTCCGACACATAGCGCAGACCGTGGAAGTTCACGTTGGCACCGGAAAGCACGTGCGCCAGCCGCTCACCCTGAATATTGTGCTGCTGGATATATTTCTTCATACCAGCCAGCGCCAGCGCGCCCGACGGTTCGGCCACGGCCCTGACATCTTCAAACAGGTCTTTCATCGCCGCACAGATGGCGTCGCTGTCGACCGTCACGATGTCATCGATCCAGGCCTGGCAGAGCCGGAAGGTTTCGCTGCCGATGCGTTTAACCGCCACCCCTTCGGCAAACAGGCCGACGCGCGGTAAATCCACCGGCTCGCCCGCCTCCAGCGCGGCTTTCAGGCAGGCGGAGTCTTCTGACTCCACCGCGATAACTTTGATTTGCGGCATGAGCTGCTTGATCAGTACCGCGACGCCGGCCGCTAAACCGCCGCCGCCGACCGGTACAAAGACGCGATCGAGATGCGCATCCTGCTGCAGCAGTTCCATGGCCAGGGTTCCCTGTCCAGCGATCACCGCCGGGTGGTCGAACGGGGGCACAAAGGTGTATCCCCGCTCTGCCGCCAGTTCGATGGCTTTGGCTTTCGCCTCATCGAAGTTGGCGCCAAACAGGTAAGCCTCACCGCCAAATGCGCGCACTGCATCAACTTTGATATCCGCTGTTGCCACTGGCATCACAATCAGAGATTTGATGCCGAGCTTGGTGGCCGAGAGCGCCACGCCCTGCGCGTGGTTGCCCGCCGAGGCGGTGATCACGCCGCGCGCTTTTTGCTCTTCGGTCAGGCCAGCGATCATCGCGTAAGCCCCGCGCAGCTTGAAGCTGTGCACGGGCTGACGATCCTCACGCTTCACCAGCACGGTGTTGCCAAGGCGCGATGAAATTTTCTCCATTTTTTGCAGCGGCGTGACCTGGGCTACTTCGTAGACCGGTGCACGCAGCACCGCGCGCAGATACTCTGCGCCGTCGGGCGTTGCAGAAAGCGGTTGAGACTCGGCCATCAGCGATTAGCCTCCCAGCTTGGACTTATCACGCACCGCGCCTTTGTCGGCGCTGGTGGCGAGCGAGGCGTAAGCGCGCAGTGCCAGAGAGACCTGACGCTCGCGACCGTGTGGCGTGTAGGCTGCATCGCCGCGCGCCTGCTCTGCTTCACGACGGGCGTGCAGTTCGTTATCCGGTACCGCCAGTTTGATGCCGCGATTCGGAATATCGATCTCAATCAGATCGCCGTCTTTCACCAGCGCAATGGTGCCGCCGCTGGCGGCTTCTGGAGAAGCGTGACCAATGGAGAGGCCAGAAGTACCGCCAGAGAAGCGGCCGTCGGTGATCAGCGCACAGCTTTTGCCGAGCCCCATGGATTTCAGATAGGTGGTGGGATAGAGCATTTCCTGCATGCCTGGCCCGCCTTTCGGCCCTTCGTAGCGGATCACCACCACGTCGCCCGCCACCACTTTGCCACCGAGAATCGCCTCGACCGCGTCGTCCTGGCTTTCGTACACTTTGGCCGGGCCGGTGAAGGTCAGGATCTCTTTGTCTACGCCCGCAGTTTTGACAATGCAGCCATCTTCCGCCAGGTTGCCGTAGAGCACCGCTAATCCGCCGTCTTGCGAGAACGCGTGCTCACGCGTGCGGATGCAGCCTTCCTGGCGGTCGTCATCCAGCGTGTCCCAGCGACAATCCTGGGAGAACGCTTGGGTAGTGCGGATGCCCGCCGGTCCGGCGCGGAACATTTTTTTCACCGCCTCGTCCTGCGTCAGCATGATGTCGTACTGATCCAACGTTTCGCGCAGGCTCAGTCCCAGCACGTTGCGTACGTCATTGTGCAGCAGCCCCGCGCGATCCAGTTCGCCGAGAATACCGATGACGCCACCCGCACGGTGCACATCTTCCATGTGGTACTTCTGCGTGCTGGGTGCCACTTTGCACAGGTGCGGCACCTGGCGCGACAGGCGATCGATATCAGAAATATTGAAGTCAATCTCACCTTCCTGCGCCGCCGCCAGCAGGTGCAGTACGGTGTTGGTGGAACCGCCCATGGCGATATCCAGCGTCATGGCATTTTCAAACGCGGCTTTGTTGGCGATGTTGCGCGGCAGCACACGGTCATCATCCTGCTCGTAATACTGTTTGGTCAGGTTAACGATGCGCTTGCCCGCGTTGATGAAGAGATCTTTGCGGTCCGCGTGGGTCGCCAGCAGCGAGCCGTTTCCGGGCTGAGACAGACCCAGCGCCTCAGTGAGGCAGTTCATGGAGTTGGCGGTGAACATCCCGGAACAGGATCCGCAGGTTGGACAGGCGGAGCGTTCAATCTGCTCGCTCTCGGCGTCGCTGACGTTGGGGTTCGCGCCCTGAATCATGGCGTCGACCAGATCCAGCTTGATGATTTTGTCGGAAAGCTTGGTCTTGCCCGCTTCCATCGGACCACCCGACACAAAGATCACCGGAATGTTGAGGCGCAGCGAGGCCATCAGCATACCGGGGGTGATTTTGTCACAGTTGGAGATGCAGACCATGGCATCGGCGCAGTGCGCGTTGACCATGTACTCCACGGAGTCGGCGATCAGCTCGCGGGAAGGCAGTGAATACAGCATGCCGCCATGACCCATGGCAATACCGTCATCCACCGCGATGGTGTTGAACTCTTTGGCCACGCCGCCGGCGGCTTCAATCTGCTCAGCGACCAGTTTGCCCAAATCGCGCAGGTGAACGTGTCCCGGTACGAACTGGGTGAACGAGTTGACCACAGCGATGATGGGTTTGCCGAAATCGGCGTCGGTCATTCCGGTGGCGCGCCACAGGGCACGGGCACCCGCCATATTACGGCCGTGGGTGGTGGTGGCGGAACGGTACTTAGGCATGCGCTATTTACTCCAGTGTAAAAATGACGCGGGCGCAGCGGCACCCGCGTAACGATCGTGTTACGGATTAACCTGATCCAACCAACCGTACTTGTCTTCGGTCTCGCCTGTGAACAGGCCAAAGAAGGCTTTCTGAATACGCTCGGTCACCGGACCACGTTTGCCAGCGCCCACTTGAATACCGTCAACGCTGCGCACCGGGGTGATCTCGGCGGCGGTACCGGACATGAAGATCTCATCTGCCAGATAGAGCGACTCACGTGACAGCACCTGCTCACGCACTTCAATACCCATGTCCTGGGCCAGCTTGATGATGGCATCACGCGTGATGCCTGGCAGCGCGGAGGACGTGAACGGCGGGGTAAACAGAATGCCATCTTTCACTTCGAACAGGTTTTCGCCCGCGCCTTCTGAGATATAGCCTTGCGTATCCAGCGCGATGCCTTCCTGGTAGCCGTGGCGGCGTGCTTCACTGCCAACCAGCAGCGACGAGAGGTAGTTACCGCCCGCTTTGGCCGCGGTTGGCAAGGTGTTTGGTGCAACACGATTCCAGGAAGACACCATCGCGTCAATGCCGTTTTCCAGCGCATCCGCGCCCAGATAGGTGCCCCACGGGAACGCCGCGATGATAACGTCGGTGGTGTATCCGTCTGGCGGGTTCACGCCCAAGCCCACGTCGCCGATAAAGGCCAGCGGACGGATATACGCGCTTTTCAGGTTGTTAACGCGAATCACCTCACGGCACGCTTCCATCAGCTCATCAACGCTTGAGGTGATAGGGAAACGGTAGATTTTGGCGGAGTCGTGCAGACGCTGCATGTGTTCACGGTGACGGAAAACGACCGGGCCTTTGTGCGAATCGTAGCAGCGTACGCCTTCAAACACAGAGGTGCCGTAATGCAGGGCGTGAGACATCACGCTGACTTTGGCCTCTTCCCACTTAACCATCTCTCCGTTGAACCAGATAAAGTCTGCTTTCTTCGTACTCATCGTAACTTCCTTTGGCGTCTAAGCGCGTATTTGTTGTGTTGTTTGTTGCTGGATCTCGACGCAGGCGACATCCATAAGTTTGCTTAACTGCGAAGACAGTAAATCGACAGAGCGCTGGCTGGCAACGGTCATTTCGATATTAATATTTTCGGCATTGATCGCCGATGCCATGTTCATGGCGCAGACCTGAAAGCCACGATGGCGCACGACGCGCAAAATGCGCTCCAGGATTTCAGGGCGGAAGCGGGCTTCGATAGTCAACTGATGCTGGTTCATGCGGTTTTCTCCATCATGTTTGCATTGCTGGCACCCGGCGGCACCAATGGCCAGACGTTTTCGTACTCATCGATTGCGACATGCAGGAAGTAAGGGCCTTCACTGTTCAGCAAAGCATCGATAGCGGCGTCGACCTGATCTTTACGGCTGATGCGCTGGCCCGGAATGTCAAAGGCGCTGGCCAGCGTGAGGAAATCGGGATTGTCGGTGAGCGTGGTTTCGCTGTAGCGTCCATCAAAGAACAGCTGCTGCCACTGGCGCACCATGCCGAGCCGCTGATTGTCTAACAGCAAGATTTTCACCGGCAGTTTTTTGCGCTTGATGGTGCCCAGCTCCTGAATATTCATCATGATCGATCCGTCGCCTGAGACGCAGATCACCGTGTCTTCAGGACGGGCAACCTGTGCGCCGACCGCGGCGGGCAGGCCAAAGCCCATGGTGCCCAAGCCGCTTGAGGTGATGAAATTCTCCGGCGCGGTAAAGCGCATGTGTTGTGCCGTCCACATTTGGTGCTGGCCCACATCGGTGGTCACCACGGCGCTTGCGCTTTTACGGTCAGACACCTGCTTCAGCAGCAGTGGCGCATAAATGGCCTCGCCCGGGTGATCGTAGCGCCAGGCGAATTCCGCCCTCATGGCTTTTACTTCCGCGCGCCAGCCGTCGATATTCAGCGGCATGCTGAGCGCCGGCAGCACCTGATTCAAATCGCCCTGCAGTGAAACGTGCGCGCGGCGCAGCTTATTGAGTTCCGCCGGATCGATATCGATATGAATCACGCTGGCGTGCGGCGCGAAGGTATCCAGTTTTCCGGTGACGCGGTCGTCAAAGCGGGCGCCAACGGCAATCAGTAAATCGCAGGATTGCACCGCCAGGTTAGCCGCTTTGGTACCGTGCATGCCTAACATGCCGAGATCGAGCTCGCTATGCGGATCGGCGCTGCCAAGGCCCTTCAGCGTCGACACCGTTGGGATACCGCTTT
Source organism: uncultured Pantoea sp. (assembly GCA_913778495.1). Classification (GTDB taxonomy): domain Bacteria; phylum Pseudomonadota; class Gammaproteobacteria; order Enterobacterales; family Enterobacteriaceae; genus Pantoea. The sequence goes on from CAJYVD010000012.1 coordinate 40,060, forward strand.
CCTGCGCCATGGCACGCAGCGCTGGAACCGCCTGCGCCATGCCAACGCCGCCACCGATATAGAGTATTGGCTTATGCGATTGCGCCAGCAGCGCGCGGGCTTCCGCAATATGCTGCGGGCAGTGACTTACGGTCTCTTCAACCGGCAGTAAATGCGGTGTGAATTCGGCGCTGGCCAGCTGGATATCTTTTGGAATATCCACCAACACCGGCCCCGGACGGCCCGACTGCGCAATGGCGAACGCTTCTGCCAGCACCGACGGGAGATCTTCCAGCGACTCCACCAGGAAGCTGTGCTTCGTGCAGGCTAACGACAAACCGAGGACATCGATCTCCTGGAAGGCATCGGTGCCGATAAACGCAGAAGAAACCTGACCGGTAATAGCGACCACCGGCACAGAATCCATCATCGCGTCGGCTAATCCAGTGATCAAATTTGTGGCGCCGGGGCCAGAAGTAGCAATACAGACACCGGTTTTTGCCGTGGCGCGCGCGTAACCAATCGCCGCCATCACGGCGCCCTGCTCATGCCGACACAGTAGGTGTTCCACGCCGCCATCGTAAAGCGCATCGTACACTGGCATGATTGCGCCGCCAGGATAACCAAACACGATGTCGACGCCCTGCGCGCGTAAAGCCTGAACTACCCACTGTGCACCTGTCATGGTTATTCTCCTGTATTCCTGCTGGAACAACAGAATTTTATGCTACTGCTCATAATCTGTTCCTCGCTGATTCACTGATAGTTAGCCTGGTCGAAAAAAAACCCCCGGACCTTTCGGTGCGGGGGTTTTTGGGATTCGAGGCTTGATTTTTAAGCCTTTCTTTCTCCAAGCGTAGCCCCGCACGGTGGGATAATAATCACCACCACGCTAATCACGACTAGGCTAATCACTTGTAGAAGGGCTTTCATGTGTTGTCTTTATTTTCGATTGTTCGAAGTAATGCCTACAGAGTTATCATAGTTAGGCGGCAATTGACAATAATTTTCATAACGCTTTTTTATGGCTGCCCCACAAAGCGAGAGTTATCGCCTTGTAACTAAAAGGTTATTTCTTGCAGGTGATAATTATTCATTACGTCCGTTAGGTAAAGATTTTACATTTATGGGATCTGGCGCCCAAAAGCGGCGAAAATAAGGAAATTTGCAGGCATTTTTCGGAATCGGGCAGTGAAAATAAAAGACGCACGCTAGCTTCGCTCTGCGGTGTACCCGAAGATAAAGACAACAAGGAGTGTGCATGTCTTTATCAAAAGTATTAACCCGAGCGGCGTTGGGCGTGTCCGCCCCGCTGGTGACCGTTGAGGTTCATATCAGCAACGGCCTGCCTGCGCTTACGCTGGTAGGTTTACCTGAAACCACCGTGAAAGAAGCACGCGAGCGGGTGCGAAGCGCTATTATTAACAGTGGTTTTACCTTTCCTGCCAAGCGCGTAACCATCAATTTAGCCCCCGCCGACCTGCCTAAAGAAGGCGGACGCTATGATCTGCCGATCGCGATCGCAATTCTCGCAGCCTCAGAGCAGCTTCCAGAGGCAAAACTCCCGCACTATGAATTCCTGGGCGAGTTGGCGCTTAACGGCGCACTCTGTGGCGTTCAGGCGGCTATTCCTGCTGCAATGGCGGCATTGGAGGCCGGTCGACAGATGGTTTTAGCCGAGGAGAATCAACGGGATGTTGGGCTTATTCGTCAGGGTGAAACCTTAACAGGAAAACACTTGGTGGAAATTTGCGCCTTTTTGCATAACACCACCTCGCTACCCGCTGCGGTATGCGATTCCACGACACCTGCTGCGCTAAATGGCGACATGCGCGATATCATCGGTCAAGAACAGGGACGACGCGTGCTGGAAATCGCTGCCGCCGGTGGGCATAACCTACTGCTGATTGGCCCGCCGGGTACGGGAAAGACGATGCTGGCAACGCGGTTGCCCGGCATTATGCCACCGCTGGACGATCGTGAGGCGCTGGAGTCAGCTGCTATCGCAAGCCTCGTTAGCAGCGGCGATCTCCATCATCAATGGCGTCAACGCCCGTTCAGATCGCCACACCACAGTGCCTCGCTGCATGCGCTAGTGGGCGGCGGCTCGCTTCCTCGGCCGGGTGAGATCTCTCTCGCCCACAATGGTGTACTGTTTCTTGATGAACTGCCGGAGTTCGATCGCAGAGTTCTGGATGCGCTGCGCGAACCCATTGAGTCCGGAGAAATCGCAATTTCTCGCACGCGTGCTAAGGTCACGTATCCGGCGCGCTTTCAGCTGATTGCGGCGATGAATCCCAGCCCTACTGGCCATTATCAAGGCAACCATAATCGCTGCAGCCCACAGCAGGTGCTACGCTACCTGAGTCGTCTTTCTGGCCCCTTTCTTGACCGCTTTGATTTATCGCTGGAGATCCCGTTACTGCCGAGCGGAACACTCAGCAAGAAGCAGCAGAAAAGTGAAAGCAGCGCGGACGTACTCGCGCGCGTTATGGCAGCACGTCAGCGACAGCGGACACGAGCAGGGAAAATTAACGCGCATTTGTCTAACGCAGAAATAGCAACCTGCTGCGCACTATTACCGCAGGATGCAGAGTGGCTTGAAGAAGTCTTGAATGCACTGGGGCTTTCAGTGCGGGCTTGGCAGCGTATCCTCAAGGTCGCAAGAACCATCGCGGACTTATCGGGGGAAGACGTGCTGAATCGGCAGCATTTGCAGGAAGCGGTGGGTTATCGCAGCATTGATCGCCTGCTAATTCATCTGCATAAAAGCTTGCAATAAAAAACGGGGCTTATTAAGCCCCGTTTTTTTAATCATCGCTATCGCTAAAATCTTCAACCGTGTCCATCTGCGGTTTACCGCCTGACAGGGTATGAAAACGTTTTGGACGCTTGATGCGCGCGGTGTATTTCGACCAGACGCGCTCGGCTTCCGTTTGCGGCTCACGTAAGCCACGGCAAACTTCTAAAAATGAGCGTTCTTCCTCGGTAATCGGCTCGCGCTTGGCGAGATCCAGCTCATTAAAGGCGTAACCGTGGCGTTCAAGAAGTTGAGCTTCCTTTATGGTGAAGTCACCATGACGCGAAAAACCACGTGGGTAATGTTTGTTATCAAAGAAACGATTTGTTGTTGCGAAGCTGTCCGCCATTTTACACGCTCCTGACTCTCATATGGCCGTGCTATTTATGGCGCGGAGTATTAGATAGGCTTGACAGAGTGTAAAACAAAACATTTAAATCATTACGACAAACATTTTTTGGGAGAATGCTGTGGATACGGAATTACTGAAAACTTTTCTCGAAGTGAGCAGAACTCGCCATTTCGGGCGCGCGGCTGAAGCGCTTTACCTCACGCAGTCTGCCGTTAGTTTTCGCATTCGCCAGTTAGAGAATCAGCTGGGTGTTCATCTTTTTACGCGTCACCGCAATAACATTCGCCTGACCTCTGCCGGTGAGCGCTTATTGCCCTACGCGGAAAGTTTGATGAATACATGGCTGATGGCAAAAAAGGAAGTGTCTCATACGCAGCAGCACCATGAACTCTCCATAGGTGCCAGCGCTTCATTATGGGAGGCTTATCTAACCCCTTGGTTGAAAACGCTTTATGAAAATCGGGAGAGCCTTCACTTAGAAGCGCGTATTGCACAACGCCATCTGCTGGTAAAGCAGCTGCATGAACGCCAGTTGGATCTGTTAATTACCACAGAAGCACCAAAAATGGATGAGCTAACCAGCCAGCAGATTGGTCATATATCGCTCGCGTTATTCCGTGCGCGCAATACCGAAAAACGGGAAAAATATGACTACATCAAATTAGAGTGGGGCGCAGACTTTCATCAGCATGAGAGCTACTTATCTAGCGACGATGTCCCTGTATTAACGACCACCTCAGCTCACGTTACGCGTGAATTACTTTACACCACGGGCGCCTGCGCCTTTTTGCCGGATACCTGGCATGGTATTTACAGCGATCTGATGGTTATTTCCGATACGCCTGTGGCAGTTCGTCCTTTATATGCGGTGTGGCTGCAGAATAGCGATCAGCAAGCACATATTCGCCAGCTGCTGAAATATCCGGTTCTGACACAGTGATGTAATAAACAAGAGAAGAGTTTGAGAGGCCATGAAACTCAAACTCTTTTCACGGCAAATTTTAGGCAAAAAAAATCCTTTGCCGAAGCAAAGGATTATTTTCTGGCAGGGGCGGAGGGACTCGAACCCCCAACACCCGGTTTTGGAGACCGGTGCTCTACCAATTGAACTACGCCCCTAATGAGGGTGGCGGAACGGACGGGGCTCGAACCCGCGACCCCCTGCGTGACAGGCAGGTATTCTAACCAACTGAACTACCGCTCCACCGATTCTGTACTGACGTCAGAAAATCGTTCTGACTTCAGGTGTTTCGCCCTTTCCGCGTCACCGGGAAGGTCACGACCGATTGTCGCCGGTCTTAATTTGATGCCTGGCAGTTCCCTACTCTCGCATGGGGAGACCCCACACTACCATCGGCGCTACGGCGTTTCACTTCTGAGTTCGGCATGGGGTCAGGTGGGACCACCGCGCTAAAGCCGCCAGGCAAATTCTTTTCTGGCCGAACTCATGTCTGTTACTGGTGCTGATACCCAGAGTCGAACTGGGGACCTCACCCTTACCAAGGGTGCGCTCTACCAACTGAGCCATATCAGCACACTAAATTTGATGCCTGGCAGTTCCCTACTCTCGCATGGGGAGGCCCCACACTACCATCGGCGCTACGGCGTTTCACTTCTGAGTTCGGCATGGGGTCAGGTGGGACCACCGCGCTAAAGCCGCCAGGCAA
>CAJYVD010000013.1 GCA_913778495.1 uncultured Pantoea sp.
GGGAACAGCGCAGGCTGGCGCAGGGCGCGGATTGCAAAGGGCCGCGCCCATCGGCCCTTTGCCCGTACGCCGCAGCGGTGCGGCTGAAACTGCCGTACGGTTAGCGGGCGGAACCCGCTCAGGGTCATACCGGCTGAGCGGCCGGCACCCGCTCAGGGTCAGGCCAGCGCAGCGGTCAGCGTCCGGCACCCGCCTGGTGCCTTACCAGCCGTTGAGCGGGCCGGAACCCGCTCACGCTTCACCGGCTGGGCGGGCCGGACTCCCGCCGCGCCCCCCATCGCCATGGCCCCGCGCCTAGGGCAAATAAAACATGGGCGTCAGCGGGGAACTCACCGGACTGTTGTCCGCATTAGACGGCATCAAATCCCGCATTGACGCCCACCAGCGCTGGCACACCTCGGTTTGCGCCACAGCTTGCCAGCGCGCTTCTGACTCAATCTCGACGCTGGCGAACAGCAGATTGCGCTCGGCATCCAACCAAATCGCGTAGTGATGGGCGCCATGCTGCTTGAGCGTCGCCTCCAGTTCCGGCCAGATGGGCGAATGGCGCCGCAGGTACGCATCGTGGCAGTGCGCATACACCTGCATCACAAAGGCTTTACGCAACATCGCTACGCTCCGCTTGCAGGGCCGACTGCCAGGGATGTACGCCGAAACGCTCGCCCAGCGCGATCAGCTGCTCGGTGGAAATGCTCTGACGTATTCCCCCCATCGACAGCGCCTTTACCACCACTTCCGACGCTTTTTCAGCGGTATCGATCAAGCCAAAAGTGTGGTCGAGATCGGGGCCGGTACCGAAGATGCCGTGAAACGGCCACATCACCAGGCTGTGGGTTGCCATCGCGTCGGCAGTGGCCCGGCCGATACCGTCCGTGCCGGGCACCATCCACGGCAGAATCCCCACGCCATCAGGAAACACCACCAGGCACTCGGTACTGCCTTCCCACAGGAGCCGGGTGAAGCGCGCCGGATCGAGATCCACCACATAGCTGAGCGCCATAAAATTCGTCGCGTGGCAGTGCATAATCACGCGATCGGCGCCCTGCGTGGCCTGTTTACGCACCGCATGCGACTGAAAATGCGCCGCCAGCTCCGAGGTCGGTAAACCGCCGTTGCACAATCCCCAGTGAAGGGTATACGACAGGCCCTGCGCGTCGACCTCCAGCAGCGCCAGGCAGTCGGCCGGATCCAGCTGCACATTGCGGAAGAACTTGCCGGAACCGGTGACAAGGAACCAGTCACCGGCCAGCGCGGGTGCCGGTTGCGTCAGCGCAATAACGCGCGGCTCAGCATAAAAATCCGCGGCAAAGGCGCGGGCCTCCTCCGGCAACAGGCGCAGCGTAACGTTTCCGCCGTTGCGCTCATCCCATCCCTTGAGCCACATGTCACCGGTGGCTTTGACCATACCTTGTACAAACCACGAGGTTAGAATCGATTGCATAGCGCGTTCCTTAGCGTTGACGCAGTGAATGGTGTTCATAGTGGCGAACCTCGCTGAGCCAGCTGGCGTCGGCGGGGACATCATGGCGCAGACACCACGCCTCCCACACCGCTTGCCATGGCAGGGACTTTTGCTCCTCCAGCAGCGCGAGTCGCGCGGTGTAATCGCCCTGCTGTTCCAACTTACGCAGCTCCGCGCTCGGTTCGAGTAAGGCGCGCAGCAGCGCTTTTTTAGCGTTGCGCGTGCCGATAACCCAGGCGGCAATGCGGTTGATCGAGGCGTCAAAGAAATCCAGCCCGATATGCACCCGATCGAACAGATTATTGCGCGCAATCTCGCAGGCAATCGCCTGGGTTTCATCATCCAGCAGCACCACGTGATCGCTGTCCCAGCGCACCGGACGGCTCACGTGCAGCAGCAGCCGCGGCACATAGAGCATGGCGGCGGAGATTTTGTCGGAAATCACTTCGGTGGGATGGAAATGCCCGGCGTCGAGCGTGAGCGCGATTTGACGGCTGGCGGCGTAGCCAAGGCAAAATTCGCTGGATCCGACGGTGTAACTCTCGGCGCCAATGCCGAACAGTTTGCTCTCAATGGCATCAATGTGCTGCGTTATGGGCAGGGGTTCGCTCAGCACCTCATCCAGCGCGCTGGCCAGTCGCTGGCGCGGCGCCAGCCGATCCACGGTGAGATCTTTCATGCCATCCGGCACCCAAATGTTCATCACCGACGCGCTGCCCTGCTGCTCGCCGAACCAGGCGGAGATGCGGCGACTGGCTTTGCAGTGATCGATCCAGAACTGGCGCACGCCGGGATCTGAATGCGACAGGGTAAAACCGTCGGCGCTGAGCGCATGTGAGAAGCAGCTCGGATTGAAATCCAGCGCCAGCTGATGGCTTTTGGCCCACGCCATCCAGGCGCTGAAATGTTCAGGTTCAATGGCGTCACGCGCCACCGGCGTCTCGCTCTCAAGGTATATCGCATGCAAATTGAGGCGCTTGGGGCCGGGGATCAGCGACAGCGCTTTTTCCAGATCCGCCCGCAGTTCATGGGCGTTACGCGCGCGGCCCGGATAGTTGCCGGTGGCCTGAATGCCGCCCGTGAGCTGACCGTGGGGATCTTCAAATCCGCGCACGTCGTCGCCCTGCCAGCAGTGGATCGATACGGGGATCCGATCCAGCTGCGCCATAACCTGTTCGACGTCCACGCCAAGGGCGGCGTAACGGTGTTTCGCAATGTCGTAAGCCTGTTCAATCAGCTTTGTCATACGCAAGTTCCTTGAAAGGTTGGCTCAGCGCGGCAAAGCGGGCTTCATGGGCCGCGAATACGCTGTCGCGCTGAGGTGAGAAAATCGTGGTGTCGCTATTGAGACGAATGACGTGACGGAGCGCGGCGACATCGGCGACCTCGCCCAGCGCAATCAGTTGGCAGCCGACGTTACCCAGCGTGGAGGCTTCAACCGGCCCGGCCATTACCGGCAGCTGACACGCGTCGGCGCAGAGCTGATTCAACAGCGGATTTTGGCTACCGCCGCCCACAATATGCAGCTGGCGCAGCGGGGTGCCGCGCAGCGCCGTGAGCTCAAGCAGTACCTCGCGATACAGCAGCGCCAGGCTGTCAAAGATGGTGCGCGCCAGCGCCGCTGGCGTGTGCGGAACCGGCATGTGCTGCTCCGCGCAGGCGTGCTGGATCGCCTCTACCATGCTGTCGGGATTGATAAAACGACGGTGGTTGGGATAGATCAGCGCGCGGCACGCCGGTTCCTGCGCCGCCTGCGCAATCAGCGCGGCCAGATCGGTGATCTGCAGTTCGCTGCACACCCGCTGCAACAGCCACAGGCCCATAATATTTTTGAGCACCCGATACCCTTCCGCGCCGCCTTCGTTAGTGAAGTTGGCGCGTTGCGCCGCGGGCGTCACGCAGGGTTCGAGGCGTTCAATGCCCATCAGGGACCACGTGCCTGAACTGATCCAGGCGGCGTCCTCGTGTAACAGCGGGGTCGCCAGCACGGCGCTTGCCGTGTCGTGCGTGGCCACGGCAATCACCGGAACCGGCCTGCCCTGCGCCGTGTGCCACTCGCCGACGCGGTTGCCCGGCGGGTGCGGGATACCAAACCAGCGAGCATCGACGCCCGCCCACGCCAGCAGCTCGCGATCCCATGTTCCGGTGGTGATATTGAGGCACTGGGTCGTGGTGGCGTTGGTGTACTCCCAGTTCATCTTTCCGGTAAGACGGTAGTGGAAATAGTCCGGGATCATTAGCGCGTGCGCGACCCGCGCCTGCCAGTCAGGCTGCTGTTGATGTAAGGCACGCAGCTGATACAGCGTGTTAAACGGCAAAAACTGGATGCCGGTGCGCTGATAGAGGCGTGCTTTGCCGAGGGCGTCAATGGCCTCTTCCATCAGGCCATGCGTGCGCGTGTCGCGATAACTGACGGCCTCGCCGACGCGTTGGCCTTGCGCATCCAGCAGCACCAGATCGACACCCCAGGTATCAATGCCGATGCTATCCAATACGATGCCTTCTGCGTCTAGCTGCGCCAGACCGGCGCGGATCGCCTGTTCCAGCGCATCCAAATCCCAGCAGTCATAGCCCTGGCGCTGCACGCGCTCATTGGCGAAGCGCCGCACTTCGCGCAGTGTGATCTGCTGACTGCTACGCTGCCATTGCGCCAGCATGACCCGACCGCTGGAAGCGCCTAAATCAATGGCGACGATGTTACGCATACTCATGGCGTGATCTTCCTGTATTGAGAAGGTTCCAGCCTATACAGCACGGTCAGCGCCCACCTTCCCGCAGGTGCCAGCCTCGCTAAAACGCTGGCAGATGAGCAAAGATGCCCGTGAGTGACGTCACAGAACGCGCCGCCGCAGAGATGTGAGCTTTCCCGCATTTCCGCCAATCCGCTGACCAATCTTAAAAAAATCGCCAACTTCCTGCGCGGCACGGTTTAAATTTCAAGGTAAGGTCGGGGCCGCCTGCGTAGACTCGGTTACGGATTTGTTAAAGACGAGGCGAATCATGACGGTATTGCACAGTGCGGATTTTTTTCCGGAAGGTGGCTACGCCATTACCGTGGAACCCCGCGTACCCCAGCAGGCGTTTCCCGAGCACTACCACGACTTTCACGAGATCGTGCTGGTAGAACAGGGCTCGGGCATTCACGTGTTTAACGGACAGCCGCAGACCCTCAGCGCGGGCTGCGTCTGCTTTGTGCGCGATCACGATCGCCATCTGTATGAACAAACGGAGAATCTCTGCCTGACCAACGTGCTGTACCGCAGTCCTGGCGCGTTTCGTTTTCTTTCAGGCTTACAGGCGCTGCTGCCAGAAGATCAGGCGGGCGAGTATGCGTCCCACTGGCGCATCAATCAGAAAATGATGGCGCAGGCGCTGCAGATCGTGGCGCAAATGTCGCCCGCTGCGGGCTGGTCGCTGGAGCATCAGGCGCACCAAGAGCAGCTATTTTTACAGCTGCTAATTTTGTTGCGCCGGGCAGCGCAACACGCCGGCGGTGACGATCCCGACGCGCGCCTGCATCGCCTGCTGGCGTGGTTGAACGATCACTACAGCGAGGAGATCGGGTGGGAGGCGCTGGCCGACCGTTTCTCGCTGTCGCTGCGCACACTGCACCGGCAGATGAAACAGCAGACCGGCAGCACGCCGCAGCGCTATTTGAGTCGGCTGCGGTTGCTGCAGGCGCGGCATTTACTGCGCCACAGTGATACGCGCATTACGGATATCGCCTACCAGTGTGGTTTTGGTGACAGCAATCACTTTTCCACCCTCTTCCGCCGCGAATTTGGCTGTGCGCCCCGTGCGGAGCGCCAGCAGCGGCTTTAAGCGGAGCGTTTTATGGCACTGATACTGACGCGTGACGACTATTTTCCGGCCAGCAACTTACCGATTGCCGTAGCCGAACGCATGCCGCAGCCCTCTTTTCCGCCGCACCGCCATGAATTCAGTGAAATTGTCATCGTCTGGCGCGGTAACGGCCTGCACGTGCTGAACGATCGCCCGTGGCTTATCACCTGCGGTGACGTCTTTTATCTGCACGACAGTGACTGCCACAGCTATGACAGCGTGCACGATCTGGCGCTCGACAATATCCTTTACTGCCAGGATCGCTTCCGCCTGGCGCTTGACTGGGGGCAGCTGCTGCCCGCCCCGCAGAGCGAAGCCTCGGGCGGTTGGCGCTTAACCACGCGCGGCATGGTGCAGGCGCGCACGGTGATTTCACAGCTGGAGCGTGAAAGCCGCAAAACCGACGCCTTGTCTATCCAGCTCGCTGAAGCGCTGTTTTTACAGCTGGCGTTGATTCTGCGGCGTCACGGCTATGCCACCGATAAACCCTGGGCGCTACCAGAAGGGGAACAGCTTGATCTGCTGATGTCGGCGCTGCAAGGCGGGCTGGGTAAACCGTTCGATCTGGCGACGTTCTGCGCGCAGCATCAGTTAAACGAGCGCGCGCTCAAACAGCTGTTTCGCCAGCAAACCGGCATGACCATTGGGCACTATTTGCGCCAGCTGCAGCTGTGCCAGGCGCGCTATTTGCTGCGAACGCAGGATTGTCTTATCAGTGAAGTGGCCGCGCGCTGCGGCTTTGATGACAGTAACTATTTTTCCGTGGTGTTTACGCGAGAAACCGGACTCACCCCCAGCGCCTGGCGCCAGCAGTTTATGCCGTCGCGCCCTGCACTGCTGGATAAAGCACAAGCCTGACGCCCGAGCGTCAGGCGTGCCGTCACGCCGCCATGCCCAATCCCACGATGTTGGCCGCGATAATGATCACCACGCAGCCCAGCGACAGCACCCTTACCGGACGGGTTCCCACCGCTTTCCACTCGTTGAGCACCAGGCCAACCAGTCCACCGCACAGCACATACAGGCTCATATGCAACATCCAGCTGACGAAATCATACTGCGCCGGAATTTTGGCGTGTCCCCACGCGTAGAAGAAGAATTGTAGATACCACATGGTGCCGCCGAGTACCGCAAAAGCGATATTGGCCAACAGCAGCGGTTTCGCCACCGAAAAATCGGCGCGCAGCGAGAGCGACGGCTTCACTGCCAGACGGATAAAGCAGTAGCCGAGATTGACCAGCGCGCCGCCGCCCATGATCACCACATAGCTCGGCAGCGCCACGTACAGCGGATTAATGCCCAGCTGCGCCGCCGCGGCATGCATGGGTTTCGCCGCATCCATGGCAAACGACATGCCCGCTGAAAAGATGCCGCACAGCACCGCGAGGACCAGCCCCTTTTTCAAATTAAACTCTTCTGCGTTGATGCCCAGCGCCCGCTCTTTCAGCAGGCCCGCGCGCGATACGATCGCCACGCCCACCAGGGCGACGAGCACGCCGAGCAGCGTCATTCGCCCGCCCGCCGAGCTGAACAGTGTCACAAAGCGGCCCTGCAGCAGCGGCGTCATCAGCGTGCCCACCACCAGCGTAATGCCGATGGCGATGCCAATGCCCATCGACATGCCCAGATAGCGCATGGTTAACCCGTAATTGATGTTGCCGATGCCCCACATCGCGCCAAACAGAAACACCGGCAGCAGCTGTGAAGCGCTAAAACTGGCGTAATAGTCCCAGAAGTGCGGCAGCAGTGCGGCGCTGACCGCCCACGGTAAGATCAGCCACGACATCAGGCCGCCCACCGACCACATGGTTTCCCACGACCACTTTTTCACCTGTTTAAACGGCGCATAAAAACACGCGGCACTGGCGGCACCCACCAGATGCCAGAAAATACCGGCAATAATGGCACTGTTCATTGTTGTTCCTTTATAAGGTTGAGGCCTGCGTTTACCGCAGAGGGTGAAAACCATTGCGGTTCCGATCAGGAGCAGTCTACGGTTTGCCACCGCCCCTCAGCCTTTGAGTGGTTGCCGATCTCGCCGCGCGGCTGGCAATATTGGGTGGATAGTCATCGTTGGGATCACAAAAACGCTGCGTGAAGGCGCCCTTACCGCGCGGTAAGTGGCTTATTATTGTGATTTTTTTAATGGATGCTGTGCGGCCTGGCGCAACCCAGGATAAAACTGCGTGCGGACGGGCTTCCCCCGCGCGGGTGAAATCCGTATAACGTGTGCACGCCAGGCGGACGCAAGGACAATCATGGAAAGCAAGAAAGTGAGACTGCTGCTGACGCAGGCGGTCAGCAAGGTCATGCTGGCGGATATTCGCGCCCTTGTGCCGCCGCAGGCGCTGAATGTCTTTGTTAACGCGCTGGATGCGCAGCATTACGCCACGCTGGATTGCGCACAAAACCCCGATACCTGTGCGCTGCTGGCGTCCGCCATCGTCGTGTGGCGCCAGCTCGGCCATGTGCATCACATCAATTACCAAAAAGGCGATGTGGTGCGTGACGTCAGTGATGCCAGCCAGTTTCAACTGTTTACCTTATTAAAAACCCACCGCGCCGTGCTGCAGCTGGCGTGAGACAGAGGACGCGTATGAAAATCGGTCTGCTTTTTCCCATCGCCATTATTGTTGCGGGCGTGAGTTTTTTGGTTTGGTTTATCGCCAGCGGCGCGATGATGCCAGGATCATAATGCCGCGCTGATGCGCGCCTCTTGCTACGAATGCGGCGAGCGTCGTGCGGTTCTTCTCCCGGCTGCCATGCTGCTTGCGAGGCTGGCAAAGAGAAAAAGGTGCCCGTCCGCAATCTGTTTCACTCTGCGTGCATTATTAACGTAAGCGCGGAGACTTACCCTTATGACCCCCCATCATCAGCACTACATCAACGGCACCTTTGTGCGCGATCGCCACGATAAGTGGATCGAGGTGATCAATCCCGCCACCGAAGCGCTGCTGTCGCGCATTCCACAGGGCAGCTGCGAGGATGCGGCGCAGGCCATTGCCGCCGCCGAGGCCGCCCAGCCTGCCTGGGAGGCGCTGCCGGCGATCGTGCGCGGCACCTGGCTGCGCAAACTCTCCGCGGCCATTCGCCAGCGCGAAGCCGATATCACGGCGGCGATTGTTGCCGAAGGCGGGAAAACCCAAGCCCTGGCGCAAACCGAAGTGCTGTTTACCGCCGACTACTTTGACTATATGGCGGAGTGGGCGCGCCGCTATGAAGGCGAGATTGTTAACAGCGATCGCCCTAACGAGAACATCTTTGTCTTCAAAAAAGCCATCGGCGTGACCACCGGCATTCTGCCGTGGAACTTCCCCTTCTTTTTGATCGCGCGTAAAGCCGCGCCGGCGCTGGTCACGGGCAACACCATTGTGCTGAAACCCAGCGAGCTCACGCCGAATAATGCCGCACTGTTTGCCGAGATCGTCGATAGCGTCGGCCTGCCCGCTGGCGTGCTGAATATTGTCTACGGCTATGGCCCGGAAGTGGGTCAAGAGCTGGCTGGCAACCCGCGCGTGGGACTGGTGAGCCTCACCGGCAGCGTCAATGCCGGCATTGCCACCATGGAAGCAGCGGCCAAAAATGTCACCAAAGTTTCGCTGGAGCTGGGCGGCAAGGCGCCTGCGATCGTTATGGATGACGCCGATCTGGCGCTGGCGGTAAAAGCCATTGTCAGCTCGCGCGTGATTAATAGCGGCCAAGTGTGCAACTGCGCGGAGCGGGTTTACGTGCAGGCGGGCATCTACGATCGCTTCCTCGCCGCGCTGACAGAGGCGATGTCACAGGTGAAATTTGGCGATCCGGCCCAGCACAGTGATATCGATATGGGGCCGTTAATCACCCAGGCGGCGCTGGCGCGCGTGGAGCAGAAAGTGGCGCGCGCCGTGGCCGAAGGCGCGCAGGTGGCGTTAGGCGGCACGCGCGCGGGCGATAAAGGCTTTTGGTTCACGCCCACTGTGTTGACCCACGTGCGTCAAGAGATGGAGATCATGCGTGAGGAGATTTTTGGCCCCGTGCTGCCTGTGATGCGTTTTACCTCGCTTGAGGAGGCGATTGCGCTGGCCAACGACTGCGACTACGGCCTGACCTCCTCGATCTATACGCAGAACCTCAACACCGCGATGCAGGCGCTGCGCCAGCTGAAGTTTGGCGAGACCTACATCAACCGCGAGAATTTTGAAGCGATGCAGGGATTCCATGCGGGCTGGCGGAAATCGGGCATCGGCGGCGCCGATGGACGCCACGGACTGGAAGAATATCTGCAAACCCACGTCGCTTATCTGCAGTTTTGACCGCACGCCGGCAGTCGCTAAACGCGACTGCCGCGCGGGCTCAGCGTAGCCGCCGCTGGCTGTACAGCAGCGCCACACCGCTTAATACCGACATCGCCATCAGATAATAGCCCGGCGCCAGACGCGTTCCGCTCCAGTCGATCAGCAGCGTACAAATCAGTGGTGCGAAGCCACCGAATACCGTCACCGCGACGTTATAGCTGATGGCCATGCCGCTGGCGCGCGTGCCAATCGGAAACAGATCGGCCATCACCGACGGCACGGTAGAGAAGTAGATCGATTTCAGCAGCGCCATCCACCCCACCAGCAGCATCAACGTCACGGAGGTGGGATTTGCCACCACGGCGTGAAAGGCCGGATAAATGGTGACAATCAGCAGCAACAGCGATCCCCACATCAGCGGCAACCGCCCAATGCGCTCGGCCCACCAGCCCATCAGCGGCGTCACCACGGTTAAAATCACGCCCGCCAGCAGCGTAGCGCTGAACGCCACCGACCCGGAGAGGTGCAGGTTTTGCGTGGCGTAAGTCGGCACATAATTGAGCATGTAGTTCACCGCCGTGGAGATCACCATCAGGCCAATCGCCAGGGCGATCAGCGACTTCTGACGGCCAAGCAGGCGCTTAAGCGGCGCGGCATCCGGCGTCTGGGCCACAAAGCTAGCTGACTCATGTACGTGCCGACGAATGTAGATCCCCAGCGGTCCAATCAGCAGGCCGAAGGCAAAGGGAATGCGCCAGCCCCACGACTGGATCTCGCTTTCACTTAACCACTGCGTCAAGCCCAGACCGAATGCGGAGGCCAGTAAGGTGCTGGCACCCTGCGTGGCAAACTGCCAGCTGGCGATAAACGCTTTACGCTCCGGGAAATGTTCCACCAAAAACGCCGTAGAGCTGCCAAACTCCCCACCCGCCGAAAATCCCTGCACCAGTCGCGCCAGCAGAATCAGCAGCGGCGCCGCCAGGCCTATCGTGGCGTAGGTCGGCATAAAGGTGATCACCGCGCCGCCCAGCATCATGAGATTAATCGACAGCAGCAGCGCTTTTTTACGGCCGTGCCGGTCGGCGTAGTTGCCCAGCACAATTGCGCCGAGCGGTCGAATAAGAAACGAGACGCCAAAGCTGCCAAAGGTCAGCAGCAGCGACACTGACGCATCGCTGGTGGGGAAAAACGCATGGGCGATATAGCTGGCAAAGAAGCCGTATACCGCGATATCAAACCACTCCAGCGCGTTACCGATGCAGGTGGCGAACAGGGTTTTATGCAGGTGCGGCTTGCCGGGATTCAGCGGCGCGGCGGTATGAAGACTCATGGTTGCCCTCCTTCATGGGCGCGGTGGCGCGCGATCAGATCCGGACCTTTTTCTCCCAGCTCCCACAGCAGCTGCGTCATGATGTGCAGGCCTTCGCGCGCAATGGATTTCAGCATGTGCTCATTGACGCCGTGCTGGCCGCACGCGGGATACGAGTGCGGCACCCACAGCGTGGGCAGGCCGAGGATCTCGGCAAACACCTCGTTAGGCAGCGATCCGCCCAGGTTAGGCAGTAGCGCGGGCTTTTTGCCGCTGGCGGCCTGCATGCTCTCCAGCACCCACGTCACCAGCGGATCGGTGGGATCGAGGCGCGTGGCGGGCGATCCGCGCATAAACGTCACCTCCACGTGCCCTAATCCACGCTGCGCCAGATGGTCGCGCACGTGCTCAACCAGGCGCGTCCAATCGGTGCCCACCACAAACCGCAGCTGGCATACCGCCGTGGCCTCACCGGGTATGGCGTTCATCGGCTGCGTCGGATTCCCGGTGGTGTACGCCAGCACCTCCAGCGTATTCCAGCCATACAGGCGCTCGGCGGGGGTAAGGCCCGGCTCGCCCCAGTTCAGCGCGATTTGCGGATCGCCGGGCATCCCGCCCACCTCAATATCGCGCAGAATGGCGCGCACCGCGGGGGTAAGCGAGTCGGGCTTGAGCGCCTCGACGTGCAGCACGCCGTTGGCATCAACCAGCGCGGCAATGGCGTGCGCCAGCTGCGTCCCCGGGTTGGTCAGCAATCCGCCCCAGTTACCCGAGTGGTAGGCGTTGTCGCGCGCCTTGACCGTGAGGCGGAAGTTTGCCGCGCCGCGCGAGCCGAGAAACAGCGTGGGTCGCACCGCGTTGACGCGCGGTCCGTCTGACGCGATGAACAGATCGGCCCGCAGCAAATCCTGATGCTGCTGGCACAGCTGCGCCAGGCCAGGCGAGCTGATCTCCTCGCCCATTTCAAACAACATTTTGCAGTTAAAGCCCAGCCGTCCCCCGCGCGCGGCGAACACTTGCTCCAGTGCCGCCAGATTGACGCTGTGTTGGCCTTTGTTGTCGGCGCTGCCGCGCGCGTACCAGCGATCGCCCTCTTCGGTAAGCTGCCACGGCGTTAAGCCCTGCCGCCAGTTTTCATCATCGCCAAATACCACGTCACCGTGGCCGTAGCTCAACAGCGTCGGCAGCGCCGGATCTTCCATG
Source organism: uncultured Pantoea sp. (assembly GCA_913778495.1). GTDB lineage: Bacteria > Pseudomonadota > Gammaproteobacteria > Enterobacterales > Enterobacteriaceae > Pantoea. The sequence continues at coordinate 12,092 of CAJYVD010000013.1, forward strand.
CGCACCGCCACCATAAAGGGCCGATCGGGCTGCTCCACATTCGGCAGCCGGTGCAGGGTAAAGCCCAGCGCGCTGAGCTGTGGGCCAATGTCGTGGTCAAGATAGTGCAACAGGGCCTCATCGCGATCTGAACGTTGACTTTCGGTTGGCTGCGCAACCCGGCGCGCCAGTCGCTGCTGAAACGCCCCGCTGTCGAAGTACGCCAGCGCCTGTTTTACCGCCTGTTCTGCTGTCATGTTTGCCTGTCTTGTTATTTTCTTAATTGTGCAGCCATCTTTTCGTACTCCTTGCTTTGCCACAATTATCAATTTATCGAGTAAGATTTGCTTTTATTGCAAAGCAAGGCTGCCCGCTGACGAGGCATGCACCATGAAGAGGCATCGGCATGATCAGTACCGAAGTGCGCTATTTTCTTGCCGTGGTTGAGGCCGGGTCGCTGAGCGCCGCCAGCGACTCGCTGTTTGTCGCCGTGTCGGCCATCAGCCGACAGATCAAGCGGCTGGAGCAGCAGGTTGGCGTGCCGCTGTTTGCGCGCCAGGCGCGCGGCATGATCCTCACGGAGGCGGGTGAGATTTTTGCCCAGCACGTGCGCAAAAATTTGCTGGATATGGAGTATGCGCTGGCGGAAATCAAAGGATTAACGGCAGTGCGCCGTACGCTGATCCGCGTGGCCTGTACCGATGGCCTGGCGTTCAGCCTGCTGCCGCGCCTGATCGCGGCGTTTCGCGACGTGCATCCGGGCGTCCTGTTTGACGTGAGGGTTGCCAGCCCGCAAGGCGTGGCGACGCTGTTGCGCAGCGGAGAGTGTGATGTGGCGCTACAGTTCAGCCTGCATGCTGAGCGCGGCGTCGAAGTACAGGCCTCCTGGCCGGCGCCGGTGCGGCTGGTGATGCATCAACAGCATCCTTTAGCGCAGGTGCAGCAGATCGATTTCACGGCGCTGGGCCACTATCCGCTGGCGCTGCCGCAGCAGAATACCACGGTGCGCCAGCTGTTTGAGTTAGCCAGCCACATGCGCGGCCAGCTGATTGAACCGGTCATGACGTGTGATAATTTCTCCACGCTGTTTCATTTTCTGCTGCGCACGCCGCTGGCGGTGACCATCTGCAGCGCGTTTACCGTGATGCACGAGGTGGAAACGCACGGCCTGGCGCTGCGCGCCGTGGCGATCGATCAGCTCAATCAGCGCCATTTGCAGCTGCAGACGCCATCAGGGCGGCCACCCGGTGCCGCCCTGCAACTGTTTTTGCACTTTCTCAACGCGCAGCTTGATGCGCTGGCGCGCCGCCTTACTCCTTGATATCCACCGGATAGAAGATGTGCTTGCCGAACGGATCAACCTGATAATTGATCACCGATTTGCGCACCGGTTCGAAAATAGTCGAGTGCGCTATCATCATCGCCGGCATTTGGTCGTGCATGATCTGCTGCGCTTCATGATAAAGCGCGATGCGCTTGTCGTGATCCTGCTCGGCGCGCGCGTCAGTAATGATCTTTTCAAACGGTGCGTAGCACCACTTCGACGAGTTTGAGCCGCCGTTGGCTGAGGTGCAGCTGTAGAGCGGGCCGAAGAAGTTATCCGGATCGCCGGTGGCCGTGGTCCAGCCCATCAGGGCGGCCTGATGCTCGCCCGCTTTTACGCGTTTGAGATATTCCCCCCACTCATAGCTGACGATGTTCGCTTTGATGCCCACCTTGGCCCAGTCCGCCTGAATCATTTCGGCCATGCGGCGAGCGTTGGGGTTATAGGGACGTTGAACCGGCATCGCCCACAGCGCAATCTCGGTGCCGGGTTTGATGCCCGCTTCTTTCAACAGCGCCTGCGCTTTCTGCGGATCGTAAGGGTAATCACTTAATGCGTTGTCCGCACTCCAGACGTCCGGCGGCAGAATATTTTTCGCCACCGTGCCGGTACCCTTAAAGATGGCATCCACAATGGCCGCTTTGTTGATGGCTATCGCCAGGGCCTGGCGTACTTTCACGTTGTCCAACGGCGGCTTCGTGGTGTTAAACGCCAGGAAGCCGGTGTTGAGACCCGATTTTTGTGCCAGCGTGATATCAGGATTTTTGCGCATGCGATCGAGGTCGGCAGGATTAGGGAACGGCATCACCTGACACTCGTTCTTTTCCAGTTTGGCATAGCGCACCGAGGCATCCGGGGTAATGGAGAAAATCAGGCGATCCAGTTTCGCTTTGCCCTGCCAGTAGTCAGGAAACGCTTTGTAAAGAATGCGTGAATCCTTTTGGTACTGCACCAGCTCAAACGGGCCGGTGCCGATGGGCACCATGTCCACCTTTTCTGGCGTACCGGCCTTCAACATCTTATCGGCGTATTCGGCCGAGTGAATTGAGGCAAAGTACCATGCCAGATCGGCGAGGAACGGCGCTTCAGGATGAGCCAGCGTGAAGCGCACCGTGTGATCGTCCACTTTCTCGATGTGGGTAATCAGCTTACCGAGTTCGAGGCTTTCAAAATTGCTGTAGTTGCCGCCTGAAACGTTATGGTACGGGTTGTTGGCGTCCATCTGGCGCATAAAGGAGAAAATGACGTCATCTGCATTGAAATCGCGCGTGGGGGTAAACAGCTTGTTGTGCTGAAATTTCACCCCTTTACGCAGGTAAAAGGTATAAACCTTGCCATCCGGACTGACCTCCCAGCGCTCGGCGAGGCTGGGCTCCAGCGTCGTGGTGCCAGGTTTGAAGTCAACCAGCCGATTGAACACCGGTACGGCGCTGGCATCCACGCTGGTGCCGGACGTGTAAAGCTGCGGATTGAAGTTTTCCGGCGATCCTTCCGAGCAATACACCAGCGTTTTTGCCGAGACGCTGCCAGCCAGCGCCAGTCCCAGTGCGGTTAACGCAAATTTTGTCATGCTGCTCTTCATCATTTTCCTCGTTTTTATTGACTTACTTACCCCACTCTCAGTATCTAATGATTAATAACACGAATTATTCGCCGCGTATCATGCGCCAGACGCAACCTCAATAAGGAATTGTGATGACAGACCCGTTAGCCCGTCAGCTCACCCAGCGTTTTTATCGTTACCTTGCGGTTTCCAGCCAAAGCGATGCCAAATCCAGCACCTTGCCCAGCACCCCTTCCCAGCACGCCATGGCGCAGATGCTGGCGCAGGAATTGCGCGATCTGGGCCTGGAGGAGATCGTGATTGACGACCACGCCACCGTCACCGCAGTGAAACGCGGTAACTGCCCGCAGGCTCCGCGCATCGGTTTTATCACCCACATTGATACCGTGGACGTCGGCTTGTCGCCGGACATTCATCCGCAAACCCTGACCTTTACCGGTGACGATCTGTGCCTGAATGCGCAACACGATATCTGGCTGCGCGTGGCGGAACACCCGGAAATTCTGCCCTACGTCGGACAAGAGATCGTGTTCAGCGACGGCACCAGCGTGCTGGGTGCGGATAACAAAGCGGCGGTCACGGTGGTCATGACGCTGCTGGAAAATCTGCGCGGCGAGCACGGCGATATTGTGGTGGCCTTTGTGCCGGATGAAGAGATCGGCCTACGCGGCGCGAAAGCGCTGGATCTTGAAACGCGCTTTAACGTGGATTTCGCCTGGACTATCGACTGCTGTGAGCTGGGCGAAGTGGTATATGAAAATTTCAACGGTGCCGCCGCCGAAATCGTGTTCAGCGGCGTACCTGCGCACCCGATGTCCGGCAAAGGCGTATTGGTCAATCCGCTGCTGATGGCACACGATTTTATTGCCCGCTTCGATCGCCTGCAAACGCCAGAGCACACCGAAGGGCGCGAAGGCTATATCTGGTTTAACGATATGCAGGCCAATGCCAGCCAGGCAGTGCTGAAAGCCTCGGTGCGCGATTTCGATCTCACTCAGTATGAAGCAAAAAAAGCCCAGCTCCGCGCGGCCGCAGAGGCGATTGCTGCGCAGTATCCTACCGGCAAGGTGTCGATCAACATTACCGATATCTACAGCAATATCAGTAACGCCATCGGGGACGATCGACGCGCGATCGATCTGATTTTTAGCGCCATGGCCGAGGTTGGCGTGACGCCGAAGGTGATTCCGATGCGCGGCGGCACGGATGGCGCGGCGCTGTCGGCGAAAGGCTTGCTGACGCCCAACTTTTTTACCGGCGCGCACAACTTCCACTCGCGCTTTGAGTTTCTTCCGGTGCCGTCGTTCGTGAAGTCGTATCAGGTGGCGGAAGCGCTGTGCTATCTGGCCGCCAGGCCAGCGCGCGAGTAAGCAGTTTGGCAATAAAAACAGCGGCCAATAACGGCCGCTGTTTTTTTATTTGCTGGCGGAGACGTCAATGCCCGGGAAGTAACGAGCGGCCAGTTTCGTAATGGTGCCATCCTGCTGCACCTTGGCGATCGCCGCATCCAACTTGGCTTTTAGCGCACTGTCCCCTTTACGCAGACCGAAACCAATGCCGGTGCCGAGAATGGCATCGTCTTCAACCGGTTTACCCGCAAACGCGAAGCCTTTGCCTTGCGGCTTGTCCAGGAAACCAGACTGGCCGGCGGCAGACATCACCAGCGTGCCGTCAAGACGGCCAGCGACCATGTCGTTATACACCTGATTCTGGTCCTGATAAGACGTTACGGTGACGCCCTGCGTTTCCCAATGTTTCTTGGCGTAGGTTTCCTGAATCGATCCCTGTAACACGCCGATGTTTTTTCCTTTCAGCGCTTCTGCGGTCGGCATCAGGTTTTCGCCCTGTTTGGCGATCAGCATGCTGGGAATGCGGTAAATCGGCTGCGTGAAATCAATGCTTTTGGCGCGCGCTTCGGTGATATTCATCGCCGAGTTGATGGCATCGAATTTTTTTGCTTGCAGCGCCGGGATCAGCGCGTCAAAACTGCTTTCAACCCACTTGCAGTCAAACTTGCCGGCCTGACAGATCGCCTTACCGAGGTCGATATCAAAGCCTTCCAGCTCGCCCTTGGCGTTACGGCTCTCAAACGGCGGATATTGCGATTCCAGCCCATAGCGCAGCGTGTCAGCCAGCGCCTGTGCGGAGGTCAACATGCCCAGCGCAATCAACAGTGCGGTGCGTTTTTTCATTCTTTTCCCCTTATTACCCTTTCATTCGGCATAGCGCCGCTGCGCCAGCCTCAAGCGTTGCATCATCTTTAGCAAAAGACAGGCGAATTAATTTGTTATCGGTGCCGTCCATGTAAAACGCTGACAGCGGAATCGTGGCGACGCCGTAGTCAACGATCAAACGTTTTACCATTTCACTGTCGGGTTCGTCACTGAAATGTCCGTAGCTGGCCAACATAAAAAACGATCCTGCGCTTGGCAGCAGCGTAAACGGGCTATCCTGCAGCAGATGCGCGAGACGGTCGCGCTTCTGCTGGTAGAGGGGCGCGAGCTGCAAATAGTGATCCGGCGTCTGAAGATAACGTGCAAAGGCCACCTGCATCGGCGTATCGGCGGCGTACATCATGAATTGATGGACTTTGACAATCTCATTCATCAGCGCGGCGGGCGCCAGCGCATAGCCGACGCGCCAGCCGGTGACGTGAAAGGTTTTGCCGAATGAGGAGACAATCACGCTGCGCTGCGCCAGTTCGGGATGCGTTGCCATGCCGCAGTGCGCGCGCCCGTCAAACAGAATATGTTCATAGACTTCGTCTGACAGCACCACGATATCGGTATCACGCGTGAGCTGCGCCAGCGCGTCAAGATCGGCTGGGGACAGGACCTGAGCGCTGGGGTTGTGCGGCGTATTAATAATGATCATGCGCGTCCGCGGCGTGATCGCCGCGCGCAGCGCATCCCAGTTAATGGCGAAGTCAGGCACCTGTAACTTCAGGCCAATCGGCGTAGCGCCTTGCAGCCGCACCACCGGCGCATAGCTGTCAAAGGCGGGCTCGAAGAAAATCACCTCGTCACCAGGATGCACCAACGCTGAAATCGCCATGTACAGCCCCTGGCTGGCGCTGCCGGTGATCAGCACTTCGTTGGCCGGATCGTACGCTTGCCCATAGAGCTGTTGTACCTTGTGCGCCAGCGCTTCACGTAACGCAGGCAGGCCCAGCATCGGCGCATACTGGTTATGCCCCGCGCGCATCGCCTCGCTTACCAGTTCAACCAGCTGCGGATCGCAGGGAAAATTGGGCGCGCCCTGCGACAGGTTAATGGCGCGGTGCTGCGCGGAGAGCTGGCCGATGACGCTAAAGATGGTGGTGCCGACATCGGGCAGTTTGGAAGCGTGAGAAACGGCACTGTTCAGCGTCATAGGGGCCTCGCCTGGGGATAATCAAGAACGAAAAAGAGATCGCTATTCAAGGCGGTGCGGCTTGAGGCGACAAGCGAAATATCGTCATAATAGCCATGATAAAATCTCATAGCTTGAGGCTGTTATGTCCCACGCACTGCCCCTGAATGCCCTGCATACGTTTGTTGTCACCGCTCGCCACCTGAATCTGACTCACGCGGCCCGCGAATTGTGCCTTACCCAAGGGGCCGTAAGCCGTAAAATCGCCGCGCTGGAGCAGTGGCTGGGCTTCGCGGTGTTTGAGCGTCACGCGCGCGGTTTGCGCCTCACCGAGCGCGGCGCCGCCCTGCTGCCTGGGCTGCAGCAAGGATTCAACACGTTGAGTCACGCCACAGAACACGCGCGCGGCAGCCACATGTCCCTGCGACTGAAGGCCCCGACCTGCGCCATGCGGTGGCTGGTGCCGCGTCTTGTCGCGCTTGAGCAGCAACATCCGGAGCTGCACGTGGCGCTGACCACGACGCTCGAGCACCACACGCAGCTGGAGAATTTTGACGCCGCCATTGTTTACGGCCCGCCGCCTGCCGGCGCCATTCGGCTGTTTGAGGAGCGCTTGACGCCGGTACTCAGCGGCCACATGCCTCCGCCGCACACGCCAGACGATTTAGTGAAGTACACCTTTTTGCATCCCACTCAGGATAAACATGATTGGCAGCGCTGGCTGACGCAACAGCGCACCACGGTGCCGATGGCGCGTAATCAGCATTTTGCCACCATGGACTTAGCCATCAGCGCGGCCATTCAGGGCTTTGGCGTCACGGTGGCGGATGTGACGCTGGTGCAGCACGATGTCGCCAGCGGCCACCTGGTGGCCCCGTTTGCCGAAACCGTGGCAACCGGGGCGGCCTACAGTTTACTGCGGCGCGAGGGAGAGGAGGCGCCACCGTTCCTGGCGGAACTGGTGGCGTGGCTGAGCCAGCCTTAGAAAGAGACCCAGTCGTCCGGGCCGCGGGGTTTAGCCTGACCGGCTGCCGCACCTGACAGCGCCGGACGCAGCAGCGGCTGCGCGCTGGCGACCGGGGCGGCCTGGGCAACCGCAGGCGCGCTGTCTGAGAGGCGGAACTTCGACACCGAAGCCTGCAGCGCCTCGGTCTGACGCTCCAGCGCACTGGCTGCGGCTGACACCTGCTCCACCAGCGAGGCGTTCTGCTGCGTTACGCTGTCCATTTCGGTGACGGCGGTGCCGACCTGAGAAATGCCTTTGCTTTGTTCCTCCGACGCGGCGGCAATCTGCTTCATGATCTCATTCACATCCCCTACGGATTTGAGAATGTTTTGCATGGTGTCGCCTGCGCTGCTCACCAGCGCCGAGCCTTTGTCTACGCGCTGCACGGAGTCATTGATCAGCGTGGCGATCTCTTTCGCCGCCCCGGCGCTGCGCTGCGCCAGGTTGCGCACTTCGCTCGCCACCACGGCAAAGCCGCGGCCCTGCTCACCGGCGCGCGCGGCCTCAACCGCCGCGTTGAGCGCGAGGATGTTGGTCTGGAAAGCAATGCTGTTGATGACGTTGGTGATCTCAGCAATTTTCTTGGAGCTGCCGGCAATCCCTTCCATGGTGGTCACCACTTCACCCACCAAGTGGCCACCCTGTTGGGCAGTGCCGGTGGCGGTTTCCGCCAGCTGGCTCGCCTGACGGGCGTTATCGGCGTTAAATTTCACCGTGGCGGTCAGCTGCTCCATGCTGGCGGCGGTTTGCTCCAGCGCGGCCGCCTGCTCTTCGGTACGCGAGGAGAGATCGTTATTGCCCGCAGAAATTTCCGCCGCGCCGCGATAAATATTCTCTGTTCCGCTGCGGATAGCGCTCACGGCCTCGCGCAGGCTGTCCTGCATGGCACGCAGCAGTGGCACCAGCTTGCCAACGCAGTTGCGTCCCATCTCTTCTACCGGCTGGCTGAGATCGCCCTGCGCAATAACCGTGAAGTGGTTGCGAATACGCTCCAGCGGTTTCACCAGCAGCGCCACCAGGTAGCGATCGGTAAACAGCAGGATCAACAGCCCCATCACCACCGCCGCCACGATAATCACTTTCGTGACGCGCGTAAGCTTATCGACGCTCACGCGGGTTTCATCCAGCTTGATGGCGGCGGACTTGTTGAAGGCTTCAGCGCTGGCACCGAAAGTGCGGCTCAGCGCGGGGGTCACGTTGTTGGCTTGCGCGCGGTAAGCGTCAAGCGTGCCCTGCTGCGCCAGCGACACCTGCGGCGCGATGCCTTCATCCAGCAGTTTTTGCCAGTTGCCGATCACGCTGTTGACGGTTTCCGCGTCCATTGGGCCCGGTGCCACCGCCTTAAACTTCTCCAGCTGGATTTTCATTCCTTCCAGCGCCTGCTGCACCGGTGCGAACGCGTCGGCGCTGACATTGCCGCCCGCGGCCCGGCTTTCCATGACGCGAGACAGACGCGTAACCACACGGAAATATTGATCGTTACCTTTACTGAGAATCGTCATCTGATTAACCAGCTGACGATCGATTTCATTGCCCTCGCCCAGCGCATTGAGCGAATGCACGCTATAGAGGCCAACACATGACCACAGCAGGCAAAACAGCCCAAGAATGGTCAGCAGCACAGCGCGGATTGTAAAATTCTTTAAAATACCCATACATGATCCCTTGGTGTTGAACGCGAAGGAAGCCCAACACGGTATTGGGCTTCCTTCTTTTATCGGCATACCGCCAGGAAAATGTAATCGATTTGTGAAATGAAAAATTGCTTTCTTGGGGCCGTTATGCTTCGACATTACTTTTAATTATCAAGGTGTTAATTAATAATTTGCGTTACGGAATCGTTCGGCCTGCTTAATGATTAGCAGGCTTACGAAAGTTTGACGTGATGGCGCATCATCAAGCGGAATAAGCGCAGCCGACGGCGCATTAATCGCGCGCGCAGCTGCGGTCGGGCGCCCATCGCTAAGGTCAGGTCCGCGTGTGGCCGCCAGATGGGCCAGGCGATCTCGCCGTGCAGCTGATAGCTAAATTCGCTGGCCTGCTGCGCAAAGGCGACCCACCAGGCACTGACCCCCTGCGCCACCTGGCGATCCTGCGCGGTATAAATGAAATCAGGCTGCGGTTTCATGCTATCCAGCGTATTGAATACATAGGGAATTTCATTGCCGTGGGACGCGCCATAGGGAAAGAGGTCGCGCGCCTGTTCTGAAACATAGTCAAACCAGTAACGCCACGCTGGCATGCCAATATTATGCTGCGCCTGAGCGATGATAAACGGCACCACGGTAAACGCCATATCGCGCGCCACGTTTCGTCCGAGCAGCGCGTCATCGTGAATATCGTAGATCCACTTGATCAGCTGATAGCTAAAGCGGTTTTTGCTGCGCATTTGCTGCACCACTGCGGCGGCATCCACGCCAAAATAGCTTAATACGCTGGCTTCATCGCTGTTGCTGCCGACCATAAGCGGTACGCGATGCTGCTTACCCGCCATGAAGCAGTCAAGCATCGGCGCGGGCAGCACGGCATCGCCGCTGATGGGCACCGGGCCAGAATCAACCTGGCGCGGCAGCGAAAGGAATGCGTCTGAAGGCAGAGCGCGCAGTGCCTCCGCGCTGGCGTTGTCCGACAGACCTAAGTGCGCGGCCACCTGTTCTCCGGCGTGACGCGCGTCGTCGCGCGGTGTGTCCGGCAGACTGTACGCACTTTGCACGATCCCTTTGTGGAACAGCCCTTCGGCCAGCGGCGAGCAGCACAGCGACAGCACGCTACGCGCGCCCGAGGATTCACCAAATAGGGTAATATTGTGGCGATCGCCGCCGAACGCCAGGATATTCCGCTGTACCCATTGCAGCGCGGCAATCTGATCCAGCAGGGCAAAATTGTTCACCACTTTGCCGTCGGCGTAGTGTGCGTCAAGCGCCGGATGGGCAAAAAAGCCCATATGGCCGAGCCGATAGTTGAGTGTCACCACCACCACGCCCTGTGCCGCCAGCGCATGACCGCTGTAAGGCGCAAGGCTGCCAGCGCCCAGCGTGAATCCGCCGCCGTGTAGCCATACCATCACCGGAAGCGGTCGATGAGGCGCGTGGTCCGGTGTCCAGACGTTGAGGTACAAACAATCTTCACTGCACGCGCCAGGATCGCCGCCGCCCGCGGCAATGCACGTTTCACGCGATTGCATGCTCGCGTTGCCCCATTGGGTGGCATCCCGCACGCCGTGCCACGGCGTTATCGCCTGCGGTGGGCGCCAGCGCAAGGCGCCGGTTGGCGGCGCGGCATAAGGAATCCCTTTAAATACCCACGCGGCTGCCTCGCGCTGCCCGCTGAGTTCACCTTCCGCGGTGACAATACGCAGACGTTGTTCATTTTTCATGTCAGGTTCCCTGCGACTTTCTGCATTTATTATTCACGGGCCTGCGGTGAAATGTCCACGCTGCGCGCGCATTTGCAGATTAAGCCGAAAGGCGGTGGGGACATTCAATCACGATCTTTCGCCAGCTGGCGCAATACCGATTTCAGCCAGTCGGTGGCCACGCTTTTACCGCTGCGGGTATGCGAATAAATCTTCACCTCAAAGGCGGGGATTGTGAACGGTAGCGCAAAAATCTGGATATTCATCGCGGAGAGCAGTTTCTCGGCGGCGAGACGGGGAATGGCCATCAGCAGATCGCTTTCCGCCACAATAAACGGTGCACTGAGCATGGACGGCGTTTTAATGGCGATCTGCCGGGTATGCCCCATTCGCGCAAGCTGTTGATCCAGCACGCTGTGCTTTTCATTCCACGGCGTCACCACCACGTGGCGAGCGGCGAGATAATCGTCCAGCGTCAGCTGCGTTCGGTGTGGGTTACTGATCACCACATAGTCATCCTGAAGCCAGGTGATCTCTTCCCGTTCGGGATGGGGGATCTCATCGGGCGTGCTGAACCCTAGCGCGAGATCAACTTCACCGGCCAGCAGTTCCGTCAGCGCCGGGCTGTGCGGTAGATAGCGTAACTCAAAGCGCACGCCGGGCGCTTCCTGCTGAAGTTTGTGCATCAGCGCGGGGAAAACACATAGGGCGGTGAAATCGGTTATCGCGATCTGAAAACGTTCCGTGCTCGTGGCGGGTTCAAACGTTGCCTGCGGCTTCAGCGACTGATTGAGATACGTCAGCGCTGAGGCGACAGAGGGGGCCAGTTGCGTGGCGTAGACGCTGGGGCACATGCGATGACCTTCGCGAAAAAATAAGGGGTCATTGAGTGCGAGACGCAGGCGTGAAAGCGCATGACTCATCGCCGAGGTGCTCATTATCAGCTCATCAGCCGCCAGGCGCACAGAGCGGTGGCGGTAAATCGCGTCAAACACGGGCAGCAGATTCAAATCGAGACGCCTTAATGTTGGATGCATAATATTCATCGTTTACTGATTTCATTGCACTTAATTCCTCTCAACGTAACGTTTATGCTGGGCGGCATCAACATCGACAGGCTTTAGAAACCGAGGAAAACGGATGAATATCACCCTTCGCCCAGCTCGCCCGCAGGACGCAACGGCTATTTACGAGATGATTTACGAACTGGCCGTCTACGAAAAGGCGCCCGAAGAAGTAGTTACCACGCCCGACGAGATCCGGGAAACGCTGTTCAACGCAAACAGCAAAACCGAAGCGGTGATGTGTGAAAGCGAAGGTAAAATCATCGGCTATGCCGTCTTTTTTACCAGTTATTCCACCTGGCTTGGGCGTAACGGTATTTATATGGAAGATTTATATATTACCCCTGATTATCGTGGCAGTGGCGCGGGGAAAGCGCTGTTAAAGCATATCGCGCAATGTGCAGTCGAACGACAGTGTGGCCGACTTGAATGGAGCGTGCTCGACTGGAACCAGCCCGCCATTGATTTTTATTTGAGTATCGGTGCTTTACCGCAACCAGGATGGGTGCGCTATCGTCTTACCGGTGAAGCCCTGCACAAATTTGCTGAGTAAACCGTGCCGTTGCGGTTTTTGAATGCCGCCTTGCGGCCCGGCGGCGATGCGGGCGTGAACAACATAGCCTGGTCTGATCCTTCGGAAAAAGCGCGGGCTCCGCATATCGCATGCTTCTTTGGCGTTTATCCTTTAACCACTCACGCTAATGAATTCGGAAAACTCTTGCGCGGCGTGGCGGTGTAAGCGTGGCGCTGGCGAGCTATAATTCCCGTTGAAATATATTCACTAAAAGGGAGATTGAATGAAAACGGGACTGATTTCACTGAGCCTGCTGGGCGCTTTACTGCTAACCGGCTGCGATGCGGGGGCGAAAAGCGTTGAGTGGTATAAAGCGCATGAAAAAGAGCGCGACGCGAAAGTGGCGGAGTGCAGCAAAGATACCAAAGCGAATGACACCGATGACTGCCGCAACGCGCGGTACGCCCAGCCCAATAAGAAGTGGTAAAACAGACAAGCCGCCGCAAGGCGGTTTTTTTATGCTTCATCCCGCCATGTGGTAAGCGTCTGATTTCTTAACATGCATCAATCTCTCAGGATTGAATGGGGTACGCATATTTAAGATGGCCTTAAAAACGCCAGCGTGTCGGCAGCGTCGAGATGCGCACTCAACGCAACCTGATCCTCCCAACGTTCCGCTATCACTATTTTTCCTGTCAGCGGCTCCTGTACGGCGGCGTCATACGAAATGTTTCCAGCGCGTTGCAGGACGCTGTTTACCAAGCCATTTATTTTATCCATAAATTCAGCAAACAAAGGAGGATGGATATGAACATAACCCAAGATAATCAGCATCTTTCACCTTCTTCTTTGGCTATTTTCAGGACACTCCTTAATGACGGAGCGCTGGCGTTAATATCAACAGTTTGTGAGTACGATCTTGCCCTGAGTACTCCCCGCCTCAGCGCGCATATGCGCTTCTGATGCTTTGGCTAATGGAAAGATGCTGTCAACGCTTACGTGGATAACACCTTTTTCCAGAAGATGACCGGCCTCAATGAGTTGCGCGCCACTTGAACGGACCTGTGTTGAAGAGACGGTAATGTTCCGAAGTAAGGCCTCGCGTTGGCCGTTAAAGCCTAACGGATTAACGAGGAATAATGCGCCGCCCTGTTTCAGGCAATCCAGAAAGCGCGCCATATTGGGGCCGCCCGCAGCCTCCACAACCAGGTCGATATTTTTTACAACGCGTTCTGCGGCGGTATGGGTGTAATCAATGAACTCATCCGCGCCCAAGTGATATAGAAATTTTTCATGGCGAGTTGAGGCCACAGCAATAACGTGCGCCCCTTTCCATTTGGCTATTTGCACGGCCAGATGCCCTACGCCTCCGCTCGCGCCATTCACCAAGACGGTCTTACCTTGCAGTGAAACCGGCGTATGCTGAAATGACTGAAAAGGGTTGGGTGCGTCGTTAACGGACTCGACAAGAAATTGCCAGGCCGTGAGAATCGACACCGGCGCGGCGGCAGCCTGGGTATGCGTGATGCTCTTAGGCTTAAATGCCACCTGTGACGCAGGAACGCTCACATAGTCTGCATAGGCACCGCTGCCACTCATCATCGCTTCTGGAAAACGCACCATTGAATAGACCTCGTCGCCGGGGCGGAATGCAGAAATATTCGCACCCACCTCGGCTACAACGCCTGATATATCCGTTCCTAAGATAAGCGGGAAAATGGACCCTGGCCGCCATTTAGGCGGTAGCGCCCGATAGCCATCACGTAAATAGAGATCGGGAGGATTAAGCCCCGCTGCATGTACCTTAACTAATACTTCATCCTCGCCCACTGTTGGCCGTGGTGCGTCCTCATACACCAGATTTTCTGGTCCGCCAAAAGCATGGAGTCGTACGGCTTTCATCACGTTTGTCATGTTCCTTTCCCGTTAAAAGAATTCATATAACGCACCATACAACCGATCGCTGAGATTGATAATCGGGCTTAATTTCGCTTTAATTGTGCCATGAAGGAACAAATCGGTTTTGAAAGGCTCACGGGGCTTATTGCTTTTGCACGCGCAGGTTCGCTTGGCAGCTACACGGCCGCCGCCCGCTCTCTTTCCATTTCCCCTTCAGCGGTAAGTAAGAGTATCCAGCGACTGGAGCAGGCTCTCGGCGTCACATTATTTACGCGCACCACGCGCTCTTTGGTTTTGACAGCGGAAGGGCGTGCTTTACATGAGCGGGCACTAAAGTTGTTGCGCGATGCAGATGAGATTACGCAGTTGGCAAAGCGCGCGCGTGCCGAGCCTGCAGGAACCTTACGTATTGCGGCATCGTTGCCGATAGGTATTCATCTTATCGCCCCCGTTATTCCGCAGTTCTGCGAAATGTACCCAAAAGTCGCGATTGATTTACGGTTGAATGATCGCGTCATCAACATCGTTGACGAGCAGATCGATATCGCGATCCGCTTGGGCGATCAGGCCGATTCAACCCTCCTTTCCCGACGGCTTCCTGCTTATAAAATGGGGTGTTATGCATCGCCAGATTATTTGGCGAAACATCCTGCCCCGCAGCATCCGCATGATTTAATGGCGCATAAGACCGTCAATTTGCGTTATCAAAATACAGGGCAAACTTTTCGCTGGCCATTCCGCATTGGCGAGCAGGAAATTGAAATTGTGCCTTCATCGACGGTGATTGTTGACGCCAGTGACGCGGTTATCGCGGCAATTGCTTGCGGGGCAGGAATAGGCATGGCTGCAAGTTTTATGGCTGATTCAGGGGTAAGGGATAACAGATTAGTGCCTCTGCTGACCGATTTTACCGTAAAGCGGCATAATGTTTGGGCACTGTGGCATGAAAGTCGTCGTGCTAATACTGCCGTACGTGTATTTCTTGATTATCTTTTTGCCAATCATTAAATCTGCGTTGCGGTTTTGATTAAAAACGCACGCTATTCCCCAACAAATTGGTTTGCTGCCAGTACTCGGCGAGCGGCTAGAGAATAAAAAGCCGGTCTGTCTCCAGACCGGACGTTCGCCCCGCTTACTGCACGCCGCAGCGCGCCAGGCTGCGCTGTTGGATCTCGGCGTAAAGCGCCATTTCGTCCAGCACCGGCGCGCCCAGCGCGGCTTCAAAATCGGCACGCCGTGCATTGCCTGCGCTTCGGGCTTGGCCAGTATCGCCTAAATTTGACTGGAAAATGCCCGCGGCGCTCACCGGCAAAAAATCTTCGTAGGTGATGGGTTCGGCCAGCAAGCGTCCCTCGGCCAACAGAGAGTCAATCGATTCGCCGGGGCGCGGCGGCTGCGCAACGCCCTTGTCCGTCAGGCGGTAGCGAAACCAGGCCAGGCCCTGCTCACGCAGCGACTGCTCATCATCGGGAAAGTCGCGGAAGACCTCACTCAGGTGCTGCTGATGCTGTTGATTATCCTTGCCGGTACCCGCCTCGGCCAGCAGGCGATCGTACAGCGCGCGTCCTTTTGGCGTCAGCGCCGCGCCGCGCTGCTCTATTTCGCCAAAGCGCGCGGTATGCGTGCCCGGTTGGCCGTCGTTGAAGTGCACCGCCTCTTCTAATGCCTTGAAGCTGGTTTGGCGTAATAAAATCGGCACGCGCCGCGGCGGCGGCCCCTCAATCAGCATCTTGGGCTCAATGCCTCGGGTTGGCATCAGCGTCTGCACGCTGTCGATGTCCATCGTGCGCGGCGTCAGGTGATTAATATGACAGCCGCGGAAGCAGACGACATCTGCGATGAGCCGGTGCTGTTGGTTAAGGGCGTGGTAAGTGCCGCTGTCAACGGTGGTGTGCGCGTGCCAGCGGAACGTTTCCAGCGCCTCATCGACAAAGCGCGCGGCATCAGCAGCGTTCAAACCACCCTGCTGCTGATGTTTGGCAATCAGCGCGCGACACGCGGGTGTGAAGATATCTCGCGCGGCAAGGATCGCACGGGCTTTATCACGCAGCGCCGCGTCCTCAATCAACTCCAGGCGCAGCAGCGATGTAAACACGCGGAACGGGTTGCGGTTTAAGTCGCGGTCGGTAATAGGACGAAACGCGGTGGAGTGTACGGGCACGCCAGCTTGAGAAAGATCGTAGTATCCCACGGGCATCATCCCCATTACGGCGAACATCTCCCGCAGCGTGCGCAACTCTTCTTGCGTGCCGACGCGGATAGCACCGTGTCGCTCAACGTCAAGACGCGCCAGCTCATCGGCGGCGGCGAGGCGCTCTCGCAAAGCCGAATCGTTTTCGAGCGTGCGTTCATTGACGTCATTAACCAGCTGCGTCAGCGTACCGTACTGCGGCACTTCTTGCTGGTACATGGCAGACATTGCCTGGGAAAACAGCGTGCGGATGGCATCGCTGGTGAGAAAGTTATCCATGATTATCACCTCGGGCTAGCGGTTGCTGCTACTGTAGATCAACCGGTTAGCCGCGGGTGAGAATTTCGTGGAACTGTGATCGGCCTGTCAATCAGCGATGGACGGGGGGGCAGCGAAGCGCCATTTCAGCAGCAGCATCAGCGTAGTCAGCACGGCAGGCAGCGCCAGCAGCAGGAAGATTTCACTGAACGCCCAGCCGAGCGACAGTAATTCCGCCCCGACGAAGGCGCTAAGAATAGCACCGACCCGGCCTACACCGTGCATCCAGCTCGATCCTGTCGCCCGCGCGTGCGTCGGGTAAAAACTGGCGGACAAGGCGTTCATGCCCGTGTTAGCGCCGTTGAAGCAGAAACCACTCAAAAAGGCGATGCCGCTCATCAAGCCCACTTCCGCAGGCGAATAGCCCAGCGCCACGATGGCAATACCGCCACAGAAGTAGATTATACCTAAGGCAATGTTGGCGTTGATGCGATCCATCAACCACCCTGCGAACAGCGATCCCAGCGTGCCGCCGGCCTGATACATGGCGGTAACAATGGCGGCTTGCGTGACTGACATGCCCATGGTGCTGATCAACGAAGGCATCCAGCTGCCAATCAAATAGACCAAAAACAGCCCCATAAAGTAGCTGCCCCACAGCATCAGGCTGCCAAACAGGTAGCGGCGAGACATGACGGTCGCAACCGCCCCGCTGTGCGTGCCAGGCGGCTCGGTTGAAGTGTAGTGGCTGTCAGGCTGAACCAAACCGGGATGCATGCGTTCAAGGAGAGTATGGATGCGGGCAGCCGGTGCGCGGCGGGTGATGAGGAAGCGCACGGATTCAGGCAAGCCGCGCAGCAGCAAAGGCAGTACCAGCAGCGGCAACACGCCGCCCATGAGCATCACGGCGTGCCAGCCGTAGCGGGGGAGCAGCCATGACGCAGCGAACCCGCCGGAAGCCGCGCCGAACGTAAAGCCGCAAAATACCACGGTGATGAGAAATGAGCGCCGCCGCTCTGGCGCATATTCCGCCACCAGCGTGCCAACGTTGGGCATCGCCGCACCCAGCCCAAGGCCGGTGAGAAAGCGAAACAGCATCATCTGCTCGATGTTTTGCGCCGAGGCAGTCGCCAGCGTCCAGACGCCAAAAAAGGCAACGCTCAGTAGGATCATCACGCGGCGACCGTAGCGGTCAGCCAGCGGCCCCGCCACCATCGCGCCCAGCGCCAACCCGATTAAGGCCGCGCTGATCACCACGCCCAGCTGATGATTGCTGACGCCCCAGCTCGCTTTCAGCGCGGGGGCGATAAACCCCATCAGGGCGATGTCCATGCCGTCCAACGCAACCACAACAAAGCACAGCGCAATCAGGCGCTTTTGCCAGCCGGTGAGCGCACTGCGGTTGATAAGCTGGCGAACATCTACGGCTTCAACGCGGGTCACAGATTAACTCCTGGAGGTTCATCGTGGTCATCAATTTTGGTAAAAAAAACGGCGCTTATGATAGCGCATCGTTAACATTAACCGGCAGCCTTTTTACAGGTAAGTGAGAATTATTCAAAATTATCTTTGCTAAATATATGATATTAAAAAGGCTTATTGACTCAAGACTTGGCTTGATTCTATAACGTCAAGTTATTCAATACCTTAGCTCGCGAGACGTTACGCAGTGGTTTTGTTAATATTATTTTGCAGATAAGTTAACAGGAATCTTTAGGTTGATTGCCCGCGCGCAGTCATTTTCACGACGTTGGACGCATGGATAAAAACGCCCTTTTCAATCAGCGCATTCGCCTGCGCCATTTACACACTTTTGTTGCGGTGGCGCAGCAAGGGACATTAGGCCGTGCCGCCGAAACCCTGAACCTGAGCCAGCCAGCGCTCTCCAAGACCCTCAATGAACTTGAGGAGTTGGCGGGTGCACGACTGTTCGAACGTGGCCGGCTCGGCGCCCAGCTCACCACACTGGGCGAGCAATTTTTAGTGCATGCGGTCAAGGTGCTGGATGCGCTCAATCATGCCGGACAGAGTTTCCAGGCGCCCACCACCGGCAGGCCGGTAGTGATTCGCCTCGGGGCACTGACCACAGCCGCAATGGGTATGCTGCCACAGATTCTCGATCGCTTTCATGAGCAGCAGCCCAATACCACCGTGCAGGTCGCCACTTTACATAACAATGTGCTGCTGGCCGGATTGCGCGCCGGGGAATTTGACGTCGGCATTGGTCGTATGGCAGGCAGCGAGATGATGGCGGGCCTTACCTATGAACTGCTGTTTTTGGAATCCTTAAAGCTGGTGGTGCGGCCTGAGCATCCTCTGCTGTGCGACAATGTGACATTGTCACGCGCAATGCAGTGGCCGGTGGTTATTTCGCCGGAGGGCACCGCGCCACGGCGGTTGGCGCAGCATATGCTGGATGAACAAGGCTGCGCACTGCCCGCCAACTGCGTTGAAACATCGTCAACCTCACTGGCTCGCCAGCTGGCGCTGCGTTATGACTATGTGTGGTTTGTGCCTTCGGGAGCCATCAAAGAGGATTTGAGTCATCACGCCGTGATCGCCCTGCCCATTCATTCGCCGGGCCCGGGCGAGCCGGTGGGCATTATCACCCGCAGCGGGCATGCCTTGAGCCTGAGCGCGGAAGTGCTCATCGCCACTATCCGCAAATTTCACAGTTAGCGGCTGCGTTTTGCATGGCGCTCGCGATTATCGTTGCGCGCCTGCTCCGTTTTACGTAAGCCGACATAGAGCGCGCCCGCGCCGCCGTGCTGCGGTTGCGCGCTGCAAAACGTTTGCACCTCCTCAAACTGCTGCAGCCAGCGCGCCAGATAACTGCGCACGATGTTAGCGTGTGCGTCATCAGTACGTCCCTTTCCATGGATGATCAGTAAGTTACGCAAACCCTGCTTACGTGCTTCCAGCATAAAGTTAAACAGCGATTGACGGCAGGTCTCCACCGGCTGACGCAGCAGATTCAAGCTGGCGTCCAGTGGGTATTTCCCTAAGCGCAGTTTGTCCAGCACACCCTGCTGAATGCCCTCCGCTTTAAATTCCAGCGGCGTTGTCAGGGGGATCACCTCAAGAAAGCCACGGGTGAGAAAATTCTCGGGCAGGTCGGCATGCGCCTGTGCACGCGGCGCCTTGGTAGAGGGCGCTCGCAACCACTGGGTATTGGCGCAATCTTTGAGTGGCGTCACGTCGCCCATGGCCTCACGGAAAAGATCGTCATCATCAAGGTTCATGGTGTTCTCTCACGCCAGGGCGTGAAGCAAAGGCGGCCTCACGCTTAAAAACAAAATAGTAGCAAAGGATAATCGCGATCACATGCAGCACCTTAGACTCTTTATCGCCTTCTCAGCTCTGAGAAAAAAACGACAAGAAAGTGCTGTGGATCAAAAAAAACGCATTGATTAACAATGGTGAACTTTTTAATACCTGAGATTTGTGGGGTTTTTGCGGTAAATCTGCTGCGTGAGGCTACCTTAAAGGACAAAAAATGATAAAATTAGCGGCAGTTAATCATTCATGAGGGAACCTCTATGATCCCGGAAAAACGCAGCATTCGCCGCATCCAGTCAGGTGGCTGTGCTATTCACTGCCAAGATTGCAGTATCAGTCAGCTCTGCATCCCCTTCACGTTGAACGAGCATGAATTAGATCAATTAGATAACATTATTGAACGTAAGAAGCCAATCCAGAAAGGACAAACGCTGTTCAAAGCGGGCGATGAGCTGAAATCGCTGTACGCTATTCGTGCGGGCACGCTCAAAAGCTACACCATTACTGAGCAGGGCGATGAGCAGATCACCGGTTTCCACCTCGCAGGCGATTTGGTGGGATTCGACGCTATCATGAGCGCGCATCATCCCAGCTTCGCGCAGGCGCTAGAAACGGCCATGGTTTGTGAGATCCCCTTTGAGACGCTCGACGATCTCTCCGGGAAAATGCCCGCGCTGCGCCAGCAGATGATGCGGCTGATGAGCGGTGAAATCAAAGGCGATCAGGATATGATTCTGCTGCTGTCGAAAAAAAATGCCGAAGAGCGACTGGCTGCGTTTATCTGGAATCTTTCGCGACGCTTTGGTCAGCGCGGCTTTTCGCAGCGCGAATTTCGCCTCACCATGACCCGCGGTGATATTGGTAATTATCTCGGCCTGACCGTGGAAACGATTAGCCGCCTGCTGGGCCGTTTCCAGAAAAGCGGCATGCTGGCGGTGAAAGGAAAATATATCACCATTGAAAATCACGCGTTGCTGGCTGAACTGGCCGGACAGAGCGAACAAGCCGCGTAATCCCCTGCCGGATCCGCAATCGTGAGTTTGTTGATCCGGCACCTGTTTTACCCCTTCTGCGCTGCGATAACTTAGGCTATCTTTACTCCCACCGCCTTTGGTTTGAGGAGAGTGTCCTATGTCCAGATACCAAAATATCCTTGTGGCTATTGATGCCCAGCAGGACGACCAGCCCGCGCTTCGCCGCGCCGTGTATTTAAATCAGCGTATCGGCGGAAAAATCAAAGCGTTCCTGCCCATCTATGACTTCTCCTATGAGATGACGACGCTGCTTTCCCCCGACGAGCGCGCCAATATGCGCAAAGGCGTCATCAGCCAGCGTACCGAGTGGATCCGTGAACAAGCGCACGCTTATCTGGAAGCTGGCGTAGACATTGAAATCAAAGTGGTCTGGCACAATCGGCCCTATGAGGCGATTATCCAGGAAGTGATGACCCATCAGCACGACCTTGTGCTGAAAATGGCGCATCAGCACGATCGCCTGGAAGCCGTGATTTTTACCCCAACCGATTGGCATTTACTGCGCAAGTGCCCTTGCCCGGTGTGGATGGTAAAAGACCAGCCGTGGCCTGAAGGCGGGAAAGCCGTGGTGGCCGTTAACCTGGCCAGCGAAGAGCCGCACCATGATGAACTGAATCAGAAACTGATCCGCGAAACCACGCAATTGGCGGAGATGGTGAATCACACTGAAGTGCATCTGGTGGGCGCTTATCCGGTGACGCCCATCAACATCGCCATTGAACTGCCTGATTTCGATCCCAGCGTTTATAACGACGCCATTCGTGGCCAGCACCTGGTGGCAATGAAAGCGCTGCGGCAGAAGTTCTCCATCGGGGAAGAGTTCACGCACGTCGCGAAAGGGTTACCCGAGGAGGTGATCCCGGATGTTGCGGCACAGTTAGAGGCCGGGATTGTGGTGCTGGGAACCATCGGACGCACCGGGCTCTCCGCCGCGTTTTTGGGTAACACCGCCGAGCAGGTGATCGATCACCTGCGTTGCGATCTGCTCGCCATCAAGCCCGATGATTTTAAGTCGCCCATCGTGCTTGACGACGAAGAGGATGATGACGATTAAGCTACCGAGGGCGGCGCCGTGGCCGCCCTTCTCCTTTCCCTCCGCCGCTGCTTTCCGCCTCGCCCTGTCGCGCTCGGCTCAGCCCGTACAGTTCGTTCGCTTAAATATGGTTGGCCACAGCACGCACCGCTCTTTACCGGTCCAAAGACGCCGCCACTCTAAAATCTGCGACAAAACCATGCTTTAACAAGACGTTAACGTTTAACCTGTTTAACACCCATGACGCGGAGTTTGAGCCAACAGGCACATTTACTGCGCCGTTGCGGAGAAATTCAGGCCGGTGAACGTCAACGCAAGGCAGATAAATAGGCTGAGACAGCCGGATTATTACATGCAATAATCAGCCGCTAATCTGTTTTACATCAAGAGTCCAGCACGTTTTCGTACTCATTTTGCGCAAGGCGAAGGATCATTTTTATGAAGCTGAAGAACACCATTCTGGCGTCTACCCTCTTATCCCTGCTAGCGGCCAATGCCTTTGCTGCACGGGAACTGACGCCAGAACAAGCGGCTGCGTTGAAACCATTCGAACGTATTAATATCAGCGGCCGTTTTAACGCTATCGGTGACGCCACCGATGCCATCTCTAAAGCCGCAGACGCCAAAGGCGCCGATGCGTTTTATGTGCAGGGCATTAACGACACCAACGGCAACGGCGGCAACTGGCGCGTCACCGCCGATCTCTATAAAGCCAATGCCCCGAAAGCCAGCGATGAAACGCAGTATCGCCTGTTCCGCGGCGTCAAAGAGCTGCCTAAATCAGAAGCTTACCGCTTAGAGCCGTTTGACACCGTTTCCGTCAGCGGCCACTTCGCCAGCCAGCCGGACGTCAATGACGCCATCGCCAAACAGGCACAAAGCAAAGGCGCGGCGGCTTTCTTTATTGTGCGTCAGGTTGATGCTAACAATGGCGGCAATCAATACATAACGGCGTATGTCTATAAAGCCGATGCGCCACAGCGTAAGGTGCAGGACGTTTCTGACACCCTGCCAGCGGATTCCGAAGCCGGCAAAGCGGCGTTGGCAGCCGGCGGCGCGGAAGCGAAAAAAGTGGCTATTCCAGGCGTGGCGTCCTCGGACTCGCCAAGCCGCAGCGTGGGCCGTTTCTTTGAAACGCAAAGCTCAACCGGACAGCGCTACACCGTTACCATGGCGGATGGCCGCAGCGTGCAGGAAGTGAACGCCGTCACTGCGGCGC
This sequence comes from uncultured Pantoea sp., assembly GCA_913778495.1. Taxonomy (GTDB): domain Bacteria; phylum Pseudomonadota; class Gammaproteobacteria; order Enterobacterales; family Enterobacteriaceae; genus Pantoea. The sequence continues at coordinate 35,162 of CAJYVD010000013.1, forward strand.
AGATGCAGCCGTTTGATACCATCACCTTCTCAGACCATTTTGGCACCCCGACGGAAGTGTCTGAAGCCACGGCCAAACGCGCCGCAGACAAGGGCGCGAAGTACTACCACATTACGCGCCAGTGGCAGAACCAAAGCGGTGGCAACCTCACCGTGACCGCCGATCTGTTCAAATAAAGTCACTTCAGGGTGGCATCTGCCACCCTGCTCTACTGCCTGCATAACCGTTGCGCAATTTTGCATATTCTTGCATTGCTATCCCCGTTCTCACTCCGTAAAATCTGCCGCCTGTTTATAGGGCATTCCGTTTCCGTTTATTGAATTCACCACGCGACACGCTAACGGCATTGCCAATTCCAGCACAATTCGCTGTTCGGGAAGGTTTTTTTGGATAAAAAATTAGGCCTCGGCGCGCTGACCGCGCTGGTTCTCAGCTCTATGCTGGGTGCGGGCGTGTTCAGTCTGCCGCAAAATATGGCCGCGGTCGCCGGTCCGGCCGCGCTGCTGATTGGCTGGTTGATCACCGGCGTTGGCATACTCTTTCTTTCGCTGGCCATGCTGCTGCTGTCGCGCTTAAAGCCGGATCTGGACGGCGGCATTTTCACCTACGCCCGCGCGGGTTTTGGCGAGTTAATGGGGTTCTGTTCCGCCTGGGGCTACTGGCTGTGCGCGGTGATCGCCAACGTCTCTTACCTGGTGATCGTTTTCTCGGCCCTGAGTTTTTTCACCGATAAACCCGGCCACGTCGTGTTTGGTGATGGCAACACCTGGCAGGCCATGGTGGGCGCCTCGGTGCTGCTGTGGCTGGTGCACTGGCTGGTGCTGCGCGGCGTACAAACGGCGGCCAGTATTAATGTCCTCGCCACCTTGGGCAAACTGGTGCCGCTGCTGCTGTTTGTGGTTCTGGCCGCGCTCGCCTTTAACTACGATCGCTTCCATTTTGATTTCAACGGCCTGCAACTTGGCCGCCCGCTGTGGCAGCAGATTAAAGAAACCATGCTGATCACCCTGTGGGTATTTATCGGCGTAGAGGGCGCGGTGGTGGTCTCGGCGCGCGCGCGCAATAAACGCGACGTAGGGCGCGCTACGCTGCTGGCGGTGCTGGCCGCCCTGCTGGTGTATTTGCTGGTTACGCTGCTCTCGCTGGGCGTGGTGCCGCGCGCCGAGCTGGCGCAGATGCGCAATCCCTCTATGGCCAGCCTGATGACCTTGCTGTTGGGAAATTGGGGTGACGCGGTGATCGCCGGCGGCCTGATCGTTTCTGTGTGCGGCGCTTACCTCAGTTGGACAATTATGGCCGCCGAAGTGCCGTTTCTCGCTGCACAGCAGGGCGCGTTCCCGCGCAGCATCGCCCGGCAAAATCGGCATAACTCCCCTGCGGCCTCGCTGTGGCTCACCAACGGCAGCGTCCAGATCTGTTTGATCCTCATTGCTGTAACCGGCGCGGATTACAACACGCTGTTGACCATCGCATCCGAGATGATTCTGGTGCCCTATCTGCTGGTAGGATTGTATCTGGTCAAAGTGGCGCGAGAGCAACATCAACCTGTGGCCCTGTTCACCGGCATCGGTGCCAGCGTCTACGGCATCTGGCTGTTGTATGCCTCTGGGCCGCTGCATCTGCTGCTGTCGGTAGTGTTGTATGCGCCCGGGCTGCTGCTGTTCCTTTATGCGCGCCGCGGCAATCGTGCTGACCGCGCGCTGAACCCGCTGGAACGCATAGCGATTGTGCTGTTGATGGCTGCGTCGCTGCCCGCGCTGTGGCAGCTAACACAGTGATCAGTGCGGTTTAACTGGAATGGAAACGCACAGCAGGTCTTCCTGCTGTGTTAAATTCAGCGGCTTGCAGTATTCCTGATGAATAGCATCAAGCTGTTCGGCAGAAAGAGGATAAGGCAGCTGGATATCGAAACGGCTGATATGCTGCTGCTCCGCCAGCGTAATCAAACGCGCAATATTAATTTCATCGCTGACTTGGGTTGAAATGATTTGCAACGCTAAATCTTTTAAGTGATCGTCGCTGGCAGGTAAGTTGTGCGTTGACTTACGCGTCACCATGCCGAAAATGGGCATAACACCATAAATGGCGTCAACGAAGCTCCAGCGTTTTTTGCATGAGGCAGAGAGAAAATCACTGTAATTGAAGCAGATGCGATCACTGTATCCGGCTGAAGCCAGCTCTTTATCAGACACCCTCGCACTCCTCCTGTTTTTCGTTACGGTTCCGAGCCTTGCGCGATAGCGCGCCGCTAATAATGGCACATTTATTATGGGACATACCAGTCAGGCACGGATATTTCGTGCGATAGCATAGAGCTTAGGACCGGGAAAAGCTATGCTGCTCCCTTCCCCACACGCAGCGACAAACTATGAGCAAAATTGTCTATGTGGAAGATGAGCCAGAGGTTGGCGAACTGATCGCCGCCTATCTTGGCCGCCACGATATTGAAGTGATTGTAGAAACGCGCGGCGATCGCGCAGAAGCCACCATTCTTGACAACGATCCCGACCTGGTACTGCTGGATATCATGTTGCCGGGCAAAGATGGCATGACGCTGTGCCGCGATCTCCGTGCGCACTGGCAAGGCCCTATCGTGTTACTAACATCGCTCGATAGCGATATGAACCATATTCTGTCGCTGGAGATGGGCGCCAACGATTATATTCTCAAAACCACGCCGCCCGCGGTGCTGCTGGCGCGCTTGCGACTGCATCTGCGCCAGGCGCAAGGTGTTCAGCCCGAAAGCACACCGGCGCAGCAAAGTTCGCAGCGCGTGTTGCGCTTTGGCTCGCTGACCATTGACTCTCTCAATCGCCAGGTGACGCTGTTTGACGAAAATATCCTGCTCTCCACGGCAGACTTCGATCTGCTTTGGGAGTTAGCCAGTCACGCCGGACAAATCCTCAATCGTGACGCACTGTTGAAGACATTGCGCGGCGTGAGCTACGACGGCATGGATCGCAGTATCGACGTGGCTATTTCGCGCCTGCGCAAAAAGCTCTACGACAGCGCGACGGAGCCGTTTCGCATTAAAACCATTCGCAACAAAGGCTATCTGTTTGCACCACAGGCTTGGGATACCCCTTCCGCATGAGAAAGCTGTTTATCCAATTTTACCTGCTGCTGTTTGTCTGCTTTCTGGTCATGACGCTGCTGGTGGGGCTGGTCTATAAATTCACCGCCGAACGCGCGGGTCGCCAGTCCATGAACGATCTCATGGCCAGCTCGCTGTTTTTGATGCGCAGCGAGCTGCGTGAAATCCCGCCGCGCGACTGGAGCAAGACCATCCGCAGCCTCGATCTCGACCTGTCGTTTGCGCTCAACATTGAGCCCATGAACAAATACCAGCTGGGCGAGGCGGATATGAAACGGCTGCGCGCCGGTGAGATTGTGGCGCTTGACGACCAGTACACCTTTCTCCAGCACATTCCACGCAGCCACTATGTGCTTTCTGTTGGCCCTATTCCTTACCTGTTTTATTTGCATCAAATGCGTCTGCTGGACATCGCGCTGATGGCGTTTATCGCCATCTCGCTCGCGCTGCCGGTGTTTATCTGGCTGCGCCCGCACTGGCAAGAGATGCAGCGACTGGAAAAAGCCGCCCAGCGTTTTGGACGCGGTGAGCTGGACGTGCGCACCCATTTTGAGAACACCTCCAGTCTTTACAGCTTGGGCGTCGCGTTTAACCAAATGGCGGAGAATATCAACACGCTGGTGGCCAGCAAAAAACAGCTGATTGACGGTATTGCCCACGAATTGCGCACGCCGTTGGTGCGTTTGCGCTACCGCCTTGAGATGAGCGACAACCTCACCGCAGCAGAATCTGCCGCGCTGAACCGTGATATTGGGCAGTTGGAAAGCCTGATCGAGGAGCTGCTTACCTATGCGCGCCTTGATCGTCCGCGCGTCGACCTTAATCTGCAAACGTTCGATTTGGCTCAGTGGCTGCGCTTGCACATTGAAGACGTACAGGCCATGAACCCACAAACGCATATCGCGCTGGATATTCCGCAGCGTGAGAACGTTGGCTCTGCCGATACGCGCCTGATGGAGCGGGTGCTGGATAATCTGGTGAATAACGCGCTGCGTTACGCGCAACAGCGGTTGCGCATAAGCTTATGGTTCGACAGCGGCACGGGATTTTTGCAGGTTGAAGATGACGGCCCCGGTATTCCGCCTGCCGAGCGTGAGCGCGTCTTTGAGCCGTTTGTGCGTCTCGATCCCAGTCGCGATCGCGCGACTGGCGGTTGCGGGCTAGGTTTAGCCATTGTGCATTCTATCGCGCTGGCGCTGCAAGGCAGCGTCAGCATTGAGAGCAGTCCGCTCGGCGGCGCCAGCATTCGCTTTTGTTGGCCAGTTGATCTTCCCTTGCGTGACATGACGCCTCGTCTTCCGTCATAAGGAGCTTTTTACGTGACATCCGCTTATCAGGAATTATGCCGCACCTTCCAGCGTCTCTCGCGCTTTGGTCATTTAGGGGCGATTGTCGGTGTTGATATGCAGACCACCATGCCGCCCGGCGGCAGCCAGGCGCGCGGCGAAGCGCTGGCCGAACTCAGCGTGTTCATGCATGAGACGTTGACCAATCCACGGCTGGGTTCTCTGTTTGACGCTGCCCAGCAGGATTCGCTGAATGACGTCGAGCAGGCCAATTTGTATGAGATGCAGCGCGCCTGGCAGCAAGCCAGTCTGCTGCCAGCGTCGCTGGTTGAGGCTAAATCGCTGGCAGGCTCACGCTGCGAACACGCCTGGCGCCAGCAGCGTCCGGCCAATGATTGGCAAGGCTTCGCGACCAACCTCAAAGAAGTGGTTAAGCTCAGCCGCGAGGAAGCACAGCTGCGCGCTGACGCGCTGGGCGTCTCTCGCTACGATGCGCTGCTGGACCTTTATGAGCCGGGCATGACCAGCGCCCAGTTGGACAGCACCTTTGGCGATCTGAAAAGCTGGCTGCCCGAACTGCTGCAACAGGCCGTTGCCAGGCAGCAGAGCCGCACTATTTTGCAACCGGTGGGGCCGTTTGCCATTGAAGGACAAAAGCAGCTCGGGTTGCGCCTGATGGAGACGCTGGGTTTTGATTTCCATCACGGTCGTTTAGATGTTAGCGCCCACCCCTTCTGCGGCGGCGTGCCGGAAGATGTGCGCATTACCACGCGCTACAGCGAAAACGATTTTCTCAGCGCGATGATGGGCGTGATCCACGAAACCGGCCATGCGCGTTACGAACAGAATCTGCCGCAGCAGTGGCGCGGCCTGCCGGTCGCTCAGGCACGCTCCACGGCTATACATGAATCGCAAAGTCTGTTTATGGAGATGCAGCTTGGCCGCAGCAAGGCTTTCCTACAGCGTATTCATCCGCAAGTTGTGGCGCTGATGGGCGAGCAACCGGCGCTGGAGGTGCATAACTTTATCCCTCTCACCCAGCGCGTGCAGCCGGGCTTAATCAGGGTTGATGCCGACGAACTGAGCTATCCCGCACACGTGATCCTGCGCTATGAGATTGAACGTGCGCTGATTGAAGGTGAGATCGAGGTCGATGATATTCCGGCACTGTGGGATGAGAAGATGCAGCAAAGCTTAGGGATTGATACGCGTGGCAACTACCGCGATGGCTGTATGCAGGATATTCACTGGACCGATGGCGCATTCGGCTACTTCCCCACTTACACGCTGGGCGCCATGTACGCTGCACAGCTGTTCCATGCGGTGAAGCAAGCGATACCCCAGGTCGAGGATCTGATACAGCATGGCGATTTGCAGCCGCTGTTTGACTGGCTTAAACAGAATATCTGGCAGCACGGCAGCCGTTTCTCAACGGCGCAACTGCTGATCAATGCCACCGGCGAGACGCTGAATCCCGCCTACTTCCGCCAGCATCTTGAACAGCGTTACCTCTCCGAGTAAACTGCGCGGCGGTCATCACAGGCCGCCCGTTTCTTCGCTTTTTGCCCTTTGTACAATCCGTTACACGCCGATACCAATCCCTCACGGAAAGCCCAAACTGTTTGCCATATAGTTCTTTCACCGGCCCCGCAGTGGGCTACTCATGAAAAAATAGTTCGAGGGTTTTGCAATGAAAAAATTATTTGCACTGGTAATCGCCGCTGCTATGGGTCTGTCTTCTGTTGCTTTCGCAGCTGAGACAACAACCGCTGCTCCTGCTGCTGCTGCACCAACCGCTGCTGCACCTGCTGCCAGCAAGACAGCTGCACCAGCAAAACACAAAATGGTTCACCACAAGAAAGCGGCTCAGAAAGCGCAGGCTGCTAAAAAGCACAAGAAAGTAGAGAAAAAAGCCCCCGCGCAGAAAGCGCAGGCAGCTAAAAAGCACCACAAAAAAGTAACCAAACCTGCTGCTCAGAAAGCGCAGGCTGCTAAAAAGCACCACAAAAAAGCCACCAAACCTGCTGCCCAGAAAGCACAGGCTGCTAAAAAGCACCACAAAAAAGTGACCAAACCTGCTGCACAGAAAGCGCAGGCTGCTAAAAAGCATCACAAAGTGAAAAAAGCCGCTAAATAAGGTCGCCCTTCTGCGCCCACCAGGCATTCATAATTAAAACACCCGGTTATGCCGGGTGTTTATTTACTGGAGTAGCGAAAAATGGTGCATCGCTATCGCTTCGAAATCATCCTGATTGTAATGATCCTGTGTGGTGTCATTGCTGCGAGTTTTTTCCTGTAGTCGTTGTAGCGTGCTGATTACTCCATTATTTCTCCCTTTTTTACCGCTCACCGACTATAGTTATCGCTCTTGCGTGATGACAATACCCTCTACTTATTCTCGCCATTGAGAGAACTATGCGCCTGGCCATTCTGTTTTTCGTTGGTATTTTTAGCGTTACCCTCACAGCTCATGCCGATGACGAAGACGGGCTTAGCCCGCAAGACATTAAGACGCTGTTTTTTGGGAAAGATCATCGCGTTGCCATCAATGATGTTAGCGCGGCCCCTTGGGATGCCATTGGTCAACTGGAAACCGAAAGCGGTAATCTCTGCACCGCCACGCTGATTTCCGCCCATTTGGCGCTCACCGCTGGCCACTGCCTGCTGGCCCCGCCGGGAAAATTTGATAAGCCGGTGGCGCTCCGCTTTATGGCGGCGGACAAAGGCTGGCGTTATGAAATTCACGATATCGATGCGCGCGTTGAACCCTCGCTGGCGCACAAACTGCAGGCGGATGGCGAAGGCTGGATTGTGCCACCCGGCGCCGCGCCCTACGATTACGGGCTGATTATTCTGCATAATCCCCCTTCCGGTATCGCGCCGATTCCGCTGTTTGATGGCTCGCGTAGCGATCTGACCGCCGCACTGAAAACCACCAACCGCAAGGTGACGCAGGCAGGTTATCCCGCAGACCATCTGGATACGCTCTATTCGCACAGCGACTGCGTGATCACCGGCTGGGCACAGCGTGCCGTGCTGTCACACCAGTGCGACACATTGCCAGGCGACAGCGGATCGCCGCTGCTGCTGAAAACCGACGCGGGTTGGCAATTGATTGCCGTACAGAGTTCGGCTCCCGCGCCCGCCGATCGCTATCGCGCCGATAATCGCGCGATTGCCGTAACGTCCTTCAAAGACCGACTGGAAGAGCTGGCAAAATAATCCGGTGGGAAGCCACCTTCCCACCCTTGCCTTAATTGAGTTGTTCCATCGCCTGCAAAATACGCTTGTCGGAAATGGGATAAGGTGTGCCCAGCTGCTGTGCAAAGTAGCTGATGCGCAACTCCTCCAACATCCAGCGTATCGCCTGCACGTCCGCGTCGTCGCGGCGCTGCGGCGGCAGTTTATTGCGCCACGCCTGCCACGCTTGCTCCACCGCCTGCACTTTTAACATACGGGCGCGATCGCTGTGCGGATCAACGGGCAGCTTCTCCAGGCGGCGCTCGATACCCTGCAGATAACGCAGCGTATCGCCCAGCCGCTGATAGCCATTGCCGGTGACAAATCCCCGGTATACCAGCCCGGACATTTGGGCTTTGATGTCTGCCAGTGCCAGCGCCAGACTCATGTCGACGCGCCCTTTCAAAAACTTATTGATGTTAAAGACGCTGGTCAGAATCTGCTCAACCTGCTTAGCAATGGTCACGACGGTGTCATTTAACTCGGCGCGTACCTTGTCGCGCAGCTGCTCAAACCCCGCTTGCTCCCAAGCCGGCCCGCCCGCTTCCGCCATCAATTTATCAATGCCGCAGGCGATGCAGTCATCGATCAGCTCCAGCACTTTTCCGTAGGGATTGAAGTACAAGCCGAGCTTGGCTTTGTTCGGCAGCTTTTCATGCAGATATTTAATCGGTGACGGAATGTTCAGCAACAGCAGGCGACGCTGACCGCGCCACATCATTTTTTGCTGCTCCTGCTCACTGTCAAACAGGCGAATCGCAACGCTGTCTTTTTCATCCACCAGCGCGGGCCAGGCTTTTACCCGATAGCTGCCGCGTTTCTGTTCATAGCTTTGCGGCAGTGCGCCAAAACTCCAGATATGCAAGCCGCTCTGCTCAAGTCCATCGTCCGCCACTTGCGACAATGTCTCTTGCACTTTGCCTTTGAGACGCTGCTTGAGCAGGAGCAGATCTTTGCCTTCTTCCAGCTTTCGGTTGTGTTCATCCACGATGCGGAAAGTGATTTTTAGGTGATCGGGCACCTGATCCCACTGCCAGGCGTCACGGTCAATCGTGACGCCGGTCATGCGGCGGAATTCACGCTCCAGCGCATCAAGCAGCGGCAGCGCCATGGCCTCGACGCGGCCAAGAAACGCCTCGGCGTAATTGGGCGCTGGCACCAGATTGCGACGCAGGGGTTTCGGCAGCGATTTGATCAGCGCAATCACCAGTTCACGCCGCACGCCGGGAATTTGCCATTCAAAGCCCTGCTCATCGACCTGATTGAGCAGCGGCAGCGGAATGTGCACCGTCACGCCGTCGGCATCCGTGCCGGGCTCAAACTGATAGCTCAGCTTAAGCTTGAGATTTCCCTGATGCCAAAAATTCGGATAATCCAGCTGACTGACCTGCTGCGCCCCGTCTTTAATCAGCATTTGCTTATCAAAGCTCAGCAGGTCGGGATTGGCTTTGCTGGCCTGCTTCCACCAGCTATCAAAATGCTGGGCTGATACCACGTCGCTGCCAATGCGCCGATCGTAAAAGGCGAACAGCGTTTCATCATCCACCAGGATGTCGCGACGACGAGATTTGTGCTCTAAATCCTCGACTTCGCTGCGTAATTTAAGGTTATTGCGGAAGAAAGCGTGACGCGTTTGCCAGTCACCTTCTACCAGCGCATGACGGATAAACAGTTCGCGACTCAGCGTGGGATCGATTTTGCCGTAATTAACCTTGCGCGCCTGCACAATCGGTAAGCCGTAAAGCGTGACCTTCTCGCTGGCCATCACCGCGCCCTGCGCTTTTTCCCAGTGCGGTTCGCTATAGCTACGTTTTATCAGGTGCTGCGCCAGCGGCTCGATCCATTCCGGTTCAATGCGTGCGGCCACGCGGCCCCACAGGCGACTGGTTTCAACCAGCTCCGCAACCATAGTCCACTTGGGCGGCTTTTTAAACAGCCCCGATCCGGGGAAGATGGCGAAGCGGGTATTGCGGGCGCCGGTGTATTCCTGCTTATCTGCATCTTTCTGACCAATATGCGACAGTAGGCCGGTGAGCAGCGCGCAATGCACTTCGCGATAAGGCGCCGGCTCGCTGTTGACCGGCATCCCCAGTTCACGAACGACCTGGCGCAGTTGGGTATAAATATCTTGCCACTCGCGCACGCGTAAATAGTTGAGATAGTCGATTTTACACTGGCGGCGGAACTGGTTGCCTGACAGCGCTTTTTGCTGCTCCTGCAGATAGTGCCAAAGGTTCACAAAGGCGAGGAAGTCCGAGTCTTTGTCGGCAAAGCGTCGATGTTTCTCATCCGAGGCCTGCTGCTTCTCGACCGGACGCTCACGCGGATCCTGAATCGAGAGCGCTGCGGTGATGATCATCGCTTCGCGTACGCAGCCAAATCGCTGTGCCTCCAGCACCATTCGGGCGAGGCGCGGGTCCACCGGTAGCTGTGCCAACTGACGTCCCGATGGCGTCAGCGCATATTTTCCGCTGTCGCTGAGCGTAATCGCCCCCAGCTCCTCCAGCAGGCGTACACCATCCTGAATATTGCGCTTGTCGGGCGCTTCAACAAACGGAAATGCGCCGATGTCGCCCAATCCCAGCGCCGTCATCTGCAAGATCACTGACGCGAGATTAGTGCGTAAAATTTCCGGATCGGTGAACGCCGGACGGCTCAGGAAATCGTCTTCTGAATAAAGGCGAATACAGATGCCTTCTGAAACGCGACCACAGCGCCCTTTGCGCTGATTCGCAGACGCCTGAGAGATCGGCTCGATTGGCAGCCGCTGTACCTTGGTGCGATAGCTGTAGCGGCTGATGCGCGCCGTGCCGGGATCGATCACGTACTTAATGCCCGGCACCGTAAGCGAGGTTTCAGCCACGTTGGTCGCCAGCACGATTCGGCGGCCGCTGTGCGACTGAAACACGCGATTCTGTTCGGCGTTCGATAAACGGGCATACAGCGGCAGGATTTCCGTGTGCGGCAGGTCACGTCGGTTGAGCGCATCGGCGGTATCGCGAATTTCTCGTTCGCCGCTCATAAATATCAGAATATCGCCGCGGCTTTCACGGCCCAGCTCATCCACCGCGTCGAAAATCGCCTGCAGCTGATCGCGATCCGTATCTTCCGCGTTCTCCACCACGGGACGGTACCGCACTTCCACGGGATAGGTCCGCCCGGAGACTTCGATCACCGGCGCGTTATTGAAATGGCGGGAAAAGCGCTGTGGATCGATGGTCGCCGAGGTGATGATCACTTTTAAATCCGGGCGGCGCGGCAGCAGTTCGCGCAAATAGCCCAGCAGGAAGTCGATATTAAGGCTGCGTTCGTGCGCTTCATCAATGATCAGCGTGTCATATTGCAGCAGCAGACGGTCTTGCTGAATTTCCGCCAGCAGAATACCGTCTGTCATTAACTTCACCTGCGTGGTGTCGCTAACCTGATCGTTGAAACGCACCTTATAGCCCACCGTGCCGCCGAGTGAGGTTTCCAGCTCATCAGCAATGCGGTTAGCCACGGTTCGCGCCGCCAGGCGGCGCGGCTGCGTATGACCGATCAGCCCTTTCACACCGCGTCCCAGCGCCAGACAAATTTTTGGCAGCTGCGTGGTTTTCCCCGAACCGGTCTCGCCGGCCACGATCACGACCTGATTATCAAGAATGGCGTCGGCGATGCTCTGCTGTTTTTGGCTGACCGGCAGGTTGTCGGGGAATGTGATGCGCGGCGTTGCGGCCGTGCGCAGCGCAATGCGCTGTTCAGCGGCGCTAAATTCGGATTCAAGCTCAGCGACAATACCGCGCTGCGCGTCGGGATTTTTCACTTTCGTGGCGCCGTGCAGGCGGCGCTGCAAACGCTGGCGATCGCGCAGCATAAGGTGATCAAGCCGCGCCCAAAGCGGTGCAAAAGGTGAAGAAGCAGATGATGACATAGTGATGAATTACCTGTTGTCGCGGCAAGCCCGGCATGCGTTGGTATGCCCGGCTGACAAAGTCTGGCGGAAAAATTGCATCCGGGCATGATAGCACATTCTCTGCCAGCCTTCGCGCGCAGGTGGCTGTGCTTATTCAATAAATTCGAACATAGCTCTCGAAATATTGCGCTTTTCGCGGCACGGTTAACACCGTAGAGTGAGACCCATTCAGCGGTAAACACGCCGCGTAACGCACAGGAAGAAACCATGAGCAAAGTCTTAGTTCTGAAATCAAGCATTCTGGCCGATTACTCACAGTCCAGCCAACTCGCCGATTTTTACGCCGATGAAGCGCGTGCCAAGGGCGACAGTGTGACCGTACGCGACCTCGCGGCGCAGCCGGTGCCAGTGCTTGACGGCGAACTGGTCGGTGCGCTGCGTCCTTCTGACGCGCCACTGTCTCCTCGTCAGCAAGACGCGCTGAATCTGTCGAATGAACTGATTGCGGAACTGCAGGCCCACGACACCGTGGTGATCGCCGCGCCAATGTACAACTTCAACATCCCAACGCAGCTGAAAAACTACTTTGATCTGATCGCGCGTGCTGGCGTAACGTTCCGTTATACCGAAGCGGGCCCAGAAGGCCTGGTGAAAGGCAAACGTGCGGTGATCCTGTCAAGCCGCGGCGGTATCCACAAAGATTCGCCAAGCGACCTGCTCACCCCTTACGTGAAACTGTTCCTGGGCTTTATCGGTATCACCGACGTCGAGTTTGTGCTGGCCGAAGGCATTGCCTATGGTCCAGAAGTGGCGACCAAAGCCACGAGCGATGCGAAAGACGCCATCAAGCAGATCGTCGGCGCGTAACTGCATTGAATGACTGCCCTACGTGATAAGGGCAGAATGCCGTCATTGCCGGGCCTGAGCGCCCGGCTTTTTTATGACCAGCGGCTTATTTTTGCAGCCACTGGCCGTTGATGCCACGGACATATTCTCCCGCCGGTGCGCGCGCGACCAGTTTTTCACCGGCGATACGCGCGACATCGTGCGCGGCCAGGCGATTTTGCTGCGCCACGCGCTGATACTGCTCGGCGCGACCCGCATTGATGCGTGCCACCAGCGCCAGCGTCTCTTGATCCTGCTGACGGGCGGCAATATAGCCGCTTAGCGTTTCCCCTACGCGCCCCTGCTGACGCGCTTCGTCAAGCGTTAGCGCCCAGGCCGAAGGGGCGAGTAACAGGGCAACAACCAGCGCGATTCCGCTGCGTTTCATCGTTCCTCTCCTCAAAACAGGCCGCTCTGGTCTTTTAACAGCGCTTCGACATCTTTATCCACTTTAATGTGGATCTCATGTTCGATTTTCACGTTCATGTTAATGGTAATTGGCTCTTTTGGCGCCGCCACTTCAATACGCGGCACGCAGCCCAGCAGCAGCAGGCCTGCTGCCAGCAACGCGAATGCCCTCAGGCTCATGGTTGGGGGTCCTTTCTGGATGGCAGGGTGGCGTGTTGCTCTACCCAAGATTGCAAATTATCGCCAAAGCGCAGGCTGCGCCACAGCTGAAACAGATTTTCCTGATGATGGTAGTTTAGATTGACCTGCTGGCGCCGGTTGCTGAACTGGCTGGTGCCATTGACCTGCGCTTGCAGAGAGAGATTACCAACGTTGTCCAGATCCAGCGTGGCCCAGGCGCGCGACATCTCCATGTAACGCAACCAGTCCAGTGCCGCGCCGGCCGCCACGTTATTTTTGACGATGGCATCCGCCATATCTTTATCAAGGCGGAAGGTCAGCGGTCCGCTGTTGGCAATCCATCCCTTTTCGATTAACCAGCGCGGATTGTTCACCCACAGCGGCAGCTCGCCGTTGACTTCGCCCGACATGGCAAACTGCTTGGGTTTGAGGGCGGTGACCAGCCGGCTCAGATTGATGCTGCGCAGCGTAACGCGCGCCGGCTGCAGCTGGGGCAGCGACAGCCACGGCATACTCACATGTCCGCCCAGCAGGTCAAAGTTTACGTTGCTCAGCGTAAGCGGCTGCCGCGCCTGCCATGGATAGTGTCCCTGGAGATCGGCCGTGATGTTTTGCAGCGCAAACTGATTTTTGACTTCGGCAATGCGCAGTGACACCGGGCCACGGCGGCCGAGCTGCCACTGGTGTGATTTCAGGCGAAACGGCAGCGTAAAGTCGATACCGTTGATTTCACTGTCCGGCATCCAGACGCTGCCCTGCTTCACGGCCCAGAACCCGCCAGCCTCAAATCCTTGCGCTGGCGCGGCGGAAAACGCCACTTGCGCGCGGAGCTGGCCCGACTGAATGCGCATCTTCATGTCGCTGCTCAGCAGCGGTTGAAACACCGCCAGCGACTGTGAAGGCCACCACGCCTCACCGCGCAACCGCTCCCCGTCCCAGCGACCATGCACGCGCAAAGGACCGATCTCAGCGGCCGTCAACTGGCCGCGCCACTGGAAATGACCTGGATCGTCACCCACCGCCTGGAAATCCAGCCGCGACGGTGGCAGCCTGCCACCGTAGCCAAACTGCGTCTCTCCGGCGCGCAGCGTAAAGCCGCCGGTAAATGCGGCGCGCGTCGGATCGCGCTCCCAGCGCACCGGCGCACTCAGGCGCAGGCGCGGCGTCGCCACGGTCACGCCACCATAGGCGAGCTGGTCAAAGCCGGTATCGAGCGTATCCAGCGCAATTAGCGTGCCCTGCCAGCTGCCGGTGCCTTTCACATCCCAGTGCGCCTGCAGCGGAACCATTTCGCCCTTGCCCCAATAGCGCCAGTTCCAGCGCCCGCGATCCGGCCAAAAATGATTGGCGTGGCCATCCAGATGCAGCGTAAAGCGCCCGAGGCCGCTGTCGTGCGCGCGAAGAATCGCCTGCAGACGGCCATTGATGCCGTTAGCGCCCAGCGTCACCCCCGCCAGCGGCCAGCGCGCCTCATCGACATCCAGCATCGACAGCACGCGCCCACGCAGGCGCAGCAGCGCACCGGGTTTTAGCGTAAGCTGCGGCGCGAGGATGCTGCCGTGCAGGAGGCCAGGCAGGCTGCCAAAAAGTTGCAGATCGGCGAGTTTGCTCTCGCCGGTGAGTTGAAAAGGTAACGCGCTGTCGGTGAGGCGCAGCACACCCGGCCCCACGCTGAGCACCGCATTGCCCTTACCGCCGCGGCCGCGGGTTAAGAGGTTAGCGCGGCCGCTGATTTCAGTCTGTGCGAGCCCGTTTTGCCAGTTTTGCAACGTCAGGGCTACGCCGCCTGCAAAGGATTGATCGGCCTGAGGCCAGCGCCATTCGCCGTCGTGGATGCGAATTTGCTCGCTATCAGCCTGCCACGGCAGACGCAATAGCGGCCGGTCGTCGCCCTGTTGCGTCACCTGCAATTCACCCTGCCGTTGCTGCCATTTTAGCGCGATGGCGAGGGGCTGCGGCCACTGCGCGAGATCGAGTTCGCCGTGCAGGTCACCCGCCACCGGCACACCCTGCGCGAGCGTTGCTAAGGTGAACTCGCCCGTGAGCGTCAGCGGGGACGTCAACGCCGGAGACGCCAGTTTAAGCTGCGTCAGATGAAGCTGCTGGCCTTGCAGCTGAGCATCAACGTGCAGATTCTCGCCTTGGTAGCGTACGCGCTGCACGCGTTTATCCAGGGTCACATTGAGGCGTCCAGCATAGTGGGGCCAGGGAAGAAGCGTCAGGCGATCAATCTGCACGTCTGCGTCCGGCAGGCGCTGCTGCCACTCAGCCAGCGAGCGTGGCACCGCGCTGCTGCTGTTCTGGGGGAGCGATTGCAGACAATCACTGTTGAGTTGTACGTTGCCCGCTTGTACGCGCCAGCGGTGCTGATGCCAGCCGATCTGGGCTTCCTCCACCTGCGCCAGCACGCATTCCCCCGCGTAATAGCGCACCGCAGGAAAGCGCAGGTTGCCTGCGTGCCAACCCGGCGCGCCGTCAAGTGCGATGCGGGTATCATCGGGCAACCACAGCCCAACCACGCGCGGCAGCCACTGCGTGACGGTCAGCAGCAATCCTAAAACCAGCACAATCAGCGCCAGTAGCGCAGCAAGAGTTTGACGAAGGCCCCGCCTCATGGCAGCTAACGTTCCTGTTGATATGATCCCGGCCACGATGATGGCATGTTATCTGCGTTTTATGAAGGCGTTACGCCTTAGTCTGCCTTAAGCGCAGCAAAACCGGATGGAAGGCGTTATTCTGTAACGATAACGTCGTGGCATTTTTCAGGAGTGAAACAATGAAAGTTGCGGTTTACAGCACGAAACACTATGACCAAAAGTACCTCGATCATGTCAATGCCCGCTTTGGCTTTGATCTCACCTATTTTGATTTTCTGCTGAGCGAAACCACCGCTAAAAATGCCGCCGGGTGCGATGCGGTCTGCATTTTTGTTAACGATGACGCCAGCAAAGCGGTACTGGAAGAGTTGGCGGCCGTGGGGGTCAAATATATCGCGCTGCGCTGCGCGGGTTTTAATAATGTCGATCTGCAGGCGGCCGCCGCGCTTAACCTCAAAGTGGTGCGCGTCCCCGCCTACTCGCCCGAAGCGGTGGCCGAGCATGCGGTAGGCTTAATGATGGCGCTGAACCGCCGCATTCATCGCGCCTACCAGCGCACGCGCGACGCCAACTTCTCGCTGGAGGGGCTGACCGGTTTCAACATGTACAACAAAACGGCGGGTGTTATTGGCACGGGAAAAATCGGCTTGGCCGCCCTGCGCATCCTCAAAGGTTTTGGCATGCGCCTACTGGCATACGATCCTTATCCTGCGGAAGCCGCCCGCGCATTGGGCGCTGAGTATGTCGATCTGCACACGCTATTCGCACAATCTGATGTGATCACACTGCACTGCCCGATGACGCCGGAAAACCATCATCTGCTCAATGCCGACGCGTTTCGGCAGATGAAAGATGGCGTGATGATCATTAATACCAGCCGCGGCGGCTTGATTGATTCACAAGCGGCGATTGACGCGCTAAAACAGCAGAAAATTGGCTCACTCGGCATGGATGTTTATGAGAATGAGCGCGATCTCTTTTTTGAAGATAAATCCAACGACGTGATTCAGGATGATGTGTTCCGCCGACTGTCGGCCTGTCATAACGTGCTCTTTACCGGACATCAGGCGTTTCTCACGGCCGAAGCCCTGACCGCTATCTCTGAAACCACGCTCGACAATCTTCAGCGTATTGAACGCGGCGAAAAGAGTGAAAACGAGGTTAACGCGTAACAGCGTGGCGCCTGCGTTAGCGGGCGCAGCGTCCGCCCATCAGCGCCTGCTCGTCGCAGCGGCGGCCATTGCCCAGCTGACACATACCAATGCGCGATCCATCGAGCTGACGCGAAAACGCCAGCGTTCCCCCGGCGTTGCTGCAATTTACTTCCGCCAAAGATGACATCACTACATGCGGTGAAACGTGGGCGGCAGTGGCCTGTTGCGGCGGTTCATCACTGTTGCTGCTGCAGCCAGCAAGTAACAGCGCTGCGCCAGCCAGCAATAATGTAGCGGCTTTCATCAATCGGGCTCCGGGGGTGTCGGCACAAAAGAGGACTCAGCATATGACAGCGGCTGCGCGGGGTCGAGAGGCGACACAGCTTTTTACAAAATTTAAGAATAAGCATTGCAAGCAGAATTATCCTGTTTGCAATTTCGCTAGCGGAATCACCCCCGCTTTATTCCACTGACAGGAGGAAAAATGTTAACTGACATGCTCATTCGCATTGCCCTCGCCGGTATTCTGGGCGGCCTGATTGGTCTGGAGCGACAAATGCGCGCCAAGGAGGCGGGACTGCGCACCCATATTCTCGTGGGTATTGGCAGCGCGATGTTTATGCTGGTGTCAAAGTACGGCTTTGCCGACATGCTAAACAACGAGCACGTTGCGCTGGATCCCAGCCGTATTGCGGCGCAGGTGGTCAGCGGCATGGGCTTTCTTGGCGCGGGCACCATCATCATTCAAAAGCAGATCGTTAAGGGCCTTACCACCGCCGCTGGGCTTTGGGTTACGGCGGCCATAGGGTTGGTCATTGGTAGCGGCATGTACGAAATTGGCATTTACGGCACCGTGCTGGCGCTGGTGGTGCTGGAAACGTTTCGGCGCATTAGTCACTGGTTGATTGGTCGTCACCACACGCTGCTGGTGCAGTTGAAACCCAAAAGCGTGCCATTGGTTCTGCTGGTGTTGCAGCGGGAGCATTTGCGCTATGGGCGCATCGCCGTGGTAAACCGGGATGCAGAGAGTGGCCTGTGTGAGCTAAGCGTCGAGGTGACATTGTCACGTAATGCACCGCTACACGCTATCTATGACAAAGTTATGGAGGTCAAAGGGGTGCACTCCCTCGAGATGATGTGATTGGCGCGCTTGAAATGCCTTATTCATGAAAAGCATGAAAAGAGTGCAGCTGACGCTGGCATTCGCGGCAGCAATCCGTACCATACGCACTCATGTTAAAGCGGGTTGAGCGCCGCGTGGGTTCCTCTCTGCCGCTAGCGATCCTGGTCTTCACTGTTAAGCGTGAAAATAATGTCAGAAAATCAAGAAGTAAGTAAAAAAGAACAGTACAACCTGAATAAGCTGCAAAAGCGTTTGCGCCGCAATGTGGGCGAAGCCATTGCCGACTTCAACATGATTGAAGAAGGCGATCGTATTATGGTGTGCCTGTCCGGCGGCAAAGACAGCTACACCATGCTGGAAATCCTGCGCAGCCTACAGAAAAGCGCACCGGTGAATTTTTCGCTGGTGGCAGTGAATTTGGACCAGAAACAGCCCGGCTTCCCCGCGCACATACTTCCGGCATGGTTGGAAGAGCTTGGCATCGAGTACAAAATCGTTACCGAAGACACCTACTCGATCGTTAAAGAAAAAATTCCTGAGGGTAAAACCACTTGCTCCCTGTGCTCGCGCTTGCGTCGCGGCATTCTCTACCGCACCGCGAGCGAGTTAGGTTGCACCAAGATTGCGCTTGGTCATCATCGCGACGATATCTTACAGACGCTGTTCCTGAACATGTTCTACGGCGGCAAGATGAAAGGCATGCCGCCAAAGCTGATGAGCGATGACGGCAAACACATCGTGATCCGCCCGCTGGCTTACTGCCGCGAAAAAGATATTATCCGCTTTGCCGAAGCGCGTCAGTTCCCGATTATTCCCTGCAACCTGTGCGGTTCGCAGCCGAATCTTCAGCGCCAGGTGGTGGGCGATATGCTGCGTGACTGGGATAAGCGCTATCCTGGCCGTCTGGAAACAATGTTCAGCGCTATGCAGGATATTGTGCCCTCACACATGGTCGATACCGCGCTGTTTGATTTTAAAACCCTGCGTCAGGGCGACGCGGTGATCGACGGCGGCGATATCGGCTTTGACCGTGAAACGCTGCCGTTACAGCCCGCAGGCTGGCAGCCTGAAGACGACGATGACAGTGCTGAAAAGCCGGTTCGGCTCGACGTCCTCGAAATCAAGTAAAGGTTCAGACTTAAAAGGCGCGTTGCTCACAACGCGCCTTTTTTATTACCCGTGCGGCGGCGGGTCTGAGATGGGTGGATAAGCCGGATCGTGCGGCGGCTCCGGCTCCGGTATTGGCTGAGGCTGCGGTATCGGTTCGGGAATCGGTGGCGGATCGGTTGGAATGGGTTCACTGGCAGTGAATGGTTGCATGCCCTTCTCCTTTTCGCTGAATGTCTTGTAAGCGTAGGAAAAGAAACGCACTCAGGCCAGGCGGGCAAAAAAAAGCCGGCAGTAATGCCGGCGTGTGCGCATTAAGGCGGTTAAACGTTAATGCGAAATCAAGAAGTAAGACAATGTGGAGCACAACGCCCATCGCTTGACGTTGCATTCACCTGCGAGAGAGAGTGTGCCGCGCCGCGTCCAGGCGCGTTTTGATTTCGATCAGGTTTAGGCGTTTTTCCATCTGCCTAAACGCCTGCCCGCTTCACCACCGTATTTATGAGCAAGTCACAGCCATTTGCGCCGCTTAAGCCACAGCGCCACGCCGCCCACCATCAGCAACAGCAAAACGCAAAACGCCGTGAAACCCATCGGCCAGCTCCCGCCAGGAATGCCGCCAAGATTGACGCCAAACAGCCCGGTTAAAAACGTCGCCGGCAGGAAAATCATCGCCATCAGCGACATGGTGTAGGTGCGACGGTTCATGGACTCCGCCAGCAGCGAGGCCACTTCATCGGCAAGGATGCCGGTGCGCGCCACGCCCGCGTTGAGATCGTCCAACCCTCGTCCCAGCCGATCGGCCACGTCCTGCATGCGGCGGCGATCGTCGTCGTTCATCCAGGTGAGTTTTTCGCTCGCCAGGCGCGCATACACGTCGCGCTGTGGCGCCATGTAGCGTCGCATCACAATCAATTGTTTGCGCAGCAGCGCCAGCTCACCGCGGGCGGGCACTTGCTGGTCCATCAGCGCGTCTTCCAGCTCGATGATTTTGTCGTGCATCTCTTCGATAAACTCGCTGGCATGATCGGTGAGCGCATCGCAGACCTCCACCAGCCAACTGCCGCCGTCAATCGGGCCATTGCCCGCTTGCAGCTCGTTGAGCACGTCGTCAATGGCGTTGACCTTGCGCCGCCGGGTGGACACGATGAGCTTATCGTT
This sequence comes from uncultured Pantoea sp., assembly GCA_913778495.1. Lineage (GTDB taxonomy): Bacteria > Pseudomonadota > Gammaproteobacteria > Enterobacterales > Enterobacteriaceae > Pantoea. Next base: position 55,289 of record CAJYVD010000013.1, read on the forward strand.
GATGAACACCCGCATTGCCACCAGCTGATCAGGACGGGCATCGGCGTTGTGGTTAACGCTGCGCAGCACGATCATAAAGCCGTCGCCAAGGCGCGTGACGCGCGGACGCATACTGTCACCGGCCAACGCGTCGCGCACCGAATCGGGAATAAGCGGGGTTTTTTGTAGCCAGTCGGCGCTCTGCCGTTGGGTGTAATTGAGATGCAGCCAGCACGGACGCTCGCAGTGGATCACATCTTTATCTTCAATGGCAATCATGCCGCCCTGTCCGTCCAGCTGACAGGCAATGATCGCATCGGATACTTTTAACGCGCTTCCTTCAATGACGTTCACATCCTCGCCTCACTCCGCTTGCAATGCGCTACAGTCTAGCGTGGCGACGATGAGTTGCAATCGCGGGGCTGTGAACAAACGTGAGCAAGAACGGGCGTTCCGTCGCACCGTTCTGCCGAGGTCAATGCTGCGCGATCCACAGCTCGCGGCTGTAGGCCACATCTTCGGGGTTGGTAATGGGATAGCCTTTGACATACGGCTTGATTAAGCGACCGTTGGTGTATTGATAAATCGGTGCGATTGGCGCCTGTTCAGCGATGATCTGTTCCGCTTTGTTGTAATCCGCGTTACGCGCCGCCGCGTTGGTGTCGGTGCTCGCTTTGGCCAGCACCGCGTCATACTCCGCGCTGTGGAAGCGCGGGATATTGCTGGTATTGCCGGAGGTCAACAGGCTCAGGAACGTCGAGGGCTCATTGTAGTCGCCGACCCACGACGCACGAATCACATCGAAATTGCCGCTGTTACGGCTGTCGATATAGCTTTTCCACTCTTGATTTTGCAGCGTCACGTCCACGCCGAGATTTTTTTTCCACATTGAGGCTACCGCAATCGCGATCTTCTGATGGCTCTCCGAGGTGTTATACAGCAGGGTCAGATGCAGCGGCTTACCCGGCCCATAGCCTGCGGCGCTTAACAGCGCTTTCGCCTGGGCATTGAGTTCCTGCTGGCTGTGCTGCTGTAGCATGCTTTGCTGCGGCGTAAAGCCGGCGGTGACGTCCGGCGTAAAGTGCCATGCCGGTTTCTCTCCGGTGCCGAGCACTTTTTCCGCGATGATGCGACGGTCAATGCTCCACGACAGCGCCCTGCGAACCCGTGCATCGGCGGTAGGTCCTTTTTGCGTGTTGAACGCGTAGTAGTAAGTGCCGAGTTGATCGGGCGTATACACCTCGCCCGGCAACGTTTTCTTCAGCATGGCATAGAGGTTTTTGGGGAAAGATTCCGTGATGTCGATGTCGCCAGCGCGATAGCGTTTCGTGGCGCTCGACTCTTCGTTAATGGGAACAAAAGTCACTTTATTCAGTACCGAGTGCGCGTTGTCCCAATAATGCGGATTGCGCGCCAGCACGATTTTTTCGTTCACCACCCGTGACGCCAGCTGATAGGCGCCGTTCCCAACCAGCTTGCCCGGCGCGGTCCAGTCATTGCCGAATTGCGCAATCACGGTTTTCGGTACGGGATAAAGCGCGACGTTGGCCACCATGGCAGGGAACCACGGCACAGGACGTGACAACGTCACCTTGAGATGCTGCGCGTCAGTGGCAGTCACACCTAACGCGTCGGGCGACATTTTGCCTTGGGTAATGGCTTCAGCATTGGTGATACCGCTTAAAGCGGCAAACCAGGCAAAGGGCGAACTGCTTTTGGGATCGACTAAGCGCTGCCAGCTGTACACAAAATCCTGGGCAGTCACGGGTTCGCCGTTCGACCAGCGCGCATCATTACGCAGCGTAAACAGCCAGGTTTTATTGTCGTGGGTACTCCATTCAGACGCTACGCCCGGCACGATCTGCCCGCGTGCATCCTGATTGGTTAACCCTTCAAAAAGATCGCGCATCACCTGAATTTCGGGCAGACCTACCGCTTTGAGCGGGTCTAACGAGGCAGGCTCATCTTTGATGTGACGAACAATTTCTTGTTTGGCCGCCAGCTGGGCACCCGCCGGCACCTCTGCCGCCCACGCCGGAACCAACGCACTGGCGATCCAGGCCGCCACCCATGTTTTACGCCACATCACCTTCATCACCCCTCCTTTCCCGTAATAATGGCGGCGGCCAACGCGCTGTGCCGCCAGAGTCGCTTGGCACTTTATCGCAAATAACTTATCAATAAATAGCTATTTCCCATGGCGCGGTTTACCGCTATGTTGAGCCTGAACTCCCCATCACACTTTTGCTTACCGCGTCGGCGATAGCTCGCCCATCGCCACCTAAAGAGGAACGTTATGTCTGCACATCACCCCCGACCGCTGCGCGGCAGACTCAGCGCGGTTCGCCAGCAATACGGCAGCTCCGCGCTGGGCGCCCCGCTGTTGTGGTTTCCCGCGCCTGCGGCGGATGCGGAGAGCGGCCTGATTATTGCCGGCACCCACGGTGACGAAAACGCGGCGGTTGCGACCTTATCAGGTGCGATGCGCACTCTGCCGGAGACGCTACGCCGCCACCATGTGATCTTGGCGGTGAACCCTGACGGCTGTCAGCTGGGTCTGCGCGCTAATGCGAATGGCGTGGATCTCAACCGCAATTTCCCGGCGGCAAACTGGCAGCATGGCGACACGGTATACCGCTGGAATAGCGCGGCGGATGCGCGTGATGTGGTGCTGTCAACCGGCGAAGCGCCTGCCTCGGAGCCGGAGACGCAAGCGCTGTGCCAGCTTATTCACCGAATAAAACCGCGCTGGGTGGTGTCGTGGCATGAACCGTTGGCGTGTATTGACGATCCGCACCACAGCGCGCTTGGACAATGGCTGGCGTCACACACCGACTTACCGCTGGTAAGCAGCGTGGGTTATGCCACGCCGGGCTCGTTTGGCAGCTGGTGCGACGATCTCGGCCTGCTGTGCATTACCGCCGAGATGCCGCCTATTTCGGTCGATGAGGCGACGGAAGTGTATTTGGACGCCATGATCAACCTGCTGCGCTGGCAGCCCGCAGAATAAGCACACCGTGGTCATAGTGCAGCGCAGGTTCAACGTCCACGGCCAGCCACGTTGGGCCATCCAGATCGGCAAAGGTGGCCACGGCGGTCAGCGGCAGCGCGGCGCGGATCGCGCGCGAGGTGCACAGCATGCAACCGAGCATAATCTTGAATCCCTGCGCCTCAGCCGCTGTAGCCAGCGCCAGCGCCTCGGTTAACCCGCCGGTTTTATCCAGCTTGATGTTGACCATGTCGTAGCGCCCGTGCAGCTGCGGCAGATTTTCCCGCGTATGGCAGCTCTCATCGGCGCAGATCGGCAGCGGATGGATAAAATTCTCCAGCGCCGCGTCCTCTCCCGCAGGCAGCGGCTGCTCCAGCATCGCGACCTGCAAATCCGCCAGCAGCTGACAGCGCGCCGCCAGGCCCTCTGCGGGCCAGGACTCGTTGGCGTCCACAATCAGCGTGGCGTCCGGCACGGCGCTGCGGATCGCCACCAGACGTTCACTGATCAGATGATTATCCATTTTGATCTTGAGCAGCCGTGCACCATGCTGCCAGAGCGCGGAGGCGCTGCTCGCCATCGCATCCGGCGTATCAATACTCACCGTATGGGCCGTCACGATCGCGTCCGGCGCGTGCATGTCGCTCAGTGAGACTAAGGTTTTCCCCTGTTGCTGACAGGCTAAATCCCACAAGGCACAGTCGATGGCGTTACGCGCCGCGCCCGCTGGCATCGCCTGCTGTAGCTCCGCGCGCGTCATGCCTTGCTGAATCGCCGCGAGCCGATCGGAAATTTGCTCAAGCACCGACGCTTCGCTTTCACCATAGCGCGCATACGGCGTGGCTTCCCCCACGCCTTTGAAGCCATCTTGTTCGATCTCCACCACCACCACGTGCGCTTCGGTACGGCTGCCGCGCGAAATAACAAACGGCGAATGCAGCGGCCAAGCTTCCGGATAACTTTTCACTGTTCTCATTATTTCTCCTTCAGGGTGCGGTGATTCACACAACGGCACGGTTTACACTCGAAAACCCTTAAAATTTATGTCATAAACAGGCGCTATACCTGTCCAGACGGCAAAGTTGTCTGGTTTTTTACTGTTAATAAGGAAATCCTATGTCGCAGAACGTACATTTTCAGGGCAATGACGTCCCCGTTGCGGGACAGTTCCCACAGGCCGGCGAAAAGGCGAAGCCTTTCACGCTGGTTGCCAAAGACCTGAACGATGTTTCACTGGCTAACTTCGCTGGCAAACGCAAAGTGCTCAACATTTTCCCCAGCATTGATACCGGCGTCTGCGCGGCCTCAGTACGCAAGTTCAACGAGCGCTCTGGTGATGCTAACAACACGGTGGTGCTGTGTATCTCTGCAGACCTGCCGTTTGCACAATCACGTTTTTGCGGCGCGGAAGGCGTGAATAACGTGGTCACGCTGTCGGCGATGCGCGGATCTGAATTTAAAGAAGATTACGGCGTTGCCATTGCCGATGGCCCGCTGAAAGGCTTAACCGCCCGTGCCGTGGTCGTACTGGACGAAAATGACACGGTGATTTATAGCGAGCTGGTAAATGAAATCACTCACGAGCCAGACTACGATGCCGCGCTGGCTGCGTTGAAATAATGCTCTCGCCTGTAGCGGCCTTGCGCTACAGGCATGCTTCACTGCAAACTACTCGCCTTCCCCCCGCTTCTGGCCCAGACCATATTCACGCAGTTTGTTGGCAATCGCCGTGTGCGATACGCCGAGCCGTTTGGCTAATTTACGCGTGCTCGGATAGGACATGTAGAGCCGCGTGAGCACCGAGCGCTCAAAGCGGCTGGTAATGTCATCCAACGATCCTTCCATCGCTTCGTCCCCCAGCGAGACGTTAAGCGCCTGTTCTGGCAACACAATATCTTGCGGGCGCAGTTCATACCCTTCCAGCTGCGTCAGCGCACGGTACAGGGCGTTTTTGAGCTGTCGCACATTACCCGGCCAGCTATAGCGCATGAGAAACGGTGCCAGTTGAGGCGAAAGACGTGGGCGTGGCAACCCCTGTTCATCGGCAAAGCGCGCCACAAACATCTCGCTCAGCGGCAGAATGTCCTGCGGGCGATCGCGCAGCGGCGGTAAATTCAGCGTGAGCACATTGAGGCGATAGAACAGATCTTCACGAAATTCGCCACGCTGCACCATTTCAAAGAGATTTTTTTGCGTGGCGCAAATCACGCGCACGTCAACGTGAACCTCATGCTCCTCGCCCACGCGGCGGAAGGTGCCATCGTTGAGAAAACGCAACAGCTTAGTTTGCATGCGCGGAGACATTTCGCCGATCTCGTCCAGCAGCACCGATCCGCCATTTGCCTGCTCAAAAAACCCTTTTTTTCCCTCTAACGCATTGGGATATGCGCCGGGCGCGTGGCCAAACAGTTCGCTTTCAGCCACATCATCGGGCAGTGAAGCACAGTTGAGGGCCAAAAACGGCTTTTTGCCGCGTGCGCTGCGCAGGTGGCAGGCGCGGGCCAGCATGTCTTTACCGGTGCCAGTGTCGCCCACAATCAGCAGCGGCGCGTCGTGCATCGCCAGCTTGCGAGCCTGATCGACAACCTGACGCATTTTCGGCGTCACGGCCACAATGTGATCGAACTCGGATTCATCAGTGACCTGGAGGTTTTGTAGCTGACGCCCCATGCGCGCGGTAGATTTCAGCGTCACCATCGCCCCCACGGGCAGATCCTCCTGGCTCTCTTCGCCAGCCAGATAAATGGGCCGCGCTTCCATCAGGAAATCCCGCCCCTGAATCACCACCTGCTGCGCCTGCGCATCGACGCGCTCGTGCTCCAGCCAGCGCTGGAAGTTGAACCCGGTGATCAGCGCACCCGCGTTTTGGTTACGCAGCTTCTGCTCGTCGAGCTGGAACAGGTTTTGTGCCGCCGGATTAGACAGTTCCACTTTGCCTTTTAGATCGATGGAAAATACCGGCTCCGGCATCGCCACCAGCAGGGCACTCAGGGCGCGATGTTCACGCTCTGACGGCATGTAAGCGACGGTACGCACGTCGGTGACGCCCGGCGTACGGCGAATCTCCGCCATCAGGCTACTGAAGGCCTCAAATGCCAGCGCCGAAAAGTTGAGATAAATGCGGCCAAGCGGCGCAATTTCGATGCCGCGCAGATCGATATTGCGTGCCACCAGCAGGTCGAGTAGCTCGCGCGCCAGTCCGATGCGATCCTGGCAAAACACTTCCAAACGCATTGCGATGAGCCTTATTTTGTCTGAGATTTCACAGATAATACGCTAACTTGCAGCGCCTCAGAAGAGTGTTGTCATGAAAAGTTGACAGTTTGCGCGCGACGCCACAGCGCGCCCAATGTGCGGCGTAGAAAAAGGGGGTTATGACGGGAAAGTTGGAGAGAGATGTCGCCCTTCCACGCCAAATTAGCTGGAAAGGCGAACAAACAGGCATTATTTAGTGGTGTCTGCTTTGTCACCGCTCTTCGCCAAAGATGCTTTGAGCTGCGACACCAATTCGCGCCGGAAGTCACCCAAGCGCGGTTTATCCGTTTCAAGCCAAGGGAGAGGACGACAGAGCTCCATGGCTTTGATGCCGAGCCGGGCGGTGAGTAACCCTGCGCCAATGCCTTGCGCGGCTCGGGCTGAGAGCCGCGCCGCAATGTCCTGGGACACCCAGTCCATGCCGACTTCACGCACCAGCTCCGACGCACCGGCAAACGCCATATTGAGCAACACCAGTCGAAACAGACGCAGGCGGCTAAAGTAGCCCAGCTCAATGCCGTAAATGGCCGCAATGCGGTTGACCAGACGCAGATTGCGCCAGGCCATGAATGCCATGTCGACCAGCGCCAGCGGACTCACGGCAATCATTAACGTGGATTCCGCCGCGTGGCGGCTGATTTCACGGTGTGCCTGACGATCCAACACGGGCTGCACAAATTGGGCATACAGCGTCACGATCTCGCGGTCGTTTTGCGTGTCATGCAGCGCGGCGTGCCAGCGCTGCAGCGCCGGATGCCCCTGATCAAGCTGCGCCTGACGGGCCAGGTGTTCGCAAAACGCGCGTCCTTTACCCACGCCGTGACTGCTGAGTAAGGTGCGCGCGGTATCGCGGGTTTCAGCGCGGGCGCGCAGCTTGTACAGACGGCGCCACTCACCCACCAGCGCCCCCGTGCCCGCCGCCACGATCAGGCCACCCGCCACACCGCTGCCCAGCGCAAACCAGTCGCGCGTCAGCCAGGCATGGTGCAGCCACTCAACACCCTGCGCCACCACGCTTACGGCAAACACCGCCAGGCCGGCGCCCACCATTTTGCCCCAAACGCTGCGCTTGGGCTGCAACGCCGCTTCCACCACCTTTTCTCCCGCGCTCTCTTCCAGCGGTTCGGCGTCGCTGCTGGGCATAAACGCCTCTTCCGCCTGCGGTGAAAAAGTGTGGGCAGCGCGCAGCGGCGTCACCGACTCCTGCTCCAGCGGGCGCGCAAAGTCGATGCGCGGTTTTAACGGCGTTTGATCGGTCATCGCAATTTATCTCCCAGTAGAAATTCCAGCGCCGCATCCATACGAATGTGCGGCAGCGGGCGATCAACGTCCAACTGCCGGGGCCGGAACTGTTCAAATTGAAAACCTTGCTGCTGCCAAAAATGGTTGCCCGGCAGGCGGGGGGGCACTTCCCCGGGATAGACGGTGAGGGGTTCGTTGTCGCTGAGTCGGTGACCGCGTAACGCCGGAATTTTCTCGCCGCGATGATCCACCAAACCGCTCTCGGTGGCTTGCACCGCCGCCAGTCCCATGCAGTCCATACCAATGCCTTCAAACGCGGCGTTTTGCCAGGCGTCCTGCACCAACTGCTGCAGCAGCGACACCATATTGGCGTGCTGATCGGCGGTGATGTGATCGGCTTTCGTCGCCGCGAACAGCAGCTTATCAATGACCGGTGAGAAGAGACGGCGAAACAGCGTGCGCTGACCGTAGTGAAAGCTCTGCATCAGCTGGGTTAACGCGAGGCGCATATCATTAAACGCCTGCGGGCCGCTGTTGAGCGGTTGAAGACAATCCACCAACACAATCTGGCGGTCAAAGCGGAGAAAGTGATTTTTATAGAAGCCTTTCACAACGTGCTGACAATAATACGCGAAGCGCTGCTGCAACACCGCGAAGTTGCTGCCCGCCGGTGCCTGCAACAGCGCGCTGGCGCGCGTTTCATCATCCTGCGGCCACGGGAAAAACTGCAGCGCCGGTGCACCCGCCATTTCGCCCGGCAGCACAAAGCGACCAGGCTGAATAAAGTGTAATCCCTGGTCTTTGCACTGATGCAGATAAGTGGTCCAGGCGGCGGCGATATCGGCGAGGCGATTTTCATCCGCCGGGGCGAAAGGATCGAGATCCGCACAGCGTTGCTGCCATGCCGCCGCCCACTGCTGGCGCGGACCGACGAGCAAGCCGCGCATTTGCCGCGACCAGCTGAGGTAATCTTGCCCCAGCATCGGCAAATCAAGCAGCCACTCGCCGGGGTAATCGACAATTTCAAGATACAGCGTGGCGGTATCTTTGACGTGGCGCAGCAGCGAACGGTCCGGCCGATAGCGCAGCGCGAGGCACATCTCACTGACGCCGCGCGTGGGCGTAGGCCAAACGGGCGGCGTGCTGTAGAGCTGCGCCAGTCCTTCATCGTAGGTGAAGCGAGGCGTACCCAGTTCACGCTGCGGTACGCGCTTGACGCCCAGCAGGCGCGCTTCGCGCACGGCAGAAAACAGCGGCAAACGTGCGCCGCTGTGTACATTTAAGAGCTGATTAACCAGCGAGGTGATAAACGCGGTTTTGCCGCTGCGGCTTAAGCCGGTCACCGCGAGGCGCAGGTGGCGGTCAACGCCGCGATTGACCCACGCCGCCAATTCATTTTGCAATCTTTTCATCGTTATCCCTGATGAAACGTGCCGCGAGGCGCTTGAGCGTCTTACTAAGCACAGGCTCCAGGGCTGCCGCCAGCAACAGCCGTAGCGGGCGGCGCGCCACCGATTTTACCGCCCAGCCTGCCAGTCCGCCGGGCGCGTAGGTTACGGCGTTGATGATGATAAATTTTCCAGCCGACTTCAATGCGGGCGTGGCGCGGCGACGTAACGCCGTAAAACGTTGTGAATGCATGTCCACCTCTTAACGGCACAGGGCACGGACCCGCTGTCGGGCCCGTAAATAGCGATCAGAGCTGGCGGAAACGACTGCGCACGCTGAACGTTTCTGAAGTGACGTAACGTTCAATCTCACGCACGTTACGTTCGTCGCTGTTCAGGGTGCTTTCCAGCTCATCAAGCAGATCGCGGGCGCTGGGATTACGTTGTTCAGGCGCATCTTCAGGCTTTTCATCTAACACAAAGCCCAGAATAAAATATGCCACGATCGTGAACATAAACAGGCCAAAGAACAGCGATAACACCACAATAACGCGCAGCAGGCGCACAGGGATATCAAGGTATTCCGCTAATCCGGCGCAGACGCCGCGGAGTTTGCCCTGCTGCGGGATCCGCCACAGTTTGCGTCCCTTCATCATGGCTGCCTCCAGTTGGGATGCTCGGCATCTAAAATCGCCTCCAGCGCCTCAACGCGCTCACGCATGCGGCGCGCCTCCAGCGTCAGCTGCTGTAAACGCTGCAGCTCGCTGGAAGAGAGCTCCGCGCCGCCCCCGCGCTTGTTGCTGTAATGCAGCCATAGCCAGATCGGCGCGACGAATAGCACGAAAATCGTCAGCGGTATGGCCAGAAATAGTGCGCTCATTGACTCTCCTTAATGAGTAAACCGTCACGGCATGTCCGTGAAGCAGACACGCGTCCTCACTCGCTACGCTGGGTCATTTTGGCTTTCAGCGCCGCCAGCTGCTGGCTGATTTCGTCGTCTGCTTTCAGGTCTGCAAACTCCTGATCCAGCGTTTTTGCTTTGCCGAAACGCTGGCTTTCCGCCTCGGCTTCCATGTGGTCAATGCGGCGCTCAAAGGACTCAAAGCGCGCCATGGCTTCGTCAATTTTGCCGCTGTCCAGCTGACGGCGTACATCGCGTGACGACGAGGCGGCCTGATGGCGCAGCGTCAAGGCTTGCTGACGCGCACGCGTTTCGCTGAGTTTTTTCTCAAGCTCGGCGATTTCCCCTTTCATGCGCTCAAGCGTCTCGTCGACCTGTACCGCTTCCTGCTGCAGCGCGGTAATCAAATCGGTCAGTTTCTGTTTTTCAATCAAGGCCGCGCGCGCCAAATCTTCCTTTTCTCTACTGATAGCCAGTTCAGCTTTCTGCTGCCATTCCGCCTGCTGCGTTTCAGCTTGGTCAATACGACGCTGCAGCTGCTTTTTTTCCGCCAAGGCGCGAGCGGAGGTCGAACGCACTTCTACCAGCGTATCTTCCATCTCTTGAATCATCAGGCGCACCAGCTTCTGTGGATCTTCAGCGCGCTCAAGCAGCGAATTAATGTTGGCGTTTACGATATCGGCAAAGCGAGAAAAGATACCCATCTTTATATTCCTCAGTGTGTACGGTAATCGGTTGTCTTGTTTGCTTGATACAATTTGCGTGCCAATCCTATAACATATTGATTGTAAATGTTTTTGCATTTTCAACGCTTCACGACCATGATTGAAGTTAGTGAAATTAATCAAGCTGTGGCGAAATTCATTATGATTGAGAACAAAGAGACCCTGCTCGGTGAATCAAACAACTTTTTAGAAGTGTTGGAGCACGTTTCTCGTCTGGCACCGCTGGAAAAACCCGTACTGGTAGTAGGTGAGCGTGGTACGGGGAAGGAGCTGATCGCCAGCCGTCTGCACTATCTTTCCGAACGCTGGCAAGGGCCCTTTATCTCGCTCAACTGTGCGGCACTGAACGAAAATCTGCTGGATTCTGAACTGTTCGGCCACGAGGCTGGCGCCTTTACCGGTGCGCAAAAACGCCATTTAGGGCGCTTTGAACGGGCCGACGGCGGTACGCTTTTTCTGGATGAGCTGGCCACCGCTCCCATGCTGGTACAGGAGAAGTTACTGCGGGTCATTGAATACGGGCAGTTGGAACGCGTGGGCGGCAATCATGCCCTGCAGGTTAACGTGCGGTTGGTGTGTGCCACCAATGAGGATTTGCCCGCGCTGGCCGCCGCAGGAAAATTCCGTGCGGATTTACTGGATCGCCTCGCGTTTGATGTGGTGCAACTGCCGCCGCTGCGCGCGCGACGCAGTGACATTCTGGTGATGGCGGAGCATTTTGCCATCCAGATGTGTCGTGAGCTGGGCATGCCGCTGTTTCCCGGCTTCACCGAGCATGCTCAGCAGGTGCTGTTGACCCACCGCTGGCCAGGAAATGTGCGCGAACTAAAAAATGTGGTAGAGCGTTCAGTCTATCGTCATCACAACAGCGACCAACCGCTGGATAACATCATTATTAATCCCTTCGCGCCGCCCGCTTACGATCTTCCCGTGCAACCTGACGCCGAGCAGACGGGTTTGCCTACCCTGCCGCTGGATTTACGTGAATGGCAAAACCAGCAGGAACGGGCGCTGGTGGAAGCCAGTTTGCAGCAGGCGCGATACAACCAACGCCGTGCGGCCGCATTGCTGCAGATCACGTATCACCAACTGCGCGCGATGATGAAAAAACATGACATTAAAATTGATGCTCCCCCCTCGGATGTCATAAATGACAATTAATAAGCGAATGCCTGATGACTCGCACTAAATACGTTTATTGCCAAATTAAATTTATCTGATTGCTGCTTTTACTGGGACCAAGGTTAATAGAGTGGGCTCTCGCTTCAACTAAATGGTTAATGGAGCTGCACTGAATAACTACCCGACAAAATATACGCTATGCGAATTGCCGCTGCAGGTTTGACAGCCCTTCGCACCTGAGGCAGGCGTTAAAGTGTAAGCGCATTTTAAAACTTATCAGGATCAATCCTTTCTGGCTTATCCCATTTTTTTGCAGGTATAAATATCGTCATCCCGCTGCGCTATATTCATTATTCCATTGGATAACGCCCACCTGAAAATAAGGAATGCGCATGACAATGACGCGTGAAGAGTTCGATGCCGGTCTGGCAGAGATACGAGCGGAGATAAGCCAAAAATTTGCTGATGTAGAGCAGGTACTCCGTGAACAATACACCGACCATGACGCCCAGCTGGTGCAGCGCATTGCCGCGCTCGATACGCTGACGCGTAGCCTTGAGGAAAAATTGCAGTCCATGGAGGCTGCGCAGCAGCAGCGGGACCGTCAGTTTACTCAGTGGCAGGAGAAAGTAGACGCTTTATCAACCGAAGGCAGCCGATCTGTTGCCGGGCTTCACGCCGGTCTGTTCAGCACCCTTATCGTCTTTGGCATTATTCTCGCGGTAATTACCGGGCTGATCGTTTTTGGCGCTGCCTTTATGATGCGTTCTTCAGAAACGCCGGCCTCGCCTCAGCCGGTCGTGGTTGTGGTGCCGGGATCGTCTGTACCTGCCCCAGGCGCCGTTCCACCGCCACCGCCTGCCCCAGGCGCCGTTCCACCACCACCGCCTGCCCCGGGCGCCGTTCCACCGCCACCGCCTGCCCCGGGTGCCGTTCCACCGCCACTGCCTGCCCCGGGTGCCGTTCCGCCGCCACCGCCTGCGCCGGGTGCCGTTCCACCGCCGCCGCCTGCCCCGGGTGCCGTTCCGCCGCCACCGCCTGCCCCGGGTGCCGTTCCGCCGCCACCGCCGCGTTGAGACTCAGCGGGATGATTTAAGTCAAAAAAAAGCCCGCACGTAAGGCGGGCAACGTCATACTGGAAGCAATGTGAGCAATGTCGTGCACGTTGCGGTGGAGACACCGCCGGAGTGCGCGATAATAATAATCATTCTTATTATCATCTGTAAAGAGACAAATGCGAATTTTTCGCATTGTCTGGCGCTTGAGGTTGTGGACCGGCAACCCGTGCTGTGGTCGTTGAGCATTTGGGATGTTCTTCGCTTTACGATACACTCACGCCACTGCCCGAAATTCGTTGAGTTCTATGTCAAAACTACGTTTTATGCTGCTGCTGAGCCTCAGCGCCCTTGTGCTGCCTGCGCTTGCCGCACCGGCGGAATCGATCCGTAATAGTGGCTTTGTCTACTGTGTAAACGGCACCGTCAATACCTTTAATCCGCAAATGGTAAGCAGCGGACTGGTCGTGGATACGCTGGCGGCGCAGCTTTACGATCGCCTGGTCGATGTGGATCCTTACACTTATCGATTAATCCCAGACCTGGCGCAAAGCTGGGAAGTGCGCGACAACGGTGCCACTTACCGCTTCCATCTGCGTAAAAATGTCCCGTTCCAGCACACCAATCAGTTTACTCCCTCACGTAATATGAATGCCGACGATGTGGTGTTCAGCTTTGCCCGCATGTTTGACAGGCAGCATCCATGGCACAACGTTAACGGCGGCAGTTACCCCTATTTTGATAGCCTGCAGTTCGCCGACTCGGTACAGAGCGTCAAGAAACTGGACAACAGCACGGTTGAAATCCGCCTTAACAGCCCGGATGCCTCTTTTCTCTGGCACATCGCGACCCATTATGCGCCGATCCTGTCACAAGAGTATGCCACCCAGCTTACCGCTAAAGGCCAGCAAGAGCGTTTGGATCGTGAACCCGTCGGCACCGGCCCTTATCAGCTCAGCGAGTACCGTACCGGGCAATATTTACGTCTGGCGCGCAATCCGCACTACTGGCGCGGCGTACCGCGATTGCAGCAAGTGGTGATCGACCTGGGCGTCGGCGGCACAGGCCGCCTGTCCAAATTACTTACCGGTGAATGTGACGTCCTTGCCTATCCCGCCGCCAGTCAGCTTTCGATTTTGCGCGACGATCCCCGTCTGCGTATGACCTTGCGCCCCGGTATGAACATTGCCTATCTCGCCTTTAATACCCGTAAGCCGCCGCTGGATCGGCCCGAGGTACGCCATGCGCTGGCGCTGGCCATCAATAATGAACGGCTTATGGAGTCGATCTACTACGGCACGGCAGAAACGGCGGCGTCAATTTTGCCGCGTGCGTCATGGGCGTATGACAACAGCGCGCGCGTCACGGAATATAATCCGGCTAAAGCGCGTGAAGCGCTGCGCGCGCTCGGCATTGAGAATTTGCATCTTCGTCTGGTGGTGCCGACCACCTCGCAGTCATGGAATCCCAGCCCGCTCAAAACGGCTGAGCTGCTGCAGGCTGACTTAGCCCAGGTCGGCGTTGAGGTGACGATTGCACCGGTCGAGGGGCGTTTTCAGGAAGCGCAGCTGATGGCGATGAATCACGATCTCACGCTCACCGGGTGGTCAACCGACAGTAACGACCCCGACAGTTTCTTTCGGCCGCTGTTAAGCTGCGCCGCCATTCGTTCGCAAACCAATTATGCGCACTGGTGTTCGCCCGAGTTTGACGCCTCGCTGCAGCGTGCCCTGCTCTCCCAGCAGCTTTCGGCGCGCATCGATAACTACAGTCACGCGCAGCAGCTGCTGGCGCAGGCGCTACCCGTGCTGCCGCTGGCCTCGTCGTTGCGCCTGCAGGCCTATCGACACGATATCAAAGGCCTGGTGCTCAGCCCCTTTGGCAACGCCTCGTTTGCCGGGGTTTACCGCGACAGTAGCCAGGAAGAATAACCATGATCATCTATCTCATACGCCGTTTGCTGCTGCTGCTGATCACGCTGTTTTTGCTCTCGCTGGTGAGCTTTAGTTTGAGCTATTTCACGCCCAACGCGCCGCTTGAGGGGGCCTCGCTGTTGGATGCCTGGTGGTTTTGGTTTCAGGGCCTGCTGCAGTTTGATTTTGGCGTCTCCAGCACCAACGGCCAGTTAATTGGCCTGCAGCTGCGTGAGGTTTTCCCCGCCACGCTGGAGCTGTGCGTGTTGGCGTTTGTGCTGGCGTTGCTGACGGGGATCCCGCTGGGCATTTGCGCGGGCGTAATGCGCAAGAAGTGGCAGGACAAATTGATTAGCGCGCTGGCGCTGCTGGGCTTTTCGCTACCGGTGTTCTGGCTGGCGCTGCTGTTTACGCTGTTCTTCTCGCTAACGCTGGGCTGGCTACCGGTATCTGGGCGCTTCGACCTGCTCTATCCGGTGCAAAAGGTCACCGGGTTTGCGTTGATAGATGCCTGGCTGAGTCCGTCACGCTGGCGTCATGAAATGCTGATTAGCGCGCTCACCCACATGATCCTGCCGGTGATCGTGCTGGCCGTCGCGCCCACGACTGAAGTGATTCGTTTGCTGCGCAGCAGTACCCGCGAAGTGATGGAAAAAAACTACGTGAAGGCCGCAGCGACGCGCGGTCTGTCGCGCTTTACGGTTATTCGCCGTCACGTCTTACACAATGCGTTACCGCCGGTCATCCCTCGCTTGGGGCTGCAGTTTTCAACCATGCTTACGCTGGCGATGATCACTGAAGTGGTCTTTAACTGGCCGGGCATCGGACGCTGGCTGATTAATGCGATTCGCCAACAAGATTATGCCGCGATTTCAGCGGGCGTAATGGTAATTGGCGGATTGGTCATGGTGGTAAGCGTACTGTCTGATATTGTCGGTGCCGCGTTAAATCCGCTCAAACACAAAGAGTGGTATGCGCTGCGTTAATCAGCATACCGCCTGACACCCTGACAGCAGCAATAAAAAAGGCCACCGACAGGTGGCCTCTTACTCTGCTTTTTCATCGTCCGACGGCGTTCTCGACGTCATTGGACGCGGATCGCGCTCGCTCAGGCCGCCATGGGCACTGCGGTGTTGCGCGTCATTGCCGCTTAACAAAAAATGCATTTTGCACCCATCGGATTTTTGCTGCTGATATCAAAAATCGATTGGCGATATTGCGAACCCTGACAAGCCGGGCAACGCATACTGATAATGATGTTAATCGTTATACACCTGTTACGTTGGCCGCTGACGGGCCTTTTGGACCGTCCTGCACGGAGAATTCCACTTTCTGGCCTTCTTCGAGAGTGCGGAACGCATCGCCCTGAATCGCAGAGTAGTGAACGAACACATCTTTGCTGCCGTTTTCAGGAGAAATGAAGCCGAAGCCTTTTTCAGAGTTGAACCATTTTACGGTGCCGAGAATTTTATTAGACATAATTTTACCTTAACTTTGAGCCATATGGCGTTGATGGGCTGAACGCAGAGACACATCAGAACTGGAGATAACACTCAAAGGAAAAGGCTTGAGAACGGCACTTAAACGGATGAGGGATAAAATAGGAACCAACTATGAGACTGTCTGCTTATCAGACCGGAAAGCTATTTACGCACACCTGTATTAGGAATGCAAACATAAATGTGATTTATCTTTTGCGCTCGCTACAGCATAGCCTGCGAGCGCACAACGCGTGAGCCCTTTATTCGGCGACGGACGCATGTTTCTGTTCAACCAGAATCAACGGACATTTTCGCACCTTGCAGGCTTGCGAATAGGCCAGATGGCAGACTTCGCACAAATCCCTCACCTCTGACTCATATTCATACTCCGTGTAGTAACGGAATTTCCCGTCACTGGTGGATTTGCGCCAGAATCGTTGCGGCTCCAGCAGCTCGTCTAATTGCCTGAAGGTCAGGCCGTTTGGGTTATGAAACCCAATTCTTACGCGATATATAGTCATGAAAAGATAGTGACGCAGCGTCGGCGCGCGAGCCAGTTGATCTTATTTCTCGCTGAGATAGGAAAAACCTACGCTGTACGTTCGCTGACCAATTATTTTAGTTTCCTGAAATTGACCACGGTGCTGGCTTGCCTGGAAGCGGAAGATAGACGGATAATCCCTTTATTAAGCTGCACCGCGCTGTGGTGCTGGCAGAAAGTATGCGTGCTATCTCAACGATGAATGGTGTATTAACGCCGCCCGCGCGCCCTTAACCCACGACAAGCGACTTACTATGCCCTTTGATACCGTCTACGCAGAAAAAAAACTGCCCTCGCCTTTTCGCCTGTTTTGGCACCGCTTTTATCGCGATACCAGCGGGATGATTGGCCTTTATAGCTTTGGGCTGTTGCTGTTTCTCTGCCTGTTTGGGCGCTTACTGGCGCCATACGGTATCGACCAGCAGTTTCTTGGCTACCAGCTGTTACCGCCGTCCTGGTCGCGCTATGGCGATGTTTCGTTCTTCCTCGGCACTGACGATCTGGGCCGCGATGTATTAAGCCGCCTGCTGAATGGCGTGGCCCCTACCGTGGGGTCGGCGCTGCTGGTGACGCTGCTTGCCGCACTGTGCGCCCTGATTCTGGGCGTGCTGGCCGGCATTACGCAGGGGATACGCTCTGCGGTGATGAATCATATCCTCGATACGCTGCTCTCTCTCCCTTCTCTGCTGCTGGCCATTATCGTGGTGGCGTTTTTGGGACCGCGTCTTGAGCATGCCATGTTGGCGGTATTTTTGGCCCTCATCCCGCGCCTGGTGCGTGAGATTTACACCGCCGTGCATGATGAGATGGAAAAAGAGTACGTGGTCGCGCTGCGCCTGGATGGCGCGCGCAACTTCAACATTCTGTGGAACGCGGTGTTGCCCAACGTGCTGCCGCTGCTGGTCAGTGAACTCACGCGTTCGCTTTCGATGGCCATCCTCGATATTGCTGCGCTGGGCTTTCTCGACTTGGGCGCACAGCTCCCTTCGCCGGAATGGGGCGCGATGTTGGGAGACGCGCTGGAGCTGATTTACGTCGCCCCCTGGACCGTTATGCTGCCGGGCGCCGCGCTGATGGTCAGCGTGCTGGTGGTCAATTTACTCGGTGACGGTGTCCGCCGCGCAGTTGAAGCGGGGATTGAATAATGCCGCTGCTTGATATCCGCAATCTAACCATTGAATTCATGACCAGCGACGGGCCGGTCAAGGCCGTTGACCGCATCAACCTGACGCTAAGCGAAGGCGAAGTGCGCGGTTTGGTGGGCGAATCCGGTTCGGGTAAGAGCTTGGTGGCCAAAGCGATTTGTGGCGTCACTAAAGACAACTGGCGCATCACCGCCGATCGCATGGTGTTCGACGATATTGATTTGCTCCGCCTCTCGCCGCGCGAACGCCGCCGCATCATCGGCCACAACGTCTCGATGATCTTTCAGGAGCCACAATCCTGCCTGGATCCCTCCGAGCGCGTGGGCCGTCAGCTGATGCAAGCGATCCCAGGGTGGACCTTTAAGGGACGCTGGTATCAGCGTTTTTGGTTCTGGCGCAAAGCGCGGGCGATCGAGTTGCTGCATCGGGTTGGCATCAAGGATCACAAAGATATTATGCGCAGCTTTCCCTACGAGCTCACCGAGGGCGAGTGTCAAAAAGTGATGATTGCCATTGCGCTGGCTAATCAGCCACGGCTGTTGATCGCCGATGAACCCACTAACGCCATGGAGCCGACTACCCAGGCGCAGATTTTCCGCTTGCTCAGCCGTCTTAATCAAAACAACAACACCACGATTTTATTGATCAGCCACGACCTGCGCACCATGAGTCGCTGGGCGAACCGCATTAACGTCATGTATTGCGGACAAACGGTGGAGAGCGCCAACAGCGAGGTGTTGATGGAACAGCCGCACCACCCTTACACCCAGGCGCTGATCAGGGCGATGCCGGATTTCGGTAGCGCGCTGCCGCACAAAAGTCGCCTCAACACGCTTTCCGGCGCCATTCCCACGCTGGAGCACCTGCCTATTGGCTGTCGACTTGGCCCGCGCTGTCCTTACGCGCAGCGTAAATGCGTGGAAACGCCCCGCCTTAGCGGCAGTAAATCTCATCTGTTCGCCTGCCATTTCCCGCTTAATATGGAGGAACAGTAACCGTGGAAACGCTGCTCGAAGTGCGCAATTTGAGTAAAACCTATCGCTACCGCACCGGCCTGTTCCGTCGCCAGCATGTGGAAGCGGTGAAGCACGTCAGCTTTACCCTGCGCGAGCGGCAAACGCTGGCGATTATTGGCGAAAACGGCTCGGGTAAATCCACGCTGGCCAAAATGCTCAGCGGCATGGTCGCGCCCAGCGAGGGCGAAATCGTGATCGATGATCATCCTCTCGCCTACGGGGATTATGGCTATCGCAGCCAGCGCATTCGCATGATTTTTCAGGATCCTTCCACCTCGCTTAATCCGCGCCAGCGCGTCAGTCAGATTCTGGATTTCCCGCTGCGCCTGAATACTGAGCTTGATGACGACGCGCGGGAAAAACGCATTATCGCGACGTTGCGTCAGGTGGGCCTTCTGCGCGATCACGCCGGTTACTATCCGCACATGCTGGCGCCAGGACAAAAGCAGCGCCTGGCGCTGGCGCGTGCCCTGATTTTACAACCTAAAGTGATCGTCGCCGATGAAGCGCTGGCGTCGTTGGATATGACCATGCGATCGCAGCTAGTTAACTTGATGCTGGAACTGCAAGAGAAGCACGGCATTGCCTATATTTACGTGACGCAGCATCTTGGCATCATGAAGCACATTAGCGATCAGGTGCTGGTGATGCATCAGGGCGAAGTGGTCGAACGCGGCGGCACCGCCGACGTGCTGGCCTCACCGCTGCATGACCTCACCCGCCGCCTGATCGCCAGCCATTTTGGTGAAGCCCTGACCGCAGAAGCCTGGCGAAAGTCGCTTTAACGCGGCGGTTTACCGTATTTGTCTTAGACGTGCTAGAATCCGCACGTCGATTAACGTCGGTCGCCTACTTTTTAATCATCGCGACCGCCAACAACAATGACCATAAGGATTACAGCTATGGGTTTTCTTTCCGGTAAGCGCATTCTGATTACTGGCGTTGCCAGTAAACTCTCCATTGCCTACGGTATTGCACAGGCAATGCACAAACAGGGCGCAGAACTGGCTTTCACCTACCAAAACGACAAACTGAAAGGTCGTGTGGAAGAGTTTGCTAAAGAATTGGGTTCAGACATTGTTCTGCCGTGCGACGTTGCGGAAGACGAGAGCATTACTGCGCTGTTCACCGAGCTGGCAAAAACCTGGCCAAAATTTGACGGTTTCGTTCACTCGATTGGTTTCGCGCCTGGCGATCAGCTGGACGGCGATTACGTGAACGCCGTGACCCGTGAAGGGTTCAAAATTGCCCACGACATCAGCGCATACAGCTTCGTTGCAATGGCCAAAGCGTGCCGTGCGATGCTGAACCCTAACGCCGCGCTGCTGACCCTCTCTTATTTGGGCGCGGAACGTGCGATCCCGAACTACAACGTTATGGGTCTGGCGAAAGCTTCACTGGAAGCCAACGTGCGCTATATGGCGAATGCCATGGGCCCGGAAGGCGTGCGCGTTAACGCCGTGTCTGCAGGTCCAATCCGTACTCTGGCGGCCTCCGGCATCAAAGATTTCCGTAAAATGCTGGCGCATTGCGAAGCGGTAACGCCAATTCGTCGCACCGTCACCATCGAAGACGTCGGTAACTCGGCTGCCTTCCTGTGCTCCGACCTGGCTGGTGGTATCACCGGTGAAGTGGTTCACGTTGATGGCGGCTTCAGCATCGCCGCAATGAACGAGCTGGAACTGAAGTAAGTTGAAAAGGCGAGCCACGTGCTCGCCTTTTTTCTCATTCGCCTTATATCCTCACGCTATTAATTATTCCCCTTCATTCTTTTGCCCTGGCTCAGGGTTCAGCGACGATAAGTCAGCCCTCGCCTGGTAAGGTCTTTTTCAGCGTTTTCCGCCGCTTGCCAGGTCCGTTTATTGTGCAAGGAATGACCATGGAACCACGCCGTTCTGTCGGCCACGATCACTGGTTTTATGAAAGCCAGACTCGCCCGGACACTCTCGCCTGTGCGCCACTGGTGCCTGAAGCTGCCCACATTGACGACCGTTTTTTATTGGGTTTACAGCAGGAAGCTGGCACATTGGCCTCGCTTTTTAGCGCGTCTGAACCGGCCCTGCATGCCGCCCGCACCCTGAGTCATATTCTGTTTCCCGATACGCTCAACGCCTCACTGACCCACACGCTAACGCTTTACGATCGCTTAAGTACTGCGCTGACGGTGGCGCAGGTGGCAGGCGTACAGCGTTTATGCAATCACTATTCGGCGCGGCTTAACCCGCTACCCGGACCGGACTCGTCGCGCGAAAGCAACAATCGCCTGACGCAAATTACCCAGTATGCCCGCCAGCTTGCTATGCAGCCGGCGTTGATCACCGGCCAAAGCGTCGCCGCGCTGGATGCCGTAGGATTAACTGAACCGGATATCGTGACCCTGAATCATGTGGTGGGATTTATCAGCTATCAGGCGCGGGTCGTTGCCGCTCTGCAGGCGATGATCGCGCTGCCGGTGCGCTGGATCCCTGGCGTGACGCCAGCGCCCGATGCCCAGCCTGACCGCTTTGAAGAGGCCCCCCGGGTACACGCCGTTATCAAGGCGGTGGAACCCCGCTATGCCAGCAGCGCACAGCAAGCTGCTGCCGCATTGTGTGTTAACAATTCAGATGTTGCGCCTGCGCTGGGAGTTTTGTTGCACGACGCCACGGTGCTAAGCCCATGGGTCGCGCTGATGGAGCACACGTGCAAAGAAGAAGAAACTGTTCTGGCTCAGGCCGTGAGCGCCCGCATCTTGGGTTGCCACGGTAACTTTACCCGTCGGGCCCGTGCGTGGCGTGAGGCGCTGCTGGCCGACATAGACCTGGCAGCGCAGACCCAGCCGGTCATTGCGGTCAGTGCGCAGCTCACGCGTCTGCCTGAGCGATTCAGCGCCGCGCATCTCCAGCCGCTGCATAATGCAGGCTGGGAGAATGCGCGCCTCTTTCGTTTACTGCATGCGGTCGCGCTGGCGAACTGGCAAGATCGCCTCTTGATGGCGCTGATGGAAGCCCCCTAATCCGGCAGGTGCGCGCGCGCCTCGTCAAAGAAATGCTGCGCCAGCGGTGACGCACGGCCTGGCTCGGCGATCACCAGCGCGGCCTGCCGTCCCATGGGCGCCATCTCAAGGGGACGGCGCACCAGGTGCTGCAGCATTTCCGGCAGCAGATGGCCGCAGGGTGAAATCATGACGCCTAGCCCCACGTGCGCACTTTGCAGCAGCTGGGTAATCGAGGCACTTTCCACAATAATGCGCGGTGTCGTGCCCGTTTCGCGCAGTTGGCTATCAAGATAGCGGCGAAAATAGCGCGTCTGCTCGGCGAGACAGAGCGGATGTGAAGCCAGCGCGGTAAGCGTGAGTACAGGCTGTGCGGCGAGCGCCGGGAAAAAGTCAGGATGAAAAATGGCCTCAACGCCGCGGTCCTTGAGCAATGCGGTCTGAAAATGCAGCTCTCGCAGCGAAGTAAGTTCAAAGAAGCCGATCCCGCCATCCACCGTATGGCTGTTTAAGGCCTCAAGCAGCCGATCGGCGCTCATGGCGGTGATGCGGTAATCCAGTTGCGGATAGCGCGCCTCCACGGCTTTTAACAGCGCAGGCAGCGCGACGCTGCACTGCGGCATTACGCCCAATCTCAACGTTCCATTGACGCCGTGCTTCAGCGACTCCACCTCCAGCTTTAACCCCTGATACACTGAAACAATTTCGCGCGCCCACGTCAGCACGCGTTCGCCCTCGGGGGTAAAACCATCGAAGTTATTACTGCGGTTGATCAGCGAAAGACCCAGCTCACGCTCAAGGTTTTTAAGGCGCATTGAGAGGGTTGGTTGACTGACAAAACTGGCCTCTGCCGCGCGGCCAAAATGGCGTTCACGCTCTAAATTGCAGAGGTAAATTAATTGTTTGATGTCTATTTTTATTACCAATCAGTAGTTTAGGTTGATTTCTTATGTGTGTTAATTTTTTTATGTACTAGCCGATGTACTAAATAAAATTTTGCCTGCTTTTTATCGGCCTCTGGCATCATACTATGCCCGATATGAGAGAGCTTCAAATTGTGGGCCTGTTTTCACTGTATACGTGCACGACTTCGCAAATAACCTTGCCCAGCACTATCACCTCCGAAAGCGCCTCTCCCTCCAGTGCCTCTCCATCCTCAGTGATGAGACTCTTGCCGTAAAACTTCCCCAGCATCGGATAGCCGTTCCACTGCACCGCCACGATATCACCTAGCTCGACGGGTACTGCTGAGTCAACCAGCACGAAGCCGGTGGCTGTATCAACGCGAAACGTATTAGCAGGGTGTGGCATGAAAATCTTATTCAGGTTGAGGCGCGGCTCAATGTAGTCCTGCGCCGGTGACTGGAAGCCCATCAGACACCTCCATTTGGATTGAACTGGCGGTAGAGGCGTGACTGGCTGTTGTCTGGCGTGATATCGCGGAACGTGGTGGTATGCGCCTTAATCCACTCGTTAGCCTGCTTCATCGAAAAGTGCCAGTTGTACCCCTCCAGCAACCTGACGAAATCAGCAGTGCTAACTGTGCGCACTCCGGTGTTGGTATCGAGCCTAATGGCGTCTGTGAATGCAGTCAAAATGTCGGACTCGCGTGGCATGATAATCCCCCCCTCTTATTATTACTGTATATAAATACAGTAATATCGATCGGTAAAAACGATCAAGTCGTCTCGTTTGGGGAATTTGTAAAGTTCATGAATTTACGAGGTTTTTAACTTTTTGGGCGACGTACCGGAAAATTAGATCCACCCAAATTGCGTAACCGTTTCCCTGGGCTATTCTTTCCTGGCAACACACAGATCTGCGTTGCGTACGAGATTGAACTTTGACTTTTTTGCCCGCACTTGCGGGCTTTTTTTGAGATTTATAAAAATATTTGAGTTAGTCTCACTCTGTCTCTTACCGAGGCGGCTCCAACACCAGGGATGTTTGGCTCGGTATTGATGCCGCCCGAATATCCGTTCGGGCTTTTTTTCGCCATGCTTCTGCCGCCTGACTACACTTTACAATTCAACTAATCATCGAGATGGCGCTTATGAACCTCTCTCCAAGGTCAGTGACAATTCTCAACCTCGTAGTAATCATACTGCTGATTGTGGGCCTTGCGTGGTACAAGCACTGGATCTAAGAACCCACCCCGCAGCCTGCTCAGAGAGGCGCGGTATACCTCTGCCCCGTCGCCGGGGCTTTTTTATGCATCAAGCCCATCAACTGCTTTCAGCCTATTTTGAAGTTCAAGAATGACCACATCTTGTTTTTCAATTTTCGCCATAAGCGCGAGAATCGCCTCGTGGTGCAGGCCTGCTGAAACCCCGTATACGTCTGGCGCGAGCGCTCTTTCCACTTTTGTTCCATCCGGCAGAGTCACATCCCCTGTTTCGCTTACTGAATCCGGGAAAACCTTCTGCACATCCTGGGCGGTGAAACCAATGCCAAATGCCTTAGTATCTTTCCTGTTCCACGTCTGACCCCGAATAAGTCGCATTTTTTCGAGAGGTTCTTCAATTGGACCGTGCATGTCTTTAAGTCGCTCATCAGATGAAGGCACCCAGCTTACACCATTAGCCGAACCATCCTGGTTGAAACTCCAGTAAGTGTTGGCACCATAAGAGAGCTGCAATATTCCTTTTGTTCCAGAGCCCTGAATGCATTGCACATAGCTTGAAAATAATACTCCATTGTAGATTCCACTCGTAAAACGTGACGAGATTCCGCTGCCATTAGTTGTCGTTCCAGTAGGCGGGGTTGCACTGGGTGAGGCAGCCCCAGCGTTAACACCTCCTGAAACCGTGCCACCCGTTTTATTGTTGATGGTATCAAAGCGAGGATCGGAGCTGGATGCCCTGGATGATATGAGAGTAGTCATATACCCCCAGCTAGGTCCCGTGAATGAGCTTCCATCAGGCAAATTTACAGTTATGTTGCCAGCGGCGCTAAATACCTGCTGCCAGTTCACCTTGTCCTGGTTGAGTCCGCGAATAGCTTTGGCTACGTCTGCTGCCACCTGCGCTGTGATACCAACCAGTGCTGCATTAGGCACCGCGGTCCATGCTGCGCCTGATATGGCTGGCCCGCCGTAAGCTGAAACCAGGGTTACACTTGTAGCCGAATTGACTGACAGTACTCCCAGCGTATAAGTGACGCCACCAACTACCACGACAATGAAATCATTCGCTTTGAGCTCGGTATTGAAGGTTGTTCCTGATCCGGTAACGGCGGTCGAGTTGTTGGTTAAAGCAATAGTGCCTGCAGGCATAATTTTCTCCGGGCAATAAAAACCCGGCTAGATGGCCGGGTTCGTTAGATAGGGTTTGTTCAGAAGTAATCAGCTGCGTCAAGACAGGGCAATGAAAGTCCGGCCTGCCCTCTAGATGGGTATGTCTGATAATAAACAGTCATACCTGCTGGCTTGGCCCTGTAGGTGCTTACGCTGTTTCCTGTCATCAGGAGGCCTGAGTAAAGCATTGGTTTGGAGGGGTATGTTCCGCCGTAGTCGTAGTCTCCGCATTGATACCCGTAATTCCCAAGCGGCACCATTGGGAGAGCGACATTTCCTGTTGCGGACCGCCAGTCAATTTTAGGTGACCCGCTACTTGAGTTCTCCATGTAGAAAGGCAACGTAAAAACACCTCCACGCCATATGACGGGAGGCAATGCGCTGCTAAAGGTGATTTGGTTCTGTGCATTGCGAATAACGATCCCGTATCCGCTGCTGGGTAGTTGCGGTGAGAAGCCACCGCTGACGATGACAATCTGGACATTGTTCACGACACCCACCATCTGCGCTCCATCGCCGGCCGCAAAGTTCGTGAATGCTTTAATCGACATCGAATCCCTGTCGAAAAATAGCGGAACAGACTGATTTTCCCATCGGGCGAACACAACGCAGTTATCCCTGTTAGGAACGTTTGGGATAGACCATTCTCTGTTGATGTTTACCGTGCCTATCCAGGTTACACAGCCAAGGCGAGAAGAGTCAGAAATTGTTGTGAAGTTAACGGCATCCTGAAGAGCTATGCCATAGGTTTGAGTCTGCGCTGGCGGTATTTCAAAAACACTGATATCAAATACCGGCGCGCGCTCGTTGATCCGCCTTCCTATACGGGCTGCAAGATTAAGCGTGTTACCACTGGCAGATGCGCCGCGAATGCAGGAAATGAGGTTAGCGGATGGCGACTCGGGATTGAATGTTATATCTGCCGCCTTGCTTGGTATCACCATCAAGGCGCCGCCGCCATATCCAGCAGGCAATGCTAATGGGATATTCACATCTCCAAGAGTATTACTCCCAAGCACGCTTATTCTTCCGAGAGGGCTGAGCAGCCGGCAGCTGGTCGTAATATCTAGATTGCGATTCCATCCGTCCGGCCTGATGATGATTCCATGTGCCATCAGATGCGCCCCACCTTAACGCGAACCACGCCATTCCCGTCCAGGACAGACAATCCCTCATTGTTCATAAATACCCTCCCTGCACCGTCACTCGAACCGTTAAGCTCAAAAGAGCCATCCGATCGCATAATCGTTCCGGACTGACCTGGAACATAATTTGCCGAGTACCAAGACCCGATTTTTGCCAGTGTGATACCGGCGTAGTTGATCAGGGCATCATTAATGAACACCTGCCCGTTTATGGCCGTGAACGCCAGCTGATAGCTCTGGTTTTGGGTGTTGTAGATTGCGAAAGTGTCTGCACTGAACAATGCAAATGACTGGGTTGAGCCGCCGTTACCTTCGACTCCCAGCTGCATACCGGCAACATACTTCGTGCCGTTCCTGTCTATCTGGACTTTAACGCCCCACTGAGCCGAAAGCTTGCCGCTGAGGTCTGCGTAAGCGCTGGACACCTGCTGGACTGACGCGGTATTTGAATCAGACTGCGCCTGCAGTTGCTCAAACTTTTGAGCATATGCACTGTCATTGTTGGCGATGGTCTGCCGGACAGTGATGATGTCTGCCCTGTTTCTTCCATAGGCCTCAAACTGGTGATCTACAGACGCGTCAAGATTGAGGGCGTTCTGCAGGATGGCGTCCACATTGGTATCGATAGCCGAGCTCAGGCGGTCAAATGCCTCTGATTTGCGAATCTGAGTGTCGATGTAGTCAATCAGTTCGCCGGTGTCTGTGTTGCAAACCACCGGAACCTCGACAAATGCAGATGTGCCAAAGGCATTTATGGTCCGCACATACCAGTAGTAGGTGGGGCCGATCTTGAGCTCATGCGCTGTCCAGTTACTGCCAATACCTGCGCGGGTGGCATTTCCCTCGACAGTCGACTGGCTTGTATTTGGCAGTCTGGTTAACTCAGAGGTCCAGAAGTCAAACTGAGTCGAAACGTTGGTAATTTCGTTGATGTGAGGAATCAGGGTGACGGCAAAATAGCCCTGCTTTTGCTCAACGCGCGACGGCGGCGGCGGTGCTTCGATGCTGAACTCAAGGTATGCCTCCGGAGACTGAGCGCCCATCTGGTTAACCGCAATAACGTGCGCGGTGTAGGTGTCACGCAGCAAGCCGGTGAGACGGGTAAAAGAGCCCGGCACCTGAACTGACAAAACCAACTGGCCATCTTTGCGGATCAGCACCTGGTTGTAGACGTACTGCCCCACGTTTTGCCATGACAGCACGCCCTGAACGACCTGACCTATTTCCTCTACGGTATACTTGAGGTTCTGCGGCTGTGCGACGCCACCGGTCGGTAACTGAGTGAATGGCGGTCTTTCGATGGGCTTGCCAATAGCATCCCCCCATACCTCTGCCGTTTCCTGCTTCAGCGTGAGCTGAACGCCGTTCTGAACGCCAAACTTCCAGTCTGTGACGCGCATTTCCACATCGATAATTCCCAGCGACGGGAAGTTAACTTTCACATACATGCCCGGGCGATACCGGTAGCCGCTCAGATTGAGGGTGACATTGAGTGTGCGGGAGATTCGCGTGCGCTTGAGCTTGATGTCAGCCAGCCGCTGGCCCTGATATTCAGAGGTGACAAAACGAAGCTTAAGGTCCTGTGATATCTCAACGCCATCCTCGGCCACCCATTCAGGTACGGACACCGCGGGAAAATCGACTTCAGCAAAGCGCTGCTTCGGATCGACAAACGTCCCTTTGATAGTGTTAACGCGCTCTGCCTGAGAGACCTCGGGCATGATTTCGATATCACCTGCGAGCTGGCTTTCCGTTATCACCTCTGTTGCCGGCCCATAATAGGCGCCAACCAGAATGCCATGTTTGCCGGCGATGTAGGTTGCCTCCCCTGAGCAGGCTGACAGCATTTCCTCAAGGATGCTGGCCTTGTTTTCACTCAGATCGAACTCACCGTTCAGCGTGTAGCGCGCTTCTGGCAGGTTCTCTGCATTTGTCACTCTCTCATCAGAGATGTTTGCCGCCTCCTTGAATTGGTCCCAGTTGATGTCTGAATCGGGCACCTTCAGGTAGTTGCGGTAATAGTCCAGAATGCAGAGCGCGGCATTGTTGCTGTAAACCGTCTGGCCTGTGCGCGGGTCGTAAACCTTACGCCCGAACTTTTCAACGGTGATATTGGGAATGCCTGAAGGAAATTTTTCGGCATTGAATTTCAGCGTAACCCGGAGCCAGCTGATGCCCTTGCCGATCATGTCTGGTTTCCATGACGGCGCATTCGCCAGCATGTATGGGTCAGCAGTCTGGCGGTCAATGTGCACTTCGTACGATGCGTTATCGCTGTACGTTGAAATGTCATCATCGCCGAGATATACGGTGCCGATGTTGCTGATTGGATGGCCGGCCAAAGTGATTGCCAGGTGAAGAAGCTCGCCGTCATCCTGCTCGCCTGCCTGCTCTTCAGAGAAGAAAAGCGTACCCGCCGAAAGTGTCTGTCCATAAACGACAGTCTTGGGGCTGGCAGCAGCGCGCAGGACCTGCTTACGCTCCTGAGCATCCCTGTAGCCGCCAAGGCTGGGTTTCTTCGTCAGGGCAGTTGAGGCCAGTTGAGCTGCAACGGTAATAACCAGCGCGATAGCATAGGCGCCATTGGCAACAGCTACAGCACCGGCAACAGCAGCAACGACCGGAATAGCAGCAGGCATTATTTAACCCTCCATGCACTCATTATTTTCCCGCGCAGCCCGACAAGGCCATCGACACCCGGCACCCATACACAGCCACCATAAAAAACACCGGCACACCTGCGGCCGGCATTCACCACGACAGCAATATCGCCACGCTGAATCAGCTGCGGACTGACCTCATCAAGAAATCTTGCAAGCACGCGCTCAAGTGAGCCGCCGCCCCGCAATATGGCTTTCTTGGCGCCGGTTTCGCTGCTGTACTTGCCACGGAACTCAACGCCAAAGTCTTCGCCACACATCGCCTTTACGCAGTCGGCCGCAAACAGGCAGCAATCATTTTTACCCCATGAAAAAGGCCGCTTCTCAGCGGCCTTAATTGTGGTTACCAGTCTTTTCTGCCAGTCAGGGTGTTTCATAAAACCTCACGAATAGGTAAAGCCCGGCGCGTCCTTTTTGCTGCCCCAAAATATAGAGCGGTCGGCCATCTGTGCGACGTAACGGAAAATGCGATCGTCTGGCTGGGCGGCGCGGTGTGACTCATCGGTGTAGCGGTCAGGGAAAGGACGCTGCCAGTCGTCGAAAATATTGCTGACGGTGTACTGCAGTGCGTTTGTTTCCCCCGCGGTGGCGCCGGTACTGGAAACCTTACCCTGAAAAATCAGGTCAGCAACCTGCACTTTCCCGTTGTCGTCTATGGCAACCAGGAAGATTTCCGCCGCCCTGCCCACACACTTCTCATTCAGCGTCTTGGCAAACAGCGACATATCCAGTCCGGACAGCGTCATCTTTAGCTGTGTAGGGCTGGTCGTGTTGGTTTCGTTGACGTCATCGATTGAGCCCATACGGCCCATGCCGTAGTAGACAAAGCCGTCAATAACGATAGTTCCGGTGCCGGAGTGCACATAAGCGGTGCCTGACTCAAACTGGATGTTTGCAGCAACCACGACCGTCACCCGATCGCGAGACAGCCAGTCAACCATCGAGTCTGAAAAAGGTGAGTACATCATTAAAAGGCCTCCTCAAACTCGATTGTGGTAGCGGAGACTAACCCCGGTGAGCGGCGTATCTCGCCCTGCGAGTTATCCTTCAGCTTGAAAATCCCCCACGGGTTTTGCACCTCAAGGGCGGCATTGGCAGGAGGAGACGACCGTAACATCGGGGCGAACTGAATGACTGCCGCGCCGGATGCGTTGCTCGTTACGTCTGCCGTCACTTTCTTTAGCTCTGAGTTAACGGTGAAGTAGTCCCCCGCGCGAAGAACCAGCGTGTTTGCTGCCCACCCCTTCGTGGAAAGGGCTACGCCGGTTTGCTCTGGATCCGTCACGATGGGTGTGCCGGCAGGCGCCCTGCCCGCCCGGCCCCAGTCCCTGATTCTCACCCTGCCGTATTCACCATCAAGTGCGGCAATTACCGCCTCTATCTTTCTCGCCTGAGCCTCTTCCAGCACGGCATACTCAACGGTGCACTTCCAGCGAGATCCGGGGAAGCGAACCGTCTGTGATGCACCGTTAAAGGGAGAGCGGAAGGTTTTGGTGTTTGACTCAAGGTGCCAGCTGAGCGAGGAAGGATTGGGGCCTGGCCATTCCAGTACATCTGCCATTTTTTACTCCTGTGTTATACACCCAGCAGGCGGCGCCCCTGCCCTCTGTTCTGGAAATCCTGCAGCATGTCCTGACGGGCCTGTTTAGCACCGTCATTAGCGCCTTTACGCGCTGCCTCCTCCATAGCCCGCTGTAGCGCTGCGTCGCCATTACCACTTACCTGTATGGTCTGATTGATTATAACGTCACCTGACCTGACTGAGCCCGCCGGCTCCCCGCCAACCATCCTGACGCCCAGTGAACCATCGGAAGAACGCGTTAGCGGCATAATGGCCTCTGGCCCGGCCTCCCCAAATACGCCTGCGCCCTTTGCAAAGGCGAAGAGCTGAGGTGAGTCATAAACTCCGTCGCTGTATGCACTCAGAGAGGGCGAATCGTACACTCCGCCTTTGGCGTTCATGTTAGGCGGCCGGTATGAAGGAACAGCAAAGGACTGCCCTGCAGTCGATGCCGCTGCAGTCGTGCCTCCGAACAATCCGCCAAAGCTGCCAGATAAGCTGCTGCCAATTCCAATCAGTGACTGACGGATAGCAATGCGGGCAATGTCAGAGAGTACCGAGTTGGCGAAGTCAGAGAATGATGCCTTGCCCGTGGTGGCGAACTTAACGAGCGCGTCTTCCATGTTGCCGAAAGCATTAGTGAATAGGCGTTCAGACATGGCAGAAACGTTCGCAGCGCTGTCACTGTACTCCTGCCATGCCCGTGAGGCTCCGGCAGTGAATGAGCCGCGCAGCTCGTTCATTCTGGCAATGTGGCTGTCGTAGTTACTGAGATCTGTTTGCAGCGCCTGCTGCTGGAGCTGAATTTCCTGGTCAATCTCTTCGCGCGCAATATCACTGGTAGCCTGCGCCCTGCTCTGGCGAAGCTGTGTGATTTTGTCGTTATAGGATTGCTCAAGTGACAAGCGCTGAGTGTACTGCTGCTGCTCGTATCGGCTCAGGCCGCCACCCGCAAAGAGTTCGTCAGTGGCATACTGGCTTTCCCGGTTAGCGATGGTTCGCATGATGTCCGCCCGCGCCTTATCCAGCGCCAGGAGCTTTTCACGGGTTTCAATCTGGCGTTCGAGTGCGGCGTTCTGCTGCAACTGAGAAGTGATGAGGTCAGCGCTGGTTAGTAGCGATTTCTGATCCGCCGTAAGCGTCTGCTTGCTCTTGATGTCTGCAAGCTGCTGCTCCCATTTGATCAGCGCCTGTTGTTGTGTGCCAATCTTGGCGCCTGTATCAGACTGGCTCAACAGCACCTGCTGTTGCTGGCGTAGCTGATCAAGCAGTCGGGTTCCGGCATCCTCCGTGTATGCTTTCTCTCTTGGCTGCTTTGGATCCTTAAACATATCGTTAATGCGAGTAAGGTTGTTCGCATACTGTTCTTGAGTAATCGCACCGGCTTTTAGGAAATCATTCTGTTGCTGGATAGCTTTATTACGGCGCTGGGCGTTTGAAAGATACTGTTGGTTGACACGATCCGCTTCCTGCTGCGTTTTTATTGCTTTGTCCTGAGCTATCTGGCCTGACTTCACAGCACTATTTAGGTCACCTTGAAGATCAATTACGCCCCGTAAAATGCTTGCCTCGCCAGCCGCGCCTGAACCTGATGAATTATTAACGCCGTAAGCATTCCACAGCCCGTTACTCAATCCATTAGCCTGCTGTTGAGCTGCTTTTTTGGCTGCATCAAGCCTTTCCTGAAGAGTCGTCTCACGCCCTACATTCAGCATTTGATCCCATGCTGATTTAGCCGCTGAACCTAAAGAGTTCCAGGCGGTTTCGATGGAGCCCAGATTGTCGTGAATATCTTTAGCGCGGCGATTTATGGTTGCCGCATAAGTTTCTGTCGCAAGGCGAGCGGCTTCTTGCTGGTTACCTTCATCCTGAAGGGCTTTTATTTGGTTATAAACGGCCAGCGAGAGGAAATGGTATTGGTCGTTTAGCTTTGCCATGGAATCAAGCGGGCTGCCAGCTATTTTGTCAAAATCAGACACAAGCTGATCTACTGACTGCCCGGTGGCTTTACTCATATTTATGACGGCTGTAGAAACGACCTCCAGTGATTCTCCTGCGACTTTGCCGCTAGAAACAACCTGGTTTAACACTGAAGCAGCCATGCCACGAGTTGTTCCCGTGCTCCGAGCTATCTGATTGGCCATGTCCATCAGCTGGCCGGATGTTTTCCCTGCGGCATTACCTGTTAATACGAGTGTTTCATAGAATTTTTCCTGCTCTTCGCTTCCCTGATAATAAGCAAATGCCAGCGCCCCTGCTGCGGCTGCGGCAACCGTCAAGGGATTAACTAGACCTCCAACATAAGTGCCAACCGCCCTTGCTGCTGGCCCAATGCCGCCAAACATGTCCTTTAACTGCCCCCCTTGCTGTAGAAGGACCATGAAAGGACTTTGCCCGCCCGCTAAACTGACGGCAATATCTGTCATTTGGGCCGGAATCATGCGCATTTGATAAGCGGCCTGTTTGGCAGATATTCCGGCCTTACCTGCACTGTCCGCAAACCGCGTCAGATTTCCTCGCGCATCTTCAATTTTTTTGGAGTAATCAGAGAACGTATCT
The DNA here is from genome assembly GCA_913778495.1 of uncultured Pantoea sp. GTDB lineage: Bacteria > Pseudomonadota > Gammaproteobacteria > Enterobacterales > Enterobacteriaceae > Pantoea. The sequence goes on from CAJYVD010000013.1 coordinate 88,235, forward strand.
GAGTCTATGAAACCCTTAGCTTGAAACTTAGCCAATTGTCGCTGCTGGTCGTCCAAACGATTCAGCGCGGCGTTAACCGGGTCAATCCGGTCTAGCAGGTCTGAGAGAGATTTCGCTTCTTGTTCAGTAGCCTTCGCTGTCTTGCCAGCACTATCTGCAGCTCTTTGCCCGGCCTGAGTCATCTTTGCCAGCGCGCCTGCCAGACCTTCTGCATTACGTTGCGCTCCAGTACTGTCGATGACTATCGCAAGTCGTGATTGTTGTTCAGCCATGTTTTCTCCGGGCATAAAAAAACCCCGCCGAAGCGAGGTTGCGTATGTTGCTTTATGTTATCGGCTAGAAATGAGCATTAGCTTGCCAGCTGAATTCCAAGCCCTCACCCTTAGCGAGGTTGAGGAGTTTGAGCTTTCAAGATCTACCTCAGCTCTGCTTTTTTTTGCACTCATCAATTCGAAAGTGACGACGCGGCTGCCATCGATGAATGCGCTACTAACATCTGTTTTAACAAATAGCTCACCATCAATGTTTAGTGAGGCGTCGCTGCCTGAAATGTTGAGCTTTGCATGTCGCCACTTTCCACTTCCTAGCTGATCGCCTGCCTGAATTTCACATTCAATTGATACATTTCCATTAATACAGTTAAATTTTGCAGATTCTTGCTTAGGCTTAGCTTCATCAATCTTTTCCACTTGCGACGTTGATGAATTATCACAACCAGACAGAATAAGTGCGACAGCCGCTAGAATAATTGCCTTTTTCAAATCCCTATCCCCATGAGGTTTTATGGGATAAATCCTAAAGCCTATCTTATGCAATGGGAAGCAAAAAACCCGCCGAAGCGGGTTAAGAGTTCTTGCGCGATTCTGTGATAAAGCTGACGATCTGTGAGGACAAACTCTCGCGAACTTTAGAGGTTGTCTGGTCCCTAATTTTTGAAATAGCTTCTTGTTGTTGTGCACTTAAACCAGACCATTGCGCTTTATCAGGGCCAATAGAGTCATGGTACTCAGAAAGCTCAGCGCTACATTTGTCAAAAGCTTCATCAGAAATGGTGCCAGCTGATTTCGTGGTTTTGATTTGGCTGTCAGCATATTGTGTCACGCAGTCGCTTAGGTTTTTTGCAGCACTTTCCGTATCAGCATGTGCCACGCAGCACACCAGCAATCCCATCACAGCTAAAGCTAATTTCATGTCCCTATCCCCATAAATACAGTAGGCAAATCGTAGCATGGAGTGAGTGCAAGATGGTGCAAAGGTAAGTGTTCAAAATGTCAGAAATTTTCTGATTGATAGGTACCAATCATTGATAGTTGGGTTCAACTGCATAATCCAGAAGCCAAGAGCTATCATCGCCAAACCCGCGCAAGTGTGAAGCAGCATGTATAGCCAGTACACCTCGCACCTGTCACTTCTGTGCACGTATTCTCGCCGGGATGTACCTTTGAATCGTAATGTGTAGACGCCTCGACGCAGAAAGAATACGGCTTCAGTGAGAGTAATTATGCCGCAGGCAAAAATGATAATGACAAGTATCCAGTCTTTAACGTCCATAATTATACCTGCAGGTCTGGTTTGCCGAGATTTTACGCCAATTGTATGCAAAACCATAAGCACTGATCATCTATCAGGATGGGCGAGGAAGCAAAGCCAGGTTAGGATGATTCCTAGAACGCTTGGTCATTATACGCTTCATCACCTCATCCTATGCCATTCAAACCACACGCATCATGGCAGGGATCGACCACAACGCTAATTTATGGATTCACAATGAAATTAAGCTTCAACGCTATTTACGCACTTGATAAAAAATCTGGGGAAAAGGCCCCCTTAGACTTCTTACGGCTTTTATCTGAGCAGGTCATAGATGCAAATAATCATTCTCAACAGATAGAGGACTATTACGTTTTCGCTCACCATATTTCAGGTGATTCTTTTCTCATTACAAAAACTTTCGACTCAGATCTAGTAAAAAGGATTAATCGTAAAACATTTTCAGTAGATGAGATTAGAAGCTCTCTAAGTTCAGATGAATCGCTCGGTTTTCCTTCATTCCTTTACATCAGCGGAAACGTTATTGGATTCGCAAGGACACTTTATGGACCAACCATCAGAGAGCTAACAGCATACATAAACGCACGCTGCAAAATCCCAGATGGCCATAAGCTATCTATTGAACCACTTATGCGTGACATCACAAAGGATGATGCGATGAACATGCAGTTTATCGGCAGAACCACCATCAGAGTCGAATCAGCTTCGAAGTTTCTTGGCCCTCTGCTTCGAACACTTGGAGCTCAATCGATTGACGAAGAACTCCTTGAAGGTATAGAAATCACTATCAAACCTAAACGTATGCGCAACATAAAGGGGTTTGCTAAGGAAATCATTGATAACATTGACGAACAATATGAAAGCATTTTGCTCAAAGGTAAGGAGCAAGCTGCCGATTTGTTAACGGAGTTTTACTTGTCTGACAAAGGGCAGATAAGCACCAATCTTTATCGTTCCACTAACGAAGATTTAGCGTTAGAAATGGCAACTTGTTACATCAGAATGAAGCCGGTTATTGTAGAATGTTTTACAAACATGTTCGGAGACGAATTATCAATCTAAACGCTTAAGGAGAGGGGCTAGAGTGCGCATAAAAATCACCCCTGCGATCATACTTTTTACAATACCTTACGCGTTTGTAGTAGCTGCTTACTACATCGTTCGACGGCTTGCAGAAGGTGTGTCCTTTTCTGAGCACAGAGACGCCTTAGGGGCAGCTATGGCATCGTACTCAGGTACGACTATAGCCATACTCATAGCTGCTCTAACTTTTATGATGGGGCTTGGCGGACGCAATATGTACAAGCTGAAAGCATATGGTTATATGTCTTCTATTGTAATTTTGTACGCGTTGACATTTGTTGAGCTTGGTATTGTTTTCTTCGTTGGCATTTTCTTGATGGCCACAAGTAAAACTCCTATCCCGATGCTACCTAGTATCTGCATTGGCATGTCTGCGGCTTCTCTGGTGCACATTAGCTTGCTTTTGGTACAAATATTCAATTTTTCAAAGGCTAGGTAACTTCGAACTGCGGGGGGTTAATTCCTCTTATCGCTAGTTTCTTGGCCTTCCGAGCCAGAAAATCTTCAGCCACAGCATCATACTCTTCTCTAGTAAATCCCTTCTGCTCGGGAAATCTCGCTGTCAGCAACATCTGAAGCTCAGTCATCGTCAGCTTTTCTGCTTCTTATCCCACTCCGCCCGGTCGGCATCGTCCAGAGCAAAGATCGCTGCCTCAAACTCATCGCGATCAATCTGCAGCGGTTTGCAGGCAAGATAGGCATTGATATCTTCCAGACTGATTGGCAGCGGCGTAGCAGCCATGCCAGCGTATCGTCTGCTTCTGGTAATGACTGCATAAGCGGCCAGAATCTCACTGCATACCCCGTCCGTTTCAGGCTCAGGGATAGGTGGTAGCTTTAAACGCTCTCGCTTCCAGCGGTTCTTTTCTCCCTGCTCTCCGCCGAACTCCCTGAGCCAGCTTTGGCATTCGAGGACTTTCCCACGGTTTCCCTGGTCTGCGCCTCTTTCCCGTCAGCGATATCTGATGCCGTGCTTAGCACAGCCCAGTACAGCTCTGGATGCTGAAGCATCAGCGCTTTGCCTTTCTCCGCAGAATATTCGATGGCAGTCTCTTTCCCTGCTTCGTCAGCCACGCCAACCCCCTCCCAGTTCAGCAGCAGATGCTTTGCCACTGAGTCAATGAGCAGGTCGTCAGAAATATCGCTTACGTCGATATCCGCTGGGTTGAACTCCGATGTGCCGACCTTAAAGCGATCATCAAGCTTGCTGATGTGCCGGCGCACCATTGCGTTATGTGAACGGAAGGCCGGATTGCTGATAGAGCCAACTTTCAGCCTCAGCCCGTCCATAGGCTCAATCCAGCGCTCGGCATTGGCATCGAATTTAGGTGTTTTCAGAATGAGCATGTTCTTCTCTGTAAGCAGCCCGCCGCTATGGACGGGCGATTAGATTAAGACGCAGTGACGGTGATCGCAGTGGTGGCCTTGTACGAGCGAGCCTTGGCAGTGATGGTTGCCGAACCTTCTTTCACTCGCGTGACCTGCGCTGTTTTCTGGCCGGTGGATGCGACGGTGGCTACTGAAGGGTCTGAAGACTCCCACACAACAGTGTCCGTTGAACCAGCTGGTGTCAGCGTTGCCGTCAGGGTGACGTTAGATCCGACAGCGCCGGTAGACGTCGCCGGCGCGACACTCAGCGCTGTTGCAGCAACTACCGCAGAGCGGGTAATCGTCGGCGGCGTGTCGGCTGCAGTGATGTTGAGCTGAACCTGCACAATGTCAGTGTTGCCACCATCCGGCCAGTCGCCGTCAACCTGCACAGCTGGGAAGTTGAAGTCGTATTTGCCTTCGTCGTTCTCCAGCGTGAAACCGAACTGCATGGTTTCGCCAGACAGCGTTTTCTTCCAGGCGTTGTAGGCGTCTTTCGACCACGACAGCGTGATGCTGCCAGACGGGGTAAACGTTGTCGGGATATTGGCCCCGGCGAACGGGTTGCCACTGCCGATACAGCGCTGCGTCTGCAGATTGTTGTCGAACTGGATGTTGAAGGTATCGACACAGAACCCATCGCCACCCGCAACGCCGTTGAGCGAAATTGCTGTAACCTGCTTGAAGGTGTAGCGAAGGTCACCAGCTCCATCAACGGGGCTGGAGAAGTAACTGGTATCGTCGGCTTTGGTATCGAATCCAAGTCCCGCAAAGGTCACGGTCGCTGTGATATCGCCGTCATTAGGGATCGACAGCTGGAATGTGCCTACCTGACAGCCGCGGGCAATCGACGCTACGCCAATATCCTCTGCATAAGAGGCGACAGAGAACGCGATACGGTCGTTGCCCATTGTCAGCACATTGTTAACCCAATCCGTGCCAAAGCACGAAGCAAGGAAGTCATCGTGCTGTCCCCAGCGGAACTTGGCGCCGACATCGCCGCCCACATCTACCGTGCCGGTAGAGCGCCCCTGGGCCATACGAGAGCCGCCGATTTCATCGTTGTCGATCATGTTCTGCGACGGACCCACACCGAAGCTGCTGCGCTTCAGCAGATTCCATGTGCCGGTCGCGGGAGTGGTGCCGGGCGTGGTTTCGCGGATGTACGCGGTAACGACCTTAGCGCCTGAGCTCATAATAATTTCTCCGGGGTTATGCGCCTCATACGGCGCGATAAGGTATTTGAATGTTCATCTGCGCCCAGCCATCCGTTTCACCGGCATCGATCGCTGAGACCGCAAAGTAGTCCAGTCTGCCGTCCGTCTCGAACTCGAACAGCTCGCGCAGCTTGTCGGCCGTCTGCGTGATGAGCAGTGAACCAGAACCGGCTGGCACAAAAATTTGAATGATGGCGATACCTGTGCGCTGCACAACGGGGCCAGCACCGATTTCGTTTGCCGCTGCCATGCCGGGGATATTGGTCAGCCTCGCCCAAATGGATTTACCTGACGGGTCGTAAGTCGGCCCGTTCGGGTAGCTAACATCCTCTGAAGCAATAGCGGTCTGCGCCGTCATCCGGGAGATGATGGCGTTCCTGATTTCAGTGAGCGTCATTTGTAGGCCTGAGTTACACCGTGGAATGCGTTAGCGTAAACACCCGTGGGTGCCTGTTTAGAGTGCCCATTTTCCAGCCTTTCGCTGTAAGGGAGGTTCGACTGGATATAAATCACTGAGTAAGGCTTGCCCTGGGCAATTACAGCTGAGCCCTGCTGAATGGTCTTCGTGCCAACTTTGTCCGGCGCGGCCGGTTCAGAGTAGTCCGGTGAACCAATGCTGACGATGTGAGAGGCTCGAAATGAGCCGCCTGTATACCCTTTGGGTGCTGGGCTCATCCAGAGGTCGGGGTTACCTACTGGAGAGCGCTGGACAATCTCCGTAAGCAGCGCCATTGAGATGATGCGAAGCTTCTTTCCCACCTCTTCCTCAATCAGACCAGCAAAAATTGTCGGGTCGTTATCCCACCCCTTAGCCATTACTTTCTCCTTAACTGGATGCGGTAGGTTGCAACAGCCGGATCGGGCGATAGCGTCACGATGCGGTAGATTTGAGGTAAGCCTGTCGCGAGGTCAGGCGCAGTGATGGTGTGACTCTGACTGGGGATATCCGTTACTTCGTTAGCAAGCGCAGTAAGGCGAAGGTCTCCGTGCAGGATGTTCACGCCATCGATGCGGCTCAGCTCATAACGTGACAGCACACCTCGCCCGGAATAGCTCCGAGTTGTCTCGCCACCTGTCTCCGTTACCGGATCCCACCCTGCCTGCACCGTATAGCTGCCTGTGAAGTCATGCACCGCATCAGCAAGGTCAGTATCGAATGCCTCAGCAATCTCAGCCTGTAGCTCGTCACGAATGCCCATTATCGATACACCCTGAAAGCGAGAGGATTGCTGCGCCACGGCTTGAGCAGCGCGAGAGCTAACTGAACATCCTCCGGCAGCGATGAGCTGCTAACAGACTGCGATGATGCATAGCTCTTCGTCACCCTCACCCCGTCCGCATCGACCGTTTTACTGGTCAGCGCGCCTGATTCAACCTGCTGCTTGTACAGCACGCCAGCGGCAGCTGCTGAGGCGAGAAACGCCCCTGCCTGTTTCACATCATCAGGAGTGACATCAGGGAGGCCCTGCAGGTTAAGAGCGGTCAGGTAGGCGTTAGCCTGCAACACTGCTCTAGCCTTCTTCTCTGGCGCCGTCCAGTCAGTACCCAGCAACTCATCCACGTCAGCGACGGTCATGTACGTTGTCATGTTCACTCCGTGCTAAATGGGGCCGAAGCCCCAAGGATTACTGTTGTGGTTGCTGAGCGGCTTTGAGCTGCTCAAGCAGGGCGTCACGCGATGCATTGCCTTTGTACTCAACGCCAAGCTCATCAAGCTTTGTCTTGATGTCAGTGGCGCTGAGGCTGTCGAGCGGATCAGAGCTGTTGCCGCCACCCTCAGCAAGCTTTGCGTTGGCCGCGTCCAGTTGCTGCTGTAGATCGTCATTGCGCGCCTGAAGTGCAGCCATGTCGGCAGCAGTGGGCTGGACACCAGACCCATTTCCGTGAGCGCCTTCGTCATCAACGGGCGCGCGGGCATGATCAACACCACCTGTTTCACCCACGGTCTGCGGACCAACAGTGATTTGTCCGTCTTTCTCAGCAAAACCCCAACGAGCCTTCTGCTCCGGGTCAATTACATTGTCTTTTACGATCGTCATCAGGAACTCCTGTAAAGCCCCGAGTTGGGGCTTATTTGATTAAGCTGAAACTTTAGAGGTCACAAACGCCAGTGGGATTTGCTTACGGCTAAACTTGCGATCCCAGTTGGTCGCCAAGGCCAGGTCAGCCCAGTTAGCAGAGATTGGACGAGAAGTGCCTGGCGTGCCGGTGATGGTAGTGCTGTTGAAGGAGTAGCCCAGCGGATGAATCACGAAGTTACGACGCGTCCAAAGTGTTTCTGCGCCACCACCGTTACCTCGGGCCGGTTCACGATCGTATTCCATATCGTCTTCATCCTGCTCTTCGGCATAACCAAGAGCGCCCGGACCAAAGATGATAGAGAGATACTTCGCATCGGCACCAGTTCCAACAACCGGCAGACCATCGTCCAGCACAACGACCATGTTCTGGTAGCGACCGAACTCTGGCACCTGATCCGCAATTGGGGTGAAATCAATCTGGTTAAGGATTGACAGTTCGGTGTACACGGCAGAATGCATCGCGATGACGCTCAGCGCCGTGGTACCGGATGGCGTGATGATTTGCGGGCTGTAGTCGCCCATCGTCGCGCGTGCGCGGATGATTGCAGCGGCAGTAATAGGGCCGCCAGCGTCAACAACCATGTCACCGCTGCTGCCTGCAACGTTGTCGTTATAAACACCTACGACAGTGGCAATAGCCCGGCGCTGAGCAACTCGCTGCCAGTAGCTGGTCAGACGGCTTGCCACGAACTCCAGCGGATCCTGATTGGTGATATTTTTCACCAGGCTCATCGCGTTCCAGCCTTCGTTCAGGTATGCCGCGCGCGCCTGCATGCTTGCAGAAGTTACGGACAACGGAACCGCGATGTCGGTGTAAACGTCATTCGAGTAGTTGGACTCAACAGACGCATCCAGATCAACCCACCACGGAATGGTGAAGGTGTTTGATGGCGACGCCAGCAGCGTGCTCATGTCGCGGTTGTTTGTCAGGATACCTGACTGGAAAAACGCGGTTTTCTCAGCAGTGTTTACCTGCATGTAGTCGCGCAGCTCGTCGCGGAACACTACATCAGAAAGAATGGTTGGCATTGCTTAAATCCTTATTTGGATGCCTCATGCACTGCTTTAAGTCGCGCATGTTCGGCGGGGTTAGTTCGGCGAAGCTCAACGCGCTCCATGCCGGATAATTGCTCCCATGTTTTGGTAACCCGGTCACCACTCTTAGGCGCGGCCCCGCCGCCACCTGCCTGACTGCCGCGTACGAGGGATGCGTAACGCGGAGAGGTTTCGAACTCTTTCTGCAGATCAGCGAGAGTGCTGACCGTGAGATTGCCTGACTCGTCAGTAATGCGTACCTGCCCTTCTGCCACCTTAAGGCGACGGGCGATGAACTCAGTGAGGATTTCGGCATTAGAGCCGTCTGCAATCGCCGTGGCGACGCGAGTAGCTGCGAGGTTGATGTCGCGCTGCTCAATGGAGCGGCGAAGCTCTACGAGGCTGCTACGCTCGCGTTCAAGCTCTGCCTGAGAGCTTTGGAACAGCTGCTGATAGTTACCTTCTGCGGCGAGGCGCTCCTGCTCTTTGCGCTGAATTTCTTCTTCTGCCTGTCGGCGGCGCTCCTGCTCGGCTTTCTTCTCTGCCAGAAGCTCGTCACGTTGGCGCTTTAAGCCGCTTACGTCTTCCTGCGGGATGCCATCAACCTGCAGCAGATAGATCTCACCCTGCTGCACATACAGCGCCTGTTTGGCTTCTTCAAGCTGAGCGAATTCCTCAGCGGTAAGCTGATACTTCAGAGTCATACATTCTCCTGAATGGATGTGTGCTGGCCCTGCCAGCGTTCAGATGTGATTAATCAAGGCCTGCAAGCTCGAAGGCGTGCGGCTCTAAATCTTTGAGTTGGTCGAGGGTGTACTCTTTGCCGTTGTCATCGACGAAGCGGTCGAGAGTGATCTCGCCTTTGCTGAACAGCTTGTAACGCGCCGGTCCCAGCACCTCTTTCTGGAATGCGGCAGGCTGTCTTGCCAGCCATTCACCGTAACTGGTGTTGCTGCTGACCTGCTCAACGCCATCTGGCCCTTTCGATGGTCGCGTGCTGCCGGGAATCTCTCGCTGATACTCAGGCTTGAGCACCGGCACTATTGACGACCGACACCCCCAGTGCGCGGGAGGCTTTGGCCCATCCAGCGGATAAACCTTTCTGTCACGCGCCCGACATACTGGCGTTGTTCTGCTGTCGAGCGTTGCTATCCAGCGATGACCTTGCAGGATGTCGTCGTTCTGCTTCAGCGTTTCTGCCCGGGCTGATGAGGCGACATGATTAGTCATCGTCCTGACCAGCGAGCCAACCTGCTCCTCATGCGACACACCCAGCGAGGTAAGGCGCCGGATGATTTGCTTCTGCGTCTCACCGAGAGATGAACCGATAGCGATTTCGCTGAGGATGTCCGCTGTCTTCTTGCTGCCGAACTGTGCCAGTGCGCCTGTGATGTCGATAACCTGCCTGCCACGCCCTACAGCAAGCTCTAACGGGTCAGCCAGTACAGCTGCGGCTATCACTTCTGCCGATGGCTCAGCGAGGCGCACAGAAGCTTTAACGATTTGGCCGAGCAGCTTGCTGTTGAAGGTGAATTCGTATTGCGCGAACTCACCCAGGTCAAGCTTCTGCTGCTGTGACAGCTCGCCGTAGATGGCATTCAGGTCGCTCCTGAGCGTTTCCATCTGCCGGTTATAGCGAGCAGTGGCGTACTGGCTCAGCCCTTCGTTAACCGCCTCTTTAGCGCGCCTGATAGCCTTGCGGACAAACTTAGCCGCCTTACCAGCAAGACCCGAACCGAATCGCTGTACGTAAACCTGATGGCGCGTGGCGGCGTCTGTCGTGTAACCGTCTGCGCTCATGGTTACTCCTCAGTGACTGGTTCAGTGGCATCAGTAACAGTATCGCCATCAACAGGCGGCTCCTCGGCACGCTCAGCATCAATATCATCGTCGTTACGATCAGCCTCAAGCCAGCCGGTCTGCCTGAACTTGGTGCGAACGTCGCTCTTGGCGATGATGCCCTGCTGCCAACTCTGAATAAGCGCCAGAACGTCCTGCGATGTGAGCGATGCGTCGAAGAATTCCTGATTTAGCCAGAACACGGTGTTAGTCATGTCGGCTTTGCCACTCATGTAGAGCTGCGCATCCAGAATGGCGCGCTTAAGTGCCTCGCTGACATTACCGGCAATCGTACCCAGCACACTGTTATCGCTGCTGTAACGAATACGGGCTGCTTCTGCTGTCTCGTTCTGCCCTGACTGCTGCACAATGCGCGCACCAATCATCAGCATCTGGTTCTCTTTTTCCTGCATCAGCTTGAGCGCGAGCTGGCTTTCACTGGCCTGCAGCATGATTGCATTGCCATCAGAGCCAAGGGAATAACCCCTTGTTGAACCAATCTGGATTCCGCCAGGGTTCCAGGCCTCGAAAGATTGCTGGTCGATATTGGTCGTGAAGAACAGCGTTGGCTGGCTGCTGATGAAGCCTGATTCCTCAACCGTAGCGCTGTTGCCGTAGTGAAGTACGTTCACTTCTGCGAGGTCTTCGAGGGGAGCCTTATCAATGCGAGCATCGTTGCTCTCAGCACCGAAGAAGTAGAACGGGATGTGATCGAACCGGTTGCCATTGAAGTCTGTCGGATACACGTCTAGCTGCGGCGTTTCGTAGGGGTCGCCCTCATGCCACATGCGGTGACGGTACGCGCCGTCTTCCAGTGTCAGTGCGCGGAACTGCTTTTTGACGTCAAAGGTGAATTCATCGTTTTCAGCCTTGTTGTAACACTCAGCGAAAACAACCAGTGTCAGCTTGCGCACGCCATCAATTACGTCTTCGCGCCAGTTGATGATGCTCAGCGCTTCATAGAGGTGAATGTGAGCAAAGCGCCCTGCTGTCTGCGCCTTTGTCGGGCGCGTGCCTTCTGGTGAGTCACTTGTCGGATAGTCCACGAAGAAACCACCGCGACCGGTATCAAGGTCTTCACCTACAGCCTCTTTGGACAGCTGTTCAAGGCTGGTGCCGTCACCGCTGGCGTTTTCGATGAGGTATTTCACCGAATCCGGCAAATCAACCTCAGCAGTTTTACGGAACACTGCGCCAACCAGTCCCTGTCGCGTTCGACCAGTAATGTTGAGGAACATGGCGCGCTTAAGCAGTGCTTCGTAGCGTGCATTATTCTCGTCGCTGTTATTAGTTGGATCAGGCATAGGAAGGTAAATAATGCCCTTATCCTTCACAGCCCTGCTTCCGGCCACACAGTCTTTGACAAGCTGCCATGACTTTGCGGCATCGCTGTACTCTGCTCTTGCGTGTGAAAAGTTAGCCATAGTCGCTTATCGTCTGAAGGTAACAGGAGCCGCTTTAAGGACGCTGCGTTTCTTCTGCGTCACGGCGAAATAACGGAAGCTGTCAGCTCCGTGTGATGTATGGTCATGTAATGGCTTGTCTTTCCAGCAGCCGCATTTGTCGTCCCACTCTTTACGGTAGCCTTCAAGAGCTATGATGCCGTCAGCACACTTGTGCTCGTCAAAAACGCACTTCGGCAGGATTTCACGCACCTGCTCAATACCGTCATCAACCCCGATCTTAGGTACCACCTGAAAGGTGATCGTGTATTTCACACCGTCAATCTCGTAACCCTCGCGGGCCAGCTCACGGCGCGATTTCGCATCTGAGCCGAACTCGCGGTTATCGATATCGTGCGGCCCCCAGTGAGCGGCGTACTCGTATCCCTTATCCTTCAGCACCTTCATGTAGTGCCGGAGTCCTTCACCGCTGTTCTCGTAGTAGTCGATGACGTGATATTCCTCGCCAACAATACGCACGAACCAGATGGCCGTGGAGTCGCCAACGCCAATATCCCAAAACGTGTGAACAGGCAGGTGAGAGTTATCAGGCAGCGCGCCAATGCGTTTCTGCTCGTAGAGTTTGCGGAACTGCTTAGCGTAATAAGCACCCTCGACTGACTGCTGAAATGCCTCTGCCGGTATCGACGGATATTCGCGCTTCATGTCATCGCCGAGCGTTTTCTCCTTGGCGTAATACCAGGCTCTCTGGCGCTCGTTAGTCACCACACCATGCTTTGCCTCGATATCAGCGAAATATTCGCTCAGGCGCTGCGGGATTGGCTCTACGGGATCGATTGAATACAGTGGATTCTTCCACCACGAGAAAAAGAAGAATTTCCAGTCTAACTGTGAGAGCTGCTTGCCCTGAATGAGCGCCTTTTCTGCCGACTGGCAGTAATCGAAGAAGTAACCAGCCCGGCCTTCTGCAGTGCTTTCAATCGTCGTGAAACAATCGCCTGATACTGCCTCAAAGGCACCGGTAACAATCTCGCGCGCCTTATCCGGGAACTTGGCGCATATCTTGCCGAACTCTGAAACGTGTAGATAACGAAGGGTGCCACCACGGAAAGACGTGCTGATATAGAGCGACCCACCTTTGCTGAATACCAGCTCACCCGCTGCATCATTGCTCGCAGGGTTGGCAGCTTTAATCTCATCAGGAAGGCGGTCATATGCATATTTGATTTTCTCTCGGAAAAGTCGCTTGGCGTCATTCAGTGTATGGGCGATCAGGGCGCACTTGGCTGCTTCGAACAAAGCCGCATCCAGCTGAATGATGCAGACCTCTGTGGTGAAACCTAGCTGACGAGCTTTCAGGATGATGTTGCGGGTATGCATGCCTTCGAAGTATTCGAGCTGCTCAGGCGTCATTTTAAAGCGTACTGGTTTTCCCTCTTTGTCGGTTATCCAGTAGAGGTGATTCAGGCGCCAGAGTTTGTCTCGCAGAAGCTTGAGATGTTCTGGCTTCATGCTTACCCCTTAGCGAGATCGTCCATCAGGTCAGAAAGTTTCTTAGATGCGTCTTCACCGACTGGTCCGTCAATGTCGTATGCCTGTCGCTCCAGGCCAATGAGTGTCTTTAGTGTGTCGGAGAGGTCTTTCATCGACTTAACTCGCCCCGGCATGCTGATGACCTTGTGATAGATTTCGTTGAGCTTGTCATATCCCTTATCATCAGGCTCAAACATCAAATCGCCCAACTGATTCAATGCAGCGACGTCTGCGCATTCGGCTTCTAGCTCATCGAATAGGGAGTTGGCGATGTTGCGGGCGCGGCGAATGTCTCCGCGATGCTCCATGCGGACAGTAGCGATAACCTCAGCGTTAGCCTCAATGAGTATCCGTTCGCTGGTAGCCGTTTCAGTGGATACTTGGCTGGATACCTCGCGTTTGGATACCAGCGCGTCAGCTTTTGCTTTTATCTTCGCCTTTAAATCTCGCTCCCATCCATCACGCTTAGCTCGCTTGTTGATAGCGCCGTGCGTAATGCCGTGCTGGGATGCGATTTCACGGATGGACAACAAGCCAGCCCGGTAAGCCGACTCGATGGCCTCCCAATCAGGTGTTGCCATATTAACTTCCCTCAAATACTTAAAAATGATAAAAAACTCTAACCAATCACAACCAAAGAGATGCCATATGAAAATCACCCACTTAGGCTTTTTAATACTTCTTGCTTCATCTCAATCGTTTGCAAGCGGCTTTAACAAAGCCGCAGATACTGCTCTAAAAGCGAACGATCTCAAGACTTACTTCCATGAACTCGCCGAGTACGGTGGCTCTAAAAAGCAATGCACTGAAATGCTAGATAAATGGAATCAAGCGTTAGTTAACGGTGCCAATAACAATGCAAACCAACCTGACCAAAGTGATTTCGATAAAGCAAAAAGCAAATGTACTGAAACAAAACACATTGCAGGAGCAGGCAAAGCAGCAGCAGGCGTTGCCTACTAACTTGCTTAGAAGCAACTAATGACTCGCTAAACAGGATTGGCGCTGTGCTGATCCTTTTAAATCGATGAAGTACTCGCGACAGAACATTTCTTGTTTGTCAGTGAGTGCCATTAGTAAAATCTCTAGGAAAATAATTTCAATGGAAAACTATAGATCTCAAATTTTGGTTTTTACTGCACACTGCTCTACTGAACGAGATATTTATGCTCTATTCAGCGAACTAAGTTCTTCAGGAAAAATTGCTAATTGGGCTTTTTCCATAGACCCACTCCCTTACGATTCGCGTCCATATTTTTTTAATGGTTCGGAGACCATCGTGGTAACCAAGTCATCGATAGCAGAAAATTGCGCGCACTCATCGAATGTTTTCCCCCACGATAACAATCATGATTATGCATCTGCCAATTCCTGCATTAACGATTTGGCTAGCACGTTAAACAGCACTCAACTGATTAGCTGCTCAGTTCACAAACCCCATTTCATTTGATCTGACCTGCAAACTAACCTGAAGCAGCGCCCTCTCCGGGCGCCGCTCTTTAAGCAAAAAGTGGCAACGGTTTATGCCTAAGACATCAATATAAACTCATTAACACATAGCAATAAAAAAACCGCCCGGAGGCGGCTTGTCTCATTCATCTGATTCTTTGTAACTATCACGAACAGTACCGAGTTTCGTTGAACCGTGTGCTACCGTTCCGTCACCTAGAAGCACGTCACATTCATATCCAGGATAGATTTTCTTGAAATGCCCATCTTTCCACTCTCTGACAGTCATATCGTTTTTTGAAGCATTTTTCCGGGGGTACTGCGGCATGTCTTTTTTGTCGCCGCGAACATTTCCCCCATCTGGATACTTAAAATTCACATCAAAATCCTGAACATCCCATATCTTTTTTTCAACATTTTTCACTTGTGCCATTATTCATCCTTAATGTGAGTTGGCTTGGATTGCGAAACCCACTTATCGGATAAAATAAAAAATACTTTAGTTGCCACCATCATCAGGCGCACTCGCAAATGCGCCTTGTGATGAAGCTACTGCGGTTAGTCGGTTTTTTCGACTAACCAGTCTGCAGCAGATCGCATTTTTTTGATTGCTTCGGTTCTAGCCAGCTTTTCTAAATCAGCTAAGGTTGCCTCTACCTCATAAGGTAATTTCATGTACAAAGACACGTTTTCACCACCCGAGTCAGGGTCGGTGTAAATCGTCACCTCCGCATAGACGAACTTACCTTCAACTCGGGTAAAGTTTCCAATCTCAATTTCCATGACTCACTCAGGTAAGAACCATTTACCGAGGATTATGCATTACTGCCAATAGAGATCAAACTTGAAAAACGCCCGATCACCTCAGGCACTGTTCTCTAATATACTGCTGCAACCCGGCTATTTGCTTTCCGGCGACTTCGATTCGACTTCTGAGGGTGAAATAATCCCGTTGAGCGGAGTCAGTAAGTCTGGGGCTGGCTGCATCATCCACGCTGGCGGCGCCGGAGGTAGATTGCTTCGTGCAGGTGGCGTTGAGCTGCAGCCGACGCTTGCCAGAAGCAACATCGCGCTGAAGCTGATCGATAGTCGCCTGAGCATCGGCTAACTCCTTCGTATATTTCGCATCGAGAGCAGCAACGTCACGCTGGCGTTTCTGCATGTCGTTGATGGTGTCATTAGCAAGCTTAAGGTTACTGGTCGCCGTGTCCCGCTGAGCCTTATAGTCAATGGCGTTACCCCGGTAATAGATTGCTAGGCCTGCGGAAGTAAGAGCAGCTATTAGCAAACTCAGCATCAGCGCTGCAATGGCTTTAGATGTCATCAGGACCTTCCGCAAGACACATTGAACGCTCCATGTCGCGGCGGTTCATCAGGCCGCGAAACTTCATGCCACCAGCATAAACCCATCTGCGCAGTTCTTCGCAGGCTCCGTTCTGATCGCCCTTGTTCAGCTTCTTCAGCAAAGTGGATTTTGAAAATGAACCAGTGCCTACGTTGTAGGTGAAGCTGTAGAGCGCAGCGCGCTGGTATTCATTGAGCGGAACCTTAACCAGGCTATCAACTGTTTTCTTTACCGGTTGCAGATCTTTCCACAGCAGGCGATCACATTCCCGGTCCGTGTATGTTTTGCCTTTAACGATATCGGCGCCCGTATGACCATCACAAACGGTCCACACGCCAGCCACGTCTTTGTAGGGTTCGTATGCGCGCCCTTCTACTCCATCTTTCCCGCCGAGGAATACCGTAGCGATAAGCATGGCTCCGCCTCCTGCAGCGGCAACAAGCTTATTGCGCAGGCTGTTTGATATTGCCATAGGCTAATCCTCGTCGAGGGTGGGCGCGGTGGGCCAGCGTTGAAGGGCTTTGATCTGCGCCATTGTTGCCTTGCGCTTGTAATACCAGTTAATGCAGAGCGTAATCAGCGCGACCACAATACCGGCCAGTACGCCAACGGCACTCCATTCATCGGGACTTAGTTTGGTTAGCAAACCATTGGCTATTGTCCCGGCTGACGCGCCGTAAGCTGCGCCTGAAGCCAGTTTGCTCATATCAATACTCATATCACCTCCGATTATCGGGCGGTGCTGTCTGTAGTTACATAAAAGGCTGTTAATATTTTGCCAAGGGGATTGGGATACATCTTGATTGAAAGCGGCCTAGCTGATTGAAAGGAATAGATTAAAACCTCTGGTCGCACCTGCCACTGCTTGTTAAAGTTAACCTTCCCTTACTATTTTTATTGGAGGAGAAATGCAATTAGAAGGACTTCGTTCGCTACATGCGGATATGAATCGAAACAATGTCAAGCGTACTCAGTTCCAGTATCGCCATAATAACGTGGTTTTTGATGTAATTTTCTTTATTGATAGTGACCCTTTTCAATTGCTTTTTGGAGCAATAGGCCATAAATGCAGCTTCATATTTGATGTGACTAAGGGGTACCAAGTTGCTCCCCTAATCAAACCTCGTTCTGCTTACTATGAATTATGTCGGATTT
Source organism: uncultured Pantoea sp. (assembly GCA_913778495.1). GTDB lineage: Bacteria > Pseudomonadota > Gammaproteobacteria > Enterobacterales > Enterobacteriaceae > Pantoea. Next base: position 105,294 of record CAJYVD010000013.1, read on the forward strand.
TAGGTCTCACATATGATCCTGATAATCCTTTCAGACCTCAAAATTTTCTAAGTCACTTTTCAGACCATATACCTTCGACAATAGCTTCTGTTAAAGAGCCTGTTGCCCTAGCCACACAATTTGCCGAAATTGTTGATGAAGGGGACAAAATTTACTTTAGCCATTGGAGAAATAACGGAGAGTCAAGCCACGTAAGTGAACAAAATCTTGAGAAAACCTATAAGGCCTTTGGCGAAACAATATCTGAATTCTGTCGCGTCAGAAATATCAGTAGTTGCTGGTCAGTAAAGGATAAAAAAAGTAAAAAGTAAAAAGCCCAAGGGGTTGACCTCGGGCTTAAATTCTTAAACGAAGGCAGAAATCCCATCGTTGGAGCTAAATTACCACAGTTTCGGGAAAAGTAAATAGCTCACTATAAATTTATGAGCTATTTCCGATTGCGCTATCCAGTAACCCTATTGAGGGCAGTGTTTGCGCATGATTCCTCTATCTCAAGCTTGGTGATCAGCCCGTCATAGAATGCCTTTGCGCTCTTTTTCCAAGAGTCCAAGCTAATGGCATTCGTTATTGCACAGATAGCACTGTGCGCCTCGGTTGACGGTATGCGCTCATAACCTCGACCACAGCATCGCTTGCAATCGCCCATCACTGGTACGCCCTGCTTTTCCGTCTCTGCCTTCATAACTGCGCGACCACGACCATTGCAGTCGCGGCACGCAGTGGAGACAGCGCCTTTACCGCCACACTGCTTACAGAGCACGCGCACAGTGTCCTTGACGCTCCTGCTGTGTCCGCCGGACAGCGGCGACTTCACTGAGAACACGTCAGCCTCGATAAAGCCCTTAGCTTCGCAGCAATCACATGGCTTCATGCTTGCGGCGCTGCGGCAATAGTCTAGGTAGGCATAAGTTGCGAGCGTTTGCAGGACCGCTGGCTTAACATCAGCATCAAGCTTGCGAAAGGCGGCAACCTTATCGCAGGACTGCATTGCAAATTCAGTTAATAGGGATACGGCGCGTGCGGCGTCGTTCTCGCTTACCCCAACCTTCCCCATGAAAGCGCTGTAGCCTAGCGGAGCGCGTGACATAGCCATTCCCATACTGGCAATGTAATCCGTGCCAGTGAGCGTGTCTGGTGAAGTCTGAGGCGCCGTTCCGCTGAAGTTCTGCCCCTTAGGAAAATGGTACTTCACTGTAGCTTCTAAGCTCATGCTGCCTCTCTTTGCTTAATCAGTTCACGCAGCAAAGCCCTGTAACGCGCCCTGATGGCGTCCAGTTCTTCTCTGGTGTATCGGTGAGGTTCGTTATTAGATTCGAGCGCCAGAATGCGCTGAAGGCCTATTTTGGTGATGAGGTTGATGCGGTAAGGACCAATTGCGCCCGAGTGATGGACGTTGCAGGCTGCACACTGGCTGTGCACATTGTCCTCGTTAAACCGAAGTTGTGATGCTGCCGCTGTCGTCCGGTAATGGCCCGCGTGGTAACTAACCGCCGTTGTGCTGCCGCAGCTTATGCAGAGATCCCCGTCCCGCGCCCTGATGTAGTCGTTAAACGCCCGCTGGGTCATGTTGATCCAGTGGCTTAACGGCTTCACATCTGCTTTGCGTTTATTCCATGCCGCGCGCAGCTCTTTCTCCAGGCGCTTTTGCTTGCGCTCGGATAGTTGGTTAGCGAATTGGATTGCACACTTGGGAGAGCAGACGGTTTGCAGGGTATTGCGGGGAGTGAATTTATCAGGGCAGATTTTGCATTTCTTCGGCTTCGGCGGCTTCGGCTTGATGCCTTTAGCCATCATCTTCTCCTGTCATGTCGTAAGCCGGATCGGCAAGCAACCAGAAGTCGAGACACCTGGTGCAGGCATACACTTCCGATGATTTGAGGCCAGTTCCACAGCCAGCGCACAGCAAAGCAGACTGCCCGCCAGCGCCAGTAGGCTGATTTGATTGGTTGATGTTGCTCATGTTCTTCCCACTCCATGTCGCATTCGCAGGATTCGCAACTTATGCCGTAGTGATGTTTGTCCTCGCTTGTGAGGATGGTGTGACAGCGAATGCAACGCTCATGCATGCGTGATCAACTTGCGGCCATGCGACATCAGGCTTTCACGTTCAACGTAAGTTGTGACTGGCGCAACAGATGCCACCGGCCTCCAGATGAGGAGCATTGAGCCTTTGTTATTACCGTTCACTGGCTGCTTCGTGTCTGCTCTCACAAAGGACAGGCGCCCGCCCGTTATGATGCGGATCTCACTGACGCTCTCCATTGCATCGCGAAACCAGCCAACCGACATATCAGCCGGCACCAGCATTACCGTGCCAATGCAGCTGTATTTATTCTGGTCGGCAGCCTTCTTAACCCAGGGGGAGATGTCACTGTAAGGTGGATTGCACCAGCAATATCCGTCTAGGCCGGGGATCGCCCATGATTGCGTAAGCCCGTTATCACTCTCGGTGAAAAAATGCGGCAGCAGGTGATTGGTCTCACTGGCGGCCACGTCGAGGCAGAAACCGAATTCTGCATGAAGCGCGGCGAATATTTCCGGTGGGGTTTGCCAGAGATTTCGAATGTCGATCGGAGTATTGCTTCCTGTGTAGTCGCTCATGATGTCCTCAAAAATATGAGTAAAGCTGGTTGATGATGTTCTGGTCTTTTGTCCCGCCAAATACATGCTTCAGGGCAGCGTTGATGAGCGACGAATAGCAGCGCTCGAACTCTTCCTGCTCCATGTTTGCGTAGGACAAGCTCTTTGCCTCTGCCCTTACCTCGCCGTGAATATTCGTCACCATGTCGTAATGGCCCGCCAGAATGGTCAGATCTTTACGGAACCGGTTGAACTGCGTCGTTTCATCGGCATGCTCAAGCCCTGCCCGCTCAGCAGCCCAGTGCTGGAAGCAGAAGTTAAAGAATGCGAAAGCTTTACGATGAAAGGCGGGGTTGCGGGTCAGTTTGATTTCGGCAGTGTACTGCTCGCCGTTCTTGAATCGGGTAAGGCGGGGAATGTCCGACTCAAGCGCTGGGGTGAAAATCCCCCCGGCCGATTTGATCAGCTCGATTTGCATGGCTGGCCTCAATCAATCTCTGCACCAATGCCAAAGCCTCATCTGCGATGCGCTTCTGCTCTGGTGTTGGCTGGGTGTCGTGGATGCTGTCGATTAGTTCGTAGAGAGTGCGGAGTGGATCGGGTCGGATTGGGATTACGTTGCTCACAGGCCAGCCCCGGCGTCGATGATTGTGTCGTGTGCTTCACGCGCCAGCATGTCGATCGCATGAAGACGCGCCCGATATTGATCTGGCGTCAGGTCGCGGTTTTTAGCCAGGTCGATGATTGCCAGCATCATGTTGCGCGCCTGCCGCAGGCTGGGTTGCTCAATTACGAGTTGAACTACCTGTGTCATGATCCGCTCCGTTTCGCCTTGAGTGTGGCGCGCAGCATCGCAACGCCTTCAAGCGCTTTTTCGCTGGTGGAAGGGATTGATAGCCTGAGCAGCTGCTTGCGCGGCTCCGGAATATGCTCGCCCGCCTCGATGCGCTGGGCCATCTTGCGCAGCTCAGTGCGACATTTAACGCGCAGTTCAGACTCACTGAGGTTATTAGCGCGCATCATGCTGTACAGGCCGGTGACCATCCAGTATTCGGGATTACTCCCCCAAGGGTAATCCTCTGCAGAAACGTAACCGCCACGTCTGGCGCAGTAGGTCATCACCAGAGAATAGAGCTCGTCCTCACCCGGTAAGCCTGCGGCGGAAAATCCAGCCTCTTTGCACCAGCTGATGAACTGACCAGGCGAGGGAAGGAACGGCGAGCCGCTGGCGCGAGCCAGCTTCATGCCTGCTGACAGCTGCTGTCTGTTGTGAATGCCGTTCTCGGCAAAAGCGGCAATCCACTGTCGTTTCGCTGCTGCTTCGTCGTTCGGATTACGCCATGCCGTGCTGACCGACGCCGGAAACACCTGCTTCAGGTTCGCAAACAGAGCATCGACAAGGCGCTCAACGTCTTCGTGTACTCCACGCTCAACCGGGCGCGGTCCGTCTCCAGCCATGCGCGCCAGAGCGCCAGCATCGCGGTTCTGAATTGCTGATACGAGATTTCTCATAGGAATTCATTCTCCCAGGCTTCGATGCTGTTCCAGTGCTGCGTCGGCTGTTGCTGAACTGGTAGCTGCTTGCGGATAGGAAACTTCGGTTTGAACAGGCCTTGGTAGCCGTTCGCTATGCTGGCGTTGATGACGTCGACCGGATCGTGCCCATTATCAAGGCAGTCTTTCAGCACTGCGAAAGCTTTGGTCACTGTGATCTCAGTTTTGATGGGCTTCTTAGAGTCCTGACGGTATTTAATCCACTCATGCCATACCGTCTGGTTAAGCCACTCAGGGACAGCTATCGAGTAAGGGTCAAACCCTTTCGATTCCCCCTTGGGGGATTTAGGGGGTTTTAATTGTTTATTTGTATTTGGAAGAATGTCTTTGGTGTTCCCTGTTTTCGGGGATGGTGATCCCTGCTTCTGGGGATGACTATCCCTGTTTTCGGGGATGGTTTTGGCATCCCTTTTTTTAGGGGTAGTTGCCGCCGTCACTGGCTTCTTATAGGCCCATTTTTCCAAGTCTGTATTGATGCCGATATAGCGTGTCTGCCCTATGCGTCTCATGGTCAGAATATGACGCTCTGCAAGGTTGTTCACTGCTTCCGATGAGTGCTTAACACTCAGATCTGTTGTGTCAGCAATGAGGCTGTTAGTTATCCTGTCCTCTTTTTTCGACCATCCATATGTCAGGCGGATAATTGAATTCAGGACGCGAAATTCACGCCCCGACAATTCAACTTTGCAAAGTGCATCCTGAATCTGATTAGCCAGTCGCAGAAAGCCGTTATCAAGGTCGGCCACATGACCTCCTGGCTTGTCTGGTAGGAGTTTACGGTTGGCGAAATCTACTTTCTGAACATTACTGCCCATGGCGTGATTCCTCCCATTGAGTTTCCAGGTTCTTTATCAGTGACACCTTTCCTTCGCCGTCAATGACGAAGACGGCCTGCTTGTGAGAAATGACGCTTTTCATGTAACTAATTCCAAGCCGGATAAGTAAATTGGTAGCCGACTTCTGCTCTCCAACAATTCCGCCCAGACCGGCGTCCAGTAACTCTGCCTCAAGGTCCAGTGGGTCCTCCTTGTGAAAGGAGAGGAGAGAATCATACAAAGCAAGCTCAGCAACATCTGCGTCGCGCTCCGGGCCAACAAGCGCCCTAAGTTCGTTAAGCAGGCTGTAAAGCGCATCCTCATCAAGCCGAAAAAATTCTCGCTTATCGCTGATGCGGAACCTAGAAAAGGCTTCGTGGATCATCTTCTCATCAGCCCTAGGGCTTCTAGAGTGATGGGCCGCAAGCACAGTGAATGGCGTTGGTACGCCCGTGGTTGAGGATATTTCTTTAGCCCTTAGGTCTGGGCAGTGGGTTGTCATGCCTATTTTGTAGACATCAGGCATGAATTCGTTTTTGAGTACGTAAACGAAGCCTTGCTGTTTGAATGAATCCGGCACTTTCATTGCTGTAAGCACCTGGTATTCGTCACCGGGTTCGTGCATAATTACTCCTGTGAATTGATCCAGTCATTTCGCATCAGGCCTCTAGCGTTCCAGCGCTCGGGGCCTTTTCTTTTCCCATCGCAGCAGCAACCGCTTGCCGGGCTACTTCTGCAATCAGGCTTGTTTCCCATACCTTTTCCAACAGCACGAAAACCGTCGCCATATCGCGCAGGTTTAACCGGCTTACCTTTGATTCATGCCATCCGGCCTCATCAGCCAGAACGCGCTGGCCTTTGTGGGTCAGGCGGCTGCGTAATTCTGTTTCTACTTCGTTGATCAACTTGCTGTTTCTTGCGTGTTCCATTTCGTATATTTCCATGTAGTTAGGTTGAGACGTGACAAAGCCTAAGCAGATGCCACGTTTGATGTGTTTGTTTAATTGGATTTCGCTTTTCAGCGACGTAGGACAGGACGTCCGTTGTTAGAGAGCGATGTTGCTTAAGCTGCTGCCAGTTCAGGCCAAATCTTGAACCAGTCGTTTGGTCGTAAATCTTTTCGCGTTACAACGCGGTTTGTTGCGATCTCGATATCAACGCAACGAGCCGGAGAGATTGCTGTTTTACCTGAAGCCATTTGCGACAGGTAAGAGCTGGAGACCTCTAGAACCTCAGCCAGCTCCTTAGCTTTCCCTCGCTCAAGGGTGTCGATGTATTTTCTTAGTTCCATAAATCACCTCGTATAGACACAGGTGAGTTTATTAAATACTAAACGCATCGTCAAGTATTTGCTTATTTAGCTATTACTAATCAATATGCTGAAATGAACATTAAAGAGATCAGGCGACAGCGCCTGCAGGATTGGTTTGCTGATAAACAGCTGCCTCCTAAGGATAAAAGCTACATATCCCAGATAATTACCGGGAAGAGCTCCCTTGGGGAGAAAGGCGCTAAACGACTGGAAGAAACCTATGGGATGCCTACAGGCTACTTGGTAAATCCTGCGGACAAGTCCTTGGATGCCAATGTCACCAATCCGGTTCCCTACTCTCGCGGCGTCAGATATCCCGTTCTTAGCAAAGTTCAGGCCGGTGCATGGGCGGAAGCGTGCGAACCTTACACCCTGAAAGAGATCGACCTGTGGCTTGAGTCTGACGCGCATACGCAAGGTGATGCTTTCTGGCTTGAGGTTGAAGGCGATTCTATGACGGCACCAATGGGGTTGAGCATTCCAGAAGGAACTTTCGTCCTGTTCGATACCGGGCGTGAAGCAGTTAACGGAAACCTGGTGATCGCAAAGTTGGTTGATGACAACGAAGCTACGTTCAAGAAGCTAGTTATCGATGGCAGTCAGAAGTATTTGAAGGGATTGAATCCTCAGTGGCCTATGACACCAATCAATGGCAATTGCAAAATTATTGGCGTGGCGATTGAGACGAAGATGCGGCTGGTGTAAGGCTCAGTGGCCGGAAGATACGTTTAAGTGAGACATTCTTAAGGTTAAATTTCATGGAAAAGAAGTATTCTGGTTTGTCCGCCATCGCAAAAAAAGTAACAGTTGATGATTTAGGAAATTATCTTTTAGGTGTTAAAAACCTAAAAAATGGCATTTTCTGTTATATCTGCGGGTCTAATGAATGGGATTTGCATAGGAATCCAGAAGACAGAGAAAAGCCGGTCATAGTCACGCTACCTCTCCCTGATAAAGAAGGTTTGGGGGTTTGGGTTTTCTACATGATGTGCAAAAACTGTGGTGGTATGCATTTTATCAATGCAAACAAAATTGCATCCTGGCTGGAAAGCAAGAGTAAATGATAACTCCATGTTTTGATGACAATGTTTTCAACATCGAGACGCAGCCGAAAGTTCGGACCAGAAGCTCTATTGCTGGTATAATTGAAAACCATGACGGCAGCACAATGTTCGTTGCTGAAACAGTAACTATTGATTTGGAGGAGGAAGCTATGAATTTAGAACCAAACAGCCCTCTGACATTCAAAGGCGCACTTAAGATAGCAGGTGGAGCATTGCTCATAATTGGGTCTGTGATGTGGGCGGCATACACTCAGATTCAAGGACAAATAACCGATCTTCGAGGTGAAATATCTACTCTACGTACATCTAACCATGATGACTTTAACCGCGTAGCAGACAAACTTGATGATATAGGTAAAACGCTGACAACTATCCAAGTCGACCAGGCCACCCAAAAGGCCAAATCTGATAAATCAAACTAACCCGGCCACCGCGCCGGGTTTTTCATGCTTCCCTACCCTAGCCCGCCACCAAGCGGGCTTTCTTGTTCGTTTATCTTCTGCCCCCTTTTTTACTTTCATATGCGATCAGAACCCTTTAGGATTTATCTCATCAATTACATATGGGGATAGGGATATGAAGAAAATTATGGCGTCGGCAATTCTAGCTGCCTCTACATTAGCTCTAACCGGATGCGCGCCAAAACCTCCATCGCAAGTCGAAATTTCTACAGCTAACTATGGAAGTCTTCCTGGTGATTACCAGCAGCAGATAAAAAATTACATGAACTCTATCCTCAAAGATCCTGAATCTGCTCGCTATACATTTGAGAGGCCATTTAAGGCATATTCACAAGATGGCTCCCTATCATCAACAAATGGCGGGGTAAGGTATGGATACGTAGCCGGCGTGCAGGTTAACGCTAAAAACAGTTATGGCGGCTATACAGGCAACCAGCTGTATGTATTCATGTTCTCAAATGGTGTGATGTATGACACCTCGGCCAACTTTGCATTTGGGCGTGTCCATAGAGTCCCGTAAAGTGTAAGAAATTAAAAGCCCGCCATTGAGCGGGCTTTTTCGTGCTTAAACTTTGCCGTTCTTGATTACCGAAATGGCATCGCTGTAGAGAGCAGTCATAAATTCATCGTTTGTTGCCAGCCTGTATGCCTCAAGCCTGCGTAGCAACTCTTCTTTTGTGATATCAGTCCTGGTGTCAGTCAGGTCGAGTACTGCTTTCAAAATGGCATTAGCTATCAGCTCCACTCTGTCATTGTCGTCATTTCCCATAATCCCCCATGTGTAACTGCTGACCACCGTAACACTTAGCCGGGAAAATTGTCGGCTTTTCCTCCCGCACTTACGGATTGAGCTTTCCTACCCACACTTTTCATGTCACCGAACGGGCATTTTTTGTGCCTACAGAAAAATAAATAACTAAACAAATCAATGTTGTTTAGTAAATCACGCATTTATGTTTAGTAAACACTTGACGATAAAGTTTATCGTTTATTAAACTACACCCCATCAACAGGACGCTGGCAAACAACGAAACGGACAACACGCTCTTTTAACAACGGTGACGGATCACCTACGTGGCTGAAAAGCCAGTTAGTACCAAAGCGTGAATTTTGGGATGGGGAATTGCAGCCCACCGAGGCAAGCCGAAGATAAGCACCGGCGCCCATCACCAAAATTCACTCAGGAGGTATCTATGACACGCAGAACTCAATTCTCTGGTTCAGCTTCAGGTCGTCGTCGTGAACGCCGTGCTCACCTTCAGAGTGAAGCCAGCGTAAGCGCAGAAATGTTGCACCGCCCCACTCCAAGCCGCGTTGTGATGCTGTGCAAGCGGCCGGCAGCGGACCGCGTAGTTAAAGCAGTTGATACCGAGACCGAGTATCACAAACAGATTCTGGCCGGTGCGTCGGCTTACGTAGAGCACCGAATCAGCAAGAAGTACCAGCGAGTCAGCAACGAGGCTGGCCGTCAGATTCATGCAGTTCAGAAGATGCGCGGAAGATCGATTCCGCTGATATAATCAATTCTTTAGATAAATGGAGCTTTATCGTGGGATTTGAAGATTTCATTTCAAAAGTATTAGTTGGCTCATTATCAGGTTTGATTATTGCTTATTTCACTGCTAGATATGCGCTTGATAGATTTTATCGAGAAAAGTGGTGGGATAAAAGAGCAAGCCTATATGTTCAATTGGTTGAGTCTATTTATGCAATAAAAAAGGCCTCTATACACTGGTATGAAGAGGAGATATCAAAAAAATCAGGATTCTCAGAGCGTTCTTTTGAATTTAATGCGGAACAAATAAAAGCACTTGAAGCAGAGCATGATAAGGCTGTCATAGATCTTATGAGGATATCTGACTTATCACCATTACTCCTGAATGAAAAATGTAAAGAACTCATTGAGAGTTATTTGGAGCAACGGACAAACCTGCAAAGCCAGTTTGATTATGATGCAATCGCAATAGACGATGCAGTCAGTGAAAGCCTCGATAATATTGTTGCCCTGTTAGACTCCATAATGATTGAAGCCAGAAAAGAACTACGCTCGGATCACAAATCATTTAAGGAGCAATTAAAGCCCGGCATTGAATATATTAGAGATAAAATTAAAGCTTTGAAAAAATAATCTGACAGAAGCCAAATCAAGCCCGCTAAGTGCGGGCTTTTTATTGGGTATCGCAAATCAAAAGACATCGTAACGGCGAGGTGATCGCGTGAGCATATTTATAAAAAGGTACGACCGGAAAGAAGGCGAGACAACTTTCTCACTTTCATCGAATGGTCGCTTAGTGGGAAGGCTTGAGGTCAAGCTAAGCAGAGATGATTGGGAGCAAATCCACTCTCTGTTTGATAAAGCCTTTCAAAGTGGTTTCGCTGATGGATGCGCTTCGAAAGCTTCAGAGATTCGAAATGCTCTTGGAATAACAATTACGACGGGCATTAGCCATGTTTAAACAGAAGATGCCAGTAATCACAAATGAAGACAAGTGAGGCTGCCTAACCCGCAGCCTTTTTCACATCTGGAGGAGGACTGGCGCTGAAAGACGGCCTAATCCCTAACACCACCATCACCTACTAACCAACTCATACCAAGGAATCACCCATGCAGGCATTCGCTATCGCTGGGGCTACCCACATGGGTGGCTTCAGTTTTAACACGTCTCAACTTGACCGGATCGTCAGTCGCATTCGTTCCGGCTGGCGCGCATTTATCGACACATTGAAACAGCGGGGGCAGCCATGAAATCACGCTACTTCCTGAAAGCTCAGGAGCTTTCCAGAGAAGCCCACCTTTTCGGCGATAGCACGAAATGGGCAATGGCAATGCTGTTACTGCGGAGGGCTTGCCAGTGAGCCGAGTCACGTTAACTGCCAAAGATAAAGCCGAAGTGTTTCGTATCATTGAGGCGCTGCCGGTTGAAGAGCGCGAAGACATTGCTGCGGAAGTCGATGGATGGATGAACCGGCACCACGTTAACCCGCTGATGATGGCGGCGCAGATGATGCTGAGTCAGCACTGCTCGCAGGCGGCGATTTCAGTTCTCGACAGCAGCGATGACTGGCACATGAAATTCGACGACATGCTTCGCGAACTGCTTATTTACGTTGGCGAATGCGATCGAAGCGTTAACGTACTGATAAACAGGGCGGCGTGATGGAACCGGGAATTTATTACGACATCTCAAACGAGGCCTATCACCACGGCGCCGGCATCAGCAAATCTCAGCTGGATGACATCGCAATCAACCCGGCTATTTTCCAGTGGCGCAAAGACGCGCCAGAGGACGAAGAGAAGAAAGCCGCTCTCGACATGGGGACTGCCCTGCACTGTCTGCTCCTTGAGCCGGATGAATTCGATAAGCGCTTCATCGTGGCGCCGGAGTTCAACCGCCGAACCAATGAGGGTAAGGCGAACGAAAAAGCTTTTCTGCAGGACTGCGAAGGCATGGGCATGACTGTTATGGATGCCGAACAGGGGCGCAAGCTCAAACTAATGCGCGCCAGCGCCCTCGCCCATCCTGCCGCGCGCTGGCTGCTGGAAGCGGAGGGGCATCAGGAGGCGTCAATTTACTGGAACGATGAGCAAACCGGCGAGCTTTGCCGCATCCGGCCAGACAAATTCCTGTCCCAGCAACCGGTAATAGTGGACGTGAAGAAAGTGGCCGATATGAGCCGCTTTGCGCGTCACGTTGAAGAGTTCCGCTATCACGTTCAGGACGCCTACTACCGCGAAGGGTTCAGCAAACAGTTCGGTGAATACCCGCTATTCGTTTTCATCGCCGTCAGCGAGTCGATCGACTGCGGCCGCTATCCGGTGCGCGTCTTCCAGCTCGGTGAGGATGACGTCGCCGTGGGCTATGACCTGTTTCGCCGCGACCTCACCGCCTACCACGAATGCATGCAGTCCGGTAACTGGGGCGGCATTGAAGAAATCACGCGCCCTGATTGGGCCAAGAGAAAGGATTACGCATGAGCAACGAAATTATTCAGTCGCCGGTCAACGAGGCCGACACCAAAGCAGCTATTTTCAGCCCGACGGGTCTGCAAAAACTGCAGGCATTTGCCGAGGTCATGGCACAGGGCAAAGCTACCGTTCCGCAGCATCTGGCAGGTAAGCCTGCTGACTGTCTGGCCATTGCGCTGCAGGCGGCCCAATGGGGAATGAACCCGTATGCAGTGGCGCAGAAAACTCACCTAGTAAACGGCACCCTGGGCTATGAGGCGCAACTGGTAAATGCGGTGATCACCAGCTCAACAGCCGTACAGGGTCGCTTCAAATACGAATACGGCGGTGACTGGGACAAATTCAAACCAGGCGCGGCCAATGCATCTAATGAGCGAGGGCTTTGTGTGCGGGTCGGCGCCATGCTGCGCGGTGAAACGGAAATCACCTGGGGGGAGCCGCTCTACATGGAATACGTTACCACGCGCAATTCCCCGCTGTGGAAAACGGCCCCCAAGCAGCAACTGGCCTATTTGGCCGTTAAATACTGGGCGCGCCTTTACTGCCCGGATGTGATTCTCGGCGTTTATACGCCAGATGAATTCGAGCAGACACAGCGCGCGGAACGTGATGTAACCCCGGCGCGCAGCCGTGCTGACCTCAACAATCTGATTAACAACAGGCCAGCTGATCAGCAGCAAACGGCAGAGAGAGAAATCAATCCAACCTCCACCAGCGACGTCCCACGAACGCCGGATCAGCTGCTGGCAGATTTCACTGAGGCATCTGCTAACGCCGACTCAGTGCAAAGCCTCGATCGCTACTACAAATACGCCGCGAAAGTGCTGGCTGAAAATGTAGAGCATCTCGAAAAGGCAACTGACGTTTACCTGATGCGGAAAGCAGAGCTTGATGAAGCAGGAGGCTGAAATGCTTAAAGTCCTCAACTACCGCCGCAACTCCCACCCGAATTCGGGTTTCAAGGAAAAGGTGGTTTTCCAGTTAAGCAAGAAACCAATGACAGGGCGCGAATTAAGCGCCCTTTTTCATATGTCACTTGGGCAATTCAACAGCCTGATGCGCGGCTGCCTGCACGGGGAGACAGCGGTAATTACTGCTGCTGACCCGGTGCCGGTAGATGGCTGCACAGACTTCACCTACTCGCTGATCAGCACAAGCCGAATCACTCCAGCCCGACCTCAAACCATGCTCATCAGTCGCCGGTCACTGGCAGAACGCGGCGAGGATAAGCGTCAGCAAAACATCATCGCAGCCGAAAAGCATGCACGCCTCATTAAGCGTGGCTGGTACCAAGGCTACCTGGGCTAACTATTTTCGCCGCGGCATTGAGCATGACAGCGGCATCAGGGGTAAGAGATGGAGCACTAAATTTCTTGGCCAAGTGGAATAAAGATGATTATGATGTTGATAACCAGCACAGTCATGAAACAAAAAATGCTTAGTACAATTAAAGAGATATTTTTATCCATAAAAAAAACATCAACAGAAAGGATAAGCAATCCTTTTTATGGGGTATTTATACTTACTTGGATACCTTTTAATTGGGAGGCCTTATCCATCTTAATATTTAGTGAAATAAAGATGGATGAAAGAGTAAGATTTATTAATTCAGCATACCCTTTTTGTTTCTTCTTACCTTTCTTTTTGGCAATACTATTAACCTTAATCATACCGTTTTGCACCGAGAAACTGACATTTTGGCAATCCCGGCCTATTAGCAGAACTTCTACGATCATTGCCATGAGAAAAAAGAAAATATTCACATCGGACATTTCAGTTGAACGCTTCCGGGCCAAAAAAGATGTTGCCTATGACAGATATAAGGTTGGAGCTGAAAAGGAAATTCAAAGCATGAAAGAGGAAATTGCGAGATCAGTTATAAAAACCGGAGAGCTTAACAACTCACTAGCGGAGGCTCAAGATAAGATAATTGAACTTGAAAATAAGCTAAAAGATGCCAAAAAAGCATTAGAGTCCTCACCATCATCTGAGCTCAACTTAAAAAACCTACAGGAAAAAATGAGTGAGATTCAGCATGAAAACTCTCTTAAATCAAAACGGCTAACAGCGGATAGCGCATTAATCTCAATGTTGCGGTCGAAAGTCATTTCTTTGGGAGGTGACCCTGATATGAATACAGTCAGTAAAAACCCACAGGAACAAGACTAGGGAATACTATCAAAACAATAATGTAACTATCAAAGTTTAGTGCTGCAGTTCCCATGCGGGAACTGACCCGGTTTATTTCAAAGAGGAAGCAAGATGATATTTAACGTTCATTTTACAGAAAGCGGAATTACTAAAGAATTAGAGTTTGACGAGGCGCCATTACCTGATGACGTCCTGACTATTCGAGAAGGTGGTATAGAAAATAAGTTTTGGGTTGTATCGGTAAGTGGTTCCATTGACGCAGCTAAAAAGACGCAGCCCGGCCAAATAAGAGTAAAGCAATTAGATTAAAGCCTTTAAATTCCCCCACGAAATCCCATGACCTGCTACGGCAGGTTTTTTTACGTCCAAATTTCGGAGAATCATCATGTGTGCAGATCCTATTGATAACGCATCAGAACTGGAATTACTCAACACGCAGATAGCGCTGGCTAACCGGCCAGTGCCGGAGCCCAGATCGCTAACTTGTCGCAACGGCGACTGCGGCGAACCATCACGCGACGGATGCAATTACTGTTCGCCGGAGTGCCGAGAGGATCATGAGCGGGAATTATGGGCAGCAAAAAACAGAAAGGTGGCATGACGCCACAGATTGAAAACGCGTTAAGGGCCGTAGCGCGCAAGTGCAGAAAGGATATCAGAACCGCCATTGAAGGCAGGCCCAAATCAGACCACGACCGCATTATCACCGCCATTCTTGACCACCACGCCAAAACTATTGACTGCCTGCCCCCTGATACATTCCGGCCAAAATCATGGCTTGTGTATTACGTGCGCCAGATTGAAAAGGAGTTAAGAAAGTGAAGTTTTCATCATTAAAGCCAGGCATGGTTGTTTACGATGTGCAGCGACATCACATGGGGAATACAACCGTCATGACCCATTCAGTATACAAAGTTCACGTTTTAGAAGTGCACGATAACCACATCGTCGCCTCATGGAATGGCAACCCGCCGACTAAATATTTTGAGGGGGGAGTTTCAAGGCTTAAGAAGAATGAGCCCGTCATGATTCGCTCAGCCATGGGATATTCACGCCCAGCCACGCGAGCTGAGAAAGAAGCACTTAAATCTAATTAATCTTCCACCCACCCTATTCACTATCGCGCTCTGCGTGAGGATTTGTTATGTCTATTAAAGAGCTTCAGCAAAGAATTCATCAGCAGAACATCGAGGCTGGTTGGTGGGAGAATCCACGCGAGAAAGGTACGTTACTTTGCCTCATCCATTCAGAAATCAGCGAGGCCATGGAAGGAGAACGCAAGAACCTCATGGATGACCATTTGCCACACCGCAAGATGGCAGAGGTTGAGTTGGCTGACGCTGTTATACGAATCCTCGATTATGCGCATGCCTTTGGTTACGACATTGAAGGTGCGATTGCGGAGAAGCTCGATTACAACCGCCAGCGCGCCGACCATAAAAAAGAAAACCGCAGCCAGCCTAACGGCAAGCAGTTCTGATGAACACGCGAACCGACATATCCCCCGACGAGTTCAACCTGTGGCTCGCCGTTTTTATTTGCATCGTGCTGGCCTGGAACTGGCCGTATAAGGAGTAGATATGGAATCCCCATACATGACATTTGAGGAAACGGCCGCTTTCTTCCGCCGTTCAGTTAAAACCATCCGTAACTGGAACAGCCGCGACAGGCGCACTGGTGAAAAGCGCATGTGCGGATTTCCTGACCCGGCTCATCACGGCCTGTTCTTGAAAAGCGATATCGAGAAGTTTGGTAAGTTACATTGTCACGATTGAACGCACGTTCGACTCACCATTCACTATCTTCATCACCAGCGCCCACCATGCGGTATATGCCTTTCTCTGCTCGTCCAAATAGTTGTTATGATCATATACCGCCCATATTCCCGGCAGGGCATGGCCCAGCATCACCTCGCATACATGCGGTGGCGCAATAGATGCCCACCGCGTCCTCGCTGTACGCCTGAGATCATGCACTGACCAGTGTGGCATAATCTCATTTCTCGTTCTCTGATAGTAGGCCATCACTGTTTTTGGAAGCCCGAGGGCGGATGCGCTGTTCAATGCCCTCTCCCTGTCCTTCGGCAACGCGCTCTGGAAGATGAACTCCTTGTGGGAGCTGAGCGCCATAGCTTCCTCTATCATCTCTTTCGCCGCGGGTATGATAGGCCGCAAGATTGGTCGCCCGGAGCTGCCACCTTTATGGTTCTCCGGCGGAACGGTCCAGACGCCGGATTCAAAATCGAAGTGCTCTCTTTTGCTCTGTATCATCTCACCTGAGCGGCAGCCAAAAAGCAGGATCAGCTGTAACAGCAACGCATTTTTACGGCGCATGCCTGTATTCTCAAACGCCTCATACAGCACCCTTATCTCGTCGTCACTGAGAACGCGGCGAGTCACATTCACCTTCATGCCGAAATCGCGAGGCTTTAGGCCATCAACAGGTGTTGATTCGGTAAGCTTACGGCGCAGCGCCCATGAGTGAGCCTGTTTGGCGTTGGTAAGTATCCGTTTTGCTATTGCAGGGCGCGTCTTCTGCACGCCTTCTATCACCTCTATCCAGACATGCGTGCCGACAGAATTATGCGGAAGGTGGCCTATTCTCGGGAAAACGTGTATTTCGAACGTCCTGATGATGTCAGCGGAATTCTTTATGCTGACACTGGCGTAAACCCTTTCCCACTCCCTCATAACGCCTTCTACCGTAATGGCGCTAACATTCTTTTCATACCTGGCAGCCATATAAAGCTGCGGGTCTACCCCCTCCTCAAGCGCACGCCGGACCTTCATTGACTCGTCGCGGGCATCCTTCAGGCTAAAAGAGGGATATGTGCCGATGTCAACGCGCCTCTGCTTGCCTGTGAACATGTATCGCATCTGGAAAACTATCTTGCCCTTTTTTGATACCCGAACAGAAAGCCCGTCCCTGTCGGTCTTTTCGAAAACCTTCTCATGCTCGCGCCCGTGGATTGAACGAAGATAGCTGTCAGTCAACGCCATGACGACCTCATTAGTACATAAATTTGGGAGGATCGCAGATTACTCCATTTTATGTACTACGGCATGTACATAATTTACAGGGATTGGTCGGGACGAATCGGGTATGAAAGTGAATGTTAAGGATGAAAATGAGTTGTCAGGTATTGGTGTGTCGGGGTTTAAGGTGACAGGAAGGGATTGAGAGGGACATTAAGTTATCTAAGAAATGATTTCAGAGGTATATAAGCTGCTTAATGTCGATTTTTGCATCCACCGTGCCGTCTTGAACGCGCTATGTTAGCAAAGAGCGCGCTTGCGTGGACCTTTTTAAGGGCTTTGCCTGTCGCGATTAAGGTTGTATCGCGCGGCTATAAATAAGGTAACGCCCCACCCGGCGCTTATCTCCGGCACTCGCAATGGCTTAGCTCTTGAAGGGGCTATTTATATAATCGACCTCACCGCGCGCGATCTTAAATCCACCTTAAAAAAATGTGCGCCATGTCATTAAGCAACGCCCAGCGTCTGTTTTACCTCGCTGGCGATCTTTTCTACCTGCGGGCCGTAAATCACCTGAACATCGTGGTCACTTACGCGATTAACCCCCTGCGCGCCAGTGCTAAGCAACGTCTGATCCACCACCTCCTTCATCTCTTTCACCCGTACGCGCAAGCGGGTAAAGCAGCAATCAACATCGTCTATATTGCCTGGGCCGCCTAGCCCGCTGATGATCACGTGCGTGCGTTCATCGGCAGAAACCACCGCGGTTTGTGTAGGCTCCTCGGATTCGCGCCCCGGCGTTTCCACTTGCATCCGCGTGATAATGAAGCGAAAGCCAAAGTAGTACAGCGGGGCGTAAACCACGCCCAGCGCAATCGTCCACCACCAGTGGGTTTTACTGCCGCCGAGGATGCCAAACACCACCAGATCGATAGCACCGCCCTGCACATTGCCAATCATCAGGTGCAGCATTGACATCAGCATAAACGACAGCCCGGTCAGCAACGCATGCAGCACATACAGAACCGGGGACACAAAGATGAAACAGAACTCAAGTGGCTCCGTGATCCCGGTCGTAAACGAGGTCAAGGCGCCTGCCAGCACGAGTGCTTTGACGCGCGCTTTATGCTCAGGCCGCGCGGTGTGATAGATGGCCATCGCCGCAGCGGGCAAGCCAAACATCATTACCGGAATTTTTCCCTGCGCCAGAAACTGCGTGGCGTTGCGCACCGTGTCATCCGGAATCGCCCCGGGGTGCGTCAGCGATGTGTTGAAAATATTGAGTGCGCCGACGATGGTCTGCCCATCCACCGTGGCCATGCCGCCTATGGGCGTGAAACGCACGGTCTCATTAAGAATATGGTGCAGGCCGGTAGGGATCAGCAGGCGTTCGCCGCTGCCGAGCAAGAAGGCGCCATACTGGCCGCTTTTGCCGATCATTTGTCCGACCCAGGCAATTCCCGCACCAATCGTGGGCCACACCAATGCCAGCAGTACGCCCACCAGCGGTAACACGACCACGGTGATGATAGGCACAAAACGGCGACCGCCAAAAAAGCCGATCGCCGTGGGCAGCTGCTGGGTATAGAACCGATTATGTAACGCCACGGTGATCAGACCCGCAATAACCCCACCGAGCACGCTCATGTTGTAGGTAAAGACGCCGAGCATATTAATGTATTCCGCGGACGTCATCATGGCGGTGGTCTGATCCATGCCGGCCTGCTGCAGCGCAGCGGGCGTGGTGGTGGCGGCGGTCAAACCTTTGGCCGCCAGCGTCGCGCTGATCCCGACGTTCATCGCCAGATAGCCAATCACGGCGGCAAAGGCCGCTGTCGGCTTTTCCGCCTTCGCCAGCCCGATGGCGCTGGCCACGGCAAAAAATAGCGGTAAGTTGGCAAACAGCGCGCCCGCGACCTTGCGGATAAACCCGATAATCAGCTGCGGTATCTGCATGCTGGCGAAGGCATCCCCGGTGACGGCGGGATTCTGCATCGCCGCGGCAAGGCCGAGAAAAATACCGGCGGCGGCAATAACAGAAATGGGCATCATTAAGGCTTTACCGAAGGCGTGGACCTGGCTGGCAAGTTGCTTCATGCGGCGCTCCTTTCTGGGGCTGAAAGAGCAATTATTAGCCAGTTATCGCCGCAGCATATCAAGGTGCGCCGCGATGTACCGAAAACTAAGAGGTATGTCACGCTTTAGCGGCGCGCGCGATAAACGCCAGCTATCGCACCATTAAGTCAATCAATTAGACAACGTTTGCACGCAGTCGCACACTTCATACCCATTAGCGTCATACTCTGATAACAATTCATAAACAATAAGCCTGCACTCACTATGAAATTTAAACGTAAGATTCAACCTTATCGCGCCGCCGCTGGCGGTTGGGGCTCGCTGGAAGCGACGACCCGTTTCGTGTTTGACAGCAAAGCCGCCCTGAAAAATATGCGCAACCTGATGCGTATGAACAAAGCGCGAGGGTTCGACTGCCCGGGTTGTGCCTGGGGCGATGACAACAAAAGCACCTTTAGCTTTTGTGAAAACGGCGCCAAAGCAGTGACGTGGGAAGCCACCCGCCGCGTGGTGGAGCCCGAATTTTTTGCTAAACACAGCGTCAGTACGCTGTATCAGCAGAGCGATTACTTCCTCGAATATCAGGGCCGTCTGACGCATCCGATGCGCTACAACAGCGAAACCGATCACTACGAGCCCATCAGCTGGGACGATGCGTTTGCGCTGATTGCCCAACACCTGAACGCCATGACCCACCCGGATCAGCTGGAGCTTTACACGTCCGGCCGTGCCAGTAACGAAGCGTCATGGCTCTATCAGCTGTTTGGTCGCGTGATGGGCACCAATAACTTCCCCGACTGTTCAAATATGTGCCACGAAGCGAGCGGCGCAGGGCTCAAGCGCAGCATTGGCGTTGGGAAAGGCACCATTCGCCTGGACGATTTTGACCACGCCGATGCGATTTTCGTGTTGGGGCAGAATCCCGGCACTAACCATCCGCGCATGCTGCACAGCCTGCGTCATGCTGCCGATCACGGCGCTAAAATTGTCACGTTTAATACGCTGCGCGAGCGTGGACTGGAGCGTTTCGCCGATCCGCAGAAGCCGCTGGAAGTGGTGACGTCCAAAGCGGGTACCATCAGCTCTGCCTATTACCAACCCAACTTAGGTGGCGATATGGCGGCGGTGCGCGGCATGGTCAAAGCGCTGCTGGAGATCCAACGTGCGCGCCTTGCTGCAGGTGAAGCGGGCATTTTTGATCAGGCCTTCATTGATGCCAACACGCAAGGCGTTGACGCCTACCTGACGGCGGTGGACAACACCTCGTGGGCACATATCGTTCAGCAATCTGGCTTAAGCGAAGCGCAGATCCGCGAAGCAGCCACGATTTATCAACATTCAGAGCGCGTGATTGTGACGTGGGCGATGGGTATTACCCAGCACAAGCACTCGGTGGATACGGTCCGCGAAATTGTTAACCTGCAGCTGCTGTTTGGCCAGCTGGGCAAAAAAGGCGCAGGCCTGTGTCCGGTGCGCGGTCACAGTAACGTTCAGGGCAACCGCACCATGGGCATTGATGAAAAGCCGAGCAAGCCTTTCCTGGATGCGTTGGGTGCGCGCTTTAACTTCGAGCCGCCACGTAACGTGGGTCATAATACCGTTGAAGCGCTGGGCGCCATGCTGCGTGACGAGGTGAAAGTGCTGATTGCGCTGGGCGGCAACCTCGCCGCGGCGGCGCCGGACTCCCCGATTACCGAAGCGGCGCTCCAGCATTGCGGCTTAACCGTGCACATCAGCACCAAGCTGAACCGTAGCCATTTGGTGCCGGGCCACGAAGGATTGATTTTACCTACGCTTGGACGTACCGAGCGCGATCGTCAGGCCAGCGGCAACCAGTTTGTCACGGTTGAGGACTCTTTCAGCATGGTGCACGCCTCGGAGGGCGTTGGTATTCCTTTGGCCGACACTCAACGTTCTGAAACGGCGATTGTAGCGGGCATCGCGCATGCCACACTGGGTAGCGACACCATCGATTGGCTTGGCATGGCGGCAGATTATAATGTCATCCGCGATCATATCGCCTCGACCATTCCCGGCTTCGCTGATTTCAACGTTAAATGCGATATCCCAGGCGGGTTCTATTTGGGCAATGCTGCCGCTGAGCTGCGCTTCAACACCCCTTCTCAGCGCGCCGAGTTCAGTGCAGCCGCCCTGCCGGACTCGCTGTTCCCTCAGCTGGGGCAAGATGTTACCGTGCCGTTCACGCTGCAAACGCTGCGCTCTCACGATCAGTACAACACCACAATTTATGGTCTCGACGATCGCTACCGCGGCGTGTATGGCCAGCGCGAAGTGGTGTTTATTCATCCTGAGGATATGGCGGCGCTCGGGTTCAGCGAAGGTCAGCTGGTCGACATCGAAACGCTGTGGAACGACGGTCTTACGCGTCGCGTTAGCGGCTTTAAGCTTGTGCCGTACGATATCCCGCGCGGTAACCTTGCGGCCTATTACCCTGAGACCAACCCGCTGGTTCCGCTGTCAAGTTATGGGGATGTCAGCGGCACACCAACCTCCAAATCCGTGCCGGTGAAACTGGCGCTCTCCACCGCTGCGCCTGCGCAGCGCATCGCCTAAGCCCGGCTGTTAACGTGGGGTAAAAAGCCGTTTAATGCGGCCTTTTACCCCGTTTTGGCCTTGCCGCGCGCGGCCGATTCGCGTAAAACTGTCCACCGCTCTTAGGCCACGAAACGAAATTTATTATGTTCCAGGATAATCCGCTGCTCGCGCAGCTTAAAGAGAAACTTCACGCGCAGACGCCGCGCGCGGAAGGCGTAGTAAAAGGCACGGAAAAAGGTTTTGGCTTCCTCGAAGTGGATGCACAGAAGAGTTATTTTATTCCGCCGCCGCAAATGAAAAAAGTGATGCACGGCGATCGCATCTCAGCGGTGATCCACAGCGATAAAGATCGCGAAAGTGCCGAGCCGGAAACCCTGATTGAGCCGTTCCTTGCCCGTTTTGTTGGCCGCGTACAGAAAAAAGACGACCGTCTGTCTATCGTTCCCGATCATCCCCTGCTGAAAGACGCCATTCCCTGCCGTGCGGCGCGTGGCGTAACGCACGATTTCCAGAACGGTGATTGGGCCGTGGCAGAGATGCGCCGTCATCCGCTCAAGGGTGACCGTGGTTTTTATGCCGAACTTACCGAATTTATCGTGACCGCAGACGACCATTTGGCGCCGTGGTGGGTCACGCTCTCCCGCCATAATCTGGAGCGGGAAGCACCTAATGTTGCTTTTACCGACATGCTGGATGAGCAGTTACAGCGTGAAGATCTCACGGCGCTGAATTTTGTTACCATCGACAGCGCCAGCACGGAAGACATGGACGATGCGCTCTATGTTGAGCAGACGGCCGAAAGCAACCTGCTGTTGACCATCGCTATCGCCGATCCGACTGCCTACGTGGCCGAAGGCAGCGAACTGGATAAGGTGGCGGCAAAACGCGCCTTCACCAACTATCTGCCCGGTTTCAATATTCCGATGCTGCCACGCGAACTGTCTGATGACGTGTGTTCGCTGCGCCCGCTGGTGCGTCGCCCTGCGCTGGTATGTCGCGTCACGGTGATGCCTGACGGCAGCGTCGCTGACGACGTGCATTTCTTTGCCGCATGGATCGAATCCAAGGCCAAATTGGTCTACGACGAAGTCTCAGACTGGCTGGAAAACAGCGGCACCTGGGAACCGCAGAATCCGGCCATCGCCGAGCAGATCCGCCTGCTGCACCGTCTGTGCCTGGCGCGCAGCGAATGGCGTCAAACCCATGCGCTGGTGTTCAAAGATCGCCCTGACTATCGCTTTGTCCTGGGTGAAAAAGGCGAAGTGCTGGATATCCTTGCTGAGCCTCGCCGCATCGCTAACCGCATCGTGGAAGAAGCCATGATTCTGGCTAACGTCTGCGCGGCGAAAGTGCTGCAGGAAAAGCTGGGCTTCGGTATCTACAACCTGCACAGTGGCTTTGATTTGGCCAACGCTGAACAAGCGGCGGGCGTGCTGGCAGGACACGGCATTACCGTGGACGCACAGGCGATCACCACGCTTGAAGGGTTCCGTCAACTGCGCCGCGCGCTGGACGCGCAGCCGACGCAGTATCTCGACAGCCGTATTCGTCGCTTCCAGAGTTTCGCCGAAGTCGGTACCGAACCGGGTCCCCACTTTGGCCTTGGGCTGGAAGCCTATGCGACCTGGACTTCACCGATCCGTAAGTTTGGCGACATGATTAACCATCGCCTGCTGAAAGCCATCGTGCGCGGCGACAGCATCGCGCGGCCCGCTGACGAACTCACCACCATTATGAGTGAGCGCCGTCGCCTCAACCGCATGGCTGAGCGCGATGTGGGGGATTGGCTCTATGCCCGCTTCCTCGCGCCGTTTGCCGGCACCGATCGCACCTTCAGCGCGGAGATCATTGACGTTTCACGCGGCGGCATGCGCGTGCGCCTGCTGGAAAACGGTGCGGTGGCGTTTATACCGGCGCCGTTTATCCATGCGGTCCGTGACGAGCTGGTCTGCTCGCAGGAAAGCGGCACCGTGCAGATCAAAGGGGAAGTAGTGTATCGCGTCACGGATACCCTGAACGTCACTATTGCAGAAGTACGCATGGAAACCCGTAGTGTGGTCGCCCGTCCCGCTGCCTGAGTGTAAAAAGGCAAGGTAATCGCGGTTACCTTGCCCTCTTCTTTCCCCGGTTATCCCTTCTCCGTTAAATTTGCTTTCTGCTTCACACTTCTGAGCCGATTCGCTGTCGTTAACAATTCATTACATTACTTTTAACTTGTTGTATTCGATCGCCTTTTTCCGGTCCCTACAAGGAGTTAACTCATGAACAACGTCAAGACCAGAATAATCTGGTTAGCGGTGGCGTTAATTGGTGCAGGTGCGTTTGCCATGCTGGCCCTTAACCGCGGCGAGCACGTCAATGCGGTGTGGCTGGTGATTGCCTCTGTGGCTTGCTACAGCATCGCCTATCGCTTTTACAGCTTCTTTATTGCTCACCGTATATTCGAACTGGACGATCGTCGCCTCACTCCGGCGGAGCGTCTTAATGACGGGCTGGACTATGTACCCACCAATAAATGGGTGCTGTTTGGCCATCACTTTGCTGCCATCGCCGGGGCGGGTCCACTCGTCGGGCCAATTCTCGCCGCACAGATGGGGTTTCTGCCCGGTACGCTGTGGATCCTGATTGGCGTAATGCTGGCGGGCGCGGTGCAGGATTTCCTGGTGCTCTTTATCTCCACCCGCCGCGATGGGCGCTCACTCGGTGAAATGGCGCGGCAGGAGTTGGGATCGTTCGCGGGCGTAGTGACCATGTTGGGTGCGCTGGGCGTGATGATCATCATCCTGTCGGCCCTGGCCCTGGTAGTGGTGAAGGCGCTGGCAAACAGTCCGTGGGGCCTGTTCACCATTGCGGCGACGATCCCGATTGCGCTGTTTATGGGCGTGTACATGCGCTTCTTGCGTCCGGGAAAAATCGCGGAAGTATCGATTATTGGCTTTGTGCTCATGATGGCCGCGATTATCTACGGCGGTAATGTGGCTGCCGATCCTTACTGGGGGCCGCTGTTTACGCTGAAAGGCACGGAGCTTACATGGGTACTGGTAATCTACGGCTTTGTGGCCTCGTCGCTGCCGGTTTGGCTGCTGCTGGCGCCGCGTGATTATCTGTCAACGTTTCTGAAAATTGGCGTAATTATCGGTCTGGCAATCGGCATCGTATTTGCTATGCCTGAATTGAAAATGCCAGCCGTGACCAAGTTTATTGATGGCACCGGTCCGGTATTTGCGGGTTCGCTGTTCCCCTTCCTGTTTATCACGATTGCCTGCGGCGCGATTTCAGGCTTCCACGCGCTGGTTTCCAGCGGCACGACGCCCAAATTGATCGAGCGTGAAAGCCATATTCGCGTCATTGGTTATGGCGCGATGCTGATGGAATCCTTTGTCGCGATCATGGCGCTGATCTGCGCCTCGGTGCTCGACCCCGGCGTTTACTTCGCGATGAATGCGCCTGCCGCGCTGATTGGCACCACGGTTGAGAGCGCCTCACAGGCCATTAACAGTTGGGGCTTCGTGGTCACGCCGGAGATGCTGAGCGGTATCGCCGGCGAAGTGGGCGAAAGCACCATCCTTTCGCGCGCGGGTGGCGCACCCACGTTCGCGGTGGGCATGGCACATATCATTACCGAGGTGTTTAACAGTCGCGCCATGATGGCGTTTTGGTACCATTTCGCCATCCTGTTTGAGGCACTGTTTATTCTGACGGCGGTGGACGCCGGTACGCGCGCCTGCCGTTTTATGGTGCAGGATTTGGTCGGTACCGTGGTGCCTTCACTGGCTAACAACCGCTCCTGGCTGGGCAACATGGCCGGTACCACCGTCGCCGTGGCTGGCTGGGGCTTTTTTGTCTATCAAGGTGTGGTCGATCCCTTAGGTGGGATTAATACGCTGTGGCCGCTGTTTGGCATCGGCAACCAAATGCTGGCGTCAATGGCGCTCATTCTCGGTACCGTGGTGCTGTTCAAAATGAAAAAACAGCGCTATGCCTGGGTGACGATCCTCCCGACCGCGTGGCTGTTTATTACCTCGATGACGGCCGGTTGGCAGAAAATTTTCCACGAAAAACCCGCGATTGGCTTCCTTGCGCAGGCCAACAAGTTTCGTAAAGGCATTGAGGACGGCGTGGTTATTGCCCCGGCTAAATCGGTGGCAGACATGCAAACCATCGTGTTCAGCAATCAGATCAACGCGGCGCTGTGTGGTTTCTTTATGCTGGTGGCGGTGACGATGCTGGTCGCGGCTTTCTTTGTGATCCGCCGCGCGCTGCGCAGTACCCAGCCCACCACGCACGAAGCGGACATTACGCTGCGCAAGGAGATTCGACGTGTCTGACTCGCTTTTTCGCGCGCCGCGCCCTCAGGGACAGTGGCAAATCTATACCTGCACGCTGCAGCAGACAGCACCTGAGGGACCCGCGCGCCCGCGCTGGCGAACACTGTGGCAACGCCTGCAGCAGAGTTTTCGTTTGATGGTCGGCGTGGGAGATTACCAAACCTATCTCAGGCATATGCGTGAACGGCACCCGGAACATCCGCCGATGGACGAACGCGCGTACCATCGATATTGCCTCGAAGCGCGTTTTCCAAGCCAGGCAGGCAAGCTAGGTAAATGCCCTTGTTAGGACCACTCATCGCCCCGGTTTTCCGGGGCTTTTTCGTGCCATTCTTTAATGAAAACAGAAATATATTCTATTTGTACCTTGTGCTAATGCAGGAGGTTGAATACTGTTGCTAAAATAATGAGATCCGCAAGTTGAGCACTCCCCGGAGGAGATTTAAATGACCGATGAACAAGGGCAAACGTTGCTATATGCGCTGTTTGGCACAACCAGCCCTCATTGGCGATTAACCTCGGATAGCGATGCTCTGCATTTTGCCGAAGATGAGAACGCTAATACCAATCTCGCGGTTCCCCTTACCGCCGCGCAAGCCAGTATGCTGCGCGCCATGACCGTTATCACATCAAGTATCAACCTGACACTTTCCTTACGCGGCACCCCGGTGGCAATGCATTTTGTCGGCCGTAAGGTGAATCAGGCAACCTGGGCTGGCACCGCGTCAGCGTGGGGAGACACCGCCTCGGTGGCGCGCGATTTGACGCTGGGCTTATCGTTTGCAGAACAGGTGGTGTCCGAGGCCAACTCGGTCATCGTGATTCTCGACCAGCGTGGCAATATCCAGCGCTTTAATCGCCTCAGTGAAGAGTACACCGGGCTAAAAGAGCAGGAAGTTATCGGTCGCAATGTCTTCCAGTTATTTATGACGCGCCAGGAAGCACAGGCGTCACGCCGCAACGTCACCGGTTTTTTTCGTGACGGCAACGCCTATGAAGTTGAGCGCTGGGTTAAAACCCAAAAGGGCCAGCGACTGTTTCTGTTTCGTAATAAGTTTGTTCACAGCGGCAGTGGGAAAAATGAAATTTTCCTCATCTGTTCCGGTACCGACATTACGGAGGAGCGACGCGCTCAAGAGCGCCTTCGCGTGCTTGCCAATACCGATACCGTGACCGGATTGCCTAATCGTAATGCAATTCATCAGCAGATAGGTCTGGCACTGCAACAGGCTAAAGGCGATCACACCGGCATCGTTTACCTGGATCTGGATAATTTCAAGAAGGTCAATGACGCCTACGGTCACATGTTTGGCGATCAGCTGCTGCAGGCGGTTTCACTGGCCATTCTTAGCTGTCTCGACAAAAATCAAACGCTGGCCCGATTGGGCGGCGACGAGTTTTTAGTGCTAGCGGAACATACCAGCCAATCGGCGCTGGAAGCCATGGCCACACGCATCCTGGAGCGGCTTCGTCAGCCTTTCCGCATTGGTTTGATCGAGGTTTATAGCGGCTGTTCGCTCGGTATTGCCATCGCCCCGCTTCACGGCGACGACCGCGAAAGTTTGATTCGCAATGCGGACACGGCGATGTACCACGCCAAGGAAAATGGCCGCGGCAAATTTTGCGTGTTTGCTGGCGAAATGAATCAGCGGGTATTCGAATATTTATGGCTGGACACCAATTTGCGCAAAGCGCTGGAGCTTGATCACCTGATTATGCACTATCAGCCCAAGCTGGACAGCGAGGGGCGCGTCCGCAGTGCCGAGGCCTTGGTGCGTTGGAACTCTCCTGAACGTGGATTGATCCCCCCAGGGGATTTTATCGCGTATGCGGAGGAGTCAGGATTGATTGTGCCGCTAGGCCGCTGGGTAATGCTGAGCGTGCTTAAGCAGATCATTCAGTGGCGCAGCGAAGGTATTTTCCTGCGCGTCGCCGTCAATGTGTCCGCCAAACAACTTATCGATCAAAGTATTTTTAGCGACTTAAAGCAGGCCCTGACGGATGCGGGCCTGTCCGATTGTCCGATTGACGTTGAACTCACAGAAAGCTGCCTTATAGAGAATGAAGCGGGCGCGCTCACGCTCATGAAACAGTTTCGTGAGTTAGGTGCGCAGGTGCACCTTGATGATTTTGGTACCGGCTACTCCTCGCTCTCGCAGCTCACGCGCGTGCCGCTCGATGCCATTAAGCTGGATCAAAGTTTTATCCGGAATATTAATGAGCAACCGGTATCGCAATCGCTGGTACGGGCCATTGTGGCGGTGGCGAAAGCGCTGGAACTGCAGGTCATCGCCGAAGGTATTGAAACCGAAGCGGAAGAAGCCTTTGTGATCGCAAACGGTGTGGATGAGCGTCAGGGTTATTACTACGCAAGGCCAATGCCCGCGGAACAGCTCGAGCATTGGCTAAAGCATCCTGCCCGCGTTTAACTGCGTGCGTGGTTATCCGGCTTTACGCAATGCGGCGCTGTGCCGATTTTGCAGCTGCACCAGGCGTTCCATGTACGCGATATCTTTAGGTTCGAGCGTGAAGGCGTAATCCACCCAATCTTCCGTAATATCCATGAGTTCAGCCCGCGACAGCTGCAGTACACGCTGTCGCGCTTTGAGCATGGCGCGCACCCCATTTAGCTTGGGCCGCAATGTATCAATGAAGGTACGCGTGGTGCGATAGGCATCTCCCGGTTGAAAAATCTTGTCCACCAGGCCGCGAGTCTCAAACCACTCTGCGCTGTGGGATTCTCCTTCACAAATCAGCTCTTCCGCCAGTTTCATGCCTGAGCGACGCGCCACCAGCGAGTAGCCGCCCATACCGGGAAATAGGTTGAAGGCAATTTCCGGGAACCCCATGCGCGCGCTGTTCTGCGCCAGAATAAAATGGTGCGCCAGCGCGGCTTCAAACCCTCCGCCCAGTGCGCTGCCCTCAATCATCGCCAGCGTAACCGCGCCGGTATCGAACCCGCGTGCGGCGGCATGAATGCAGTCAACGCAAGCCCGCGCATAGGCACGGAGCGCTTCACGCCGATTATTGCGTATGCACTCGACGAAGAAGCGCAGATCGCCGCCGGCGTTAAACATTTGCGGTACCAGCGAGCCCGTAACCCAGAAGTCAATGGGCAGGCCGGAGCGCTGCGCGGCGTAGCTCAGATTCATGATCTCCTCGATTAATTCGTGGTTGAAGCTCGGCCGAGGTTGTGCGCGCAGCATCATCCACATAGTGCGGCGTCCTTCCTCATAATAGGCGGCCAACTGCGTCGTCTGGCCAGCTTCAGTAAACAATCTGCAAGTCGGTTGGTTAATAACTGTCATGGTCTCATCCTCTGTTTATGTGATGCGTTAAACGCCCTACCAGCGTAATCCAGAGAGAGGCCAGACCAAATGAGAGATTGATTTATAAAGTAAAATCCAGAGAGATCCCCGACCGACCCCTTGAGGATCGATTAGCGGGCTTACTTGATGGTGATACGTTGTATGGTCGCCACTTGAGATTGCTTAACACGTCATGTACAGCAAACGGTGAGGATAGGCATGCGTTTAGAGCGGACAATAATCGCGGTGACAACCCGCGGCGTGACCGGGACTTGCGGCACGCGCGATCGCTGCCACGTCGAGCAGTGGGGTGATGTATTTAATGTGGGTCGTGATAGCGACGGTGGCAAAAAAAGCGCCTCAAGGGCGCTTCAGGAGAGATGCATTTTAATTCTGCCCATACCAGGCGTTTTTGCCGTGCTTACGTAGGTAGTGGAGATCGAGCAATGTTTGAGAGATAGGCTTTAGCTCCGCGTGCAGCTGAGCGGTATGCAGCGCCATATACGCGACTTCTTCCAGTACCACCGCACTGTGGACAGCGGCCTCGGCATCTTTGCCCCAGGCAAAGGGACCGTGTGAATGCACCAGCGCCGCCGGAATAGCGGACGGTTGGATACCGCGCTGAGCGAAGGTTTCAACAATCACTTGTCCGGTGTTCCACTCATACTGTTGCTCAATTTCTTCTTGCCGCATGGCGCGCGTACAGGGGATCGTTCCGTAAAAGTCATCTGCATGGGTAGTGCCCAACGCGATGAGGTCACGCGCCGCCTGCGCCCAGATGGTCGCGTGGCGTGAATGCGTGTGGACGATTCCCCCCACTTCAGGCCAGGCGAGATAAAGCGCACGGTGCGTCGCCGTGTCGGAGGAAGGCTTCAACGTCCCTTCAATCACCTTGCCGCTTTCAACCTCGACCACCACCATGTCATCACGTTGCATTTTCTCGTACTTCACCCCGGAGGGTTTAATCACCAAAAGCCCGCGCTCGCGATCGATGGCGCTTACGTTGCCCCACGTAAAAGTCACAAGGTTATAACGAGGCAGATCAAGGTTGGCCTCCAGCACCTGCTGCTTAAGCTGCTCCAGCATGATTTTTCTCCTGAACGTAAGAACCTAAATTGTGCGGAGCAGAGATAAAAAACGTTATGGAAGGAATGGCTGTAAAGGCAGCGGAAAGTGGCTAATCGCAGAAATGTGCGTGGTTAATTCAGAGTTTTCTATCTTTGGATAACCGCGGCAGCGTTTAGACTGAGCTCAACGTTGGCCTGGTCCGTCTGGCGCACTCATGAACGCGGATAAAAGGGTATACCGGACGGTAAAGAAATGTGCGTTTTGGCGAGCTGACGGCGTAATTCAGAGCATTGCATCTATACTTGTAGCGTTGCCTCTGAAAGAACAATCAAGGAGAAAGTGTATGACAACAACAATGAAGCGTTTAACTGCCGCAGTGTTAGCGACCACGTTGGTTGTGGCGTTAAGTGGATGTTCTAACTGGTCCAAACGGGATCGCAATACCGCGATTGGCGCGGGTGCAGGCGCAATTGGTGGCTCCGTGCTGACCAACGGCAGCGCACTCGGCACCGTGGGTGGCGCAGCAGTCGGTGGCATCATCGGCCATCAGGTACATTAAAATAATTATTCGACTACGCAGCGTATGGTATTGTTAATAACGGGCCGCAGATATTGCGGCCCGAACTGTATTATCCACCAGCCAGTTTGACTTTCATGCCTTGCGCTTCCAATAGCGTTTTGAGCAGATCTCGCTTATCGCCCTGAATTTCAATGACGCCATCTTTCACCGCGCCGCCACAGCCGCATTTTTTCTTCAGATCCGCGGCCAGTTTGTTTAGCGCAGCGTCATCCAGGTCGATACCGGTTATCAGGCACACGCCCTTCCCTTTACGTCCACTGGTTTGACGCTGAATGCGCACGATGCCATCCCCTTTAGGCCGGGGCGCTTGCACTTCTTTTTCCGTAATCCGCCCGCTTTCGGTGGAATACACGAGTCGATTGTCCTGCCCCATCAGACCTCCTCAAGACTGGACAAAATAGTTTGCAGCGCAGCAGCAGGATCGGTCGATTGGGTGATCGGGCGGCCAATCACCATGTAATCAACCCCGGCACGGCGAGCGTCTTCCGGCGTCATAATACGACGCTGGTCGCCAGCGTCACTGCCGGAAGGGCGAATGCCTGGCGTAACAAGCGCAAAATCCTTGCCGAACGCGCGTTTGAAATGCGCCGCTTCTTGCGCTGAGCACACCACCCCATCTAATCCGCACTGCTGAGTGAGGCGCGCCAAACGTTCTGCTTGCTGGGCAGGCGTTAACGAAATGCCGAGCCCCGTTAAATCTTCTTGATCCATGCTGGTGAGCACGGTAACAGCAATTAGCAAAGGCGCATCTTTGCCATAGGACTGCAATGCTTCTTTTGCAGCATGCATCATGCGCGCCCCGCCGCTGGCGTGCACGTTGATCATCCAGACACCCAAATCTGCCGCTGCCGCAACGGCATGCGCGCAGGTGTTGGGAATATCGTGGAATTTCAAATCGAGAAAGACGTCAAACCCCCGCTCTTGCAGCGCTTTTACGGCTGCGGGTCCAAAAAGCGTGAATAACTCTTTGCCAACCTTCAGCCGACACTGACGGGGATCGATGCGTTCCACGAAGCGTAACGCGTCGTTGAGATCGTGGTAATCGAGTGCCACCAAAATGGGCGACGTGGTTACAGACATGACGTTTCCTCAAAGCGAGCACCCGCAGGCGCGATGGACAAACGGCATGCATTCTACCTGCGCGGACGCTCAACAACAATCTACCTGCCTTGCTTTGCTGCTTAGCTTTACTGGCACGAGAGCATCGGTCTGCGTGTTGTTTTAATTATTTAGTATGTTGTAACTATAAAATTATTAGGGTCGTGCGTATTGGTTTGATCATGGACGGGATTATTGTCCGTCCAAACCACGAATAGGCTTCACCGATGACCATGTCCGGCATGACGGGCAATGCCAGTAAAGCGCATGCGCCGTGAAACCGCATTTATGACAGCGATAGCGCGGCTTGGTGCGAATTTGCTCGCCGACCATATCGCGCAATATCATAAGACTCTCTTTGGCGCGGCCATCTTCGGCTTCATGCAGGTGGAAATCCATCAGGCGATGGAACACGCGCATGGTAGGATGACGCTGCAACTGACGATTGATATAAAGCTGTGCGGCTTCCGGCCCCTGCTGCTGCTCAAGAATATCCGCAAGATAGAGCTCGGCCGCGGCACCGGTATTTTCGTCTACGCAGCGCTCAAGAAACCGTGCCCACTCCTCAGGTTGCTCAAGACGTTGATAGCAGGTTTCAAGCATCGCTAGCGTTTCACTCACCAGCTCTTTATCTTGCTCCAGCACGCTTTTAAGGCGATCTGCGGCCTTGGCGTACTCGCCCTGCTCCATCAAAATGCGTCCCATCATGATGGATACGCGCGCGCTTTGTGGTTGCGCCGACTCCCCTTTCTTAAGCAGCTGCATTGCACGATCCAACGCATCACTGCTTAAAGCCTGAAGCGCAAGCTCACAATAAAAATGCGCAATCTCCCCTTTGTGCTTGTCTTTGCCAAGTTTAACCAATCTCTCGGCCACCTCGATGGCCTTCTGCCACTCGCTGGTGGCTTGATGGATCAGCAACAGCTGTTGCAAAGCGCCAATGCGAAAATCGGTTTCTTCGATAAGTTGGCTAAACATATCCTCGGCGCGGTCGTAAAGGCCGGCGGCCATGTAATCGCGTCCAAGTTGCTGGATGGCGAGCAGACGTTGCTCGTAGCTAAGGGAGGCGCTTTCCATAAGGGATTGGTGGATGCGAATCGCGCGATCGACTTCACCGCGTGAACGAAACAGGTTGCCCAACGTGAGGTGCGCTTCTACGGTGCCACTGTCTTCCTTGAGCATATCAAGAAAGAGCTCAACGGCTTTATCTTGCTGATTAGAAAGAAGGAAGTTGACGCCATCTACGTATTCACGCGACAGTCTGTTCGCTTCCTGTTGCTTATCCTGTTGCGCACTCCGTCGCCCCATGTACCAACCATAGGCCGCAGCAACGGGCAGAAGCAGAAACAACAATTCAAGCATTCGCGCTTAGTCCTGACGACCGACAGTCACGGTGGAAGCGGTGCTCGCCTGTTCATTTTGTGCCTGCAGGCGTTTCAGCTTGCGCTGAGCATGAGCAAGAGAAACGCGCACTCTCAGCCAAAAGAGTCCGCAGATCGCCCAACCCAGCAGGAAGCCGACGCCAAACAGGCTTGCCAACAGCGTAGAGATGCGAAATTCTCCCTGCGCCAAGAGATAGTTGAAAGTGACGGTTTGATCATTGTGCGCGCCGAGCGTCACGGAAATGATAAAAATGACCAAAACCACCAGAAAAATCAGCAAATATTTCACAATGCGTCCTGTCGTGAGGTTGTCCAGAATAAGTATGCCAAAAAAGTGGCGCCGCTGCTGGAGTTCTCCGCCTTAGCCATCCTAAAGAAAGCTATCGGAAACACTCATATTGGGGCACCACCAAGAATTACAATACGTCATCTCGCTGCGCAATCTCTTGCTGTTCCTCACGCGGTATGGAGAGCGGTCCGCAGAACCGCTGCGCCAGCCACGTGGCGAGCGTAACCAAAAGCCAAGAAATTAATGTGGCCACCACCAGGTCGCGCGGCCAATGCATCCCCAATAAAAGGCGACTTCCCATTACCGCTGTCGCCCAGCAAAACAGCACGACGACCGTGATGAGATGGCGCCGCGGCCACAGCAATCCTATCGCTAATAACGCCCAACTGGCGGCGAACATAGTGTGTCCCGAAGGAAAGGCAAATCCGGTTTCAAATGCCCAGTGTCGCTTTAGCCAACCCGGCAGCTGCGTGTCATTTTCCAGCAAGCTGGAGACCAGCTCGCCCCGATGTTTCCGCTTGAGTTGATAGAATGCCTCTTCGTTAAGGCCGTAGCTTTTTTCAAGCCATAAGACGTACGGGCGCGGCTCCTGAACTTGTTCCTTAATAAACGACTTCGTGTACTGTCCTGCAAGGATTGCCCCGTTCATAATCATGAGCAATAAAATGGCGGGCTTGAGACGAAAGCGTAAACACCACAGTACCCACACGCTCAGCAATATGCTGGTCAGGATGCCCCAAGGGCTGGTGACCGTTTCCGTCATCCAAAACATCACGCGCAGCACCGTATCACTCTCACCCGGCTGCCACTGCCAACCGGATACCCACACGCCAAGCGGCATCATTAACAGTAATAACGCACCAAGGCTGGTGCGCTTGAGAATTTTTAACATCCGATATCCTAGCGCTGCGCTTAAAGCAAATAGTGGATAACTTTAGCTGAAAAAAGAATAACATACCTATTGTCACTTGGATAATTGTGCTTTATCACAGTAATCGCGCTGAGCGATTAGCGGCCCGGCTACCGGTTGTGGCACAATATCGCAAGTTAACGAGGTCCCGTTGGACCTTAGCGTTATCATGATGATAGCGCATCTTCTGAAGGTTCTGGAGAGTCACATGCAGCTAAAACGGGTAGCAGAAGCCAAACTGCCCACGCCATGGGGAGATTTCCTGATGGTCGGTTTTGAAGAACTGGCAACGGGCCAGGATCACGTTGCGTTAGTCTACGGCGATATTAGCGATCAGAATCCGGTATTGGCACGTGTCCATTCCGAATGCCTTACCGGTGATGCCCTGTTCAGCTTGCGCTGTGACTGCGGCTTCCAACTCGAAGCGGCGCTTACGGCTATTGCTGAAGAAGGACGTGGGGTGCTGCTTTATCATCGTCAAGAAGGCCGTAACATTGGTCTACTTAACAAAATTCGCGCCTATGCGCTGCAGGATAAAGGCTACGACACGGTTGAGGCCAACCACCAGTTGGGTTTTGCTGCTGACGAGCGCGATTTCACGCTGTGCGCGGATATGTTCAAGTTACTGAGCATTGATGAAGTGCGGCTGCTGACGAACAATCCGCGCAAAGTTGAAATTCTTAGCGAGGCGGGAATTAACATCGTTGAGCGAGTGCCATTAGTGGTAGGCCGTAATCCTAAAAACGCGCACTACCTCGACACTAAAGCTGAAAAGATGGGGCATTTGCTGCCCAAAGCGTAAACTCAACGTAAAAAGCCGGGACACTTGCTTGTCCCGGCTTTTTTATCAGTTCAACATATTACGTATCACGTAGTGCAAAATGCCGTCGTTTTGGTAATAGGTTAACTCATTACCGGTATCAATACGGCAACGAGTGGCCAGCGAGACTTCCCTGCCATCCGCATAGTGAAGGATGACCGTCACCTCGCCGCCGGGCTTGAGCTGTGTCAACTCGGTGACATCAATGCGCTCTTCACCTGTGAGTCCCAACGTTTTGCGCGTAACACCTGCGGGAAACTCCAGCGGTAAAATACCCATACCAATGAGATTAGAGCGGTGAATACGCTCAAACGACTCGGCGATCACCACGCGGACCCCTTGCAGACGGGGCCCTTTCGCCGCCCAGTCTCGGCTGGATCCTGAACCGTATTCTTTTCCTGCGATAACGGCCAGTGGAATACGCTCGGCCTGGTATTTCATCGCAGCATCGTAAATGGCCAACTGCTCTTGACTAGGATAATGTTTGGTATATCCGCCTTCGACGCCGGGTACCATCTCGTTGCGTATGCGGATATTGGCGAAAGTACCGCGCATCATCACTTCATGGTTGCCGCGCCGAGAACCGTAGGAGTTAAAGTCTTTCGGCTCTACTCCGTGTGCCAGCAAATACCGTCCTGCAGGGCTATCGGCCTTAATGCTACCGGCTGGCGAGATATGGTCGGTTGTCACGGAATCGCCCAAGATAGCCAGGATACGCGCGCCCTTGATGTCTTCAACAGGATTTGGCGCTTTTTCCATGTCGTCAAAGAAAGGCGAGAGGCGAATATAGGTCGACCCTTCATCCCAATCATAGGTGGCCGCCTCGCTGACTTTAATTTGTTGCCACTCGGGCGTGCCGTAAAAGACTTCAGCGTACTCTTTATGGAACATGTCGCTGGTGACTTTCTGCACCGATTCAGCGATTGCCTCGGGCGATGGCCATATATCTTTCAGGTAAACATCATTACCCGCTTTATCTTGGCCTAGTGGATCGGTGTGCATATTCACTTTCATGTTACCGGCCAGAGCGTAAGCCACTACCAGCGGCGGCGAAGCGAGCCAATTGGTTTTGATCAACGGGTGAATACGCCCTTCAAAATTGCGGTTGCCAGACAGTACGGCGCCAACGGTTACATCGCCTTCCTTAATGGCACTCTCAATGTTGTCGGGTAGCGGACCTGAATTACCGATGCAAGTCGTACAGCCATAACCCACCAAATTGAAGCCCAGGCGATCAAGATATGACGTGAGCTGTGCTGCGGCAAGGTAATCCGATACCACTTTTGATCCCGGCGCCAGCGACGCTTTAACCCACGGTTTACGCTGCAATCCTCGCTCGACTGCATTTTTTGCCAGCAGGCCGGCTGCCATCAGTACGCTGGGGTTTGATGTGTTGGTGCAAGAGGTGATCGCAGAGATAACCACCGCCCCTTCATCCAGCGTGTAGCTGTCACCAGAGTCCTCATCAACGTAGCTAACGCTTTTGCTGGCAGGGCGCGAATGATTGACTTCCAGTTCATTGCTTGCCGCAAACGCCGCGGGAACATCAGGCAGAGAAACGCGATCCTGTGGGCGTTTTGGACCCGCTAAGCTTGATTCTACGTCAGCCATATCCAGCGCCAGAGTGCTGGTGAAAATAGGTTCATCACCGGCATTGCGCCACATACCTTGCTGTTTGGCGTAAGCCTCCACCAGATCAATTTGTGCCTGATCACGACCGGTCAAAGCCATGTAGTTGAGCGTGACGTCATCAATAGGGAAAAAACCGCAGGTCGCACCATACTCAGGCGCCATGTTAGCGATGGTCGCGCGATCGGCCAGCGGCAGATCAACGAGGCCGTCACCATAGAACTCGACAAACTTTCCTACCACGCCGTGTTTGCGAAGCATTTGCGTGACTGTCAGCACCAGGTCGGTCGCGGTAATGCCCGGACGCAGTTTGCCGGTTAATTTAAAGCCGACAACATCGGGTATCAGCATGGAGACAGGCTGCCCCAGCATTGCGGCTTCCGCTTCAATTCCACCAACGCCCCATCCCAGCACGCCTAACGCATTGATCATCGTGGTGTGTGAATCCGTTCCCACTAGCGTGTCTGGATAAGCAACCGCTTTACCGTCCTGCTCTTCGAACCACACGGATTTACCGAGATACTCAAGATTAACCTGATGACAGATGCCGGTGCCCGGCGGCACTACGCGGAAGCGATTGAACGCTTTCTGCCCCCAGCGAAGAAACACGTAACGCTCATGGTTTCGCTCCATTTCCAGTTTAACGTTCTCTTCAAACGCATTGTCATCGCCGAAATGATCGACAGTTACTGAGTGATCGATAACCAAATCAACCGGCGAAAGTGGATTCACTTTCGCCACATCGCCACCCAAGCGGTTAACCGCTTCACGCATTGCAGCCAGATCCACAACGGCCGGCACCCCGGTAAAGTCCTGCATAAGCACTCGGGCAGGTCGGTAAGCGATCTCACGATCGGCATGGGCATTTTTTTGCCAATTCACCAATGCTTGGATATCTTCTGCAGTGACCGAATCCTCATCCTGCCAGCGCAAAAGATTTTCTAATAAAACTTTCATGGATTTAGGGAGACGCGCAATGTCTCCTAACTGCTGGGCCGCTTTGGGTAAGCTGTAGTAATGATATTTTTTCGCTCCCACGTCCAACGTTTCCTGACTGTGCTCACGTAACGTAAACGACATAGCTCCTCCTTTAATGGACTTTCTTTAAACCTCAGTAAGCGCAAGGTTTAGCATAAAGATAGACCAACTAGCCGTTAACGTTTTGATAACAACACAAATCGTCACACCGATTTTGGAAACAAAAATGCCCTGATAAAAATCAGGGCATTAATCAGTGTGCAAATTTTTTGCGTATAGGATTACACAAGAGCCCAAATGGCGGCCGCCCAAAAAGCGAACGAAAAGGCATAAACGCCAAACCAGGAAAAAGTTGTTGTGTTCATAGCATCACTCCTCTCCCATGTATCGGGCAAAAATCCATCGCCTTCAGCTTAATACTGATGACATCGTTTTTCGTGCTGAGTGTTTATTGACAGGCTTTTAAAATGCCTACCGGATAAGCCGGCAAAAGAAAGACAGATATGTTTTTACGAAATGAGAATGCGAACAACGTTATTTTGATGCGGGTTCCATCAACGACTCAATAAAACTGCGCTGATTGTCACTCAGTTCCCAAGATGCCGGGATGGCAACAGGTTTTTCAGCGCTGCTCTTTTCTTTCGCTTTGCACGAAGCGGAACCGGGCTTACGCGCAGAAACAGGGTGCTTACGGCTGAGTGTATTTGCCCACATGGGTTAGCTCCAGAGACGCCAAATCATTAATGCTACCACGATCCAAAACAGAGCTGAGGCAGCGAATACGGTCAACCAAGCTTTGCGACGCATGTTTGCAGGACGCTCAACCTTGGTGCTCTTGGTATGAAAATCAGGTTGTACAGTCAGTCTAGTGTTCATAGTTTTTGATAATCACTCTCAATAAAACGATTGTTGACAACGATTAAGATTTAGGACGAATCCTAAACTTGTTAAGGCCGAAAATCCAGTTATTTTTATTGAGTACAACGATTAATGCTATTAATCAAAGCGGCTTTAAATGGTCAAATAAATTTAAGTTACCGCCGTTCTGTAAAATTAAATGGGACATTGTAAATTTGGGTTATTTCCAAAATAGGACCAATTTAAATTTGAGTTTAATTTATCAGACCAGTGAAAAAGGCCTTCTTCATCAACTCTTAACTGGAGTATGGGAATAATCCTGGCGGTCCGCAAAGTTGTGAGGTTAATTTTGTGTTCTGTTTCGCATTTAAGAAGTAACAATGAAAAAACCTGTGATCGATGTTTCATTTACAAAAAAAGAATGGAATCTTTTACAAACGCGTGGCGCTAAGAAAGGTAAGAATTGGAAGGCGTCAGAGAGGCACCTTCCAGATTAGTGGGTTACGTTATTTGAAGGGTAACTTGATATCGCGGAACATCGCTTCTATGTCTTCATTCGAACGCAGCGCGACGGCGGCATCGACCACATCACGTGTAAGATGCGGCGCAAACCGTTGGATGAAATCATACATATAGCTTCGGAGGAATGTACTACGCCTGAAGCCAATTTTGGTGGTGCTGTTGGTGAAAATCTCTGACGCTTCAATGCGCACTAAATCGGGGTCCGAAAGTGGATCCACCGCCATGCTCGCAATGACGCCTACGCCTAAACCGAGCCTGACGTAGGTTTTAATCACGTCCGCATCGGTTGCGGTAAACACGATTCTTGGCGTTAAACCCGCGCGGTTAAATGCCGTATCAAGCTCTGAACGTCCAGTAAAACCAAAGGTATAGGTAACAAGTGGATAGTCCGCAAGCTCTTCTATGGTGACGTTAGTCTTACCCGCAAGCGGGTGATCGGGTGTCACCACGATCGCCCTATTCCAGTGATAGCAAGGCAGCATAATCAGGTCGTCATAGAGGTGGAGCGCCTCTGTCGCAATGGCAAAATCCGCATTGCCTTTAGATACCGCTTCCGCAATTTGCGTCGGTGAGCCTTGGTGCATGTGCAGCGACACGCGCGGGTAACGCTCAATGAAACCTTTGATTACGCCTGGCAGTGCGTAACGTGCCTGCGTATGGGTTGTTGCTACATAGAGCGAGCCCTTATCAGGCCAGGTGTGCTCACCGGCTACCGATTTAATGGCATCCACTTTCGATAACACTTCACGGGCAATACGGATGATCTCCTCACCTGCTGGCGTGACTTGAGTGAGATGCTTACCGCTTCGCGCGAAGATTTGCACGCCAAGCTCATCTTCGAGCATGCGCACCTGCTTGCTGATGCCGGGTTGAGATGTGTACAAACCCTCTGCGGTAGAAGAAACGTTCAGATTGTGGTTTACCACTTCAACGATGTAACGCAACTGCTGCAATTTCATAATTATATCTTCCCGGTTGAAACAGATGAGCATTCCCTGCAGGCGTGTAAACGCCACGTCCGGAATTCACTAAGGGGAAAGCGTGTTGGTGACAGGTATAGCTATAACAACTATATCAGTTAAAGGAAGATTGTAGAACGATTAGCTATAAGGATGGGAAAAAGGCCAGCAGTGTATGCTGGCCTTAGAGAGGATTATTTTTTTGCTTCCTGCCATTTCCCGTCGATGTAGAACATCGACCAGCCGGTGGCTTTGCCCTCTTTTTCTGAAGAGACGTACTGCTGCTTGGTTTTGCGGCTAAAGCGAACAAGCGTTTTGTTGCCTTCGGGATCTGCCGCTGGCGCCTCAGCAAGATATTTCAGCTTCTCAGGTAGCCGATCGGCAAAACGCTGCAGTTCTTCAACCAGTGGTGCTCGAGTTTCACGTGATTTTGGAAACGTGTTGGCCGCGAGGAACACGCCTGCAGCACCGTCGCGCAGCACGAAATAAGCATCTGATTTCTCGCAAGGCAACTCTGGCAACGGCACCGGATCCTCCTTAGGGGGAGCCACTTCACCATTGCGCAGGATCTTACGGGTGTTTTTACACGCCTCGTTAGTGCAAGCCATGTACTTACCAAAACGCCCCATTTTCAGGTGCATTTCTGAGCCACATTTTTCACACTCTACGATAGGGCCATCATAGCCCTTAATGCGAAATTCACCTTGCTCGATCTCGTAACCGTCACATTCAGGATTATTACCGCAAACGTGGAGCTTACGCTGATTATCAATCAGATAGCTGTCCATTGCCGTGCCACATTTCTGGCAGCGACGGCGCGCGCGCAGGGCGTTAGTTTCCGCGTCATCACCTTCCAGTACGTTAAGCACTTCATTCTCTGGAATAAGGTTGATGGTTTGCTTACAACGCTCTTTCGGAGGCAGCGCGTAGCCAGAACATCCCAAGAATACGCCGGTACTGGCAGTACGGATGCCCATTTTGCGGCCACAGGTTGGGCAATCAATGGAAGTAAGCACCATCTGATTGGGCTGCATTCCGCCTTCTTCTGGCTCTTTTTCCGCCTGACTCAGCTGATTGCTGAAATCACTAAAGAACGAGTCCAGGACGGCTTTCCACTGAGCTTCATTGTTGGCAACCTGATCGAGGCTGTTTTCCATATGCGCGGTGAAATCGTAATTCATCAGCTCGCGGAAATTTTCCTCAAGGCGATCGGTCACAATCTCACCCATTTTTTCCGCATAGAAACGGCGGTTTTCAACGCGCACGTAGCCGCGATCCTGGATGGTAGAAATAATTGATGCATAGGTGGAAGGACGGCCAATGCCGCGCTTTTCAAGCTCGCGCACCAGCGAAGCTTCACTGAATCGCGCGGGCGGTTTAGTGAAGTGCTGGCTGGGCATGAGCTCTTTAAGATCGAGCGTATCACCCACCTCCACAGGCGGCAGCGTTAGATCTTCATCATTCTTGCGCAGCGCTGGCATCACGCGGGTCCAACCGTCAAAGCGAAGCGTACGGCCTTTTGCTTTGAGTTTGAAATCCGCAGCGCCGACGGTGAGCGTGGTGGAATCGTACTGCGCGGGCACCATCTGACAAGCCACAAACTGACGCCAAATAAGCTGATACAGCTTTTGCGCATCCGCTTCCATGTCTTTCAGATCGTCCGCGGAAATATTGACATCTGAGGGGCGAATCGCTTCGTGCGCTTCCTGAGAGTTCTCTTTACTGGCGTAAGTATTGGCATTGTCGGGCAGGTACTTTTTGCCGAAACGGGTTTCGACGTAACCGCGCGCCATCGCCACTGCGTCCTGACTCAGGTTCGTGGAGTCGGTACGCATATAAGTGATGTGACCCGCTTCATACAAGCGCTGCGCCATCATCATGGTTTTTTTCACACCGAAGCCCAAGCGCGTGCTGGCCGCCTGTTGCAGCGTCGAAGTAATAAAGGGAGCCGAAGGTTTACTGCTGGTCGGCTTATCTTCGCGATCCAGCACCTGAAAACGCGCCTTCTCCAGTATTGCTACGGCAGCATGGGTCTGATCGCGGTTGGTGGGTCGAAAAGGTTTATCGTGCTGGTGCGTGACCTGCATCGCCAGATTGTCGCTCTTGGGCGTTAAAAGCGCAGCATTGATTTCCCAGTACTCTTCCGGCACAAACGCTTTGATTTCACGTTCGCGCTCTACCACCAGACGTACGGCAACCGATTGGACGCGTCCGGCGCTCAAGCCGCGCGCGATCTTCTTCCAAAGCAGTGGAGAAACCATGTAACCCACAACGCGATCCATAAAACGGCGCGCCTGTTGTGCGTTCACGCGCTGTATGTTCAGTTCACCCGGCTTTTCAAACGCCTGACGAATCGCATTTTTGGTAATTTCATTAAACACGACGCGGCTAAAACGTTTTTCGTCGCCGCCGATAACTTCTCGCAGGTGCCAGGCAATTGCCTCCCCTTCGCGGTCGAGATCCGTCGCGAGGTAGATATGATCGGCATCAGCCGCAAGGGATTTGAGTTCTGAGACGACTTTTTCTTTGCCCGGCAGAATCTGATAG
Source organism: uncultured Pantoea sp. (assembly GCA_913778495.1). GTDB lineage: Bacteria > Pseudomonadota > Gammaproteobacteria > Enterobacterales > Enterobacteriaceae > Pantoea. Next base: position 148,081 of record CAJYVD010000013.1, read on the forward strand.
TCTGCCTGCCAGCCATGCCACGGATCAACGCCCATGCGGTTTACCAGCGCGGCTTTCTCATCTTTCTTGACTTTCTTCCCGGGCTTAGCCTTCTCCCCTTCAGCACTTTTACGAACTGTTGAACCGCTGGTCGGCAGATCGCGGATATGACCAACGCTGGATTTCACCACGTAATCATTACCGAGGTATTTATTGATTGTTTTGGCCTTTGCCGGGGACTCAACGATGACGAGTGCTTTACCCATATGTACCTTTACCTAATTAAAACATCCTGATAAACGGGAGAGGATTGAAAGCCCCAAACCTAATGGGTTCAGTGTTGCCGCCAGTGTTTCACGTTAAACGGCAGCGGGGACAATCTCAGGTCAGATTGCATTGACTATTGCAACGTTATGATTAGAAGCGAGTTTTCCATCTGACTACATCACACATCCGGGTGTAATCTCCCTGAAAGCTGAATCGCCCACACTCTACCTGATAAAATCTGTTACGCAACTTAATTAGCATTTCGCTGGTTTTAGCGTCAAACCGCGAGCCTTGAGGGCGCCCAGCGTTCTGCAACTGACAGGTAATATAGAAGGCATCACCGGGCTGTCAAAAAAAGCGCCTCGCCGCAAGCGCGATTTTCCTCCAGAGAAGGCTCTTAGCGAATACTAAATCGGGCAAAAAAAACCCGGCAGATGCCGGGCTGACATGATTAGAGCAGTGGTTTGTTACCGCGCTGCCAAAGTTTGAGTATGACGTGCTCCATGGCCGCGCTGGCGCTCTGGGTGAAGCGATCCATCATTTTCTTTTTCCGTGCAAAGTGCACGCCCAATACAGTGAATTTATTCATCTGATTGATAATAAAAGCATCACTGGTGCCGATTTCATCCACCAGCCCTAATTCAATGGCTTGACGTCCATACCAATGTTCACCGGTCGCGACCTTGTTGAGATCCAACGAGGGACGCATCTGCTGCACAAAATCTTTAAAAAGCTGATGGGTCTCGTTAAGATCTTCCTGGAATTTTTCACGGCCCTCGTCGGTGTTTTCACCAAACAGCGTCAACGTGCGCTTGTATTGTCCCGCGGTATGCAGTTCGACATCGATATCATTGCGCTTCAACAGGCGATTGAAGTTAGGGATCTGCGCAACTACACCAATGGAACCGATGATGGAAAACGGCGCCGCGACAATGCGGTCTGCCACGCACGCCATCATATAGCCCCCACTGGCTGCCACTTTATCGACCACTGCCGTAAGTGTTAAGCCCGCCTCTTTTAAACGCTGTAGCTGAGATGCCGCCAGCCCGTATCCATGGACCACGCCGCCTGGACTCTCAAGACGCAAGAGCACTTCATCGCCCGGCTGCGCGACTGCCAGTACAGCAGAAATCTCTTCACGCAGCGAACTCACTTCGCCGGCGTCCATGCTGCCCTTGAATTCAAGGACATAAAGCGTTGGCTTAGCCGATTCTCTTACGCCCGCTTTCGCATTGCGCTTCTCATCTTTTGCTTTCAGCTTCTCTTGCTTTTTATGTTGCTTGAGCCAGATTTTCTGCACGTGGGGCTTCATTTTCGCCAGCTGCAAGTTGTCTTTCATCTCGCGATAGTCATCATCAAGGTGAGTGACGCGCAGTTGCCCACTGCTATGACGTTTGCGAAGGGTGGCGTTGAGCACAATCATAGCAATTGCCGCAACGGCCACCACTACGGTGACTGCCTTCGCCAAAAATAATCCGTAGCTTGAAAGTAAATCCATTCTGCCGCCTTAATAAACAGTGAATTACATATAGAAGCGAAGTTTACCCGCTTTGTGGTATCTCGTCGCCTTAATTGGCCGCGGGCGGCACAGAATGCGCCCCAATGCGATTGCGTAGCGCCCTATTTTAAGGCATAAAGCCAACATGTTTGAGCTGCCACAGGACACTGCTGTGCATTACCAACCCAAAAGCGATTTATTGCAGAATCGCATCATTCTGGTCACCGGGGCTTCCGACGGCATTGGCCGCGAAGCAGCCTTAACCTACGCGCGCTATGGTGCTCGCGTTATCTTATTGGGTCGCAACGCTGATACGCTGCGCCAAACTGAAAATGCCATCAATCAGCTGAACAAACAATCGGCTTGCTCGTTGATTCTGGATCTGGCGCAAGCCACTCCCGCGCGCTGTCAGCAACTTGCAGAGGAGCTTGCGGCGCAGGTTCCACATCTCGACGGCGTGCTTCACAACGCCGGCATATTAGGGGAAATTGTGCCGCTGGCCGAGCTTGACCCCGCCGTTTGGCGCGACGTCATGCAGATCAATCTGGATGCGACGTTTTACCTGACGCAGGCGCTACTTCCACTGCTCTTGAAATCGGATTCAGGTTCGCTGGTCTTCACGACATCAAGCGTGGGCAGAACGGGTCGCGCAGGCTGGGGAGCTTACGCAGTGTCGAAATTCGCCACTGAAGGTATGATGCAGGTGTTAGCCGATGAGTATAAAAACCATCCTCTGCGCGTGAATTGCATCAATCCGGGAGGCACGCGCACTAAAATGCGCGCCAGCGCTTTTCCCGACGAGGATGCGGCTCTGTTGAAAACCCCAGCCGATCTCATGCCGCTCTATCTTTATCTGATGGGCGATGACAGTCGCAGAAAAACCGGTATGAGCTTTGACGCGCAGCCCGGTCGTAAACCCGGTCCTGCCAGCGCATGAGCGATCGCCATCAGCAGCGGCAGCAGCGATTAAAAGAACAGGTCGATGCGCGTATTGCTGCCGCAACGGAGACGCGCGGTATTGTCATGGTCTTTACCGGCAACGGTAAAGGCAAAACCACGGCTGCCTTCGGCACCGCGCTGCGCGCTTGCGGCCACGGTAAAAAGGCCGCAGCAGTGCAATTCATCAAAGGTGAATGGCCAAACGGTGAGCGTAATCTTCTGGCTCAGCACGACGTCGAGTTTCACGTCATGGCGACCGGTTTTACGTGGGAAACCCAGAGTCGTGAAACCGATACCCTCGCCTGTCAGCGCGTCTGGCAGCAAGCCCGGCGACTGCTTGCCGATGCGACACTGGATTTGGTGATTCTGGATGAAATCACTTATATGGTGACGATGAATTATCTGGAGCTGGATGAGCTGCTGCAGGCATTGCAGCAACGTCCCGCGCGGCAGAGCGTGATCATCACCGGACGCGGTTGTCATCGACGCTTGTTGGACATCGCCGATACAGTGACAGAAATGCGCCCGATAAAGCATGCGTTTGACGCAGGCATTCAGGCACAACAGGGAATTGATTGGTAAGCCTGATGCCGTTTTACGGCATCAGGCGGGCTCTTATGCGCCGCGTTTGTTACTGTTACGGCGTGGCGATGCGCTAACCGCACTGTGACGCTTAACGGCACGACGAATCTGGTTAGCTTTGGTACGACGGCGATCTTTTTCCAGTGCCACTTTCGTCACTGTCTCTTCCGGCAGTTCTACTAGCTTGCGCAAGTAGTTCACCGCCGGCAACTCCATCTCCATCCAGCCGCCGCGAGGCAAGCCTTTTGGCAGCTGAATATCGCCGTAGCGTACACGCATCAAACGGCTGACCTGTACGCCTACCGCTTCCCAAAGACGACGCACCTCGCGGTTACGGCCTTCAGTGAGGGTAACGTTATACCACTGATTAATGCCTTCACCGCCAGCGAACTTAATGGTTTTAAAGGCCGCTGGGCCATCTTCGAGCTGCACGCCTTTGCTCAACTGGCGCACTTTCTCATCGTTTACTTCACCGAACACGCGAACGGCGTATTCACGCTCCACTTCGCGGCTGGGATGCATGAGGCGATTTGCCAGTTCACCGTCGGTAGTGAAAAGCATTAAGCCGCAGGTGTTAACGTCCAGACGACCCACGGCGATCCAGCGTGAACCACGCAGGCGCGGCAGGCGATCGAATACCGTAGGGCGTCCTTCAGGGTCGTTGCGCGTGCACAGTTCGCCCTCAGGTTTGTAGTAGGCCAGTACGCGACACACTTCGGTGGTGGATTCAGCAATCGAAACTAAGTGTCCGTCAATGCGGATTTTCAGCGATTTGTCATTTTCGATGCGATCGCCCAGCGTCGCCACTTTGCCATCAACGCTCACGCGTCCGGCTGAAATCATAGTTTCGATTTCACGGCGCGAGCCGTGACCAGCACGCGCTAAAACTTTCTGTAATTTTTCGCTCATGGAGCAACCTCGTTGTCGCCTTCCCAGGCGTCGTGGTAAGAAGAGGTAAGACGCGGGGATTACCAATTCCCGAATCAGAATCTGTGGCCGCCGTGTGACATGATGGGTTCACAGGCGGCCCGCGATTTTACACTACTGCGTCTTAGGTTAATACCTTTTCCTTAAATGCCGATAATAGTGCCCCGCGCTGTTATGCTTTGCTCACACAAACCGCTATGTATTCAGCGCGCTAATTTATTTCTGCTTTAATGCAGGTTCGGCGGCAAGTTCACACCGTGAGTTTTCATCACTTATTTTTACTTTTTTTATCCTCCCGCTCTGACCGCATATTTGATGCATTATCAATGGATAACTATTCAGAATGCCGTTGAATGAAATGATTTACTTATCGCATAAGGATGGATTTAACCACCTTAAGCTTTCCTTAATAAAGAGAAAAGACGCAAACAAAGACACACAACCAGCCAAAAGCACCGATAAACCACCAAATACCCAGAATAAAAAACCACAAGGTTGCTTTAAGTAGCGGCTTTTGCAGCTATTTAAGTCTCTGGCGTTTATATAAATTGTTCTGATGAAGTTACCGTGTAAAATTTAATCTGTAGAGCAAAGCCAACGACATAATAATGGCTTTCTCACTAAATACACATTTGCTTTACTTATAAAGAAATCCATCAAGTCGCTATTTGCCGCCTTGAAAATAAAATGCGACGCGCGCAGGACCTGCAGCGTCAATATGGTATGGAATGCACTACCTTGCATGTCACGAAGTCTTCACCAGGGATTTTAAAGACATGCCACATTGAAGATCCTAATCATGAGAACTTTCCTGCTTTGGCCAGCCCTTGCGGCGCTGGCATTAAGCGGTTGTTCCGTGGGACACACCGAATACAGCCGGACGGCGCTTGAACACGTTGATATGAGCGTGACAGGCATTCCAACCGTGCTGGGATTGGGCGTCCTTGGAACCACCATTCCTCTCACGCCAGAGTACAGCTTAACGGCGGCGCACGTGGCAAAAACCTCCGTGCAGCGCGTTAAGGCTTATCACCCTTATTGCGACGTCGCGATTATTTATCATAAAAACAGCCCAGAAACATTGGCTAAATTCCGCACCGGAAAAGTCGGCGAGCCAATAAAGATGTATGGCTATAGTTTTATTTCCGCCATGCCCGTTGAATCCAGCGGCGTTAATTTAGCGCGCACTGCGATCACCAACAGATGGAATAAAAAACCGTGCATGGCCATGGCTTCCAATGCCGGTGTTGTACAGGGCATGTCGGGTGGGGCAGTTTATAATAGCGATCAAACGCTGGCGGGAGTTATCGTGGGTTACAGCCATGAAATTGCTAACGTACGGAGTAAAAAGGTCATCTTAAAAGATGTGTCTCTTTACATTCCCTATGGCGATTTTAAAAGCTGGCTGCAGCAAAATCTGGGTCAGACGCTAGCCTCGCCGTCTGACCCATCCTGATTATAAGAAGGGACGCGTATCGCCCACGCCTTCGCGGATGACCTGTGGTGCATCGCTGGTGAGATCGATCACCGTTGTCGGCTGCTGACCCAGCGTGCCGCCATCGATGATCAGATCCACCAGCTTACCAATGCTGTGCTGGATCTCTTCAGGATCGGACTCGGTGAAGTCATTGCCCGGCAGCATCAACGAGGTGGACATCATAGGCTCATTCAAACGCTCCAGCAGCGCCAATGCAACCGGGTTCGAAGGCACGCGCAGGCCGATGGTTTTACGCTTTTCATTCATTAAACGACGCGGTACCTCTTTGGTCGCTTTAAGAATAAACGTGTAGTTCCCCGGCGTATTATTTTTCAGCAGGCGGAAGGCACTGTTATCCACCTGCGAATAGGTCGAGAGTTCAGATAAATCACGGCACATCAGCGTGAAATTGTGGTTTCCGTCCAGCTGGCGAATACGGCAGATGCGCTCCATGGCGTTTTTTTCTTCCAGTCGGCACCCGAGCGCGTAACCTGAATCCGTGGGATAGACAATGACGCCACCTTTGTTCAGGTACTCGACCGCCTGGTTGACCAGACGCGGCTGGGGATTTTCTGGGTGAATGTGGAAAAGTTGACTCATAAAAACCTCATATAGCCTGTCAAGCGGAAGTCAGCGGCGCGAGCTGGGGGAAGCGTTCCCACACGGGCTCAACGCCGCCCGGCAGCCACAGTTTGCGGCCTAACTCTATCCACGGACAGGGTTGGTGAAAATCCGATCCCTGCGAACCGGCAAGGCCATGATCGCGCGCGTAGCCTGCCAGTTGTGTTCGCTCGTTTGGCGGCTGCTGGCACTGCGCAACTTCAATGGCATCGCCCCCCGCTTCGGCAAAGTGGGCAATTAACCGCTTAAGCCATTTGGCTGACAGGCCATAGCGGCCCGGATGCGCGAGTACAGCAACGCCACCAGAATGATGAATAGCATCAATGGCTTGTTTAATTGTACACCATTGCGGCGGCACATAACCTGTTTTGCCTCGCGCCAGATAATGCTTAAACACGTTCGCCATGTTGTCGGCTTTACCGATCTCAATGAGATAGCGGGCAAAATGACCGCGCGTAATCACGCCGCCCTGTGCCAGGCGCTCTGCGCCCGCCAGCGCGTTAGGAATGCGCGCACGGTCAAGCCGTTCGGCAATCGCCTGCGCACGCGCCCTGCGACATTGATGCTGCTGGGCCAAAAAGTGCTTCAGCGCCAGATGCTGACAGTCGAGGTCGAGCCCCACAATGTGTATTTCATGATTTTCCCACAACGTTGAGGCTTCGACTCCTGCGAGAACGCGAAGCGGTAAAGCCTGCGTGCGAGCGGCGCGCTGTGCTTCCTCCACGCCAGCCACGGTGTCGTGATCGGTAATGGCAAGCACGCCCACCTGCATTGCTGCCGCGCGCTGAACTAGCGCAGAGGGGCTTAACACGCCGTCTGACGCCTGCGTATGACTGTGTAAATCGTAGAGTGGAAAACGCGCTATTTCAGACAAGATTGCTCCAGCAACTGCACAAACCGGCAGGCATGATAGCGATTTTACCCACCGCTGAAAAAGGGTATTGACTTTTTTCCCCTGAACCAGTTAACTAGTACACAAGTTCACACGTAACAGGTCGTCAATCATGGCTCTCAACAATACGCATTCAACTCCTTGGTGGCGCGAAGTTTCCCTCAACGGGCGACGTCGTCTTGCACCTCATGCGTAAATGCTGTGCAGATACCTGAGCCCGCCACTAAGCGGGCTTTTTTATGAGCAAAATTCAGAGACTCCAACATGGCTAATGCGAAACCCACATTGAAGTTGATTACCGGTGAAGCGCCTTACCGCGAAGATCCGGCCGCAGTGTTTCATCAAATTTGCGGCGCGCGCCCAGCAACTCTGCTGCTCGAATCGGCAGATATCGACAGTAAAGAGAATCTCAAAAGCCTTCTGATCGTCGACAGCGCACTGCGGATTAGCGCGTTAGGCCACACGGTGACGCTGCAGGCGCTGTCTGAAAATGGTCGCGCCTTGTTACCGCTACTGGATGAGGCCCTGCCATCCGAAGTGCGAATTGAAGCGCGACCTGATGGACGTGAACTCCATTTTCCTCAGCCGCAAGGCCTGCACGACGAAGACGCCAGGCTTAAAGCGCTGTCAGTGTTTGACGCACTGCGCCTGCTCCCGCAGCTGGTGAATAGTCCGGCAGAAGAGCGCGAGGCGATGTTTATTGGTGGCTTGTTTGCGTATGACCTGGTGGCTGGCTTTGAAGATCTTCCCGCACTTCGCCACGACCAGCGCTGCCCGGACTACTGCTTCTACCTGGCGGAAACCTTACTGGTGATCGATCACCAGTCCCGCAGCGCGCGTCTGCAGGCCAGCTTGTTTACGCCGTCAACCCACGAGTTCCAGCGTCTTCAGAGCCGTATTGAACAACTGCGCGCCCAACTGGCTCAGGCAGCTCCCGCGTTGCCGGTACAAACCGTTGAACAGATGACCCTGAGCGTCAGTCAGAGCGATGAAGATTACTGCAAGGTGGTGCGCGATCTGCAGGACGCGATTCGCATCGGTGAAATATTCCAGGTGGTGCCTTCACGTCGCTTTTCGCTTCCCTGCCCTTCACCGCTGGCGGCTTATGACACCTTAAAGCGCAGCAACCCAAGCCCTTATATGTTTTTCATGCAGGATCAGGATTTCGCGCTGTTCGGCGCTTCACCAGAAAGCTCGCTGAAATATGACGCGCTTTCACGCCAGATTGAGATCTACCCCATTGCCGGTACCCGCCCGCGCGGTCGCCATGCCGATGGCTCGTTAGACCGCGATTTGGATAGTCGTATCGAACTGGAAATGCGCACTGACCATAAAGAGCTGGCCGAACACTTGATGCTGGTGGACCTGGCGCGTAATGACCTGGCGCGTATCTGCGTGCCCGGCAGCCGTTACGTCGCCGACCTCACTAAAGTCGATCGCTATTCGTTTGTGATGCACCTGGTGTCGCGCGTGGTGGGTACGTTGCGTAACGACCTCGATGTGCTGCACGCCTACCGCGCTTGCATGAATATGGGAACCCTGAGCGGTGCGCCAAAAGTTCGCGCAATGCAGCTGATTGCTGAAAAAGAGGGCACGCGGCGCGGCAGCTACGGTGGCGCGGTAGGCTACTTCACTGCACAAGGTGATTTAGATACCTGTATCGTAATTCGCTCGGCTTGGGTACAGGACGGCGTAGCCACCGTCCAGGCTGGCGCAGGCGTTGTGTTGGATTCGCAGCCCCAGGCTGAAGCGGATGAAAGCCGCAACAAAGCGCGCGCGGTGCTGCGTGCCATTGCGACCGCGCACCATTGCAAGGAGATTTTCTAATGGCCGATATTTTGTTGCTGGATAACTTCGACTCCTTCACTTACAACCTGGTGGATCAGCTGCGTACTTTTGGTCATAACGTGGTGATTTACCGCAATAACGTGCCCGCGGAGCTGCTGATTGAACGCATCCAGCAGCTCGCCAATCCGGTGCTAATGCTGTCACCCGGTCCGGGGGCGCCGAAAGACGCAGGCTGTATGCCAGCTTTGCTTCAGGCGCTGCGCGGTCGCTTACCGATTATTGGCATCTGCCTCGGACATCAGGCGATTATCGAAGCTTATGGCGGTCATGTGGGTCAGGCGGGCGAAATCCTGCACGGTAAGGCATCCGCTATCCACCACGACGGCGAAGCGATGTTTAACGGGCTGAGCAACCCGCTGCCTGTGGCGCGCTACCACTCCCTGGTCGGCAGCAACACACCGGAAGCGCTGATCGTTAACGCCAGCTATAACGGCATGGTGATGGCGGTGCGTCACGACGCGGATCGGGTGTGCGGCTTCCAATTCCACCCTGAGTCGATTCTGACCACGCAAGGTGCCCATTTACTTGAACAGACTCTGGCCTGGGCGCTGGCGAAGTCATAGGGAGATCATTATGCAAACCATTTTGGAAAAAGTGTTTCAGTCGGAAACGCTAAGCCAGTCAGAAAGCCATCAGCTGTTTAGCGCCATTATTAAAGGGCAGCTTGAACCGACCCAGTTAGCAGGCGCGCTGATCGCCATGAAAGTGCGCGGCGAGCGGCCCGAGGAGATCGCCGGTGCGGCCAGCGCCTTATTGGCCGATGCGCGTGCTTTTCCGCGTCCCGATTACGCCTTTGCCGATATCGTGGGCACCGGCGGCGATGGCAGCAACAGTATTAATATCTCTACCGCCAGCGCGTTTGTGGCGGCAACGTGCGGCGTAAAAGTGGCCAAGCACGGCAACCGTAGCGTCTCCAGTAAGTCGGGCTCCTCCGATCTGCTGGCTGCATTTGGTATTGATTTAGACATGCCGGCAGATAACGCGCGTCGAGCGCTGGACGATCTCAACGTGTGCTTTTTGTTTGCGCCGCAGTATCACCAAGGTTTTCGCCATGCCATGCCGGTGCGTCAGCAGTTAAAAACCCGCACGATTTTCAACGTGCTTGGCCCCCTGATTAATCCGGCGCGCCCGCCGCTGGCGGTGATTGGCGTTTACAGCCCGGAACTGGTTCTGCCGATTGCACAAGCCCTGAAAGTGCTGGGCTACCAGCGTGCGGCGGTGGTGCACGGCGGTGGCATGGATGAGGTGGCGCTGCACAGTCCTACCCAAGTGGCCGAGCTGCGTGACGGGGAAATCACGGGGTATCAGCTCACGCCGGAGGACTTCGGCTTTGGTTATCACGACAAAGAGGCGCTGGCGGGCGGCACGCCGGAAGAAAACCGTGACATTCTCACGCGTTTACTCCAGGGTAAAGGCCAGCCCGCGCACGAGCAGGCCGTTGCGGTCAACGTCGCAATGTTGCTGAAAGTATTCGGAAATGAAGATTTACGTGACAATGCTCAGCGCGCGATGGAAGCCATTCGCAGCGGGCAGGCGTATGAGCGCGTTGTGGCTCTGGCAACGAGAGGATGAGATGAGTATCAAGGGCACCGTTTTAGAGAAAATTGTACAAGATAAAGCGATCTGGGTTGAGGCGCGTAAAGCGCAGCAGCCGCTGGCGAGCTTCCAAAACGCACTGCAGCCTGCGGCACGTCACTTTTACGACGCGCTGCGCGGTGCGCGAACCGCCTTCATCCTGGAGTGTAAAAAAGCCTCTCCCTCGAAGGGATTAATTCGCGAGGATTTCGATCCCGCTACCATCGCGGGCATCTATCGGGAATACGCTGCGGCAGTCTCGGTGCTGACAGATGAAAAATATTTCCAGGGCGACTTTGCGTTTCTCCCCATTGTCAGCGCAGCCATTACGCAGCCGGTACTGTGCAAAGACTTTATTATCGATCCGTATCAAATCTACCTTGCACGCCATTACCAGGCCGACGCCATTCTGCTGATGCTGTCGGTACTGGATGACGAACAGTACCGACAGCTTGCCGCAGTGGCACACAGCCTGAAAATGGGCGTGCTTACCGAAGTGAGCAACGAAGAGGAACTGGCGCGCGCGATTGCGCTTGAAGCGAAAGTGGTGGGCATCAATAACCGCGACCTGCGCGATTTGTCGATCGACCTCAACCGCACCCGCCAACTCGCCCCTCAGTTAGGTTCTGGCGTGACGGTTATCAGTGAATCCGGCATCAATAGCTACGCCCAGGTGCGCGAACTCAGCCACTTCGCCAACGGTTTTCTTATTGGCTCTGCGCTGATGGAAGAAGCGGATCTGCAGGCAGGCGTACGTCGCGTGCTGTTAGGCGATAATAAAGTGTGTGGCCTGACGCGCCCGGAAGATGCACGCGCAGCCTATGACGCAGGCGCCTGCTACGGCGGTTTGATTTTTGCAGATGGCTCGCCGCGCAAGGTTTCCCACGCACAGGCGCAAAAGGTCATCGCTGGCGCCCCCTTGAAGTATGTGGGCGTCTTCCGCGACCAGCCTGTAGGTGACATTGTCACGTTAGCCGCGTCACTCTCGCTTGCTGCCGTCCAGTTACACGGTGACGAAGATACGGCGTTTGTCGCCCAGCTGCGTGCTGCCTTACCTGCCGATGTGCGCATCTGGAAGGCAATGAGTATCACGGATCGGTTGCCTGCGCGCGATTGGCCCCACGTTGACCGCTACGTGTTTGACCACGGTAAAGGCGGCAGCGGGCAGCGTTTTGACTGGTCGCTGCTGCAGGGCGAAGCGTTGAACAATGTCTTGCTGGCGGGCGGTTTGAGCGCGGATAACTGCGTGCAGGCGGCACAGTTGGGCTGCGCGGGGCTGGATTTTAACTCCGGCGTGGAGTCCGCCCCCGGCATCAAAGATGCCAGTAAAGTCGCAGCGGTCTTCCGCACGCTGCGCGCCTATTAATGTTGCCGGCCCGCATGCTGTTGCGGGCGGGATAAGGAAGAGAGAGATGACCACGTTATTGAATCCCTATTTTGGTGAATTTGGCGGCCAATATGTGCCACAAATTCTGATGCCTGCACTGCGTCAGCTGGAGAGCGCCTTTGTTGACGCGCAGCGCGACCCCGCTTTCCAGGCCGAATTTACCGACCTGCTGAAGAATTATGCGGGCCGCCCCACGGCGCTCACGCTGTGCAGTAACCTGACCAAAGGCACCAAAACCCGTCTCTACCTCAAGCGTGAAGATCTGCTGCACGGCGGCGCGCACAAGACCAATCAGGTGCTGGGACAGGCGCTGCTCGCCCGGCGCATGGGGAAAAATGAGATCATCGCCGAAACGGGTGCGGGACAGCATGGTGTGGCGTCAGCACTGGCGTGCGCGCTCCTCGGCATGAAGTGTCGCATCTATATGGGCGCGAAAGACGTGGAGCGCCAGTCGCCGAACGTTTTCCGCATGCGCCTGATGGGCGCAGAGGTCATTCCGGTGCACAGCGGTTCCGCCACGCTCAAAGACGCCTGTAATGAAGCGCTGCGCGACTGGTCGGGCAGCTACGAAACCGCGCACTACATGCTCGGCACCGCGGCGGGCCCTCACCCGTTCCCGACCATTGTGCGCGAATTCCAGCGCATGATCGGGGAAGAGACCAAGGCGCAAATTTTGGAAAAAGAGGGGCGCCTGCCGGATGCCATCCTCGCCTGCGTCGGCGGCGGCTCCAACGCGATTGGCATGTTCGCAGATTTCATTGACGATACCAGCGTGAAATTGATCGGCGTCGAGCCTGCTGGTCACGGCATTGAAACCGGTGAGCACGGCGCGCCGCTGAAGCACGGTCGCGTGGGCATCTATTTTGGCATGAAAGCCCCAATGATGCAGACCGAAGAGGGGCAAATCGAGGAGTCCTATTCTATTTCCGCGGGGCTGGACTTCCCCTCCGTTGGGCCGCAGCACGCGCATCTAAACAGCATCGGACGCGCGGATTATGTCTCGGTGACAGACGACGAAGCCCTGAGCGCCTTCAAAGCGCTGTGCCGTGCAGAGGGGATTATTCCTGCGCTGGAGTCCTCGCACGCGTTGGCCCATGCGCTGAAAATGATTGCTGACAACCCGGAAAAAGAACAGCTGCTGGTAGTGAACCTGTCAGGGCGCGGTGACAAAGACATCTTCACGGTACACGATATTTTGACGGCGAAAGGAGAGATTTGATGGAACGTTACGACCGATTGTTCGCGCGTCTGGCGGAAAAAAAAGAAGGCGCATTTGTGCCGTTCGTGACGCTAGGCGATCCCTCTCCTGAACTGTCGCTGCGTATTATTGATGCCCTGGTTGAAAGCGGTGCCGATGCGCTAGAATTGGGTATTCCGTTCTCCGACCCGCTGGCAGACGGCCCTACCATTCAGGGAGCCACGCTGCGTGCCTTCGCCGCAGGTACCACTGTGGCGCAATGCTTTGAGATGCTGGCGACGGTGCGTCAGAAATACCCGGATCTGCCTATCGGCTTGCTGATGTATGCCAACCTGGTGTTTAGCCGGGGCGTGGATGCGTTTTATGCGCAGTGCGCCGCCGTGGGCGTGGATTCGGTGCTCGTGGCCGATGTGCCGGTTGAGGAGTCTGCACCGTTCCGCCAGGCGGCTATGCGGCACAACGTGGCACCGATCTTTATTTGCCCTCCTAACGCCGACGACGATTTGCTGCGTGAGGTTGCGTCTCACGGACGCGGTTACACCTACCTGCTCTCACGCGCGGGCGTAACCGGGGCAGAAAATCGCGCCAGCCAGCCGCTGCATCATCTGATCGCTAAATTGCACGAATACCACGCGGCGCCTCCGCTGCAAGGATTTGGTATCTCAGAGCCAGGCCAGGTCAAAGAGGCCATTGAGGCCGGTGCGGCGGGCGCGATTTCGGGCTCGGCAATCGTACGCATCATCGAGCGCCATCAGAATGATGCGCCGGCGCTGCTGCGTGAACTCCAACAGTTTGTCAGCAACCTCAAAGCCGCCACGCGCTAACTTCCCACGGCCTCGTCCTTCTTGTTGGATGAGGCCGTGAGTCCCACGCCCTTCCCGATTTTTTCATCCGCGCATTTGCTGATTTCCTCGACACCGCCCACACTTAATTGCACCGTCTCGTTGCGGTGAAACATCATCTATGACAGGGAGATAACCAATGAAGTTTTTCAACGTCGTTGCAAGTTTTTTAATGGCCGCAATGGTCGCGCTAACCTTAAGCGCATGTGCGCCAACGGCTACCAAAGAGGGCACAGGCGGTTACATTGATGACACCGTCGTAACAACGAAAGTTAAAGCACAGCTATTAAAAGATGAGTCGTTGAAATCTACCGAAATCAATGTCGAAACCTTTAAAGGCAAGGTCCAACTCAGCGGTTTCGTAAGTTCACCGCAGATGGCCAACCGCGCCGTGGCCGTAACGCGCAGCGTGCCGGGCGTGCGTGCCGTTGTGAACAATATGCAAATCAAGTAAATCCATTATGCCTCGTATCGGGCGGCGCGCACGCCCGATACGAGCATGCCCATCAGAAACGATATCCCACACCAAAGAAGAATACCCACGGATCGATGCGTGTATGAATGGTCTGCTGATCGCCCCCAGCCTTGAATTTCACATCCGTATCAATATCCATGTACCAGAGCGAGGCATTAAGCATCCAGTCGCGATTGATTTGATAATCCAGTCCCACCTGCCCCGCCGCGCCCCATGAATCCTTTACGCTCAAATCGCTCAGCCCAGCGTCCTGACCGGTTTGATTGAATTTTGCGTCATAGAAGGTGGTGTAGTTAAGGCCTACGCCCACGTAGGGACGCGCCGCACTGTTGCTGTCGAAAAAGTAGTACTGCGCCATAAGCGTTGGCGGCAGCTGGCGTACCGTAGCCAGATTTCCAGTAGGGCCAAGGCCAACTTTATGACGAAACGGCGTGGCTGCCAGCAGCTCAACCCCCACATTGTCCGTTGCCATCCAGGTCAACGTCAGGCCGAGCTGCGTGTCGTTACTGACCGAAAAGCCGCCCATCCCCAACACATTGTCGGACCCTTCCGTTGGGCGCACCGTAGCGCTGCCGGCACGCATAAAAAAATCACCCGCTTGGTGGGCAAGTACCCCTTGCGGAATGGTCAAGGCTACCAATAGCGCCGCTTTTCCCAGTTTCATTCATACTCCTTTGACAACGTTCAAATGGCAGGGTGTTTGCGGCAGAGTTTTTACGCCATTCATACGCAAAGGTCACTGGGTAAAGAGAAAATTAACTCCTTAAAAAACAATCCATTGATACAGATCAACTTTACGCGTCTCTGCGCCGTAAAAAATTCCCTTGCGCAAATCAAGCGGCGTGATTATTTTGCTTTTCCCTATGGTGATTTTGGTTCGATGCCCCAGGAGTGGCGGGCGATCAGATGAGCGAATTAACGAATCCTTGTATGACCTGTGGCGCCTGCTGCGCCCATTTTCGCGTCTCTTTTTACTGGGCTGAAGCCGAAGATGCGGGCGGCTGCGTGCCGGTGGAACTCACTGAGCCACTTAGCCTGTTGATGCGTAACATGCGCGGGACGAATGACCGCCAGCCACGCTGTGTGGCGCTTCAGGGTGAAGTCGGCGGGTGCGTCTCCTGCGGGATCTACGCGCAGCGCCCGTCACCGTGCCGGGAATTTGCCATGTCCGGCGAGCAAGGCGTGCCGAATGACGCCTGCGATCGTGCGCGTGCGCGTCACGGTCTGCCGCCGCTTTTTACGCCATCTTTACCTGAGATGACAGAAAGTTATGGCTTTTCAGGTGCCAGCTCGCCCGTAGAACATGTACAATCGCCGGGTTAATTTACCCGGTTTCTTCAAGGAGAGTACATGTCTATCACGGCAAGTTCGTTATACCGTGACACAGGAAATTTCTTCCGCCATCAGCTCATTACCATCGTGCTGATGGCGCTTCTGACCTCGTTTATCACGGTGATTGTCGGTCATGCCTTAACGCCGGGTCAGGAGCAGCTTTCGCTGCTCGGCCAGACAGACGATAGCGCGACTTCCCTGTTTGATTTGGTGCAAAGCATGACGCCGGAACAACAGCGCGTACTGCTGCGCGCCTCGGCGGCGGGCACGCTGGCGGCGCTCATTGGCAATACGCTATTACTGGGTGGGATGCTGAGCCTGATCCCCTTGGTCTCCAGCGGTCAACGCATCAGCGCACTGCGCGCTATCGGGGCTTCGGCCCCGCTGCTGCCGAAGCTGCTGCTGCAAACCTTCCTGATTACGCTGCTGGTACAGTTAGGCTTTATGGTACTCATGGTGCCGGGCGTGATCCTGGCGATTCTGCTGTCGCTGGCGCCGGTGATGCTGGCAAGTGAGAAAAAAGGCGTGATTGGCGCAATGCGCGCCAGCACGGGCCTGGCATGGAAAAACGTCAAGCTAATTGCCCCCGCCATCGTGCTATGGTTGCTGGCGAAAATCGTGTTGTTGTTCCTGATTTCGAGCATCACGGTGCTGCCAGCCAACATCGCCTCTGTCGTTATGAACGCGGTAGGTAATGTGATCTCCGCGCTGCTGATTATTTATTTGTACCGTCTCTATATGCTGGTACGTTAATCGCTAAGGCGCTCATCCGGGCGCCTTTACTGAATGCTCCTGTCCAGACTGGAAATGCTATGAAGCAGTTACTTGATTTTCTTCCCTTGGTGGTTTTCTTTATTTTTTACAAGCTTTACGACATCTATGTTGCTTCCGGCGCACTGGTGGTGGCGACCGGCCTCGCGCTGATCGCGAGCTGGCTGCTGTATCGTAAGTTAGAGAAAATGACCCTCTTCACCTTTGTGCTGGTTGCCGTATTTGGCACCCTCACTTGGGCGTTACGCAATGCAGAGTTCATCAAGTGGAAAGTGACGGTGATCTACTCTCTGTTTGCTCTGGCGCTCCTCTATAGCCAATGGTTTATGAAACAACCGCTGATTCAAACCATGCTGGGTAAAGAGTTACAGCTGCCTTCTCACGTATGGCGTCGCCTTAACGTCGCCTGGGCCGCCTTCTTTTTCGCCTGTGGCCTGGCGAACATTTACGTGGCGTTCTGGATGCCACAAGATGTCTGGGTTAATTTCAAAGTGTTTGGCCTCACCGGTCTGACGCTGCTGTTTACGCTGGTTAGCGGCGTTTACATTTGGCGGAACATGCCGCCGCAAGAACAAAAATAAAACTTCTGCCCGACGCGTTCGGGCATCTTCTCACCTGCAAAAGAATTGAGCGATGGACGAAAAACATAAGCTGCCGCAAGGCGAAATGGTTTTACGCACGCTGGCAATGCCAGCCGATACCAATGCCAACGGTGATATTTTTGGCGGCTGGTTGATGTCACAAATGGACATGGGCGGCGCGATTATGGCGAAAGAGATCGCCGAGGGACGCGTCGTCACCGTGCGAGTGGATGGTATGACGTTCCTCAAGCCGGTGGCGGTGGGAGATGTAGTGAGCTGCCATGCGCACTGTTTGAAAACCGGCAACAGCTCAATGACCATCAATGTGCAAGTGTGGATCAAGAAAGTGTCATCTGAGCCTATCGGACAAACCTATTGCGCCACTGAGGCGGTATTTGTCTATGTCGCCGTTGATAACACGGGTAAATCACGCCCCCTGCCGATCGCTAAAGCTAACCTTACCCACTAATATCTCGAAAAAAAGCGGCCATTGGCCGCTTTTTCCGTTCACCTCACTCGATATTCGCCCCACCGTTAAGGCGGAAGACAATATTCATGGTCAATCCGCTGCCCGGATGCCCCGGCTGATAGCGCCACTTTTTCATGGCGCTTTTAACTTCACGCTCAAACATGTTGCTCGGCGAGGCCGAGAGCACTTCGATGTTGTCCACACGCCCGTCGCTGTCTACATCAAACTTGACCCGCACCTTACCTTCAATGCGCAATGCCATGGCACGCGCTGGGTAAGCCGGTTTACTTACCGCGATGGCTTTTGGCCCTTCTGACACTGCTGGTGTCGGCGTCGCTGCCGGGGTTGTTTTCGGGGCCGTCGCCGGACGCGACTGCTGCGGCTGCGTTTCCTGCTTAAACGGATTAGCCTGCGGCTGCGGCTTCACCGTTTTGTGCGGCTTTGGCTCCGCTTTCTTTTCAGGTTTGGGCTTAGGCTTTGGTTTGGGTTCCGGCTTTGGTTCCGGTTTGGGTATAGGAACCGGCTCCGCTTTAGGCGGGTCCGGTGTCACCTGCGGATCGGATTTCGCTTCAGGTTCAGGTGCCGGTTCTGGCTGCGTTTGCGGCGCGGGCTCCGGCGCCGGCTGGACCTCCGGGGCAACCATCGTTACCGTAATAGGCTGCGAAGCATTGGGCACTTTAATGGTCTGATGAAACGAAGCATACAGAATGCCTGCGATCACCGCGCCGTGAAGCGCGACGGAAAGCAGCATTGAAACAGGCGTTCGGGCAGGAAATGGCGTGGTCAACGTCGTCATATCAGTCATTTTCATTGAGTGAAGCAGCGATTTTAAATGCAAATAGCAATCAGTTTCAACTGGCGATGTGATTGGCGCTGACGCAGTGCTTTAACCACAGTTGCGCTTTCGTCAAAGGCGCTTATCTTTCGTTTGCACTCTGATTTGCGATCACTTAACGTGTTCCGCAATTTCGGCAAGTCAAACGGGAGTGCCCCCATCGTGCTGTATGTTATCTACGCGGAAGATACCGCAGATTCTCTGGAAAAACGCAATTCTGTGCGCCCGGCGCATCTCGCCCGTCTGCAACTGCTGCAGGACGAAGGACGTTTGATTGCCGCAGGACCACTGCCGGCAGTGGACAGCAACGATCCCGGCCCGGCGGGCTTTACCGGTTCGGTGATTATCGCGGAATTTTCGTCTCTGGAGACCGCGCAGTCGTGGGCCAATGACGATCCTTACATCGCCGCTGGCGTGTACGAAAAAGTCTCGGTAAAACCGTTCAAGCGCGTATTTTAAAATGTGGCTGTCGCTCTGCTTGCTGATTACCGCGCTGGCGCTGGTTGCCCGCGCGGTTTGGCTATGGCGGCAGCAAGGCTGGCGTGCTCGCCGTCAGCACATCGTTATGCTCATAGTGCTGGCCGCCGCGCTGCAAACCATCAACATTGTGCTGATGCTCCGCAGCGCACATTGATGGCCGGGCGCTACAGATTCTGAGTAATAAACAGAATTGATCGGCGATGATGCTGCGCGACTTGATGACGAATAGCGTGGATACGTTTGTACCGTCGTGATTGCCCCTCTAACCAGCGCGATCGCCGGCGATGCACCTGACGTAACATTCTCCAGCGCGCCACTTCATTTCGGCTTCGTCTCATCACACTCTCCTGAACAGGCTAAACTCGGCTGGCATTATAAGGATCTGTTGGCAAATCCCCAATCGAAAAGCATCATCGCGTTGTCATGCTGGAGAAAAGGTTTCCCTCCCCTGCGCCAACACGTAAACTTCGCACATCGATGCGCGAACAGGATGTCCACTGAATGACCACATTTTATACGCTTATCAGCTGGTTGCTGCTGTTCGGCTACTGGTTGCTGATTGCGGGCGTGACGCTGCGCATCCTGATGAAACGGCGCGCTGTTACGTCTGCCATGGCTTGGCTACTGATCATTTATATTCTGCCGCTTGTGGGCATCATTGCGTATCTCTCCTTTGGCGAACTGCACTTGGGCAAACGGCGCGCTGAACGGGCCCGCACAATGTGGCCTTCTACCGCGAAGTGGCTCAGCGAACTCCGTCAGTGTCGGCACATCTTTGCTACGGAGCACAGCGACGTAGCCCGCTCGCTGTTCGACCTGTGTCGGCATCGTCAGGGCATCGCTGGCGTCAAGGGCAATCAGCTTCAGCTTCTGACCAGCACCGATGATGTGATGCATGCGCTGATCCGCGACATTCAGCTGGCACGCCATAATATTGAGATGGTGTTCTACATCTGGCAGCCCGGTGGCCTGGCGGACGACGTGGCCGAGTCGCTGATGGCCGCCTCGCGTCGCGGTGTGCACTGTCGCCTGATGCTTGACTCGGCAGGTAGCGTCACCTTCTTCCGCAGCCAGTGGCCCACGATGATGCGCAATGCCGGTATCGATGTGGTTGAAGCGCTGCAGGTCAGTCTGCTGCGCGTTTTCCTGCGGCGCATGGATCTACGCCAGCATCGCAAAGTGGTGCTGATTGACAATTACATCGCCTATACCGGCAGCATGAACCTGGTGGACCCGCGCTTCTTTAAACAAGAGGCGGGCGTAGGTCAATGGGTTGATTTGATGGCGCGTATGGAGGGGCCGGTCGCCACCACAATGGGGATTGTTTACGCCTGCGACTGGGAGATTGAAACCGGAAAGCGGATTTTACCGCCGGCGCCGGATGCCAACATCATGCCGTTTGAGCAAGAGAGCGGCCATACCATTCAGGTCATCGCCTCGGGGCCCGGCTTCCCGGAAGATATGATCCATCAGGCGCTCCTCACCGCGGTTTACTCCGCGCGGCAGCAGCTCATCATGACCACGCCCTACTTCGTGCCCAGCGATGATCTTCTCCATGCCATCTGTACCGCAGCGCTGCGCGGCGTTGAGGTCAGTATTATCGTACCGCGTCACAATGACTCGCTCCTGGTACGCTGGGCCAGCCGGGCGTTTTTCACCGAGCTGCTGGAGGCTGGCGTGAAAATCTATCAGTTCGAGGACGGGCTGCTGCATACCAAAAGCGTGCTGGTAGACGGTCAGCTCAGTTTAGTGGGCACGGTAAACCTCGATATGCGCAGCCTGTGGCTTAACTTTGAAATCACGCTGGTGGTTGACGATGATGGTTTTGGCAGCGACCTGGCCACGGTGCAGGATGACTATATCGCCCGCTCACGCCTGTTGGATGGGACGCGCTGGTCTAAACGTGCCTGGTGGCAGCGCATCGTCGAACGACTGTTTTACTTCTTTAGCCCTTTACTGTAAAACGAGCGGAAATATTAGCGCCCAAGGCACACAGGAACCACCATGGATTTAAATAACCGCCTTACAGAAGATGAAACGCTGGAGCAGGCTTACGATATTTTTCTTGAACTGGCGGGTGACAATCTCGATCCAGCAGACATCATTCTGTTCAATTTACAGTTTGAAGAGCGCGGCGGCGCGGAGCTGTTCGATCCCTCTGAAGACTGGAATGAACACGTCGATTTCGACATAAACCCGGACTTTTTTGCCGAAGTGGTGATTGGCTTGGGGGACGCCGACGGCGAACCGATTACCGATGTGTTCGCGCGTGTGCTGCTATGCCGCGAGAAAGACCACAAGCTGTGCCATATTTTGTGGCGTGAATAATCCGCTACATAAAAACGCCGGGCTTTTGCCCGGCGTTGTTATTTTAGGCTTACAGCGGATCGACCTTCAGGCAGGAAACCGCGTGGCGGAAGCTGCCCTCCAGCAGAGGACGCGTTTTAGCGCACTCCGGCCCAGCGATGGGACAACGCGTGCGGAATACGCAACCCGACGGCGGATTGATCGGCGACGGTAATTCCCCTTCTAACAGCTGAATCTGCTTGTTTTTTTCCAGATCCGGATCGGGAATGGGCACAGCCGACATCAGCGCACGCGTGTAAGGATGCTGCGGATTGTTATACACCGCATCGTAGGTGCCCAGCTCTACGGCGTGACCGAGATACATCACCAGCACGCGATCGGAGATATGCTTCACTACCGCCAAATCGTGGGCGATAAAGATTAGTGACAGCCCCATTTCGCGCTGCAATTTTTGCAGCAGGTTCACCACCTGCGCCTGAATTGACACATCCAGCGCCGAGACCGGCTCATCACAGATGATCAGCTTAGGCTCAAGGATCAGCGCGCGCGCGATACCAATGCGCTGGCACTGGCCACCAGAGAATTCGTGCGGATAGCGGTTGATAAGGTTAGGCAGCAAGCCCACCTTCATCATCATGGCTTTCACCTTCTCTTTCACCTCTCCCCGCGGCATCTTTGGGTAGTAGGTGCGCAGCGGCTCAGCAATGATGTCGCCAATGGTCATGCGCGGGTTGAGCGAGGCCAACGGATCTTGAAAGATCATTTGAATGTCGCTGCGCGCTTTGCGCCACTCTTCCGCGCTTTGCCCCAGCAGGTCGCGTCCCAGCCAGGCGACACGGCCGTCGGTGGCTTTCACCAAGCCAATGATGGCGCGCGCCAGCGTGGATTTACCGCATCCGGATTCGCCGACGACGCCCAGCGTTTCGCCTTCGTAAAGACGCAGACTTACGCCATCCACGGCTTTCAAGGTTTTCAGTGGCTGCCAGAACCACTGTTTGCCGTCTTTGATATCAAAATGCACTTTGAGATCGGCAACCTCTAACAGCACTTTTTTCTCTTCAATTACGGTGCTCATACGAGTTCCTCCACCGGCTTAAAGCAGGCACGCAGGCGGCCTTCCGCAAAGGGCTCCAGCGGCGGTGATTTTGCACAGATATCCATGGCATAGGCGCAACGCGGCTGGAACGGGCAGCCCTGTGGCAGCCGCAGCAGGTTGGGTGGATTGCCAGGAATGGTCGCCAGCGACTCGCCCTCTGCGTCCAGACGCGGCACGGCGTTCAGCAAGCCGATAGAGTACGGATGCGCAGGCTGATAAAACACATCGCGCGCGCCACCGTACTCCATGGTGCGCCCGGCGTACATGACCAGCACTTTGTCGCAGATACCGGCAACGACGCCCAGATCGTGAGTGATCATGATAATTGCGGTATTGAACTCGCGCTTCAGCTCGTTCAGCAGTGTCATGATCTGGGCCTGCACAGTCACGTCCAACGCGGTGGTCGGTTCGTCCGCGATCAACAGCTTGGGCCGGCACAGCAGCGCCATGGCGATCATGACGCGCTGGCGCATACCGCCTGAGAATTCATGCGGAAACATCTTCATGCGCTTGCGCGCCTCGGGCATTTTCACCGCATCCAGCATGCGCACCGACTCCTCAAAGGCCTGGGCGCTGTTCATGCCTTTATGCAGCTTCAGCACTTCCATCAGCTGTTCCCCCACCCGCATATAAGGGTTCAGCGACGTCATCGGATCCTGGAAAATCATCGCAATCTGCTCGGCGCGCAGCGTGTTGAGCTTGCTCTCAGGCAAGTTGAGGATCTCCTGACCATTAAACTTAGCCGAGCCGCCAATACGCCCGTTTTTCGCTAACAGTCCCATCAGCGCAAACGCGGTCTGCGATTTACCTGAACCGGATTCACCGACAATCCCCAGCGTTTGACCGGTATGCAGCGAGAAATTGAGATCGTTAACCGCGGTGACGTCGCCGTCGTGGGTGCTGAAGGTCACGCGCAAATCTTTTACATCTAAAAGCAGGTTGCTGTTTCCCGCAGGTGCAGCCGCTTGAGGCTGAAATTCATGAGTCGTCATCGGGAAACTCCTTAACGGTCTTTCGGGTCGAGGGCGTCACGCAGGCCATCGCCGATAAAGTTGAAACAGAACAGCGTCACGACCAGGAAGCCGGCCGGGAACATCAGCAGCCACGGTGACACTTCCATCGAGTTGGCCCCATCGCTTAACAGCGCGCCCCAGCTACTCAACGGCTCTTGGGTGCCCAATCCGAGGAAGCTCAGGAATGATTCAAACAGGATCATGCTGGGCACCAGCAGTGAGGCATACACCACCACCACCCCTAACACGTTAGGGACAATGTGGCGCAGCACGATGTTACGCGTGGATACACCGCCAACCTGTGCCGCTTCAATAAACTCTTTGCGTTTTAATCCCAGCGTCTGGCCGCGGACAATACGCGCCATATCCAGCCATGACACCATGCCGATGGCCACGAAAATCAGCAGAATATTGCGGCCAAAAAAGGTCACCAGCAAAATCACAAAGAACATAAACGGGAATGAGTTCAGGATTTCCAGGATGCGCATCATCACCGAGTCCACTTTTCCGCCCAGATAGCCGGCCAGCGAACCGTATAGGGTGCCCAACAGCACGGCAATCAGTGCGGATGCGACACCGACCATCAGCGAAATGCGCCCGCCAATCGCCACGCGCACCAGCAAGTCGCGTCCCGAAGAGTCGGTGCCAAACCAGTGGCCCGAACTGGTATCCGGCGGTGCGGACATCATTGCCCAATCGGTATCGTCATATTTGAACTGCGCCAGCATCGGCGCAAACACCACAAACAGGGTGATCAACAGCAGCACCAGCAGGCTGATTAGCGCGGCGCGGTTATGGATGAAGCGACGGCGCGCATCCTGCCACAGGCTGCGCCCTTCGACGTCCAGTTTTTCGCTGAAGGCTTCCAGAGCGTCGCTGTTTTTCTTACTTAACATCATGGGCGAGCTCCACAATCAGTAACGGATTTTCGGATCGATAACGGCATACAGCACATCAACAATCGCATTGAATAAAATAGTGAGCACACCCACCAGAATGGTGAGGCTCATGACCAGGGAGTAGTCACGGTTCAGCGCACCGTTTACAAACAGTTGGCCGATGCCAGGCAGTCCATAAATGGATTCAATCACCATAGAGCCGGTGATAATGCCCACGAAAGCCGGCCCCATGTAGGACAGCACCGGCAGCATGGCGGGTTTAAGCGCGTGACGCAGCACAATGCGGCGTAGCGGTAAGCCTTTCGCGCGCGCGGTGCGAATGAAGTTTGAGTGCATGACCTCAATCATTGAGCCACGCGTGATGCGCGCGATACTGGCAATGTAGGCCAGCGACAGCGCTACCATTGGCAGCAGCATATAGTTCCACTGCCCACCGTTCCAGCCGCCACCGGGTAGCCAACGTAGCGTGATGGCAAACACCAACACCAGCAGCGGTGCCACCACAAAGCTGGGAATGACCACCCCGGTCATCGCCACCCCCATCACCGCATAATCCCATAAGCTGTTCTGCTTCAGCGCAGCAATCACGCCCGCCGTGACGCCCAGCACCACCGCTAAAAAGAACGCCGCCAGGCCTAGCTTGGCCGAAACGGGGAAGGCGTGGCCCACCAGATAGTTAACCGAATAGTCTTTGTACTTAAACGATGGGCCAAAATCGCCATGGGCCAGCTGCACCAGATAGCTCAGGTACTGCTTACCAATCGGATCGTTTAAATGGTATTTGGCTTCAATGTTCGCCATAACTTCCGGCGCCAGCGTACGTTCGCCGGTAAACGGGCTGCCGGGTGCGAGACGCATCATGAAGAAGGAGATGGTGATCAAGATGAAGAGCGTTGGGATAGCTTCCAGGAGCCGCCGCAGAATAAATTTTAACATTGCCGTACCTATCAGGCTGTTGCTTCACAAAGTCAAAAAGGCGGCGCCGCAGCGCCGCCACTGTCGATAGCCTGAGTGCTATTAGTGTTTAATGATATACAGGTTTTTATCGAGGGTTTTATCCAGTGGATCGTTACCGGTGTAACCGCCAACGTAAGGTTTCACCAGACGCGCGTTCACGTAGTAATAAACCGGCACGATCGCGCTGTCTTTATCCAGGATTTGCTCAGCTTTGTTGTAGTCCGCTGCACGCGCCTTATCATCCGCGGCTTTGATTGCGTCTTTGATCACCTGATCAAAATCGGCGCTCTTATAGTGTGCGGTGTTACTGCTGCTGTTGGTCAGCATCGTATTCAGGAACGACGTTGGTTCGTTATAGTCTGCACACCAAGCCGCGCGCGACACGTCAAAATTGCCCTGATGACGCGTATCAAGGAAGGTTTTCCACTCCTGGTTTTCCAGCTTGATGTTCACGCCGATGTTTTTCTTCCAGATCGACGCGGCAGCGATCGCCAACTTTTTGTGCAGATCGGAGGTGTTGTACAGCAAGTTAAAGGTCAACGGTTTATCCGCGGTGTAACCGGCTTCGGCCAGCAGTTTTTTGGCCTCCGCGTTACGCTTGTTCTGATCCCATTTGAACCAGTCTGGCGGCAGCAGCTCCATACCGTCGGTGGCTGGTGGGGTGTAGCTATAGGCTGGCAGCTGACCCTGCGCCAACACTTTGTTTACCATGATATCGCGATCCAGGCCCAGTTTCAGCGCAGTACGCACGCGCACATCGGTAAACGGCGCTTTCTGGTTGTTGATTTCGTAGTAATAGGTGCACAGATACGGCTTCACCATCAGCTCTTTGCCGTTGTCACGCTGCAGCTTTTTGAACAGCTCAATCGGCATGTTGTTGTAGGTGATATCGCTGCCGTTCTGCGAGAAGTAGCGGTTTACGTCGCTAACTTCGGAGTTGATAGGCAGGAACGTCACCTTGTTCAGCACCGTGTGTTCGTTATCCCAATACTCTGGGTTGCGCACCAGCGTGACGCGTTCGTTGATCACGTGCGATTCCAGCTTGAAGGCGCCGTTACCGACCCAGTTCTGCGGCTGGGTCCACTGCTCGCCGAATTTCTCAATGGCAGGTTTGTAGACCGGCGACATCACGGCGTTGATCAGCAGCTTATCAAAGTAAGGCACGGGCTCGCTCAGCGTGACCTGCAGGGTATGGTCGTCCAGCGCTTTCACGCCCAGATCAGAGGTTGGCTTTTTACCGGCGATGATGTCATCGACATTTTCAATGTGGCCATACTGCGGATAGCTGGCGTACGGCGAGGCGGTTTTCGGATCCACCAGACGCTCCCAGCTATAAACGAAGTCTTGGGCGGTCACTGGCTCACCGTTCGACCATTTGGCATTTTTACGTAGATGGAAAGTCCAGACTTTAAAATCTTTGTTTTCCCAGCTTTCCGCCACGCCCGGCACCGGCTTGCCGCTCGCGTCGCTGACAATCAACCCTTCATACAGATCGCGGGCAATGTTGTCTTCCGGCACGCCTTCGATTTTATGGGGATCAAGAGACTGTACTTCGTCGCCGTTACCGCGCACCAGTTCTTGTTTAGCGTCGAGCTGTACGCCGGCCGGAACTGTTGCTGCAAACGCGGCGTTCCCTGCCAGCGCGCCGATTGCTGCCAATACGCCTGCGGCAATCAGGCTTTTTTTCGTGATGTTGTTCATTATTACGCTCCAGTTTTATTATCGTCACCGGGTCAGCAGACTGCCCGGCGTACCCTGTATGGGCGATCTCCGCCTGTCTACTCGAAGATCACATTCACCCCTCAGGGTTTACCACGGTCGTGGCGCGCCCGACTGTAGCGCCGGTACGCGCCATGACTCAATGTTTCTTTATGTAATAATATTTCAAGCCAATCAGATCCTGCGGATCCTTACCGGTAAAGCCCCCTACCCACGGTTTTACTAAGCGTACGCTGACGCGGTAGTAGACCGGAATAATCGCAGAGTCGCGATCCAACTGCGCTTCGGCTTGCTGATATAAGCGGGCACGCTCACCCTCATCCGCGGTTGTCAGCGTGGTGCGCATCACCTTGTCGAACGCTTCGCTCTTATAGAATGCCGTGTTGGTGGAAGAATCACTCAGCAGCATATTCAGGAAGGTTGAGGGTTCGTTGTAGTCCGAGCACCACGTGGCGCGCACCACGTCATACTGCGCTTGATGGCGCGTTTCCAGCAGCGTTTTCCACTCCTGGTTTTCCAGTGACACCTGGGCGCTCAGATTTTTCTGCCACATTGAGGCGGCCGCGATCGCCTGGCGTTTATTCTGCTCAGAGGTGTTATAGAGCAGCGTGAAACGCAGTGGATGTTGGCTATCAAATCCGGCTTCCGCCAGCAATTTACGGGCGGCAGTGTTACGTTGCGCCTGCGTTTGCTGCGCCCAATCGGGTTCAGACGGCACAATGCCATGGGTAAACGGTGGCGTCAGGCTATAGGCGGGAATCTGCCCTTGCGCCATGATTTTGTTCGCTATGACGTCGCGATCGAGACTCATTTTTAGCGCCGCACGCACGCGCGCGTCGGTAAAGGGGGCTTTTTTGTTGTTGATTTCGTAATAGAAGGTGCAAAGCAGCGGGCTGACTTTGACTTGCTCTCCCAAATCCTGCTGCAGCTTTTTGAACAAATCGGGCGGCACGACGCTGTTAGTCATATCACTGCCGCCGCTGCGATAGCGATTCACGTCACCGTTTTCTGAGGTTAATGCCAGTATCACGGCTTCATCGATAACCGTGTGTCCATTATCCCAATAGTGCGGATTGCGCTTGAGAACGATTTTTTCGTTCACCACCCAGTCGCTCAGCGTATAGGCACCGTTGCCGATAAAATGCTGCGGCTGAGTCCACTGATCGCCCCATTTTTCCACGGCGCGACGGTACACCGGCTTCAGCGAGGTGTGGGCCAGCATGTCGATAAAATAAGGTACCGGTTCAGAGAGCGTGATCTGCAGATGCCGGTCGTCCAGCGCTTTCACGCCTAACGCGTCTGGGGCCGCTTTCCCCGCCAGCACGGCGTCAGCATTGCTGATGTGCGCAGCCTGCAAATAACTGGCGTACGGTGAGGCGGTCTTAGGATCGGCTAAGCGCTGCCAGCTGTAGACGAAATCTTGAGCGGTGACCGGATCGCCATTACTCCATCGCGCATCGTCCCGTAAGGTAAATGTCCACACCCGGCCATCCGTGTTTTGCCAGCTACTCGCCACACCGGGAACGCGCTGGCCGCTGTTGTCGGTTTCAACTAATCCTTCGAGAAGGTTACGGATAACGTTCGATTCGGGTACGCCTTCCACTTTCTGCGGATCCAGCGAAGAAACTTCGCTGCCGTTATTGATCACGATACGCTGAGATGCCGCCAGAACCGTTCCCGCTGGCACCTCTGCTGCATAACCTGAAGAAAAACTGCCCATGATGCAAAGCGCTAGCGTGGTGCGCGTAAACATGTTCGCTACCGTGTATTTCATCGACAATTATTACCTTATCCATTTACCTGGTAGCCAATAAGCAAAATGCATACACATTTGTCGCTAACAGATGAAAAATTTACGGTGTGGCGAAAATTATCAGAAGCCGTAAGCCTGCGCCAAAATAAAACCGCAAAATGTTATCTATTTCTCTTTTATCACGTAAAAGCGGCAGGTTAAAGCGTTAATTTTTTGACAAAAAAAACGAATAAGCCAATGAATAAAAAAGATAAAAAAGAGATTTTGCGCATGAAAGCATCATTTGATTGCAGCAGACCTTCCTTTATGCAAAAAATGCTAAAAAAATTCCGCAATCAGGAATAAAAAACGGGAAACCAGCAGATAAGCACGCGTTGGCACTAGAGGGTGCAACATAACCAGAGGTTAATACTGTGACAATTATCACATTTAAATAGCACCCAAGACGAATGCACTGCAAATCAGTAGTGAAAGTGATGATGGGCGAGTGCTGTTAAGTCAGATGAATGATTTCACCAAATTAGTGCGATTGCACCACCACAATGCACTAATTTGGTTCAACAGCCGTTTAGCGGCGTGAAATAAGAGCGGCTAATTTAGCAAACCGGGGAAAATGGCTTTAATGCCGGTAACGACAAATTCAATGCCCAGTGCCATCAGCAGTAATCCCATAATACGCGTGACCACGTTGATGCCGGTTTGCCCCAATACCCTCACCATTAGCGGCGCGGCGCGAAATAGCAGCCAGCAACAAAAGGCAAACAGTGCTATCGCTAAAGAAAAACCGAGTAGATTTGGCCAGCTATGATAGCGGGTGCTCCAGACAATCGTTGAACTGATCGCACCCGGTCCCGCCATCAAAGGCAGCGCGAGCGGCACAACGCCAATGCTTTCACGGATTGCCGTTTCTGACTTCTCCTGCTTGTTTTGTTTATCCTCACCTAACTTGCCGCTGATCATCGACATCGCGATAGTGACCACCAGAATGCCTCCGGCAATACGGAAAGAGTCGATGGAGATACCAAATAAATGCAGGATCGCATCCCCCAAAAACAGCGAGGTCCAGAGGATAATTGCCACGGCAAGGTTGGCCGTCAGATTGGTTTTATTGCGCTCTGCCGGCGGCTGATAGCTGGTCATGCTGATAAAAACAGGGATGATCCCCACGGGATTTACCAGCGCAAACAGGCCGACAAAAAATTTAATATAGCCGGAAAGATCGAGTAGCACAGGGTTCACAGCAGGCTCCAGAGAGGATAAAAAAATCGCGCATAATGTAGTGTAAATGACGCGTTAAAGACAGGCGTCATAACAGAAAGTTTCTCTGCTTTGAGGATCATACCGCAGCATTTTACACCCATTGTTTAACTCATCGCCCTTTTCACGTCTCCACATCCCGTTGTTCATGGTTAAGCGTGCGGTAACGCGAGTAACAAAAGCGGCACCAAACCCGACAGTCCCGCGTGAGGTTGATCTGTATCAAAAATCACCACCCTGCTCAGGTTTACTCTTGGTTCATCAACCTGATGCCTCGTGCAACAGCCACAAGTTTAGCAAACCCTTTTATTAAGCCTTGGCCTGCATGCGGTTACCGCTACGCCTGCCAGACGCCAACCGCAGGCGGCTTAGAAAAAGTGTTTAAATTTCTCAGGAGAATATTATGGCCGTTACCACTGTTGCGGAACTGAATGCCTTGGTCGAACGGGTAAAAAAGGCGCAGCGCGCTTACGCCCAATTTAGCCAGGAACAAGTTGATGCCATTTTTCGCGCCGCCGCGCTTGCCGCTGCCGATGCGCGTATCCCGCTGGCGAAAATGGCGGTTGCAGAGTCAGGCATGGGCGTGGTGGAGGACAAAGTGATTAAAAATCATTTTGCGTCCGAGTATATCTACAACGCTTACAAGGATGAAAAAACCTGTGGCGAATTGAGCCGGGATGAGACCTTCGGCACGATTACCATTGCTGAGCCGATTGGCTTGATTTGCGGGATTGTGCCTACGACCAATCCCACTTCAACCGCTATTTTCAAAGCGCTTATCAGCCTGAAGACGCGCAACGGCATCATCTTCTCACCGCACCCGCGCGCCAAAGACGCCACCAATAAAGCCGCGGATATCGTGTTACAAGCCGCCATCGCTGCGGGCGCGCCCAAAGATATCATCGGTTGGATTGATGCGCCGTCGGTGGAACTCTCAAATCAGTTAATGCATCACCCGGATATCAACCTGATTCTCGCCACTGGCGGGCCCGGCATGGTAAAAGCGGCCTACAGTTCTGGCAAACCGGCCATCGGCGTGGGTGCAGGCAACACGCCGGTGGTGATCGATGAGACAGCCGACATTAAACGCGCGGTGGCGTCGATTTTGATGTCAAAAACGTTCGACAATGGCGTCATCTGCGCCTCTGAACAGTCGGTGATTGTCGTCGATGCGGTCTACGATGCCGTACGCGCGCGCTTTGCCAGCCACGGCGGGTATCTTCTTCAGGGCGCAGAACGCAAAGCTGTGCAGGACATTATTCTGAAAAACGGTGCGCTGAACGCGGCCATTGTCGGTCAGTCCGCCGTCGACATTGCCAACATGGCGGGTCTGCAGGTGCCAGTCAGCACGAAAATTTTGATTGGTGAAGTGGAACGGGTCGATGCGTCAGAGCCCTTTGCCCACGAGAAGCTATCACCTACCCTCGCCATGTACCGCGCCAAAGATTTCCATGATGCCGTGGATAAAGCGGAGAAACTGGTGGCCATGGGCGGCATTGGCCATACCTCCTGCCTGTATACCGACCAGGATAATCAGCAGGCGCGCATCAACGCCTTTGGCGACAAGATGAAAACCGCCCGCATCCTCATTAACACGCCGGCGTCTCAGGGCGGCATTGGCGATCTCTACAACTTCAAGCTTGCCCCGTCACTGACGCTGGGCTGCGGCTCCTGGGGCGGGAACTCCATTTCAGAGAACGTTGGGCCTAAGCACCTCATCAACAAAAAAACGGTAGCGATGCGAGCAGAAAATATGTTGTGGCATAAACTTCCCCGCTCTATTTATTTCCGCCGTGGCGCGCTGCCTATCGCGCTGGAAGAAGTGGCGGCCGATGGCGCCAAACGCGCTTTTGTGGTCACCGACCGCTTCCTGTTTAACAACGGTTACGCCGATCGGGTTACGCAGGTGTTGAAAGCACACGGCATTGAAACCGAGGTGTTTTACGAAGTCGAAGCGGATCCCACGCTCAGCGTAGTGCGCAAGGGCGCGGAGCAGATGCACAGTTTCAAGCCGGATGTCATCATCGCGCTGGGCGGCGGTTCCCCGATGGATGCCGCGAAGATCATGTGGGTCATGTACGAACATCCTGAAACCCACTTTGAAGAGCTGGCGCTGCGCTTTATGGATATCCGCAAACGTATCTACAAATTCCCAAAAATGGGCGTCAAAGCGCGCCTGGTGGCGATTACTACCACCTCCGGCACCGGTTCGGAAGTGACACCTTTCGCGGTGGTTACAGACGATGCCACAGGGCAAAAATACCCGCTGGCCGATTATGCGCTTACGCCGGATATGGCGATTGTGGATGCGAATCTGGTCATGGAGATGCCGCGTTCGCTATGCGCCTTTGGCGGCCTTGATGCCGTGACGCACGCGCTGGAAGCCTATGTTTCGGTGTTGGCCAATGAGTATTCGGATGGTCAGGCGCTACAGGCTTTGAAATTACTGCAAGAAAATCTGCCGGCCAGCTACCGCGACGGCGCGAAAAACCCGGTGGCACGCGAGCGCGTTCACAACGCGGCGACCATTGCCGGCATCGCGTTTGCCAACGCTTTCCTTGGCGTGTGCCATTCAATGGCCCATAAGCTGGGCTCTGAATTTCACATCCCGCACGGTCTGGCGAACGCCCTGCTGATTGGCAACGTCATCCGCTACAACGCCACTGACAACCCGACCAAGCAAACGGCATTCAGCCAATATGACCGCCCGCAGGCGCGACGTCGCTACGGTGAGATCGCGGATCATCTTGGATTGACCGCACAAGGGGATCGCACCGCGCAAAAAATCACAAAACTGTTAGCGTGGCTGGATGAAATGAAAACGCAGCTGGGTATACCGAGCTCGCTGCGCGAGGCAGGCGTACAAGAAGTCGATTTTCTGGCGAAAGTGGATAAGCTGGCTGAAGACGCCTTTGACGATCAGTGCACGGGCGCAAACCCGCGCTACCCGCTTATCGCCGAACTAAAGCAGATTATGCTGGATACTTTTTACGGCCGCGATTACTGCGAACATGCTGAGACGGCGGCCGAACCCGTGCCCATCAAAGCGGAGAGAAAGCTGCGTAAAGCGTAAATTTTACTTATTAAAAAACCCGCCTCGGCGGGTTTTTTGCCGTTCGTCATTCCGCGCCAGGTATTTGAGAACCGTAAATCGCGCGCAAGGATCCTTCTTCAATAGCCTGTTTATAGTGCTTGCGGCACACGGAGATATAGCGCTCATTGCCACCAATAACAACCTGCTCACCTTCACTATAAGGCTTGCCTTGTGCATCCAGGCGCAAGACCATGCTGGCTTTACGTCCGCAGTGACAAATGGTTTTTAATTCCACCAGCTTATCTGCCCAAGCGAGTAGATATTCGCTACCGACAAAAAGCTCACCGCGAAAATCGGTGCGCAAACCGTAACACAGTACCGGAATGTCCAGATTATCCACCACGTCAGACAACGCTTTAACCTGTTCACGCGTGAGAAACTGGCTTTCATCCACCAGTACGCAGTGTACCGCCTGCTTCTGGTGTTCGGCGGCAATCTCCACGTCCAGTTGCGTGCTGGCATTGTATAAAAACGCTGGCGAAGAGAGACCAATCCGCGAACTTACCCGGCCCGCGCCAAAACGATTGTCAATTTCCGCGGTATAGACCAACGTGCGCATGCCGCGCTCTTGATAGTTATAGGATGATTGCAGCAGCGCGGTGGATTTCCCTGCATTCATTGCTGAGTAATAAAAATAGAGTTGAGCCATATGCCGATCCTATTACAGCAAAATCTGATGGCGCGAAGTCTATCATAAAGCTTCGGCGGAGGCGCTAAGCAATACTTTGACCATTTGCTCAACATTAATGGCAATAATTACTTATTAATTTCATCATTGAACCATCATTGAATTAGCGCCGACCTATAATGATAACCCTGCCCATTAATTAACTTCAGGCATGTATTAAATATCACCTCAAGGAAAATCACGAGGAAGCTATTATACAGCACATAAAAATTATATTTTCCCGCTTTATCCCCTGCTTTTTTATTTACGGCTGGCTTTAATAGAAGTATTGCAGTAATTTTTTATCGCCATTATTATGATTCGGCAATGCAGTTCCCTATTATTATATTTTGAGATTAGACAATGAGCGAAGCACTTAAATTTCTTAATAATATCCGCACATTGCGCGCCCAGGCTCGTGAATGTTCTCTGGAACTTTTAGAAGAGATGCTTGAAAAGCTGGATGTCGTTGTGACTGAGCGCCGTGAAGAAGAGACACACGCACAAGCTGAAAACGCCGAACGTATCCGTAAACTTGAACAATACCGTGAAATGCTCATTGCTGACGGCATTGATCCTACCGAATTGTTGCAGTCGCTTTCTGCGCCTAAATCAGCGGGTAAAGCCAAACGCGCCTCTCGCCCGGCGAAATATTCTTACGTTGATGAGCAGGGTGAAAAGCGCACCTGGACAGGTCAGGGACGCACCCCCGCCGTGATTAAAAAGGCCATTGAAGAAGACGGCAAACAGCTGGATGATTTTCTTCTGTAATGACGTGTAGCACACGCCGTTATCAAGGTTGAGTGCTGAAAGAAACACGAAAACAAAAGGGCGCCTTGTGCGCCCTTTTGTTATCTATACATCCAATACTGTGGGTAAAACACACACATCAGTGTGGGTAAAACGCCCGATACCACTCAACAAATTTCCGCACCCCTTCTGTTACCTGCGTCTGAGGACGGAAATCGATAGCGTCATAAAGCGGCTGCGTATCTGCGCTGGTTCCCAGCACGTCACCCGGCTGCATTGGCAGCATATTTTTCTTTGCTTCAAAACCTAATGCGCTCTCAAGCGCCTCAATATACGTCATCAAGCTGGTGGGCTGGCTATTGCCAATATTATAAACGCGGTATGGCGCCGAGCTATTTGCCGGCGAGCCCGACTCCACCGTCCACTGAGCATCGGCTTGAGGAATAACGTCCTGCAGGCGGACAATAGCTTCAGCGATATCGTCAATATAGGTGAAATCCCGAGTCATCTGGCCGTTGTTATAGACGTCAATTGCTTCGCCTGCGAGCATGGCACGCGTGAATTTAAATAACGCCATGTCCGGACGTCCCCACGGACCATAAACGGTAAAGAAACGAAGACCCGTGGTGGGTAACTGATAAAGATGAGAATAGGTGTGCGACATCAATTCGTTGGCTTTTTTGGTGGCCGCATAAAGTGACACAGGGTGATCAACCGAATCTTCAGTTGAGAAAGGCATTTTACGGTTTAAGCCATAAACGGAGCTGGATGACGCATATAACAAATGACCAATTTTATGGTGTCGACACCCTTCCAAAATATTGAGGTGGCCGATTAAATTGGCGTCCGCATAAGCATGAGGATTTTCAATCGAATAACGCACGCCCGCCTGCGCACCGAGGTGGATAACGCGGTCAAAAGCGTGGCGGCTAAATAGGTCGGAAATGGCCTGGCGATCCGCCAGGTCCATTTTTTCAAACGTAAATTCGGGATGTTGAACAATCTGATCCAAACGCGCCTGTTTCAGGCTCACGGCATAATAGTCGTTTAGGTTGTCTATTCCTGTAACCTGGTGACCGGCAGCCAACAAACGTTGACTAACATGAAACCCAATAAAACCTGCTGCGCCAGTAACCAGAAACTTCATACATCCCTCATTTAATTATACGATTTGAATAGACGCTCCGCGGCCGATGGCGTAGTAGACAAAGCCGCGTTTGTTTAAGCGCTCTGGATCATACAGGTTACGACCATCAAAAATCACGGGTTCTTTTAAGGCAGCCTTAATGACATCAAAATCCGGAGCACGGAAATTTTGCCATTCGGTGCAGATCACCAGACCGTCAGCACCTTGCAGCGCCGCCTCTTTCGTACCGGTGAGTTTCAAATCGTCACGATGCCCATAGATGCGCTGAGCCTCTTCCATTGCTTCTGGGTCAAACGCCTGCACGCTTGCACCGGCTTCCCATAGCGCTTCCATCAGCACACGGCTTGAGGCTTCACGCATGTCGTCGGTGTTAGGCTTGAAGGCCAGTCCCCAGAGCGCAAAGGTTTTGCCGCGCAGATCGTCACCGAAGTGGCGCTTGATGAAGCTCGGCAGCTTGTTTTTCTGGCTGTCGTTAACATCTTCAACGGCTTTCAGCAGGCGTGGCGTATAGCCAATAGACTCTGCCGTGCGGATCAGGGCCTGCACGTCTTTCGGGAAGCAGGAGCCGCCGTAACCGCAGCCAGGGTAGATAAAGTGATAGCCGATACGGGAATCAGAACCGATACCCTGACGCACTTTCTCAATATCCGCACCCAAACGCTCAGCCAGGTTCGAGATTTCGTTCATGAAGCTGATTTTGGTGGCCAGCATGCAGTTGGCCGCATACTTGGTCAGCTCTGCACTGCGGATGTCCATCAAAATCATGCGGTCATGGTTGCGGTTGAACGGCTCATACAGCTCGCGCAGCAGTTCGACGACATCATCATTGTCAGTACCGACGACGATGCGTTCAGGACGCATACAGTCGTTGACGGCCGCACCTTCCTTGAGGAACTCAGGGTTGGAAACCACATCGAAACTGACGTTGGCATCGCGCTCTTTAAGCGTCTGCGTCATCACTGTGCGCACACGATCGGCGGTCCCCACCGGCACGGTGGATTTGTCGATAACCACTTTGTGTTCTTTCATGTGCGTTGCGATGGTTTTCGCCACCGCAGTGACATATTTCAGATCGGCAGAGCCATCTTCATCCGGCGGGGTACCCACGGCGATGAACTGCATCACCCCGTGGTTTACGCCTTCAGCCGCATCCGTGCTGAACTTCAGGCGGCCCGCTTCATAGTTTGACATGACCAGCGGCGTTAGGCCCGGCTCGAAAATCGGAATTTGTCCTTTTTTGAGGTTTTCGACTTTCTTTTCATCAACATCAATACAGAGAACGTCATGTCCGACTTCGGCCAACACCGCAGCCTGAACCAGACCGACATAGCCGATACCAAATACAGTGACTTTCATTGAATTATCCTGTGTTAAAAAATTACTTTTTGCTGCCTACTGCGCCGTCAAGCCATTCTGCAAAGTCTTTACCCAGCACTGGATGACGTACACCGTACTCAACGAAAGCCTGCATATAACCCAGTTTGTTACCACAGTCGTGGCTAACGCCTTTCAGGTGATAGGCTTCAACGGTCTCTTTTTCCATCAGCATGGCGATAGAGTCGGTCAGCTGCACTTCACCGCCTGCGCCTGGAGGGGTTTTCGCCAGCAGTGGCCAGATATCGGCAGAGAGCACGTAGCGGCCAACCACAGCCAGGTTTGATGGCGCTTCAGCCGCTTTCGGCTTCTCAACCACGCCTACCATAGGCGCGCTGTCGCCAGGATTCAGCTCTGCGCCCTGGCAGTCAACCACACCGTAAGCGGTCACGTCGGCAACGGGCTCAACCATGATCTGGCTACGGCCACTCTCGTCAAAGCGGGCCATCATCTCGGCCAGGTTGTCTTTAGTTGGGTTAGATTCGTATTCGTCGATGATGACGTCTGGCAGGATCACCGCCACAGGCTCATTGCCCACCAGCGGATGTGCACACATAACAGCGTGGCCCAAACCTTTAGCGATACCCTGACGCACCTGCATGATAGTGACATGCGGCGGGCAGATTGACTGGATTTCATCCAACAACTGACGCTTTACGCGTTTTTCCAGCATGGATTCCAGCTCAAAACTGGTATCAAAATGGTTTTCAATCGCATTTTTAGAGGAGTGGGTAACCAGCACAATTTCATTGATGCCCGCAGCAATACACTCGTTTACGACATACTGAATGAGCGGCTTATCAACCAGCGGTAACATCTCTTTTGGAATAGCTTTGGTAGCAGGCAGCATACGCGTCCCCAAACCTGCAACCGGGATTACCGCTTTTTTTACTTTAGACTTATAGGCAGACATCTAAATACCTCTCTTAATAGGCCGTTCAAGTTAATACTTGATATGTCGGTTTAAAAAAACGAAATGAGTATATCAGTTAGTGTTGGGCGGAATTATCCTGGATGAAGTTAATCCACGGAAATTAAGACTTTTACCCAAGTGTAAAGCTTGCTTATGGACCTGTCTTTAGCCCCCTGCGAATTAATAGCGATCTGGTTATTCTTCCGCCGATAGCATCAATCTCAAGCGACCACCCGCACCCCAAACGTGACACTGCCACGACTCCGTGTGCTGGTTTATCTGATTCAGATGCGTGCTGCCCATTGTCCCCAAAGGCACGCCATTAGGCAGCGAGAGTTGTTGTTCACCGCTGTGCAACGTGGCGTTAAGACCGGCCGAAACCAGAATCAAGTTCTGCCGTTCACGGTGGTAATACCCAACCAGAAGCGGAAACTGGCCGTTAAGATTCGCCTGACGTAACAGCAAGTTGACCTGACGTAACAGACCATTGAGTTCTGGCAGCCGTTGATGTTGCCCCGAGAGCTGTTCCTGCAGTAGGCCATTGAACAGCGCGCGCAACAGCAGTGCGGCCAGAACACCATTGTCACCGGCACGCGTTACGTCAAGACAGTAAAACGCGAGGTCTTTGTCCGACAGCGCAGCAATATCCAGCACCAAACCAGGTTGTTCAGCCATCGTAAGCTGACGGTAATTGACCCGGCAGTGCGCCACGGTTTGCTGTACGGGAGGCTGTAACTCCTTAAGCAATTTCGCCGCGGCAGACGGATCGCGCACCAGCGCGTCCCAGTCCTGAAACAGCTGCTCGTCTTCTTCGACTTTGGAAGTGAACATGGAAGGATAAAGACATTCAAACACCGCTTCACGAAAGCGCTCAGGGTTTTTAAGCGGTTTAAGCAGCACATCCTGCACCCCCAGGCGGAGTACGTGCGCGATATCAGACATGTTTTGCGTGGCAGAAACGATCAGTATCGGCACGTCACTTCCGCTGCTGCGGACGCGCTCTACAAACGTGATGCCGTCCATACGCGGCATTTCGAGATCGCAAACGATCAGGTCCATCGCCTGCGCCGAAAATGCGCTTAATCCCTCAACCCCGTCAGATGCTTCAAAAGTAGTGGCACCCAAGCCAGTCAACATCGTGTTCAGTAACGAACGGAAAATGACCTCATCTTCGACAATGAGTATCTTTTTGCCGATCAGTGGATTTTCCATTCTTTCCCCCCGTGTGCCAAATATTTCAATAGTGGTTCATAAAACGCGGTTGCGCCTGTAAGAATTAACCTAAGTCGCAACGCGGTGGTACGAACAACCCGATTATCTGCCACGGACCAGCGGTAATAATTCATCCATTTTTTTCTCGACGGCGGCCTTGCCTGCCGCAATGGCTTCTTCTGCACGGTGAAAATCCAGCGTAGATATTTGTGGGCAAAACGGTTGAATCAGCACATCAGGCGGATCTCCCGCCATGCGGTTGCGTTTCAATCTATTTTCCAGCACCTGAATCGAAGTCGACATGATCTCCATCGCACCCGGCGTAGGATGCGCGCGACGCGAGGTGGTTCCCAGCAAACGCTGGCGCAGTTTCTGACTCCAGCTGATGTCTGCCGCCGCCTCTTCACTGCTTTGCGGCGTGACGGAAAGTAACTCCTGCTGCATGAGGTGCGCATCGTGCTGGAGATCCACGGCGATGACGATATCCGCGCCCAGTGCACGGGTCAGCGAGATAGGCACCGGATTGACCACTGCGCCATCCACCAGCCAGTAACCATTGTAGCCAACGGGCGGCAACAAACCGGGCATACTGCACGAGGCGCGGACCGCTTGGTGCAAATCGCCTTCAGTGTGCCACAGTTCACGTCCGGTACTCAGATTGGTGGAGACCGCACCGAAAGGTTTGTCACAGGCTTCAATGCGCTCGGCGGGAATCAACTGGCGAATATGACTGAAGACGCGATCGCCGCGCAGCAGGCCACCCCGCTGCCACGATAGATCCATCAGGCGAATCACATCCCAATAGCGAAACGCCGTTACCCACTTCTCCATGACGCCCAAGCGCCCGTTAACGTAGGCAGCCCCGACCAGCGCGCCAACCGAACAACCGGCAACCACGTCGATATGAATGTCTGCGCGCTCCAGAGCACGGATAACGCCAATATGGGCCCATCCTTTTGCTGCGCCCGAGCCCAGTGCCAGCCCTATTTTCACTTTTCTCATCGCACCTCGTGATGACTCTGGTACATGGCATCCCGCCAAACAGTCAGATACCATAGCGCACACTTTAAATAACGTTAATCACTCTCAGGAGATGAAGTGTCTGAAAAGTGCCCCTGCTGCAGCGGGAAGCAGTATAGCGTATGTTGTCAGCCGTTTTTGCTTGGCCGTGAAATTCCGTTAACGGCTGAACAATTGATGCGCTCACGTTATACCGCCTATGTTGAAGAAAACGCGTCATATTTGAATGCCACCTGGCACGTCAGCAAACGTGTGGCCGATCTTGAGACGCGTTTATCTGAAAGTTTCACCGCCACCGAGTGGCTCGGTTTGAATGTAACCTGTTGTAATGACGGCAGCCACGAGAACGAAGCCTTTGTGACCTTTTTTGCTCGCTACCGTGAAAACAGTCGCACTGAAGCGCTGTATGAGCGTTCCCGCTTTCTTCGTGAGGATCATCACTGGTACTATGTCGA
Source organism: uncultured Pantoea sp. (assembly GCA_913778495.1). GTDB lineage: Bacteria > Pseudomonadota > Gammaproteobacteria > Enterobacterales > Enterobacteriaceae > Pantoea. Next base: position 188,689 of record CAJYVD010000013.1, read on the forward strand.
CGGAATAACGCCCACGCTCGGGCGCAACGATCGCTGTCCTTGTGGCTCCGATAAAAAATACAAAAAATGTTGTGGTTAACCGGGACAGTTCCGCAACAGCTTTACCATTCATCGCTTTGACAGGACTCTTATCGAGATGCAAGCGCAAACCATGCAACGAAAAGTTTTACGGACTATTTGCCCCGATGCGAAGGGTCTGATCGCTAAAATCACCAACATTTGCTACAAGCACGAGCTGAATATCGTGCAGAACAACGAGTTTGTCGATCATCGCACTGGTCGCTTTTTCATGCGTACAGAGCTCGAAGGCATTTTCAATGACAACACGTTGTTAGCCGATCTCGACAGCGCACTTCCCAGCGGCTCCGTGCGCGAGCTGCACAGTGCCGGTCGCCGCCGCGTCGTGATCCTCGTGACCAAAGAAGCGCATTGTCTGGGCGACCTTCTGATGAAAAGCGCCTTTGGTGGCCTGGATATGGAAATCGCCGCGGTTATTGGTAATCACGACACGCTGCGCTCGCTGGTTGAACGTTTTGACATTCCGTTCGTTCTGGTCAGTCATGAAGGCTTGACTCGAGAAGAACACGATAACCGCATGGCGGATGAAATTGATCGCTATCAGCCGGATTACGTGGTGCTGGCGAAATACATGCGCGTTCTCACGCCTGCCTTTGTGCAGCGCTACCCGAACCAGATTATCAATATTCACCACTCTTTCTTGCCCGCCTTTATTGGCGCACGGCCTTACCATCAGGCGTATGAGCGCGGGGTGAAAATTATCGGTGCCACTGCGCATTACGTGAATGATAATTTGGACGAAGGTCCCATCATTATGCAGGACGTGATTAACGTCGATCACAGCTATACCGCAGAAGAGATGATGCGCGCCGGCCGTGATGTTGAAAAAAATGTATTGAGCCGTGCGCTGTACAAAGTGCTGGGTCAACGCGTGTTTGTTTACGGTAATCGCACGATCATTCTTTGACCTGTTGCGGCGCTGAAGTGAACAACTCTTCAGCGCCGCGGGCAAAAAGTGGGCAAACAGACCTTTTTCCTGTTTTCAGTGCTTTACAGCCAGAGCGCATTTGATATGATGCGCCCCGCTTTCAGGCATATTCATTCAGGCCAGAGGCGGGATTCCCGAGCGGCCAAAGGGAGCAGACTGTAAATCTGCCGTCATCGACTTCGAAGGTTCGAATCCTTCTCCCGCCACCATCTGAATGAGCCCCACGCCTGAATCTTAACGAGCTTTATATCCCTGGCGGGATTCCCGAGCGGCCAAAGGGAGCAGACTGTAAATCTGCCGTCATCGACTTCGAAGGTTCGAATCCTTCTCCCGCCACCATCACATATTCTCCAGGTTTATTCCGCTGCACACTGCCACTTTTTTCATCCATGAGAAGGATGAGAAGCTTCGATGCGAAGGTTCGAGTCGAACGCAGTGAGACAACGCGCGCCCGCGCGGCCCGCAGGGTGAGACGCGCAGCGTCGAATCATCCTTCTCCCGCCACCATTTCATCTTCTCCATACTTATCACCCAGCACACTGCCACTTTTTTCATCCATGAGAAGGATGAGAAGCTTCGATGCGAAGGTTCGAGTCGAACGCAGTGAGACAACGCGCGCCAGCGCGGCCCGCAGGGTGAGACGCGCAGCGTCGAATCATCCTTCTCCCGCCACCATCACATATTCTCCAGGTTCATTCCGACGTACACTGCCACATTTTCTCTATGAGAAGGATGAGAAGCTTCGATGCTGATCGCCTATTTTCCTGGAGATCATTGATCTGCCTGCCCGCATGGCGGCGCGCGATGGGTAACAGGACGGGGTCAGACTCGCACCCATGACATTTCTTAAAAAAGTCGTTACCATCGCGCCATCTTTTACGCACTGAATGGCAATGAAATGAAATTCGTCTCATTTAACATCAATGGTTTACGTGCACGACCTCATCAGCTTGAAGCGTTAATTGCCCAACATCAGCCTGACGTTATCGGCCTACAGGAAACCAAAGTTCACGATGACATGTTCCCGCTCGAGGATGTCAGTAAACTCGGCTACAACGTGTTTTATCACGGACAGAAGGGTCACTATGGTGTCGCGCTGCTGACTAAAGCGACGCCTGTTGCCGTGCGCCGCGGCTTTCCGGGGGACAGCGAGGATGCTCAGCGTCGCCTGATCATTGCCGAGATCCCGAGTCCTATCGGCGATATCACCGTTATCAACGGCTATTTCCCGCAGGGTGAAAGCCGCGACCATCCGCTCAAGTTTCCGGCCAAAGAGAAATTCTACCGCGATCTGCAAGATTACCTTGAACAGACGCTGAGCGCGGATAAGCCAGTGTTGATCATGGGCGATATGAATATCAGTAGCACCGATCTCGACATCGGTATCGGCGAAGAGAATCGTAAACGCTGGTTGCGCACCGGAAAATGTTCGTTCCTGCCTGAAGAGCGGGAATGGATGGACCGGTTGATGAGCTGGGGGCTGGTCGACACCTGGCGTGAAAAACATCCCGAGACGGCGGACCAGTTCTCGTGGTTTGATTACCGTTCCAAAGGCTTTGATGACAATCGCGGGCTGCGCATTGATTTACTGCTGGCCAGCCAGCCCTTAGCCTCACGCTGTATCGCCAGCGGCATTGATTACGCGATTCGGGGTATGGAAAAGCCCTCTGACCACGCGCCAGTGTGGTCCAGCTTCCAGTTGGAAGCATAAGCGCGCGTGGCGCCTGTGCGCGCCACGCTAACTTACTTGATGATTTTCCAGATGAGCGGATTGGTGCCCAGCACGCGATCGTCGCGCGCGCACTGCAGCAACACGCCTTCTGCCTTGACGACAGCCCCTTCGGAGTAGCTGCGATTTTCATAGGTACAGCATTGCAGGCAGTTACTCTGCTGCGTATTTTGGCCTTGTGTCCATGCCTCTGCTGGCATGTCGACTACCACATCGGTGTTGCCCATTCGGCTGCTTTCCACGGGACGGTTGGCTAGCGCGGTAGCGCTTACCATCAGCGCTCCACTCAGCAGTAACATTGAAAAACGCATTATTCTGTCTCCTTGCTTTTACGGCGCTGCGGTTTGGTTTTGCGCTTTGGTCGTGGCGACGCTAATCCCCGGAATGATTGAAGCGACGTTTGCTGACGGGCTTCGCCAATCAGGCTGCTTAAGGTATGCACCAGCGGCTGCATAAATTCCTCATAGCGGCAGGCTTTTTCGCTGATTCGGGTCAGCGTTGACTCCCAGTGTGCCGTCATATCTGGCCTTGCAGCCATTTCCGGCAGAGCATGAATCAGCGCCCTGCCCGCGTCTGTCGCGTGGATATAGCGGCCTTTTTTCACCAGGAACGTGCGGCGGAACAGCAGTTCGATAATGCCCGCACGCGTGGCCTCGGTGCCTAAACCATCGGTCGCGCGCAGCACTTTCTTTAATTCTTTATCCTGGACAAAGCGCGCAATGCCCGTCATGGCAGAAAGGAGCGTGGCGTCAGTGAACGGTCGCGGCGGCTGCGTTTGCTTCGCCAACACTTCGCCCCGCTCACACAGTAGCGTATCCCCTTTGCTGACAACCGGCAGCGGCATACCGTCGTTTTCTTCATTCCGCTCTTTGCTGCCCAACAGCGCACGCCAACCCGCCTCCGCCAGGAACCGCGCTTTGGCAACAAAGGTGCCGCCAGCGATGTCGAGATCGATGACGCATTTGCGAAATACCGCATCCGGACAGAACTGCATCAAATATTGACGGGCGATCAAGCCGTAAATATTGGCTTCGTTTTCCGTGAGTGACACGTTGCTGGCACGCGCCGTGGGAATGATGGCGTGGTGGGCATCGACTTTTTTATCATCCCAGCAGCGATTCTTGCGGTTGGGGTCGAAATCGGCCGGCGGCGTCATGGCAGGCTGATGCGCCTGGATGGCCTTGAGTACCGCGTGCCGTCCAGCAAAATGTTCGTCTGGCAGATAGCGGCTATCTGAACGGGGATAGGTAATCAGCTTATGGGTTTCGTACAGCCGCTGACAGCAATCCAGCACCGTTTGTGCGCTTAAGCCAAAGCGTTTTGCCGCCTCAATTTGCAGACTGGAGAGGGAAAACGGCAGCGGCGCGGTATCAGATTCACGCTTGTCATTGTAACCGGTGACCTGTGCCGGTTGGCCCTCAATGCGCGCCAGTACGTGCTCGGCCAACTGGCGGTGCAGTAAGCGCCCTTCGTCATCTTGCCAGGGCTCGCAGGCGTCACTGGGTACCCAGCTGGCAACGAATCGCTCACCCGCCGGCGTCACAATATGGGCTTTTACCTCGAAGTAATCTTTTGGAATAAAGTTTTCGATCTCTTCGTCGCGGCGCACCACCAGCCCCAGCACCGGCGTCTGCACCCGTCCCACGGAGAGCACACCGTCGTAGCCTGCGTTGCGTCCCAGCAGCGTCCAGGCGCGCGTCATGTTAATCCCGTAAAGCCAATCGGCGCGCGCGCGCGCCAGGGCGGACACGCACAGTGGAATAAATTCGCGGTTGTCACGCAGACGGCTGACCGCGCGCGCGACCGCCGAAGGATTGAGATCGTTGATCAGACAGCGTTGCGCACGCTGGCGCTTTTCCGGCGCAAGCTGCAGGTAATCCAGCACTTCATCCACTAATAGCTGCCCTTCGCGATCCGGGTCCCCTGCATGCACCACCACGCTGGCCTGCTTGAGGAGGCCGTCAATGACTTTCAGCTGTTTTGCCACCGAGGGACGCGGCTGTAAGCGCCACTTTTCAGGAATAATGGGCAGGTCGGCAAGATTCCAGCGCGCATAGCGGCTGTCGTAGCTGTCCGGCTGTGCCTGCTCAAGAAGGTGCCCCACGCACCAGGTCACAATGTCCTCGTTGCCACAGGCAATATAGCCGTCGCCTCGGCGGTGCGGTTTGGGCAGGACGTCAGCAATGGCGCGCGCCAGGCTGGGCTTTTCGGCAATAAACAAACGCATGTTGGCGGGCGTTCCTAAACGTCAAGTCACAAGGATAAGCGTGGAGCAAACGCTCCCGGACGCTATGGTAGCCTGGCATCAGGCAGGAGGTAAGCGTTACTACCGCCAGGCGGGATCGTTCGCACAAGCGCTGTGCAACTGTCGCATCAGCGCTGAGGAAGATGGGGTCAGAAATAACGAACAAACGGCGCAGTATCCGGCGCCACGACGGTGGTGTTGGCTTTCAGCTGCGGCGTACCGAGGTAAAGAAAGCCCACGATAGCGTCCTGCTCACGGCAACCGAAGGCAGTGCGCACGCGCGCGTTGTCGGTCCAGGGGCCGCTGCGCCAGATCCCGTTAAAGCCCTGCGCCGCCGCCGCCATTTGCATGGCCATCACCGCACAGCCTGCGGAGAGCAGCTGCTCCCAGCGCGGCACCTTGTGATGCTCTTCACAATGGGCCACCACGGTGATGATCATCGGCGCACGGAAAGGGGCAGCCGCCGCTTTCTCAATGGCTTTGCTGTCCTGCTGATTGTCGCGTGCCGCCTCTTCCAGCAGGCGAGAAAAGCGCTCGCGCCCTTCCTTCTCAACAATAATAAATCGCCACGGCTGCAACGTCCCGTGGTCAGGTGCGCGCATACCGGCGCGCAGGATGTTTTCCAGCGCTTCTCCCGCCGGAGCGGGTTCAGCCAGGCGTGAAGCCGAGCGACGATTAACCAATAAATCCAGGGCATCCATCGTATTTCTCCCTTGATGAACAATGTGTGGGCTAATCCTGGCACAGGGCGATCTTTTGTAACAGTCTGGCGCGATTTCCTGCTGACATTTCGCACGGCGCTCATTAGGATGAAGCCGACATCAGGACATGCCGCACGGCGACGGTCTTGCTATACGAAAATGGAGAGTGTATGCGCACATTGTGGCGAATTATTGCCGGTCTGTTCCGCTGGAGCTGGCGGGTGCTGAATTTCATTCGGGAATTCATCCTGAATGCTTTTCTGATTGTTCTGATCCTGGCGGGCGTAGGGATCTGGCTGCAACTTTCAGCCAGCAACAGTAATGAACCGGTCCAACAGGGTGCCCTGAAAATCGATTTAAGCGGGATGCTGGTCGACAAGCCTTCTGTCAGTAACCGCTGGAGCCGTCTCAGTCGTCAGCTATTAGGCACCAACAGCGATCGCCTGCAAGAGAACGCGCTGTTTGACGTAGTGGATGCCATTCGTCAGGCGAAGGGAGATAAAAACATCACCGGCATCGTGCTGGATTTACGTGACTTTGCGGGCGGGGATCAGCCCTCGTTGCAATACGTTGGGAAAGCACTGCGTGAATTTCGCGACGCGGGTAAACCCATTTTCGCCATGGGCGACAGCTACAGCCAACCGCAATATTATCTGGCCAGCTTTGCCAACAAGATTTACCTCTCTCCGCAGGGCACCGTTGACCTGCACGGTTTTGCCACTAACGGCCTCTATTACAAAAGCCTGCTGGATAAGCTTAAGGTCAGTTCACATGTATTTCGCGTAGGCACCTACAAATCGGCGGTGGAACCGTTCCTGCGCGATGACATGTCCCCTGCCGCCCGCGACGCCGACAGCCGTTGGGTGGGACAGCTGTGGCAAAACTACCTGAACACCGTGTCAGCCAACCGCCAGATCACGCCTGAGCAGCTGTTCCCCGGCGCAACAGCCATGATCAGTGGATTGCAGGCTGTTGGCGGTGATACCGCAAAATATGCGCTGGAGAATAAGCTGGTTGATGCCCTGCATACGCGCGCTGCGGCCGATCAACAGTTGGTCAAAGTGTTTGGCTGGGATAAAGCCAACAGCGACTATCGCAGCGTCAGTATTTATGATTACACGGTCAAACAGCCCACCGCGCAGCACGGCAATATTGCGGTGATCCTGGCCAGCGGCGCGATCATGGATGGTGAGGAGTCGGCGGGCAATGTGGGCGGTGACACCACTGCGGCACAAATTCGCGATGCGCGCCTTGATCGAAATATTAAAGCCATTGTACTGCGCGTCAACAGCCCGGGCGGCAGCGTGACCGCCTCTGAAGCGATTCGCGAAGAGTTGGCGGCCGCGCATGACGCCGGTAAACCGGTGGTAGTTTCTATGGGCGGTATGGCCGCCTCAGGTGGCTACTGGATTTCTACCCCGGCGGATTACATCGTCGCCGCACCCAGTACGCTAACCGGGTCGATTGGTATCTTTGGCGTGATCAACACGGTGGAAAATAGCCTTGACGCCGTGGGCGTGCATACCGATGGCGTGGCGACTTCGCCGCTGGCTGACGTCGCCACCACCAAAGCGCTGCCGACCGAAGTACAGCAATTAATGCAGTTAACCATCGGGAACGGTTATCGCAATTTTGTGGGCTTAGTGGCAGCTTCACGCCATAAAACGCCTGAACAGATTGACGCTATTGCGCAGGGACACGTCTGGACCGGCAGCGATGCCAAGGCCAACGGTTTGGTTGACGCACTTGGTGATTTCGATGATGCCGTGGCGAAGGCCGCCGCGCTGGCGAAGATTTCGCAGCCGGAATTAAGCTGGTATCAGGAAGAGCCGGGCATGTTCGACATGCTGTTGAATCAAATGAACGCCTCTGCCCAAGCCGTGCTGCCGGCCGCGCTCAAAGTGTGGCTGCCCGCACCGGTCGTGGACGTCATGCGCGACATGCAGGCGCAGCCGGGCCTGATGAATAATCTGAACGATCCGCAAAATCGTTACGCATTCTGCCTGACCTGCGGCACCGTGCGCTAATCTTCACAGCCCGACCGCTGGTCGGGCTGCTTTTCCCCCTTAATCCCCTTATACTGCGTCGTTTTACGGCAAGTCTGAGTACACCAATGCAAAAGAAAAATATCTATGTAGCCTACACAGGCGGGACAATCGGTATGCAGCGCTCAGCGCAGGGCTATATTCCGGTGTCTGGCCACCTGCAACAACAGCTGGCGAACATGCCAGAGTTTCACCGCCCTGAAATGCCCGATTTCACCATCCATGAATATCATCCGCTGATGGACTCATCAGACATGACCCCGTTGGATTGGCAATCGATTGCTGACGATATCCGCCTCAATTACGACAATTACGACGGTTTCGTGATTCTCCACGGGACGGATACCATGGCTTTTACGGCTTCGGCGCTCTCTTTTATGCTGGAAAATTTGGCCAAGCCGGTGATTGTCACCGGATCGCAAATTCCTCTTGCCGAATTACGCTCTGACGGTCAGCAAAATCTGCTTAACTCGCTCTATGTTGCGGCGAATTATCCTATCAATGAGGTCACGCTGTTTTTTAATAACACGCTCTTTCGCGGCAACCGCACGACCAAAGCGCATGCTGACGGGTTTAACGCCTTTGCCTCACCGAACCTGTCGCCGCTGCTTGAGGCAGGCATTCATATCCGTCGTTTGAATACCCCGCCTGCGCCATCATCCCAGGGCGCGCTGGTGGTGCATCCGATTACGCCGCAGCCGATTGGCGTGGTAACAATTTACCCGGGTATTTCAGCGGATGTGGTGCGTAACTTCCTGCGCCAGCCGGTCAAGGCCCTGATACTGCGCTCCTACGGCGTGGGCAATGCGCCACAAAATGCAGAGTTCCTGGCGGAATTACAACAGGCCCATGCGCGCGGCATCGTGGTCGTCAACCTGACGCAGTGCATGTCTGGAAAAGTGAACATGGGCGGCTATGCCACCGGCAATGCGCTGGAGCATGCTGGCGTGGTCAGCGGATTTGATCTCACGGTGGAAGCCGCATTAACAAAACTGCACTTTTTATTAAGTCAGAACCTCTCTGTTGAAGAAATTCGTGCCAAAATGCAGCAGAATTTACGTGGCGAACTGACCGAAGACTGATACGGAGCACAATGAATGAAGCGGGCATTAGTAATCATCGATATTCAAAACGATTTTTGCCCCGGCGGCCCCATGGCGGTGCACGAAGGCGACCAAACGGTCGCGGTGGCGAATCGCTATGCGCGTGAATTTCGTGCGCGCGGCGAGTGCGTCGTGGCGCTGCAGGATTGGCATCCTGCCAACCATGGCAGCTTCGCTTCCGTGTCGGGTGAACCGGTGTATACGTTAGGTGAGCTAAATGGTTTACCGCAAATCTGGTGGCCGGACCACGGCGTGCAGCACTCGCACGGCGCCGATTTTCATCCTGAGCTCGATCGCACTTTAATTGATGCGGTGTTTCACAAAGGCGGTGACGTCGATGTGGATAGCTATAGCGCTTTTTTTGACAATGGCCACCGGCGCAAAACCGAACTGGACCAATGGCTGCGCGAGCGCGGCATAACCGATTTGGTGATGCTGGGCATTGCCACTGATTACTGCGTGAAATACAGCGTGCTGGACGCGCTGGAACTGGGCTACCGCGTGCAAGTGGTTAAAGAGGGATGCCGTGGGGTCAATCTGAATCCGGATGACAGCGAGATCGCCATTGCGCAGATGAAAGCACAAGGCGCGGTGATTGTGTAATACGCTGCAGGGCGGGCGCCTTACTGCCCGCCCTGCAGATAATCAGTGGAGATTGATGCGCGTGACATCGGTCTCGATGCCGAACTCTTCTTTCAGCTGCTTTTTCGATTTCGTCACCATTTCGCCCGCTTTGCTGATAGTCATGTGCTGCGGCTCCTCGTTATGGCGCGCCTGCCACAGCATCACCAGCTGCAAACAGTGCTCTTTTTGCTCGGGCGTAAGCGCCACGCCGTCTGGCCATTTACCGGTCTCAACCGCGCTGGCCAGCCGCTCGTAAACGTCAGGCGTCATAGCAGCCAGCATGGCTTCTAATTCCTGTTTCACAATTATCCCTCCTGCTGTTTGCCCTGCTCGTCGGTAAAGCTCAACGAGGCAGAGTTAACACAGTAGCGCTCTCCGGTTGGCTGCGGGCCGTCCGGGAACACATGCCCTAGGTGTGAATCGCAGCTGCCGCAGCGAATCTCCACGCGGTGCATGCCGTGTGAATCATCCTCCAAATAGCGAATCGCATCGTCATTGAAAGGCTGGTAGAAGCTTGGCCAGCCACAGCCGGAATCGTATTTGGTTTCAGAGAGGAACAGCGGCGCGTTGCACACCAGGCAGTGGTAAATCCCCTCCTGCTTGTTATGCAGCAGTGCGCCGGTAAACGGCGGCTCGGTGCCGCGCTGCTGCGTCACATAACGTTGCATTTCGGAGAGCTGCGCAAGTTTTTCCGCAGGTGCGTTGTCTTTAGCCATTTTGGGTTCCAGAGTGTCATTCTGTAAAAATCGGCTAGTATTCTAACAAACCAACAACAACTTCATGGTTCTTTTTCGTGCGAACCCCTTCTCCTGCACAGACACAGCTCAAAATTGTGACGTCGATCACCCTTTGCAAAAGTCATCCCTTTTCACGCGGTAATCGGCGTAACATAGGCGCGCAATAAGGGTGCTGCGTAAGCGATTGCGCACTGAATTATTCCTGGTGTTGGAATTGACCTGTCGCAACAATTGACACGATTCCGCTTGACGCCTGGTAAGGTTTTTGTAATTTTACAGCCAACCTTTTATTCACTAACAAATAGCTGGTGGAATATATGACTATCAAAGTAGGTATCAACGGTTTTGGCCGCATCGGTCGCATCGTTTTCCGTGCTGCTCAGCAGCGTTCTGACATCGAAATCGTCGCGATCAACGACCTGCTCGACGCCGATTACATGGCTTATATGCTCAAGTACGATTCTACTCACGGCCGCTTCGACGGCACCGTAGAAGTGAAAGACGGCGCACTGATTGTTAACGGTAAAAAAATCCGCGTTACCGCTGAGAAAGACCCGGCTAACCTGAAGTGGGATGAAGTGGGCGTTGACGTTGTTGCAGAAGCGACCGGTATCTTCCTGACCGACGAAACCGCACGCAAACACATCACCGCAGGTGCTAAGAAAGTGGTTCTGACGGGCCCATCTAAAGATGACACCCCAATGTTCGTGCGCGGCGCTAACTTCGACAAATATGCCGGTCAGGATATCGTGTCAAACGCCTCTTGCACCACCAACTGCCTGGCGCCACTGGCAAAAGTGATCAACGACAAGTTTGGAATCGTTGAAGGTCTGATGACCACCGTACACGCGACCACCGCAACCCAGAAAACCGTTGATGGCCCGTCTCACAAAGACTGGCGCGGCGGCCGCGGCGCGGCACAGAACATCATTCCTTCTTCTACCGGCGCAGCGAAAGCGGTGGGCAAAGTGCTGCCAGAGCTGAACGGCAAACTGACCGGTATGGCGTTCCGTGTACCTACCCCGAACGTTTCCGTGGTTGACCTGACCGTACGTCTGGAAAAACCTGCTTCTTACGCTGAAATCTGCAACGCGATCAAAGCCGCTTCAGAAGGCGAAATGAAAGACGTGCTGGGCTACATCGAAGATGACGTGGTTTCCACCGACTTCAACGGCGAAATCCTGACCTCCGTCTTTGACGCTAAAGCCGGCATCGCGCTGAACGACAACTTTGTGAAACTGGTTTCCTGGTATGACAACGAAACCGGCTACTCAAACAAAGTGCTGGATTTGATTGCGCTGGTTGCTGCTAAATAAGCAACGCTTATGCCAAACAAGGGGTGACTTCGGTCGCCCCTTTTTTTTCAACTGAATGAATAAAGGCCTGACGATGCACGACTCCCTTTACACGCTGCCGGTTGTTAAACAGATCACCCCTTATTTGTCGCAGCGGCAGATGGGTGAGCTGCCGATTTTGGTGATAAGCCATCCGAAATTTCGCGCCGCGGTTGCGCTTCAGGGCGCGCATTTACTGTCATGGCAGCCTGGCGGCCATCAGCCCGTAATTTGGCTAAGCAGTAAAACACCTTTTGTGGCAGGCAAAGCCATTCGTGGCGGCGTGCCTATATGCTGGCCTTGGTTTGGACCGGCAGGTGAGCCTGCGCACGGCTTTGCACGCAATCTTCCATGGACATTAACGGCGCACGACGAACATGACGACGCAGTGATGCTGACCTTTACGTTGGAAAACAGTGCGCACACGAAGAAACTCTGGCCACATGATTTTACCCTTCTGGCCCGCTTCCGCTTAGGCGAACACTGTGAGATTGAGCTAGAAGCATGGGGCGATTTTGACGCGACAGCGGCCCTGCACACCTATTTTCAGGTGGGGGATATCCAGCAGGTGGAAGTGAGTGGGCTGGGTAAGAGCTTCATTGACAAGGTGAATGATAATGCGCCAGGCAGCGCGCCAGAAGGTAAGCAAACCTACCCCGATCGCGTTGACCGCATTTTCACTGCACCGGACGATTGCAGCGTCATTCATGACAAAGCAGGTAAACGCCAGATAGAAGTCCATCATCACTATCAAAGTGACGTTGTCACATGGAATCCTGGCCCTGCGCTCTCATGCAGCATGAATGACATGCCAAATGAAGGTTACAAAACCATGGTGTGCGTGGAAACGGCGCGCATTCTTCAGCCAATGACGAGCGCGGGAGAGAACCCTTCTCGCCTGGGCACGACGCTTTATGTGAAAAAGAAAGCGCAGTAAGCAAAGCGGCAATATCCTGTACTGCCCGCCGTAAGGTAGCGCATGATATGACACGCACCATCATCGCACCCCACATTGATGCAATGTAAAAAAAACGCCTCATCATGAGGCGTTTTATTTTTTCATTAGAAACTGTAACTGATCCCAGTCCACACCGTGAACTGCCCGCTTTTATCGACCATCGGGCTATCTTTGATCTCACTGTCAAAGCGTGTGTAGCGTCCAGACAGGCTGGCATTCCAGCTGTCGCTCAGTTGATAGCTGGCGTTCATCTCGACATAGGGTGACCAGCTGTCATCCGGACGATATTGCGCAATACCGCTGCGGGCGCTCTCACGCGACGACACGCCATAGTAGTAACGGTTTTGGTTGGCGCTGTTCCACGTTGCGCCAATGCCTGGCGTCAAACTGAATGCGCCGAAATCGAAACGATACAGGTAGGTGAGATCCCAGATAATGCCGTTACTGTTATTAAGCACGTCGCCCAGCAAAGCCGTACGCACGATGCCCCACTCGGCCACGTGCCGATAGGTTGCCCCGCCCATCAGCGTCATTCGACGTTTATCCAACGCCTTCATATCGCCTAAGTCGTTATCCTTGGGATCGTACTGCTGCGGGGAGCCCAGCAGCGTGAGCGATAACTGGTCTTGCTGATCTTTCCACAAGTAGTAACCGCCCTGCAGGCCGCGGAACCAGAAGTTTTCGCCTTCATAATTAATTACCGGCAAAGGCAGATAACGGTCTTGTCCACCACGATAGGGTGACTGCGCATAAATAAGCGAAGCCCCCAGAGATAAAGGCTCTGCATGCGCGTTGAATGCTGCAAAATAACCAGGAATAAGCAGAGCAACCGCTTTAAGTTTGAAATGGTTCACAATTTATTCAATCCATAAATATAACAATCAGCCAATGAGTTTACCGCAATTTCATGGCGGGTTAATGCTAAATGCGCAGTTTTGCGCGAGCTGTCGCTCCCGTCTTCACGCCTTTCCTGCTACGACGCAGAGGAGAAACGCCGGGGGCGCTTATGAGACTTTGTTATTGATATATCGCTAAATATAGAGAAAAAGTGGCTGCATGTTTTCTGAATGCCTTCTACAGTAAAAGCAAGATGAGAATTTTCAGTCGAGCAGAGTAACCATAAAACGTGTGTTTCCCGATAAAAAACGTCAGGTTGGCATAAGGGTTGCTGTACTCAATTAGGAATATCTTCCGGGAGCTGCAAAGGCTTTACATTTCGCTCCTTTACCTGTGCTAAAAATGAAAGGACGGGCATCGTTATGAATATATTCGATCACTATCGTCAGCGTTATGAAGCTGCCAAGGACGAAGAGTTCACACTGCAGGAATTCCTCACAATCTGTAAACAGGATCGCAGTGCATACGCCAACGCAGCAGAGCGGCTATTGATGGCCATTGGTGAGCCAGTGATGGTCGATACTGCCCAAGAGCCTCGCCTTTCCCGCATCTTTTCTAACCGCGTCATGGGACGCTACCCTGCTTTTGAAGAGTTCTACGGTATGGAAGAAGCGATTGAACAGATCGTTTCCTATTTAAAACATGCTGCGCAGGGTCTGGAGGAGAAGAAACAAATTCTCTATTTATTGGGTCCCGTGGGCGGCGGTAAATCCTCGCTGGCTGAGCGGCTCAAAGCTTTGATGCAGCGCGTACCTATTTATGTACTGAGCGCCGACGGGGAGCGCAGCCCGGTTAATGACCATCCGCTGTGCCTGTTCAATCCGCAAGAAGACGCCAATATTCTGGAAAAAGAGTACGGTGTTCCGCGCCGCTACCTCGGCACCATCATGTCGCCGTGGGCGGCCAAGCGCCTGCACGAATTTGGCGGTGATATCACCCGCTTTAAAGTGGTGAAAGTGCGCCCGTCTATTTTGGAGCAAATCGCGATTGCCAAAACCGAACCGGGCGATGAGAACAACCAGGACATCTCCGCACTGGTGGGCAAAGTGGATATCCGCAAGCTGGAAAACCACGCGCAGAACGATCCGGACGCTTACGGCTACTCGGGCGCGCTGTGCCGCGCCAACCAAGGCATCATGGAGTTCGTGGAAATGTTTAAAGCACCCATTAAGGTGCTCCATCCGCTGTTGACCGCTACGCAGGAAGGTAACTACAACGGCACCGAAGGCATCTCGGCTCTGCCCTTTAACGGCATCATTCTCGCGCACTCAAACGAATCAGAGTGGGTGACATTCCGCAATAACAAAAACAACGAAGCCTTCCTGGACCGCGTGTATATCGTCAAGGTGCCTTACTGCCTGCGCGTGTCTGAAGAAATTAAAATTTACGAGAAACTGCTTAACCACAGTGAACTGGCTACCGCCCCTTGTGCACCTGGCACCCTGGAAACGCTGGCGCGCTTTACTATTCTTTCCCGCTTGAAAGAGCCGGAAAACTCCAGCATTTATTCGAAAATGCGCGTTTATGACGGCGAGAGCCTGAAAGATACCGATCCCAAATCCAAATCCTGGCAGGAGTATCACGATTACGCCGGCGTGGATGAAGGCATGAACGGCTTATCAACCCGCTTTGCCTTCAAAATTTTGTCGCGTGTGTTCAACTTTGACCATACCGAAGTGGCGGCCAACCCGGTACATCTGTTCTACGTGCTTGAGCAGCAAATTGAACGTGAGCAGTTCCCGCAAGATCAGGCGGAAAAATATCTTGAGCACCTTAAAGGGTATTTGATCCCTAAATATGCGGAATTCATCGGCAAAGAGATTCAGACGGCTTATTTAGAATCGTATTCTGAATACGGACAGAACATTTTTGATCGCTATGTCACCTACGCCGATTTCTGGATTCAGGATCAGGAATATCGCGATCCGGACACCGGACAGCTGTTTGACCGCGAATCCCTGAATGCCGAGTTGGAGAAAATTGAGAAACCTGCGGGCATCAGCAATCCCAAAGATTTCCGTAACGAGATCGTCAATTTTGTGCTGCGCGCACGCGCACAAAATAGCGGCCGTAATCCTAACTGGACCAGTTACGAGAAATTACGCACGGTCATTGAGAAGAAAATGTTCTCAAACACCGAAGAACTGCTGCCTGTGATTTCCTTTAACACCAAGACGTCAACGGATGAGCAGAAAAAACACGATGACTTTGTCGACCGTATGATGGAGAAAGGCTATACGCGCAAACAGGTGCGTCTGCTGTGCGAATGGTACCTGCGCGTGCGTAAGTCGTCGTAGTTGTTACCTGTAAGCTAAGCGGCGCTTTACGGCGCCGTCACTGGAGGCCAGAAATCGCTGGCCTCGCTTACATTGCAGTTTGGGGGAATTATGGCCTACTTTATCGATCGGCGTCTGAACGGTAAGAACAAAAGCGCGGTGAACCGCCAGCGCTTTTTGCGCCGTTACAAGTCTCAAATCAAGCAGTCGATCTCCGAGGCCATCAACAAACGCTCCGTCACCGATGTGGAGAGTGGCGAGTCGGTCTCGATTCCTATCGACGATATCAACGAACCGGTATTTCATCAGGGCCGCGGCGGTAGTCGTCATCGCGTGCATCCCGGCAATGATCACTTCGTGCAAAACGACCGCATTGAACGTCCGCAAGGGGGCGGTGGCGGCAATGGCAGCGGTCAAGGCAACGCCAGTCAGGATGGCGAAGGTCAGGACGAATTTGTCTTCCAGATTTCTAAAGACGAGTATCTCGATCTGCTGTTTGAAGATCTCGCCCTGCCTAACCTGCGCAAAAATCAGCAGCGCCAGTTGAATGAGTACAAAACCCACCGCGCCGGTTTTACGTCAAACGGCGTGCCCGCCAATATCAGCGTGGTACGTTCCCTGCAAAACTCGCTGGCGCGGCGCACGGCAATGACGGCAGGCAAACGTCGCCAACTGCATGCGTTGGAAGAGGCGCTCGCCGAGGTCAGCAACAGTGAGCCGGCCCAGCTATTGGAAGAGGAGCGCCTGCGGCAGGAGATTGCTGAATTGCGCGCGCGTATCGAGCGCGTTCCCTTTATTGATACCTTTGACCTGCGCTACAAAAACTTTGAAAAACGTCCGGAGCCTTCAAGCCAGGCCGTGATGTTTTGCCTGATGGACGTATCGGGATCTATGGACCAAGCCACGAAAGACATGGCGAAGCGTTTTTATATCCTGCTCTACCTGTTCCTGAGTCGCACTTATAAAAACGTGGAGGTGGTGTACATCCGTCACCACACCCAAGCCAAAGAAGTGGATGAGCAAGAGTTTTTCTATTCGCAAGAGACCGGTGGCACCATTGTTTCCAGTGCGCTCAAGCTCATGGATGAGGTGGTAAAAGAGCGTTACGATCCCGCGCAGTGGAACATTTATGCCGCTCAGGCTTCCGATGGGGATAACTGGGCAGATGACTCGCCGCTGTGCCATGAGATTCTGGCGAAGCATATTCTGCCGGTCGTGCGCTACTACAGTTATATCGAGATCACCCGCCGCGCCCACCAAACGCTGTGGCGTGAGTATGAACATTTGCAGGCGATGTTCGATAACTTTGCAATTCAACATATCCGCGAGCCTGAAGACATCTATCCCGTATTTCGCGAGCTTTTTCACAAACAGGTTGCTGAAGCCTGATACCGTAAGCCGGCCTATCGCCGGCTTTTTTTTTATCTGCTCAAGAATGGCGGAAAACGCTGGCGATAACCCGCAGAAATTTGCTTTCTGGTGCGCACAACACATAAAGAACGAAAAAAGCTGCAATTAACCGCTGACAAGCCCTTGATAAAACATTATCTTTTGACCTTGCCTGTGTGGATCCCCCGCAGTTTGCTTATGTCACCCGTTGCAGCAGGAGAGCACCGTTGAATACCAGCGTGATTTACAGTTTGTTCATTATTGGTTCCGTGCTGGTTGCAGCAAGTATCCTACTCAGCTCTTTCTCGTCACGGCTTGGCATCCCCATTCTGGTGATCTTTCTTGCGCTCGGGATGCTTACCGGCGTAGACGGCATTGGTGGCATCGCGTTTGATAACTACCCGATGGCGTATTTGGTTTCTAACCTGGCGCTAGCAATTATCCTGCTGGACGGCGGCATGCGTACTAAAGCCAGCTCGTTCAAAGTCGCGCTTGGGCCTGCGCTCTCGCTGGCCACCGTAGGCGTCATGATCACGGCGGGTTTGACGGGGTTAGCCGCGGCCTGGCTGTTTAATTTGGACATTATGCAGGGCTTTTTGATCGGGGCCATTATCGGTTCCACCGACGCCGCAGCGGTCTTTTCCCTGCTGGGTGACAAAGGCCTTAACGAACGCGTCAGCGCCACGCTGGAGATTGAGTCCGGCAGCAACGATCCCATGGCGGTGTTTCTGACCATCACGCTGATTGAGATGATTCAGCAAGGACAAACCGGGCTCAGCTGGATGTTCGTGGTTCACCTCGTGCAACAGTTCGGGCTGGGTATCGTACTGGGCCTCGGCGGAGGCTGGGCGCTGCAGCAACTTATGAACCGTATTAGCCTCGCACAGGGGCTCTATCCGCTGCTGGCGTTGAGCGGTGGCATTATCGTGTTTGCCTTGACCACCGTGATGGAGGGCAGCGGAATTTTGGCGGTGTATTTGTGCGGTTTCCTGCTGGGTAATAGCCCCATTCGCAACCGTCACGGCATCCTGCAGACCTTTGACGGCATGGCGTGGCTCAGCCAGATCGGCATGTTCATTGTGCTGGGCCTGCTGGTGACGCCGTCTGATTTGTGGCACATCGCGCTGCCCGCGATGATTCTCTCTCTGTGGCTGATTTTAGTGGCGCGTCCGCTTTCCGTATTGGTCGGCCTGCTACCCTTCAAAGGCTTTACCGGACGTGAACGCATCTTCATCAGCTGGGTAGGACTGCGCGGCGCGGTGCCAATCATCCTGGCGGTCTTCCCGATGATGGCCGGACTGGAAAACGCCAGACTCTACTTTAATATCGCGTTTTTTGTCGTGCTGGTATCGCTGATGCTGCAAGGCACCTCATTAGGCTACGCGGCGAAGCGCGCACGCGTGGTAGTGCCGCCCACGGCCTCGCCTATTAGCCGCGTGGGTCTCGATATTCACCCCGAGAATCCATGGGAGCAATTCGTTTACCAACTGAGCGCGGATAAATGGTGCGTTGGCGCCGCGCTGCGCGACCTGAAAATGCCGCGGGAAACGCGCATTGCCGCCCTGTTTCGCGATAACGAATTGATGCATCCCACCAGCAGCACGCGTCTTAAAGAGGGCGATGTGCTCTGCGTGATTGGCCGCGAACGTGACCTGCCAGCCTTGGGCAAAATGTTCAGCCAAACGCCACCCGTTGCGCTGGATCAGCGCTTCTTTGGCGATTTCATTCTGGACGCTGACGCGCGCCTGCGTGATGTGGCGCAAATTTACGGTCTTGAACTGGACGACGCCACTAACGATCAGCAGTCGCTGGGGCAGTTGGTGATGGGGTTACTCGGGAGCACGCCGGTCGTGGGCGATCAGGTGGAGTGGAATCAGCTCACGTGGACCGTAGCGGAAAAAGAGGACAACCAAATTGTCAAAATCGGGGTGCGCGTCATGGAAGACAAGGAGTAATCCTGCGATTGGCGCTCGTAAAGTGCGTGTAACCGACTATGATCGTTATTCCACCCAGTTGAAACGGGAGACATCATGGGACACGTGGTCAAGATTGGACGTTACGAGATAGTGGATGCAGAAATGAACGTGGAGAATCTGGACACGGTCAGCATTCCTTGCCAAACCAATCCGGGTTTGAGTTACCAACTGGATGGCTGGGATCATGACACCAGCGTGCCAGCCTGGATTGATGGCGAACCGGTGAATCTGCTTATCGCGCACTATGACAAACAGCAAGATCGATGGGTGTTAAAAAAAAGCGCCTGATATTTTTACCGCCATCAATATATTGTATGGCGGTTATTCTGAAAAATCCCCCGCTCCCGCTACGCTATATATCCGCCCTTCGGCATTAAACGCTTTATTTCAACAAGCTAGCATTAACGTTAAATATTAATGACCGATGTTTTCAGACTATTTCCATATTAACTCTCTTGGGTAACTACTGCATACTCATTTAGTCGCTGCAAAATTGCGTGGCGCTTTTCCCGTCGTAACGGGCTTTCTAAGCAGCGCCTATGGCACCATTGGTTGATATCATGTTGAAAAAACTTATGTTTATTTCAGCGGACCACACCTGAGCGCGTACTTGATTCTGGTCAGGCCATCTTTTACACATGAAAAGAGAGCAGGTTTTATGGCAAGTACATTAATAATGAATGACGCTACCCGTTCATGGAGCGGATTGCGTAAAAATCTCATTGCTAAAGTCGCATTGAGCGTCTCCGATTTAATCGCATTGAATTTAGCATTATTTTTATCTGCGGCGACTGTCCAGGGTATTTGGGGAGAACTGGACTCTTTTATTCCGCCGCAACAAATTGAATATCGTTTTATCGCACAGCTCGGCTTATCGGTACTCTGTACCGCCTGGTTTTGGGTGCGGATGCGTCATTACACCTATCGCAAACCGTTTTGGTTTGAATTAAAAGAAATTGTTAAAACCCTGTTTGTGTTTTCGCTGCTGGATCTGGCGCTGATCGCCTTCTCGAAATGGGACTTTTCCCGCATGGTTTGGGTGTTCAGCTGGACTTACGCGCTGCTGTTACTGCCGCTGATGCGCGCAGGGGTTAAGCGGGCCATTAACCGGGCCGGACAGTGGCAAAAAGAGACCATCATCATCGGTTCCGGTAAAAACGCCATGGAAGCCTACGCCGCGCTGCAAAGCGAAGAGATCCTTGGCTACAACGTGCAGGCCTTTATCTCGCTGGACGATGCCCCTTTGGCGGACTCCGTCAATGGCGTGCCGGTAATCACGTTCAACGATATCAACTGGCAGACCATAGATCGCGAGAACACGCAGTTTATCGTGGCTACCGAGTACGAGCAGCAATCGGTGCGCGATAAGTGGCTGAAGTTTCTGTCAAAAATGAAGTGCCGCTCCATTTCCGTGATCCCGACGCTGCGCGGCGTCCCGCTGTACGGCACGGACATGTCCTTTATCTTTAGTCACGAAGTAATGATCTTGCGAGTCAGCAATAATCTGGCCAAACGCTCCTCGCGCTTCCTGAAAAGAACGTTTGATATCGTGGTGGCTTCCCTGCTGCTGCTGTTCCTCGCGCCGGTGTTTGGCCTGCTTTGCGCGATGGTGAAACGTGACGGCGGTAATGCCATTTATGGTCATGAACGCGTGGGGCAGGACGGCGTGAAGTTTAAATGCCTGAAATTCCGCTCAATGGTCACTAACTCTCAGGAAGTGTTGCAGAACTTACTGGCTACCAGCGAAGAGGCACGCGCGGAGTGGGACCGTGATTTTAAACTGAAAAACGATCCGCGCATTACCCGTATCGGCGGCTTCCTGCGTAAAACCAGCCTGGATGAATTACCGCAGCTGTGGAATGTCATTCGCGGCGAGATGAGCCTGGTCGGGCCGCGCCCGGTTATCGAAGCCGAGCTGGAGCGGTATGCGGGCGACGTAGATTATTACCTGATGGCGAAACCCGGCATGACCGGCCTGTGGCAGGTTAGCGGTCGCAATGACATTGATTACGACACGCGCGTCTATTTTGACTCCTGGTATGTTAAAAACTGGGCGCTGTGGACGGACATCGCTATTTTGTTTAAAACCGCAGGCGTCGTGCTGCGCCGCGACGGTGCTTACTAAACCCTCACGCGATGCCTGTGCACGTACGGCAGGCATCGCCTTTTTAGTGCTTTCCTTTTTACGCTCAACTCATTACCCTTCCCGCTTGTTTAACTGGTTGTCCCCGGTCCGCAATGCAAAAATTTACCCTACTGCTGTTAAGCCTGGTGCTCCTTGCGCCGCTTGGTATCGATCTTTATCTGCCCACACTGCCGCAAATCGCCGAGGGGCTTGATAGCCCTGTTAGCCTGATTCAAATCACCATCCCCCTGTTCCTGCTCGTGATGGGTGTAGGGCAACTGGTCACCGGACCGCTGGTGGATAACTACGGACGCAAGCCGATCGCGCTGATTGGTCTGGCGCTCTATCTTATCGGGAGCGCCGTCGCCGCAACCGCCACGGTGTGGCCGGTGTTCTTTCTGGCGCGTCTGATCCAAGGCTGCGCCGTGTGCTGCAGCGCTGTGGTGGCGTTTAGCGGTGTTCGCGATCGCCTGAGCGGCGATGCCGCCGCCCGCGCCTATGGCTTTCTTAACGGCGCACTCAATATCGTTCCTGCGCTCGCGCCCCTGCTGGGCGGGATTCTCGCCGATCACTGGGGATGGCGCGCGCCGTTTTGGTTCTTGTGCGGGTATGCCGCGATCCTCACGCTGATTGTCTGTTTCTTCCTACCAGAAACCCGGCCGGCTGACACGCTACGCGTAAAAGGCTTACCGCTGGCACAGTATGGTGCGATTGCCCGCGAACCCCGCTTCTTAGCCTTTGCTTTTGCCAATGCCGGCGCGCTCGGCATGGTGTTGACGTATGTTTCTTTAGCGCCGAGCGTGTTGATGACGGAGGGCGGGCTATCTCCGCTGCAATTTTCGTTTGCATTTGGCGCCAACGGCTTTTGGATCATGCTGGTGAGTGCGTTTGTGAACAAAACCATTCGCAAAGCGGGCCGCCCTTTCTGCCTGGCGATGGGGTTTGTCACCATGCTGGCGGGTGCCACGCTGCTGGTAGCGGGCGTAACGCTTCTGCCTGCCGCCTGGCAGACCCATTGGGCCATGTATATGATTCCCGTGGCTATCTCCGTGGCCGGTTTAGCCTTTACCGTCGGCCCTGCCACCAGCTATGCGTTAGAGCCGTATCAGCAACAGGCCGGTGTCGCCGCAGCATTACAAGGCTTTATTCAGATGGCAGGCGGCGCGGGGGCCAGCCTGATTATTGTGGCGCTGCCAATAGCAGAAAAATCTGCGCTGGCGCTGATGATGTTATTGGGTGCAGCGCTGGCGCTGATCGCCTGGCGCTGCAGCAGGAAAATCCGCGGTACAGTGACCGCGCTTAAATAACCGTGACCGGAACGCGTGGGGCGAGCGCGCACATCAGCTCGTAACCCACAGTTCCAGCCGCCTGCGCCACTTCGTCAATCTTGATCTGATCGCCCCACAATTCCACGCGCGAACCAATGCCCGCCTGCGGGCAGGGCTCAAGATCGATCATCATCATGTCCATGGATATCGCCCCGAGGGTGCGGGTGCGTACGCCCTCGACGCAAACCGGCGTGCCCGTCGGCGCATGTCGTGGATAGCCGTCGGCGTAGCCGCAAGCAACAATGCCAATACGCTGTGCGGAGGACGCGCGATAGCGATAGCCATAACCCACGCCGTCGCCGGGGCTCAACTGCTGTATACCGATGATTTCGCTGCTAAGCGTCATCACGGGCTGCAACCCGGTGCTGGCGATATCCTGCCAATTTCCGCTGGGTGAAGCGCCATACAAAATAATGCCGGGACGCACCCAGTCGCCGTGCGTTTGCGGATGCCATAGCGTGGCCGCTGAATTTGCCAGTGAGCGCGGGCACGTCAGGCCTTCAGCCGCTTGCGCAATGCGCTGCATCGGCTCCGTGACTCCGTCGGCATTATCCGCGTCGGCAAAGTGCGCCATCAGCGTGATTTCACCGACGTTAGGCAGCGCCCGTAATTTTTCCCATGCCGCGTGGGCCTGTTCAGGACGGAAGCCCAGCCGATTCATTCCGCTGTTGATCTTGAGATAGATATCCACCGGCGCGGATAACGTGGCGGTGGCAAGCGCCTTGATTTGCCAGTTGCTGTGCACACTGGTGGTCAAGCGATAGCGGTCAATCAGCGCCAGTTCGTCGGCGTGAAAAAAGCCTTCCAGCAGTAAAATGGGCTTTTTCCACCCCTGTTCACGCAGCAGCAGCGCCTCTTCCATATTAAGCAGCGCAAAGCCATCGGTTTCCGCCAGGCTTTGCCAGACACGTGCAATTCCATGGCCATATGCGTTGGCCTTTACGACTGACCAAACGTGCGAATTTGGGGCCGCCTGGCGAACAACGCGCAAGTTGTGGCGCAGCGCTGACAGCGTGAGGGTGGCGCCCGTAGGACGTGACATGCTTGTGCTCTCCCTGAAGACTTAACGAGCTGCGTTGGCATTACGCAGTGGCGACGATGGGGATTCAAAACCGGGCAAATAGCGCAGCACCGACAAATCATCCGCAGCAATCGCCGTTTTCTGGCCGGAGATCAGGTCGGCCAATAGCTGCCCGGAACCACACGCCATGGTCCAACCCAGCGTGCCGTGACCGGTATTGAGATACAGATTGGAAAGCGGCGTGCGCCCAACAATCGGCGTGCCGTCCGGCGTCATAGGACGTAACCCCGTCCAGAAGCTGGCCTGTTCGACATAACCGCCCTCAGGATAGAGATCGCTGACCACCATCTCCAGCGTTTCACGCCGTGCGGGCAACAGTTTGGTGTTAAAACCAACAATTTCCGCCATGCCGCCGACGCGAATGCGATTGTCGAAGCGCGTGACAGCCACTTTATAGGTTTCATCCAGGATGGTTGAAACGGGCGCCGCCTGCGGATCCTTGATCGGAACGGTCAGAGAATAACCTTTCAACGGATAGACCGGTATCGACACGCACTCTTTTAACAAAGCGGTAGACCACGAACCCAGCGCCACCACATACGCATCCGCTTTGATCACCTCGTCGCCACACTTCACGCCGTAAATGCGATTGCCTTCGCGCAACAGTTGATCAATCGGCGTGTCATAGCGAAACACGACCCCGGCCTCAGCCGCCATTTTCGCCAAACGCTGGGTGAATAGCTGACAATCGCCCGTCTCGTCGTTCGGCAACCGTAAGCCACCGGTGAGTTTGTGCGCCGTCGCCACCAGCGCCGGCTCCACCGTGTGCAGCTGCGCCGCTTCCAACAGTGCGTAAGGCACGCCCGCCTCTTTAAGAACAGCGATATCTTTGCTCGCGCTGTCAAACTGCTGTTGGGTGCGGAACAGCTGCAGGGTACCGCCCTGCCGCTCTTCATAGGTAATGCCAGTGCTGGCGCGCAGCGTCCGCAGGCAATCCCGGCTGTATTCGGCAATGCGCACCATGCGCGCCTTGTTTTGCTGGTAATGATGCATGTCGCAATTGCGCAGCATATTCCACATCCACTCCAGCTGGAATTTGCTGCCGTCAAGACGCACCGCTAGCGGCGCATGGCGCTGAAACATCCATTTGATGGCTTTCAGCGGGACGCCCGGCGCAGCCCACGGCGCGGCATAACCAGGAGAGATCTGCCCAGCATTGCCCGCGCTGGTCTCCAACGCCGCGGCCGGTTGGCGATCAATCACTGTGACCTCATGACCGGCCTGCGACAAATACCAGGCGCTCGCCACACCTACAACACCGCTTCCAAGAATCACTACGCGCATAAGACCCTCATCGCATGAAAAGCATAATCAACCATAAACGACGCCTGAGCTAGCATATCCCGACATCCTGCAGAGCTTACAACCCAGCCACATATTTCACATGCTTTTCACCTTTCTGCACACTGAAATCATGCACCAGCGCAAAAATCAGAACTTTTTATGCCTTTCATGCGTTTGCCAGCCATTTATTATGCTTCGCACGGACTTAATGCATTTTCACAGGAGAAAGCGCCGCCATGCCTCGCCTTTTATGAAAATAGAACATTAAACCTAATAAGGTAACGCATATAATATTTTATGCTTATTGCGCCATAAGCGACGAATTTTGCATGATTTTGTGCCAAGAATTCGATTGTGTTCCCCTTCTCGATGAGAGACATTGGACTATCATTGAAATGTTCGCTCAGTTCTCTTGGGCTGTCTTTCTCAGGATGAAGCCTTCACTATCGTGGTCGGTGACTCGCTTTCCGGCCGCTTGCAAATAGAGGTGCGCTATGACGACAATCTTTGACGAGCCAACCCGGAGCAGTAAACGACTCAGTGATGGACCCGACTGGACCTTTGAACTGCTGGACACTTACCTCGCGGAAATCGATCGCGTAGCCAAGAGCTACGGACTGGATACCTACCCGCACCAAATCGAAGTCATCACCTCTGAGCAGATGATGGATGCTTACTCCAGCGTCGGTATGCCTATCAATTATGCTCACTGGTCATTCGGTAAAAAATTCATTGAAACCGAACAGCGTTATAAGCACGGCCAGCAGGGATTGGCCTATGAAATTGTCATTAACTCGAATCCCTGCATTGCTTATTTGATGGAAGAGAACACCATGACCATGCAAGCGCTGGTGATGGCGCATGCCTGCTATGGTCATAACTCTTTCTTCAAAAACAATTACCTTTTCCGTAGCTGGACCGATGCCAGCTCGATCGTGGATTATCTGCTGTTCGCACGTAATTATATTTCTGATTGCGAAGAGCGTTACGGCGTAGAAGAAGTAGAGCGCCTGCTTGATTCCTGTCATGCGCTCATGAATTACGGCGTCGATCGCTACAAACGCCCGCAAAAGATTTCGCTGCAGGAAGAAAAAGCCCGGCAGAAAAGCCGCGAAGAGTATCTGCAAAGTCAGGTCAATACGCTGTGGCGCACGCTGCCGCGCAAAGAGAAAGAGTCTGTTCAGGTTGAAGCCCTGCGCTACCCTTCTGAGCCGCAGGAGAACCTGCTCTATTTTATGGAGAAAAACGCTCCGCTGCTTGAGCCCTGGCAGCGTGAGGTGCTGCGTATTGTGCGTAAAGTGAGCCAGTATTTTTACCCGCAAAAGCAGACGCAGGTCATGAATGAGGGATGGGCGACCTTCTGGCACTACACCATCCTCAATCATCTTTACGATGAGGGCAAAGTGTCAGAGCGCTTTATGATGGAGTTTTTGCACAGCCATACCAATGTCATCTATCAGCCGCCCTATAACAGCCAGTGGTACAACGGCATCAATCCTTATGCGCTGGGCTTTGCCATGTTCCAGGATATTAAGCGCATCTGCCAGTCACCTACCGAGGAGGATCGCTACTGGTTCCCGGACATTGCCGGCTCTGACTGGCTCAAAACGCTGCATTTCGCCATGCGTGAGTTCAAAGACGAGAGCTTTATTAGCCAGTTCCTGTCACCGAAAGTGATGCGCGATTTCCGCTTGTTTACGGTTATGGACGATGACCGGAATAACTTCCTGGAAATTGCCGCCATTCATGATGAAGCCGGCTATCGCGCCATTCGCCAGCAGCTGTCTGCACAATATAACCTGAGTAATCTGGAGCCCAACATTCAGGTGTATAACGTCGATTTACGCGGCGATCGCTCTCTTACCCTGCGCTATGTGCCACAGCAGCGCGCGCCGTTGGATAAGAGTCGTCGCGATGTGCTTAAGCATGTGCACCGTTTGTGGGGATTTGATGTGCACCTTGAACAGCAGAACGAAGATGGCAGCGTTGAACTGCTGGATCGTTGTCCGCCTCGCAGTCCTGTAATCTGAATCGGCCATAAAAAAAACCGGACGGCACCGTCCGGTTTTTCTATCGTTTGCTGCCTAAGTCGTCCGGCATGCTTTTCTGCATACTGTGCCAGATCTCCCCGCTGCGTCGGCCATAGGCGCGCACGCTGTCGACGATTTGCTCTTGGGTGGGCTGCTTGCTGCAAAGATCGGCCAATTCGCGATAAAACTTTCTTGCCACCTCTCGCGCTTCCGGGTTGGAAAAATAGTGGCGCCCCACGCGCGTGTACAAGCCTTTCATGCCGTTAAGAATCAAACCGTAAATCGGGTTACCCGAAGCAAAAGCTAAACCACGAAACACGCGATAATCGAGTTCAGTATACGCTTCCGCCTGATCCTCTTCGCTCAACGCCGTTTCCAGAACCTCACGTGCCTTTTCAGGATGGTGGCGCAGCGCGCGGCTGATGAAAATAGACGAGATATTGGTGCGGACAGAGAGCAAGTTATCAATTAACTGGGGAACGCTGTCGTGATCGAGGCGTGCCAGCGTTTCAAGAATGTTTAAGCCCGATGTTTCCCAAAAATCATTTACGCGCGTGGGCTTGCCGTGTTGGATGGTGAGCCAACCGTCTCGGGCCAGCCGTTGCAGCACCTCACGCAGCGTGGTACGCGTAACGCCAATCAGTTCAGAAAGCTCACGTTCAGCAGGCAGGATCGATCCCGGCGGAAAACGGCTATTCCAGATGCTTTCAATAATATACTCTTCAGCAAACCCTGCGGGACTCTGCGCCTTAATGACCATAGCGTTTATTTCTCGTTGCTTTCTTTAATCTGATATTACTCATCATACCAGACGCCCTATAGGGGAAATAGCCTGCTGGCTGATTAAAAGCGCGATAAGGTCACTTTTCAGTCACGTCTTATTTCTAATCATTAATAGCCCGTCATACGCGGCTGTTCAACGCAGCGTCTGCCTCGCGCGACGTTAACGCAATACCCAGATTTAGGTCATTTTTGTTGCAGATTTTTCCGCAATCCGGGCTGGCACCGCATGGCTTTTCGTTTACACTGCCAACACTCACGATTAGGGGATAGGCACTATGTTGCGATATTTGAATCAATGCTCGCGAGGACGTGGAGCGTGGTTATTATTGGCACTGACGGCGCTGGCATTGGAAGCGGTCGCGCTGTTTTTTCAACACGTTTTGGGACAAAAGCCCTGCGTGATGTGCATTTATGAACGTTGTGCTCTGTTTGGGGTAATGGGCGCGGGTTTGGTCGGCGCCATCGCGCCAAAAACGCCGCTGCGCTGGGCTGCGCTGATGATCTGGCTGTATAGCGCCGTTGAAGGGCTACGGTTGGCCTATGAGCACACCATGATTCAGCTGCACCCCAATCCTTTTGTCACCTGTGATTTTGCTGCGCGCTTCCCTGCATGGCTGCCGCTCAATAAGTGGCTGCCGTCGGTGTTTGTGGCGACGGGTGACTGCGCTGAACGAAGCTGGACTTTCCTGAGCTTTAGCATGCCACAATGGCTGATTGTGGTCTTTGCTGCCTATTTATTGGTCGCGGTGCTGGTGGCCGTGGCTCAGCCTTTCAAGCCTAAACGCCGCGATCTTTTCGGGCGCTAATCTCGGCGCAGAACAGGTAGTGATCGCTGCCTGTTCTTCACGCTAGCCGCGATCCGGACGGTCAATTATGTGATCTTCCCAATCGCGCACTTCACTTTCACGCACGGCGATATAACGTACCGAAATGCGCTCCGCGTGCATGGCCTGTTTGGAGCCAGCAATCAGCGGATGCCAGGCGGGTAACGTTTTACCTTCCCCAATCAGGCGATAGGCACAAGTACGCGGCAACCAGTCGAAGGTGGTGAGATTGTCGCGCGTCAGCTTGATGCAATCTTCCTCGTATTCGAAGCGGCGTTCGTAGTTACGGCACTGACAGGTTTTGATGTTGAGCTGATTGCAGGCGACATTGGTGAAATAAATTTCATCGGTGTCCGCGTCCTGCAACTTATTCAGGCAGCATTGTCCGCAGCCGTCGCACAGCGATTCCCATTCTGCGTCGCTCATCTCATCGAGGCGCTTAGTCTGCCAGAAAGGCTGTTCAGTCATAAATATGTTCCGGATTGCGCGTAAAGACCGCACCTTATAAAGGTTAAGGTGCGGTGATGCAAGTCTTACAATACCCGCGTGCTGATACCGTGGCCGGCCAGCGAGACGTCAAGCCGATCGCCTGAACGCAGCGGGCCAACACCTTCCGGCGTACCGGTCAGTATCACATCGCCAGCACGCAGCGTGAAGAAATGGCTCATATAGGCGATCAGCGGCAAAATTTTATGCATCATGTCGGCAGTGGTGCCGTACTGGCGCACTTCACCGTTGACCACCAGCTTCAGCTCGGTGTTCTGCGGATCGCCGCTAAACTCTGCTGCGGGAATAAATCCCGACAGCGGGCAGGCATTATCAAAGCCTTTAGAGATTTCCCACGGCTGACCGGCCTGCTTCAGTTTTGACTGCACCTCACGCAGCGTCAAATCCAGCGCAACGCCATATCCGGCAATGGCTTGCGCGACGTGCGCTTCGGAAGCCTGCTTTAAGGTGGCGCCAATCAACACCGCCAATTCCACCTCGTGGTGCACTTCGCCTTTGTCAGTAGGTAGCGAGAGCGGTTGGCGCAGATCGCACAGCGCGGTTTCAGGTTTGATAAACACGACCGGCTCGGAGGGCGTGGCGCTGCCCATTTCTTTAATGTGCTTCGCATAGTTGCTGCCTACGCAGACCACTTTGCTGGCTGGGTAATCAAGTAATGCGCCCTGCCAGTTACGATGTTGGTACATATTCTTCCCCTGCTATGAGTGTTTGCTGCCAGAAACTGGCGAAGAGATCCGTTTCAGCGGCGGAACGTGGCGCGCTGAAACGGAAGATATTAACGACTTATTGAGGCTGGGGTGAGCCAAATTGTCAACAGCCGTTAATCATTCACAGCTTTTTTTTAGAGAGGGAATGTTAATGTCCGCAATTACAATTGCGTGATGACAATTAAATATTGGGAATAATACTGATTATTTCCACAGGCCATAATTCACAGAGGATTCCGAATTAATCTTTTTTACCGTCTTCCAGGTGAATATTGAGCAGATTTTCAACCGGTGGAGGAATCTGCAAATAATAACCCTGCTCTCGTAACCCTTCCTTCACTTTATTGATATCGGCGTTAGCCAGCTTCTCACGCTTGTCCAGCGACAGCACCATCGCCAGCTGGGGCTTGCCGAAGCCGCGCAACAGCGCTTCTGGCACGCGGGAGAAATCGTCTTTTTTTTCAACGTACAGATAAGTCTGATCGCGTTGCGGGCTTCTATAGATCACACAAAACATATTTTTTACTCGAATTAACGGTTAGCGTCACTTGCCTGAATATAGCAGGAACTATAACATGCTTGCAGAACTTCGAATATTGACCGTTTGATGCCATGGCGATTAAATCGGCGTCCATCTTAAGGTCGTAAAACAGGACAGAGTCACGACAGATGTCGCAAACGCCAATCGAATTCAAGGGAAGCAGTTTTACCCTATCAGTCGTTCATTTGCATCATTCGCAACCTGAAGTGATTCGCCAGGCGCTGCAGGACAAAATCGACCAAGCCCCGGCATTTTTACAAAATGCGCCCGTGGTGCTCAATGTCTCCGCGTTGGCGGGTGACATCAATTGGAAACAGATACAGCAAGCGGTAAGCGCAACGGGGTTGCGTATTGTAGGCGTGAGCGGCTGCAAAGATGATGCCCTGAAAAAAATGATTGCCCGGGCTGGTCTTCCGGTGCTTTCGGAAGGCAAAGAACAGCGCAACCACGCCGAACCGGTGGCAGCGGAGGCGCCAACTCCCGTTGCCGAATCGGCCAGCAAGACGCGCATCATCAATACGCCCGTTCGCTCAGGACAGCAAATTTATGCCCGTAACGCCGATCTTATCGTCACCAGCAGCGTGAGCGCGGGTGCCGAACTGGTCGCAGACGGCAACATTCATATTTACGGCATGATGCGCGGGCGCGCCCTTGCGGGTGCCAGTGGCGATCGCGACTGCCAAATTTTTTGCACCAACCTCGTTGCAGAGTTGGTGTCAATTGCGGGTGAATACTGGATCATGGATCAGATCCCAACAGAATTCTTTGGTAAAGCAGCGCGCCTGTGTCTGACAGAGGGCGCGCTCACCATTCAGACACTTAATTAGGCCCCTTTTCTTTCGTTAAGGAAATCAACATTTATGGCACGCATTATTGTAGTTACATCAGGTAAAGGGGGCGTTGGCAAGACCACGTCAAGCGCGGCCATCGCTACAGGTTTAGCGCAAAAGGGCAAAAAAACCGTTGTGATCGATTTCGATATCGGTTTGCGTAACCTTGATCTGATCATGGGCTGTGAACGCCGCGTGGTCTATGACTTTGTCAACGTCATCCAGGGTGATGCATCGCTGAATCAGGCGCTCATCCGCGATAAGCGTACTGAGCAACTCTACATCCTTCCCGCCTCGCAGACGCGCGATAAAGACGCCCTGACCCGTGAAGGCGTCGAGAAAGTGTTAAACGATTTGGCCGCCATGGAGTTCGACTTCATTGTTTGCGACTCCCCTGCAGGCATCGAAACCGGCGCATTAATGGCACTCTACTTTGCTGATGAAGCCATTATCACCACTAACCCGGAAGTCTCATCCGTCCGTGACTCCGACCGTATTTTGGGCATCATCGCCTCAAAATCACGTCGTGCGGAAAATGGTCAAGATCCGGTGAAAGAGCACCTGTTGCTCACCCGGTACAATCCTGGTCGCGTGACGCGCGGCGATATGCTGAGCATGGAAGACGTTCTGGAAATCCTGCGTATTCCACTGGTCGGCGTGATCCCCGAAGACCAATCGGTATTGCGCGCCTCTAACCAGGGTGAACCGGTTATTCTTGACGCTAATTCTGACGCCGGTAAAGCCTACGCTGATACCGTGGATCGCCTGCTTGGCGAAGAACGCCCCTTCCGCTTTATTGAAGAAGAGAAGAAGGGTTTCCTGAAACGCCTGTTCGGGGGATAACACATGGCATTACTTGATTTCTTTTTATCCCGCAAGAAGAACACCGCCAATATCGCAAAGGAGCGGCTGCAGATTATCGTAGCCGAGCGCAGAAGGGGCGACAGTGAGCCCCATTATTTGCCGCAGCTTAAGCGGGATATTTTGGAAGTGATCTGCAAATACGTGAAGATTGATCCGGATATGGTGACGGTCCAACTCGACCAGAAGGGAGATGATATCTCCATTCTGGAGTTGAACGTGACGCTACCCGAAACGGAAGACGCCCCTAAATGATAGAAGCGGTTTCCTGATTTCCCCTGCGTTGCAGCGCAGGGGAAATCTTCCGCACTACTCCGTTTCCAGTAATGCTTCAATTCGAGCTTTGAATAGATCCCCGCGCCATCCGCTAAACAACTCGGGCAAGCGTCCGCTCTTTTTCAGCCCCCATACGGTGCTAAGTACCTGATTGATCTGTCGACGCGACGCCAACAACTCTTGGCTGTAACCTGTCTCTTCACTCACCTGCTGCACCAGCGCCTTGATCGCTTTAAATGCCTGTTTGTAATGCGGATGATCGATGAGGTTAGGCAGCGGCTGCGGTAGCGTGTTTTCATCCTGCGCCTGCGCTTCAGCCACCAGCGCCACGAGCGTTTTACCATGAAAGCGAATTTCATGACCATTCAAGCCAAGATGATCCAGTTCGCCCAAGCTGCCAGGCATAAAGCGCGCCACCTTCCAGAGGTTTTCTTCGCGCACCACAAAGTTCACCGCCATATCCTTCTGGCGTGCCAGCGTAAGGCGCCACGCCGCTAGCCGCTGCAGAGCCGCAAGCTGGCGCGGACGCAGTTGCCAGGCGTTGGTAATGTCGCGCCACGCCTCTTCCGGCTGCAGCGTATCCAAACGGCGCTGGCACAGCATTGCGCACTCGCTTAATGCCGCAGCCATATTGCCCGTGGCTTCGGTCTGCTTCACTAATTCGCGCGCAATGGGCAACAGATAAGCGACGTCAGCCGCCGCGTATTCACACTGCCGCTGGGTGAGCGGACGCGCCAACCAGTCGGTACGGGATTCACTCTTGTCCAACTCAATCTGATTGAAATGGTTCACCATTGATGCGAAGCCCCAAGAGAGCGGCTGACCGGAAAACGCCGCCAGGATCTGGGTATCAATCATGGGATCGGGCAAGCACTGGAAGCGATGCAGAAACACCTCGAGATCTTCGCCACCCGCGTGCAGAAACTTGATCACGTTTTTATCCTGCAACAACGCAACGAAAGGTGCCCATTCACTGATCTTGAGCGGATCGATCAGAACCAGTTGCTCACCATCGTACAGCTGGATGAGACCAAGCTGAGGATAGTAAGTACGGGTGCGCACAAATTCGGTATCCAGCGCCACCGCGTCGTGCAGGCGCGCCTGTTCGCACACGGCAGACAACTGGCTGTTTTGGTCGATCATGGTGTAATTCACGTTGTATTCTTCGCTGCGACAGACCGCGCGCAGCGCTCCATGTTAAAAGCAATAAAAACGCCGGACTTCGCCGGCGTAAACCTTAGAGAAAACCGCCTACTGCCCTTCCCGCTTCGCCTCGTCGCGTAATTCACGGCGCAAGATTTTACCCACGTTGGTTTTTGGCAACTCATCTCGAAACTCAACGATTTTCGGCACTTTGTAGCCGGTGAGCTGGCGACGACAGTGATCCAACACCTCTTCACGGGTCAGCGAAGGGTCTTTTTTCACGATACACACCTTCACCGCTTCGCCGGACAGATCGCTGGGGACACCAATGGCGGCCGCTTCGCGAATTTTCTCGTGCTGCATCAAGACATCTTCAATTTCATTAGGATACACGTTAAAGCCTGATACCAAAATCATGTCTTTTTTGCGATCCACGATGCGAATAAAGCCTTCGTCGTCCACGGTAACAATATCGCCGGTGTGCAGCCAGCCATTTTTCAGCACCTCATCGGTGGCATCAGGGCGCTGCCAATAGCCAGTCATCACCTGTGGCCCACGGATACACAGCTCACCGGGCTCACCGGGCGCGACCTCGACGTCATTATCGTCAACGATACGCACGTCGGTAGAAGGTACCGGCAATCCAATGCTGCCGGTGTGACAGGCGATGTCGTAAGGATTCACGGAGACCAGCGGCGAGCACTCAGTCAAGCCGTAGCCTTCCAGCAAATAGTGGCCGGTGAGTTTTTCCCAGCGTTCGGCAACCGCTTTTTGCACCGCCATACCGCCCCCTGCGGAGAGGCGCAGCGTCGAAAAATCAAGCTTGTTGAAGTGGCTATCGTTGAGTAACGCATTGAACAGCGTATTCACGCCGGTGATGGCCGTGAACGGAAATTTACTCAGCTCTTTGACGAAACCGGGGATATCGCGCGGGTTGGTGATCAGTAAGTTGGTGCCACCAAGGTCAAGAAACAGCAGGCAGTTCACCGTTAGCGCAAAGATGTGATAAAGCGGCAAGGCGGTGACCACCTGCTCTTTTCCGGCGCGCAGCAGCTTGCCGTAGGTGGCTTTCGTCTGCTCAAGGTTGGCCTGCATGTTGCCGTGCGTCAGCATCGCCCCTTTGGCCACGCCCGTGGTGCCGCCCGTATATTGCAAGAAAGCCAGGTCGCTATTACTCAGCACGGGACGCTGATAAGCCATCTGCTCCCCTTGCTGCAGAGCATTGCGGAACGGCACCGCGCCAGGCAGGTGGTATTTAGGCACCAGCTTTTTAACGTACTTCACCACAAAGTTAACCAGCGTCGCTTTGACCGGCGCCAGTTGGTCGCCCATGCGGGTCAGCATTACGTGCTTGACCGGCGTCTCAGCCACCACTTTTTCCAGCGTATGTGCGAAATTCGATACGATAACAATGGCGCTGGCGCCGCTGTCATTGAGCTGATGCTTGAGCTCGCGCGGCGTATAGAGTGGATTGACATTCACCACCACCATGCCAGCCCGTAACACGCCAAATAGCGCCACAGGGTATTGCAGCAAATTCGGCATCATGAGCGCCACGCGATCGCCGCGTTGAAGGCCAAGGCCCTGCTGCAGCCAGGCAGCAAAAGCACGGCTCTGCTCCTCAAGCTGACGATAGCTCATGCGCTGACCCATATTAATAAACGCCGTTTGGTCGGCATAGCGCTGTGCGGCGTGCTCGAAAAGATCGACCAATGACGGGTAACGATCCGCGTTAATCTCCGCAGGAACATCTGCTGGATAGCGTTTGAGCCAAACTTTATTCAATGAATTACCCCGATAATCTTGTTGCGTAGCCATCGCAGCCTCTGCCATCAGTGTTATTAACAATATTTTAACTGATTGTACCAGTTTGCTGATTGCCGCTTTTACAGGTTGCGAAGCGCATCACTAATTTAACTGCGCCAGAAACGCAGCCAATAAAAAAGCCCGCTCGCGCGCACCGCAAGCGGGCCGATAAAACGTTGCAGGGCTATTCCGTCAGGATAGTTTCTACCTGTGCCGGGCCGGTATTCATTCCCCAGTAAGGATTGGGTCCCCAGTAGCCGGGATGGCGCCGCGTTGGCCCATACCAAATCCAGGGATCAATCGGCTGCGGGGACGTCATGACCTGCTGCGTGAGGTGCCAGCGCTGATAACCGCGCACGTCCACCACCACAAAGTTATAGCTGGCGCTGCCGATGGTGCCTTTCTCAGTGCCTTTGAGGGTGCCTAGTACGGTGATGTACTGATTATTGAGATCGACGGGATCAACGAACCCGTGGATATCCGCATAAATCCGTCCGATCGACGCGGCACCGAGGCGCGGACGCGCGCTCTCATCCAGCGGTTGCGTGGCGATCTCAATGCGCGTAAGCCCATCGCGATTGTCCACTTTGATGACTTTGCCGCCGAAGCGCGACTCTTGGCCGACATACAACTGCGGCGCATTCATCACCCGCACTAAATCTTGCTGTGGCTGAGGGGAACTCCCTTTAATGGCATCTGGCACTGAAACGCAGCCGCTGAGCAATAACGCGCAGGTCAACAGCGCGCCAGACCACCCTTTTTGACGTATTGGCATAGCACTTCTCCTGTTATTTCCCGGTTAGACTCAGCGCCAGGGGTTTAGTTGCGCGTGGCTCAGCGTCCCGGCAACTTTTTCCATGCAACCTCATTGCGCAGATACACTGGCTCAGCCTCGGCAACAGCCACCGCCTCACCGCGCTGCCATGCGCGTTCCGCTAGCGGCAGCATATCTTCGGCTGCCGGTAAGGTGACGCCGCCCGCGATCAACTCCACGCCTGCCGTGGCCTGCAATTGCGGATACGCCGCCCAGCCGGTTCCCACCGTTGTCCAGGTGCCGCTTAATGCAGCCAAGCGAGCCTGCACGTCTTCCGGCTTCAGCACGGCTTCGGTTTCTGCGCCGTGCCATTCACCGTGTTCATCGCGCTGATACGCAGCCCAATACACTTCGCCCATGCGCGCATCAATGGCCGCCAACACCCGCGTCGCACCGCTGAGACGCCATGCGCCCTGCGCCATGGTCGCCAGCGAAGAGACCCCAATCATCGGCAGATCGGCGCCCAGCGCTAAGCCTTGGGCAATACCAATACCAATGCGCACGCCGGTAAAACTGCCAGGCCCACGACCAAACGCCAGCGCATCCAGCGTGTTAAGCTCCAGCTGTCCCGCGAGTAAGAGCTCTTGCACCAGCGGCAAGATACGCTGCGTATGATCGCGCGGCGCAATTTCAAAACGGGCATCAATCTGCTGCTGATGTAGCAGTGCGGCTGAACAGGCTTCTGTCGCCGTGTCCAGAGCTAAAATTCGGGCGGACATAACAACCTCAAGGAGATAAAAAAGGCGCGTATCTTACCACAAGGTAACGCACATTACTGAGGCGCCGGTTGCTTCACAAACGCAATGGCGCGATCCAGGTCGCGGGTGCGTGGCGTGGGGGGCAAACTGTTCAAAAAGAGACCACCATAGGGCCGTGACACCAATCGCTGATCGCAAATCACCAGTACGCCGCGATCTGCGGTATCGCGAATTAATCGCCCTACGCCCTGCTTCAGGGTAATTACCGCGTCCGGCAGTTGCACATCGTTAAACGGATCGCCGCCGCGCAGGCGACAATCTTCCATGCGCGCCTTAAGCAGCGGATCTTCCGGTGAGGTAAACGGGAGTTTATCAATAATCACTAGCGACAGCGCGTCGCCGCGCACGTCAACCCCTTCCCAGAAGCTGCTGGTGGCCACCAGTAGCGCGTTGCCGGCTTCAAGGAACTGCTTCAGCAGCTGACCTTTACTGGTTTCGCCCTGCAGCAGCACAGGCAGTGTCATTGAAGCGCGAAACTCCGCCGCCAGTTCACGCATCATCTTGTGCGACGTGCACAGGAAAAAGCAGCGACCTTTGTTGGCATCAATCAGGGGCTTCATCATGCGCGCCAGCTGACGTGCGCCGCCGGGATAATTTGGCTCCGGCATGTTGCGCGGCACGCACAGCAACGCCTGCTGGGCATAGTCAAACGGGCTATCGAGGATTAACGTGGTGGCGCTATCCACGCCTAAGCGACTGGCGAAATGGCTCATTTGTTCATTAACGGCCAGCGTGGCCGAGGTGAAGATCCAGGCGGCCTTTCGGTTGTCCATGACTTCGCGAAAACGCTCAGCCACCGACAGCGGCGTCAGTGCCAGCGTGAAGTGGCGGCTGGTGCACTCATACCAGTAACTAAAACCGGGCTCGTCAATCGCGCGTAAGCGTTTAAGACGGGTGCGATAGAGCGCCGCGCGCTCAAACGCGGCATCCAGCAGCGCGGAGCGTCCCAGCGAGAGTTTGATCACGTCGTAGCAGAGCTCCAGCGCGTCATCCAGCAGCGTCAACATTCGCATGATGCTGTTGTCACTCAATAAATCGCGCAGATTGCCGCGAAAGCCCGGTTCGCCGAGGGTAAGTCGAAAATCTTGTGCACACTGGGCAAGGCGGTCGGCAGATTTCTGAAGCTGCTGGACATCACGCACTTCGGTGCGGTAAGCAAGGATAATGTCTTTGGCGAGATCCTGAAGCTGGCGACTCGAAAGCTGCTGACCAAAATATTGGCTGGCGATATCAGGAAGCTGATGGGCTTCATCAAAAATCATCACGTCCGCTTCTGGGATCAGCTCGCCGAACCCGCCCTCTTTCACCACCAGATCGGCGAGGAAAAGATGATGATTCACCACCACCACGTCAGCATCCATGGCCTTTTTACGCGCCTTGACCACAAAGCACTCTTTATACAGCGGACAATCGCTGCCGAGGCAGTTGTCGTTGGTGCTGGTCACAGAAGGCCAGATCGGGCTGTCCTCGGCGACGTCCACGCAGCTGCTGATATCGCCATCCACAGTCTGCGATGACCAGTTGCGCACGTGGATCAAATCCCCCAGCGCCTGCACGGTGAGATCGCCGCCGCTTTGATTTTGCTGTTCCAGACGTTCGAGACAGAGGTAGTTGGAGCGGCCTTTCAGCAGCGCCGTTTTACCACTGAATTTGAGGGCGCCGGCGATGGTCGGCAAATCACGGTTATAGAGCTGATCCTGAAGCGCCTTTGAGCCGGTTGAGACAATCACCTTTTTCTTGGCGCGCAGCGCGGGAGCAAGATAAGCGTAAGTCTTACCGGTACCGGTGCCGGCTTCCACCACCAGCTCGCCGCCCTGCTTTACCGCGTTGGTCACCGCCTGCGCCATTTCTCGCTGCGCCTCACGCGGCTTAAACCCCGGAATAGCCTGCGCCAGGGCGCCATCGACTGCAAAATCGTCTGCCACACATCCTCACACTCTGCTTAAAACCACTGTAATTATGTCAGGATTCCCCTTTGCCGACCACAACAGATGACAGCGCCCAGTAGGATATGGCAGGCTTACGCAGCAAAATGACAGGAGAACAACATGACCATTACGCGAATCGATCCCGCCCCGCGCATGTCCGAAGCCGTGGTGCATAATGACACCATTTATTACACCAGCGTTCCGGAAAATCTTGAGGATGACGCCGAAGCACAAACAGCGAATGCGCTGGCCGTGATTGACGCGCTGCTCGCGCGTGTAGGATCGGACAAAAGCAAAATTCTGGATGCCACGATATTTTTGGTCGATAAAGCCGACTTCCCGGCCATGAACCGCGCCTGGGATGCCTGGGTTTCACCCGACCATGCGCCGGTGCGCTGCACCGTGCAAGCCGGTCTGATGCATCCTCAATACAAAGTTGAAATCAAAATTATCGCCGCCCGCTAACGCGTTCGGGTGCTATTCGTCATTATGCTCGTCTTCATCGTCGAATAGCGCCCGAATACCTTCACCTTGATAGGTCTGACGGATCTCTTGCGCCACCTGCGCAATCGCCTGACCGCTGGACATGCCGTCCGCCATCAGCTCCTGAATACGTTCAACCGCCTGCTGCTGCTGCTCGTGAGATAACGCGGGAAGACCTGTAAACATAGCGAACTCCTGATAGTAAAGAGCGGGCATTATTCCACGCGGAACAAACAGGTGCCAGTGAGATAAAAATATGCCAGGCTACGCGCCTGCTTGCTGAACTGAATCGCACCATGACCGTTGACACACTCACCTTGACGTATACGCCGGATGCGCTGCTGCACCGGTTCTCTGCCCTTGCCCATCGTCCCTGGGCGATGCTCTTAACCTCCGGCGGAGCGGACCACACGGACAATCGCTTTGATATCCTGACTGCCGACCCGCGCTTCACGCTCACCACGCGCGGCGAGATCACGGAAATTGACGACGGCGGCGATGTCCTTCTCTCCAACGCCGATCCGCTGGCGTTGGTTCAGCAGCACATTGCCCGGTTGGGCGCAGCACCCGCGTTTCACCCGGATCGCCCTTTTCAGGGGGGCGCGCTCGGACTCTTTGGCTACGATCTCGGTCGCCGCTTTGAGACCCTGCCCCAGCGCGCTGCGCGCGATCTGCACACGCCTGACATGGCCGTGGGCATTTACGATTGGGCGCTGATAGCCGATCATCATCGTCGCACCCTCACGCTGGTGTCGCTGGAGGATGCAAATCGGCGCTGGCAGTGGCTGCAAGCCCAAGCGATTCCTGCGCCCAAGCCTTTCGCCCTCACCAGCGACTGGCAGTCATCGCTGAGTTCGGCGGACTACGCTACGCGCTTCGACGCCATCCAGCGCTACATTCAGGCAGGCGACTGCTATCAGGTTAATCTGGCGCAGCGCTTTCAGGCGAGCTATCGCGGCGATGAATGGCAGGCTTTTTTGCGTCTTAATCAGGCCAATCGCGCGCCGTTTAGCGCCTTTATCCGGTTAGCGCAGAGCGCGATATTGAGCCTGTCGCCAGAGCGTTTTCTGGCGCTGAAACAGCAGGAAATCGAAACCCGGCCTATTAAAGGCACCTTGCCTCGCCTCAGCGATCCCGCAGCCGATCGACTGCAGGCGCAAAAACTGGCCAACGCCGAGAAAGATCGCGCGGAAAATCTGATGATTGTCGATCTGTTGCGCAATGACATTGGCCGCGTGGCCGAGCCCGGAAGCGTTAGCGTACCCGAGCTGTTTAAAGTTGAAGCGTTTCCCGCCGTGCACCATCTCGTCAGTACGGTGCGCGCCCGTCTGCCCGATCGCTTAACCGCCAGCGATCTGCTGCGGGCCTGTTTTCCCGGTGGCTCGATCACCGGCGCACCCAAAATCCGCGCCATGGAAATCATCGAAGAACTGGAGCCGCAGCGGCGTAACGCCTGGTGCGGCAGCATCGGTTATCTCAGCCTGTGCGGACGCATGGACACCAGCATCACCATCCGCACGCTGATTGCAGAAAATCAGCGGCTGTACTGTGCTGCCGGGGGCGGCATTGTCGCGGACAGCGATCGCGAAGCGGAGTATCAAGAGACCTTCCATAAGGTCAATCGCATTTTACCCTGCCTGCGGAATGAGGAATAATATGCATCTGACGCTGGATCAGTTTCTGAGCCGGTTTATGCTGCACCTGCCGACCGCGCCGTCTGCCGCCGCGCAGGGCGATCGTCACGCAGCCGTGCTGGTGCCCGTTATCAACGCGGCCCAACCCGAATTGCTGCTCACGCGCCGCGCGGCTCAACTGCGCAAACATGCTGGTCAGGTCGCTTTTCCCGGTGGGATGCAGGACGCCAGCGACGCCTCGCTGATCCATACCGCACTGCGTGAGGCCCAGGAAGAAGTGGGCATCGCGCCCGAGCAGGTGCGCGTGGTGGGGACGCTGCCGCCGGTCACCAGCAGTATCGGCTTCGCAGTTACGCCCGTGGTGGGCATCGTGGCGCCTGACGCCAGGCTGACGCTGAATCCCGACGAAGTGGAGAGCGCGTTTACGATGCCGCTGGCCGAAGCGCTGCGGCTGAGCCGCTACAGCGGCTTTACGCTGCAACGTGGCAACCGTCGGCATCAACTTTGGCTCTCCTGGTACGGCGACTATTTTATCTGGGGCATGACCGCGGGCATCATTCGCGAATTAGGTCAGCAAATCGCGCTAACCGATGTCGCGCATCTACCCTCTTCT
Organism: uncultured Pantoea sp.; assembly: GCA_913778495.1. GTDB lineage: Bacteria > Pseudomonadota > Gammaproteobacteria > Enterobacterales > Enterobacteriaceae > Pantoea. The sequence continues at coordinate 230,065 of CAJYVD010000013.1, forward strand.
GCTCATCAGCGCTGAGTTTTCAGCCTGCACAACGCATAACTATTTCTACTCTTTTTAATTAGTTTATTTCATGCGAAAAGCCGATCGTCCCCGCGTGCAGACGATTACTATTAGCCGCATAAACGGCCCTGCCCGTATAAATAAGATTTGTGAGGAGCGTCACCCGTGATTAGTGTTTTTGACATGTTCAAAGTGGGCATCGGCCCATCCAGTTCGCATACTGTTGGCCCCATGAAAGCGGGTAAGCAGTTTGTCGACCTGCTCACCGAACAGGGAAAACTCCAGGCGATTACGCGCGTTGCGGTGGACGTGTATGGCTCGCTGTCCCTCACTGGCAAGGGGCATCACACTGATATCGCCATCATTATGGGTCTGGCAGGGTTCGAGCCCGCCACGGTTGATATCGATAGCATTCCTGCTTTTATTAAAGATGTTGAACAGCGCGAACGCTTGTTGCTGGCTCAGGGCGCGCACGAAGTCGATTTCCCCCGCGAGGGCGGCATGGTATTTCGCAGTGAAAATCTGTCGCTGCATGAAAATGGCATGACGCTGTATGCGTTTGAAGGCGATTTGCTGGTGCTGAGCAAAACGTATTACTCCATTGGCGGAGGCTTCATCGTGGATGAAGCGCATTTTGGGGAATCGGTGCTGGATGAAGTGTCCGTGCCTTATCCCTTCCACTCCGCCAAAGCGCTGCTGGCGCACTGTCACGAAACCGGCCTCTCGCTTTCCGGGCTGGTGATGAAAAACGAACTGGCCCTGCACGACCGTGAAGAAATTTACGCCTATTTCGGTCACGTCTGGCAAACCATGCAGGCGTGCATCGATCGCGGCCTGAACACCGAAGGTGTGTTACCCGGTCCATTGCGCGTGCCGCGTCGCGCGGCCTCGCTGCGCCGTCTGCTGGTCTCTTCTAACAAGCACTCCAACGATCCAATGAATGTGATTGACTGGGTCAACATGTTTGCACTGGCGGTCAATGAAGAGAACGCCGCAGGTGGGCGCGTCGTCACCGCGCCCACCAACGGCGCCTGCGGTATCGTGCCGGCTGTACTGGCTTACTACGATCATTTTATTGAAACCGTCACGCCGGATACGTTCCTTCGCTACTTCCTTGCGTCGGGTGCCATTGGCGTGCTCTACAAGATGAACGCGTCGATTTCTGGTGCCGAAGTTGGCTGTCAGGGAGAAGTGGGCGTGGCCTGCTCCATGGCGGCGGCGGGTCTGGCTGAGCTGCTCGGTGCCAGCCCGGAACAGGTGTGTGTGGCAGCAGAAATTGGTATGGAGCATAACCTCGGATTGACCTGCGATCCGGTTGCCGGTCAGGTTCAGGTGCCGTGCATTGAACGCAACGCCATCGCCTCAGTAAAAGCCATTAACGCCGCACGTATGGCGCTGCGCCGTACCAGTGAACCGCGCGTTTCACTGGATAAGGTGATTGAAACCATGTATGAGACCGGCAAAGACATGAACGCCAAATACCGTGAAACGTCGCGCGGTGGCCTGGCGATTAAGGTTCAGTGCGACTAGCGTAGCGGTGCTTGATTATGCATTTACGGGCTCTTTTTATGCCGATGCCGCTACCCCAGCACAGATAAACCAGATACAGTAAAAACCGCGCGGTCCTGAGTGACCGCGCGGTTTTTTTTGGCGCCGCTTTTTTTGCCCACCGCGCTAAACCTGGCCGCCATAATGCCGATAACACACACGTTAATTTGGCTTCATTTTCTTGGTTTACAAGGTGGTTACTGATGATGGCTCCCCAGCAATTTGTGGGTCAATTTCGCCGTAAGCGTCTGCTTATTGCGATAGCGATCGCGACGCTGGTTCTGGTTCTTACGCTCACATTTCGCTACGTTGAAGAGAAATCACGCATTGAACAGCAATCGTCAAATTTTGCCTCCCGCGCCATAGAACGCTTTGACCGTATATTTTCCCCGTTGGACGTCTCGGCCAACAACACGCTCGGCCTGGTAGGCGTCCCCTGCGCCCTGGTGCGTTACCCGCTGATCGAGAAAATTGCCGCCTTGCAGACCGTTCGTACCATGGTGCTGGTGGAAGACGACCGCATTTATTGTTCGAGCGTGTATGGCCCGCGCAACCTCTCTTTCAGCGAAACCTATCCGGAATTTGCACTGAACAATCAGCATTTTTTGCTGACCCAAGACGATGACCTGCTCAAGGGCTCGCCGGTGTTATTACTCTGGACCCCGAAGTCGTTAAATAACCGTGATGGACTGCTGCAGGTAATTAACATCGAACAGATGACCAATTATCTGCTAGAGCCGCAGCTGCCTTGGGTTGAGCGCGCCGTGTTTAATGTCGGGGGTAAAAGCCTGGAGTACGGCAACCCGATGATTGAACCCACCGAACCGGCTGATGACGAGGTTGCCTACGAGCAGGCTTCTTTGCGCTATCCGTTTACCATCACCCTCTACGGCCCTTCGCCAGCCCGGCTGGCTCTGCATTCGCTGCCCTCTCAGCTGCCGCTGGCGCTGCTGCTGAGCCTGCTGATGGGCTATATCGTTTGGTTGGCCACGGCAAATCGTATGAGCCTGAGCTGGCAAATTAGCTACGGTATCACCGCCAATGAATTTATGGTTTATTGCCAGCCGTTGATTAATGCTAAAAGCGGCGAGTGTGACGGTATCGAGCTGCTGCTGCGCTGGCATAATCCTCGTCAAGGCTGGATCGCCCCCGACGTATTTATCCCGCTCGCTGAGCGCCAAAATTTGATCGCGCCGCTCACCCGTTTTGTGATTGCCCGCGTGGTGGAGGCCCTTCCCAGTTTGCCCCAGTGCCCCCATTTCCACATCGCCATTAACGTCGCGGCCAGCCACTTTCATAACCGGGCGATCGTCGATGATTTACAGGCCATGTGGTGGCCCGCTAATCCGCTGCCGAAGTTAGTGGTGGAGCTGACAGAACGCGACGCGCTGCCCGTGATCGACCAAACCGTGGTAGCCCAGCTGCACGATATCGGCGTCCGCCTTGCCATCGACGACTTTGGCACCGGCCACAGCTCGCTCGCCTACCTGAAAGATCTGAAGCCGGACGTGCTGAAAATCGACAAGATTTTCACCGCCGCCATCGGTACGGACGCCATCAACGCCACCGTGACCGATATGGTGATTTCTCTGGCCCAGCGCCTGAATATCGCGCTCGTTGCAGAAGGGGTCGAAACCGCTGAGCAGGCACGCTACCTGTGCGCGCGCGGTGTGGATCATCTGCAAGGCTATTATTATGCGCGCCCCATGCCGATAGAAGATTTCCCTGCCTGGCTGGCACACTATCAGGCCGTGCTGCCAGGTTGAGTCACACGCATAAAAAAAGGCCGTCAAAATGACGGCCTTTCGTGTACCTACAACCTCAGCGCGGTTAGGCGTCCAGCTCCTCATCCTCATGCGGCTTGTCTTTGGTAATACGGACCAGATCGATGCGGTAATCCGTCGCCTCAACGATAGCGAAATGAAGCGGCGGCATATCAATCACATCGCCAGGCAGCGGCAGCTGGCCCTTCTGGGCAATCAACAGACCGGCCAGCGAGGCATGATCCTCCTGGCGATCCACCAGCTCATGATAATCAAGCAGCTGTTGTAACGAATGGAGGTCGGTTCCGCCTTTGACCAGCCAGCCCTCACCGTCAGCGACAATATCGGGCGTTTCATCTTCGTCCGGAAATTCACCGGCGATCGCTTCCAGTACGTCCAGCGGCGTAATCAAGCCCTGCACCACACCAAATTCGTTGGTCACGATAACGAAACTGCCTTTCGCCCGGCGCAATACGCCCAGCAGGTTGATTGGATCCAACGTTTCCGGTACCACAATGGCCGGACTGTTGGCGGCGAACGTGGCCACATCCATGCCATGCTCCAGCGCCACCAGTAACTCTTTGGCACGCACCACGCCGATGATTTCATCCAGCTCGCCGCGGCAAACCGGGAACAGGCTGTGCGGCGTATCTAACAGCTGAATACGGATCTCATCCAGCGGACGGGTCACATCAACCCACGAGATATTGCCGCGCGGCGTCATGATACTGCGGATCGAGCGCTGCGAGAGCGTCAACACGCCGTTAATCATGTAGCGCTCCTCCTCCTGGAACGCCTCCTGCGGCAGCGCTTCCGCGCTCGCAGGGTCTTCGTTGGCGGCAGGTTGATTACGCTGACGTCCGCCCATCAGACGTAAAATCGCTTCTGCGGTGCGCTCACGCATCGGGCGACGCGCCTGATGACGCAGGAAGTTGCGCCGGGCAATCTGATTAAACAATTCAATCAGGATCGAGAAGCCAATCGCCGCGTAGAGATAGCCTTTTGGAATATGGAAGCCAAAGCCTTCCGCCACCAGCGACAAACCAATCATCAGCAGGAAGCTCAGGCAGAGCACGACCACGGTGGGATGCGCGTTGACGAAGTTGGTCAGCGGCTTCGAAGCCAGCAGCATCACGCCCATCGCAATCACCACGGCGGTCATCATGATAGGGAGATTATTGACCATCCCCACCGCGGTAATGACGGCATCCAGTGAAAACACGGCGTCCAGCACCACAATTTGCGTGACCACGGCCCAGAAGCTGGCGTAGCCTTTATTGCCCTGTTGCTCCATACCGCGATTTTCCAGCCGCTCATGGAGCTCCATCGTGGCTTTAAACAGCAGGAACAGGCCCCCCACCAGCAAGATCAAGTCACGTCCGGAAAAACTGAAGTCAGCAATGCTAAACAGCGGTCGCGTGAGCGTCACCATCCATGAAATAAGCGACAGCAGTCCCAGTCGCATCACCAGCGCCAGAGAGAGACCAATCAGGCGCGCCTTGTCCCGCTGCTTAGGCGGCAGCTTGTCGGCAAGGATGGCAATAAACACCAGGTTATCGATGCCAAGCACGATCTCCAGCACAATCAGCGTCAGCAGACCCGCCCAAATTGAGGGGTCGAAGAGAAACTCCATCAATGGCTCCTTAATAAAAGCAGGGACGAACGTCTACTGGTCTGCACCGCAAGGTGAGACGTCAGGGGATTAGCGAAGGTGTTAACGCGGGTGCGCGTTGGGATAAGCGCCAGGCAGCGCAAGGCATGGGTGAAGCAACGTCGGTGACGGTCCATAGGGGTGAGCTTAAGCTCCTTACTCCTGATAATAAACAGAAGGCTAATGTATCAGTTACCTCAACAAGATCAAAAAATTTAACTAGCTTTACAAATACTCAGACGCATTTAGGCAACGTCACAAAAAACCACATCGCTGTCCCTCTCGGCGCGATTGCTGACAAACATCACAATAATTATTTTTTCGAACACTAAAATAAATCCCGACCTTAGCGCTGTTTGGCACAGAGTTTGGGTATTTCTCTTCTTTTCTGCGATAAGCACCACCCAAACGGCTGGACCAGCACCCACGATAACGCTTCAGGATTCAGGGCGGTACGCGAGAATCATTCTTGTAAACGGAGGTAGCACGTGACCATTGCGATTGTAATTGGTACACACGGCTGGGCGGCAGAACAACTGTTAAAAACAGCAGAAATGCTGTTGGGAGAGCAGGAAAATGTCGGATGGATAGAGTTTGTCCCGGGTGAAAACGCGGAGACGCTGATAGAGAAATATCAGGTTCAACTTACGCAACTGAATACCGCCCATGGCGTCCTGTTTTTAGTTGACACTTGGGGCGGTAGCCCTTTCAACGCCGCCAGTCGTCTGGTGGTCGATAAGCCTAATCACGAGGTGATTGCCGGCGTCAATATCCCTATGTTGATCGAGACGCTGATGGGCCGTGATGACAATCCCACTTTCGACCAGTTGATACAGATCGCGCTTGAAGCGGGCCGTGAAGGGATAAAGGCGCTCAAAAGCGACGCGCCGGCTAGCAAGCCCGCCCCCACCCAAAAGACTCCCCTCGCCCCGCCTACGCTGGCGCCGGGTGAACACATGAAGATTGGTCTCACGCGTATCGACGATCGCCTGATTCACGGGCAGGTCGCCACCCGCTGGACCAAAGAAACCAATGTCTCCCGCATCATTGTGGTCAGCGATGAGGTGGCTAACGATCACGTGCGCAAAACCCTTTTGACGCAGGTGGCACCGCCCGGCGTCACCGCACACGTGGTTGACGTCGCCAAAATGATCCGCGTGTGGAACAACCCTAAATACGGCTCCGATCGCGTGATGCTGCTGTTCACCAACCCTACCGACGTGCTGCGCGTAGTGGAACAAGGCGTGGAGATCACCTCGGTGAATATTGGCGGAATGGCGTTTCGTCAGGGCAAAACCCAAGTCAACAATGCCGTGTCAGTGGATGAGAAAGATATTGACGCTTTCCGCCAACTCAACGCGCGCGGTATCGAACTGGAGGTGCGTAAAGTCTCCAACGATCCGCGACTCAACATGATGGACCTGATTGCCAAGATGAATCACTAACCGATCTGCTGTCTGCGCGCAGGCGCCTGATTATGATTTCGCTGAGGAGAAAGAGATGGAAATAACCTCGCTACAAATTGTGTTGATCTTCGTGGTGGCGTGTATCGCCGGGATGGGGTCGATTCTGGATGAGTTTCAGTTTCATCGGCCGCTGGTGGCCTGCACCTTAATTGGCGCCGTGCTGGGCGATATGAAGACCGGCATCATCATTGGCGGTACGCTGGAGATGATTGCGCTGGGATGGATGAATATCGGTGCGGCAGTGGCGCCAGATGCCGCTTTGGCGTCAATCATTTCAACTATCCTGGTGATTGCAGGCGGCCAAAGCGTCGGGGCGGGTATCGCGCTGGCCATCCCGCTGGCCGCTGCCGGACAGGTCCTGACCATTATCGTGCGTACCCTTACGGTGGCGTTTCAGCACGCGGCCGATAAAGCCGCAGAAAAAGGGAATCTCACCGCTATCAGCTGGATTCACGTCTCCGCGCTGCTGCTACAAGCGATGCGTATTGCCATTCCCGCACTGATCGTTGCCATTTCGGTCGGCACCAGCGCCGTTCACACGCTGCTGAGCGCTATCCCCGAAGTCGTCACCAACGGTTTGAACATTGCCGGCGGCATGATCGTCGTGGTGGGCTATGCGATGGTCATTAATATGATGCGTGCAGGCTACCTGATGCCGTTCTTTTATCTCGGTTTTGTTACCGCGGCATTCACCAACTTCAACCTCGTGGCGCTGGGCGTCATCGGCGTAGTGATGGCGATACTCTACATTCAGCTCGCGCCAAAATATAACCGGGTAGCAGGCGCAACCGCCGCTGCGACGCCTAACGATCTCGATAATGAACTCGACTAAGAACAGGTGACATCATGGTTGATACAACGCAGTCTCCAAAAAAACTCACGCCCGGTGACGTGCGCGGCGTCTTTCTGCGCTCGAACCTTTTCCAGGGATCGTGGAACTTTGAACGTATGCAGGCGCTGGGCTTTTGCTTTTCGATGGTACCCGTGATCCGCCGCCTCTATCCGGAAAACAACGAGGCGCGCAAACAGGCGATCAAGCGCCACCTCGAATTTTTCAACACGCACCCTTACGTGGCCGCGCCGGTGCTCGGCGTAACCATGGCGATGGAGGAGCAGCGTGCTAACGGTGCGGCCATTGACGATGGCGCGATCAACGGCATTAAAGTGGGGCTGATGGGCCCGTTGGCGGGCGTCGGCGATCCGATTTTCTGGGGCACCGTGCGCCCAGTGTTTGCCGCACTGGGTGCTGGCATCGCCATGAGCGGCAGCTTGCTCGGTCCGCTGCTGTTCTTCGTGTTGTTCAACGTTGCCCGCCTGCTGACGCGCTACTACGGCGTGGCCTATGGTTACCGCAAGGGTATTGATATTGTCGGCGACATGGGCGGCGGCTTTTTGCAAAAGCTCACGGAGGGGGCATCAATACTCGGGCTGTTTGTCATGGGCGCGTTGGTTAACAAATGGACGCACGTGAATGTGCCGCTGGTGGTGTCGCGCATTACCGATCAAACCGGCAAAACCACCGTCACCACGGTGCAGTCCATCCTCGATCAGTTGATGCCAGGTTTGATCCCTCTGCTGCTGACCTTTGGCTGTATGTGGTTGCTGCGCCGCAAAGTGAATGCGCTGTGGATTATCGTGGGCTTTTTTGCCATCGGTATTTTTGGCTACTGGATTGGCCTGCTCGGCCTGTAACGCGTAAGCCGGGCGCTACGGTGCCCGGCTCACGCTTGTGCGCGCTATTGTAGGACGTTTTATGGCGCTGACCGATGCTGTATTGATAGGGCTCATCGCCGCGATGATGCTGTTTGCCCTCTATGAGGACGCGATTGTGCCGCGCCGAAACGGTGCCATCACGCTGCGTGTGACGCTGCGCCGCCGTCACAAAATCGATAGCGCTATCTTTATTGGATAGCTGCTGATTCTGCTGTGGCAGAACGTGGCGCAACAAGGGCCGCCGCGCACTACGATGCTGCTGATGGTGCTGAGCTTTTTGACGCTCTGGCTCTGTTGGGTCCGCAGACCCGCGCTGCTGATGAAAGCGGAAGGTTTGTTTTATGCGGGGATTTGGATTGATTACCGCCGTATTCAGAGCATGCGATTGTCGGAAGATGGGATTTTAGTGATTCAACTTGAGCAACGCCGTTTATGCGTTGCCGTGAGGCACCTTGACGATTTAGAGCGCATTTATCATACGCTGATTGAAGCGCGCTAGCGGCGCTGCCACAGCGTCAGCATAAAGTCGGCGTCGCAAATGAACGACTGAGAAGCCGCCAGCTGCTGCCATATCGCCTCGCGGGCCCGCCATGCAAAAGGCGTCATCTGCAGCAGCTGTACCGCTTCGGCCCCGCTGAGCGTGAGCGGGTAGGCCAAATTTTGCTGATCGATCTGTACAAAATCGCGGTACGACTTCTCTTCGGGAGCGTGCAACTGCACCTCTCGGTAAATCAACGCTTTGAATTGCTGCAAATGATGCGCGCCTGGCGTCACCGTTAATAAATAGCCGCCGGGTTTGATGACCCGCGCCAGCTCCTGTTCAAGACAGGGTGCATAAATGCGCACGATGGCGTCCATAGCGCCGTCAGCAAACGGCAAGCGCTGGCTGGATGCCACGCAAAACTGCACCGCGCGATAGCGTTTCGCGGCCATACGTACGGCCGCTTTTGCCACATCCAGGCCATAGACCTGCGCCTGGGGCAGCCGTGCCGCCATCGCTCCGGTGTAATATCCTTCGCCACAGCCAATGTCCAGTATCGTGCTTGACGGCGCGTCTACGTGCTGCGCCAACGTGTCGGCCACGCCGTCTCGCAGCGTTTGGTAATGACCGGCGTCAAGAAAGGCGCGGCGCGCCTGCAGCATTTCAGGGCTGTCACCCGGCTCGCGTGAACCTTTATGCTGAACGGGCAGCAAATTGACATACCCCTCTTTCGCCTTATCAAACTGGTGAGACGCTGCGCAGAGAAAACTGTTGTTCTGCAGCATCAGTGGCTGATGGCATAGGGGGCAAATCAAAGACATACACAACTCCGGATTAGCAATTCGCGGCGAAGTTTACCCTGTTCAACGGGTAACAGAAAGCGCAAAACAAAAGCCCCGCTCAATGAGCAGGGCTTTGTCATTCGTTTCAGCGGTGCGATGCACCTGTGCTGAATGCTAAATCAGATGGCAGTAACGTTAACTGCGGCTGGACCTTTCTGGCCGTCCTGGATCTCGAATTCAACCTGCTGGCCTTCAGCCAGGGTTTTAAAACCGTTACCCTGAATAGCAGAGAAGTGAACGAACACGTCTTTGCTGCCGTCAGCAGGAGTGATAAAACCAAAACCTTTAGACTCGTTGAACCACTTAACCTGACCTTTAATCTTTGCCATTTTTTGCAAATTCCTTTGAATGTTTATATTGCCCGAAGGGCAGTCTTACAGATAAACCAGAGACATTACTGAATGAGGCACTAATTTAAGGTTCGGCAAGGAAGCGGTATTCAACGTCAACGTCTTTACTCGTAACTTCTTTACTGAAGATGCCATACATAAACAGAACTGTACCTCGTTTGACCCAAGAATTGTTATCACATATTCGAAAATTAATGGCAAGCCATTTTTAATAGTTGAACGATCTGCCGCACATTATTGTGGGAGGGGCTACGTTGAGCGCGATGATAAATATCAGCCAGCCGTAAACAAACAGCACCGCACCTCTGCGGCGCCCCCTTGCTAGTCTGCCGCATTAATTTCGTCAAGCGAACAGCCACAAATAAATAAAATATTCACCATCATGCTGTCATAAGACAAAAATATTGCATTCATATGGCATTATCGAAATAAATCAGGCAAAAAACTCCCAAGCATGCGTTTATTGTGCAAGGCAAAACTTATGCATTGCCAATATCACTGTATAACTTTTATTATCTCGCACCAAAAAAAAGCATTGCCGTTAATGCTTGCCCCAAATATAGGCATATCGCTAATGGCGCTTTTCTCATTTTGTTCTTAAAGGCTCACTAATTATTATGTGTCGCAGACACGCACGGGTTGGGTCCGATTTATTGCGCTTGGGATAATTCTGATGCAAGAGCATTCAGAGCACGACTTTCACCTATTTTCCACGGTGAAAACGTTGCTTGCTCCTCCCCCGCGGCGCGTAAAGCCTGGGCCAGAGCCGCGGGCGGTTCATCAAGGGCTTCATCCGCCAGCTCAAACACGCCCCAGTGGATCGGCAGCGCCACGGGACGGCCGATATGTTGCCACAGCGCAACGGCTTGGTCGGGATCCATATGCTGGCCGCGCATAAACCATTGCGGGGCGTAGGCGCCGATGGGTAAGGCGGCAAAGGTAAAGGGTCCAAGTCGCTGGCTAATCTCCTTGAGATTTTCACTGTAGCCACTGTCGCCAGAAAACCAGAAATTCAGGCCTGTCGCACGCACAACCCAGCCGCACCACAGCGAACGGTTGCGATCCCAGAACGTGCGCATGCTCCAGTGCCGTGCGGGCACCGCCGTAAAGTGGAGATCGCCAAACGCTATCGACTGCCACCAGTCCAGCTCTGTGACCTCACGCACGCCACGTTTGCGGCACCACGCTCCCATGCCGAGAGGCACAATAAAACGCGCCTGCGGAAAGCGACGTGCGAGACGTTTCACCGTGGGCCGATCGAGATGATCGTAGTGGTTATGCGAAATCAGTACGTAATCCAGATGCGGAAGATCGGCCACGCGTAACGGTGCGGGCGTCTTACGCTGCGGTCCTGCAAACGGCAACGGTGAGGCGCGCGAAGATAACGCGGGGTCGATAAGCGTATAGCGCTGATTAATGCGCAACAGTATTGCCGCATGTCCCAGCCACCAAGCGCGATCGTCTTTTCCGCCCAAATCCACGGGCTGATACCACTGCTCGGTAAATGCCTGATATCCCAATGCAGGCGGCTTAGGCAAATTTTGCTGTTTACGCTCTCGCCGCCAGCGTTGCAAATCCCCCGGCCGACGTGAATCCTCTTCGGGATTACGGAAACCCTCTGGCGTGTGATGCGCCAGCAGTGCGTCGAACCAGGGGTTTTGCCAGGCCATGTTAACTCCGTATCAACTAGCGTTCTGGGATCATGCGGATGAAACCCTGTGAATCGACTGCTTCGGCGTCTTCGGGTGCATTCGCCGCCGCAGGCTGCGCATCCACCAGACGGCGCAGCAATGCGTTCTGTTTTTTTTGCTCTTCCAGCAGCGCTTCTAACAACTGGATATGTTCACTGGCGCGAACGCTGGCGCGGTTCACATAAAACCAGACATACAGGGCCACAAGGATGATGATAGCCAGCACGCCGGAAAGCACTAGCGGACTGGCATTTGCGGCTAATTCGTTCATAACTGCCTCTACGAGTGACTTGACCTACCGTTTCCGCGGCTGATTCTACTCGTTATGCCACGAAAAGAAATGGTCGATGCGCGAAACCTGCGACCCCCAAGCCAAACGCTTTCAGTTATCTCTGATCGCTTTCACCGCGTGAGAGAGGCATGCTGCATGCAGTGGAATCGCAGCGCTTGCAGGATGGCTGCGTTGTGCATCATAAGGAGAGTATTATGAAAATGTTGATTAGGGCGATTGCCGGCGTCGCGATTATCTGGTTAGCCATGCTGTTGACTGGCTACGGGGTATTAACCGGCAGCACCAAAAACGCGGCAGGACTCGGGCTGCAATGTAGCTATTTAACGGCGCGCGGCGTGATCAATGCCCAGTATCTGCACACCGACAGCGGCATCGTCGGCGTAACAGAGTGTCCCTTGCTGAAAAAAAGCGGCGACGTTATTGATAATTAAACTGCAGGCGGGCGACGAGTAGCCCGCCTGCGCGTTAAAACGGATAATCGTGAAACCCCATCTGCTCAGACAGGGTGCGAGCCGCACGATGCAGCATCGCCACGTACCCGTTTTTGGCCTCTTCCGAGAAGCGAAGGGTGGGAAACGAGATGCTTAAGCCGGCAATAACGACGCCAAAGCGGTCAAATACCGGTACCGCGATACAGCGTAACCCTTCTTCCTGCTCTTCGTTATCCTCACCAAATCCCTGAATTTTAACCTGATCCAATATGGTAAGCAGCGCTTCAGCACTGACCAGGGTATTGGCGGTACTGCGTCGAAATTCGACGTCACGCAAGATTTGGTTCACCTCGGTGCGATCGCGCCACGCCAGCAGCACTTTCCCTATCGCTGTAGAATACAGGGGGTTGCGGCGGCCGATGCGCGAGTACATGCGCAGATTATACAGTGAGTCAATTTTATGGATGTAAACGATACTGTCTTCTTCCAGTGCGCCGAGATGGATAGTCTCTTTGGTTAAGCGCGAGAGCTCACGCATCTCAACGTCGGCGCTGCGAATCAAATCGACGTTTTGCAGCGCTTTTGCGCCCAGTTCGAACAGCTTAAGCGTGAGGGAGTATTTTTCACTCTCGCCTTCCTGCGCCACATAGCCCAGTGATTTCATCGTCTGAAGAAAGCGATAAACCGTGCTCTTGGACATCATGAGCCGCTGCGAAAGCGCCGTAATACCGTGATCGCGGTCTTCAGACAGCGCCTGTAAAATGCCGAATACTTTCATCACGGATGAAACGGAGTCTGGCTGTTTATCGTTTTCATTGCTCGCCATGGCGGGTTTCCTTTTAGCCGTGTTTCAAAAAAATCAGAACAGAAACGCGAGTATAGGCGTTTCTGTTTCTGCTCAGCAACGCGTGCTGCCTGATGACATATTCGCTGTTACTTTTTTATCTGCCCGCTTCATGCATTTCGGCGCGAAATTGATTAGCATGATGATATTCACTGACTTCACTTCTCACGACTATGTCTCCTACGGGTTCACAAGATGGGCTGCCAACGCCCCGGCGCTACGGCGCGATTATCACTATTGCATTGGGCATCATGATGGCGGTGCTGGATGGCGCGATTGCCAATGTGGCGTTGCCCACCATTGCCAGAGATCTCCACGCCAGCCCTGCGCAATCCATCTGGATTGTGAATGCCTACCAGGTAGCCATTGTGATCGCGCTGCTTCCGCTGGCGTTTCTGGGCGATATGCTAGGCTACCGACGGGTTTATCAGGTGGGTTTGGCGCTGTTTATGGCGACATCACTATTCTGTGCGCTGTCTAACAGCCTGTCGGTGCTTACCGTTGCGCGCGTCATGCAAGGCTTTGGCGGCGCAGCGCTGATGAGCGTTAATACCGCACTGATCCGCATTATTTATCCGCAGCGCTTTTTGGGGCGCGGCATGGCAATCAACTCGTTGATTGTCGCTGTTTCAAGTGCGGCTGGGCCCACCGTCGCCGCCGCCATTCTCTCTGTGGCCAGCTGGCAATGGCTGTTTTTAATTAACGTGCCCTTGGGCGCTGTTGCGCTGTGGTTGGCCTTGCGCTTTCTGCCTGACAACGCGCAAAAAGCCCAACAGCAGAAATTTGATATTCCTGGCGCGATAATGAATGCCCTGTTTTTTGGCTTACTGATCGCGGCGTTGAGTGGATTTGCCCAAGGGCAAAGCACGACGTTGAGCCTGATGGAGGTCGTAGCGCTGGCGATTGTAGGCGTGGTCTTTATCCGTCGCCAGCTCAGAATGCCGGTACCGCTGCTTCCAGTGGATTTACTGCGCATTCCGGTGTTTTCTCTGTCAATCTGTACTTCGGTGTGTGCTTTTTGCGCGCAAATGCTCGCCATGGTTGCATTGCCGTTCTTTCTGCAAAACACGCTAGGCCGCAGCGAGGTTGCTACGGGCCTGCTGTTAACGCCTTGGCCGTTAGCCACTATGGTGGTCGCGCCCATAGCGGGCCGGTTGATAGAACGCTTTCATGCAGGATTGCTGGGCGGGCTCGGGCTGGCGATGTTCTCGCTGGGGCTATTCCTGCTTGCCGTTCTCCCTGCCCAACCAAGCGATGCGGATGTCATCTGGCGCATGCTGCTGTGCGGCGCGGGCTTTGGCCTGTTCCAGTCTCCCAATAATCACACCATTATCTCTTCCGCCCCACGGCATCGCAGCGGCGGGGCCAGCGGCATGCTTGGCACGGCGCGCCTGGTAGGACAAAGCAGCGGCGCGGCGCTGGTGGCGTGGATGTTCAACCTTTTCAACCAGCAAGGTACGCATGCGTCGCTGTTATTGGCGGGCGGATTTGCTGGCGTGGCGGCTCTGGTCAGCTTGACGCGGATGCGCTCAGGCAGCACCGTCGCGGGATCATAAAACGGCAGAGGCGCCTTTCGGCGCCTCTGATAACTCAAACAGCTCGATTACTTTAGATAATCGCCGTTGCGCAGGGCTTCAATGCGTTTATCCAATGGTGGGTGCGACATGAACATTTCGCTCAGCGATTTGTTTTTACCGTTGATGCAAAATGCCGCCATGTTACCCGGCTCCTGCGGTTCATAGCTGGTTTTCAAACGCTGCAGGGCGGCGATCATTTTCTCGCGTCCTACCAGCTTCGCTGAGCCGGCATCGGCGTGGAATTCACGATGACGTGAGAACCACATGGTAATGATGCTGGCGAGAATACCGAACACCAGTTCCAGCACCATGGACACCGCAAAGAACACGAACGGATTCCCGTTACTGCTCTCTTCACCCTCACGATCGCCGGACATAAAGCCCGCAGCAATTTGGGCGATAATGCGCGAAATGAAGATAACAAAGGTGTTCACCACGCCTTGCAGCAGCGTCATGGTGACCATATCCCCGTTCGCGATGTGGGCCATTTCATGCGCCAGTACCGCTTCGGCCTCGTCGCGGCTCATGTTTTGCAACAGTCCCGTTGACACAGCGATCAGCGAGGCGTCACGGCGTGCGCCAGTGGCGAAAGCGTTGATATCCGGTGCGTGATAAATCGCCACCTGCGGCATTGCCACGCCGGCCTGCTGCGCCTGACGGCTAACGGTTTCCATCAGCCAGCGTTGCTGCTCGGTGCGCGGCTGTTCAATCACCTCACCGCCTACCGAACGCAGCGCCATCCATTTAGACATCAGCAGTGAAACGAACGCACCGCCAAAGCCAAACAGACCTGCCATAATAATCAGACCAGTAACACTGCTTGACTGAATTCCCGTCAGACTCAGAATCAGTCCGAATACCAACATCACCGCCAGGTTGGTGATCAGGAAAAGCGCAATACGCATCATAAACGTTAATCTTCCTCAGTTGTGCTCGCGCTCATGCGCGGGTATACATCGTATGTTCATTGCAGCGCTTTTCAAGCGACCTTAATCTTTAAGTGCCTAAAAAGACATAACTTTACATTTGGAAATGCTTTGCCCTGCAGGACACCACAAACCACTCATTAGCATGCATAATGCAAAAAAAAGCACCGCCTAAGCAGTGCTTTTTCCGTTATCTACACGTCTATTTGCTCGCTTCAGCAGGCGCCTGGTTTTTTTCCAGTTGCGCTAAGTCATTGGCGATTTTTACCGTTTCGTCGAGATACGGATCCGGCTCTTTATAGTCTTTCGGCAGATCTTCCAGGCGCTTAAGTGGTGCTTTACCCTCTGCCTGATAGCGCGCGTTGATGCGCTCAAGCCGCATTGCATCATCCTCACGATTCTCTTTTTCACGCTGTGCCAGGTTCAGAGAGACAATATTGCGTTTGTCTTTCATGGCATCGTAACGCGCGATATCTTTGAGAATGTATTGGAATTCACGATCTTTCGCGATGCGGTCGGCATGTTCCTTGGTCAACTGCGGCACAAGCGGGGAGATATCCCCGGTTTTGGTGTAGGTGGCCGCGTTAACGCTGTCCCACGGAAGCGCGTTGTCTTCAAATTTCTCGCCGGTTTCCGCCGCTTCGACGCCGGTCGGCATCAGCAGATCAGGCGTCACGCCCTTACGCTGAGTACTGCCGCCGTTGATACGGTAAAACTTCTGAATCGTGTACTGCACCGAGCCCAGCGCTGGCCATTCAGGGCGCAACATCTGATCGTAGATGCGGTTCAGAGAGCGATACTGCTGTACGGTGCCTTTTCCGAAGGTGGGTTCGCCAACGATCAGCGCGCGCCCATAATCTTGCATCGCCGCGGCAAAAATCTCCGATGCCGAGGCGCTGAAGCGATCGACCAGCACCACCAGTGGACCTTTGTAGTACACCACACCGTCGTTGTCGCTGTCCTGACGTACCCGGCCGTTGTTGTCACGGACTTGCACGACCGGACCACTTGGAATGAACAGGCCTGAGAGTGATACGGCTTCCGTCAGTGCCCCGCCACCGTTGGTACGAAGATCGATGACAATGCTGTCGACGTTCTGTTTTTGCAGCTTCTGCAGTTGAACTTTCACGTCATCGGTAAGGCCAACGTAGAAGCCCGGGATGTCCAGAACGCCAACTTTTTCTTTACCGACGTTGTGGACGGTGCCCTTCACTGCGCGGTCTTCAAGGCGAATCTTCTCGCGCGTCAGGGTGACAGTCCGCGTTTTGGTACCTTTGCCCGCCGGTAAAATCTCAAGGCGTACTTTGCTGCCTTTAGGCCCCTTGATTTTCGACACCACGTCATCAAGACGCCAGCCGATCACATCTTCCATCGGCTTGCCTGGCTGCGCCACCCCGACGATGCGATCGCCTACGCTGATGGCTTTACTTTTCGCGGCAGGTCCACCGGCGACCATGGAGTTGATGACGGTGTAATCATCGTCCATTTGCAACACGGCACCAATGCCCTCAAGCGACAGGCTCATTTCGGTGTTGAACTGCTCAGTATTGCGCGGGGAGAGATAATTGGTATGGGGATCGATTTCGTGTGCGAAAGCCGTCATGGCCAGTTGGAAGACGTCTTCGCTGTTGCTCTGCGCCAAACGACGAATCGCGAAATTGTAGCGTTTGGTCAGCGTTTCACGGATCTCTTTTTCATCTTTGCCCGCCAGCTTGAGGCTCAGCTCGTCATATTTGACTTTAGCATCCCACAGCGTATTAAGCTCGTCGGTGCTTTTCGGCCATGGCGCTTTGGCTCGGTCAATGTCAATGGTGTCATTGCCGGTAAAATTCATCGGGCGATTCAAGACGCTCAACGCATATTGATAGCGCTCAAAGCGGCGCTTCTGCGCAAGGTTGTAAAGCGCGTAAAACACGTCCAGCTTGCCGGTGCGCAGCTCATCGCCCAGCGTGGTCTTTTGGCTGGCGAACTGCGCGACATCTGATGCCAGCAGCACGTTGTGGTTGTAATCGAGCAGATTAAGATAACGGTCAAATATTTTGGCCGAAAAATCCTGATTGAGATCGAACTGACGGTAGTGAGAGCGCGTAAAACGCGAGGTCACGCGTTCGCTAACGGTTGGATGCTGGGGTTCTTCATGCAACTGCGGAATCTGATCGGCGCGAGTAATGTTGTCCGCGCCAAAGGAAGGGCCCGCCAGCAGCAGGCCCGTAATCATACCGATCTTAAAAAAGTTGTTCATGCCAGGATCAGCCTCCGTTTCAGAACTGCAAGTGTTCTGCGCGCACAATCATTGCCATGCCGGAAGCGAGTTGCACCCGAACGCCATCCTTAGTGATTTCAAGGATGGTAGCATCCATTGCATTTTTGCCTGCTTTCACTTTGATGTTCTGGCCGGGTTGCAAGGTTGAGGTATCCGTAACCGGTTGAGTACGTGGCGCACGGGGTGCGGCACTGCGTTCAGCCGATGCGGGACGAGCAGTTTGCGCACGCGGCTTGCGTGGCGCATCGCCTTCGGCAGCTTTACGCGGCGCAGGCTTGCGAGGACGACGTTCCGTGGTCTCTTCACCGGCTTCACGTTTCTTGGCTTTCTGCTGATCGCGCTGAGCCTGAACGCGGGCTTTCGCCTCTTCAAGCTGTTTACGCGCGTGTTCAACGTGCTGTTCATCCAGCACACCGCAAGGGTTACCGTCCAGATCGACGCGCGTGGCACCGGCTTTGATGCCGTACAAATAGCGCCAGCTCGAGGTATAAAGGCGTAATGCTGAACGCAGCTGCGTTTTGCTCAGGTTGTTTTCACCCTGAACGCGCTCAACCAGATCCTGAAAGATGCCGATTTTGAGCGGGCGCGCTTCACCTTCAGCGCTAAAGCAGTGCGGAAAACGCTCCGCCAAAAAAGCGATGACTTCTTTACTGCTATTCAACTTAGGTTGATTTTCCATGAAATTTCCTGATTACTACGGGTTTGCCGACCAGAGCAGGCATGAACAGGCGACATTATAATGACAACATCGCTAAATGCCATGTGATCCAGTCGATTAGCTACGCGCTAGCTGAATAAATTTTTCGATATCACTCTTTGCCAACACGTCACAAAGCCCGTCTGCAAGGCCTACCAGCCCAGCTTTATCCTCAATATCGAAGCGGGAATAAAGCGTACTATCAATATCTAACACACCCACAAGCGTGCCATTCACTTTCAGAGGAATCACGATTTCAGCATTACTTGCCGCATCGCAGGCGATATGGCCGGGAAAGGCATGAACATCCTCAACCAGCTGAACTTCATCCTCTGCGATGGCCGTGCCGCATACGCCCTTACCTACCGGAATCCTGACGCAGGCAATTTTGCCCTGAAAGGGCCCAAGCACCAGCGTGTTGGTTTCTGTCAGTAGATAAAATCCTGCCCAGTTAACGCCTTCCAGACGTTCAAATAGCAGCGCACTGCAATTGCTGAGCGCGGCCAGAAAAGATGTCTCTCCCGCCAGCAGGGCGCTGGCATCGCGTTGCAGATCCTCGTAAAAGGCTTTTTTGTTCATTTTTCAACCATAACTCATCACTGTAGTGACCGCGTTGTCACCCAGTCATTAAAATAAGCACTAATAATCCACCCCCACAAGGTGAATCATTCTGTTAGTTACTATACCCTTAGCAGTCGGTGGCACGGCTTTTACCGTGCCATTTTATTTCAGGCACAGCGATGCCAAACCTCAGCCGGTAACCGTAACAAACGATGGGCCTTTGCGTCACTTATGAAAATTCACGCTATCAGCCAGACGTTGCCCCACGCACGTTATCAGCGTTGTCCGCAATGCGATACCCTTTTTTCCTTACCGGATGTGAAATCGCACCAAGCGGCCTATTGCCCCCGTTGCCATGCGCAAATCCAGAATGGACGCGACTGGTCCATGACGCGTCTTACCGCCATGGCCGTCACCATGTTAGTGCTGATGCCTTTTGCGTTTAGCCTGCCGCTTATCGATATCCGGCTGCTTGGAATGCGCATTAACGCCAGTTTGCTGGAGGGGATCCTGCAAATGGCGATGCAAGGCAACATTCTCACCGCCTCCATGGTGGCTTTTTGCACCATTGGCGCGCCCGTCACTCTGGTGGCTGGGATTGGCTATTTGTGGATTGGGAATGCCCTGGGGATGAATTTACGGCCCGTGCTGCTGATGCTGGAGCGCCTTAAAGAGTGGGTGATGCTCGACATCTATTTGATCGGCATCGCCGTCGCGTCCATTAAAGTGCAGGATTATGCGGATCTGGAGGTGGGATACGGCTTGGTGGCCTATATTGCGCTAACCGTTATGAGCGTGGTGACGCTTATTCATCTCAATGTAGAGCAACTTTGGGAGCAGTACTATCCGCAAGCGATCCCCACGGAATCGCCGGAAAACTGGCAGGTTTGTTTGAATTGTCATCACACCGGCATGCCCGACGCGCGCGGCCGCTGTACGCGCTGCCATACGCCGCTGGATTATCGTCGCCGTCACAGCCTGCAGAAATCGTGGGCGGCATTGATCTCTTCGATTGTGCTGCTGATCCCCGCGAATCTGTTGCCCATTTCAGTGGTTTACGTCAACGGGTCGCGTCGTGAAGACACCATTTTTTCAGGCATTCTCGGTTTAGCCTCCGGTAACGTGCCGGTGGCCGCCGTGGTCTTTATTGCCAGTATTCTGGTGCCCTTCACTAAAGTGTTAGTGATGCTGACGCTGTTGTTGAGCATCCACTTCAAGTGCGAACAGGGAATAAAAACCCGCATTCGTTTGTTACGCGCCGTCACCTGGGTTGGCCGTTGGTCAATGCTGGATTTGTTCGTTATTGCTTTAACTATGTCGCTGGTCAATCGCGATCAGCTACTGGCTTTTACCATGGGACCTGCCGCGCTCTATTTTGGCGCCGCAGTAATCCTGACCATTATGGCTGTGGAGTGGCTTGATAGCCGCCTGATCTGGGATGCACATGCAACAGGAAACGCCGACTACACCGACTAGCGCCAATCTGCGCAACAAGCGCAAGATTTCGCCTTTCTGGTTATTGCCCATCATCGCCCTGCTGATTGCCGGCTGGCTGCTGTGGACCAATTATCAGGAGCGCGGCACGACGATTACGATTAACTTCCAGTCGGCAGATGGCATCGTGCCGGGCCGCACGCCTATTCGCTATCAAGGGGTTGAAGTCGGCACCGTTCAGGGTATTGAACTGAGCGACGACTATAAAAAGATCCAGATCAAAGCGAGTATCAAAAGCGACATGCGCGATGCGCTCCGCGAAAATACCCAGTTCTGGCTGGTGACCCCTAAAGCCTCGCTGGCAGGCGTTTCCGGTCTGGATGCGCTAGTCGGTGGAAACTATATCGGCATGATGCCCGGCGACGGCAAAGAGCGCGACCATTTCACCGCACTGGACACCCAGCCTAAATACCGCGTAAACACCGGCGAGCTGTTGATCCACTTACACGCGCCGGATCTCGGGTCGTTAAACACCGGTTCACTGGTTTATTTCCGCAAGCTGCCGGTTGGCCGCGTGTACGACTACAGCATCAACGGCACTAACGATGGCGTCACCGTAGACGTGTTGATTGAGCGCCGCTTTGTTAACCTGGTGAAAAAGCAGAGCCGTTTCTGGAACGTATCCGGCGTCGATGCCGATGTCAGCCTCAGCGGGGCCAAAGTTAAACTTGAGAGCCTCGCGGCATTGGTCAATGGCGCGATCGCCTTTGATTCGCCCGCAGAGGGCGAGCAGGCCAATACCGACCAAAATTACCGCCTCTATCCCGATCTGGCGCACAGCCAGCGCGGCGTACAAATCAGCCTTGATTTGCCCAGCGGTGATAACCTCAAAGCGAATAGCACGCCGCTGATGTATCAGGGACTGGAAGTGGGCACCTTGACCAAACTGACGCTGCTGCCAGGAGGCAAAGTCACCGGTGAGTTGACCATCGACCCTTCGGTGACCGGCCTGATGCGCAGCGGCACGCGGATTGAAATGCGCGCCCCGAAATTGAGCTTAACCGACACGAATCTCAGCAGCCTGTTAACCGGTAACACGCTGGAGCTGGTGCCCGGCGAGGGCGAACCGCAGGATCATTTCAGCGTGCTGCCCGCCAGTGAAACCCTGCTGCAAAAGCCGGATGTGTTAACGGTCCAGCTAAGCGCACCCGAGACTTATGGCATTGATGCCGGACAGCCGGTGATCCTTTATGGCATGAAAGTCGGCCAGATTATCTCGCGCGAGCTGAATGAAAATGGCGTCAGCTTCACCGTTGCCATCGATCCTCAGCACCGCTCACTGGTGCACGCTGACAGCAAATTCATCGTAAACAGCAGACTGGATGTGAAATTCGGCCTGGATGGCATTCAGGTGCTGGGTGCCAGCGCGCGCGAATGGGTTGACGGCGGCATCCGCCTGGTCCCCGGCGCGAAAGGCAAACCGTCAGCTCGCTATCCGCTTTACGCGGATTCGGAACGCGCTGAAGAAGGGATTGTCGGCGATCAGCCGCCCACCACGCTTAAACTGACCGCCAGCAGCCTGCCGGACGTGCAGGCGGGCTCTGTGGTGCTGTACCGTAAGTTCCAGGTGGGTGAAGTGGTCGAGGTGATCCCCCGCGCCGACGCGTTTGAAATCGCCATTCACATTGAACCACAGTACCGCAGATTGCTCACTAGCGAGAGCGTATTCTGGGCTGAAGGCGGCGCGAAAGTGCAGCTCAATGGCAGCGGCTTGACGGTACAAGCCTCGCCGCTGAACCGGGCACTAAAAGGCGCAATCAGCTTCGATAATCTCACCGGCGCGCAGGCAGCCAAAGGCGTGAAACGCACGCTTTATCCCTCCGAGACCGCTGCGCGTGCGGTGGGCAGTCAAATTACGCTGCACACCTTCGACGCCAGCAAGCTTTCCGCTGGCATGCCGATCCGCTACCTGGGCATCAATATTGGTCAGGTCGAGTCGTTGGCGCTGAGTAATGACAACAATCAAGTGGTCGCCAAAGCGGTGCTCTACCCCGAATACGTTCAGGATTTCGCCCGTATAGGAAGCCGCTTCTCCGTGGTATCGCCAGAAATCTCGCCCGCAGGCGTGAATCATTTGGAGACGCTGCTGCAGCCTTATGTCAACGTCGATCCCGGCAAAGGTCAGCCGGCACGCACCTTCGAACTGCAGGAGAGCACCATCACTGACTCCCGCTATCTCAATGGCCTCAACATCTTTGTGGATGCCGCTGAGGCGGGCTCACTCTCGATCGGCACCCCGGTACTGTTCCGCGGCGTGGAAGTCGGTACGGTAACGGGAACATCGCTTGGCAATATGGCCGATCGGGTACAGATCGCCCTGCGTATCAGCAAGAAGTATCAGCATTTGGTGCGCAACAACTCGGTGTTCTGGCTGGCTTCTGGCTATAACCTTGATTTCGGCCTGATTGGCGGAGTGGTGAAGACCGGAACCTTCCAGCAGTTTATTCGCGGTGGGATCCAGTTCGCGACGCCGCCTACCGTGCCTCTGGCACCGCAGGCGGGTACCGACAAGCATTTCCTGCTGCAGGATGAAGCGCCGAAAGAGTGGCGCAGCTGGGGCACGGCCATTCCAGAGCCGCATTAAGTAAACGGGCAGCCTTCGGGCTGCCCGTTTCTCTTTGACGTGCTACACTTCGCCCTCCATTTTTTACCCGGTAGATCTCCGTGTCCGAACGCTTTCCCGAAGAATTTCTGGCGCTGATGCATGCCAGCCTCCCCGATGAGGCTGAGTTTCAGCGTTTTCTTGCCATTAGCCAGCAACCCCTGCGTCGCAGCTTGCGCGTCAATACGCTTAAAATCAGCGTGGCTGATTTTCTGACGCGCGTGGCCGGTTATCATTGGCAGCTCACGCCTATTCCGTGGTGCGCTAAAGGCTTCTGGATTGCACGTGATAACGAAGATTTGCCGCTGGGCAGCGTGGCGGAGCACCTCAGCGGCCTGTTTTACATTCAGGAAGCCAGTTCGATGCTGCCGGTCAGCGCACTGTTTGACGCCGCACCTGACGCGCAACAGGTGATGGACATGGCGGCGGCGCCAGGTTCTAAAACTACGCAAATGGCGGCGCTGATGGGCAATCGCGGTGCCATCCTGGCGAATGAGTACGCCGCCAGCCGGGTAAAAGTCCTGCACGCGAACGTCACGCGCTGTGGCGTCAGTAATGCGGCGCTCACCCATTTTGATGGCCGGGTGTTTGGTGCGGCGCTGCCCGAACAGTTCGATGCTATCCTGCTCGACGCCCCCTGCTCCGGCGAAGGCGTTATTCGTAAAGATGCCGATGCGCTGCGCAACTGGACGCTGGAAAGCACACACGCGATTGCCGCGACGCAGCGCGATCTTATCGACAGCGCCTTTCACGCGTTGAAGCCCGGCGGTACGCTGATTTACTCGACCTGCACGCTGAATCAGATTGAGAATCAGCAGGTGATTCACGATTTATGTCAGCGCTATCCGGACGCCGTTGAGATTTTGCCGCTGAACGATCTCTTCGCGGGTGCCGAACAGGCTGCGACGGCCGAGGGATTTTTGCACGTTTTCCCGCAGCTGTTCGATAGCGAAGGTTTTTTTGTGGCGCGCTTGCGCAAAACCGCCAGCGTCCCCGCCCTTCCCGCTCCCACGTATAAGTTAGGCAAGTTTCCCTTCACGCCGGCCAGCCGCAAACTCCGTGCGGACGTCGAACAGGCGGCAGCGAAAGTGGCGCTGCAGTGGAATGATCAGCACACGCTGTGGCAGCGTGACAAAGAGCTGTGGCTGTTCCCCGCGGCGTCAGAAGCGTGGCTAAGCAAGGTGCGATTTTCACGCGTTGGCGTAAAGCTGGCTGAAACTTTTGCTAAAGGCTATCGCTGGCAGCATGAGGCCGTGGTGGCCTTTGCGCAGCCGGACAGCGTCATCGCATTGGCGCTGAATGAAGAAGAAGCTGAGCAGTGGTATCGGGGACAAGATATCTATCCGGAAAACCTGCCCGCCCACGATGAGGTGATTGTCACCTATCAAGACCAGCCGTTGGGGCTGGCCAAGAAAGTGGGAAGCAGAATCAAGAATAGTTATCCACGCGAACGGGTCCGCGACGGCCGCCTTTTTCGTTAGCGCCAGGTTAACGGGAGCAGCGTCAGACGGTGACCATACACCGCGCCGGTATCCAGATAGTGCTGGTTCGCCGCATGCAGCGGCTGCTCAACGGGTGTGTGACCGAAATAAAAATCGCTGGCACCGGTAATGATTTCACTTTGTCCGCGATGATGGCGCATAAGCCTGTCGCGGCTCCATACCACCTCATGGCCGTTAACTGGCTGGCCCAGTTGATAATGACTGGCAGGATAATCCGCATGGGCAACCACCGCCGTGCGTCCCTGCCGCGTCAGCTGCAAAATCAAAGGGAGATCGCGGCAGCGCTTAAGGGCATGTCGCGCGGCAATCACCTGTGCGCCTTTTAGTCGCCAGAACCACTCTCCACCGTTCATGCGCCACACGCTGGCATCACCCCCAGCCAACGCCGCCAGCGCCATTTGCTCATGGTTTCCCTGTACCGCCAGAAACCAGGGTTTCTCTAGAAGCGCCAGGCAGCCAGACTGTCAGGCCCGCGATCGATCAGATCGCCCACGGACACCAGCAGATCGCACGTGGGATTGAATTGCTTCGCCTGCAGCTCAGCGTCAAGCTGTGAGCGGCAGCCGTGAAGATCGCCCACCACCCAAATATGCCGCCACTGGCAAGCGTCAACGCTGTGATAAAGCATCTTGAGCACCCGCTGGTTGACAGGAAGTTTATCTCTACCGCAGTAGAGTATAGTCGGCCGATATGGCCCAGAAAGGAGAGCGCATGGCCAGCACGAGACGATTTACCGGCGTATTGATCATTATCTTTATTGGTAGCGTGCTACTGCTTGAATCGCTGGCGCGGCTGGTGCACTTCTTGGTCGTCGGTTAACTTTCTCGGTCGACGGCCGTGGGCGTGGTGATCGTCTCCCCATTGGCGATGTGCACCAGAAGTTCAGAGCAGACTCATGATGCAAACGCCTTTCAATGCCTGCCGCACTGCACACACCGCCGCGCAGTGCGGGCAAATTAGCGCGTTCCGCACCTCAATGGGCGTGGGTAATTAGCACAATAGCGGCGATAATAAGCAGCCAAAGCGCCGCGAATGTGATGAATCCAGCACGTGGCGTTTTCGTGCGCCCAACCACAACACCAATAAAAATACTCAACACGGTAAGCGTGCCGACCATGACCCAGAAAAGATACTGCGCGTTCGCCATAAACAACTCCTTTAGCGGCAGATAACGTGCGCACGTTATACCATTTTTAGCACGCTTATGGCGCAGGAAACTTAATCGGACAAGGCGTTTAACACGGCTAAATAAAAAAACCTCCCGAAGGAGGTTTATGATTTATAACGGCTTCGACGGGTCGTCTGCAGGATAATCCGTTTCTGTTTCATCCTCGTCATCGAGCGGTGGTTCACTGCCTGGCGGCTGCGCATCATCCGGCAGCGGAATCACATCATCATCTGGACGTTCTGACATAAATACCTCCGAACCCTGACTTGGGTAATGTGAGTGTAGTCAGCCCGCCTCTTCTCCCGCGCCATTTCTTCCTCAACTGTGAAACAAGCGTAAGATGTTAATTAGTCCGCGATTAACGCTTTGCTTATTACCTATTGACGGCTAAGGCGTCGCGCTTTTGTTGACGTCCACCTCGCAAAGCTGCTTCTTAACGCGCGGCGAAACAGCCTCTATGATTCGCTGGGTAACTTACCCTGCCCTTCAGCGCTCACGCCGGTGATGTCATTAAGCCCTTGGTGATTGATCTCTTCGTCTGCACCATCAACCGCACGGGAGATGGTGAGCAAATCTTGCAGCTCGCGCAACAAAATGGCCGCGTCCGATTTCAGCAGCTCGTCCGACTCCGCCGAGTCAATCACGGTATTGATGGCTTTATTGGCACTTTCAATCATTTCTGTCACGCCACCCTGCTTGCTCACCGCAAGCACCAGCGCGCTGATCAGCAACGACTGCGCTTCAACGCGGGCCGTGAGTTGTTTGGTATTGGCATCAATCTGAGAAATTTTTGCCAACATGCTGAGCACCACATTTTTCATTGCGCATTCCCCGGAAAAATAGAAATCTTAATCTTCAAATGACACGGGGAAAACTAAAAAATTCTGATTATTAAGGGGGAACAGGCGGCTTAAATAGGGATTCCCGGTCAGTATACGGTCGCAGCAAAGAGACCAGGCGCGGCGCACAATCTTCAGCATTAACGTTTAGCGCGTTGTGGCAACCACAATACGATCCCTGCCCGACAGTTTGGCGCGATAGAGTGCTTCATCAGCATCAATCATCACCTGTGTGAAAGAGTCATGTTTACGTTTATAAGCAACGCCCGCGCTAATGGTGACGTTGATATCCTCATTATAGGCCAGCGTCATGGCCGCTTTAATTGCGTGAACAACGCGCTCGGTCTCTTCCGGTTCTGATAACAACATGCAGAATTCTTCGCCTCCCGAGCGCGCAATAAACACCGACTCGCTGATAAAAGCCGATAGAATCAGTCCCAAATTGGTTAACACTTTATCCCCGGTCTCATGACCAAAGGTGTCGTTGATACGCTTGAAGTGATCAATGTCGGCAATACATACCGTACCGGGCTTTTTTTCCCACTCGCGTAATTTCATATTCAGAAAGCGTCTATTCGGCAAACCGGTGAGTTCGTCCGTAAGAGACAGATCAACAACGGATTTATAGTTTACGTTGATATATTTTATGAAGTGATTAAACGAGAGAATAATAAGCATCATCGCTGGCACCAGCAATAATGATGAAATGAACAAGGCATTGTCGAGAGAAAGGATATTTAACGCGCCGGCCATGATGATAATCAACGCGTTGAACAGTACAAACAGCCCGCCCCTGAATGCCGTGACGTGTTTTTCAAGCGGCTGGGTTCTAAACGATTTCTCGATGAACCAGACGAGCATGGCGGCCGTACAGAAATCGACATAGAAATAGACTTTTTGTCCAGCGTGGTGAGTGCCAGACAGGGCGAGAAACAGTGCGCCGCTCAGGAGTAGCACCGCATAGGATAAAAAAGCGCAGTAAAAGCGACGATCCGGTTTGCCTTGAAATTTAATCAGCGTGTCATGTTGTATGAACTTCATGCTTTCCCTCTTGCGTTGAGCGAAGCATTTTAGCATGACGTTGATTTTAAAGGGCAGCCACTTGCCTGATGATCAGAGCATGACGAGGCGAGTCATCTCAAACGGTGAGCTTGATGGTGGAGCGGCGATCGTGCCTGCGCGCCTCTTCAGATCCGCCAGCGTTACCGTGGCGAAACAGATATGCCCTTATCTCCGGCGAGCTGGACACAACGTCATGTCATCGAAACGCCGCGCCCAGTCATTAACCGCTCGCTATCGGTCAGACTATTTAGCCTGCTGCGAGCATTTCACCGTGCGCAACGACTCCAGCTGCATTAATCGGTTTTGGGCTTTTTGCGTTGCGGAAGATTTCGCTAATCCATTACCTACGCCAAAATCCGCCAGGAAACCCAACACGGTGCGTCCATCAAATTCACCTGTTTGTTTTATTTCTTCCTGAATACTGTGCTGACGGGCAATTTCTTGCTGCAATGCAGGACAATCAAAGGCGAGCGCCTCTTCGGACGTGACATTTGCAGATTGGGGGTATTGTTTGGTGGCACAGGCGCTAATAAGCACGGCCAAACTGACGACGATATATTTATTCACTGCCTAACTGTCTCGCAAATTAAAGGGGGGGCGATTCTAGCAGTCCGCAGCCGCCTTTCACATGCATATAACGCTCTTCGTTAGAATGGACGTTATTACGCCAACCGCGAGCACAGTGCCGACAGCGCGGCCTCTGTAATGGCCATTATTTACTTAGTCGCCCAGGCCTTTCCGCGCGTATTTTACCGCGTGAGAGAAATTACGTTCCCCTGCACTATTCAGGCGCCGTTGTTGGCGCAAGCATGATTTCGTGTGCAACCGCTACGTTGGTCGAGATAGGATTGAATTATGCGTGACATGCCGCTTACTGTGACGCCGCGACGTCGCAGCAGCGTTAGCTTTTACTGAGCGTATAGTTAAACACCGTTCCATTGCGGGTTTGCACCGTCAGCGTTTTGCCCTCGGTGGTATCCAGCGTCCTGGCTTTGCTGTATTTCCACATCATGACCCGCTGTCCATCAGGATACGACGAGTCAGAGTCGGGCCGTCCAAACATCCCAATCAATTGGTCACGTGTGGTTTTACCGTTTTGAATCTTTTGAATACTCGCTGTATCAAAGTTCTGCCCTGTGGCACTGGAACATGCTGCCAGGTAAAGCATCATGATGGTGAGGCATAACCCATTTAAACTTTTCCTGACTCGCATTATCGCTCTCTCATTAATACCGCGCGTGAACGGCTAGCATGCCAGAAATTGCAGGATGAGGGGAGCAGGATTTGGCGCAGTGGCCAGGTAGTTCAGGACGGGCAGTCACAATGGACAATGATGAACGGCGGCAGCCGTATGTTTTAGATCGCGCGCCAGGCCATTACCCACTACTTTGCGGGATGAGAGACTTGCTGTCGCTCTTTAACACGCACCGTGCAAGGTCATTTACTGCGTCATGTTGCTTTCTCGCCACTGCGCGATCATCGCTTTCGTCACTTCCTTCTTATAGCAAATGGGCGCATAGCCCCCCGCTTTACTCCAGGCACTTCTTCGCCCGCAGCTGCTGCCATTGCGGGCTGAATTAAACGGACAGGCGCAGTTTCCAGGGTACGTCGCAATAGACTCATCGATAATCTGTTGTTTCACCTCTTCGTCTGTGAGTTTGATGCTTTTTGCGCTCACTTCGTCTGAGATGAACATGAGAATAATAAAAAATGGCATCATCAGCAGTTTATTCACTTTCATCGACATCACCTTTTTAGCCTAAGGAAGCCTGATACTAACCTGTTCCTCCCAGCATCAATCGATGAATAAACGTGCAAAAAATTATGCATATTACGGTCGTTCTCAGCGATCGTCATCGTTGACGTTAATCTGCTCATTTTCGAAAGGAAGCCAGGCCGCCTGGATAAACTGCGAAAGACATAAACGGAAATCAAAATATCGCTGGCGATGAAGCAATCAGAATTAAATATTTTGGCTCAATTAGCGTAAAGGCTAAATATAAAATAGATCGCTGAAATAATGGCTGCGAACACGTTGCCGATATTTTTGCTCTCGACAAACGTGAGACGTTTAAAGGTCACTATTATGCTGATGCAATAAGCCAGCAAACGACAGCGACCACCCTCTGCTTGGCACAGTTTTCGCAGTCACCCTGCATTAAAGTCATTATCATTAAGACTGCGATCTGTAGCTTTTTTTATTAGGAAATATTGGTTGGGCGCGGCATCAATACTCTCGCATGCCACACCGCAGGCTTTCAATTAGCCATCATTAAAATAAATACTTCACTGGTGAAGCAATACCTCGGCGGGGATTAAAACTGCGTCTAGAGGCTCCCTGCGGCAAAACCGCTTGTTACCTGCATGCGTTTTAGTATTAGTTGCACTTAACGATTAGCCTCCATAGAATGCCACCATCTTTACGCTAATCAGACAATTCTCATACGGAATAATGACACATAAAATTAAATCAATGCAGGCGCTGCGCGGGATAGCCTGTTTAGCCGTTGTCGCTTTTCATAACCGCAGCGCGTTAGCAGAGCAATTCCCGTCGCTTGCCCACTGGCTGGTAAACGGCGTGATTGGCGTTGACCTCTTTTTCATTCTCAGCGGATTCGTCATTACGCTCTCCGTATCCCGCATGGGAAGCGGTTTCACCGCCGCCACAGACTTTTTAAGGCGTCGTGCATTGAGGCTGCTGCCAGCCTATTACATCCTCTTACTGGTTAATTTCTTGCTAAGTGGCGCCATGGCAACGTTTCATTATCCGGACAAGGTTAAAACGCTCATTGCTGCGCTGACGCTCTCCGTCTACATGCCCCAACACGCCCCGTTTTATATGGACGATGAAGGATTCTTGAATGTCCGTTGGACATTAAATTATGAGTTTCTTTTTTATTTGATCATGGCGGCCTGCCTGGTGGTTAAGCAGCGCTGGATAGCATTGGCGGTTACGCTATGCGCACTATTAATCGGTGTGCCGTTGGCGGCGGGTTCGGTATTCACTTTGAACGTCAGTGGGCATGATTTAGGTTTTAGCTATATCAATCTAATGACCAACCCGATTATTTGGCAGTTCGCTGTAGGCGTGATGATTGGGCTGGTTTATCCCTATATTATACGTCTCCCCGTCGCGGCTCGCCTTCCTTTCCTTTTGGCAGCCGTGGTTCTTGTCGTTAAGCACCTGAGCAGCGACCAGCATGTAGGCCATGGATTAATGGCTTCAGGTACCGTGCTCGCATTGCTGCTTGCCGCTGTTGCTTTTAATGACAGCTGGTTGAACCGCATCACACCACGATGGCTGGTTTTTTTGGGTGATATATCGTTTTCCGTTTATCTCATCCACATTGTTGTCATGCACCGAATGTATAAATATTTCCCGTCGGGTGGGCCATCATTGTTTTTTGCTTCGATCGCTACAACGCTATTTTTGGGCTGGCTGAGCTTTCGCTATATCGAACCCATCGGGCAAAAAATATGGCGCCGCCGCGCCGATAATCGATGTGCAGAAATCAAAGCGAGCTCCTGAATATATTGCGACAACCCGCCATGTGCGAGTTATCGCGGGCAGCCTCCTTACCTTTCTTATGTAACGAGGCTGCGCTTTCACTTAATAGCACTGAAAGAGCTGAACAATCACTTTTCTAAAGACCCTAAGCCCTTAAACTAAACAATATTCTCAACCTCCGCACTTAGCAGCCACCCCATTGTGATGTAAAAAACCCGCCGAAGCGGGTTAGGGGTATCAAGGCGTTTCTAACTCTTCCTGCACTTCAAAGAATTTCTGCCTGAAACGTAAAGGTTCTTTAATAAAGCGGATAGGTGCATGCGCCGCACCGACATCGCTAATGATCAATGTGCCGTAACCCAGCATACGCCCTATGATGCCCTGCTTAACCTGCAAGCTAGACACTTTCTTAATCGGTATCTCAACGGTATCGCGTCTAATCAGGCCTGATTTAGCAATCAAACGTTTGTTGGTTACCCCGGCCTCATTGGATCGAATGACAAAATAACCCAATGGAATCAAGATAAAGCCGATGAGTGTGGTTAAACCAAGTATTGTTCCCCAGAACAACCAAGGCAACCAGGCCCAAAGCGTGACGTGTCCACGGTATAGGACCGTTTCATTGCCGACCAAATTTGAATCGATGTATGACATTCCATTATCCCTTAAGCAATAAAGGGATGAATGGTAACATTTTGAGAAGAATTTTAAATGTATATTAGGAATTATCACATTGATAAAAGCGCCCACCTCGAACCTCTCTGACAAGCAGTCCGTCACGACCAAGATGCAAGACTGCCCGGCCATAAGAACAGGCCAATGAACGAAGTATCGGGATTTACGCGGTCAGGAAATACGTGATGATAGGTTTGGGATATAAGGGTTTCAGGCAATGTTGTATCCCACCAGAACATGCCATGAAATCACATGCACAAAAAAAGACCCAATACTTTCTTACTTCATATAAATCATATTGTTACATGTATAATTGGCGATGATTTGGCGATCAGAATGTTGTTCCGGCATCATATGTCGATATCCTCATATTGAACAGCCCTACTGTCACAGCGCCAGTGCATGTTAATTCAGACTCGATGATACTTCTTTTCTACTCTAAATTAACAGAATCTGAGCAATTGATAAGTAGCAAGTTTGCATGAAATTTCCCATAGTACATTTTCAATCCAAATGAAATCGCAATCCTAAAGCACAGGAAAGCCAACTTAAATTGTTATGCATCTATAAATATCTTCCCAGATATTTATTTATCTGATGGGTATGAAAAGCATACCCATCCCAAATTATACATTTATATCAGCATGAAGGATTGGATTTGAAAAAATATCCCTTATAATTTCCAGAAGCAAATGCTCTCCAAAATCAGAAACAAAGCTTTCATCATTATAGCTAAAGATATACTCCCCTATTTTATTGTGTGCAATACAGCATCTCATCCTATAAATCCAATAACTGCATAAATTAACAATAAAATCATTAAAAGCTTCTTGATTATTTTTAGTAATTAGTCTTACGCTCGAACCATTAACTTGTTGAAATGTAAAGCTAGAAATTGGGTCGAGTGAACCTCTGGACAGCAAATCAATCAGAAGACTCCATTCTTCATTGCTTTTCAAAGGATTATGCTCTTTACCAAGCACATAGAACATATCGTTAGCAATATTAAGATGATTTTGCACGAGCTTCATCTTTTCTATTATTAAGCTATAATTAACTAGATATTTTTTAAGAATATACTTAAAGGTATCCAACTCGGATTTTTTACCATGATTAAATTCTTTGATGATCATGGCATAATCTTTTAAATCAGATGAATTTATGTTTTTCAATCTCGAAATAAAAAGAGAGTCAAATAACAGTTCAATTTGATGGTAATACTTCAAAAATCGCTCAAATGAACTAGATGAATGAACAGCCAGCACGATACTTTCTTCGTGGTTAATTGAGGGTATTTTAATTCCTTCACGGATTTTTATTTCATTAATCACTCTTGAATTAGTAGGATTCAAGTTTTTGTGAGTATACCCTCCCCAATATTCAGAGGTACCCATAACAGTCTTATAGTAAGGGAACCAATTTGACTCAATTGCCACATAATGATTAATGAAACTGTAACTATCACTTTGCTGTGAATAGTCTAAATTATCAACAAAAAAAGCAAAGAGCCTTTTTTCATTGAGTCTAGCAATAACATATTCGTTTTCCGGGTAGGCCATAGGGCACAAATAACCAATTAGGGTACCATCAGCCGAAAATATCTCAATATCATCAGCCTCGGTGATGTTTATCGACTTCTCTATTGCTTTAACAGGGACAAGAACATAATCATTGAAACAGTGAAATTCATTATCTATTAATCGATATGACACCCCATCCTCATCACCAATGAATTCTTTATATAAATCTTCAAATTCTGAGAGTTTAGTTTCGTCCATTTTTTACTCCGCCGCTTGCGGCCAACAATCAGCAAGAGATGTATCACCACAATCTCTGAAATACTCTTTAAAGCCCGTGTGGATGAGTTTCCTAGTAACAAAACCCATGTTTGCTTTTTTATAAATCAAACCAATCTTAACCTGATTAAATACATTTAACCCTAGAGGATCCTGCTCTCCCATTTCAATCTTATTGAATAATTTTTCAAATGCTTCGTCTACCCTTGCCTTCTTGTCGGTTTTCAAAAATTGAGCTATTGCACTGAAAATTGACACTATCACATTTTCTGAAGCAAGCCAGTTTTGTGAATCACCCAAATCTATTTCTTCACCATTTTCATCAAGTTGATTTGCGGTGTAAATATTCCAACACATTTCATCAAGTTTTATAAAAACACCAAGATAAAACATATAATCTTCAAATTGTGCGGTTAGCTCATCTTCTGAAGAGTCAAATGCACCATCGTCGATTAATTTTTGAGCCACTAAATTTTCTTTATCAGTTTCGTGTGACGCAGTAATAAAAGCATTATAAGATGCAACAATAGAACTAAGATGATACTTTTTAACCTGAGTTCTTCGCTTGGAGTCTTTTTCTTTAATTATTTCAATACCTTCAAGCCGTGAAGATATGGTTTCTTGCAATGATAAGAATAGAAGTTCGATCTGATGTCTCATAGACATGGCCTTTTGACCTGAATTGAGAACTATCATTCGATATATCAGTTTACTAAGATCAGGCTCTAACCAGTACTCTAATAATAATTTTTGACCTTCTTTGAAGACCACTCCATTCCTTTTCAAATCACTGATAATATAAGTTCTTTGAAGTCCATCCAATATGTCAACCACATCATCTCTGGAAAGAAGATCTGTTAAAGCTTGTTTATTATTAATATGATCAATTATATTTTCCACTAAGTGATGCTTTACAGACAGTGTTATTGATGGAAGCAATGCGCCTTCAACAATATCTTCTCTAAGTCTTTTGTAAGCTTTATGAGATTCTCTTTTTCGCTGCAAAGAAAACTCACCAAAATCCTCACCAACAATATCCAAATATTTATTCAGAGACGCTTGACAATAAATCACATGAGTGCCACTCTTTAGGTCTTTTGTTGTACCAATTACTTCGAAAGACATACTTACTCCTTGTCGATAACACACTAAATTTAATAGTTAGTCATATAGATATAACTAAATGTTATAGTCCATAGTTAATATCACCTTGCCAGCTATTTTCACCTCATCGGTATTACAGGTAAAGGTTGTTGTCTTACTTGTTACATTAATTTTTCTCCCCGGTAGAATGGTAACATCATAGACATCATATTTATCATCTATACCTAAAAGCCATCTACCGTTACTAATACTAGACACTTTGATGTCGACAATCCACGCAGCAGTGCTACTCGAAATAAACACAGGTTCAGCAGCGGGATATGAGAGAAAACTCAAATTAATCTGCCAAAATCCAGAGTCTTCCAGAACACCTACAGTCAATGTTTTGTGGGGGACAGTGAAATTCGCAGCTGAATATATATTTTCATTTTGCTGTGTTCCCTTTCCAGTTGCCAACCATCGCAGAGAAACGCCGGTGTCTAGTGCACAAGTAACTACCACATCACCAGGAAAATAGTTTCTTCTAACCCAAGTACTGACCGTGCCTGATGAAATATCCAATAATTCGCAGAGTTGCTTTTGCAATGTGAATCCATATGCATCAAGGATACGGCGAAGCACAGGTTTCCCACCATTTGCCATCACTTCATCGTAAACGGCCTTACCGCTAACGTTTGGCAGCTCACGTATTGAGTTTGCTTTTTCAAGTTCACCAGTAACCAACCAATTTACGTCTGCACCTGTGTCAAGAGAGCATTGTACGATCACATTGCCCGGAACCTGACCACGCGCCAGCCAACTCGCGACATTACTCTTAGCAATATCAAGCCTATCGCTTAGTTCTTTCTGCATGGTGAAGCCATACGCTGAGAGGATTCGTTCTAAAACATCGCTCGCGATTGCATTTTCAAGACGCATTATTTTCACCAATAAACGCTAAATTATGTTTACAGTTAAACAAATGCGATCTAGAGTGTTCGCACACCACATGCAACACCGTAGAACACGTTTAACTATCAGGAGATACTGCGTTATGCATACTGAAAATGCAAACAGTCAGAACGCATTTGACTTAGTGCAATCTCAAGATTTTATTGCCAATGTTGCTGCACTTTTGATGCCTGTACTCAGCGAAGCGGTAAACGACGCTGTAAACAAAGCTGTCACACTGGCAACATCCCCGACAATGTCCAAGCAGGACTTCGCCACAGCTAACCGTATCAGCCTGTCTGTGCTGGAGAAATGGATCGCCAATGGTGTTGTCCTGCTGGCACCTACCCCATCCTTTACCTACACGCAAAACCGCACCAACCGTAAGACCGGCGAAGTAGTAGAAACCACCATGACGAAACATGGAAATCCGCTTATCAATGTTGCCGCCTGGCGCGAAAAGAATCGCCAACAAGCAATCAAATGTCGTTACATCAAACCCTAATTTGATTTTGCAAGTTAAGAGGGATTTGAACATGTTTGATTTTAAGGTTTCTACCCATGCGCACTATGACGATGCCTGTCGGAAATTCGCCTTAGCGCACAACATGGAAGACATTGCGAGTAAAGCCGGAATGCGCGCGCAAACGCTGCGTAACAAGCTCAACCCGGATCAACCGCATCAGCTCACAGTAACAGAGGTTCTAACTCTTACCGATGTTACTGAAGATGCAACGCTCGTCGATGGCTTGCTGGCACAAATTCAATGCCTGCCGTGCGTACCAATCAACGAAGTCGCAAATGAAAAGTTACCTCTGTATGTCATGAAAGCAACCGCAGAAGTGGGCCAGTTAGCCGCTGGCGCAATTTCTACAGAGCCAATGACCGCCAGCAGTAAGCGCGGCCTACTGCAAAACGTTAATAGCGGCATACGCTGCTTAACATTGGCAGCGATAGCTGTGCAAGCACGTATCCAAGCTAATCCGGCTTTGTCCTCAACAGTCGATGCTATCAGCGGTATCGGTGCATCACTCGGCATGAGTTGAGGTGCATTCATGATCTCGATGGCAGCAAGGCTTAAACGCCAAAGCCCATCCATGTCTTATGGGCACGGCTGGATCATGGGAGAAGATGGTAAACGCTGGAATCCAGCAGCGCCGTCATCATCTGGAGCAAAGTCTCAGGCATTACCAAAGAGAGGCAAATCATGGCTATCGAAGGCGATTCCATGCTGGTCGAACTGACAGCCGGTCAACGTGTTGCCGCGCTTAATCATGTTGCTCTGCTTCGTGCACAACTGATGGGCGGTAATTGCGAAAAAGATGTGGCACGTTTTATTGCTGAAATGCGCGATGTGACTGACTGCAATTATCAGGATAACAAACGTGCGTTAAGCGCCATATTTTTCCTGGCGAACATCGGCAAATACCGGCACTCAGCCGATTTTACTGATCTAACTACTGAAGAAAGAAACGCGCTGATTCGCGCAATGAACCACCTGAAAGCCGTTGTGAGTTTATTCCCTAAACGAATGACTCTTTCTAATTAAATAACCCAAAGCACTTAATTGGCGTAAACCCGCCGGTATTCACTTTGCCTGAAGAAAGGAAAATCACATGCTGAATAAATTTACTAAGTCCAGTAAACCAGCTTCATATATTGAACTTGATATGATGCTGAATGACGCACGCCGCGAAGAACGCCGCGGTCGTGCTGATCTTATGGTTTCCCGCCTTAACATCCTGGCCTCAAAAATTCGCCGGGATGAACTTACCCACGTCGAGGCCGCAGAGCTTCTTTATCAGGAAGCGGAAAAGCTCCAGGCACAAATTGAGGAGGTGCATTAATGGCTGACTCAATGGACATCGTGCAGCAGCGCACCGACGAAATGCTGGCTCGAAACATCGCGATTATCGTAAATCGCGGTCCTGCTGTAAGCGCCTCATTTTGTGAAGACTGTGAAGCCCCAATTCCTGAAAAGCGCCGCCGCGCTTATCTAGGTGTTACCCGCTGCGTTTCCTGCCAGGAAATTGAGGAACAGCGCCACAAACACCTGACGGGTAATTCCTGATGCATGAGGAATTCGCTTACCCGTGGAATGCTCCACGGGAAGCCATTGCCAGCCCCTATCCTACTTATGAGCAAATTCATAGCCGCAGTCAGATGATTGCGGCTTTAGCACATGCGCAGGAACTGCTCGAACAGCAGCCAAAGCTGATCCAAATCGATGTGAAACGCCGCGCTAGCGAGTTAGAAAAAACGCAGGGAACAGCCCGCGCCAATGCGTACTTAGCAAAGACTTTTGTTGAGCGCACATTGCCACGCGTTGGATGCGTAAACGCAAAGTACCAACTCCACGAAATGAATACAGCCACCTTTAACCTGCTGGCCGAAAATGCCGGAGAAAAAGCGGGTCCAGCACGCGCTGGCGGTGGGCTGTGGGAATTGATGAAGCGCTTTAACCGTCTGCCTGATATGGCGCGTGCTGATGTTGATCTGCTGGCTGGTGACGTGGCTAATTTTATTATGGCCGAACTGGTACAGGCTCATAGCCAGGGCGGTGACGTGACAGATTACAAATATACACATCGCGTTTATATGACCGCCGCGACCATCACCCGCGAACTGAACCAGACACCACCGCTGTGGGATAAAGTCACATCACGTTTATTTGACCCGGAAGAAGTTACACCGGCCATCATGCGTATGAAGACTGAAAAATGGTGGAAAGGCCGACTGCGTCGTGTTGCGTCTGCCTGGCGCGAGCACCTGCAGATCGCACTCGCTAACGTCAGCAAAAAGCACACCCCATACGCCAGCAATATGACGGTTGCGGAGTGGCGTGAGCAGAAACGCCGCACGCGCGAATTTCTCAAAGGAATGGAGTTAGAAGACGATGAAGGCAACCGCATCAGCCTGATTGAGAAATACGACGGCAGTGTAGCTAATCCCGCTATTCGCCGCTGCGAGTTGATGACCCGCATTCGTGGCTTTGAAAATATCTGCAACGAGATGGGTTTTATCGGCGAGTTCTACACCCTCACCGCACCAGCCCGCTACCACGCCACTATTAAGACCGGCCATCGTAATCGAAAATGGAACGGAGCCAGCCCGGCAGACACACAACGCTACCTCTGCAACCTCTGGCAGAAAATCCGCGCAAAACTGCATCGTGAAGAAATCCGTATCTTTGGTATACGTGTTGCTGAACCTCATCATGATGCGACCCCTCACTGGCATATGCTGATGTTTATGCTTCCCGAAAATGTCGATCGCGTGCGTGAAGTTATGAGCGATTACGCCTGGCAGGAAGACAACAAAGAGCTGAAAAGCGAAAAGGCTCGCAAAGCGCGTTTTCACGCCGAAGCTATCGACCCGGAAAAAGGCAGCGCTACCGGATACGTGGCGAAATACATCTCAAAAAATATCGACGGCTATGCACTCGATGGAGAGCTGGACGACGAAAGCGGCAAAGAGCTGAAAGAAACAGCGTCAGCCGTTTCCGCCTGGGCGGCACGCTGGCACATCCGCCAGTTTCAGTTTGTGGGTGGCGCGCCGGTAACGGTTTATCGCGAGCTGCGCCGCATGGCTGACAGCGAAACTGCTCACGGTCTGAGTGTTGAATTTGCTGCTGCGCACGATGCAGCCGATGCTGGTGATTGGGCTGGCTATGTCAACGCTCAGGGCGGGCCGTTCGTCCGTCGTGATGATTTAGCAGTGCGCACCTGGTATCAGCCGAGCGATGACGTAAACGAATACGGCGAGGAAACCGTGCGTATCAAAGGCGTTTTTGCAACTGAAGTTGGTGCAGACACGCCAATCTTAACCCGTCTGGCGCAATGGAAGATCGTCCCCAAACGTGCCGTTGATTTGGCCGTTGATGTTAAGGGCGCGTCCGCGCCCTCTCGGAGTTCTGTCAATAACTGTACGGCGTCGCCGCCACTTGATATCCCTCTCGATTTCTCCAGACAACCAACGCAAGCCGAAAGGCGGCGCATTTTGCGGCTAATAAGAGAAAGCACACCGGAGAAACCACGCAAGCGCCCGCCGCCATTACCGAATGCGGAGCAATTGCAGAAACGTGAGCAGCTTAAAGAGACATTTTACGATGTGTCGCGGCTAACCCTGTCCGAAGGCGAGATCACCTGGATGATGAGCGGCCGCAATCTAAAAGTTGGCGAGCAAACATTCTGGAGTGGCACCAGCGGGTACCTGTTCTGCGATCGGGGTAAGCCAATAACTGCTTTGCTCCGGTTCAAGGCATTGGCAGCGAGACAGCTTGGCAGACGAAGCGCTCAAGAAATCATCGCTTAGTCGCATCTGAGCCATGCGATTCTTTACGGTTCCTTATTTGCGTGATACTGTTTATCCATACAGTATATAATTCATATGGGGAGTTAATTCGCTGATGGAATTGGACAATCTGAGCGAGACCGTTGCGCGCATTCAGTTTATCGCTGACGTTTCACTTGTCGCACACTGCAAAGAAGATGAACTAAAAATGGCGCTGTCGATGATCAGTGAGATGGCCGGAACGATTGATACAGCGTTTTATCAGGATGCCATTTTCCACCACGCTGAGTGATATCCGCGCATCAACTGCCCTACCCTCAGCCACCCTTTCGGTGGCTTTTTTTATGCTGCAGTCAATCGCATGTGTATGCATGATTACGCATGATCCAGATAGGATCGCCGATCGCCAGAGCGCCCGCTGCTGGCGCGGTTTTTTGTGGTGCATGCATCTGCATGAAAAGCGATGCATAAAGCGGGCAGGCGTGGCGGGGAAAGCATTGCGCGCGACGGGTGCAAACATGTTTATATGTTTTTCTTTGCTGAGAATAAAATAATTCATTGATTTTTACTTGATTAATTAAATAAAAAATATAATTATTGTTCATGCGTGGTACATAAACCACTTCGAAATTGATGTTCTCTTAGTTATTGCGATTTAAACTAGGGGGGTTTAATTATCTTGGCTTAATAGATGCCATTGAGGGTTTTTTCATGGAGAATAACTTTGAGAAGGCAAGGCTTTCTTTTTTAGAGGTAGAGCAGAGTGTTGCGGGATTAAAAAAGGTAATATATCCAACCGAGATGCCTAAAGTTTTATATCATTATACAAACTCAAGCGGGTTATTGGGGATGTTGGAATCTTCGAAAATGTGGGCAACAAACTTTCGATATTTAAATGATTCATCTGAAATAAGCTATGGCTCGCAATTACTAAATGAAATCCTAGATGATTTAATTAAAAAAGAAAAAGACAGCGTTATCATTAGTTTTATCGAGCGATGCAAAGCAACACATAATGCATATAATAGCGTGCTAGATTGTTACATTGCTTGTATGTGCGAAGATGATGATCTCCTCAGTCAATGGAGAGAGTATGCATCTAAAGGCGGTGGATTTGCTCTAGGGTTTGACACGCAGCTATTAAAACTCAGAATGCCTAATTATCCTGAGAGAGGCATAAAGGATTTTGACTTGGTAAAGGTTATTTATGATGTGCAGCTGCAGAAAAATATAATTGAAAGAATAATAAACGAAGCTCTTTCTGTCGTGAGGCATGCTCAGAAAAACAATCCAGATATGGTTCAGGATTCTTTTATTCCAGCAGGCTGTCAGTTTGTTAGATTAAATTTAGCTCAATATTTATCTTGCTTTAAACACCCTTGCTTTTCAGTTGAAAAGGAATGGAGATTGATATTCTGGACTCAATATCACGAAGGCGAGAATGTAAAAATAAGAGATGGAACTTACGGATTAACACCATATGTAGAGTTAGATATCAGAGCGGAAGTCGGGCCTTCTATAAATAAGCTGCCTTTGGTTATGATTAAGCCTGGGCCAACCAGCGACCCTGCAAATTCCGAGTATGCTCTGAAATTACTATTAAGAAGCAAGGGGTATTCATTTCATTTGGATACATCTGGTTCTAAGTTACCTGTTAGGAAAATATAAATAAATTTGTTTAAATAAGAAAGGCGGCGGTAGACACCTTTCTTTTGATATCACATTACATAACTTTTAAAGCTTACAATTTCGTCACCAAGCCAGTTATTAAACTCCTTCATCCTCTCCTGCAGCGGCGTCAGTTCATTCCTGACAAATACCTGCGCCGCCTTAACCGCATCCCCAAACCCGCCCGTATTATCCGGGATGATGCCCATCATCTGCGGCGGCACGCGGTGTGCACTCAGCAGGTCGTCGCGGCTGGCCTTCTTGATGTTAAAGAAATCATCCCGCGTGGCGACTTCGCTGAGCGGCAGAATCTTGATGCCGTCCGGCTTACCGTTGGGTGCGTACATAAACAGATTGCGGAAGTTGCCGATCCCTCTGGTGTCGCGCATGGCCTGCCGCATCCGCTCAATGTCGCTGCTGCTCTGCGCCGCGTCGGTCATGTAAAGGATGTAACCCGCGTGGGCGCCGTTCTGATAATACTTGCGGCGGAACAGCGTGGCTGATTCGTTCAGCCAGGCCGAGTTTAACGCACTGAGGTACTCCGGCAGACCGTAAAGCTCCTGGTTAATATCCGGCTCGATCAGGTGGAACACCTGCCCGGCCTCAAACCGGTGCGCCTCCTTCCACTCATTCACGAACCAGTACACGTCCTCCTCCACGCCCCGGCGCGTGTATTTGGCCGGAGACGTTTCCAGCCGCAGCGGCTGGCCGAGCGCGTTGCGTCTTAGCTCCATAAAGGCGTTGCCGAAGACCAGATAG
The DNA here is from genome assembly GCA_913778495.1 of uncultured Pantoea sp. GTDB lineage: Bacteria > Pseudomonadota > Gammaproteobacteria > Enterobacterales > Enterobacteriaceae > Pantoea. The sequence continues at coordinate 272,561 of CAJYVD010000013.1, forward strand.
TCCAGCGCAAACTTGCTGAACTCCTGCTGGCTCAGCAGCGGGTGCGGGATAAAGGTCGAGGCCAGAATATTGCGCTTCACGTAGAGCGGTGAGCTGTGGTGTACCGCCGAGCGCAGGCTTTTCGCCAGCCCGTGGAAGCTCACCGGCGGCTCGTACCAGCGCCCGTTGTGGATGCACTCGGCGTAATCCATGATATCGCGCTTATCCAGCACCGCCGTGGGCTCGCCGAAGCTGAACGCCTCAAAAGGCTGGGACGCCTGTGCGGGCGTATCGGTGCTGGTGAATGCCTTGCGGCCTCTGCGTTTGCTCATCAGTAAAATTCCATGAAAGAGTGGTTATCGCCGCCGCTGGCAGCGGTGAGCGGTTCGTTAAGCAGCGCGTGCATGATGGCCCAGGCCACGTCGGCGTGGCTGGCTTCCTCGCTGCGGCTGGCTTCATAGGTGGAGCGGTTGCCGCTGGCGGTCATGGTCTTGCGGATAGCCATGAACGACTGCGTGATATCCGTTTGCCCGGTGTCGTACTCCAGGCGCCCGCTGGTGATGGTGTCCTTGGCCTTGAGTACCATCGCCGTTTTCACTTCGGGGGAATACTTGATCTCCCGCGCCGCCGGAAAGAACTGGCGCACAAGCTGAAACACGCCCTGGCCGATGCCGGTGGCGTCCACGCCGATGTATTCCACCGTGTACTTTTCCGTGAGCGCCTTTATCGACTGCGCCTGCGCCGCGAAGTCCATGCCGCGCCACTGATGGCGCTCCAGCACGCGGAATTTGCCGCCCTTCACCAGCGGCGGCGCCAGAACGGCGCACCCGGCGCTGTCGCCGGTGTGCGACGGGTCATAGCCAATCCACACCGGGCGATAATCAAACGGGCGAAGTGCATAGGGGTTAAAGTCGGTCCACTCCTCCAGGCTGTCCACCATGCAGGTCTGCAGCTCGGCGAACGGAAACACGCTGGCTTCGTCGTCCACAAACTCACACATCAGCAGGTTCTGGTACTCCGCCGGGCTGTATTCCAGCTGCAGCTGATCGATATCAAACAGATTGCAGCCGCCGGTGAGCGCGTCCTCAACGGTGACAATCTGGCGCCACTGGCCATCGCCGCACAATGCGCCTCTGGCGAGGTGCACGTGCGAGAGGTCAATCTCAATACGGTCGTCTCTGCTGCGGCGCCCCTTGTTGAACAGCTCGCCCGACCAGAACGGATACGCGCTGTGCGACAGGCTCGACGGCGTGGAAAAGTACGTGGTGCGCCACTTTTTGTGCAGCGACATGCCGCTCGCCACCTTACGCAGCTCCTGAAACTTCGGGATCCAGAAATACTCATCCAGATAGAGATTGCCGGTGTAGCTCTGCGCGGTGCGCACGTTGGTGCCCAGGAAAATCAGCCGTGCGCCGTTGGGCAGCACTATCGGATCGCCTTTGAGGTCAACGTCCACCTGACGGGCAAAGTCGAGAATGTAGTTTTTGAAAACGTGCGCCTGCGCCTTGCTGGCGGACAAGAAAATCTGGTTGCGCCCGGTTGTAAGCGCGTCAATAAGCGCCTCGCGGGCAAAGTAGAACGTGGCGCCGATCTGGCGTGATTTGAGGATGTTGCGGATGCGGTGCGTGAGACCGGCTTTATGCCAGTTGAGCTGGTATTCAAAACAGCCGCCCATAAACAGGGCGGTAAGCTTGCCGGTCTGCTCGTCGCTGAATACGTTCTTGCTCGGCGGCTGGCGCTCGCCCCTGTTGCGGTTGCGCACGTTGGGGTTTAAGTCCGCCTCGTTGCCGCTGCCGCGATAGCGCTCCACGCGTGCGAGCCGCTCAATCTGGCGCCCCAGCGCGTCTATCTCTTTGTAATCACCATTGCCCTTGACCTCTTTCATGATGAGCTGAATTAACCGCGCCTCCATGCTGGCCTCAACGCGACTGATGGGCGCAACGCTCTCCCACTCGTCGCGCAGCTTCCAGCTCTGCACGGTCGGCGTTTTCTGTCCGAGCGTCTCCGCAATCTGGCGCACGGAAAATCCCTGCCAGTAGAGCAGTGCGGCCTGACGGCGCGGATCGCTGATGATGGTGCCGGGTGTAATGTTCATGGCAACAAGGCTACCGACGGCAAAAAGGCCGCGCCCGCACTCGCTGTTTGCTCTTGCCTGAGCGGGCCGGGATGCGTTGAGGGATTGGGGTACGGCGGGGAAACTTAAAGCCCGAACCGACCCTAACCACTGACCGGAGCCTGCTACATGGCAACCATGGCAACCAAAGCAAAGCGTTTTCGCATCGCCGTAGAAGGCGCCACCACCGACGGGCGTGAAATTTCCCGCGACTGGATTTCGCAGATGGCGAAAAACTATAACCCGACCGTATACGGCGCCCGCGTCAACATGGAGCACATCAGGGGCTACGCCGCCGACAGCACGTTCCGCCGCTTTGGCGACGTGACGCAGGTGGAGGCGGAAGAAATTACCGACGGCCCTCTGGCGGGCAAGCTGGCGCTGTTTGGCTACATCGACCCGACGCCGGAACTGGTCGAGCTGACGAAGACGCGCCAGAAAATTTACACCTCCATTGAGGTCAACCCGACGTTTGCCGACACCGGCGAAGCCTACCTCGTTGGCCTTGCCGTGACCGACGATCCGGCGAGCCTCGGCACGGAGTACCTGAGTTTCAGCGCCACCGCCAAGGCCAGCCCGCTGGCCTCCCGCAAGCAGGACAGGCAAAACCTGTTTACCGCCGCCGAGGAAACCCTGATCGAGTTCTACACCGAGGCCGAAGACGGCCCGTCGCTGCTGCACCGCGTGCGTGAGCTGTTCACCCGCAGGGAGAAAACCGACGGCGAGCGCTTCAACGACGTGAGCGCTGCCGTGACGGCGGTGGCCGAGCAGGTACAGCAGAACAGTGAAAGCCATGCGCAGCAGCTGGCGGCGCTGGAGGCGGCATTCTCCGGGCGCATCGATGCGCTGGAAGCCGAATCCGCTAAAGACCGCGCCGACCTGAGCGCCCTCCGGTCACTGCTGGAAAAGACCGACGGCGGATTTTCGCGCCGCCCGCCTGCCACTGGCGGCGACAACAAAACCAGTGTGCAGACCGACTGCTGATAAGCCCGGCCTGAACACACCCGAACACTGATAAACAGGAAAGCCAATGCGCAAGACTACCCGCTTTAAATTTAACGCCTATATGTCCCGCGTCGCCGAGCTGAACGGCGTGGAAACCGAGGACATGAACAAGAAATTCAGCGTCGAGCCATCAGTTGCTCAGAAGCTGATGACCCGCGTGCAGGAGTCATCCGCGTTTCTGACCCGCATCAACATCGTGCCGGTGCCGGACATGAAGGGCGAAAAAATCGGCGTCGGCGTGTCCGGCTCGATTGCCAGCACCACCGACACGGCGGGCGGCGACGAGCGCGAGACCGCCGACTTTGCCGCACTCGACAGCCAGGGCTACGAGTGCGCGCAGGTCAACTTCGATTTCCACATCCGCTACAACACCCTCGACCTGTGGGCGCGCTACGACGACTTCCAGACCCGCCTGCGCGACGCCATCATTCAACGGCAGGCGCTGGACCGCATCATGATCGGCTTTAACGGCACGCACCGCGCCAAAACCTCAGACCGCGCAAAAAATCCGATGCTGCAGGACGTGGCCGTGGGCTGGCTGCAGAAGTACCGCGACGAAGCGCCCGCCCGCGTGATGAGCAATATTACCGCGAAGGACGGCTCGGTTGTCTCTGACACCATCCGCGTGGGCAAAGGCGGCGACTACGCCAACCTTGACGCGCTGGTAATGGACGCGACCAACAGCCTGATTGAGCCGTGGTATCAGGAGGACCCGGAGCTGGTTGTCATCGTGGGCCGTCAGCTGCTGGCGGACAAATACTTCCCGATTGTGAATCAGAGCCAGGCCAACACCGAGCAGCTGGCCGCCGACGTGATTATCAGCCAGAAGCGCATCGGCAACCTGCCTGCGGTGCGCGTGCCGTACTTTCCGGCCAACGCCATGATGATCACCCGCACGGATAACCTGTCGATTTACTGGCAGGAAGGCACGCAGCGCCGCCACATCGAAGAAGTGCCGAAGCGCGACCGCATCGAAAACTACGAGTCTGCCAACGAGGACTACGTGGTGGAGGACTACGCGGCGGGCTGCGTGATCGAGAACATCACGCTCGGTGATTTCAGCGCGCCTGCGGCGGCAAACAGTGCCGCTGAAACCCCTGCAGAAATCCCGGCAGAGGAGTAACGCATGCTAAGCCCCGCCCGCCGTCACCGGATGCGCGTCCAGGCCGAAACCGAGCAGCAGCGGGAGGCAAACCCGCTGCGCCACGCCACCGGCTATGAGCAGATGCTCGTGAAACTCAACGAGGACAAGCGCCGCCTGAAAAAAGTCCACTCGGTAGAGCGCAAGGCAGAGCTGAAACGCCGGATGCTGCCGGAGTATCTGCCGTGGATTGCAGGCGTGATGAAAAGCGGGCGCGGCGCGCAGGATGCCGTGGTGATGACCGTCATGATCTGGCGACTGGACACCGGCGACGTGGACGGGGCGCTTGAAATCGCCCGTTACGCGCTGACGCACGGTCTGGTGCCGCCTGACGGATTCAGACGCGACAGCCTGCCCTACCTGCTGGCCGAAGAAGTGGCCAGCGCCGCCGCGCGCGCCTGGACGGCAAAAGAGGCGGTCGATATTGCACCGCTGCTTGAAACCCTCCGGCTGACCGAAAGCGAAGACATGCCCGATCAGGTGCGCGCCAAGCTGCACAAAATCATCGGGTATGTGTACCGCGACGCGGGCGGGGCTCATGAGGCCATGCATCACCTGAAACGCGCGCTGCAGCTGCACGACCGCTGCGGCGTTATCAAGGATATAGAGCGGCTGGCAACGGCGATGAAAAAGCAGGCCAGCCGCTGACCGGACGCGACCCCGCGCAGGGCGGCAGGACGGCAATGCACGCTCAGTGACTGCGCCGTCCTCCACCGCCCACCTATTTAAGGGCCAACTATGAGCACGCTGGTAATAGCAGCACAGCGACCGGCAGACGCTGCCGAGCCGCCCGTTAAAAACACCTTTTTCTGGCCTGATATCGATCTGCAGCAGCTGAGGGAGACGCTGCGCTATGAGGGAACCGTTACCGCGCCGCGCCTGCGGCAGGCGGTGCTGAGCGCTGTCGCGGAAGTGAACGCCGAGCTGTACGAGTGGCGCGCCGAGAAAATGGCGGCGGGCTATGCAACGCTCGCCGACGTGCCGGCGGAAACGCTCGACGGCGTGAGCGAGAAAGTGACGTATTACGCAGCCGCCGTCGGGGCCGCCACCGCCGCCACCGTAGCGGAAAAGTACCGGGGCTACGACGCCAGCGGCTCGAAAAAAACGGACAGCGTCGAGGCCAGCGCCGACGAGTACTGGCGTGACGCACGTTTCAGCATCAGCCGCATCGCCGGACGTCCCGGCTGCATCGTGAGCCTGCTGTGATGCGGGTTTACGCGCTGCAGGGCGACACCGTGGACGACATCTGCTTTCGCCACTACGGGCGCACCGCTCAGGTCACGGAAAGGGTTTACGCGGCAAACAGCGGCCTCGCGGACGTCGGGCCGGTGCTGCCGCACGGCTGGCCGGTAGACCTGCCCGACCTGCCGGACGTACCCACGGGCGAAACCGTTAATCTCTGGGACTAATCATGATCACAACAGAGCGCATCAGCGCCTTTATCACCTACGCCATTGCGGTCGTGATGGGCTGGCTCGGCCGGTGGGATTTGCAGGACGTGGCGACGCTGCTCGGCATGGCGCTCGGCGTTGGCATGTTTCTGGTGAGCTGGTACTACCGCCGTAAAACCTATCTGCTCTTTGAGCGCGGCCGAATCAGCCGGGGGGACTATGAATCTGCAAACCGTTAAGCGCTGCACGGTGGGCGTGGTGCTGGCGCTGGCCGCCACGCTGCCGGGCTTTTCTCAGCTGCACACCTCGGTGGAGGGGCTGAAACTCATTGCGGATTATGAGGGCTGTCGCCTGAGCCCGTACCGGTGCGATGCGGGCAGGTGGACGGACGGCATCGGGAACACCACCGGCGTGGTGCCGGGCAAAACCATCACCGAGCGGCAGGCGGCGGGCGCCTTTATCGCCAACGTCCTGCGCACTGAGCGCGCGCTGGCCCGGTGCGTTTTCGTGCAGGTGCCGCAGAAAGTCTATGACGCGCTGGTGTCGTTTGCCTTCAACGTCGGCACCGGCAACGCCTGCGGCTCTACGCTGGTGAAGTTACTGAACAGCAGTCGCTGGCGCGACGCCTGCCTGCAGCTGCCGCGCTGGGTGTACGTGAACGGCGTGTTTAATCAGGGACTGGACAACCGGCGCGGGCGCGAGCTCGCATGGTGTCTGCGGGGCGCGCAATGAGCCGCATCCTGACGGCCCTGCTTGCCGCCGCGCTGCTGGCGCTGACGCTGACTGGCTGGCGCTGGTCGGTCGCCAGCGATGCGCTCGCGGGCGCGCAGAAGATAATCGGCACGCTGTCGGCGGGCATTGAGAGCCGTGACCGGGCGATACGCCGCCTTAACACTGAAATCCTGCAGGGCAGCAGGCGCGAAGCCGCGCTGCGGCAGATGCAGGGCCGCGCCAGCGCGCTGGCCCTGACCCGTGAGGCCCAGATACAGAGGGAAACCGATGCTAACCCGACTTTGCGCGAGTGGTCTGCTGCAGCTCTGCCTGCTGACGTTATCCGGCTGCACAGCCGTCCCGCCTTCGCCAATGCCAGAGATTATCTGGACTGGCTGTCCGCGCGTGACAAGCTGCCCGGTGCCGGGCAACAGCCTCAGCACGCGGGGCGATCTGGCGGCGGATAACCGCCAGCTTGAGGCAGCGCTTGCCGCCTGCGGCCTGCAGGTGGAAATCATCAAAGAATGCCAGGAGCAACACGATGCTGAAACCGCAACAACTTCGACAGGTGCTGACCGCCAGCGTGCCGCTGTTGCAGCGCAACCCTGACAGCCTGAACGTGTTTATTGACAGCGGACGCATCGTCTCAACGCTCGCCAGCTCGCTGTCGTTTGAATACCAGTACCGGCTGAACATGGTGATCACCGACTACACGGACGATATCGACCTGCTGGTCGTGCCGATGCTTGAATGGCTGCGCGTCAATGAGCCCGACGTGATGGCGACAAAAGAGAAGCGGCGGGACGGCTTCATGTTCAAGGCCGATGTTATAAGCGACACCGCCTGCGATATCAGTATCGATCTGCAGCTGAGCGAGCGCGTAATTGTGAAACGCGTGGGGGCGGCGCTGCACGTTGAGCACGTCGGCGAAAACCCGCTGCCGGAGGATGACAGCAGGCCGCTGCAGCTGTACGCGCATGGCAGGCTTGTCAGCGAGTACACATCATGAGCGACCTGCAGGCCCTGAATGACCGGCTTAATGCGCTGATTGGCAACCTGTCACCCTCTGCACGAAAAGAGATGGCGCGCAACATCGCGCGCAAGCTGCGCGCCAGCCAGCAGCAGAACATCAAACGCCAGCAGGCACCGAACGGCACGCCGTTTAAACCGCGCAAGGCGCAGCCCGTGCGCGGCAAAAAGGGCCGGATAAAACGCGAGATGTTCGCAAAGCTGCGCACGGCTAAATACATGAAAGCACAGGCCACGGCGGATGAAGCTGTGATCGCCTTCACCGGGCGCGTGCAGCGCATGGCGCGGGTGCATCACTATGGTCTACGTGACCGGCCTTCACGGGGCGGCAAAGAAGTGCAGTATGAGGCCCGCCCTCTACTAGGTATGTCTGACGCTGATTTTGAGTTTATCGGGCAATACATAACTGCACACCTTTGATTAAGTTACTTTGCTTTGGCTTTTACTGCATTTATCAAAGAAACTATTTGTTCAAGTCCATCAAAGGTCGAAGGTATTTTTTCTTCAGAAGACATTATGTTTGAGAAGATTATGTCTTCGAATTTATCAAGCAAGTTGCTATCTTTGCTTTTTATGCTGCTACTATAATCAGCATAATTTTGGATGAACTGGCAGAGGCTTTTCCTTAAATCTATCTGCATTATTTGCGCTCGTATTGAATTGAAGTTAATCAAACTTACTCTGAAGTAGTAAATAAATATAATGACCAATGATGCGGCTGGAATAACTGAAAGGTAATCAGTAAGCTCTTTTTTTATTTCAGTGGCGCTATAAAATAAAATTATTTCACTAAAAATAATGGCGGGAATTAACAAGCCCAGCCCAACAATAAGCAACCTTGCCCAAAATAGCTGCCTTGATTTTATTTCGCCTAATAATTCAAAGCCATGGTACAACCCAACGAAATTAAATGCATTTTTCTGATTGACTAAAGTATCTTGTAGTTGATTGACTCGATTTTCAGCATCTTCTAAATCTTTTTTCCATTGTAGCTGAACATCTTGCATTTCTTGCTTTTGACTATCAATCGTTGCTTCCCATTTGATATGGGATTGCTCGATTGATTGCTTGAACTCACCAGTTTTTTTTATGTCCGAGAGTTCTTCACTATTCATTAGATGCCTCAGGATAGATATATGCATTTCAAACAGAGCATAATCAACTTGGCGAGAGGCGCGCTCTGAAAAGAATTTCAAATTTTCTCGGCTAAAATCCTTTAACTCGTTGAAAGTTAATTCGTCATCAAGATAAGGGTGATTGATATGTTCCTCTACAACAAAACGGAGCACAATTGAATATAACTCATCTAAGCTTTCTTTGCTCATATCAGCTTCATTAATTCTGGTGTTGAATGAATGTGATATGAATTTCTTATTGAAAGGCGTTCTTTCATCCCAGGAAATTGCATCCGAAGCCATCTCCTGTAACACCCAAGCTATATAGCCATTTCTTTTTTCTTCAAAATTTCCTGATGTAGGTTGCTTTTTGATTACTTTTAAATAGACAGAAATTGAATCTTTGAATTTTTTATCATTAAAAAACTCTTGCATAGTTATTCCCCAGCTTGTTCTTGTGCGTTCATCTGTAGATAAACAACGTCACGTTGTCGAAAAAATTGAAGAGGTAGATTATGCATTCATGAATGAACAAATCACAGAAATTCAGCGCCTACTGCGCAACCTGATCCGCACTGGCACCATTGCCGCCGTCAATCTTGACAGTGGGCAGTGCCGGGTGGACACGGGAAACAACACTACTGGCTGGCTGCACTGGCTCACCGCCCGCGCGGGTAACACACGCTCATGGAATGCACCGTCGGTGGGCGAGCAGGTGCTTATCTTTTGCCTCGGCGGCGAGCTCGACACCGGCTTTGTGCTGCCGGGCATTTTCTCCGATGCCAATCCGGCGCCGTCCGCCTCAGCCGACGCGCTGCACTGGTCATTCCCCGACGGGGCGGTAGTTGAGTACGAACCGGCAAGCGGCGCGCTGAAAGCGACTGGCATCCAGACCGCCACCATTGAGGCGGCAGTTAAAATCCTGCTGAGTACGCCAGAGGTTGAGTGTTCGGGGCACCTGAAAGCGAAAACGTTCGAGTTTACCGAGGGCGGGAAGATTACCGGCGGTGTTGAACAGCGCAGCGGTGATTTCAGCTCCAACGGCGTGGTGCTGAGCGACCACACGCACGGCGGCGTGCAGCGTGGCGGCAGCAGAACGGACGGCCCGCAATGACCACCGCAAAATACACCGGCATGAGCCGCGAAAATGGCGGCGCGCTTGACGACCTCGATCATATCCGCCAGTCAATCCGCGATATTCTCACCACGCCCCTGGGCTCACGGGTGATGCGACGCCACTATGGTTCGCTGCTCTCCGCGCTGATCGACCAGCCGCAAAACGAGGCGCTACGCCTGCAGATCATGTCGGCCTGCTATGTGGCCATCCTGCAGTGGGAGCCGCGCGTCACACTGACCGCCATTAACTTTTCGTCAGACTTTAATGGCGCCATGGTTGTTGAGCTGACCGGCACCCGCGCCGACAGCGCACAGTCCCTTTCCTTAACCGTCCCTGTGAGCTGAAAACATGGCAACCATTGACCTGAGCCAGCTGCCCGCGCCTGACGTGGTGGAAACGCTGGACTACGAAACGCTGCTGGCCGAGCGCAAGGCCACGCTGATTTCGCTTTACCCGCCTGAGCAGCAGGCGGCCATCGCGCGCACGCTGTCGCTGGAGTCCGAGCCCCTCGTCAAGCTGCTGCAGGAGAACGCCTACCGCGAGGTGATACTGCGCCAGCGCATCAACGAGGCGGCGCAGGCGGTCATGGTGGCCTACGCGCTGGACAGCGACCTCGACCAGCTCGGCGCCAACAACGGCGTGCAGCGCCTGACCATTACGCCCGCAGACGACGCGGCACTGCCACCGGTGGCGGCGGTGATGGAGGGCGACGATGATTATCGCGCCCGTATCGCCGCTGCCTTTGAGGGGCTGAGCGTGGCCGGGCCGACCGGCGCGTATGAATACCACGCCCGCAGCGCCGACGGGCGCGTGGCGGACGCCTCCGCCATCAGCCCGTCGCCCGCCGTGGTCACTGTAACGGTGCTGGCGCGCGACGGGGACGGCACCGCCCCGGCGGATTTGCTCGCGGCCATAGAGAAATCCCTCAACGGCGAGGACGTGCGACCCGTCGCCGACCGCGTCAGAGTGCAGTCGGCCAGAATCGTCCCCTACCACATTGATGCTGAGCTTTATGTCTATCCGGGGCCGGAGGCAGAGCCCATCCGCGCGGCCTCTGAGGCGCGGCTCATCGCCTACGTGAACACGCAGAAGCGGCTGGGGCGGGATATCCGGCTTTCCGCGCTGTACGCCGCGCTGCACGTTGAGGGCGTGCAGCGTGTGGACCTGCTTGCGCCGCTGGCCGACGTGGTGCTGGACAAAACGCAGGCCGCGTGGTGCACCGGCTACAGCCTGACCGTGGGGGGCTCGGATGAGTGATCGTCTGCTGCCCACGGGCTCGTCGCCGCTGGAGGTGGCCGCCGCTGAGGCGCTGGCCTCCATTGGTGGCCTGTCCGTGCCGCTGCGCCAGCTGTGGAACCCGTACACCTGCCCGCCCGTGCTGCTGCCGTATCTGGCGTGGGCGTGGTCGGTTGACCGCTGGGACACCGGCTGGCCGGAGTCCACCAAACGCGCCGTGGTAGCAGCCTCCCGCGCGGTGCATCAGCGCAAAGGCACCGTCGGCGCCATCCGCCGCGTGGTGGAGCCGCTGGGCTACCTCATCCGCATCGTTGAGTGGTGGAAAACCGGCGACGCGCCCGGCACCTTCCGGCTTGACGTGGGCGTACTGGATACCGGCATCACGGAGGAGATGTACAACGAGCTTGAGCGCCTGATAGCCGACGCGAAGCCCTGCAGCCGCCACCTCATCGGGCTGTCGATTAACCTCGACGCCAGCGGCGTTATCCCGGTGGCCGCCGCCTGCTACAGCGGCGACGAGCTGACCGTTTACCCCTACACCCCTGAGCTTATCAGCACCGGCGGCCCGCTTTATTCCGGCGCGGCGGTGCATCTTATCGATCGGATGGAAGTGAGCGCATGACAACAAAATATTTTGCCCTGCTGACCAATCAGGGCGCGGCACTGCTGGCGAACGCCGCCGCGCTCGGCAAGAAAGTGAACATCACGTCAATGGCCGTCGGCGACGGCGGCGGCACGCTGCCCACGCCCGACCCGGCGCAGACGAAGCTTATCGGCGAAAAGCGTCGCGCGCAGCTTAACTCGCTCTCAGTCGACGCGGCCAACAGCAGCCAGATCATCGCCGAGCAGGTTATCCCGGAAAGCGAGGGCGGCTTCTGGATTCGTGAGGTTGGCCTGTATGACGCCGACGGCGTGCTGGTTGCCGTGGCGAACTGCGCCGAAACCTACAAGCCGCAGCTGGCCGAGGGCAGCGGTCGCACGCAGACCGTGCGCATGATTTTGATTGTGAACAGCACCACCGCCATGACGCTGAAAATCGATCCGTCCGTGGTGCTGGCAACGCGCCAGTACGTTGACAACATGGCGATCGAGGTCAGAGGGTACGCCGACGAGCTGATGAGCAGCCACCTTAAAGCCGCCAATCCGCACGGGCAGTATCTGCTCACCGAGAACGCGCTGAAAGAGCTGAAAGATGGCGGGCTGAGTGCGAAGGTGCTCGCAAACCTCGGCCTGAAAGCGGCGGCGCTGCGCGACGTGGGCACCGGCACAAACCAGATCCCTGATATCAGCGCATTTACCGGCGGCCTGCTGACAAACGGCTGGGCTAAGCTTCCGCTCGCCGGTGGCACCTCGCTGATTGTGCAGGCGGGGAGCTACTCGTCATCGGATTCGGTCTCTCAGTCGTTCAAGCTCAACTTCCCGATAGCCTTCCCGAAAGGGTGCACCGGGCTGGTGCTGACCGCGTGGCAGGGCGAAGCGGGTGTGATTTACGGTCACACCGGCAGGAATGCCACGGGCGCGACCATCAAGCGCGCGTCGGTAAACACACCGTTTTATTTTGACTGGATTGCCGTGGGGGAATAATGGAATCGTACAGCTACAGTGCCAACAGTAATGCGTTTTACGCCAACAGCCTCAAAGCCAGCTATGCCGACTGGCCGGGGGATGCGGTGAAAGTCAGCGCCGGAGTTTTTGAGGAATACAGCAAGGCGCCGCCAGAGGGCAAAGTCCGCACCGCCGGGGCTGGCGGCCTGCCCGCATGGGCCGATATTCCGCCTCCCAGCGCCGAGGAGAGCGTGGAGCAGGCCCGGCTACAGTTCAGCACCCTGATGCAGATAGCCGACGGCAAAATCCGGCCCCTGAGCGACGCGCAGGAGCTGGGGATCGCAACCGATGAGGAAGCCGCACAGCTCAGGGCGTGGAAAACCTACCGGGTGATGCTGAACCGCGTGGACACGTCGCAAGCGCCGGTAACGGACTGGCCCGACGCGCCGGAGTAAGCCTGGTCATTCCCGCCCGCGCGGGAATGCCGCTATCTGTCCGCTCATATTCCAGCAAACCGCAACCGCATGCACCTGCCCGCCTGTACTGACACCCTGAGCACACCGCTAACCAGGAGTGCATCAGAATGTCTGATTATCATCACGGTGTCCGCATTGTCGAAGTCAACGACGGCACGCGCACCCTTTCCACCGTCTCGACGTCGGTCGTGGGCATGGTCTGCACCGCGCAGGACGCGGACGCAACCAGCTTCCCGCTGAACACGCCCGTGCTCATCACCAACGTGCAGGCCGCCGTCGGCAGAGCGGGCAAAAAAGGCACGCTTGCCGCCGCGCTGCAGGCCATCGCCGACCAGTCAAAACCCGTCACCGTCGTGGTGCGCGTGGCCGAGGGCGCCGACGAGGCCGAAACCGCGTCCAACGTCATCGGCGGCACCGACGAAAACGGTCAGTACACCGGCATGAAAGCGCTGCTCGCCGCGCAGTCACAGCTCGACGTCAAGCCGCGCATTCTCGGTGCACCGGGGCTGGATTCGCCGGAGGTTGCCGCCGCCCTTGCCAGTATTGCGCAGCAGCTACGCGGCTTTGCCTACGTCTCGGCGTGGGGCTGCAAAACAATCTCCGAGGCCCGCCAGTACCGCCAGAGTTTCAGCCAGCGCGAGCTGATGATTATCTGGCCGGACTTTCTCGCGTGGAACACCGCGACCAGCCAATCCGACACCGCCTGGGCCACCGCCCGCGCGCTCGGCCTGCGCGCGAAAATCGACAACGACACCGGCTGGCACAAAACCCTGTCAAACGTTGGCGTCAACGGCGTAACCGGGATTTCGGCGTCGGTGTTCTGGGATTTACAGCAGACCGGCACCGATGCCGACCTGCTCAACGAGGCGGACGTCACCACGCTGATACGCAAGGAAGGCTTCCGCTTCTGGGGCAACCGCACCTGCAGCGACGATCCGCTGTTCCAGTTTGAGAACTACACCCGCACGGCGCAGGTGCTGGCCGACACCATCGCCGAGGGCCACATGTGGGCGGTTGATAAGCCGCTGACGCCGGTACTGGTCAGCGAAATTATTGCGGGCATCAACGCCAAATTCCGCGAAATGGTCAGCGGCGGCTACCTGCTGGGCGCGTCAGCCTGGTACGACGAGAGCGCCAACACGAAGGAAACCCTCAAGGCGGGCAAGCTCTTTATCGATTACGACTACACGCCGGTGCCGCCGCTGGAAGACCTGACCTTCCGCCAGCGCATCACCGACACCTATCTGGCGAACTTCGCCGCATCCGTGAACAGCTGAGGAGCCGGATAAATGGCACTGCCACGCAAACTGAAAGGCATGAACCTTTTCAACAACGCCAACAGCTATCAGGGCGTCGTCACCGCCGTCACCCTGCCCAAGCTGGCACGCAAGCTCGACCCGTTTCGCGCGGGCGGCATGAGCGGCGCCGCCCACATCGATAACGGACTGGAAGACGACGCGCTGGATATGGAGTGGAGTATTGGCGGCATGGACGAGCTGGTGTTATCGCAGTGGGGCGCCGCTGACATTCCCCTGCGCTTTACCGGCTCCTACCAGCGCGACGACACCGGCGAGGAGATTGCCGTGGAAATTGAGGTGCGCGGCAAGCATCAGAGCTTTGACTTTGGCGAGGCCAAACAGGGCGAAGACACCGAGACCAAAATCACCAGCAAGAACACCTATTACAAGCTGACGTTTAACGGCAAGGAGCTTATTGAAATCGACACCATCAACATGGTGGAGAGGGTGAACGGTGTGGATCGCCTTGAGCAGCGCCGCAAAAACATCGGCCTCGTATAACCCTGACGCCAGCGCCCGTGCGGTGCTGGCATACCTGACCACAGTGAACAGAGACTGACCCCATGGAAAAGAACGAAAGCACCGTTGTACTGGAAACCCCGCTCGTGCGCGGCGAGACCGAAATCACTCAGGTCGAACTGATTAAACCGAACGCCGGGGCGCTGCGCGGCGTGCGTTTGGCAGACCTCGCCGGTTCGGACGTGGATTCGCTTATTACGGTGCTGCCGCGCATCACGCAGCCATCGCTGACCAAATCCGAATGCACCAGCCTTGACCCCGCCGACCTGATTGCGCTGGCGGGCAAGGTGATCGGTTTTTTATCGCCGAAGTCGGCGGAGTAAGCTGGCCGCCCGGCCTCACGGTCAACGACCTGATGGCCGACATAGCCACGGTGTTCCACTGGCCGCCCTCCGAAATGTACGACATGCCGCTGGCCGAGCTGATGAACTGGCGGCATAAAGCCTTTACCCGCAGCGGAGCAACCCCGGATGAGCAATAACCTCAAAATACAGGTGCTGCTTAATGCAGTCGACAAAGCCACGCGCCCGTTTAAAGCCGTTGAGCAAGCGGCGAAGGGGCTCGCCTCGGAAATCCGCCAGACGCAGACCACCATCAAAGAGCTGGACGCGCAGGCGGGTAAAATCGACGGCTTTCGCAAAACCAGCACGCAGCTCGCCGTGACGCAGCAGAAGCTCAGGGAAGCCAAAGCCGAGGCTGAATCGCTGGCGGTGGCCTTCCGCAACGCGGAGCGGCCCACCGCACAGCAGGCCCGCGCGCTGGAAAAAGCCCGGCTGGCCGCCTCTGAGCTGCAGACCAAATCGAACGCGCTGCGCCTGTCGGTGCAGCAGCAACGCGAGGCGCTTAACGCGGCGGGCATCTCCACGCGCAACCTGAGCACCGAGCAGCAGCGGCTTAAATCCGCCTCGGCAATGGCAACCCTGAGCCTTGGCCGACAAAAGCAGGAGCTGCAGCGGCTGAACGCGCAGCAGGAACGTCTCAACCGTACCAGCGAGCGCTACCGGCGCGGGCAGGAGCTGTCGTCTAAGGTACGCAATGCCGGTGCGGCTGGCGTCGGCGCTGCGACAGTGGGCGCCATGGCAGCAAAAGCGGTGCTGACGCCGGGTTTCGACTTTACGCAGAAAAATTCAGAGCTGCAGGCCGTGCTGGGCGTGGCAAAAGACTCAGCAGAAATGATTGCGCTGCGCGCGCAGGCCCGCCAGCTTGGTGATACCACGGCGGCGTCCTCAGACGATGCGGCGGGGGCGCAGATTATCGTTGCCAAAGGCGGTGGCGATGCTGCCGCCATTCAGGCGATCACGCCGGTAACGCTCAATATGGCACTGGCGAACAAGCGCACCATGGAGGAAAACGCCGGGTTACTGATGGGCATGAAATCCGCGTTCGGGCTGTCGAATGACAACGTCGCCCATATCGGCGACGTGCTTTCCATGACCATGAATAAAACCGCCGCTGACTTTGACGGCATGAGCGATGCGCTGACCTATGCCGCACCGGTCGCCAAAAATGCCGGTGTCAGTATTGAGCAGACGGCCGCCATGATAGGCGCTTTGCACGACGCGAAAATCACCGGCTCTATGGCCGGGACGGGTAGCCGGGCCGTGCTGAGCCGCTTGCAGGCACCCACCGGCGAGGCACATAAAGCCATCACCGAGCTGGGCATTAAAACAGCCGACAGCAAGGGCAACACGCGGCCCATCTTTACCCTGCTGAAAGAAATGCAGGCGAGTTTTGATCGTCACAAGCTGGGAACGGGCCAGCGCGCAGAGTACATGAAAACCATCTTCGGCGAGGAGGCAAGCTCCTCGGCGGCGGTGCTGATGTCTGCGGCCTCATCGGGGAAGCTCGACAGCCTGACTCAGGCGTTTAAAGCCTCCGACGGCAAAACCGCCGAGCTGGTAAGCGTGATGCAGGATAACCTCGGCGGCGATCTCAAAGAGCTGCAGTCAGCCTATGAGGCCATAGGTACCGACCTGTTTGACCAGCAGGAAGGCGGCTTGCGCAACATCACCCAGGGTACGGCAGAGTTTCTGCTGACCATCGATAAATGGATAAAGGCTAATCCTCAACTTGCAAGCGGCCTGGGTAAGGTTGCGGCTGCGGGGTTGATTATTGTGGGTGCGCTGGGAGCCATCGGGCTGGTTGCGTGGCCGGTTATATCGGGCGTGAATGCGCTGATTGCCGGGGCAGGTATTCTCGGTCCGGTTTTCACTGCCGTGGGCGGAGCAATTGCTGGCGCGCTCGGCGCCATTACGCTGCCTGTTGTCGCCCTTGCGGCAGCCATCGTTGCCGGTGCGCTACTGGTGCGCAAATACTGGGAACCCATCAGCGCATTTATCGCAGGCATGGCCGAGGGATTCACCGCGGCGATGGGGCCAATAAGCGAAGCATTCAGCCCGTTGAAACCTGTGTTTGAGTGGCTAACGGGCAAGTTAAAAGAGCTGTGGGACTGGTTTGGCAGGCTGCTGGAGCCGGTGAAATCGACGCAGGCGGAGCTTGCCAGCGCCGGTGAGATGGGCAGGAAATTCGGGAACATGCTGGCGGAGGCGCTGAAAATGCCGGGCGAAGCCCTTAATCAGCTGCGCAGCGGCATCGACTGGGTGCTGGAAAAGCTGGGCATTATCGATACCAAATCCGACGGCCTGAAAAATAAAATACCTGAATCGCCCGACCCGGTTGCCACGGGCGGCGCGGGCTATAACCCCGGCGGCCTGCAGTACAACCCCGCATTGGGTGGCGCGGCCTACCGTCCAATCCCTTCGCCGTCGGCAGGCGGTGGCATGCAGGACAACAGCCAGAATACCTACAACTACGAAATTAAAATGCATCCGGGAATGAGCAAAGATGAAGTGCTGTCAATGATGGCCGAGCATCAGGCCAGACAGCAGCGCAACCGGCAGGCACAGAACCGCAGCAAAATGGGCTGGGAGGATTAACCGATGATGATGATTTACGGCATGCTGCCCTTCATGCGCCAGACGCTGCCCTACGGTGAGCTGCAGCAGACAATCGACTATCGCTGGCCGGGTAATAACCGCTTCGGGCTGCGTCCGGCGGCGCAGTTCATCGGGCCGGGTGATGAAAAAATTACGCTATCAGGCGAGCTGCGCCCTGAAATCACCGGCGGTGCGGTATCCCTGACAACAATACGACTGCTTGCCGATCAGGGGATGGCGTGGCCGCTGATTGGCGGCAGCGGCATGATTTACGGCATGTACGTGATTGAAAGTATCACGAACGCGCACAGCGAATTTTTTCCCAATGGCGCCGCCAGCAAGATCATGTTCACGCTCAACCTTAAACGCGTTGATGAGTCTCTTACCGCCATGTTCGGCGATCTGAAACAGCAGGCTGACGGGCTTATCAGTGGCGCCGGTAATCTGCCGGGGCGACTCACGCAGGCGATAGATAGCGTGAAATCGGCCGCCGGTAAGCTCATTTCTACGGCGGGAGGTTTTTTAGAATGACGGGTATCAGCAGCCTCCCGGTGAAGATGGGCGCCCGACTCGCGCCCGATTTCACGCTCAGGGTGAACGCGAAGGACGTCACGACCAGCATCCGGGACCGGCTGATCTCTCTGACGCTGACGGACAACCGGGGATTTGAGGCCGATCAGCTGGACATTGAGTTGGACGACGCCGACGGGCAGCTGGCAATGCCCGCGCGCGGCGCAGAAATTGAGCTTTTCCTCGGCTGGCAGGGAAAGCCACTACACGGAAAAGGTGCGTTTATTGTGGATGAAGTGGAGCATCATGGCGCGCCGGACACCATGACCATTCGCGCCCGCAGCGCCGATTTTCGCGGCTCGCTCAATTCGCGTCGTGAAGTCTCCTATCACGACACAAGCCTCGGGGAAATCGTGGCGCAGATTGCCGGTCGCAACAAGCTGCAGCCTGTGCTGGCTGAGGGCTTTAGCACCCTCGCCGTGCAGCATATTGACCAGACGCAGGAGACCGACGCCAAATTCCTGACCCGCCTTGCGACGCTGTTTGGCGCCGTGGCAGCCATCAAAGCGGGGAAACTGCTGTTTATAAGGCCGGGGAGCGGCGTCACGATCAGCGGCAAGCCCATTCCACAGATGACCATCACCCGGCAGGACGGCGACCGGCACACGTTCAGCATCGCAGACCGGGGCGCTTATACCGGTGTCTCGGCGAGCTGGCTGCACACCAAAGATCCGAAGCCGAAGAAAGTTAAGGTGAAGCGCAAGCCGAAGATAAAACACCTGCGCGCGCTTGAGCACCCGGCGGCTAAAAAGAAAAAGGCAGCCACGGTTAAAACTCCGGAGGCCAGAGAGGGCGATTATCTGGCCGGCACCGAAGACAACGTGTTTACGCTGACGACCGTTTACGCAACCAAGGCCGCAGCGATGCGGGCGGCTAGGGCGAAATGGGATAAGCTACAGCGCGGCGTCGCTGAGTTCTCGCTCACGCTGGCAATCGGACGAGCCGATCTTTACCCTGAAACGCCGGTTAAGGTCAGTGGTTTTAAATCTGTGATTGATGCACAGCCGTGGCTAATCAGTAAGGTGACGCACAGTCTTGGCGATGGCGGATATACCACGCAGCTTGATTTCGAAGTTCTGCTTTCGGATGTTGAGTACGAGTCAGTGCAAGAGGATGAAACGGAAACCGTCTAATTGAACTGTAATTTGCAAACTGCGACTTGCTTATTCAAAATTAGCACTCGTCGCCCTCCTCTGCCAAGGATTTCAATATGATGCATTGCCCTCTATGCCAGACTGCCGCGCATGCAAAAAGCAGCCGTTACGTTTCTAAAGAAACCAAAGAGCGTTATCACCAGTGCCAGAACATCAACTGCAGTTGCACTTTTAAAACGCTTGAATCTGTCGCAGGAATAATCGTTTCGCCCGGCCAGGTTAATAAAGTTCCGTCCTACTCCACACAACAACATCAGCCTTCCCTACTTCACTAATTTAGCCCGCACTGCGGGCTTTTTCATGTTTACAATGCCCAAATCAAACATTGAATACTGTATTTGCATACAGTATTTTAGCCTGCGTTTTTAAAATGGAGGCAGGCAATGGCGATCAGGAAACTCAGCACGGGAAAGTGGTTATGCGAGTGCTATCTCAATGGCCGAGATGGCAAACGCGTTAGACGGCAGTTCAAAACCCGCGCCGAGGCGATTGCCTTTGAGCAGTACACGCTAGACGAAAGCAAAGCCAAACCTTGGCTTGGGGAGAAAGAAGATAACCGTCGTTTAAGCGAGCTGATTGATCTCTGGTATAACCTGCACGGCCGCTCGCTCAGCGATCGCAAGGGACGCTTGGGTAAGCTCAACATCATCTGCAATGGCCTGAACAATCCTATTGCTGCCAATATCACGGCAAAAGATTGGGCGCACTATCGTAATAGCCGATTAGAAGGGAAAATCGAGAACGGCTATAAAACCAGTGCTAAATCGTTGAAGGTGTCACCGGGCACGGTTAATTGCGAGCACGCCTTTTTACGTGCCCTGTTTAATGAGTTAGAACGTCTTGGCGAAATTGCCTACCCTAACCCACTTAAAAATATTCGCTTGTTCGAGCAGCCCGAAAAAGAGATGGCATGGCTCACTGAGATGCAAATTAAAAAACTGTTTGCCGCTTGTGAAGTGCATGGCAATCCACAATTAACGCTCATTATTAGAATCTGTCTTTCTACTGGTTGCCGCTGGAATGAAGCTGCCACACTTAAGGCGTCGCAAATATCCCCGCATAAAATTACCTTCATCAATACCAAAGGCAAACGCAATCGCACCGTCCCGATTAGCAAAGAGCTGTATGACGAGTTAAAGGATAAAGAAGGCAAGTTCTTTGAAGAGTGTTATCGCCAGTTCTATCGGGTGATCCGTCTTGCCGGCATTGAGCTGCCAGAAGGTCAAATGAGCCACGTTCTGCGCCATAGCTTCGCCAGCCACTTCATGATGGCCGGTGGCAACATCCTGGTGCTGCAGCGCATACTTGGGCATTCCGACATACGCGTAACCATGCGCTATGCGCACTTCGCGCCCGATCATCTTGAAGATGCTATTCACTGCAATCCATTGGCGATTATGGCCGGGAAAAGTGGCGACAAAATGGCGGCGGAGGGTGTCACAAGGTAGAACACGATGTAACAGGATGAGCAATAACTCATTGATAAATAGATAAGTTATTGATAATGAACAGTAAACAAAAAAAGACCCAATACGATTCCTGTATCGGGTCCAGGGAAATGGCTCGTTGAGAGCCGTGCGCTAAAAGTTGGCATTTTTGCAGGCGAGGTTCGCCTTGCCATTTAAAGGTAGCCCAGCATCGCTTAATTTCCAGCCAGCAATGGCGCGATGCTGTATTGGCTGCCAACTCTGTGATCTTCACGGCATTCCTGCCGACCTGCACGGCTTGAAGTACATGCGCTGGCGCAAATTTTGCTCAGGATGCGCGGTCACACAGCTGCTGTGCACGGTCGACGATGGGCTGCAGGCTCATTTTTTTGCCAGGATGCGCTTTGTCGTCGGCCACGATGGTGTCGATGGATTGCAGCGTGCCCTTACCCGCATCGGCGCGCGCCTGGGCCTTATCGTTCAGCGGGTATTGCAATAAGGTGCTGGGATTAATGGCAAACAGGCTGCCGTCCTTCTCACACGTCAGCATCACCTCTTCACGGGTAAAAGGCCACTTGTCTTTACCGATCTCGAAACGGCTTACGGTGATAATTTGTGCCGCCATCGCCTGGCCGCACAGCGCCAGCAGAACGCAGGCGGGAATGACTTTTTTCAGCAAAATCTTGCCCTCTTTCTCAGTGAATCCTCAGGCTGGTGACAACGTGGCAAGCACGCTGACCAGCCCGACAACAATCATGGCCAGTAGCAGTTCACACTGCGTAAGGCGAATAAACAGTCGCGCCGCCCGACCGCCAGCTAAGTGAAAGCGCGGTACTAACAGATAACGATTCACCAGCGCAACGGCCACCATGGCGCCCACCAGCAGCACTTTAATCCACAGCAGCAAGCTCCACAGTGAGCGCTGCCAATGCAGGGGACTTCCCGCAATAAGCACGCCATTGACGATGCCGGTCAGCAAAACCAGCGCCACGGCCAGATGCCCATAGCGAGAGAAGCGCATCATGGCGCGGATCGCGTCCGCGCGAAAAGCAATCTGCCGGGCTTCGCGCATGAGCAGAAGCACCGGAAACAACCCGCCCCCCCAAAAAGCAACGCCGATCAAATGTAGCGCATGGTTACTCTGTTGCAGCCACCCCAGCCACCCTTCACGCATTGCGGCATGCCCGACGCCCGCCATCAGAATCAGTTGAATAAGGCCGGTCAGCAGTAAAAGACGTTGTCGCCGTACGCCGTGCCATCGCCACGCCAGCATACTCAGCAACGCGGCGCCGATGACGGCACACCATACATGCCCCCAGCGCGTCGACAGCACGGCCAGCCACGTCGTGATATCGCCGATATTGCGCCAGTCACCGCTCATCAAACCGCTCTGCGCGCTTAGCATCAGAACCGCACTGATGGCGCTGAGCGCAGCGGCCCCCACCATCATGGTGTTTAAACGTTGGGCTAAGCGCGGGCGATAGCCACGCGGCGCGAGCAATGCGGTATAGAAAGCGCTACCGGTGAGCAGCAGCACAGCAAAAAAATGCACCGCGCGCAGAACGATCCACAGCGTCGCTAACATCACTTCACGCTGAAGCGATAGCTGCCCTGCGTTTTATGACCATCAACCGACAGCACATGCCATTTCACGTGATACTCACCCGCTACCAAAGGCTGGCTTATCGGCACGATCAACTGCGCGGGCTGCTTAGGGTTAACGGCCGCTTTTTTCAGCGCCACAGGCTGCTGGTGGTCATTCAGCAATTCGACGCCGCTGAAGGCAGGCTCGATATCTTCGCTGAATGTCAGCGTCAGCGACGTCGGCGAGGACGTTAATTGCGCATTGTCGGCAGGGGACGGCGTTTTCAGATGGGCATGCGCCAACGCAAGCCCACTAAAAAGCAGAGAGAACGTCGTCAGCATCAGCGCGCCTGCGCGAAATATCGCCTTTTTATTCATCGCTTTCCCCTCATTTCATTGGCACCGGGCCGTAATGTGGCAGCAGGATACGCCGCTGGTTGGGCCCTGTCGAGCCTTGCGGTGCGATCCAATCTCCTTGATCCGCAACGGCGAAACCATTACTTTTGCGCCTGATTGTCAGGAGAAAAATATGTCTCATAACCTTGCCCTGCTGCCGCAGGAAGAGAAAGATAAAATCAATGTGGATCTGGCGGCCGCCGGTGTGGCGTTCAAAGAGCGCTACAATATGCCGGTGGTGGCTGAGATGGTTGAGCGCGAGCAGCCCGAAGCGCTGCGCGACTGGTTCCGCCAACGCCTGATGACCTATCGCCAGGCGTCGCTCGGTCTCTCTCGTCTGCCCTACGAACCCAAACAGAAGTAATTTATGTTACGTGTAATCGATACTGAAACGTGCGGCCTTCAGGGTGGCGTGGTTGAAGTGGCCTCTGTCGATGTCATTGACGGCCAGATTGTTAACCCCATGAGCGACTTGATCTGTCCCGATCGGCCTATCAGCCGTCAGGCGATGGCCGTGCATCGCATCACCGAAGCCATGGTGGCGGATAAACCCAGCATTGAAGAAGCCATCGGTCGCTACCACGGCAGTCCGCATTACGTGGCTCACAACGCCAGTTTTGATCGCCGCATGCTGCCCGCCCTGCCCGGAGAGTGGATCTGTACTATGACGCTGGCGCGCCAACTGTGGCCCGGCATTCGATACGGCAACCAGGCGCTGCGTCAGAGTCTGAAGCTTGACGTGACGCCACCGGCCGATCTCCATGCGCACCGCGCGCTCTATGATTGCTATGTCACCGCCGCGCTGCTGATTCGCATTATGGAAACCTCCGGCTGGAGCGTGAGTGAAATGGTGGTCCGCTGTCAGCCCGCCGAAGTCAGCGGCGATATTTTCCCTTTCGGCAAATATCGGGGACAAAGTATTGGCAGTATCGCGCGCAAAGATCCGGGCTATTTACGCTGGGTGCTGGAAAATGTGCGCGATCTGCGCCCACCGCTGCGGCAGGCGCTGCGCAAATACGTGAAAAGCGATCAGTGACCGCTTTCGCTGGTTAAGCTGCCTTGGGCGAGCCCAATCAAAAACGCGTACTCCAACGCCACCCCTTCATACGATTTAAAGCGTCCCGACTTGCCACCGTGGCCGGAGTCCATGTCGGTACACAGCAACAGCAGCGCGTCATTGGTTTTTTGCTCGCGTAACTTCGCCACCCATTTCGCAGGCTCCCAGTACTGGACCTGCGAATCATGCAAGCCGGTGGTCACCAACAAGTGCGGATACGCTTTGGCTGCGACGTTATCATAGGGGCTGTATTGGCGAATATAGCGATAAAACTCGGCTTCCTCTGGGTTTCCCCATTCGTCGTATTCGCCGGTGGTGAGCGGGATGCTGGGATCCAGCATCGTGGTCACGACATCCACAAAAGGCACCTGCGCAACGACGCCGTTAAACAGAGACGGCGCCAAATTGATGACGCTGCCCATCAGCAATCCGCCGGCGCTGCCGCCCATGGCGTACAGCTGCTGCGGATGGCCATATCCTTTTGCCACCAGTGCTTCGGTCACGTCGATAAAGTCGGTAAAGCTGTTCATTTTTGCAAGCAGCCGCCCATCGTCATACCACTGCTGACCCAGTTCTCCTCCGCCCCGTACGTGAACAATGGCGTAGACAAAACCGCGCTCCAGCAGGCTCAGGCGGCTGGTGCCAAAGCTTGCATCCAGGCTGCTGCCGTAAGCGCCATAGCCGTACACCAGCAGCGGATTCTTGCCGCGCTGAAAATGCTTGCGGTGATAGACCAGCGAAACCGGCACCTCGGTGCCGTCGCGCACGGTGATCCACAGGTGCTCACTTTTATACTCTTCAGAAGCAAACCCCGGCACCGGCGTCTGTTTCAGCACGCGGCGTTCTCCGGTTTCCATGTTTAGCTCAAACAGCGTAGTGGGCGTGGTCATGGACGAGTAGCCATAGCGCACGGTGTCGCTTTCAGGTGTCGGATTATAAGCCAGCCAGGTGACATAGGCAGGATCGTCAAAGGCAATACCAAAGCTCTCGCCGGTTTGCCAGTTAATTTGGCGCAGCGTGCTTACGCCGCGCTGGCGCTCCTCCACCACCAGCCAGTGACGAAACAGCTGGAAGTCCTCCATCACCACGTGATCGCGCGGCGCGATAAGCGTCTCCCAGCGCGCTTCGGCCAGCCACTGGCTGCGGTAAAGGCCAAAATTTTTACCGTCGCGATTAGATCGAATGTAAAACTGATGGTCGTAGTGATCGATGCTGTATTCATGGTCACGGCGGCGTGGACAAAACACCTGGGGCTGTGCGTCTGGATAAGCCGCATCGATAAGCATGATCTCGCTGGTTGTGGTGCTATAAAGCGCGATCAGGATAAAGTGCTCCGAGGTGGTTTTATGCACACTCAGGTGAAAACTCTCATCCTTTTCTTCATAGACCAGCTGGTCGTCAGATTGGGGATGGCCCAGTTCGTGTCGCCAAACCTGGTACGCCAGCAGCGTTTTCGGGTGTTTGCGCACATAGTAAAGCGTGCGCGAATCGTTAGCCCACGCCACGCTGGATGAGGCGTCAATCAGCACCTCAGGATACCAACTGCCGCTGCTTAGATTACGAAAACGAATGCCGTACTGGCGGCGTGACAAGAAATCCTCTGCCAGCGCCATCACCTGATTATCGGGCGACACGGTCAGCGCGCCCATGGTGTAAAAATCGCTGTGCGCCGCGCGCTGATTGCCATCCAGCAGCAGTTGCCACGGTTCGTTGTCAGGCGCATCGACACGCTGACGAAAATAGCCCGGATATTCATTGCCCTGCTCATAGCGGCTTTGATACCAGTAGCCATTTTTTGCATACGGCACCGAGTGATCCTGCTGCGGGATGCGATCAACGATCTCTTGCATCACCCGCTCTTGCAGGTGTTCCAGCGGCGCCATGACCGCCTTACCATAGTCGTTCTCCGCGTTCAGGTAAGCCAGCACGTCCGGGTTTTGTCGATCGTCATCGCGCAGCCAGTAGTAGTTGTCAATGCGCGTCTCGCCATGCAGCGTTAGGGCATGGGGGATTTTTTTTGCCTGCGGCTGTTTCATAAAAAGTCCTTGGCTATCAAACAATCTATTGCAAGCGTGGCACCGGACGCGCGGGTTGACAAGCCATAAACGCGATGCGCCAAGACGTTTTGCGTGGTCCTAAAAGGGATAACGCGCCGGTGCTGCGAGGTGCAACGGCGCGTCATCAGGAGAAACGACGAAGGGGTGGCTGTTAACCGCGATGATTACGCGGCTTGCTCGGCTGCAATGTCGCGTTGAATGTCAGCCTGAACGTCCGGCGGGATTTTCAGGGCTTCACCCAATGCCGCGAGATAACTGCGCTCCATGAAATGGTCGATATCGATCGCCGCACAGCTGAGAAAATAGAGTTCAAGCGCCTCCTGCTCGTTTTTGACGTCAGCCGCCAGCGCGTGCGGATCGAGCGGACGCGACAGCGCCTGCTGGATCAGCGCTTCCGCCTGTGCGCCATACCCCGTCTGATGAATGGCGTCATCAAGATGCTGACGTTCCTTGGCATCAATGTGCCCGTCGCTTTTCGCAGCGAAGACCAGCGCGGTAACCAAGCGCGCTGCACGTTGGTCCGGCGGCGTTTCTTGCTGAGCAAACCCCGGTTCATCCTGATGCGATTCGCGTATCCGCTGTTGATATTTGCGCCACAGCACGGTTCCCGCTGCGGCGCCGCCGCCGATAATCAGGGCCTTACCGCCGTATTTCGTCAGCAGCTTACGCGCCGATTTGCTGGACACCAGCAAGCCGGCCAAGCCGCCCAACGCGCCTGGCGCCAACATGTCGCTGAGACCGCCCGCATTATGGGTGCCGCCGTTCTTAGCCAACAAGGATTGAATCTGTTGCAGCCAGTGGCTCATCGTTTACCTCCCGTTTACTTTTCCGCCACCTATGCTGCCGCACGCTTTGTCAGATAACGTCAGAGGCAGCAAAGTACAGAAAAGCCACCGTCAGGATAAAGGTGAGCATGCAAACGTTTTCGTATATACTGCGCGCGCATTTTGACTGCTAAGGTGAAATTATGACAACACTGGGAACCGCGCTGCGCCCTGCAGCCACGCGCGTGATGCTGTTAGGATCGGGCGAATTGGGGAAAGAGGTCGCTCTGGAGTGCCAACGTTTGGGTGTCGAGGTCATTGCGGTGGACCGCTACGCCGATGCGCCTGCGATGCACGTCGCGCACCGTCGCCATGTGATCAACATGCTCGACGGTGATGCACTGGCCGCGCTCATCACCCAGGAGAAACCTGATTTCGTCGTGCCGGAGATTGAAGCGATTGCCACCGATACCCTGCTGGCGCTCGAAGCCCAGGGCCAGAAAGTGGTGCCCACCGCGCGCGCCGCGCGGCTGACCATGAACCGCGAGGGCATTCGCCGCCTGGCGGCCGAGACGCTGTCACTGCCCACCTCCACCTACCAGTTTGCCGACAGCAAAGCGGCCTTTATTGAAGCCGCGCAGCAGATTGGTTTTCCCTGCATTGTAAAACCGGTGATGAGCTCGTCGGGCAAAGGGCAAAGCTTTATCCGCGATGCCAGCCAGCTGGACCACGCGTGGGACTACGCGCAGCAAGGCGGACGCGCCGGCGCAGGCCGCGTGATTGTGGAAGGCGTGGTGAAATTTGATTTCGAAATTACCCTGCTGACCATCAGCGCCGTTGATGGCGTGCATTTTTGTGCGCCGATTGGTCACCGCCAAGAGGATGGCGACTACCGCGAATCGTGGCAACCGCAGCAGATGAGCGCCATTGCTCTAGCGCGCGCGCAGGCGATTGCCGCTGAAGTGGTAAAGGCGCTGGGCGGCTTCGGGCTGTTTGGTGTAGAGCTGTTTGTCTGCGGCGACGAAGTCATCTTCAGCGAAGTTTCGCCGCGTCCGCATGACACGGGCATGGTGACGCTGATTTCACAGGATCTGTCCGAGTTTGCCCTGCACGTGCGGGCGTTTTTGGGCTTACCGATTGGGGGGATTCGTCAATACGGTCCGTCTGCGTCGGCGGTTATTCTGCCGCAGCTGGAGAGCCAGAACGTTCGCTTTACGCATGTCGAAGCTGCACTGGGCGCGGGATTGCAGCTACGGCTGTTCGGCAAACCGGAAATTGCAGGCCAGCGCCGTCTTGGTGTTGCGCTGGCCACGGGCGACAGCATCGATGACGCCGTAGCCAGAGCGATCGCCAGCGCTGCGGCGGTGAAAGTTCAAGGGTAATAACTTCCAGGGCGCCCGTCGCGGCGCCCTGTCCCACTTCTCACGACGCCGCGCCGGCCACCGCCTCACGCGCCAGCTGCGTAATGCGCCCCCAGTCGCCGCTTTCCAGCGCCTCATGGGGTACCAGCCACGAACCGCCAATACACAGTACGCTTTTCAAGGCCAGATAGTCGCGATAGTTAGCGGGCGTGATCCCGCCGGTGGGGCAAAATCGAACCTGTGGGAATGGCCCCCCGATGGCTGACAGCGCTTTTACGCCGCCATTGGCCTCTGCGGGAAAAAATTTAAACTCGCGTAAACCGTAATCCATCCCGGTCATCAATTCCGACACCGTGCTGATGCCGGGGATCAATGGCACCGACCCCTCTACCGCCGCCTTGAGCAAAGGCTCGGTCAGTCCCGGACTGATCGCGAACTGCGCCCCCGCGTCGGTTACCTCTTTGAGCTGCTGCGTGTTGATGACCGTACCGGCGCCAACGATCGCCTCCGGCACCTCGCGGATCATCGCGCGCAGCGCATCCATTGCCACCGGCGTACGCAGCGTCACTTCCAGCACGCGTACTCCCCCTTCCACCAGCGCGCGCGCCATGGGTACCGCATGCTCCAGTTTATTGATCACAATCACCGGTACCACCGGTCCGGTGGTGAGGATCTGTTCAGCACTCGTTTTCCAGTTTTTCATTGCATTTCCTTAGGCAAATTCGGCGCGGCTGCCGCCCGGGACAAGAGAGGGATCTACCATACAAGATTGGCAGGCGTGACGTCCATCGGCCTCTTTCTGTTTTTGAAACCCCGGTTCAATTTTTATTTGGGCAGACACCAGATACAAAAAAGCCCGCTCGCTGGCGGGCTTTTGGGACGGTTTACTCGAATTCGTTCCAGGAACGTCCATCGCGCGTAATCATCGCCACGGACGCCACCGGCCCCCATGTGCCTGCCTGATACGGCTTCGACGCGTCGCCGTCTGCTCCCCACGCTTCAATGATGGAATCCACGTAGGCCCACGCCGCTTCCACTTCATCGCGGCGGACAAACAGCGCCTGAATCCCGCGCATGCTTTCCAGCAGCAGGCGCTCGTAAGCGTCCGCCAGGTGCGACTGGTTGAACGTTTCGGAATAGCTCAGGTCAAGCTTGGTGGTTTGCAGCTTGTGTTTGTGATCCAGCCCTGGCACTTTGTTCAGGATCTCGATATCTACGCCTTCGTCCGGCTGCAGGCGAATGGTCAGCTTGTTCTGCGGCAGTTCTGAGTAAGAATCTTTAAACAGGTTCATTTCCGGGTTTTTGAAGTACACCACCACTTCTGAACATTTGGTCGGCAAACGCTTACCGGTGCGCAAATAAAAAGGCACGCCAGCCCAGCGCCAGTTGTCGATATCTACGCGAATGGCGACAAATGTTTCTGTGGCGCTCTGCTTGTTGGCCCCCTCTTCTTCCAGATAGCCCGGCACTTTTTTGCCCTGCACGAATCCGGCGGTGTACTGACCACGCACGGTTTTTTCGCGCACGTTAGTCTGGTCGATGCGGCGCAGCGAACGCAGCACTTTGACTTTCTCATCGCGAATCGCATCGGCGGAGAGGTCAGACGGTGGGGACATGGCAATCATGGTCAGAATTTGCAACAGGTGATTCTGAATCATATCGCGCATCTGGCCTGCTTTATCAAAGTAGCCCCAGCGGCCCTCGATGCCGACCTCTTCGGCCACGGTGATCTGCACGTGGTCGATGGTGCGGTTGTCCCAGTTGTTGACGAAGATCGAGTTAGCAAAACGCAGCGCCAGCAGATTCAGTACCGTCTCTTTACCCAGGTAGTGATCAATGCGGAACACCTGGCTTTCATCAAAGAATTTGCCCACGCTGTCGTTGATCTCGCGCGACGTTTCCAGCGAGGTGCCGAGCGGCTTCTCCATTACCACGCGAGCAGGTTTCGCATTGAGTTTTGCCGCACCCAATCCTTCACAGATGGCACCAAACGTGCTGGGTGGCATGGCGAAGTAGTTAATGGTCACGCGCTCTTTTTGATCGAGCATTTTGCCCAATTTGGTGAAGTGCGACGTGTCGTTCACATCGAGGTTGCAGAAGTCGAGACGGCCGCTGAGCGTATCCCACAGCGCTTCATCAATCTTCTCTTTCATGAAGGTTTCCAACGCTTCACGCACTACCTTGGTGTACGCCGCTTTATCCCAATCCGCACGTCCTACGCCGATAATGCGCGTATTGGCGTGAATCTGGCCGGCTTTTTCCAGTTGATACAGCGAAGGCAGCAGTTTCCGGCGAGCAAGATCGCCTTTGGCACCGAAAATCACCAGATCGCATGCCTGGGCTGTTTGTGTTACCGCCATTTTCCTCTCCTCGTTGCAGGATGGTCCCGGTTTGAGCGTCCTCATCATTCCGGGTCCTGATTGTATTTTTGTTACGGCACAATGTACTTTTTTCCCCGCACCGGAACAACCCGGATAGGGTGTGGCTTTCTCTATAACTATGAATAAGATGGCGTAAAAAGCGGCATGTCGGCACATATCGCGCCGCTTTTTCTGTATCGATGTTTGTCAGGTTGGACATTCGCCGCCCGCGAAGTATGACAAAAACCGCTGACAAGCATTTATCCAGCGTTGCGCTTCAGTGGGTCGCGTCGCGCATCGACTGGCAGCCCATCAGGTTTCATCGCCCGCCCCATGGCACTTTGGGTATTTTTTGTTCGCGCTTAATCATAGTGTGATCCAGCGCATGAGATGCATAAATAGTGCATCAAATGACGTGTTTGTTCTCACCGCGCATATTGGTCGTAAGAAAAATATGATAGAACTGGCTCGCCCAGCGAATGTAACCGCTTTCACGAAGCCGTCAATGTGCTGCACTTTATCTGAACGGCGATTGTCGCCAGATAACGCTTTCTGCCCGTGCGACGCGACAAACCTGGGCGCTATGCATGACTGCGCAGCAGAAAAAGTTACTATCACATTCATCATGTGAGTCGAATCACAGCCTATCAATCAGATAGAATAGGCGACCACACCGTGTCCCCGTGAGCGCGACACGATACTTAGTAAACGGAGTCCTTCATGTCCAGACGTCTCAGAAGAACCAAGATCGTGACAACCCTCGGCCCAGCTACCGATCGTGATAATAATCTTGAAAAAATCATCGCGGCAGGTGCCAACGTTGTTCGACTTAACTTCTCACACGGTACCCCGGAAGATCATCAGCAGCGCGCAGACAAAGTGCGCGAAATCGCGGCCAAATTAGGTCGTCATGTCGCTATCCTGGGCGATCTGCAGGGCCCAAAAATTCGCGTTTCAACTTTTAAGGAAGGCAAAGTATTTCTGAACGTTGGCGACCGCTTTCTGCTTGATGCCAACCTGAGCAAAGGCGAAGGCGATAAAGAAAAAGTCGGTATCGATTACAAAGGCTTGCCTGAAGATGTGGTGCCGGGCGATATCCTGCTGCTGGACGATGGCCGCGTACAGCTCAAAGTGCTGAGCGTAGAAGGCGTAAAAGTGTTCACGGAAGTGACGGTGGGCGGCCCGCTCTCCAATAACAAAGGCATTAATAAGTTGGGCGGTGGTTTGTCTGCAGAAGCGCTGACCGAAAAAGACAAGCTGGATATTGTCACCGCCGCGAAAATTGGCGTGGATTACCTGGCCGTCTCCTTCCCGCGCAACGGCGAAGACATGAATTATGCGCGTCGCCTGGCGCGTGATGCAGGCTGCGACGCAAAACTGGTGGCCAAGGTAGAACGCGCTGAGGCGGTGGCGACGCAAGAAGCCATGGATGATATTATCCTCGCCTCTGACGTGGTGATGGTTGCCCGTGGCGATTTAGGCGTTGAGATTGGCGATCCTGAACTGGTGGGTATCCAGAAAGCGCTGATTCGCCGCGCGCGTCAGCTAAACCGCACGATCATCACCGCTACGCAAATGATGGAGTCGATGATCACCAACCCGATGCCTACACGCGCCGAAGTGATGGACGTGGCCAACGCCGTGCTGGATGGTACCGATGCGGTGATGCTTTCTGCTGAAACCGCTGCGGGTCAATACCCTGCGGAAACCGTTTCCGCGATGGCAAAAGTGTGCCTGGGCGCGGAAAAAATTCCTAGCGTGAATGTCTCCAAGCACCGTCTTGACGTGCAGTTCGATAATATCGAGGAGGCGATTGCGATGTCGGCGATGTACGCGGCCAACCATCTGCAAGGGGTTTCCGCGATTATCACCATGACGGAGTCAGGCCGCACGGCGCTGATGACCTCGCGCATTACTTCGGGCTTGCCGATTTTCGCGATGTCGCGTCATGAACGCACTCTGAACCTGACCGCGCTGTATCGGGGCGTGACGCCGGTGTTCTTCGATAGCAACAATGACGGCGTGGCCGCCGCGCACGATGCGGTGAATCTGCTGCGCGACAAAGGTTTCCTGGTATCGGGCGATCTGGTGATCGTGACCCAAGGCGACGTGATGGCTACCACGGGCACCACCAACACCAGCCGTGTTTTACGCGTCGATTAACCGTCACGCTTCTTTCACAGCGGCTGTACACCATGGACAAACGCGACTGCCTGCCAGTCGCGTTTTCATTTACTGACAAGGAGGCCAGATGGCCCGCTATCGTCCTCTCTCACAGCTCACCGGGCGCGCCCTGCTGTTTCCTCTCGCGCTGGTGCTGTTTGAATTTGCGACCTACATCGCGCATGACATGATCCAGCCGGGTATGCTGCAGGTGACCACGGAATTTCAGGTGGGGCCTGAGTGGGTTTCTACTTCGCTTACCGCCTATCTTATGGGCGGCGTGGTGCTGCAATGGCTGCTGGGTCCACTTTCGGACAAATATGGTCGCCGCCCTGTGCTGCTGTTGGGTATCGTTTTTTTTGCCGCCGCCTGTCTGCTCACCAATTGGGTCCAGACCATTGAGCAGTTTGTCGCCCTGCGCTTTATGCAGGGCATCAGCCTGTGCTTTATCGGTGCGGTGGGGTATGCCGCAATACAAGAGGCGTTTGAAGAGGCGCTGGCGGTACGCATGATGGCGCTGATGGCAAACGTGGCGCTTTTGGCGCCGCTGGCTGGCCCGCTAGCGGGCGCCGCGTGGCTCACGGTGGGTGACTGGCGCAGCATGTTCTGGCTGTTTGCTGCGTGTAGTCTGGTGGCGTTTGTGGTGCTGTGGCGCATCATGCCCGAGACCGCGGGCGATCGTCATCATTCGGTTGCGCTACCCAACCTGGCGCGGGCCTATCTGCGTCTGGCGCGCGACCGGCAGATCATGTACGGCTCATTCGCCATTGGCTTGGTGTTTATTCCCATTTTGACGTGGGTCGCGCTCTCGCCAGTGATCCTGATTCACGATGAAGGGTTATCGCGCATGCAGTACGCGCTGCTGCAGCTGCCGGTATTTCTGGCCATGATTGGCGGCAATATTACCCTGAGTAAACTCGCGGGCCGCGTACCCATTGAACAGCCGGTGAAGTTTGCCGCCTGGCCCATTCTCCTCGGTTTAAGCATTGCGCTCATCGCAAACCTGCTGGACAGCCATACCTATTTACTGCTGACCGCCGGTCTGAGCCTTTACGCATTTGGCGCGGGCATGGTGAACGCCGGACTCTACCGGCTGACGCTTTACGCCAGCAGCGAAGGCAAAGGCAGCATCGCGGCCATGTTGGGCATGATCAGCATCCTGACGCTGGCGCTGGGCATCGAATTGGCCAAGAGCGGCTATTTCAGCGGCGGAACACCGTGGTTCAGCGCTATCAATTTTACGGCGGGTATTCTGTGGTTCGGGCTGGTCACGCTGTTCTTGCGCGAGCGTAAACGACGCAGCCACGTCGCGAGCGTCGAATAATAAAGGGGCCCTTGGCCCCTTTTTGCTTAGTTGCGCGGAAATAACTCTTTGCGCTTGTAGGGCTCTATATCCCCGTCTTTACGCGTTTTCAGCAGTTTTAAAATCCAGGTGTACTGCTCGGGATGCGGACGCACAAAAATCTCCACTTCCTCGTTCATGCGGCGCGCCAGCGTAACGTCGTCCGCATCCAGCAGATCGTCCATAGGCGGGCGAACGTAAATTTCCAGGCGATGCGTGGTGCTGTTATAGACCGGGAACAGAGGAACCACGCGGGCACGGCACACTTTCATCAGTCGGCCTACCGCAGGCAGCGTGGCCTTGTAGGTGGCAAAGAAATCCACAAACTCACTGTGCTCCGCGCCGTGATCCTGATCGGGGAGATAGTAGCCGTAATAGCCTTGACGCACCGAGGCGATAAACGGTTTGATACCGTCGTTGCGCGCGTGCATCCGCCCGCCAAACCGACGGCGTACGGTATTCCAGACGTAGTCCATTAGCGGATCGCTCTGGTTGTGGAACATCGCGGCCATCTTCTGCCCTTCCGAAGCCAGCAGCATCGCCGGAATGTCCACCCCCCAACCGTGCGGCACCAGAAAAATCACGTTTTCCTGATTCGCCTGTAAGGTGTCGATGATCTCGCGGCCATGCCACTCGACGCGCTCGCGGACGCGCGCCGGATCGCGCATGCCCAATTCCGCCATCATCGCCATGGCCTGCGGCGCGGTAGCAAACATACGATCAGCAATCTCTTCTCGCTGCGCATCGCTGAGTTCCGGCAGGCAATAGTAAAGATTGATCAGCGCACGACGGCGCGCACTTTTCGCCAGCCTGCCAGCAAACTTACCCAGTCCGCCCAGCACGGGATCGCGGACTTTCGCAGGTAACATCGCCATGCCCGCCAGCGCCCCAATCGCCAGCCAGCTGCCCCAGTATTTCGGCTTGAGAAAAGAACGTTGAAAAACGGGAATGAACTCACTGTTATTTTTTTTTCGGGTTTCCATGCACTCGCCTCTGAAAATGACGGCTCAATGATAGTGACGACGGTTAAATTTGCAATCATCCAGCCGCAGATAGCAAAAAACCGACGTTTTTCGCGTCGGTTTTTGCACTTACAGCGGCGTCAGACTGTTATTTGAACGTAAGCTGAGGCAGATAATTTTTCACCTGCGTCAGATAGGTGCTGCGCTCTTTGCCGGTCAAGCCTTCCATGCGTGGCAGCTTGGCGGTGAGCGGATTAACCGCCTGATTGTTGATCCACACTTCGTAGTGCAGATGGGGGCCGGTTGAGCGTCCTGTGTTGCCCGAAAGCGCAATGCGATCGCCACGCTTCACTTTTTGACCCGGCTTCACCAACGCCTTGCTGAGGTGCATATAGCGCGTCATGTACTGGCGACCATGGCGAATCGCCACATAGTTGCCGGCGGCCCCGCCGTTTTTCGCCATCACCACTTCGCCATCGCCAACCGCCAGCACGGGCGTGCCAATCGGTAGCGCAAAGTCCACGCCGCGGTGCGGTGCAATACGACCGGTGACAGGATTGAGGCGACGCGGATTAAAGTTCGACGATACGCGATACTGCTTCACCGTTGGGAAACGCATAAATCCGCGCGCCAGGCCTGAGCCGTTGCGATCGTAGAATTTGCCATCTTCCGCCCGGAACGCGTAATAGTCTTTACCGCCGGTGCGCAAGCGCACGCCAAGTAGCTGACTCTGCGCACTTTTACCGTCCAACATCTCACGCGACATCAACACGCTAAATTCATCACCGGCACGCAGCTTACGGAAGTCCATCTGCCACTGCATCGCCTTGATGACGCTACTGGCTTCAGCGCCGGTCAAACCTGCACGCTGAGCGCTGGCGGCAAAACTGCCTCGTACTTCGCCTTTCAAAACGCTGTTTTGCCACTCGCCCTTCTGCATCTGCTGCTGCATAGTGAAGGTGCCATTCGGCTGACGCGTATAAACGCGCGTTTCGCGGCGGTCAATTTCCCAGGTGAAATCCTGCAGTTGCCCCTGCTCACTGAGCGTCCAACTTAACTGCTGGCCAATACGCAGCGTACGGAGATCTTTGTCACTGCTAACCAGCGCATTGATATCACTGAGGTCAATACCATACTGATTAAGCGCACTGCTGAGGGTATCACCCGCTGAAACGGTGTAATCATGTGCGTCAGGCGCGTCAGGAACATCGTTATCGATGTCATCAGCGGGAATGTCATCTTCGGGTGCCGCCGTGGTTTGATCCAACGGCTCACTGGCTTCCGGGAGCAGATTACGCAGGGCGTTTTTGTCTAGCGTAATGTCTTTGACGATCGGTGCGACGTCGCGTGGATGATAAACATAAGGCCGCCAAACAGCGACGGCTAACGTAACGACGGTTAATGACCCCAGCATAACGCGGTGGGGGCGCGGCAAATTATTAAATGCGAGGGCGACAGAGCGGGCTATCTGCTGCACTTTTACCTATTCCTCTATGCTCCATTCAGACAGCTCGCATACTGGCTCGACAGCTGTGAGAGGAAGGTCACATAGCTGTCTTTGGTTAAGCTGATCCCCATGCCCAGCGGATCAAGCGTACCTTTGCGTACGTTTGTTCCGCGTGACACAGCATCGATAACGGCTGGTCTGAATTGTGGTTCAGCGAAAACGCACACGGCTTTCTGCTCAACCAACTGTGTTCGTATTTGATGTAAACGCTGGGCGCCCGGTTGGATCTCAGGGTTGACGGTGAAATGACCTAATGGTGACAAACCGTAATGTTTCTCAAAGTAGCTGTAAGCATCGTGAAAAACGAAATAGCCCTTACTTCTTACCGGCGCAAGCTGCGCGCCAATGTGCTTATCTGCGTCCGCTAAGGCTGCTTCAAAGTGCTGCAGGTTGGCGTCCAGTTTGGCTTTGCTTTGCGGCATAAGTTCCAATAATTTTCCATGGATTGCAACCGCAGATTGTTTCGCGATCTCGGGAGACATCCATAAATGCATGTTAAATTCGCCGTGATGGTGATGTTCATGAGACACGTCTGGTTGTTCGGAAATTTCCGATTTCGCTTCATTAGCGTGATCGTGCTCATGGTCGTCGTCATCTTCAGCACCGCTAATCAATTGCGATTTCACCTCGGGCATGGCCGCAATCTCCAGATTTTTCGCGGCCGGGAGCGCAGCGGCGGGCCGGGTCAGAAAGGCTTCCATTTCCGGGCCAACCCACACCACTAAGTCTGCGTTTTTAATACGTTTTACATCGGAGGGGCGCAGCGCGTAATCATGTTCTGATGCGCCATCGGGCAGCAGTACGTCCACGGGCGTGACGCCATCGGCAATCGCGGCAGCAATGAACCCGAGGGGTTTAATCGACGCGACCACGTCAGCACGGGCGGACAACGAAAAAGTGGTCGCCAACGCGGCGGTAGCAACAGTGAAAGCAAGGCGGGGGTTAATATGTAACATAATGCGTCATTCCATCGTGACCGGTTGATGGAATGTGATATTATAACATTCGAAATTCAATGCAACCGTAAATCTTATGTCGCCACTTGTTACACTTGAAAACATTTCCGTGCAGTTTGCACAGCGTCAGGTGCTGAGTAAGGTCAGCTTGTCGCTGATGCCGGGCAAAATCCTTACGCTGCTTGGCCCCAATGGTGCTGGCAAATCGACGCTGGTGCGCACGGTGCTGGGCCTGCTGCCCCCCACCAGCGGTAGCGTGAAGCGTCTGCCCGGCTTACGAATTGGCTATGTCCCCCAAAAGCTGCATATCGATCCCACTTTGCCAATCAGCGTCGAGCGCTTTATGCGCCTGTCCCGCGGTACCGCGCGCAGCGCTATCCTCCCAGCGCTGAACCGCGTTCAGGCGGGGCATTTACTGCATGCGCCACTGCAAAAGCTCTCCGGTGGCGAAACGCAACGCGTGCTGCTGGCGCGCGCCTTGCTCAATCAGCCTCAATTGCTGGTGCTCGACGAGCCCACGCAAGGTGTGGATGTCAACGGCCAGGTGGCGCTCTATGATCTGATCGATCAGCTACGGCAAGAGCTTCACTGCGGCGTGCTGATGGTGTCGCACGACCTGCATTTAGTGATGGCCAAAACCGATGAGGTGCTGTGTCTCAATCACCATATTTGTTGTTCAGGCACGCCAGAAGCGGTCTCTCAGCATCCAGAATTTATTGCGATGTTTGGTCCGCGTGGCGCCCAACAGCTCGCCATTTACCGCCATCACCATAATCACCGTCACGATTTACAGGGACGCATCGTTCTGCGCAAAGGAAAGGCTTCGTCATGATTGAACTGTTACTTCCCGGCTGGCTCGGCGGCGTTTTGCTCGCGCTGGCCGCCGGTCCGCTGGGTTCGTTTGTGGTGTGGCGCCGCATGTCTTATTTCGGCGACACCCTCGCCCACGCCTCGCTGCTCGGCGTGGCCTTTGGGCTTCTGCTCAACGTCAATCCGGGGTATGCGGTGATTGCGGTGACCGTTTGCCTGGCACTGGGCTTAGTGTGGCTGGAGCGGCGCCCGCATCTGGCCATCGATACGCTGCTGGGCATCATGGCACATAGCGCGCTGTCGCTGGGGCTGGTCGTGGTAAGTTTGATGCAAGGCGTTCGCGTCGATCTGATGGCTTACCTGTTTGGTGATTTGCTGGCCATCACGCCGCAGGATTTAGCGATCATGAGCGGCGGTGTGGCCGTGGTATTGGCGGTGATGGCATGGCAGTGGCGCGCCTTGCTTGCCATGACCATTAGCCCTGAACTGGCTCAGGTGGACGGCGTCAACTTACACCGCACCCGCATGCTCCTGATGCTGGTCACGGCGGTCACGATTGGCGTAGCCATGAAGTTTGTCGGCGCGCTGATCATCACCTCGCTGCTGATCATACCCGCCGCTACCGCACGCCGCTTCGCCCGATCGCCGGAGCAGATGGCAGGCGTGGCGGTGCTGGCGGGCGTGATCGCGGTGACAGGCGGCCTGGCTTTCTCTGCCAGCTACGATACGCCTGCCGGCCCGTCGGTAGTGCTGTGCGCAGCGCTGCTGTTTGCCGCCAGTATGGTGAAGAAACCGGCGGTATGACGCCGGTTAGCCTTCGCGGGTAATGCCAAAATGCTGATAGGCATGCTGCGTGGCCATACGACCGCGTGGCGTGCGCTGAATGAATCCTTGCTGGATGAGGAAGGGTTCAATCACATCCTCAATGGTTTCCCGCTCCTCACCGATGGCCGCCGCCAGATTATCCAGCCCTACCGGTCCGCCCATGAACTTATCGATGATGGCGAGCAACAGTTTGCGATCCATATAGTCGAAGCCTTGGCTGTCAACGTTGAGCATATCCAGCGCGCTGGCGGCCACTTCACCGCTCATATTGCCATTGGCACGGACTTCTGCGAAATCGCGCACGCGTCGCAGCAGGCGGTTGGCGATACGCGGCGTACCGCGCGCGCGGCATGCCACTTCCCGCGCGCCCTCTTCGCTCAGCACCAGCCCTAGGCAAGCGGCGCTGCGGCTCACGATATGCTGCAGATCGGCCACGTTGTAAAATTCGAGACGCTGCACGATGCCAAAGCGATCGCGCAGCGGGGAAGTAAGCGATCCCGCGCGCGTGGTAGCGCCGATCAACGTGAACGGCGGCAGATCAAGTTTGATAGAGCGCGCCGCCGGCCCTTCGCCGATCATAATATCCAGCTGATAGTCTTCCATCGCTGGATAGAGCACCTCTTCCACCACGGGCGACAGGCGATGAATTTCATCAATGAACAGGACGTCGTGAGGTTCAAGATTGGTGAGCATGGCGGCCAAATCGCCCGCCTTCTCCAGCACCGGCCCGGATGTCGTGCGCAGATTTACGCCCATTTCATTGGCCACGATGTTCGCCAGCGTGGTTTTGCCCAGACCGGGTGGACCAAAAATCAGCAGATGATCCAGCGCATCCCCGCGCAGTTTGGCCGCCTTGATGAAAATCTCCATCTGCTCGCGCACCTGGGGCTGCCCGACATATTCCGTCAGCAATTTAGGGCGGATGGCGCGATCCAGGCTCTCTTCTTCCGTGTAAGCGCTGCCCGACACCAGACGATCGGCTTCTATCATGATGACCTCAAATAGCTGCGCGCAGCGCTTCGCGAATCAGCGTTTCGCAATCTGCATCCGGTTTGCCTACTTTACTGACCATGCGGCTGGCTTCTTGCGGTTTATAGCCCAGTGCCACCAGCGCCGCTACCGCCTCAGACTCAGCATCGTTGCTCTCCGGCGCGGCTGAAGGCGTGCTCAGCGTGAAGGTCGAGTCGCCGCCAAACAGATCGCCGTGCATACCTTTAAAGCGGTCTTTCATTTCGACCACCAGACGCTCTGCGGTCTTTTTACCCACGCCGGGCAGTTTCACCAGCGAGGCAATCTCTTCGCGCTCAACGGCCGTTACAAACTGCTGCGCTGACATGCCGGAAAGAATCGCCAGCGCGAGTTTAGGCCCTACGCCGTTGACTTTGATCAGCTCGCGAAACAGCGCTCGCTCCTGTTTGCTGTTAAAACCAAACAGGAGCTGGGCGTCCTCACGCACCACAAACTGCGTGAAAATGATGGCTTCCTGCTGAATGTCGGGCAGCTCATAAAAGCAGGTCATGGGCATGTGCACTTCATAACCGACGCCATTTGCCTCAATCAGCACCAGCGGCGGCTGTTTTTCCAGAATATAGCCTCGTAAGCGACCAATCACCGAGCAGCTCCTTAATCGTTGAATCAGCGACGTTATATACCATAAAAAAGGCTGGATGAATATCCAGCCTCGAAAACGTGCGTGATTTATCCGCCCGACCGTAATCGCCCGCGCGTCATCACCAGCTTGGTATCGCTCATGCGCGCCGTGTTTTGGCTAAGATGACAGTGCGTAATGGCAATCGCCAACGCATCCGCAGCATCCGCCTGCGGGTTGGCCGGCAGTTTCAGTAAGGTGCGCACCATGTGCTGTACCTGACTTTTTTCTGCACCGCCGGTGCCGGTCACGGTTTGTTTCACCTGACGCGCCGCGTACTCAAACACCGGCAGATCAAGGTTCACCGCCGCCACAATCGCTGCGCCGCGCGCCTGGCCCAGCTTGAGCGCAGAGTCAGCGTTTTTGGCCATGAACACCTGCTCGATGGCGAAATAATCGGGCGAGAACTGCGTGATAATCTCGCTCACGCCTGCATAGATAAGTTTGAGACGGGAAGGAAGATCGGTGACGCTCGTGCGGATACAGCCGCTGCCGAGGTACGTCAGCTGGCGGCCCACCTGACGAATCACGCCATAGCCGGTGACGCGCGAGCCGGGATCGATCCCGAGAATAACGGTCATAGCGCGTCTCCGGCTTGGTTTTTTTCAGGACACGCCATTACAGCGTTTCCGCGACCTCGTCAGAAATTTCACCGTTGTGGTAAACCTCCTGCACATCGTCGCAATCTTCCAACATGTCGATCAGGCGCAGCAGTTTCGGAGCGGTTTCCGCATCCAGTTCGGCTTTGGTTGACGGGATCATGGAAACTTCTGCGGTGTCAGCTTTCAGCCCCGCGGCTTCGAGCGCATCACGGACGCTGCCCAGCTCTTCCCACGCGGTAAACACATCGATCGCACCGTCGTCGTAGCTCATCACATCTTCTGCACCAGCTTCCAGCGCCGCTTCCATCACCGCATCTTCGTCCTGACCTGGCGCAAAGGAGATAACGCCTTTCTTGCTGAAGAGGTAGGCTACGGAGCCGTCAGTGCCGAGATTGCCGCCGGTTTTCGTAAAGGCGTGACGCACTTCACCCACGGTGCGGTTACGGTTATCACTCAGGCATTCCACCATGACCGCGGAGCCGCCCGGGCCGTAACCTTCGTAAATGATGGTTTCCATGTTGGAGTCGTCTTCACCGCCCACGCCGCGAGCAATGGCGCGGTTCATGGTGTCACGCGTCATGTTGTTAGACAGCGCTTTGTCCATCGCTGCGCGCAGACGTGGGTTCGAACCCGGATCGCCACCGCCTAGCTTCGCCGCCGTCACCAGCTCACGAATGATCTTGGTAAAGATTTTGCCGCGTTTGGCGTCCTGCGCCGCTTTACGGTGTTTGGTGTTTGCCCATTTACTGTGTCCAGCCATCTTACTTTCTCTCCGATCTTTTACGGGTTTCAGGCTACCTTAGCTGCCGCGCTGTGTCCGGTGGCCTACGCCGAGGGCGCTGTGCACAGGGAACACGCTGCAGCGCACAAATGGCGCCTGACTGTTCAACAGGGATGGGGCACGCGCTGGCCCGACATCCTAAATCTTTTGGGTTGTTAACTCGCGGCAGTAAAAACGGGTCTGCGCGCCGCCGCTAAATAAACTCTTCTATCGCCTGCCGGTTGCTCCAGGACTTGGTCAGCGCGGCAGCGGCAGCAGGCGCCAGCCACTGCGCGGCCAAATGCTCGCTCAGCTGCGGTTCCCACTCGCCCGGCAGCGCCAGGCGGAACCAGTGTTCGTGATTGTGCGTGACCTCTGGCGCATAGCGATGACGATATTGCGGGAAGATTTCGAACGCAATCTGCTTGTGACAATCTTCCAGCTGTAAGCCCTCGCCGGCGATGTCGATAGCCAACTCCTCTGCAACCTCACGCAGGGCTGCCTGGGCGGGCGTTTCGCCCGGCTCAAGGCTGCCGGTCACCGACTGCCAGAAAGTTGCATCATCCCGTCGCTGCAGCATCAACACCCGGCCAGTGTCGCGGGCAAAGATGACCACCAGCACCGAAACCGGATGTTTGTAACGCATTACTTCGTCTCTGGCTTTTCTTTTTTCGGGGCCAGCTGAATGCCCAGATCCGCCAGCGCCGCCGGATTTGCCTCGCTCGGTGCTTCCGTCATCATACAGGCGGCCGCCGTGGTTTTCGGGAAGGCAATGACATCACGAATGTTTTCGGTACCGGTCAGCAGCATGGTCAGGCGATCCAAACCAAACGCGAGGCCCGCGTGTGGCGGTGTGCCATATTTCAGGGCATCCAGCAGGAAGCCAAACTTCTCGCGCTGCTCCTCTTCGGTGATACCGAGGATGCTGAATACCGTTTGCTGCATGCTGCCGTTGTGGATACGCACTGACCCGCCGCCCACTTCATAGCCGTTGATGACCATGTCATACGCGTTTGCAACCGCCTGCGTGGGATCGGCTGCCAGTTGTTCAGCACTCAGCGCCTTCGGCGCGGTGAACGGGTGGTGCATGGCAGCCAGACCGCCCTCGTCATCCTCTTCAAACATCGGGAAGTCGATCACCCACAGCGGTGCCCACGCTTTTTCATCCGTAATGGCTAAATCACGGCCCGCTTTCAGACGTAGCGCACCCAGCGCATCCGCCACGATCTTCGCCCGATCGGCGCCAAAGAAGATCAGATCGCCATCTTGCGCGCCCGTGCGCGTAAGAATGGCTTCAACAATTTCCGGCGTCAGGAATTTAGCTACCGGACTTTGCACACCCTCGAAACCGTTCGCGCGCTGATTGATTTTCATCCACGCCAGGCCTTTCGCCCCGTAAATTTCAACAAATTTGCCGTATTCGTCAATTTGCTTGCGCGTTAGCGTCGCGCCGCCCGGAACGCGCAGGGCCGCCACGCGACCTTTGGTGTCGTTTGCCGGACCGGCGAAGACCTGAAACTCCACCTGCTTCAGCAGATCGCCAACGTCAACCAGTTCCATTGGGTTACGCAGGTCGGGTTTATCGGAGCCGTAACGGTGCATCGCTTCAGCAAAGGTCATTTGAGGGAATGCGCCGAGATCGACCCCTTTCACGTCAAGCCACAGTTCGCGAATCAGGCGCTCCATTTTTTCGCGCACCTGCTCAGCCGTCATAAACGAGGTTTCGACGTCGATTTGGGTAAATTCTGGCTGGCGGTCGGCACGTAAATCTTCATCGCGGAAGCATTTGACGATCTGATAGTAGCGGTCAAAGCCTGACATCATCAGCAGCTGCTTAAACAGCTGCGGCGACTGCGGCAGCGCGTAAAACTTGCCTTTGTGCACGCGGCTCGGCACCAGATAGTCACGCGCGCCCTCTGGCGTGGCTTTGGTTAACATCGGCGTTTCGATGTCGAGGAACCCTTCATTGTCCATAAAGCGACGGACAAAGCTGGTGATTTTTGCGCGCGTTTTCAGACGCTGCGCCATCTCTGGGCGACGTAAATCCAGATAGCGGTAAGTCAGACGCGCCTCTTCGCTGTTGGTCTGGTTCGAGTCCAGCGGCAGCGGTTCTGAGCGGTTGATGATGGTCAGCGCG
Organism: uncultured Pantoea sp.; assembly: GCA_913778495.1. Taxonomy (GTDB): domain Bacteria; phylum Pseudomonadota; class Gammaproteobacteria; order Enterobacterales; family Enterobacteriaceae; genus Pantoea. The sequence goes on from CAJYVD010000013.1 coordinate 316,614, forward strand.
TGGGCGAACACTTCGACGTCGCCAGTCGCCATATCGCTATTGCGGTTTTTCTCGTCGCGCGCGCGCACGGTACCGGTGATCTGGATACAGAATTCGTTGCGCAGCTCAGAGGCCAGCTGGAAAGCATCCTGATGGTCGGCGTCGAAAAACACCTGTGCGATCCCTTCGCGGTCGCGCATATCAATAAAAATCAGGCTACCCAGATCGCGACGGCGATTGACCCAGCCGCAGAGAGTGACTTGCTGACCTACGTGGGACAGATTGAGCTGTCCGCAATATTCTGTACGCATAACGTATCCTTTTAACTTCGCCGCTGCTGCCAGACAACATCAGGCCGCGTAACCTTCTAAGATGCTGTCGCAAAAAGGCGACTATTATAATGTAAAATCCCAGGCAGGATAAGTGGAGCCCGCGCAAAGCGGACAATTCATCGGCAATTATTCGCCGCAATCGACGTCAGGAGCTTGGGTTTGACGCTTCGTATTGGATTACCCCAGTGGCATCATGCCCGCTGGAAACAGTTCGGCCTGGAAAACCTGGCTGACTACGCCCGTCTGTTTGACTGCGTTGAGGGCAATACCACGCTCTATGCGCTGCCGTCGCCCGAGGTGGTCATGCGCTGGCGCGATATGACGCATGACGATTTTCGTTTCTGTTTCAAATTTCCCGGCAGCATCTCGCATCAGGCGGCCTTACGCCATTGTGAAGAGCAGGTCAGCGCCTTTCTGCGCTTACTCGATCCGCTCAGTCATCGCATCGGTCAATATTGGCTTCAACTGCCCGCCGCGTTTTCACCCGCACAGCTTGACGATCTGTGGCGCTTTCTCGACAGCCTGCCGCGCAGTTTCCATTACGGCGTGGAGGTGCGTCACGCGCAGTTCTTTTCCAAAGGTGAAGCCGAACGCACGCTGAATCGGGGCCTGATGGCACGTGGCGTGAATCGCGTCATCCTCGACAGTCGCCCCGTTCATGCCTCCCGCTCACAGCAATCCGCGGCCATTGAGGCGCGGCGCAAAAAACCGCGCGTCCCGCCCCATGCGGTGAAAACCGGCGCGCAGCCGATGGTCCGTTTTATTGGAAGCGACAGCGTGGAAGAGAGCGTTCCCCTGTTTCAGCCGTGGCGGGAAAAATTGGCCGACTGGCAAACCGAGAGCGAGGCGCTGCTGTTCATTCATACGCCGGATATGGGCGAGGTATTTCCGCTGGTGCAGGCGCTGTGGCCGCAGCTGCAACAGCTCAGGCCTTCACTGCCCAATTTGCCTGACTGGCCGCAACAAACGGCGCTGTTCTGAATGCAAAGCGGATGCAGCAGGCGGCAGTTTCTGCCAGAATAGCGCCCTTTCCGTTTTCTCTCCGGATTTTCATAATGTCTGACCGCGATACGCTATTTTCCGCGCCCATCGACAAATTGGGCGATTGGACCTTTGACGAGCGCGTGGCTGAAGTCTTTCCCGATATGATTCAGCGCTCGGTGCCAGGGTATTCCAACATTATTTCCATGATTGGCATGCTGGCAGAACGCTTTGTGCAGCCTGACAGCAAGGTGTATGACCTGGGCTGTTCGCTGGGTGCCGCCACGCTCTCGGTACGCCGCAATATCCGCGTGCCGGGATGTGAAATTATTGCCGTCGATAATTCCCCTGCGATGGTTGAGCGCTGCCGTCGTCACATTGATGCGTTTCGCGCTGACACGCCGGTGGAGGTGCTGCAGGCGGATATTCGCGATGTTCCTATCGAAAACGCCTCGCTGGTGATCCTCAATTTTACGCTGCAATTTCTTGAGCCGCCTGCGCGTCTGGCGCTGCTGACCAAGGTCGCCAGTGGCCTCAAGCCCGGCGGTGCGCTGGTGCTGTCAGAAAAATTTAGTTTTGAAGATGCCAAGGTCGGCGAGCTGCTGTTTGATATGCACCACGATTTCAAGCGCGCGAACGGCTACAGCGAACTGGAGATCAGCCAGAAGCGCAGCATGCTGGAAAATGTGATGCTCACCGACAGCGTGGAAGCCCATAAAGCGCGCCTGCACCAGGCAGGCTTTGCCCACGCCGAACTGTGGTTCCAGTGCTTTAACTTCGGCTCACTGGTGGCATTAAAATGATTGATTTTGGTCGTTTCTATCAGCAAATCGCCACCGGCCCGCTGGCGAACTGGCTGGAAGTACTCCCGGCACAAATTGCCGCCTGGCAGCGTGAAAACCTGCACGGTCATTTCCGTAACTGGGAAAAAGCGGTGCAGTATCTGCCACTGTTGACGCCACAAACTTGCGATCTGGTGCACAGCGTGAGCGCCGAATCGGAGGGCCTCAGCGATCGTCAGCGCGCTGGCATCGAAAAGCTGCTGCGCACCCTGATGCCGTGGCGTAAAGGCCCCTATTCGCTCTACGGCACCGACATTGACACCGAGTGGCGTTCGGACTGGAAGTGGGATCGCGTTTTGCCGCACATCTCGCCGCTTGCGGGCCGCACGGTGCTGGACGTTGGCTGCGGCAGCGGGTATCACATGTGGCGCATGATTGGCGCCGGCGCACGGCTGGTGGTCGGCATCGATCCGATGCAGCTGTTCCTGTGCCAGTTCGAGGCGGTGCGTAAGCTGCTAGGAGACGATCGCCGAGCGCACCTGCTGCCGCTGGGCATTGAGCAACTTCCCGCGCTGCAGGCGTTTGACACGGTGTTTTCGATGGGCGTGCTCTATCACCGCCGTTCGCCGCTGGATCACCTCTACCAACTTAAAAACCAGCTGGTGAATGACGGTGAGCTGGTGCTGGAAACGCTGGTGATTGAAGGCGATGAAAATGCGGTGCTGGTGCCGGGTGAGCGTTACGCCCAGATGCGTAACGTCTACTTTATTCCTTCGGCCGCCGCGCTAAAAAGCTGGCTGGAAAAATGCGGATTTGTCGATGTGCGCATCGCCGATCACGCGCTGACCTCCGTGGAGGAGCAGCGTCGCACCAGCTGGATGACCAGTGAATCCCTGGCCGAGTTTCTCGACCCCAACGACAGCAGCAAAACCGTTGAAGGGTATCCCGCCCCGCTGCGCGCCGTACTGATTGCGCGCAAGCCCTGAGTTCCATCGCCGCGACAGCGTTAGCTGCGCGGCAAAACCAATAAACATGCAGTCCTTGAGCCGATCCAACATTTCCAGTACGCCAGCGGAGCGCAGCACGCGCGCAGTCTCAATCAAGGCGTTAGCGTTAACAGGGTAATGGCGAAAAAAGAATAGAAGCCTGTTATAACCTGTCCCTGTCATACCGCTAAACAGGGATCGTCTTGTTCAGGTGGCCGCCGCCCCGAGCCGGTTAATTGTCGCCGTCAGCAGAGCGATCCCAATACTGATATTTATAAGCCGTAGTGAGATGCCGTTCGAGCGTGCCTTTGGCAAAAGTTTCCGTTTCGTGCAGATAACTCAGCGTGCAGTTTCCCACGTCATCCCAGAGCTGGCACTCATCCACCGAACGCAGCGTACTGACCGGCGTGGTCGAGGTGCCGTCAAGGCGCTTTTCGCGCCACTGCGCGTCATAGGTATAGGTATCTTTGCCGCGCGTGGTGCTGGCGGTTGTTACCTGTCCCTGCTGATTCCAGCGCCAGCTGCTTACGCCATTGCTGGTTTCATCGCTGCCGCGCGCCACGCTCTTTTCAAGCTGAAAGTGTCTGTCGTAGTGAAAAGTGGTCTCGGTGGCGCCCGCTTTACCCATGCTGGTAAAGGTGTCGGATGCGCTGAGAATGTTTCCTTGCGGACCGATACGCCAGCTAATGGTGCCCTGACGATTGTCGATAACCTGCGCCTGGCCGTCTTTGAGCACTTTAACCAACCACGCATACTCAGCAACCCAACCACGCTGTACGCGCGCAATGTGCTGCTCCATGCTTAAGATGACGCTGCCTTCGTTTTTGTCGTAGGTGATATCCGCCACTAACAGCCTGCCACAGCGGTCAAACTGCCCCAGCACGCGCTTTTGGGAATCAACGTCTTTGCCGAACTCGCCGGCGACGACCTGACGAACGGCGCCTTTGGCATCACCGCCCAGAATGATCCAATTGTTACTGCTGGCAATCGCAGCGCTTTGCGGCGGACAGGCTGTGCCTGCGGCCAAAGCGACGTTCGCGGCGGGAAGGAGAAGCGCGCAAATCAAAGAGAGGGTTTTCATGTCGGGATTTCCGCACTTAATCATGCATTAATCAAAGCACCGTTTAAGATCTTCTGCCATGTCCCGCTGAATAACAGGCAAAAAGAACCCCAGCAAGAGACTGGGGTTTGGTACTTGCAAGCATCGCGTCGCTAGGCTCGACGCGCTGCGCGGCAAAATCGGTATCATCAGGCGACGCGCACGGCGCTCATTTCCATCATGGTTTTCATGGCTTCAACGACATCACCATCTACGCAATAGCGGCTAAATTCGTCGGTTTCCGGTTCACCACACATCGACACGCCCGCTTTGCGGTAGCGCATCGGAGAAGCAATCAGGCGGCTGGCGGAGCTGTGAACTTCCTGCAACCCGCTTTCGATGAACTTTTGCAGGTTACTTAATCGAACACCTGCACCGGCCATAATGATTGGACCGGTGCTCTGTTCATTTAGTTCCCGCAATAATGCAATTCCTGCTTCCGCATTCTGCTGTTGACCCGAGGTGAGAATGCGACGGACACCCAGATCGGTCAGAATTTGCAGCGCTCTGTTGGGACTGTGGCAGAGATCAAAGGCGCGATGAAATGTCACCGCCATGTCACCACACAGCGCCATGATTTGCTGCATGCGTGTGACATCGACGTGCGCATCCTCATCTAACATCCCGATCACCACGCCCGGAAACCCCATGTCGCGGATAAAGGCGACATCAGATTTCATTACTTCGAATTCATGGGCGGTATAGCAAAAATCACCGCCACGAGGACGCACAATGGGATGTACCGGAATGGATAGCTGACGCTGGGCGGCTTCGAGTACCCCCGGTGAAGGCGTTAAGCCCCCCTCACGCGGCGCGCTACAGAGCTCAACGCGGTCAGCTCCGGCCTGCTCTGCCGCCAGCGCACAGTCAATGCCATAACAACAAATTTCCAGTTTCGTCATCCTCGACTCCTTTTCACGACTTCTGGCTCGGAGAGATTACATAAGTTAGTCTGCTTAATGGATCAGTTTACGTGGAAACCGCACAATGACATTCGATTTTGATCAAGGGATAGACCGTCGTCACAGCGATAGTTTGAAATGGCACAAATATCGCGATAGCGATGTCCTGCCGCTGTGGGTGGCAGACACGGATTTTCGCTCGCCGGCCTGCGTTATTGAGGCCATTCAAAAGCGTGTTGCACACGGCGTATTTGGCTATGGCGCGCCGCCCGCTGGGCTTATCAACACCCTTGTTTCTCGTTTAGCGACGCGTTATCAGTGGCATATTCAACCTGAATGGGTTGTGGTGCTGCCCGGCGTGGTCAGTGGCCTGAACCTGGCGGTGCGCGCCTTCACCGAAGCGGGGCAAGGCACGGTGGCACCTACGCCCATTTACCCCCCTTTCCGCTCAGCGGCCCGGCTGGCGAACCGCACACAAGTTAATTTTCCAATGCAGCACGTGGAGAACCGTTGGCTGCCGGACCTGGACGCGGCTGAGCTCAACGGGAACGCGCGCTTGTTGATGTTATGCAATCCGCACAATCCCGGGGGCACCGTATACACGCGAGCCGAACTGGAAACGCAGTTGGCTTTTGCGCAGCAGCATGACTTGCTGGTGTGTTCGGACGAGATCCATTGTGATTTATTACTCACGCCCGGCATCACGCATATTCCGTTTGCCAGCCTGAACGACGATGCCGCCCAGCGCAGCATTACGCTGCTGTCGCCCTCAAAAACCTTCAATATCGCGGGATTGGGCGCATCGGTTGCGATTATCCCAAATGCCGCGCTGCGCAAGCGCTTTAGTCAGGTGCGTGAAGGTATCGTGCCGAGCGTCGATATTTTGGCGCTGGTGGCGGCTGAGGCCGCGTGGCGCGATGGCGATCCGTGGTTGGAAGCGCAGCTAACTTATCTGCGCGCAAACCGCGATGCGCTTTGCGCCACAATAAATAGCCTGCCCGGCTTACAGATGGTCTGCCCGGAAGCCACCTATCTTGGCTGGATCGATGCCAGCGGACTCAACCTCGCCAACCCGACGCACTATTTCGAAACGCACGGCCTCGGTTTTTCACCGGGGCGCGACTTTGGCAACGACCAGTTTGTACGTTTCAATTTTGGTTGTACCCGCGCCACGCTGGATGAGGCCCTCATGCGCCTGCATCGGGCGGTAGAGGCATGCCATTAAGCGCGTTCGCTCGCCACAATCTCTTCTATTGACCACGGGTGAAATTTGACGGTGGTCTGCCCGTCTGTTACCGCCAGAGTGGGATTGGGTAACCGCTCTTGCGCGCCTTGAGGCGTGCTGGTTTTGAACGATATGCCCTGTTGCGTGAGAGCTTCATCCGCCAGCAGGGTCATCGCGCGTACGCCCAGCGTCTCAGGCTCACCGCGCAATACGATTTCAATGTGCTCCCATCCCTCGTGGCGGTACCTTTTTTCGCCTGGCCACGGTAGCTCCACCACATCAACCTGCCACCCGGCAAACTGCAGCGGTTCATGTAATTTAAAGAGATAAATGGGACGTCCATTAATCATTGCTTCGGAAAAGGCCGTGCCAATCTGCATTAAGCCACTTTTCCAGCGTTCCGCCGTGGTCAACTGATGACAGCGCACCGCAATGTGATCAACTTCATGTTGCGTTATTTTGATACCTAACCGCGCGGCGAACGCGCTCAAGGCGCCGTCAAAACGAGACAGATCCTGTTCTAAGTCGCTCAGTTCAGTAGGAAAATTTTTATTCATTGCGGGCATGCCTCTGGAACAATTCATTTATTTTGAGATGTCGAAACGCAAAAGAAACTGCACAATCCTTAATCAAATCGTCAGATTCATCCTATTTAGGCCAAAAAAACGCTGAAAACCGCATAAATCGCTTAATCATTTCAGATTAATCGCCTTACCAGTACCATCTTTTACTTTATGAAAACACCTTAACTTTATGTTTTAATTGGTTAAAATTAATACAATAAGATAAATCTCATTTAAAAAGCAAACAATTGCAGCCTGAAACTCTTTCTTATAAATTTGTGATTCACAACCACAAGGAACGGCCTTATGTCTATGCTCATTGTTGTCGCAGTCCTGATTGCATTAATGGGATTTGCCATTTCCCGCCATTGGAAGGTGCGTGAAGACAAAAGCGTTAAAAATCCACGCCGCCCTCTGCGTCGCCGTTAATCGGTGCCCTTGGGGGCGCCCTTCTTGCCTTTTCGCGAAGTGCTGACGCACCTTATCATTTCACGTATACTTCCCGTCTTATTTTTTCGTCCCGCCCGGCAGTGGCGGGACAGTGACATCGGCTCGACGCTTTTAGCGGGCCTTTTCAGCAAATGAAGGTAAAGCGGTGAATATTCAGGCTCTTCTTACCGATAAAGTCGGTCAGGCGATGGTAGCAGCGGGCGCGCCTGCTGAATGCGAACCTCAGGTTCGTCAATCTGCCAAAGTCCAGTTTGGTGACTATCAGGCGAACGGCATCATGGCGGCAGCGAAAAAGCTGGGTCTGGCGCCTCGTCAATTGGCTGAGCAGGTGATCCAGCATCTCGACCTCACCGATATCGCCAGCAAAGTGGAAATTGCCGGTCCCGGCTTTATCAATATTTTCCTCGATAGCGCCTGGCTCGCTGCGCAAGCCGCTGAAGCGCTGCGCCTGCCGCGCCTCGGCGTTGGGACGCTCACGCCGCAAACCATTGTGGTGGATTACTCCGCACCCAACGTGGCAAAAGAGATGCACGTGGGTCACGTGCGCTCCACCATCATCGGTGACGCGGCGGTCCGCACGCTTGAGTTTCTCGGTCACAACGTGATTCGTGCCAACCACGTCGGCGATTGGGGCACGCAGTTCGGCATGCTGATTGCGTTTCTTGAAAAACAGCAAAATGAGCATCACGAAGCGATCGCGCTGGCCGATCTTGAGGCGTTCTATCGCGAGGCCAAGCGGACTTACGATGAGGATGAAGCCTTTGCGGAGCGCGCGCGCAGCTACGTGGTGAAACTGCAGGGCGGCGATACCTATTGCCGTGACATGTGGAAAAAGCTGGTCGACATCACCATGAGTCAAAATCAGCTGGTTTACGACCGCCTGAACGTCACGCTGACGCGTGACGATGTCATGGGCGAAAGCCTGTATAACGACATGCTGCCCGGCATCGTGGCCGATCTGCGTGAAAAAGGGTTGGCAGTGACCAGCGAAGGCGCCACCGTGGTTTTCCTTGATGAATACAAAAACAAGGAAGGCGAACCGATGGGCGTCATCATCCAGAAAAAGGATGGCGGTTACCTCTATACCACCACTGACATTGCCTGCGCCAAATACCGTTATGAGACGCTGGGTGCCGACCGCGTGCTGTATTACATCGATTCGCGTCAGCATCAGCATCTGCAACAAGCCTGGACTATCGTGCGTAAAGCGGGTTACGTGCCGGAATCGGTGCCGTTAGAACACCATGCATTTGGCATGATGCTCGGCAAAGATGGCCGCCCGTTCAAAACGCGCAGCGGCGGCACTATCAAGTTGGCTGACCTGCTCGACGAGGCGGTTGAGCGCGCGCATACGCTGGTAAGCGAAAAGAATCCTGAGATGTCTGCTCAGGAGCTGAACGATCTGGCGGAAGTGGTGGGCATCGGTGCCGTGAAGTACGCCGATCTCTCTAAAAGTCGTACCACCGACTACGTGTTCGACTGGGATAACATGCTGGCCTTTGAAGGTAATACTGCGCCGTACATGCAGTACGCCTACACGCGTGTGCTCTCAGTCTTCCGTAAGGCCGGCATTGAGCCAGAAAGCCTTAAGGGCAACATCGTGTTGACGGAGGCGCGTGAGGCGCAGCTGGCCGCGCGTCTGCTGCAGTTTGAAGAGACCATCACTCAGGTCGCGCGTGACGGTACGCCGCACGTAATGTGCGCCTATCTTTACGACCTGGCGGGACTGTTCTCAGGCTTTTATGAGCACTGCCCTATTCTGTCTGCCGACGATGAACAAATACGCAACAGCCGACTGCAGTTGGCCGCGCTGACGGCGAAAACCCTCAAACAAGGGCTTGATACGCTGGGCATTAAAACCGTGCAGCGTATGTAAGCTGAACGAAAGACGCGCTTAGTAAAAAACCCGCTGCGGCGGGTTTTTTTATGGCTACTGATAGTTCACGGTGACAGTACTGCTGATCACCCGCAGTCCGGGAGGCAAAGGCCCGCGCCCCTGGAAGCCAAACGCCAGATGCAGCGTGTCTTCCGCCGTAATATTCGCCAGCCCGCGCGTACTGCCGCTTTCGCCCTCAATTTCTACGCAGCGCGTGGTCGCACAGAGCCGCACGACCAGCCCCGAGGGTGCGGGACGGCTTAGCTCATAGCGCCAGTAAATCTCACTAATGGCACCCGCAGCGGCGGAAGGCGCTTTCAGCGCAGGCGTGACCAGCCAGTTGCCGCGCACCCCAAGCGTCGGGCCACTGGCCTGCGCCGTCCAGGCACCGCCCCCGGCGCTTGCCAGTAGCGGTAACGCCAGCAGCATTCCCAATAAACATCCCTGCCCTGTACGCCGCATTATTTACCTCCGATGGTGGCGGTCATGCGGATCTGGCGGTTATCAGACAGCTCCATATTGGACAACACCACCAGCTGCGGCAGGTTACGGCGCAGGAAGCGCGCCAGCAGCGCACGCAGCGGATGGTTCACCAGCAGCACCGGCGGCGCACCGCTCATCTCTTGCTGCTGCAGCGCGGATTGCGTTTGTACCAGCAAACGGTCAGCCAGGCCCGGCTCCAGCCCGCCACCGCCCTGCAGCGCCTGCAGCAGCAGGCGTTCGAGAGTGGCGTCCAGACCAATCACCTGCACTTCGCCGTTGCCCGGGAACCACTGCTGTGTGATAGCCCGACCCAGCGCCACGCGTACGACGCTGGTCAACTCCTGCGGATCGTTTTGCACCGGCGCATGTTCTGCCAGCGTTTCGATAATGGTGCGCATATCGCGAATTGAAACGCGCTCCACCAGCAGGTTTTGCAGCACTTTGTGCAGGGTGGTCAGCGTGATGACGCCCGGCACCAAATCTTCTGTGAGCTTCGGCATCTCTTGGGTAACGCGATCCAGCAGCTGCTGCGCCTCCTGGCGACCAAACAGTTCGCTGGCGTATTGACCAATCAGGTGATTAAGATGCGTGGCGACCACGGTACTGGCTTCCACCACCGTGAAGCCCTGAATCTGCGCCTGCTCTTTTAATGCGCTGTCAATCCAGATCGCCGCCAGACCAAAGGCGGGATCAACCGTTGGCTCACCCGGCAGCGATCCCGCCGCCGTGCCCGGGTTAATGGCCATCCAGCGCCCTGGATAGGCGTCACCGCTGCCAATCTCCACTCCTTTCATCAGAATGCGGTAGCGCGCGGGCGGCAGCTCCATATTGTCACGAATGTGCACCACCGGCGGTAGAAAACCGACTTCTTGCGCCACTTTCTTACGAATGCTGCGAATACGGCCCAGCAGTTCGCCATTTTGCATATGGTCAACCATCGGGATCAGGCGATAGCCCACCTCCATGCCCAACGAGTCTTCCAGCTGAACATCCGTCCAGGAGGCTTCCGTGTTGGCGGGGGTTTCCTGCGTTTTTACCATGCTTGCGCTGGGCACTGCGGCTTTGGGCTTCATTTCGCGCCCGCGCAGCCACCACGCCAGTCCTAATAAGGCGGCGGTAAACAGCAGGAATACCAGGTTTGGCATGCCCGGCACCAGGCCAAGCAAGCCGATCACCCCGCCGCTTAACATCAGGACGCGCGGATTGTTGAACAGCTGGCCGACCATCTGCTCACCGACATCCTGGTCAGTGGCTACACGCGTGACGATCACGCCGGCTGCGGTGGAGATCACCAGCGCGGGGATCTGCGCCACCAGTCCGTCACCGATGGTTAACAGGGTATAGGTTTCACCCGCGTGGCCGAGATCCATGCCGTGCTGAACCACACCGACCAACAATCCGCCGATGACGTTAATCACCATGATCAAAATGCCGGCCACTGCATCGCCGCGCACAAATTTACTGGCACCGTCCATGGAGCCATAGAAATCGGCCTCTTGCGTCACTTCGCTGCGGCGTTTCTTAGCTTCCTCTTCGCCAATCAGGCCCGCATTTAAATCGGCATCGATCGCCATCTGCTTACCGGGCATGCCGTCCAGCACAAAGCGCGCGCCCACTTCGGCGATACGGCCGGCACCTTTGGTGATAACCATAAAGTTGATGATCACCAGGATGATAAACACCACGATGCCGATGGCGAAGTTACCGCCGACCAGGAAGTGGCCGAAGGCTTCAACCACGCGTCCTGCGGCATCTGCCCCGGTATGTCCTTCCAGCAAGATGATACGGGTCGAGGCGACGTTAAGTGCGAGTCGTAGCAAGGTGGAAAACAGCAGAATCGTCGGGAAAGCGGCAAACTCTAGCGTGCGCTGGGTAAACATCGCGACGAGCAGCACCATAATGGACAGTGCAATATTAAAGGTAAAAAGCAGGTCGAGGATGAAGGCGGGCAACGGCAACACCATCATCGACAGAATGAGCATGATCAGTACCGGCCCAGCCAGTACCTGCCACTGCGTATCTTTGAAATTGCCCGGTAAACGCAGCTTTTCGGCCAAATTAGCCATCGTTTCTGTTCTCTCCTGCAAAGTCCATGTCTGCCGGGACCGGCAGCTGTTTTGGTTTGGTTGGGATCAGGCCGCCTTCGCGTTTCCAGCGACGCAGTTGCCAAACCCATGCCAGCACTTCCGCGACCGCCGAATAGAGCGCGCCGGGAATGAACTGACCAATTTCTGTATGCCGATAAAGCGCACGCGCCAGCGGTGGCGCCTCAAGGATCGGAATACGATGCTCTTTCGCGAGTTCACGTATCTTGAGGGCAATATCCCCGGCACCTTTGGCAATGACTTTTGGCGCGCTCATCTTGCCTTCCTGATACTGCAGCGCGACCGAATAGTGCGTTGGGTTAGTGACAATCACATCGGCTTTGGGCACGTCAGCCATCATGCGCCGACGTGCGGCGGCACGCATCGCCTGACGAATACGCCCTTTTACGTGGGGATCACCTTCGTTCTGTTTATGCTCGTCGCGCACTTCCTGACGCGTCATGCGCAGCTTTTTAAAATGGCTATAAAGCTGCCAGAACACGTCAAAGCCGACCATCGGTATCAAGCTCATCATGATTAACGCGCAGCTTACCGCGATGAGGGTCAACCCGTGGTGCAGCGCCGTCACCGGCGATTCGCTGATCAGGCGCAGCATCTCCTGCCAATGCGACCAGATGTACCACCCACCGACGATGCCGACCATCGCCGCTTTAATCACTGCTTTTAGCAGTTCAACCCAGGTTTGCGCTGAAACCATGCGCTTAATGCCGGGCAGCGGATTGAGTTTATTAAAATCGACTTTCAGTGACTTACTGCTGAAGTTGATACCCCCCAGCAGCATCGGCGCGGCAAGCGCCACGATCACCAGCCCTGCCATCAGCGGCAGCAGCGCGAGGACCGCTTGACCAATCAAATTACCGATGTGCCCAACAATCAGTTTGTCATCGGAAACCATGCTGTGATCAAAGCGAAAACCCGTGGCGAGCATGCCCGCAAGCCGATCGGCCATATTGCTGCCGCCGAGCCACAGGATCAGCAAACCCGCCAGTAACATCAATACCGATGTCAGCTCGCGCGATCGCGGAATCTGCCCATCCTCACGCGCTTTTTGCAATCGGTGGGGCGAGGGCGATTCTGTTTTGTCCTCATCACTCTGTTCTGACACGCCATACCTCAGCCGGCAGGAATCTTGTGCATAGCATGCCAAAAGCGTGCGGCGCTAAAGCGTGGATTAAGCGCATTAAAAGCGAGTTTATTTAGCCATAAGTGAAATTAATTTCCTTACGGGTCGCCTTACTACGCGTTATTAGGAGGGGCTGGAACAAAAAAGCGCGCCGCTCAGCACGCCACCGCGATTGCGGCTGCCAGCAAAAGGCATGCCGACATCACACAGAGCAGAGGAAAAATCGTCTGGGAAAGTCCTAAACTGATAAATTTGTTTCATTGCAGATGCTTTTTTTACGCCGCTAAATAGATTAACATTGCTAACGATTAATTCGCACTCTGCTCGGCAAATGATGGACTATTTAGGACTTGTTTATTCGACCTGTTTTTTATAAATCAATTTGCCTTATGTGTTGGAATTAAGCCTGTATTATCAGGCCCGTTTTCACCCCTTTTTCCGCCTTCTAGCATGGCTTTTCCTTTGATGCAATGGATTGAATTCTCAAAAGTCTTAGGTAGACTGAGTACAGCACTATCTTTCTGTAATCTGTCTGTTTTTTTGATGGCTTTCTCGCTGCCCTGCCCGCTCGCAATACCGCGTATCGGGTAAATTACTCTGCAGCTAATCTGATGAAATTTGAGGAACATGGTGAATAAGAGTCTCGTGCTAACGCTGTTCGCAGTGTTAACGTTGGCGGGTTGTAAAACGCCTCCGCCGTCGGTTACTGATGACACGCTGGTAACCAGTGAAGTGAATGGCGTTAAGCTGGTTCACCGTCATGCGGTGGCAGCACCGGGCGAGTTCACGCCGATTAATGCCAGCTATCGCGCACTGTATGCCGCCTCCGTTATGACGACACCGGATTACGGCGGTAAAGTCGTGCGCTATTTGGATAATGCCCAATCGTTTCAGGTATTGGGACGCGTCGAGCACAGCTGGTTAGCCATTGCGGACGAGCCAGACGGTCAACTTATTGGGTACATTCCTCCTAAAGCCGGCGTTGAGAGCACCCGCTACGATGCCACCCTTCGCAGCGATCGCCCGCGCCCGCGCCGCGCTAAACAGGTTTGTGTTGCCGTTGGAGGCGCCAGCAAAGCCTGCCGTGCCAACGACACGGCGACCTGGATTCTGGATTAAAGATGCAATACGGCATCGCCTGTCTGCAGCAATGTGACGCTGCAGACAACGCACGATGCCGTTGCAAGGAATAGTTAGATTCAATGACACCGGATACGGTTGTTCGCGAAGGCATTGTCGCGAGCAACGATAATCTCTTGCTTAATGCCGCCGCACCTATTCTGAATGCCGTTGTTCGCATCCGGCAGGCCGGCACGCACGACGATCCCGCCGGGCTGCGCCACTCCCTTATTGAAGAGATTCGTCAATTTGAGCAACGCTGCAAGCAGGCGGGCTTGCCGTTTGAAATGATCATCGGCGCCCGCTACTGCCTGTGCAGCGTGCTGGATGAGGCCGCCGCGCAAACACCGTGGGGCACGCGCGGCGTCTGGTCTGGCAACGGGATGCTGGTCACTTTCCATAACGAAAGTTGGGGCGGCGAAAAAGTGTTTCAGCTACTTTCCCGCGTCTCGCAGAGTCCTCAGCAGCATCTTTGGCTGCTGGAAATTATTCATTACTGTCTGCTGCTGGGTTACGAAGGCCGCTATCGCGGCAGTGACAGCGGTCGCGCGCAGTGTGAAGGCATCCGCAAACGTCTGGCGCAGTTGATTGCCGAAACGCGGCCCGCTCACCAATCCAGTACACCGTTGGTCGAAGTGCATCCGCTGGTAAGCAGCCTGACGCGCCCCATGGTGCCGCTGTGGGCGTGCATGACGCTCGCCACCCTGATTGCCTGTCTGGTGTACAGCGGGCTCAACTGGCGGCTGGGCAATGCCGCCGAACCGCTGCTGCGGGATATCTATGAAATGCCGCTGCCACAAATCATGCCAGGCCGCCGCCCTACTTCACCGCAGGCGCTGCTGGATATGCATCAGCGCCTGAACGATGTGATTGCCGCCGGTCAGCTTGAAGTTAGCGACGGCGCGTTTGGCAGTAAAGTGATCATTCCAGCCGATAAGCTTTTCGCCGCCGATGGCACCGTCGTGAATCAGGTGGGGCGCGCGCTACTGGCGCATGTGGCGAGCGCGATGAAAACCGTCAAAGGCACGGTGCTGGTTTCCGTTTATACCGACAATAGCCCGGTGGACGGTCGCTTCGCCTCAAGCTATGAGTTCTCGCTGGCGCGAGCGCGGGCAGTGACTCAGCTCCTGAATCCTCAGCTCTCCGACGGCCACAGCGTAAAAGCTGAAGGGCGCGGCGACAGCAATCCTTTACTGCCCAACGACAGCAATGAGAACCGCGCCCGCAATCGCCGGGTTGAAATTACCTTATTTGCGGCCCCCGAAACCCTCAGTAATCATCCGGGAGGTCAGTGATGCGCGCATCGCTGCAACATGCCTTAACTCACCGTCTTCTGTGGAGCTTGATTGGCGTCACCGCGCTGAGCTGCGTGCTGTGGATGCTGGGTCCGCTCTGGACGTGGGGCGACACCCGCCCGCTTGAGCCGACGCTGCCACGCCAACTGCTGGTGGGTCTGCTGTTTTTGTGTTGGGTACTTTTCCAGTTTATCCCTGCCCTGTGGCGCGGTTGGTTTAACAGTAAAATGCTGACCCAGCTGCAAGCCTCCGGCAGTGACGAACTCTCTGACCGTCAAGCCACGGAAACCTTGTTAGCCCAGCGTTTTAGCGAAGCCGCACTGCGGCTCAAGCGTACCCAGTTTGGGCGCCAGCACCAAAAAAGTTGGCTGGCTCGCTTCCAGAGTCACTACCTGTACCAGCTACCGTGGTACGTGATCATCGGCGCGCCAGGCGCGGGTAAAACCACGGCGCTGCTCAATGCGGGCCTCTCTTTTCCTGTGACCGACAGCTCAGGTAACGCAGCGATTCGCGGCGTCGGTGGCACGCGCCACTGCGACTGGTGGTTTACCGACGATGCCGTGCTGATCGATACCGCTGGGCGCTACGCGTTGCAAGAGAGCCAGCGCGCGCGCGACGGTGCGGAGTGGCAAGGCTTTATCAATCTGCTGAAGCGCTATCGTACCCGTCAGCCGATCAATGGCGTGATCATGACCATCAGCGTGGCCGATCTGCTCACCGATTCCGCTGAGGCGCGCCATGCGCAAGCGAGCGCGCTGCGGCAACGCATGCTTGAGCTGCATCAGCAGACCGGCATTCATTTTCCGGTGTATGTGATGGTGACCAAAACCGATCTGCTGAAGGGCTTTATGAGTTTTCACGCCGGTTTAAACAAAACCCAGCGCGATGCGATTTGGGGCTTCACGTTTCCCTGGGAACCCGGTAAACCTCACAAAGAGGACTGGCACCAGAGCTTTCGCCAGCGCTATCACCGCCTGGAGCAGCAACTGTATCAGCAGCTCACGGGCATCATGGCGCAGGAGCGCGATCTTACTCGCCGTGCCGACAGCTTTCTGTTTCCGCAAGAGTTTGGCTCACTGCGTCCGCTGTTAAATGAATATCTGGATGTGGTTTTTTCACGTCGCGACGACGATATTGCATGGGCGGCGCGCGGGCTGTTCTTTACCAGTGGCACCCAGGAAGGCTTGCCGTTTGACCGCATCATGGGTGAGCTAAACCGCAAATTGCAATTGCCGCACACCGGCGAAAACAGTCTCGCCGCGTGGGACAGCGTCAATCGCAATAACCCTATTCCCGGCAGCAAAGGCCAGAGCTATTTCATCCGTGATTTACTCAGCGATCTGGTGTTTCGCGAAAGCGGACTGGCCGGAAGTAATCGCCTGTGGGAGTACCGCAACCGACTGTTCCACTGGATCGGTTACGGCGTGCTGACCGGCGCCCTGTTGCTGCTATCAGGATTGTGGATCACCAGCTACTACCAAAATCAGCGCTACCTGCATCAAGTCGAGGCACGCATTGCGCCATTGACGCAACAAAGTCAGCAGGTGATTCATCAGCCAGCCGATAATATCTTTGATCTGCTACCCTTCTTAAATAGCCTGGTGAAATTGCCGCTGTCGGAGCGTTTTTCCCTCGACAATCCGCCGCTTACCATGCGGGCTGGGTTATACCGTGGCAGTCAGGTGAGTGATGCAGCTTGGGTGCTTTATCAAAATGCGCTTAAGTCTTTGTTGCTTCCGCGCGTCGCGCAGCAGATCACCAATTTTCTGCGTGACGACCCCGGTACAGACAATGAATACAGCCGTAACGCGTTACGCGCTTATCAAATGCTCTACCAGCCGCGCAACTACGACGGGGAGTTTTTACGCAGTTGGCTGATGCAAAATTTACAGCGCAAACTGCCCGACAACGTTAGCGTGCGCGATTTACAACAGCTCGACTGGCATCTCAGCCAGCTGCTGGACCAGCAAATACAGTCATCACCCTATGCGCGTGACAACGCACTAATGATGCGCAAGCTGGCAGAAAACTTGAAAAATGCCGGTAATGAGAGCGACACGTTCGGCGTGGTGCCGCAAGCTGTTTCCCAGCGATTAACCGGACAACGTGAGTAAAAGTGAGGTAACCATGGCGACACAGACCACGCCGGGTTGGTACGGCAAGTTACCGGCAACCGGTGATTTTCTCCGCCAGCGCCTGAGTGAGCAGATCGTGACGCCCTGGAGCCACTGGTTTCAGCAGGGATTACTGCAGTGGCAGCAGCAGCGCGATGCGTCGACGCCGCTGTTTCTGCGCGCGCCAGTATGGAACTTTGTCTTACCGCTCTCGCCCCTCCGACCGCAGATCCAGATGGGCTGTTTACTGCCCTCCTGCGATCGCGTCGGGCGCTGTTGGCCGCTGCTGGCGCTGCGCAGTTTTCACTTAAGCCAGTGGCATCGTGCGCAGCTGGCGATTTCCGGTGACTGGTTTCAGGATCTGGGCGCCGTCATGCTGCAGGCGGTACGTGGTCGTCTTTCACCGGATATACTGGAGCAACAGATCCAGGCGCTTTCGCCCCTGATGGTGCCTGAACCGCGCGGCAGCGACATCATGGAGATCATTGGATTCGATGACTTGCCCTGTACCTTGAGCTGGCGCGAAGTGGCGGAAAGTTTCGATCCCCAGCAGCATATTAGCTACTGGTGGAGCAATCGCAGCGACGGGTTTACACACGCAACTCACAAACACAGTGGGCCGCTTACCGCGCAACTTTTTTCGTTATTGTTTAACCCGGCGGCAGGTGCACAGCCGGGACGCAACGGCCTCTATCCACCGATGTTTGAGTAGGCCGCCGCGTTTTCCTTGTTAACGGGATGACTCATGCAATTTACCATTGTCCAAAGCAATACGGATGTGCCCGCCACAACCGTCACGTTTAAACCGCCGGGAGGACGTATCGGTCGTAGCCCTGACAATGACCTGGTGCTACCGGATACGTCACGCGCGATTTCGCGTTTGCAGGCACTGGTGCATCTTTCTCATGAGGGTGAGTGCCGCCTGACCAACCAGGGCAGCGTGACCGCCGTGGTGGTGAACGGCGAAGTGCTGCCGCGGGGCGTGCAGATCAGGCTGCAGCACGGGGATACGATTGCCATTGGTGAGTATGGTCTGGAAGTGCGCGACCCGGCCCATCATGATAGCCGCCACGACGATCCGCTGGCCTTCTTCGCCGACAGCAGTAGCGACCCTTTGGGGCTTACGCTTCCTCCAGAGCAGGTATCAGACGTGATATCCCCGCGAGCAGAAAAACGCAGCGACCCACGTCTGGATATCGATCCTGCCGAAGATACCACCGCTGCGCTCGCGCCGCTGGCTGATACCGACCGCGACAAGCTCATTGCCGCCCTGTTTGAGGGCATGGGGCTAAATAATCGTCAATCCGCCGCCATTACCGAAGAGCAGATGCGGGTGACGGGACGGATGCTTAGCCTGTTTTCACAGGGTACGGTCGCCCTGCTTTCATCCCGCTCGATTCTCAAGCGCGGCGTGAAAGCCGACATGACCATGATTCTTAACGAAGCCAACAATCCCTTCAAAATTCTGCCTTCGGGCAAAACCGTGCTTATGCAAATTTACCAAAGCCAAATGCCGGGCTTTATGCCGCCCGAGGCTGCGGTGCGCGACGCGCTGGTGGACCTCCAGGCGCATCAGCTGGGTATGATTGCCGGCATCCGCGCCATCATTGCCGCCATGTTGCAATCTTTTAATCCCCAGCGCCTTGAAGACGTCGCTCGGGAAGAAGGCGTATTGCCCAAGCTGCATTTCAGTAGCGGACGCAAGGCGGCGCTGTGGGACTATTTTTCCCGGCATTACCAGCGCACCGCTGGCGAAATTGAAGATGATTTCCATACGCTGTTTGGCGAAGCCTTCCTGCATGCTTACGATATGGAAGTTAATCAGTACAAAGACTCACAAACGCGGACCGAAGACGCATGAAAATGATGTTTTCCAGCCGGTGTCAGCAGGGCATGCGTAATGAAAATCAGGATCGCACCGGCATTGAGTTAAATGAGCATACCGCCTGTTTTCTGGTCTGTGACGGCGTCGCGAGCTTGCCCGGAGGAGAGTTAGCCGCTCAAATTGTTCGCGATTCGCTGCTTGAGCAGCTGCGCGACAGCGAAGGCTTTACCCCCGCGATGACCCAGGCGGCGATAGAACAGTGTCAACAAACGCTACTGGCGGCACAGGGAACAAATCCGAAATATGCCCGCATGAGCACCACGCTAGCAGCCCTGTTTATTGACCGAAAACAGCAACAGGCATGGTGGGCGCATGCAGGCGACAGTAGGGTTTATCACTTCCGGCACGGGGTGCTTTATCAGGTCACTCGCGACCACAGTCTGGCGCAGCAGTTACATGAAGCAGGCTATGAAAATGCCGGAATTAACAGTAATTTACTTTATAATGCTCTCGGCGTAGAACCCGCGCAGCCGGTGACGTTTAGCGACGTAATTACCCTGACTGACGGCGATGCTTTTTTGGTCTGTACCGACGGATTCTGGCTTAACTTGACCACGCAAGAAATGGAACACGCTTTGCGCATGGTCAACGCCTGTGAAGAGTGGCTTACGCTTATGGAGCAGGCCATCAATCGCAGCGTGAAAAGTGACAATCTTAGCGCCCTCGCGGTGTGGATTGGCGAACCGCAGGAAGCAACGCTGTTTTATTCTCAGGCGGATGTGGCACGTTTTCTGCCGACCCGTTATTGATTCCAAGGATCCCTATGAAAGTGTGGTTGTCGGGCTTAGCAATCTTGTTGCTGGCTCTGAATGCGCAAGCGGATGATTATCGTGTGGTTTACTCACCCAGTCTCTCACTGGAGGTGTATATCGATGATGTCGCGAGCAACGCGCCTGACGCTTGGTGTAAAGAGACGCTGCCGCTGCGCATTGTGTCGGGCAAAAGCACCGACGCTGCCATACTCACCAGTTTTCTGCCGCGCGTAGGTACGTTGCTGGCCAATCAGTGCGGCTTGCTGGATGAAATCCCCTGGCAACTGACCAACAAAGACGGTGCCGTATTAGCCAACGGCAGCGCAGCAAAACTGCAAAATTGGCGTCCGATCATCCTGAACGACGCCAAAGATCTCGTACGCGCCGACGGTGGCGCTGCGGCCGCGCAATCCGCGCCTGCAGATACCACGCCGCTGCCCCATTTTGCGCTGCCCGCGGGCTGTCACTTCCGCACTTGGTGGGATGAAAAAGGTGAATCGCTGTTTATTCCTGATACCCCTCAGCAGCACTGCTCTACCGAAGGCTGGCTGGAGGGGGCAAGCACCATGACGCTGACCGGCACCAAAGGTGCGCGTTCCCTCAATGTCATTTTTTATCAGGGCTACCCGCTGGCGGGATTAGCCCTCGGCACGACCCCGTTGGACGTGGTCTCGGTCAACAACCAGCGCATGATTCTTACCCGCGCAGATGCGACCGGCAGCTGGCTGGTCCTGCCTTTTGATGCGCAGCAGCACGTGTGGCGCTTTGACGGCACGCTGTTGATTAGCATGAATAAAGGTGCGGCTCAGGATCCTCAGTCCATGCAAAAACGTATTGAAACCTTACGCGGTGCCTGGTCACCGATATTTATGCCACAGCAAAAAGTGACAGTGTTACTGATTGACACTCTGCATGCGGATCGCGCCGATCCCACGGTGGGTGCCTGGCGTAACATTAATTAATTAGCGGTCGTTGCCTGCCGTCACCCCGTGACGCGGCGTTACAGGACGTGTTCAGAGAGTTCACTATGTCGGCAAACGAAAACCATATACCTCACGCCCTCCCTGCGGGCTACCGGTTTAATGAATTTGAAATCAAGGAAGTGATTGGCGGCGGCGGCTTTGGCATCGTCTACCGTGCATGGGATCATCAACTTGAACGCACCATTGCTATCAAAGAGTACATGCCCGTTTCGCTGGCGATGCGCGGCGAAGATCTCTCTCTGGAACTGCGCGGTGACCGTTTTCAAAAACTGTTCAACGCCGGGCGTAATAGCTTTATCCAGGAAGCGCGCTTACTGGCGCGCTTCAACCACCCCGGCCTGTTGCATGTATTGCGCTTTTGGGAAGAGAACGGCACCGCCTACATGGGGACGCTTTACTACAGCGGCATGACGCTGAAAGAGTGGCAAGCCACCCAGCCTGAGAGCATTGAGGAAGCGTGGATCCGCCGCCTGCTTCCCCCGCTGTTTGGTGCCATTAACACCATCCATACAGCAGGTTATCTCCACCGCGATATCTCGCTCGACAACATTCAGATTCAGGATAATCAGCTGCCGGTATTACTCGACTTTGGCTCTGCTCGCAAAGAGATCGGTAACCTGTCGGATGAAACCGAGATCATGCTGAAGCCGGGCTTTGCGCCTATTGAGCAATACAGTGAAGAGGGCGAAATCGAACAAGGCCCGTGGACAGACATCTACGCCTTAGGCGCCGTGCTGCACAGCCTTATCGTAGGGCATGCCCCGCCGGTTAGCGTGGTGCGCTGCATTGAAGATAATTATCAGCCGCTGGTTGAACGTAAGCCAGCAGGCTATTCGCTGCCGCTGCTGCACGCCATTGATTCGGCATTAGCCATGGCGCCCGGCGATCGCCCGCAAAGCATCGACGCCTTTGCTCAACTGATCGATTTGCCGGTGAGCGATGTTGAAGCGCTGGTGACCCGAATTCCTCCGGTTGAGGCGCCGTTACCGGTGGCGGAACCGGTGATGTCGGTGCCGGAACCCCATGTCATTACGGTGAATCATGGTTCCCCCGTGCCAGAGCCGGTGACGACGCGCCATGCGCGACGTCTGTCCCCGCCACTGCTGGCTGCCGCCGCCATTGCCCTGCTGGCTGTGGTCGTGGTGGTGTGGAAAAGCCATCGCCCGGCCAACGCGCCGCCCGTGGCCATCGCTCCCGCGTCAAGTCTGCCTGCAGACGCGCCCGCTGGCGCAGCAACAGCGCCTACTGTGGCCACGGTTTATCTGCGCCTACAGGGTGGCGAGAATATTGTCCTGAACGGTGTGGCTAAAGACGTGAAGCCCGCCAGCAGCGGGTTCGCATCGCTAAATTTGGCAGCAGGCAGTTACCGTATTGAAGTGCATCAGGGTAGCCAGGTGCGCAGTCAATCCTTAACTATTGACCACCCCGGCACCTGGCTGATTAACCCCGGTAATTAAGCCGTCAGCGCGCTGCAGACTGGGATTGTTGCTGCAGCGCCCTGACTTCCGCCGCAAGGCGCGTCAGCGCCTCTTCCTGCATTCCTCGTTTGCCCAGCTCCTGCTCCAGCGAGAACAGATATTGCGCATTGGTGCCTAACGGACCGCTGGCCTGGGCTATGAGCGGTGCAATGGTCTGACGGCAAGAATCGGTTTCATAGAGCGGATGGCGCGGGTCCATAATAAAGACTAACGCCGTCACGTTGCGCCCATCTTCCAGCGCCAGTTCACACCACGTGGGCAGATAACAGCCGGTGATCATTTCACGTTTCCAGAGCAGCGTCAGCTCGTCGTGCAGCCGCGCTTCGGGCAGACGAAACGCCAGACCGCTGGTGGTTCCGCCCTCTTTCAGCGCCAGCATGCGTCCGGGGGCGGTCGCAGTGCCTCGGCCGGCTGTGAGGCGCAGGCAGAATGCGCGGTGCCAGCCCTCAAGCCGCCCGGTTGCAACCTCTTCTGCTTCGAACACCGGATTCCACATCAGTGACCCATAGCCAAAAATCCACACCGGACTTTGATCGGGACGGCAAGCCAGCGTGGCGGCCAGCGATGCCGCACGCTGCTCACAGCTCCAGAGCAGGGCATCGTCGATATCGCCAAATGAGGTTTTACAATCTGCCTTGAGCAGAAATTCACGGGTTAGCAATGCGACCTCCTCAACTGCGCCAGCATCCTCTCGGTCCGATTTGCGTGTTTAAGGTGAAATAAGCGCGGCGTACGCCGCTAAAGCAGACATTAATGCATTTTTAACAAAAATTTCAACATTGAGCCTGCTCACAGAAAGCAAATACTTTGTAAGTAGCATCGGCGATCGCAGGGAGATCTTGAATTGTGCGCGGATAATTTGCGAAGCGGGCCACACAGGCCCGCGATGGGATTAGCGTTTAGGGTGCCATTTATCGTCGTCACCCTTTTCATACTCGTGTTTTACCGCCGCCCAGGCGACTTTATGCGCCACCTGCTCGCGCGATTCATTACCGCGGCGATCTTCAGCATCTTTATATTCATCCCAGGCGCTGTTAAACGCGCTTTGATAAATGGTCTGCGCATGTGCGGGCAAAACGTGACGTACGCTATCTGGCAGGTCGTGCGTTGATGAATAAGGCATATTTCCTCCGTTTGCGATAACACACATCAAGTTTGGTCAAGGTAGACAAGAATGCAAACAGTGATTTTAATGAGCATTCAACCTTAAGATTGCTCAAGACAGCCTTTGCGATACTTATTCCTGCCCAATAGCGGCGAATAAAATGGGTTTTATAAAAAATATGAAAAAGCAATTAGCTGAAATTATTCGATTAATTGTAAAAATATAAACTATATAACGATTTCAACCGGAAAACGCCATTCAGTAAAAAATCGTAAAAAGTCGGCAGGGAGTATGTTGAAAAGTTACACTGGTTAACGCGATGCCTTTGTTCTGTCACAGGTGCCTGAATTTGAAATTTTCCATAGGGGATGGTGAATGCCTACACATGAGAAAACCCGTCACACCGAATACTCACTGATATTTCCCGTTATTGCGCTGGCAATCCTCTACTTTTTTGGTGGCCAAACCTCGCTGCTGCCGGTAATTGGCATTAATGCGCTGGCCTTGGTGGCCATCCTGAGCAGCGCGTTTAGCGTGGTGCGCCACGCGGACGTGCTGGCGCACCGGCTGGGTGAACCCTACGGTTCGCTAATCCTCAGCCTGTCAGTGGTGATTTTGGAAGTGAGCCTGATCTCCGCCCTTATGGCAACCGGCGACGCCGCGCCTGCTCTGATGCGCGATACACTCTACTCCATCATTATGATTGTTACCGGCGGTTTGGTCGGTTTCGCGCTGTTGCTGGGCGGACGTAAATTCGCCACCCAGTACGTGAATCTGGCAGGCGTAAAGCAGTATATGATCGCCATTTTTCCGCTCGCCATTCTGGTACTGGTGTTCCCAAATGCGTTACCCGGCGGGAATTTCTCCACGGCTCAGGCGTTGATGATCGCCGCACTCTCCGCAGCAATGTACGGTGTCTTTTTGCTGATCCAAACCAAGACCCATCAAAGTTTGTTCGTGTATGAGCATGAAGATGATGGCGATGATCCTCACCACGGCAAGCCGTCTGCCCATAGCTCACTGTGGCATACAGCATGGCTGATTGTGCATTTGGTGGCCGTGATCAGCGTGACCAAAATGAACGCGAACCCGCTGGAGTTTTTACTGACGCAGCTCAATGCGCCACAGCAGTTCACGGGCTTCCTGGTGGCACTACTGATCCTGTCGCCCGAAGGGCTCGGGGCAATTAAAGCGGTGCTCATGAACCAAGTGCAACGCGCCATGAACCTGTTTTTTGGTTCCGTGCTGGCCACCATCTCGCTCACCGTACCGGCGGTTTCGATTATCGCCACCTTAACGCATCAAGAGCTGATCTTCGGCCTCGAGCCGCCGCAGATGGTGATCATGGCGGCGGCGCTGATCCTGTGCCATATCTCGTTCTCCACCGGCAGAACCAATGTGCTCAACGGTGCGGCGCATCTGGCGCTGTTTGTCGGCTATCTGATGAC
Organism: uncultured Pantoea sp.; assembly: GCA_913778495.1. Lineage (GTDB taxonomy): Bacteria > Pseudomonadota > Gammaproteobacteria > Enterobacterales > Enterobacteriaceae > Pantoea. Next base: position 341,679 of record CAJYVD010000013.1, read on the forward strand.
CATCATGCTTTAGCCACGTACCGCACACAAAAAAGGCGCCGTTTTGGCGCCTTTTCCTTTATGACGTTAACGCTTAGTTACTGGTATCCAGCTCCGGGAAGCTCTTCACCAAGTCATCAATGGCTTTCATCTGAACCAGGAAAGGTTCAAGCTTGTCCAGCGGCAGCGCAGACGGTCCGTCGCATTTGGCGCTATTAGGCTCTGGATGGGCTTCAATAAAGAGACCCGCAATGCCAACCGCCATACCGGCGCGCGCCAGCTCAGCCACCTGCGCACGGCGACCGCCCGATGCCGCACCAAACGGATCGCGGGTTTGCAGCGCGTGCGTGACGTCGAAAATCACCGGGCTGTTATTGGTGACTTTCTTCATCACGTTAAAGCCCAACATGTCCACCACCAGATTATCGTAGCCAAAGTTACTACCGCGATCGCACAGAATAACGTTGTGGTTGCCGCCTTCGGCAAATTTATCCACGATATTGCCCATTTGACTCGGGCTGACAAACTGCGGCTTCTTGACGTTGATCACCGCGCCGGTTTTTGCCATCGCTTCAACCAGATCGGTTTGGCGTGCCAGGAAGGCAGGCAGTTGGATTACGTCAACCACATCAGCTACCGGCTGCGCCTGCGCGGCTTCGTGAACATCCGTGATGATTTTCACGCCAAACGCCTGCTTCAGCGCCTGGAAAATTTTCATGCCCTCTTCGAGACCTGGACCGCGATAGGATTTGATCGACGAGCGGTTCGCTTTATCAAAAGAGGCTTTGAACACGTACGGAATGCCGAGTTTATCGGTGACTTTTACATAGTGTTCGCAAATGCGCATCGCCAGATCGTACGACTCCAGCACGTTCATGCCGCCAAAGAGAACAAATGGCAAATCGTTTGCGACCTTGATATCGCCAATGTTGACTACTTTCTGTGTCATGCCCTTTCCTTTTACGGTGCACGCTTAGTGCAGCGTCACCTGTTTTTGTTCAATTGCGTGAATTTGCACTTTGATCATTTCGCTGACCGGGTCTTCGGGACACTGCTCAACGAAGTAAGTGAGATCGGTTAGCGCGATATGCTCGCACTCAAGCTGGGCATAGATCAGCCCGCGATCGCGGATTTCATAGGGATCGTCCGGGTCAATCTGCAACAGCACCTGGCTAACATTGAGCGCCAGCTCCATTTGCTTCTCTTCCATAAGAGCGGCTTTCAGCGTATCCAGCAGCTTGCGCATGACGTGGACCGTTTGCGCTTCATCCAGATCGTCATTATAAAGTTTGGCGGTGGGGCTGATGTTGCCTTTCAGCCACACTTCCAGAGTATGGGTATCCAGCGTTTCGCCGTTAAACGGATTGATCAGCCACATTTCCCCATCCAGCCAGTCAGCACGCAGGATCAGCTGCGTGGGAAAAATCACTGGCATCAGCGGCAGAGCCAGCTCTTCAGCAATATGCAGCAGGATGACCCCCAGCGACACCGCTGTGCCCTGACGCGTGCTTAAAACTTTATCAATCCATAACGTATCGGACAAATTGTAGACGCCGCTGGCGCCGCCAAATCCCCATTCGCGATAAAACAGCTCAAGCAGCTTTTCCAGCTGCAAATCGGCATCCTGTTCGCTACTTACATATTCACGAGCTTGTTCAACCATGTCGGCCAGCTGTTGCTGTACAGAAGGCGCAGAAAAATCATGGCGTATGGCGCAGGTCGCGCCAATCACCGCTTCACTGAGCGGCGTAGTACTGTAGTCAATTTGCTCTGACGAGGTCATACAATCCCCAATGTCGGCATTTTGGTTATCGCCAGCCTAATCACTATCAGAGCGACAATGAAAGCGATGAGCGCGGCGATCCAACGGGTCCCCTTCTTACGCGGGCGACGGCTTAATGCCATGGAACCTAAGGCGATGTAGATGATAACGCCTAACAGCTTCTCAGTCAGCCAGCTTCCTTGCACGGAGAAAGGATAAAAGTGCGTAATCATTACTAACAGCACGCCGCTCAGCAACAGTACGCTGTCAATAACGTGCGGCACAATGCGCACCCAGCGACGATAAAGCATGGCTGAATCAGCCATTAACCAGTAAAAACGCAGTAAAAACAGGCTGAGGGTTAGCGCCACCGTTATCAGATGAACGTCCTTGATCAGCGGATACCAGCTGGCCATGTATCTTCCTTAACTATGTTGTCCCAGCGTCACACGCGGGTTACCGCCGTAATCCTTGACGCTGTTTATCTGTTGCAGACCCTGCATTGCCATGAGATCGCGCACGGCGCTATCTTGCTGCCAGCCGTGTTCAAGCAGCAACCAGCCGCCCGGTGCCAGCCACTGCGAAGCGTGCTGAATAATAAAACGCAAATCCGCCAGGCCGGCATCATCAGCCACCAGCGCGCTGCGCGGTTCAAAGCGTACGTCACCCTGCTGCAGGTGGCTGTCTGCGGCATCGATATAAGGAGGATTGCTGACGATCATATCGAAACGCTGAGCGGGCAGCGCCGCAAACCAGTGGCTAAGGTGAAAAGTCACATTTTGGATGTGCAGGCGTTCGGCGTTTTCTTGCGCCAACTGGACGGCAGCGGCGATACGATCGCATCCCGTCACCTCACAGTCGGGCCGCTCGCTGGCGATGGCCAGCGCAATGGCGCCGGTGCCCGTGCCCAAATCCAGAATCCGCGCGGGTGCTGCGGGCAGATTCTGAAGCGCCTGCTCAACCAGCACTTCGGTATCGGGACGCGGAATCAGGGTCGCCTCGCTGACCCGCAGCGGCAGCGACCAAAATTCACGCTCACCCACCAGATGAGCAATAGGCTCACCCTGCGCGCGCCGCTCAACCAGCCGCGCAAACCGTTCGGCTTGGTCGGCTGGCAGTTCGGCGTCATCGAACGCCACCAGCCAACTGCGCGTTTTGCCCGTCACAAAGCCCAATAAAATTTCGGCATCCCGCTTGGGGCTTTCACCGCCTGCCAGCCGCGCAGTCGCCTGCTGCAACCCCTGCCGAATTTGCATTATTCCTGACCAGCCAGCGCGGCAAGCTGATCGGCTTGATATTCCTGCACGATCGGCTCAATCAGCGTATCGAGCTTGCCTTCCATGGTTTCGTCTAAGCGGTAAAGTGTGAGGTTGATACGGTGATCCGTCACGCGGCCCTGCGGGAAGTTATACGTCCGAATGCGGTCGGAGCGATCGCCGCTGCCAAGCAAGTTACGGCGGGTTGACGCTTCGGCGGCTTGTCGCTTTGCCATTTCCGCCGCACGAATGCGCGCGCCCAGCACCGCCAAGGCTTTGGCTTTGTTTTTGTGTTGCGAACGCTCATCCTGACACTCCACCACGATGCCGGTGGGCAGGTGCGTGATACGGATCGCCGAGTCGGTGGTGTTGACGTGCTGACCGCCTGCGCCGGAGGAGCGGAAGGTGTCGATTTTGAGGTCGCCAGCGTTGATGTCCGGCAGCTCCGCTTCCGGCAGTTCGGGCATCACGGCCACCGTGCAGGCGGACGTATGAATGCGCCCCTGCGACTCGGTTTCAGGCACGCGCTGCACGCGATGTCCGCCCGATTCAAACTTCATGCGCCCATAGGCGCCCTCACCGGTGATACGCGCGATGACCTCTTTGTAACCGCCATGCTCGCCCTCGTTGGCGCTCATGATCTCTACCTGCCAGCGGCGCCCTTCAGCATAGCGGCTGTACATGCGGAACAGATCGCCCGCAAAGATTGCGGCTTCGTCGCCGCCGGTGCCGGCGCGCACTTCCACAAAACAGGGGCGCTCATCGTCAGGATCTTTGGGTAGCAACAGCACTTGCAGCTGCTGCTCCAGCGTCTCACGCTTTTCGCGTGAAAGTTTCAACTCTTCCTGCGCCATGTCGCGCATCTCAGGATCGTCGAGCAGCATCTCAGCGGTCTCCACGTCCTCCTGCACCTGCTGCCATTCGCGGAAGCAACGGGTTACGTCGCTGAGCTGAGCATATTCGCGTGACAACGCGCGGAAACGGTCCTGATCGCCAATCACGCCGGCATCGCCCAATAACGCTTCAACTTCCTCATGGCGTTCCTGGAGCGCTTCCAGCTTGGCAATAATAGAGCTCTTCATGTAATAGCGGGTATCCCAGTGGTAGATCGTGACAGACGAGATTACTCTAAACCGAGGCTGTCACGTAAGATCTGCAGGCGTTCGCTGTCGCCATCGCGCGCGGCCTGCTGAAGTGATTTGGTGGGTGCGTGAATCAAGCGGTTCGTCAGTTTGTGCGCGAACTCTTGCAGCACTTTTTCGGCGTCTGCGCCCTGACGCAAAGCGGCCAGCGCCCGCGCCTGTAATTCTGCGCGCACATCGTCTGCCTGCGCGCGGTATTCCCGGATGGACTCGCCAGCACTTTGCGCGCGCAGCCAGGCCATAAATTCGCCGCTCTCCTGCACAACAATGCTTTCTGCCTGCACGGCAGCGGCTTTGCGCTGCGCCATATTCTGCTCAATGATGGCTTGCAGATCATCAACGCTGTAAAGGTAGGCGTTCGCAAGTTTGCCCACTTCTGGCTCAACATCGCGCGGCACGGCGATGTCCACTAGCAGCATGGGCTTGTTACGACGCGCTTTTAACGCGCGTTCAACCATCCCTTTGCCAATGATCGGCAGCGGGCTGGCGGTAGAAGAGATGATGATGTCCGCATCCGCGAGGCGAGTTTCAATGTCCGCCAGGCCAATCACCTCTGCGCCCACTTCATCGCCAAGCAGCTGGGCGCGCTCACGAGTGCGGTTGGCAATCATCAGCTTCTGCACCTGATGCTCGCGTAAATGGCGCGCCACCAGCTCGATGGTTTCGCCCGCGCCCACCAGCAACACGTTGACGCTACTGAGTGACTCGAAAATCTGCCGGGCCAGCGAGCAGGCAGCGAAAGCCACGGAGACCGCGCTGCTGCCAATTTCCGTTTCGGTGCGCACGCGTTTCGCGACCGAGAAGGTCTTCTGGAACATCCGCTCCAGCTCGCTGCTCAGCGCCTGATCGCGTGATGAGTCGGCGAACGCTTTTTTTACTTGTCCTAAAATCTGGGGCTCGCCGAGCACCAGCGAGTCCAGCCCGCTGGCGACGCGCATGAGATGACTCACCGCCGCATTGTCCTGATGCCAATACAGGCTATTGCGCACATCGTCTTCGCGTAAACCGTGATATTCGCACAGCCAGTGCACCAGTTTTTCCTGCAAATCGGCCTGCTGCTCTACGCTGAGGTAGAGTTCAGTGCGGTTACAGGTGGAAAGCACCACGCCGCTCTGCACCATTGGCTGGGCAAGCAGACTTTCCAGCGCCTGGGTAAGCGTGTCTGGCGCAAACGAAACACGTTCACGCAGCGCAACAGGGGCGGTTTTGTGGTTGATTCCAAGTGCAAGCAAGGTCATGGCGATTCGGGTTGGGATGTCCCAATGTTTGTCAGGTTTTGTGATGCGCATTCTACAAGATGCCACAGATCATGAAAAGCCATACAAAGGCTATGACTGTAATAAGATTAAACTGATCGTGCGCAATTTTACTGATATGTACATTGACGATAGCGTCGGCTGTGGTTAGCGTTATCGGTTACGAATTAAAAACGTGTCTGAGGAGACGACCACGTGATGCATCTGCCCCCGCGCAACCTATTGCGCCTTTTGCCGCTTGCCAGCGTCCTGCTGGCTGCCTGTAGCATCAACAAACCGCAAGGTCTGGGTCCCAGCACCACCGCACCGCAGTGGCAGCAACATCAGCAGGCCGTAGCCAACATCACCCACTACCAGACGCGCGGCGCGTTTGCCTATCTCTCCGATAAGCAGAAAGTCTATGCCCGCTTTAACTGGCAGCAGACCGCGAGCGATCGCTATCGCCTGCTGCTCACTAACCCGCTGGGCAGCACCGAGCTGCAACTCGATGCGCAAGGCTCCGTTGTCCAGATTGTGGATAACAAAGGCAAACGCTATGTCAGCAATGATGCAGAGAAAATGATTTCCCAGCTTACCGGCATGGACATTCCTTTGGCGAATCTGCGCCAGTGGATGATGGGGCTGCCCGGCGACGCGACGGATTATCAGCTCAACAACCAATACCAGCTGCAAAGCCTGAATTACAGCCGCAACGGGCAACAGTGGAAAGTGAAGATCGCTGACTACGACACTAAAACCACCCCACCGCTGCCTGCCAACCTTGAACTCACTGAAGGCGATCAGCGTATTAAGCTGCGTATGGATAGCTGGACCACCCAATGATCACCACCTGGCCTGCGCCCGCAAAACTGAATCTGTTCCTTTACATCACCGGCCGTCGTCCTGACGGCTATCACACTCTCCAGACGCTGTTTCAGTTTCTGGATTACGGCGACACGCTCACTATTGAGCCCGATACAAGCGGCAGCGTGTCGCTCACGACACCGCTATCGGGCGTAAAGCCTGACGAGAACTTGATTGTACGTGCTGCCGAAGCGTTAAAGCATGCGGCAGCCGCGCGAGGCACGTTACCCGCGCAGGCCGGGGCGAAGATCGCCTTGACGAAACGCCTACCGATGGGCGGCGGGCTCGGCGGAGGCTCGTCTGATGCTGCCACCGTGCTGGTAGCGCTGAACCACCTGTGGCGATGCCAGCTTAGCGTGGATCACCTCGCCGACATCGGCGTGACGCTGGGCGCCGACGTGCCGGTGTTTGTTCGAGGCCATGCGGCTTTTGCCGAAGGGGTGGGCGAACAGTTGACACCGGCGGATCCTGCCGAGAAGTGGTATCTGGTAGCACATCCCGGCGTCAGCATTGCCACGCCGGATCTATTCCGCGATACGGATTTGACGCGGAATTCGCCAATACGCACACTTGATGAGCTGCTGCAGCGCCCTTTTCACAATGATTGCGAAGCGGTAGCAAGAAAACGTTTTCGCGAGGTTGATGCGCTGCTTTCCTGGCTGCTAGAATACGCGCCGTCGCGCCTGACAGGTACCGGAGCTTGCGTGTTTGCTGAATTTAACACCGAATCCGAAGCCCGTGAGGTGCTGGAGCTTGCCCCGAAATGGTGTAGTGGATTTGTCGCGCGCGGAGTTAATACGTCGCCGCTCCAACATACCCTTTCCGGGCTCTAAGCGTTTACGTGACAGCGTCACACTGTTCCAGACGCTGCACGAACGCGTTAACACACCCGTATGAACAGCCCTAAAGTCTGCGCCGGTGACTTTTGAACTGTTCATTCTCTGGACGCCAAGCCTGAGGTTCTTCTCGTGCCTGATATGAAGCTATTTGCTGGTAACGCCACCCCGGAACTAGCACAACGTATTGCCAACCGCCTTTACACCAGTCTCGGAGACGCCGCTGTAGGCCGCTTCAGTGACGGTGAAGTCAGCGTACAAATCAATGAAAATGTACGTGGTGGTGATATTTTCATCATCCAGTCCACCTGTGCCCCCACCAACGATAACTTGATGGAGCTGGTTGTGATGGTCGACGCGCTGCGTCGGGCTTCTGCTGGTCGTATTACCGCGGTTATTCCTTACTTTGGCTACGCTCGCCAGGATCGTCGCGTACGCTCAGCGCGTGTGCCGATCACCGCCAAAGTGGTTGCCGATTTTCTGTCCAGCGTGGGCGTTGACCGTGTCTTGACGGTTGATTTACATGCCGAGCAGATCCAGGGCTTCTTTGATGTCCCGGTAGATAACGTGTTTGGTAGCCCAATTTTGCTGGAAGACATGCTGCAAATTGGTCTGGAAAATCCGATTGTGGTTTCCCCTGACATCGGTGGCGTCGTGCGCGCTCGCGCTATCGCCAAATTGTTAAACGATACCGATATGGCGATCATCGACAAGCGTCGTCCGCGCGCCAATGTGTCACAAGTTATGCATATTATCGGTGATGTGGCTGGTCGTGACTGCGTTCTGGTCGACGATATGATCGACACCGGCGGGACGCTCTGCAAAGCGGCTGAAGCCCTGAAGGAGCGCGGAGCCAAGCGCGTGTTCGCGTACGCGACCCACCCGATCTTCTCGGGCAACGCCGTAGAGAATCTGCGTAAATCCGTGATTGATCAGGTGATTGTTTGCGACACCATCCCGCTGTCTGAAGAGATGAAGTCGCTGCCGAACGTGCGCACGCTGACGCTGTCGGGCATGCTCGCGGAAGCCATTCGCCGCATCAGCAACGAAGAATCAATCTCTGCAATGTTTGAGCACTGATTTTTACTGAACCGGGCGCTAAGCCCGGTTTTTTTCGCCTGCGACTCCCCCAGCCCGCTATTGCACGCACTTTTCCCCTTTCCTCACGATAAAAGCCTGTATATCACCCGCTGCACACTGACCTTATCTTGTTTTCATTTCTGTGCAGCATGGCACTTTAGCCCTAAAGCAATTAGTGGTATTTTTCAGCACCTTTTTTCAGAGCGCCATCACGATGACTCTCGACATCTACACGCTGTTTGTTTGTGAGCTTTTTGTGCTGGGGTTCTTAAGCATCATTATGGTATTTGCCTGGATAGGGGCGCAGTACCATCCGGTGCTCGGCTTCACTACCTTGACGCTGATACTCGCCTTTTTCTCCGTGCTGTTGAGTAGCTTACGCAGCAGCGGGCTACAATTTATGCCAATCGCCGTGGGAAATGTCACGATGCTCCTTGCCTACGGCTGCCTGCTTAATGCGTTTCGCATTTTTTTCGCTAAACCGCTCGGATATGGTTGGTGCATGGGTGCCGCGCTTTGGGCGCTGCTCTGCGTTATTCCCGCCTTTTATTATCATCAGCCGGTGCGTGTGTGGGTGATGTGCCTGCTCTGCATCCTGTATACCGGCGCAATTATTCAGTTGCTGCACCGTGGCCGCGTCGCGCTGCGGGCGACATTCTGGCCTGCACAAGTGCTGCTGTGTATTCATCTGTTGTTCCACGTCGCGCGCGCCTTGCTGGATAATGCGGTGCCTGTCGCAACACCCGGCGCCGTTGGCGGCTCCAACTTTTCGGTATACGTGATCTTGGAATCCATCTTCTTTGTCATTGGCTTATCGTTCACGCTACTGGCGATTGTCAACGAACGCGCGCAAATTGCACATAAAACCGCCTCGCTGCACGATCCGCTCACTCTGGTATGGAATCGCCGTGCGCTGTTTGAGCAGGCTGAGCGACTGTTATTGCGCCATGCGCGTCGCACGCCCCCCTTCATTTACACCGCTGTACTCTTCGATCTCGACCATTTCAAGAGCATCAATGACCGCTACGGACACCAGCAGGGTGACCGCGTGCTGATTGACTTTTGCGCGGTCGTAAAGCGCTTAATTCCACCTGGCGGACATTTCGCGCGGTTAGGTGGCGAAGAGTTTGCGGCAATACTGCCGGGAGACGGTGAGGATGCGCAGCGGGTGTGCGAGCGCATTCGCGAGGCAACACAACGCTCTGAACCTGACAACATTATTTATACCGTCAGTATTGGGATGGCCACGGCGCATGCCACTGAGCAGCGCTTCACCGTGCTGCTGGCGTGGGCAGATGAAGCGCTTTACCGCGCCAAGGCAAGCGGTCGCAATCGTACTGAACGCCACGCCAAGGACGTCGGAGCGACCGAGACCACAGTGTTAATTTAATGGCCGCTGGGATGATGGCGACGGCAGCGTTTATCGCCGTAATGCCGTAGCCAATAATAGCGGTCTTCTACGCGCTCCCGGCCGCTCACGCGCGCGCCCACGAGCCACATCAGCGCCCCCACGAAAATGGCGAACATCGCTGCTTGCGCCAAAAACTGCGGCCAGTTCACCGCAGGAAGCTGATTGATAATGGAATAGCCCACGCCAGATACCATCACCATTAATCCAACACACATCAGTCCATTGCCCAGTAAGCGACACTGTTGACGTTTCATCGTGCACCTCCGTCTTTAACGCAATGCTGAAACAGCACGGAATGTTAACCTGTCATAAGTTTAGGCAATGGCTGGCGGTTAAGATGCGTAGGGGATCACACATTACAGACAATCATTGACCGAAATTTACGCTCACCAGATTGATTTCTATAGAAAATGAGTAATCACGCACCGCCATTAGTCCTACTACGCCCCTTTGTCATCCCTGCGCGCAGGCAGTAAACTAACGCCCTTTCACAGCAACGCAGGATAGAGATGGTGAGCAGCATTAAACTGATTGTCGGATTGGCCAATCCAGGCGCTGAGTACGCCGCCACGCGCCATAACGCGGGCGCATGGTACGTCGATATGCTGGCCGATCGTTATAATCAGCCATTGAAAGAGGAGCCAAAGTTCTTTGGCTACACTGCCCGCCTTTCGCTGGCAGGCAACGATGTCCGCCTGCTGGTGCCGACAACCTTTATGAATCTGAGCGGCAAAGCGGTGGCGGCAATGGCCACGTTTTATCGCATTACCCCGGAAGAGATTTTGGTGGCACATGATGAAATGGATTTGCCGCCTGGCGTGGCAAAACTCAAACAGGGCGGCGGACACGGCGGCCATAATGGCCTGAAAGACATCATCAGCAAGCTGGCCAACAACAACAATTTCCATCGCTTGCGCGTGGGGATTGGCCATCCGGGCGACCGTAACAAAGTCACGGGTTTTGTGCTGGGTAAACCACCAGCCAGCGAACAAAAACTGATTGATGAGGCCGTGGATGAAGCCGTGCGCTGCACCGAACTGTGGCTGAAAGAGGACATACTTAAAGCCATGAACCGCCTTCACGCGTTCAAGGCGGGCTAAGGCAATTCCCGCGCCGCAGAGGGCAATTCTGTGTATAATGCGCGAAATTTTCGAATCAGTGCGCGCTCATTAAAAGCGTCACACACTCAGTGAGAAAGGTAATCAGTCATGGGATTTAAATGCGGTATTGTGGGCCTGCCGAACGTCGGTAAATCCACCCTGTTCAACGCGCTGACCAAAGCGGGTATCGAAGCAGCCAACTTTCCGTTCTGCACCATCGAACCTAACACCGGCGTGGTGCCCATGCCCGATCTGCGTCTCGATCAGCTGAGCGAAATCGTTAAGCCGCAGCGCGTGGTGCCAACCACCATGGAGTTTGTGGATATCGCGGGTCTGGTGAAGGGCGCGTCCAAAGGTGAAGGCCTGGGCAACCAGTTTTTGACCAACATCCGTGAAACCGAAGCCATCGGTCACGTAGTGCGCTGCTTTGAGAATGACAATATCATTCACGTTTCGGGCAAGGTTAATCCAGCAGAAGATATCGACGTTATCAATACCGAGCTGGCTCTCTCCGATCTCGATACCTGCGAGCGCGCCATTCAGCGCTGCCAGAAAAAAGCCAAAGGCGGCGATAAAGATGCCAAAGCCGAGCTGGCGGCCCTGGAAAAGTGCCTACCGCACCTTGAAAACGCGGGCATGTTGCGTGCGCTAAAGCTGGACGCTGATGAGAAAGCCGCGATCCGCTATCTGAGCTTCTTAACGCTTAAGCCCACCATGTACATTGCGAACGTCAACGAAGATGGCTTCGAAAACAATCCGTATCTGGATCAGGTGCGCGCCATTGCCGAAGCTGAAGGTTCTGTCGTGGTACCGGTGTGTGCCGCGGTTGAATCAGATATCGCTGAGCTGGAAGATGAAGAACGCGATGAGTTTATGGCAGAGCTGGGTCTGGAAGAGCCCGGTCTTAACCGCGTAATTCGCGCGGGCTACGCTCTGCTCAACCTGCAGACCTATTTCACCGCGGGTGTGAAAGAAGTCCGTGCGTGGACCATTCCTGTGGGCGCGACCGCGCCGCAGGCCGCCGGTAAAATCCACACCGATTTTGAAAAAGGCTTTATCCGCGCGCAGACCATCGCCTTTGATGATTTTATCGCTTATAAGGGCGAGCAAGGCGCGAAAGAAGCCGGCAAAATGCGTTCAGAAGGCAAAGACTACATCGTCAAAGATGGCGATGTGATGAACTTCTTGTTTAACGTCTAATGCCGTTGCGCTGCCCACGGTAGCGCATCTATCACTAAAGGTATAAATCCACGCTCCGGCGTGGATTTTTTTTCCTCTAACCGGACCGCAACCGTTGCTGCGCAAATCGGCGTTGATGAAAGATCGCCCAGCTTCCAGCCCACTCACCCGATGGCTTCCTTAAGCGTCTTGTCTATTTATGCACCGTGACTTGCTGCGTTTCTGTCTTGAGTTGTCGAATAGCGCATTAGTGAAAATCGTCGTAACGTGCAACACTGCTGGCACGTTTTAACGATAGGTACACTTTACGCCATGCGTTCATTCCTACTGATAGTTCCCGAAGGCGGCATGTTGTTTGAAGCTGCGGGCATCGCTGACATCGTGATGCGTGCCAATCAGTATTGTGGGGCCAAAGACGAGACGCCGCGCTACCAAGTTAAACTCGCCACGACGCAGTCTCACGCCGTTATTCACGGGCAATCAGGCCTGAATCTTCTCGCAGATCTCAAACTGGCCGAACTTGACCCGCGCACCGCCTGGGACACCGTTATGATCGTCGGACGCAGCCGGGATCCCGATGAAACCGCGCTGGTGGTGGATTTTCTTCGACTCGCCTCTACGCGGGCGCGTCGCATGGTATCGATCTGTGCTGGCGCCATGCTGCTGGCCGAAGCGGGCCTGTTGAATGGCCGACGCGCCACTACGCACTGGCAACTGCTTGATACGTTACAGGCGCGCTTTCCAAAGGTTCAGGTCGAGCGCGGCCCGCTGTTCGTTCAGGATGGGTGCGTCTGGACGTCCGGAGGGGTGAGTTCAGGTTTTGATTTAACGCTGGCGCTGATTGAGGCGGATTGCGGTTACAGCATCGCCCGCGACGTGGCTCAAGACATGGTGATGTATCTGCATCGTCCCGGCGGGCAAATGCAGTTCAGTCGCTATCCCCTGCCTGCGCCGACGTCCAATGGACCGCTGGGCGAGCTGCAGCGCTGGATTTGCGATCAGCTCGCGGAGGACCTAAGCGTGGAAGCGCTGGCCGCGCAAGTTGCGATGAGCCCGCGTAATTTCACCCGCGTTTTTACCCGTGAAGTTGGCACCTCACCGGCGCGCTATGTAGAACAGATGAGGCTAAATGCCGCACGAGAACGTTTGGAACAGACGCGGGATTCCGTGGAGCGTATTGCGCGTGAGACCGGATTTGTCACCAGCGTGAACCTACGACGCTGCTTTGAGCGCCAGCTGCACCTCACGCCGGGCGAATATCGCCAGCGATTCACACGGCGAAGATTGGCCTAAAGTGATCGTTTAATGTCATTTACGCCCACCCCCCCTCAGCTTAGTGTATTGATCATCACGTAATCACCGGAGAGTAAGATGATCACACTCGGCATTAACGGCTTTGGCCGTATCGGACGCAACGTATTACGCGCTGCCATGGGCAACGAGTCGGTACAAATCGTCGGCATTAACGACCTCACCGACAGCAGCACCCTTGCCCACCTGTTGAAACACGATTCCTTATTAGGGCGCTTTCCCGGTGAGGTAACGGCGCATAATAATGACCTGCAAATCAATGGCAATACGGTTCGCGTTTTTAGCGAACGCGATCCGGCGAAGATCCCATGGCGAGAAGTGGGCGTGGATGTCGTAATTGAAGCCACAGGCTTCTTTACCGACCGTGATAAAGCTGCGCTGCACATCTCCCACGGGGGCGCGAAACGCGTCATCATTTCTGCGCCCGGCAAAAACGACGACCTGACGATCGTGATGGGCGTTAACGACCACCGTTACGATCCCAATCTGCATACCGTTGTGAGCAATGGCAGCTGTACGACCAACGCGCTGGCACCGGCGGCACATGTGCTACATCAGGCATTCGGTATTGAACACGGTCTAATGAACACCACGCACGCTTATACCAACAGCCAGGCGCTGCACGATCAACCTGAAAAAGATTTGCGCGGAGCCCGTGCCGCCGCACTCTCAATTGTCCCCTACTCCAGCGGGGCGGCAAAAGCGCTGGGACGCGTTATTCCTGCGCTGGAAGGCAAATTAACCGGTTATTCATTGCGCGTGCCGGTGCCCGTGGTCTCCATCGTGGATTTAACCGTGACGCTTAGATGCGAAGTGACGGCGGAACAGGTCAATGACGCCTTCAGGGCCGCTGCGGCGAGCGGCACGCTGAAGGGGATATTGGGCTATAGCGATGAACCATTGGTATCAGCCGATTATCAGTGCGATCCACGCTCATCGATCATCGATGGGCTCTCAACCTTGGTTATTGGCGGTAATTTAGTGAAGATCCTGGCTTGGTATGACAACGAATGGGGATTTTCCAATCGCTTGGTGGATCTGGCGTGCCTGATGGATCAGAAAGGCATCTAGCTCCGATCTCCCGCGCCAGCATGTACTGCGCTGGCGCGGGTCAGACGTTCGTGAGAACCTCGAGTCATTCACAGAAAGGCTATTGGATGCCCATCGCCTCTTTCAAGGTGAAAAACAGATCGGTTTGATCGGTCAAGCCAACAACGTTTGCTGCGTGAGGGCCATAAGCGGCAATGCGCAACTGCGAACCGGTATGCTCTTGCGACTCCTCTTCAGAATTGCCATAGCTAATGGTCATCACGGCGCCATCCTTGGTATTGAGCGCCTGCGTCAGACCTGGAGCTTTAGTGCCATTTTCAACAATCTGGCTGCTGTGCGCGTGGTCGGCGGTGACAACCACCAGCGTGTCGCCATGCTCACGGGCAAAGGACAGCGCTTGCTGTACGGCTTCATCGAGATCTACAGTTTCACCAATTTGACCACAGGGATTAGCCGCGTGATCCTGCTTATCAATCGATGCGCCTTCCACCTGAAGGAAGAAACCTTTTTCGTTAGTGCTCAGCAGATCCAGTGCTTTTTTAGTCATTTGCGCTAGCGTTGGCACCGACGCCGGACGACCTTTATTCACTTCACAGGTCACCACCGGCTTATCAATATTGCCGTGATAGCTTGCTTTTGGTCCCTGCCAGCGTACCGGCATGTTGCCATCAGCAAACAGGCCGATCACCGGTTTACGCTGATCAGCCTGCTGCAGCGCATTCATTTGCTCTAGGTTGCTCACCCATTGATAACCCAACGCTTGCGCCTGTTGACGCAACGTTTTGCCTTGGTACTCACCGGCCTTGGCAGTTCCATTGAAAGTCTTGGCGCCTCCGCCAAGCATGATGTCGGGCCGGGTTATCAGCATCTGTTCGCTAATTGAGCCTTTACCGCCCAGTTCCAATGCATTGGTGGGGCACAGCTCAGTGGTTTTTTCAGGTCCATAACATTTGCGCGAGGTCACGTGCGCCATCAATGCGGCGGGCGTCGCATCCTGCAATTCAGCGGTAGAAACGTTACCTGTCGCTTTCCCAGCCGCTTTTGCCAGCTCCAGGATTGTGCGCTGATCGTGGCCATTCACATCCACACCGATGGCACCATTATACGATTTGGTCCCCGTGGCCCACGCCGTGGCCGATGCAGCAGAATCCGTAACGTAATTAGGCTTGTGGGTTTTCTTATCCAGCGAGTAGTGCGTGTATTGGCCGGTTAACGGCAGCGCGTCAATCCCCGGAAAAAAGCCGCCTGCGCCCATGGCAAGGTTTCGCGCCGCAGTGATTTCCGAATCACCCATCCCGTCGCCAATAAGTAAAATGACATTCTTGGCAGGGGTGTTAATTAATGAGGCTTTCAGCGCCTCGGTTTGGTCGCGGCTCAAACGACGAGCGCCACCGTGTTCAGTGATGTCGCCGCTCGCCGCGCGGGAATATGATGCCACTTCCGCCACTGCCGTCGTCGCCGTAAGTGAAGCCAGCAGTGAAACCGTTAAAAGAGGTAAGCGTTTCATTTATAACCATCCTTATTAATAAATTTGGCTAAATGTTTCAGCGGGCAAGTCTGCGACAATGGCGTTTCACTTTTGTGACACTACGAAGGTGGTTTGATGACATTGCGAACAGTTTGATCAGAGTTGCAGCAAGATGAACAGAGGTTAAGCGAATAGAAAAAAAGGAGAAAATAGCGCTTGACCCTTTTGAGCTTACTCCCTATAGTAGCGCCCCGTTGACCCAGCGCGGTCAGCGAAAAAAATGTGGTGAGGTGTCCGAGTGGCTGAAGGAGCACGCCTGGAAAGTGTGTATACGGCAACGTATCGGGGGTTCGAATCCCCCTCTCACCGCCATATTTTGAAGAAGAGTCTGAACTTACGTTCAGACTTTTTTTTTGACCGCTGCTCCGGCATGAGGGGGATGAGAAGCCCCGACCGGGTTCGACTACCGGCGACAGCCGG
>CAJYVD010000014.1 GCA_913778495.1 uncultured Pantoea sp.
CATGGATGCCGCTGAGAGGGCGGAATGAGCCAGGGATGGCGAATCCGCGCGGTCCGTGAGGCCGTTGCGGCGGAGTGAGGGAACAGCGCAGGCTGGCGCAGGGCGCGGATTGCAAAGGGCCGCGCCATCGGCCCTTTGCCCGTACGCCGCAGCGGTGCGGCTGAAACTGCCGTGCGGTTAGCGGGCGGAACCCGCGCAGGGTCATACCGGCTGAGCGGCCGGAACCCGCACAGCGTCATGCCAGCGCAGCGGTCAGCGTCCGGAACCCGCGCAGAGTCATACCGGCTGAGCGGCCGGACACCGCTCACGATTTACCGGCGTTGCGGGCCGGACTCCCGCACCACCCCCCGCTAACGCCTTGGCCGAAAACATCTGTCACACTTTTACTGAAGCTTGTGCATCTTCGTGCTGGCTCTAAAACAATCTCTGCTTATCATTAGCGTGATAACAAAGAGACTGTGCGCCCTGATGAACCTCCGTAATTTTGAAGCTGAAGAAAAGCTGTTTGCCCGCCGCGCGCTTGTCGCTTTTGCCCTGGTAGTAATCTGTTTCACGATCCTTGGTATTAACCTCTATCGCTTGCAGGTCGATCAGCACGGCTATTACCAGACGCGATCCAACGAAAACGACATCAAAATGATCCCCATTGCGCCGACGCGTGGGCTGATCTTCGATCGCAACGGGATCCCGCTGGTGCGCAACGTCACCTGGTACGATATTCTGGTCACGCCTTATAAGATCACCGATATGCAGGCCACGCTTGCGGCGCTGAAGCCCATCGTCGATCTCACGCCTGAGGATATCGAGACGTTCGAGCATGCCCTCAAGCAGAGCAGCCGCTACAAGCCGGTGGAGCTCAAGGCGGAACTCACCGACGAAGAGGTTGCCCGCTTCTCGGTGAACCAATTCCGCTTTACCGGCGTCAATATCGATACCTATCAGGATCGGCAATATCCCTACGGCGCCGACCTCGCGCACGTGTTGGGCTATGTGTCGAAAATCAACGACAGCGATTACAAGCGGCTGAATGCGGAAGGGGTGGCGGAGAACTATGCCGCCGACCACAACATCGGCAAACAGGGCATTGAAGGCTATTACGAATCGCTGCTGCACGGTAAAACCGGCTATCAGGAGGTCGAGGTCGATAACCACGGCCGCATTGTGCGCGTGTTAAAAGAGGTGCCGCCGGTGGCGGGCAAGAACCTCTACCTGACGCTCGACCTGCACTTACAGCAGTATGTGGAGAGTCAATTGGCGGGGCAGCGTGCTGCGGTACTGATTGAAGATCCGCACGACGGCGGCGTGCTGGCGATGGTGTCGGCCCCCAGCTACGATCCCAACCCGTTTGTGAAGGGCATCAGCTACAAAGCCTACAAAACGCTGCTGCAGGATAAAAATCTGCCGCTCATCAACCGCGTCACGCAAGGGCTTTATCCGCCTGCCTCGACGGTCAAACCCTATATGGCGATGTCGGCGCTGTTGAGCAAAGTCATCACGCCGGGCTTTACGCTTTACGGCGGGCCGACCTGGACCTTGCCAGGCACCGATCGCAAATACCGCGACTGGAAAAAAACCGGGCACGGCATGCTGGACGTCACCAAAGCCATTGAGGAGTCAGCCGACAGTTTCTTCTATCAGGTGGCGTATATGATGGGTATCGATCGCATTCACGCCATGCTGAGCCAATTCGGCTACGGCAAACCCACCGGGATCGATCTCAACGAAGAGTATGCCGGATTACTGCCGAGCCGCGAGTGGAAGCAGAAGGTGCATAAACACGTGTGGTATCAGGGCGATACCGTATCGGTAGGCATTGGCCAGGGGTACTGGATCGCCACGCCGATCCAGATGGTGAAAGCGATGGTGGCGCTGATCAATAACGGTCGGGTGATCAACCCGCATCTGCTGGAAAAGGCGCAGCGCGGCAACTGGCAGCAGCCGTATCAGCCCAGCGCGCCGCAGCCGCAAATTGGCGACGCAAAATCGCCGTACTGGTCGCTGGTGCGTCACGCGATGTTCGGCATGGCCAATGCGCCGAACGGCACCGGCTATAAATACTTTCACACGGCACCGTACGGCATCGCGGCGAAGTCGGGCACCTCTCAGGTGTTCAGCCTGCGGCAGAATCAGGTGTATAACGCCAAAATGATCCCAATACGCCTGCGCGATCACATTTTCTATACCGCGTTTGCGCCGTTTAACAATCCCAAAGTGGCGGTGGCGCTGATTCTGGAAAACGGCGGCAGCGAAGGCGTAACGGCCGCGCCGCTGATGCGCAATATTCTGGACCACCTCTTTTTGCCCGCTCCCTCGGACGCGCCGGTCGAGACCGCGCAGAAGCGCTAATGGCGGAGACGTGTCGGGCGCGAGAGCATAAGCTGAGCCTGCGCTACACGCCGGAGCGGAAAGCGACCCTGCGGCGAGAAATGCAGCGTCCTCGCGGGTGAAAAACGGTCAGCGCGGCCGCTGCGTAGCGGGGTTGCTGTAAAACCCAGCAGTCAGATGCATTTTTGCTGAAAAGCGTTTGACGGTGTGGCCCGAGTAAGGTTTAATGCGCCCCGTTGCCCGGATAGCTCAGTCGGTAGAGCAGGGGATTGAAAATCCCCGTGTCCGTGGTTCGATTCCGCGTCCGGGCACCAACATTCTGAAAACCCAGCCTTTATGGCTGGGTTTTTGCTTTTATCGCCGCCGTAAACGGGAGGCGTTTTTCCCGGCATTACAATCCGGCGTTCCCGCCTTGTCAGCACATCTGCACGTCATATCGCGTGCCCGTTCGCCACCCACGCCAACTCCCTCTACCCACCTGCCGCTTTTCCTGCTAGTTTTCCTCGGCACGTTACGGGGATGCGCCCGTTTACCGATTGGAAACGTTGATGACCACACAGCCCAACAGCCCACTTCTCAGTATCGTCGTCACCGCGCACAACGCGGAGGCATGGCTCGACGCCTGCCTCACGAGCGTGGTCAATGCGGCAGAGACGGTGATGCAAGCGTCGCAGATTGTCCTGATTGACGATGCGTCTGACGATCGCACGCACGATATCTGCCAGCGCTTTTCCCAGCAGCATGCCAACGTTGATGTCCATCAGGTCGCGTTCCGCAACATCGGCAAGGTGCGTAATTACGCGCTGGCGCAGTGTCGCGGCGAGTACGTCACCATGATCGACGGTGATGATGAGTTGATTCCCGGCGCGTTTGAGAAGATTTTACCGCTGCTCCGTGCACGCCAGCCGGATGCCTTGCTCACGCGCCTGCACGAGATCTATCCGTCGTCGCGCAAGCCCACCAGCCTGGATACGTTTGCCCCTGTAACGCTGACGCGCCATGAGGCCATCAGCAAATTTTTGGTACACCGTGAACTGCAGGCGCATTTTATCGGCCAATTCTTCCGGCGCGACCTACTGGCCGGCCTCGCCTTTCCGCCGTTCCGCTGTTACGAGGATGCGTGGCTATTCCCTGCGGTGCTGGCGCGGTGCAGCACCATCCTGTTTGCCGCGTCGGGACCCTATCTTTACTTCAAACGTGTGGACAGCCTTTCTACGCAGATCGATCCTGACAAGGTAAACATGCTGATTCAGGCAACCGAGCAGATGAGCGTGGCCTTTGGCGAGCGTTATCGCAATTTAATCGCCTGTCACTGGATCACTATCCTTAATCGGCATCAGCATGCGTTCAAGGACGAGGCAGACCAACAGCGCGTTCAACAGGTGCTGCGTGCGCTACCGGCGCTGGATTTCTTGTGCGATCGCCACGTGCGCACCAGCTTTAAAAAGAAATATCTGGCATTGCGTCTGCGCGGGGCGTTTTAGGGAAGGGCGGAACACGCGCCACCGCAGAATGCGGCAGCGCGTATGGCCGCGCACTAGCGCAGCGGTACGCCAGCGTGGCGTGATGCGGGCGTCATCAGGGCGTAGCTGGCAAACAGCGCCAGGCACAGCATGGTGACAGACTGCGACTGAATCAGCACCGTATCGGTCAGGCCGAACACGATCAGCGAGATGGGCAGCACCGCAATGGCAGACGAACGACGCCGTACCGGCACAATCACCAGCACACCATAAAACACCAGAATCGATACGCCGCCCGCGATGCCCTGCAGCGACAGCGTTTCCAGCACATCATCATGCAAATGGTACTTTACGTTCTTGTAGGCTTCAGGATTTCCGCGCTCGTGCTGCTGGATAAACGCACGGGCTTTTTCAGTTCGATCGTCCGGGCTCTGCCCCAGTAGCGACCAGTGGATACTGGCGTAACCGCCTTTCCAAATCGAAAAGCGTGCCCCAATCGAGGTGTCGTTATTGGTGTGATAGGTGTCGACCTCCGCCCGAATGCTCTCAAGGCGTTGCCATACGGACTGCGGCATCAGCGCAAAGCCCACCGCCATCGCCACCACCAGCGGGATAAGGGCGTATTTAATAAGCTGCGTATGCGACACGCAAAAAAAGGCCAGATACAACACCGGCAAGGTCAACACGCCCGCGCGGGATTCAGTGAGAATTAACAGCAGGGTATTCAACACAAAAATACCCAAGAAGATGCCCATGCGTACGCCGGTATGCGTGATGGCGCGATAGCCCATAAACAGGCAGCTCAGCGCCAGCGCGGTCATCAAATAGGAAACGGTGCCCGCCGAGTCGGTCAGTAACTGCACGCGCAGACCGGTGGTGGCGTGCTCATGCAGCGCAAACCCGAGCGTGGCCAGCAGGCCCGCCAGCAGCACGCCGAAGGCCTTTATCGCTAAATTCTGCGTGACGCAGTGACGCCAGGCAATCATGAAGTAGGCCAGCAGCGCCGAGATCATAAACAGCTTACCGCCAAGGCGATAATTGCCCACCACATCACTGAACTGCGCGTGGGCAAACAGCGTGCCCCACGTAAAGCGCACAGCGCCCAGAAACAGCAGCGCCCCCGCCACCGCCAGGGCAGAGCCGTCGTAGACGAACGTTTTACGTTTAATGGCCACGGCCATAAAAATAATGGCGGCGTAGCTGGTGAAATACATCACTTTGCGCGGCCATGCGTCGACAAACAGCGACGTGGCCAGCGCGGTGCAGATCGCCAAAAATAGCGCGGGATAAATGTGGCCAGCCGAGATCCCTGACCAGCGCTTCGCAAGCAACATCTTACACGTACCTCATCTGATAATAGCGAATCCACCAATACACGCCGCTGCACAGCCGACGCGAGCGAAACAGAGATTTATACATTTTTTTGGCCTGCTGGGCCTCCATTGGGCGGTCAAACGGGCGTTCTGAGAGAGGCGAACGCAGATAAACCGCGCGGTAATGGCGACAGACATGCTGCTGATTCCACGCCTGCCAAGGCTTATCAGCACCGGCATAATGAATAATGCAGGTGTCGGGCGGGACATCGCGCTGGTAGCCCTGCGCGTCGTGAGCCAGCATCTCAATATAATTAAACCGCCGGTCAATATAGTTCACGCGGCCTTCAAGCACCGTATTCAACGCGTCCTGATCGAGATACTGCAGGCGCTGCCCACGCGTGGTAAGCACTTGCAGCGCCTGCTCACTGATCGCCGCGCGGTTCCATCTGGCGATATCAATCAGCATCATGCCGGCGTTGAAATAGGCGCTGCCGCGCAGGCCGACATTCGCGGCAAGCCTGGCTTGCAGTGGATCGCTCTCCGCCACCACCAGCGCGATAGCCTCTTCGTCAAAAGGCAGCGACCACAGCGCGTCGGGGTTGCTGATACACACCATATCCGCATCCAGATACAGCACTTTACCGGCATTGGGTATCAGCTTGGGTGCCAGCAAGCGATAGTAAGTGGCGCGCGTAAAGAGCTGGGTGGTGGGCAGAGAGACAAACAGATCGCTACCGGCATGATGCAGCGTCAGGCCGTGTCCGGTGCCTGCTAACACGGCGGTAAAGCGCGCGGCGTCGGCATCATTAAGATCAGAGGAGATCAGATGAAAATGAAAGGCGGACGCGCCAGCGTGCTCGGCAAGTGACATCAGGGTGATTAACGCGTGCGCAATGAACTTGTTATCCACGCCAAAAAAAATGTGCTTGTCGGTGTCGGAAGCCAGGAGTGTCCTGGACTGGATGGCGTCTAGGTTAAGTTGATCCATATACGTCCATTGTTGGTTGAAATCACGCTATCTTGGGCTGCCATAAAGCCTTATGGAACAAGCATTATCAATCACAATGGGTAATTCAGAAACCTGTTAATTCTGATAACGCGGTTCTTCAGGAAAAAACGGCGTAACCGCGCTGTCCGCGCCGCAGTCACCTGCACAACGCGCCCGTACGCCCGGCCTTCGCGGCGACGAAAATCCTCGCCTCTTGCCGCGAGCACAACCGTGTGTGACACACAGCGCCACACCGGTCTGTAAAAGGGCGATACGCAGAGAAAAAAGCGACCTTATTGAAAACAGGCAATGAAAGGAAAGGCGCAAATAACGCGATAGGGCGGGCTAATATTGGGAAATCAGCGATCGAGAAGCAGGGTTTTGTACGCGTTATATTGCGTAATTACCGATTGCTCTTGTGCAGGGCGCAGACAATATTCACCAGCCGGACACGTCGGACAAAATATTGCCCCAGCCAAAGGCTGGGGCAAAGAAAGCGCATAAAAAAACTACTGCGATTCCGCGGTCACACTTTTTCCGCGACGGCTGACTTTACCGCCTTTGCGACCCGCTTCAACGGCGCGGTCGGGGCAATTTTTAAAGTTCCCGCCGCTTGCCGCGCCGCCTTTCCTGCCCGCGTCGCGCGCGCGCTCCGCGTCCTCTGCAAAATTACCGGCACCGCCTCTACGTTGTGTCATACGTCACCCCAGTTGAATATTGAAGATGTGATAAATGAAAAAACTGCCATCAGCAGAAAAGATGGATGATATTGGCGGGAAAGCAATATTGCATATGCATGTTTAAAAGCGGAGCGGTAAATAAAGAAAAAACAAAGCCTTGCGCTTGGCTTATAAATAAATGGTTTGAAAAAAGAAAATTTAATAATTGTACAAGGGTGTATGAACGGTATAACTCTGTGGTTTTTCTTTTTTGTGATAAATATCACCCCAGTGAGTATGTCCATCGACCGGTCATTTCGCCTTGTTTCGCGCCAGAAAAAGCGCAAATAAAATGGCGTTTATTACCGTCGCGATCGGGACGTCATGTTTTTTCTGCCGGAATAATCGAGATTTGCCCATTCACTTCCAGTATCGCGTATTTAATTTGCTCGAGCCGCTCTAAGCCTTGCGACGCGCGGGCCGATTCCAGCACGTCGTCAATATTGACACCCGCCATCTTCATCCGCTGCAGAAGTGCCGTACCGTGCTCGACCAGAATAACGGGGCCGCCTTCGGTGAGCTGTTCCAGGCGAGGGAAGCGATTTTTCATTTTGCCCAGCACAATATCGATAGTGACCAACGTAATAATGGTCAACGCCGCGCCAGTGACGGAGAAGTCATCACCCAGCAGCGCCTGTTGTGTGGCCTCGCTGATGATCAGCAACAAGATCAGGTCGAACGAGGTCATCTGCAAGAGCGTGCGTCTGCCCGCGATCTTAAACAGCACCATTAATAAAAAATAGATACTGGCTGCGCGCCATACCGTTTCCATTGCGCCTCCTGTCAGGGATAAATCCACTGTGAAATGACCACCGGTTGCAACGCATTTACGCCCACTTTCAGGGTGATTTTGCCCGCGGATTGCGGTTGCACGCCAAGCCAGACCGCGTGGCCAGCGACGTCATGCGAGGAGAACAGCAGCGTAAGCTGGTTACCGGCACTCCAGGCTTCCAGCGGCTGCGGCTGGAGCGTCTGAATTTGCATGTCGTCCAGCGCATCGCTGGTGAGCGTCACGCTAAAACGATTGTGCTTCAGAGCCGCGGTATTAATGGTCATCGCCATGTTGCTTTTTACTCGGCCAAATCGTTCATACTTCACGCTAAAAGCGCCGTCTTTGGCGGTAATAATACGGTCGCTTAGCCAGCCTTTGGAAAACAATCCGGCTGCGCCCGCGAGTACCACCATAATAAGCAGATATTGGCCTAATCGCTGAATCTTGCTCTCTTTTTTCTGCCAGCGCATATCCTCTTTAACCGGATAGTTCCGGCTGGTCAATTCATCGCGTTTCATATCGGTGCTTCCCCTATTAACGCTATCAGTATAAATCTGCGAAAAAATAAAAGCGTATTTAACCGGACGATATATTGTGTACGTTCGGAAGCAGAATGAGGATTTAGCCGTTGTATTACGGTGCGCTTATATTACGCCTTGAGGGTTCAGGTTAATTTGATTCTATACTGCGTCCTAATAGAGCAATGATGCAGCGGGAAAGATAACGGCAATCAGACAAGCGAGGGTTTTCGCTTGGCTTATATGCTGTCCCGCTACGCTTCGCTGATGATTAAAAGACAACGAACAGGAGAAAATAATGGCAACTGAACGCAATGACGTGGCCGACCAATTGGGCGCATTTTTACTGGAGCGGCAGCTCACGCTAACCACGGCAGAGTCCTGTACGGCGGGCTGGGTTGGAGAAACGCTAGCCGCCGTCAGCAACAGCAGCCAGTTCTATAGCTGCGGGTTTATCACCTATACCTATGCGGCTAAGCATCGGGTTCTGGGTGTGAGTGAGCAAACACTCACTAAGCACACTGCGGTGAGCGAAGCGGCGGTAAGCGAAATGGCCAGCGGCGCCAAAAAATGTAGCGGGGACGCAATCAGCATCGCGGTCAGTGGCTATGCGGGGCCGGATGGGGGCGAAGATGGCACCCCCGCCGGCACGGTGTGGTTTGCCTGGGGGCTGCCTGACGACAGTATTCGCACCTGCCATAAGTGGTTTGATGGCGAAAGTCAGGAGGTCATGCGCAAGGCCACGCACTATGCCGTGAGCGAGCTTTATAAAATATTAACCTCATAAAGCGCATCCGGCAGAAAATAAGCGCAGCAGGCATATCATCTTGCATGATTAATAGGCAATAAATAAGCGTGCCGGTTAAAATTATATTAGCGAGGCGATAATTAATTTAAAGAAAAATAGCCGCCACGCTTGCGAGAAAAGAGAACGCTATTACCCTTAAGTAGGTAACACGTGCATGACGTTAGTCAGCTGTCATGTTAATTCAATCTTTTAAGAGGAAATGAATATGACTGAGCATAGAGGCGGTTCAGGTAACTTCGCTGAAGACAAACAGAAAGCATCTGAAGCTGGCAAAAAAGGCGGCCAAAATAGCGGCGGTAATTTTAAAAATGACCGCGAGAAGGCGTCTGAAGCTGGCAAAAAAGGCGGACAGAACAGCAATCGCGGTTCTTGATTTGCCATTAAAGGAATAATTTTATTGGGCAGCGGACGCTCGCCAGTTATTTATTACCTGTAATTTTTTAAAATGAACGCATCATCGCGTATGGCGCTGTGCTGTCTTTCATTTTAATTAACTGCACGTTTTCGCTAAGTCTATTTACGGAAAAATATCATGAAAGTAAAAACATTACTCGATCTCTTCATTCATGACCTGTCAGACGTATATAGCGCAGAGAAGCAAATTACGCGCGCGCTGCCAAAAATGGCGCGAGCGGCCTCGGATGAAAGCCTTAAAAACGCTTTCCAGCAGCACCTTGAAGAGACGCGCGGCCAAATTGAACGCCTGGATCAGGTGGTCGAGAGCCATGACGAGTTGCGCATTATGCGCATGAAGTGCCATGCGCTGGAAGGGTTGGTTGAAGAGGCGCAGGAGTTAATTGAATCCACTGAAGCCGGTGAAGTTCGCGATGCCGGACTGATCGGTGCCGCGCAAAAAGTGGAGCACTATGAAATTGCGACCTACGGCACGCTGGTGGCGATGGCCAAAAAACTCAAGTTGAACGACGCGGCTAAATTGCTGGCGGAAACGCTGGCTGAAGAAAAATCCACGGACGAGAAACTCACTGTTATTGCCGAGAAGCAATAAGGAGACAGCAATGTCGACGACCCCTGCAATGTCGCACTATCACGACTGGCTGCGCGATGCGCACGCGATGGAAAAACAGGCTGAAACCATGCTCGAACAGATGGCGAGCCGTCTGGAAAATTATCCGCAGCTCAAAGCGCGTATTGAGCAGCACATCAATGAGACGCGCGATCAGCAATCAAAGCTGGAAGTGATTCTCGATCGTCATGATATCTCCCACTCCAGCGTTAAAGACGTAATGGGCAAGATGGCGGCGATGGGCCAAGCCTTCGGTGGCGCGTTTGCTGAGGATGAGGTCATTAAAGGCGCAATTGCGGGCTATGTATTCGAGAATTTCGAAGTGGCCAGCTACACCAGCCTGATGAGCGCTGCCGAGCGCGCTGGCGACAGCGAAAGCGTCACCGTACTGCAGCAGATTTGTGAGCAGGAAAAAGCGATGGCGAAATGGATGCTGGAGCATCTGCCTGAACTGACCAGCCAATTCCTGTTACGCAGCGAAGATCCTGACGCGCAGGCGAAACGCTAGGCCATCCTTTTGTCATGCATTTTTAGAGGTGAGCAATGTTCCGACACGTGAAAAAATTACAGTATACGGTGCGCGTGAGTGAGCCAAATCCCGGCCTCGCGAACCTGCTGCTGGAGCAGTTCGGCGGTCCACAGGGAGAACTGGCTGCGGCCATGCGCTACTTTACGCAGGGGCTGGCAGATGAAGATATCGGCCGCCGCGATATGCTGATGGATATCGCCACCGAAGAGCTTAGCCACCTGGAGATCATCGGATCGCTGGTCGGCATGCTCAATAAAGGGGCCAAAGGCGAGCTGGCCGAGGGCACTGAGAAAGAAGGGGAGCTCTATCGCTCCATTACCGGTGCGGGCAATGACAGCCACCTGACCTCCATTCTCTACGGCGGCGGTCCAGCGCTGACCAACTCGGGCGGCGTGCCCTGGACCGCAGCGTATATCGATACCATCGGTGAAGTGACTGCGGATTTACGTTCAAACGTGGCGGCGGAAGCGCGCGCCAAAATTATCTACGAACGTTTAATCAATGTGACCGATGACGTGGGCGTTAAAGACGCGCTGGGCTTTTTGATGACGCGTGAAGCGGCGCACCAGCTCTCGTTTGAAAAAGCGCTGTATGCCATTCGCGACAATTTCCCGCCCGGAAAACTGCCGCCTATCGAACAGTATGCGCATACCTACTACAACATGTCGGAAGGCAACGAGGTGCGCGGCAGCTGGAATTCGGATGAAAACTTCGATTACGTCGCCGATCCGCAGCCAGCCGTAGATGGCGGTGATGGCTTGGCCAGCGTGGTACTGTCTGATCAGCAACAGCAAAGCGTGGAAGCGCTGGCGACCAGAACGGCCTCCGATCCGCTGATCAACCCGATTACCGGCGCCGAAGCGGGCAGTAAGAAATCCACCTAAGTCGGCTCGCTGATTAGCCGATTGCCCATACCCGTTTCCGCGCCACGGAAGCGGGTTTTTTTGTGCCTTGTCGTCGAGCGGCCTGCGACAAGGTGAACCAATAGCTAAATGACGCGACTCTCTCTATGATGTTTTTCCCGCTCTTCTGGCGGGAGCGGACAGCGACCAGGGAAAAAAGCACGTCATGACTCTGTTAAACGATCTCGATTTACGCCAGCTGGAAGCGTTCTCGGCGGTGATTTCTGCGGGCAGCGTAACGGCGGCGGCGAAAGCGCTTAACCGTTCTCAACCGGCCGTATCGCGCCTGATTCAGGAGCTGGAGCAGTCGCTGGGCTACCCGCTGTTTATTCGCAACGGGCCGCGCATTCATCCCTCGGAACAAGCCTTGCAGCTGCATCAATATGTGCAGAAAGCGCTGCTCTCTTTGCAGCAAATCCGCCTGCGCGCGCAGGAAATTGCCGATCAGCAGCACCGTCCGCTGAGTATCGCAGCCACCCCGGCACTGGCGGCGGGGTTGCTGCCGCAGGCGCTGGCGCGGCTGAGCCTGACCAATCGGGTGCAGATCCTCAGTGAATCTGCGGAGCAAACCGCGCATGCGGTAATCACCGCCGAAGCCGATCTCGGGCTGTGCAGTTTGCCGCTGGAACACCATGCGGTGGATGTGCATTGGATCGGGCAGTCACCCTGCGTGGTGGCGCTGGCTGAGGACGATGCGCTCACGCAGCATGACACGCTGTCGCTTAGCCAGCTGGCAGGACGTCGCCTTATCGCCCCCTGGAGCCCGCAGCGGCTGCGCGGACGCTACGAGAAAGCGCTGAAAAAGGTCAAGGCGCCGCTGCTTGAGACCATCGAGACCAACTCGTCCGCCAATATTTTAGGCTGCGTGCGCGCAGGTCTCGGTGTGGCCATCCTTGAGCCTGTCACTGCGTGGGGCATGCCGCTTGCGGGCGTGGCGATCCGCC
The DNA here is from genome assembly GCA_913778495.1 of uncultured Pantoea sp. Classification (GTDB taxonomy): domain Bacteria; phylum Pseudomonadota; class Gammaproteobacteria; order Enterobacterales; family Enterobacteriaceae; genus Pantoea. The sequence goes on from CAJYVD010000014.1 coordinate 12,309, forward strand.
CTTTGCAGGAAGCGATCCCTTATTACTTCGGCGTGATCACCCCGCAGGGCCGCCAGCTCTCCCGCGCCACGCTTGCACTTATCGAGGCGCTGGCGAGCGCCGCAGCGGATCTGCTGCCCGGCTTTGTACAGTTGCCAGGGAGTGAACACCACCGCGTTATGCGTTCGATCAATCAAGATTGAATACCGGAGGTGGGATCGCCGCAGGCAGCGGCTCTGTGCTTATGCCACGGCTGTGGCGGGGCGGTTGCCGCAGGCAGCGGCTGATGTGCCTTTTCGCTGGCGCGAGGCGCGGTGCATCTTTCGTTCGCCATAGCAATGGCAGTTGCCTTGCCCGCCGTGCGGCGCACGAGCAGAGGGCGCCAGGCCGCGCCCTCTGCACTCCCCGGCCCTGCGCCAGCCCCACTCGCCGCTGCGCG
>CAJYVD010000015.1 GCA_913778495.1 uncultured Pantoea sp.
ATATCAACGCTTACATCAGGTACTACAATAACGAACGAATCTGTCTCAGGACGGGTATGAGCCCGGTGGAATACCGGGCGCTGAAAGAAATGTAATGCGTGTCCAGGTTTTGGGGTTCAGTGCAGCCTGGCGCCCTCTGCTCGTGCGCCGCACGGCGGCAAAGGCACCTGCCACAGCCTGTGGCGAACGAAAGATGCACCGAACTTCGCGCCAGCGAAAAAGCACCGAGCCGCTGCCTGCGGCGAACGAAAGTTGCACCGAACTTCGCGCCAGCGAAAAAGCACCGAGCCGCTGCCTGCGGCGAACAAAAGATGCACCGAGCCTCGCGCCAGCGAAAAGCACCGAGCCGCTGCCTGCGGCTAAAGCCCCGCCACGGCAAGTGGAAAAAGCACTTCGCCGCTGCCTGCGGCACAATCCCCTGCCTGTGGCCGCTAAATGACACTATGCAGAGGCGATCGACACGCTCTTGATCTGCGCGTAAAGCCACTGATCGGGCCGGATGCTCAGCTCGTCGCGCGCCCACGGCGAAATACGCGCCCACAGTTCGCTGACGCCGATGCGCAACTTCACCTCCACCTGATCGTCAATCTCCAGCAGCTCAACCACCTGTGCGGGCAGAATATTGCGGATCGAACTGTTATGCGGCGGTTGCAGCACCAGCGACACATCCGCCGAGGCGATGCGGATGCGCAGTGCGCTTTTCAACGGTTTGTTGACGCGGCTGACCCAAATATGCTGATCGCCCAGCGACAGCGCGGTCATAGGGTAATCGGGATGCTGCTCCAGCACCTGCACGCGCAGCACGCTGCTGCGATCGGCGGGCGGTAGCCACGGACGCATGGCGCTGCTGCCCCACACTTTCTCCAGCGCGCCAAACGCTTTCACGCGGCCCTGATCCAGCACCAGCACCTGATCGGCCAGCTGTAAAATCTCATCAAGACTATGCGACACATACAAAATCGGCACGTCAACCTGCCTGGCCAGCGCCTGCAGGTAGGGCATCAGCTCCCGCTTGCGCGGTACATCCAGCGAAGCCAGCGGCTCGTCCATTAACAGCATGTCCGGGCCGGTCAACAGCGCGCGGCCAATCGCCACCCGCTGCTTTTCGCCACCGGAAAGTGAGGCGGGAAAACGATCCAGCAACGATTCAAGCCCCAGCAGTGCCACTAACTGTGAAAACTGCGATTTCATTGAGGCCGCCATGCCGTATTTCAGGTTGCCGCGCACGCGATAGTGCGGGAACAGGCGGGCATCCTGGAAAACATAGCCGATACGGCGCTGCTCGGGCGGCAAGTTGATCGCGTGGGCGCTATCAAACAGCAGCCGCTCGTTAAGCTGAATGCGACCGCTCTGCGGCTGCGTTAGGCCGCTGATGGCGTTGATCAAGGAGGTTTTACCGGCGCCAGAAACGCCAAAAATAGCGGTAATCCCCGAGGCGGGCAGGTGTTCATCAATCTCAAGCAGGTGATCGCCCAACTGCTGCGAAAAACGGAGCGTCAGCATCAGGCCGTCCCCAACCGCTTGCGGCCCCACCGCGTCAGCCACTCAGACGCAATTAACGAGAGCAGCGCCAGCGCAATCGCCACGGCGCACAGGCGCGCCGCCGTGCCTTCTGCGCCAGGCGTTTCAATCAAGGTAAACATCGCCGAAGGTATGGTGCGCGTCTCGCCGGGGATATTGGAAACAAAGGTGATTGTCGCGCCAAATTCGCCCAGTGAGCGCGCAAACGCCAGAACGGTGCCCGCGATGATGCCGGGCAACGTGAGCGGCAGCGTAATGGTCAGAAACACGCGCCAGCGCCCCGCCCCCAGCGTGCGCGCTGCCTGCTCCAGCTTACTGTCCACGGCTTCCAGCGCCAGACGGATGGCGCGCACCATCAGCGGAAACGCCATCACCGCCGACGCCAGCACCGCGCCGCGCCAGCTGAACGCCAGCGTAAAGCCAAACCAGTCCCACAGCCACTGGCCAATCACGCCGCGTCGCCCCAGCGACAGCAGGAGCAGATAGCCAACCACCACCGGCGGCAGCACCAGGGGCAGATGGACAAGGCTGTCCAGCAGCGTTTTACCGGGAAAGTGACAGCGTGCTAACACCCACGCCGTCAGGATGCCAAACGGCAGGCTGCACAGCACCGCCACGCAGGAAACTTTCAGGCTCAGAAACACCGCCTGCCATTCGGGATCGCTCAATATCATTTCTTTGGCGTAAATCCATACTGTTTGAACACGGCAGCGGCTTCCGGCCCCTGCAAGTAACTGTAGAAGGCGTTCACCGCTGCGTTTTGATGATCTTGCACAATGGCCATCGGATACTCGACCGGCTTATGGCTGGCCTCGGGAAAACGCCCGACTACCTGCACGTTTTTGCTGGCCACGGCGTCCGAGCCATACACGATGCCATACGGCGTTTCGTTGCGCTCCACCAGCGCCAGCGCGGCGCGCACATTATTCGCCGGTGCCAACTGTGGAGCTAACGTTTCCCACGCGCCCAGCTTTTGCAACGCTTCTTTGGCGTAGATGCCGGCGGGTACGTGATCCGGATCGCCTACCGCCAAACGTTGACCGTTCAACAACGCTTTCCAGCGCGTCTGCGCATCAATGGTGACCGCTTTTTCTCCCGCGCTTTTCGGCGCAATCAGCACTAAATCGTTGCCCAATAGCGTATAGCGCGTGCTGGCGATCACGCTCTTTTTGGCGACCGCATCGTCCATCCACTGCTGGTCGGCAGAGATAAACAGGTCGGCCGGTGCGCCCTGCTCAATCTGGCGGGCCAGCGTTGAGGAGGAGGCGAATGACGACACCACCTCGACGCCCTGCTTTTGCTGATACTGTGCAGCAATCTGTTGCATCGCATTGGTCAGCGACGCGGCGGCAAATACGGTAATTTTTTCAGCCGCCACGGCGTGCGACGCGGTAGAAAAGCTTAGCACGGCCGCAACCGTCCAACCGATAGTCCTGTTTTGCATGAATCACTCTCCTGTTCGTTGTATAAAACATAATACAACGCTGTAATTCATGCTGTCAGGCTCTATATCGGCAAGAGAGAGAAAGACGTTAAAAAAAACGCCCGCTAAAGCGGGCGCTATTGAAATCAGTGATGAGAGCTGTTGGCGGGACGATCGTTGCGGCGGCCAAATTTTGAGATGACGTTAAACACTTCTCCCAGGCCGTAAATCAACCCGAGCATGATAGCCATCACCACGGGCACCATGATCACGGCAACCGCCAGGCTTTTTAACAGTTCCAGCATGGAAACCTCACGCAAAAGTAAAAAAAGTGATTGTAACGGCTGGAGAAAAAAAGGCACTGCCCTTTTCGTGCTTTTACTTTAGACCGTAAACTGGGCGCTTAAAGACAAGGAGCTGACATGCAGGCAGAACTCTCACTTCATATTCATCTTCAACAGAAACTGTTTGCCGATCCGCGCCGCATCGCCCTGTTGCAGCGCATACAGGAGACCGGCTCGATCAGCCAGGGCGCAAAGCTCGCGGGCATCAGCTACAAAAGCGCCTGGGATGCTATCAATGAGATGAACCAGCTGGCCGATCACACGCTGGTAGAACGCGCCACGGGCGGTAAAGGCGGCGGCGGCACACAGTTGACGCGCTATGGTGCGCGGCTGGTTCAGCTGTTTCAGCTCATGACGCAAATACAGCAAAAAGCGTTCGACGTTCTGCAACATGACGCATTACCGCTGGACAGCCTGCTGGCCGCCATCGCCCGCGTTTCGCTGCAAACCAGCGCGCGCAACCAGCTGTTTGGCACCGTGATAACGCGTGAAGATCAGCAGGTACAGCAGCAGGTGCGCATACAGCTCGCGGACGGCGTCACGCAGATCAGTGTGGCGCTCACCCAGCACAGCGCCGAACGCTTGCAGCTGGCTGCGGGCAAAGAGGTACTGATCCTGATTAAAGCGCCGTGGATCCGCATTAGCCACCACGGCGACGAGGGCGATAATCAGCTGCATGCGCACATTAGTCATATTGAACCCGGCGACGAGATGAGCGAAGTAATCATGACGCTCGCCGGCGGCGAGAGCCTCTGTGCCACTGTTCCCAGCGCCCGCCTCACGCAACAAACGCTACGGCCCGGTGATGCCGTCATCGCCAGTTTCGCTGCGGAACACGCGATTATTGCCACATTGCTGTGACCGTGGGCGTTGCATTGACTTCGCGCCGAGGGCGGGCTAAAACTGAGCGATATGATGCAAAAAACGGAACAAATCATGGCTTCATTGCATATTTCGCAAGGCATATTTCATCTTAACGATCGTAAAGCGCTGCAGCTGAACGATCTGACGATTCATCACGGCGAAAGCTGGGCATTTGTGGGTGCCAACGGCAGCGGAAAATCCTCGCTGGCGCGGGCGCTCTCCGGCGAGCTGGCACCGGGTAAAGGCCAGGTAACGCAGAATTTTCAGCGCCCTGTTCGCCTCTCTCTTGAACAATTGCAGGCGCTGGTCGCGCAAGAGTGGGAGCGCAACAACACCGACATGGTCAGCGAAGGGGAAGATGACACCGGTCGCACCGCCGCGCAGATTATTCAGGATACCGTGCACGATGAGGCACGCTGTGACAAGCTGGCGCAGCAGTTTGGTATTCGCGCCCTGCTCGATCGCCGCTTCAAGTATCTCTCCACAGGCGAAACCCGCAAGACGCTGCTGTGCCAGGCGCTGATGGCGCAGCCAGATTTACTGATCCTTGATGAGCCGTTTGATGGCCTTGATGTCGCCTCGCGCGCCAACCTGGCCGAGATCCTGCACGGCCTGCACCAGCAGGGCTACACCGTGGTGGTGGTGCTAAATCGTTTTGATGATATTCCAGACTTTGTACAGCACGTGGGCGTGCTGGCGGAGTGTACGCTCACGCACGTCGGTGCGCGGGAGGCTATTCTGGCCGAAGCGCTGGTGGCACAACTGGCACGCAGTGAAACGCTGCAAGGAATGGCGCTGCCGGAACCCGATGAGCCCGATCGGCTACCGCAGCTCGCCGATGACGCCCCGCGCGTGGTGCTGCGCAACGGGAGTGTCGCCTGGAACGATCAGGTGGTGATCAACGGCCTGAGCTGGCAGGTCAATCCGGGCGAACACTGGCAGATTGTCGGGCCGAACGGCGCGGGTAAATCCACCTTGCTAAGCCTGGTCACTGGCGATCATCCGCAGGGGTACAGCAACGATCTTACGCTATTTGGCCGCCGCCGCGGCAGCGGTGAAACCATCTGGGAGATCAAACAGCACATTGGCTATGTCAGCAGCAGCCTGCATCTGGATTATCGCGTCAGCTGTAATGTTCGCACGGTGGTGCTGTCGGGCTTCTTTGATTCGATAGGCCTGTACCAGGCGGCGTCCGATCGGCAAAAAGCGCTGGCGCGCCAATGGCTGGCGCTGCTCGGCATGGAAAATGCGCTCGCCGATGCGCCGTTCCACGCGCTGTCGTGGGGACAGCAACGCCTGGTCTTGATCGCGCGCGCACTGGTGAAACATCCGACGCTGTTGATTTTGGATGAGCCGCTGCAGGGGCTGGATCCCATTAACCGCCAGCTGGTGCGCCGGTTTGTCGATGTGCTGATCGGCGAAGGCCGCACCCAACTGCTGTTTGTTTCGCATCATGCGGAAGACGCGCCGCAGTGCATTACCCACCGCTTAAGCTTTGTGCCGCACGGTAGCGGATATCGCTACCAACAGGAGGTGCTGCCCCCGCCCGTATCCTGAATCGTCTGCGCCAGAGCCGCCACGTGCGGCCCGTGCTCAGCCAGTCGTGTAACCGCTACCACTTATGCGGTGAAATTACCATCAGTCAATCTATTCAACCCCACAAATTGAGAATCATCAGCTTGTGTAAACGATACCATTTATCCAGACTGGATCACGCTTTCAGGCGGCCATTTATGCTACTTTGATCGCAGATCACTTTGTTTATTTGCCGTTTACCAGGACTCATCATGGAAAAATTCAACCCGGTCGATCATCCGCATCGCCGCTACAACCCATTGATCGATCAGTGGGTACTGGTGTCGCCACACCGCGCAAAACGTCCGTGGCAGGGCGCACAAGAATCGCCCTCGCTGGAACAACTTCCGGCACACGATCCAGACTGCTTCCTGTGTGCTGGAAACACGCGCATTACCGGTGATAAAAATCCGGAATATGAGCGTACCTTCGTGTTCACCAACGACTTCGCCGCGCTGATGACCGACACGCCAGACGCGCCGCACAGCGACGATCTTTTGATGCGCTGCGAAAGCGCGCGCGGCACCAGCCGCGTTATCTGCTTCTCGCCCGATCACAGTAAAACGCTGCCGGAACTGCCGCTGAGCGGCCTTGAAGAGATTGTGCAGACGTGGCAGACGCAAACTGCGGAGCTGGGACAGCACTATCCATGGGTGCAGGTGTTTGAAAACAAAGGTGCGGCCATGGGCTGCTCCAACCCGCATCCGCACGGACAAATCTGGGCCAACAGTTTCCTGCCTAACGAAGCGCAAAAAGAAGATGATAACCAGCGCCGCTATTTTGCTGAAAAAGGCACGCCGCTGCTGGTGGACTATGCCGCACGTGAACAAGCCGACGGCAGCCGCACCGTGGTGGAAACCGAGCACTGGCTGGCGGTGGTGCCCTGGTGGGCGGCCTGGCCCTTTGAGACCCTACTGCTGCCAAAACAGCACGTGAAACGCATCACCGACTTAACTGCAGCACAATCTAGCGATCTGGCGCGGGCGCTGAAGCAGTTGACCAGCCGCTACGACAATCTGTTCCAGTGCTCTTTCCCCTACTCCATGGGTTGGCACGGTGCGCCGTTTAACGGCGAAGATAACGCCCACTGGCAGCTGCACGCGCATTTCTATCCGCCGCTGCTGCGTTCGGCCACGGTGCGCAAATTTATGGTCGGCTACGAAATGCTGGCCGAAACCCAACGCGATTTAACGGCGGAACAGGCAGCAGAGCGTCTGCGTTCTGTCAGCGACATTCACTTCCGCGAGGCACAATAAATGTCATTACACTCTCTGACTCAGCAGGTGTTCGCTGACACCTTCGGCTATCAATCCACGCACCTTATCCAGGCGCCGGGCCGCGTTAATCTGATTGGTGAGCATACCGATTACAACGACGGCTTTGTCCTGCCCTGCGCGATTGATTATCAAACGGTGATTGCCTGCGCCAGGCGCGACGATCGTACCGTGCGCGTGATTGCAGCCGATTATGACAATCAACAAGACAGTTTTTCGCTGGATGCGCCGATTACGCCGCTGGACGTACCAATGTGGGCCAACTACGTGCGCGGTGTGGTGAAACATCTTCAGCAGCGCGACGCCGGTTTCGGCGGTGTTGACATGGTGATCAGCGGTAACGTGCCACAGGGCGCGGGTTTGAGCTCATCGGCCTCGCTGGAAGTCGCCGTGGGCACCGTGTTTCGCGAGCTTTATGCACTGTCGCTAGACGGTGCCGCTATTGCACTGAACGGCCAGGAAGCGGAGAACAAGTTTGTGGGCTGCAACTGCGGCATTATGGACCAGCTGATCTCCGCGCTGGGACAGCCCGATCACGCGATGCTGCTGGATTGCCGCACGCTGGGCACGCGCGCCGTTTCACTGCCGGAGAATGTCGCCGTGGTGATCATCAACTCCAACTTCCGCCGTAATTTGGTGGGCAGCGAATACAACACCCGCCGTCAGCAGTGTGAAGCCGGAGCGCGTTTCTTTAACAAACCGGCGTTGCGCGATGTCACGTTAGCCGAGTTCGAAGCGGCCGAGCACCAGCTCGATCCGCTGGTGGCCAAGCGCGTGCGTCACGTGATCACGGAAAATGCCCGCACGCAGGAAGCGGCCGATGTGCTGGGTCGGGGCGATTTAACGCGCATGGGGGAACTGATGGCAGAATCTCATGCGTCAATGCGCGATGATTTCGAGATCACCGTGCCGCCGATCGATCAGCTGGTTGAGATTGTGAAAGCGGAGCTGGGCACCGCTGGCGGCGTGCGTATGACGGGCGGCGGCTTTGGCGGCTGCATTGTGGCGTTGATGCCGGAGGATCGCGTGGAGCAGGTTAAAGCCGCCGTGGCGGAAAAATACCAGGCGCAAACCGGCATTAAAGAGACCTTTTACGTCTGCAAAGCCTCGGCAGGAGCTGGCCAATGTTAAGCGACGTCAATTCTCACGCGCCTGATGGGCAGCCGTGGCGCATCACCGTGTTACGCAACCGCAACGGTATGGTCGCCACCTTTATGGATTGGGGCGCCACCTGGCTTTCGGCCCGCGTGCCGATGCAAGATGGCAGCGTGCGTGAAGCCCTGCTTGGCTGCGCAACGCCTTCGGATTACCTGCATCAGGAAGCCTACCTTGGCGCCACCATTGGCCGCTACGCCAACCGCATCGCGCACGCGCAACTCACGCCGCTTGCGCGTCAGTTAGCAGCGAATCAGGGGGCGCATCAGCTGCACGGCGGACCGGAAGGTTTTGATAAGCGTCGCTGGCAGATTGTGAGCCAGAGCGAGCAGGTGGTGCATTATCGCCTCGACTCGCCGGATGGCGATCAGGGGTATCCGGGTAATCTTATCGCCCACGTTTGGTTCCAGCTGGACGACGACAACTGCATCTCGATTCGCTATGAAGCGCAGATCGACCAAGCGTGTCCGGTTAACCTCACCAATCACGCTTACTTCAATCTTGATGCCGATCATGGCGATGCGCGTGAGCATCGCTTACAACTGCATGCCGATCGCTACTTGCCAGTGGACAGCGAGGGGATCCCCAACGCGCCGCTGAAAGCGGTAGCGGGCACCAGCTTTGATTTCACCCAGCCCAAGCGCGTGATGGATGATTTCCTGGCGGATGCCGATCAGCAAGCGGTGAAAGGCTACGATCACGCCTTTTTGCTGCGCACGACGGGCGACGCCAGCCAGCCTGCTGCGCACCTGTGGTCGGCCGATGGGAAACTGCAGCTCACGGTGTTTACCACGGCGCCGGCGCTGCAGTTCTACTCCGGTAACTATTTAGAGGGCACCCGCGCGCGCGAACATGAACGCTATACTGCGTTTCAGGGGATCGCCCTGGAGAGTGAGTTCCTGCCGGACTCGCCTAACCATGCGGAGTGGCCGCAGCCGGACTGCTGGCTGCAGCCGGGTCAGCGCTGGGAATCTGAGACGCGCTACCGCTTTACGCCGCACTGAGCCAGCGGATGAAAAACGCGCACTGCGATGCTGACAGGCTTACGCCGTGCGCGGTTTTCCGCTATGGTATGGCGCTATCAGTGCGCTGCCGGTTAAGGTGGCTGCCGCCGGTTTCGACAACCATTTACATCAAGCATTAAGGAGTAAAGCTATGGCCGTAACTAAGCTGGTTCTGGTGCGCCACGGCGAAAGCCAGTGGAATCAGGAAAACCGCTTCACCGGATGGTATGACGTCGATCTGTCCGATAAGGGTCGCACCGAAGCCAAAGCAGCCGGTCAGCTGCTGAAGAAAGAAGGTTTCGTGTTTGATTATGCCTACACTTCCGTGCTGAAACGCGCTATCCATACGCTGTGGAACGTGCTGGATGAGCTGGATCAGGCCTGGCTGCCGGTTGAAAAGAGCTGGCGCCTGAACGAGCGTCACTACGGTGCGCTGCAAGGTCTGGACAAAGCCGAAACCGCCGCGAAATACGGTGATGAGCAGGTCAAACAGTGGCGCCGCGGCTTTGCCGTAACCCCACCGGAGCTGGACCGCAACGATGAGCGTTTCCCCGGCCACGATCCGCGCTATAAATCACTGACCGACGCGCAGCTGCCGACCACGGAGAGCCTGGCGCTGACCATCGATCGCGTGATCCCTTACTGGAACGAAAGCATTCTGCCGCGCATCAAAAGCGGTGAGAAAGTGATTGTGGCTGCCCACGGTAACTCGCTGCGTGCGCTGGTGAAATACCTCGACAACATGAGCGAAGATGAGATCCTCGAACTGAACATCCCTACTGGCGTGCCGCTGGTGTATGAGTTCGACGAGAACTTCAAGCCGATCAAACATTACTACCTCGGTGATGCAGACGAGATCGCCGCGAAAGCCGCTGCGGTAGCAAACCAGGGTAAAGCGAAGTAATTTTCGCCTCTCTAACAAAAAGGCCAGACGCGAGTCTGGCCTTTTTTTTCGGCTGCGTTTTAGCTGCGGCGCTGTTGGATCGCCTGCGCCAGCTGACGCAGAACGGCTTCCGTGTCGTCCCAGCCGATACACGCATCCGTGACGCTCTGGCCATACACCAGCGCGCTGCCGCTCTCCAGACTCTGATTGCCTTCAACCAGATGACTTTCAATCATGACGCCGGTAATCGCCTGCTCGCCGCCGGCGATTTGCTGCGCCACATCCTGCGCCACCACCATCTGGCGCTGAAACTGTTTGCTGCTGTTGGCGTGACTGAAATCGATCATCACCTGCGGCCGCAGTCCGGCGCTCTCCAGCCCTGTCTTCACCGCCGCTACGTGCTCGGCGCTGTAGTTCGGGGCTTTGCCGCCGCGCAGAATAATGTGGCAGTCTTCATTGCCGCGCGTTTCGACAATTGCCGAGTGGCCATATTTGGTCACCGACAGGAAGCAGTGTGGCGCGCTGGCAGCCCCAATCGCGTCAATCGCCACTTTAATCGTGCCATCGGTGCCGTTCTTGAAGCCCACCGGACAAGAGAGGCCGGACGCCAGCTCACGGTGCACCTGCGATTCGGTGGTGCGCGCGCCGATGGCGCCCCAGCTCATGAGATCGGCCATATACTGCGGCGTGATCATATCGAGGAACTCACCGGCAGTGGGCAGGCCCATGTCGTTGATATCCACCAGCAGTTTGCGCGCCAGACGCAAACCTTCGTTGATCTGGAAGCTGCCGTCCATCCAGGGATCATTGATCAACCCTTTCCAGCCGACGGTGGTGCGCGGCTTTTCAAAATAGACGCGCATCACGATTTCAAGTTCCCCTTTTAGTTCGTCACGCAGCGTCAACAGGCGGCGGGCGTACTCTTGCGCCGCAACCGTGTCGTGAATTGAACAGGGCCCAATCACCACCAGCAGGCGGTCGTCTTCACCGTGCAAAATCCGGTGGATCGCCTGACGCGACAGCGCAACCGTTTTAGCGGCATGGTCGGTAGCGGGGAATTTTTCAAGTAGAGCAACCGGGGGCAGAAGTTCTTTGATATCTTTAATTCGTAAATCGTCGTTCTGGTAATCCATAGGTATTCCATTCAAATTTTTGGCCCAGCGTGCGCCGGGCGCAACACGCTCAATGTATCTCGTCAGCATGTGGCTGTAAAACGCGCCGCGCCGGTGGCGGTATCGATCGAATTTGCATTTATTCCGCTATGGACTAGGCTTATAAACGTTAGCGCTGAATAACCCCGCCCTAACAATATTTAATTTTTAGGCTTAACGTTTTTGATGAAATTTAATTTCGTCACGGCACGCTTTTTCCGTCACTCGGCATGAATGCGTGTCAGACAGCAACTCTTCCTTTATGACAGGAGCATAATGATGAATAAGTTTGCAATTATTTTTCTGACGGCAGCAATGGCATTAGGCAGCGGTGCGGCAATGGCTGACAACAACGGTGAAGCCAATGCTTCAGCGAAAGCCGGTGCCGCAGCGGGCGGCGCAAAAGAGAATCTGCCGCCGAATAAAGTTGATAACAGCAAAATCAATACCGGCAGCGAAAATACCAACACCGTCGCAACGCCGGGCACCAATACCAGCGATATGTCTGCGTCGGAAGTGCACAAAAACACCATGTGTAAAGACGGACGTTGCCCGGATATGAATAAGAAAGTCGAAACGCAGAGCGGTAAAGACGTTAACACCAAGGTTGACGGCACTACGCAGTAATCGCGCACTTCGCACGACAAAGGGCACGCCTCGGCGTGCCCTTTGTTTTTACACGGGTACTTTTCCGCTATGCTGGAGCGATGAAAGTCTCAGGAATCGTTTCATGGCTTCCCTGCTCCTTATTGATGATCACCCTTTGGTTGAAGTTGCGCTGGAAGCAGCGTGTCTTAACGCCCCTATCCCGCTGACGCTTTATGCCGCAGCAAACGATGCGCAAGCCCGCCATCTCTTAAAGCAGCATCCCATTGACCTTATCGTGCTCGATATTGGCCTGCCGGACAGCGATGGACTGGAATTGCTACGCCGCCTCCGCGCGCGCGATGAGCAGTGTCCGGTGTTAATCTACTCGGCGCAGCAAAGCCACCATACGCTGCTGCGCGCCGTTTCGCTTGGTGCGTCTGGTTATGTGGTAAAGAGCCAGAGCATGGCCCAGCTGCTGAGCGCCATTCTGGCGGTACTGGGCGGCCAGCAGGCATTTCCACCGTTGCCGGCGCGCGTCGCCCTGCCGCTTACCGATAAAGAGCAGCAGATCGCGGCGCTGCTGGTGCGCGGTTTGTCGAACTTGCAGATTGGCGAGCAGTTGCACATCAGTAATAAAACCGTCAGCACCCACAAGAAAAATATCCTGGAAAAAATGGGCGTACAGTCGGTGGTGGAACTGGCGGAACTGTGGAAAGCACAGCAGTGAAAACCGGGCTGCTGCTCGCGCTGCTGCTGTTTAGCCTGCTGGCGCGCGCCAATCTACAGCCCGCCAGCAGCGTCATGCTTCCCCCCATGATGCCTACCCCGCACGCTGAGCCCTGGTCCACAGCCGAGGTGCGCGTGGGCGTGCCCGAGCAGAACAGCGCCCCCTGGGCGATGCGTATCGGCGATCGCATTTGGGGCATTGACGCCGACTACCTTAGCGCGCTGAGTCAACTTACCGGCATCCATTTTAACCTGCGCGGCTATGCCAGCGAGACACAGCTGGTGGCAGCGCTGAAGCAAGGCGAGGTTGATATGGTGCTCACCCAGCAACATCACGCCCTGCCCGGCGATCTCGCACTCAGCAACAGCTGGTACAGCAGCCCTGTCCGGATCTATCGCAACCGCGACAACCAACGTGCGGTGATGTTTAACAGCCAAAATGCGCAGCTGACGATTGCGGCGAGCACGCTGGCACAGCTCCCGCCCCAAATAGTGAAAAAACATCGCTGGCACGCGCTGCCGGGTAACTTGCAGGCGCTTTACAGCCTGCTCAATCAGCAGAGCGATTACCTGGTGGCGGATGAAGCCAGCGCGGGCTTTTTGCTGGATCAGTTGCAGCAGGGGCAAATCTATGAGATTACCGCCGATCCCGGTGCGGGCGAGCTTTCGCTGCGCGCGGCGGCGCGCGATCCGGCGCTGATTCACTGGCTCAATCAGCAGCTACGCCTGCTGCCCGCCGAATTTAGCTTGCGTGTCCAGCAGCGCTGGAGTCCGACGCTGCCGCGCTATCAGGACACGCAAACATTGATGCTCACGCCAGGCGAAAAACAGTGGCTGGCGCAGCATGCGGAGATCCCCTTTGCGGCCGAAGCGGATAACGCCCCGTGGAGCTACCGCGACGCGCACGGCAATGCGCGCGGCTTCGGTATCGATCTGCTCAACGTGCTCAGCCAAAGCACCGGCTTGCGCTTTACTCCGCGCTGGGTCACTAATCCACAGCAGGCGGCGACGTTACTGCAGCGTCAACAGGTGATGTTTAGCCTGATGCAGCCGCTTAACGACGACGCGGCGGACGGCGCCACGCTATCGGTATGGCGCGCCAGTTGGGGGATTTATACATCGGTTGCGCAGCAGCCAATGAACTGGCAGGCACTCGCGGGCAAGCGCGTGGGGATCCTGCGCGGCGATCTGGCACAGCAGGTGCTGCCTGCGGGCATCACGCCGCAGCGCTTTAGCGATCGCGACCAACTTTGGCAAGCGCTCTACAATGGACAGCTTGATGCGGTAATGGATAACGTGCTGTCCGCGCGCTGGCGTATGGCGAGCCGAGCGGACAATGCCGTGCATTTGGCGTTTGCGGTGAGCGATATTGCCTGGCCTATGGCGATGCAGGTGAGCGACGCACAGCCGCAGCTGCGGACGTTGTTCGATCGCGCCCTACAGCAAATCCCGCCCCAGACGTTGAACCAGATGCGTCTTAGCTGGTCCCAGCCGCCACAGCCCGGCACCCGCATGACGATGCGCGCCATCCCGCTGATGGTGCTGATTGCCGCAGGCGTAACCATTCTGCTGCTGCTTATTTTGCTGCTGCGGCGCTACCTGCAACAGCGCCGTGAACGTCTCCAGCGTGAGCAGGCTGAGCGCGCGAATGCGGCTAAGAGTCAGTTTCTTGCGGCCGCCAGCCATGAACTGCGTACCCCGATGCAAGCTATTCTGGGTCTGCTGGAGCTGGAGCAGCAGCAGCACCCCACTGAAAGACTGGCGCTCATGCACAGCAGCGCACGTTCGCTCATGGCGTTATTGAATGATCTCCAGGATCACGCGCGCATTGAAAATCAGAGTTTTCGACTCGCGCCGCGCCCGCTTGATTTACGGCACTGGCTCACGCAGCAGCAGCAGTTCTACCATCCGCTGATGCGCGAATCCGGCCCCGTGTTCACCGTCGATGCGCTCACGCCGCTACCGGAGCGGGTATTGTTAGACGGTGACCGCCTGCAGCAGGTGGTGAACAATCTGGTGGCGAACGCCCTGAAATTTACGCGACACGGCGAAGTGCGGCTGTCGCTGGCGGTCACGGACGCTATCTGTTTAACCGTGGTTGACAGCGGCAGCGGCATTCCGCTTGAGGAGCAGGCGCGGCTGTTCGAGCCGTGGTATCAGGCACCCTCGGGCCGCAGCCATGCGGTGCAGGGTAGCGGACTGGGCTTGTTTATTTGTCGGGAAATCGTGCAGCGCATGGGCGGCTCGCTGCAACTCACCTCGACGCCGGGCCAGGGCACCCGCGTGGCGGTGCAGTTGCCGCTGGTGCTGAGCGATGCTTCCCCTGCTGCGCCGCCACCAGCATGGCCACGCTATGCGCAATTACGCGTGGCCGTCGTCGACGACCATCCCACCAATTTGCTGGTGCTGCAGCAGCAGCTGGCGGCTTTTGGTATTGAAGCCATGCTGTTTGAAGAGGGGCGCGCGCTGCTGAAAGCGGATGCAGAGCACCCGTTTGATGTGCTGCTGATTGACCAGATGATGCCGCATCCCAACGGTTGGACGCTGTTGCGTATTCTCAGACGGCGCGAACGAACGCGCATTCATTCGGCGCTGCGCATCCTCTGCTCCGCAGATGTGCAGCTGTTGAAAAAACCGCTCCAGGTCAACGAAGCGCTGCTGCTTAAGCCGATTGCGCTGCAGCCGCTGGCCGATGTGCTGGCGCGAGCCGCGGACGATCCGCTCCACAACCTGGCACAGAACCTGTTGGCGGTTGCACAGCACAACACGGCTTTTCTTCCGCGCGTGTGCCAGAGCCTTCAGCAAAGCTTACAGCAAGACTATGACACGCTGGCACAGTCTTGGGCGCGGCACGACTGGACAACGCTGGCCAGCACCGCGCATCGTCTGAAGGGCAGTTGGCTTATGCTGGGCATTGCGCCGATGGCCGCACGCTGTCAGCAGATCACGGAGCAAGCGCACGCGCAGCAGATCGATGCTGATGCGCTCAATTTGCTACTATCAACCACTCACAGATTACTTCAACAATTGGAACGTTATGGCACACACTCACTCTCACAGCGAACATAGCGGGAACCGCACGCGGCTGGCCGCCGCGTTTGGCGTGACGGCGATCTTTATGGTGGCCGAGGTGGTCGGCGGCGTGCTGTCCGGTTCGCTGGCGCTGCTGGCGGATGCCGGGCACATGTTAACCGACGCCGCTGCGCTGTTGATGGCGCTGCTGGCCGTACAGTTTGCGCAGCGTAAGCCCAGCGGGCGCCACACGTTTGGCCTGCTGCGCCTGACCACCCTCGCCGCCTTTGTCAACGCGATTGCCCTGCTGGCGATCACCGGTTTTATTGTCTGGGAGGCGATTCGCCGCTTCTGGCAGCCGCAGCCGGTGCAAGGGAGCCTCATGCTCGGTATTGCCATTGCCGGGTTACTGGCAAATCTGCTGTCGTTCTGGCTGCTGCATCGCGGCAGTGAAGAGAAAAATCTCAACGTGCGCGCAGCGGCGCTGCACGTGCTCGGCGATCTGCTGGGTTCCGTTGGGGCTATTGCCGCAGCGGTGATCATTATGCTTACCGGCTGGACGCCGATCGATCCCATTTTATCACTGCTGGTGGCGCTGCTGGTGGTACGCAGCGCGTGGGCGCTGCTGCGCGAGAGTTTGCACGAACTGCTGGAAGGAGCGCCGGGGAACATTGATACCGACAAGCTGGCGCGGGCGCTAACCCGAGACCTGCCAGAAGTGCGCAATGTGCATCATATTCACCTCTGGCAGGTGGGCGAGAAACCGATTCTGACCCTGCACGTGCAGGTGATTCCCCCTTACGATCACGACGCTCTGCTGGTGCAGATTCATCGCTATCTGCACCAGCATTATCATATCTCCCACGCCACAGTGCAGATGGAGTACCAGCCCTGTACCGGCCACGAATGCGAACTCTGCGCGTCGTCGCATCCGCATGCGTCTCATCCCGTTACGTTAGACGGGCACGCGCATCATTAAGAGGGGAAAAGCGCGCGCGAGCCATGTTCACGTGCGCTTTGCATCCACAATCGCGTCCCGTTCAGGGCGATCAGCGTGAGAATGGCGTACTCAAGTGACATGGCATAAACGCCCTGACGGGCGAAGATCATCACGCTGATCACGTTAATTACCACCCACAGCAGCCAGTTCTCGACGTATTTGCGCGTCATCAGGATCATCGCCACGATCGACAGCACCATCATGCAGGCGTCCCAAAACGGGAAGGCATCTGGCTGTAGCTGCGGCATCGTGACATTCATACCCAGGTTCTGCATCAGCGTCACAGCGATACGCGTGAGAAAACCGAAAACCGAATCGATATAGCGTGTCATCAGCGCAATGGCGATGACACACGCGACGCCCCAGCCGAGCGCTTTAGGCAGCGACAGCCAGCGGATCTTCAGTGCGGCCTCATTGGTGCTGGTTTGCCGACTCCATGCGTACCAGCCATAAACGTTGGCGACAAAAAAGAACAGCTGTAAGAGCAGACTGGCGTAGAGCTGAATCTGGAAAAAAATGACCGCGAACAGGCTAACGTTGATCAGGCCGAACAGGTAGTTAATGATTTTTTCTTTACTGGCCAGCCAGATACAGGCCAAGCCGGCCAGCGTACCCACGGCCTCAATCCAGGAAAGGTCGTAGCCGCCTACGCCCAAGGGAATATGCACCAGAATATTTTGTGTGCTAAAGAAATCCATAATTGGCACCTTTGTTATGTTGCATCAGGCCTTGCCTTGCGCTTTACGCTTCAGCTGTGCTGCAAAGTCTAGCATGCGGTTGAGCGGCCGCAGCGCCGCCTCGCGGAGGGCGGCATCGACGTGAATTTCATGCGCCCTGCCCCCCTGCGCCAAGCTCTCGGCAATGGCCTGCAACCCGTTCATTGCCATCCACGGACAGTGGGCACAGCTGCGACAGGTCGCGCCCTCGCCTGCGGTAGGTGCTTCCAGCAGTTCCTTCTCCGGTACCGCTTGCTGCATTTTATAGAAAATGCCGCGATCGGTAGCCACGATCATCTGCGGGTGCGGCAGCGTTTTTGCTGCCTGAATCAGCTGACTGGTTGAGCCCACTGCATCAGCCAGATCGACAATGGCCTGCGGCGATTCTGGATGCACCAACACGGCCGCTTGAGGGTAAAGCGCTTTCATCTGCTGCAGCGCTTGGGTTTTAAATTCATCGTGCACAATACAGGCGCCCTGCCAGCACAACACGTCCGCACCGGTTTGTCTCGCAACGTAGCGCCCCAAGTGACGGTCGGGCGCCCAGAGAATCTTCTCCCCTTGCCCATCAAGGTAGTCAATCAGCTCGACCGCCATACTGGAGGTGACAACCCAGTCCGCGCGCGCTTTAACCGCCGCGGAAGTATTGGCATACACCACCACAGTGCGATCGGGGTGCGCATCGCAAAAGCGAGTAAATTCGTCAATCGGGCAGCCCAGATCGAGGGAGCACTCGGCCTGCAACGTTGGCATCAGCACGGTTTTTTCTGGGTTGAGGATTTTCGCCGTTTCGCCCATAAAGCGTACGCCTGCCACCAGCAACGTTTTTGCCGGGTGGGCACTGCCAAAGCGGGCCATTTCCAGAGAGTCCGCGACGCAGCCGCCGGTTGCTTCGGCCAGCGCCTGAATCGCCGGATCGGTGTAATAGTGCGCCACCATGACCGCATCACGCGCCTTGAGTAATCGTTTTATCTCAGACGTTAACGCGTCGGTTTGCTGCGGCGTAAGACGGGCCGGCTTGGGGGGAAACGGATAGATCGCATTGTCGGGATCGAACATCAGGCTCATGATGCGGCTCTCGTTTTATGGATTTAACCCTAACGCCATTATATTCATATAAAAAGCATAAACAGGGCCATCTTGTTTTGTATGCTAAACAAGATACGCGAAAGCCGCGCCAGTGTCGTGTTTTTTCTCCCCCTCCTACAGCAGAAGTGACCCGCTGGCCAGTGCCGCAGGTCGCTCCAGCGCCAGTAAAAAGGCCTTCACCGAGAGTCCACCTGCAAAGCCGGTGAGCGTCCCGTTGCTGCCTATCACGCGATGGCACGGCGCCATGATCGACAGCGGATTTTTACCGTTCGCCGCGCCGACCGCGCGCACCGCTTTGGGATGGCCAATTTGTTCGGCGATCTGCCGATAGCTGCGCGTCTCTCCAAAGGGAATGGTCATGAGCGCCTCCCACACTTTTTTCTGAAACGGCGTGCCCACGGTATCGAAAGGCATATCAAACTGCTGCAGCTGCCCGGCGAAATAGGCCTGCAGTTGGCGTTCGGCTTCGCGTAAGATGGGGTGCCTGTCATTACGACTAACAGGCTGCAGCGGCACGCGCTGCGCGCGTTCGTTTTCCCATAAAATGGCGGATAGTCCACGATCGGTGGCAATGAGTGTCAATTCCCCCACCGGCGTATGAGTGGTTTTAGCGTGATACATGGGGCGACCTCCGATAATAGCAAGAGCGGCTATTATCGCATTTTCTACGCGATAAACTGGCTGTTTTCGGCCACCAGCATAAGTGAGTTAGCTGTCCGAAAACAGCGAGTGCCTGACGCGGCGTTAGGTAAAGATGCTGTTATTTGCCGGAGAAGATAATGTTCGATTCAGACACTGCCTATCAGGCACTCACCGCGCGCGACAGCCGCTTCGACGGCCTTTTTTTTGTCGGCGTCACCTCAACCGGTATTTACTGCCGCCCCATCTGTCCGGTAAAAGCGCCGATGCAGAAAAATTGCCTGTTTTTTAGCAGTGCGGAAGCCGCAGAGCAGGCGCACTTTCGCCCTTGCCTGCGCTGCCGCCCTGAGCTTGCCCCCGGATTAGCCCCCGTGGACAGCCATCACCGCATCGCCGATCGCCTGATTCGCCGCATCGAAGAGGGGTTGCTGGAAGAGCATGAGACGCTGGCCGACATTGCTCGCGAGTTTAACCTTAGCGAGCGGCAATTGCGTCGGGTGGTGCAGCAGGAGTTAGGCGTTTCCCCGTTAGCGCTGCGACAGACGCGGCGGATGCTGCTCGCAAAGCAGCTGTTGACGGAAACCGCGTTGCCCATCACCGATATCGCCTATGCCAGCGGGTTTCGCAGCTTACGCCGCTTTAACGCGGTGTTTCAGGCACGCTATCGCATGACGCCGTCCCGACTGCGTAAACATCTACAACCGGACGCCGACACGGCTCTGCAGGAGAGCGCCATGCTGCGCCTGAGCTATCGTCCACCCTATGACTGGGACGCTCTGCTGGCGTTTCTGGCCCTGCGCGTAATGAAAGAAGTAGAGTGGGTGCACGCGGGCTTTTACCATCGAACCGTCTCGCTTGCAGGCCATCACGGCTGGATCCGCGTGGGGCATTTACCTGAAAAGCAGGCGTTACACGTCCAGTTCAGCACCACGCTGGTTCCGGTTCTGCCTCTGCTGCTGCGCCGCTTGCGCGATCTGTTTGATCTGGATGCGCAGCCGCTGCGTATCAGCGAACAGTTGAGCGCCGACCCCCTGCTGCATGAGAGCGTGACGCGCTCGCCGGGCCTGCGCGTGCCGGGTGCGTTTGACGGCTTTGAGTTGGCGCTGCGCGCCATTTTAGGCCAGCAGGTGACGGTTAAAGCCGCTACCACGCTGAGCTGTCGCGTGGCGGAGCGCTTTGGCATCCCCTATACCACGCCGTGGCCTGCCCTCTCCCGCCTCTCGCCCGACGCTGAGACGTTGGCTGGCGCCTCCGTAGAGGAGATCGCCCCGCTGGGCATCGTGCGCGCTCGCGCGCAAGCCATCCTGCATCTGGCGCAGGCCTGCACATCGGGGGCGCTGCGTTTTCACGGTGCAACGCCGCCGGATGAGGTTCAGCAGCAGTTGATGAGTATTAAAGGCATTGGGCCGTGGACGGCAAGCTATATCGCGATGCGTGCGCTGCGCTGGCCGGATGCGTTTCCCAAAGAAGATATCGCTATCCGCAATAATCTTGGCGGTCTAAGCGCCAAAGCCGCTGAGCAGCGCGCCCAAGCCTGGAGGCCGTGGCGCAGCTATGCGGTGCTGCACATCTGGCCGAGCCTGACGCCGCCGAAAGCCACGACGTCGTAACGACCGCCCTGCAGGTGATGCAGTCGACCTGCGGCAGGTTCTCATCCTGCACGTTTTCGTTCCGCATCGAAAACGAAAAAAGCGCCCGTTAGGCGCTTTTTTCTGAATCTGGTGGGTCGTGCAGGATAGCCTCGGCCCTTGCGGGCCTCGCCCTGCGGGTGATGCTTACGCATCAGCCTGCATCGCGTAGCGATGCAGTCGACCTGCGGCAGGTTCTCATCCTGCACGTTTTCGTTCCGCACCTGGAAACGAAAAAAGCGCCCATTAGGCGATTTTTTCTTAGTCTGGTGGGTCGTGCAGGATAGCCTCGGCCCTTGCGGGCCTCGCCCTGCGGGTGATGCTCACGCATCAGCCTGCATCGCATAGCGATGCAGTCGACCTGCGGCAGATTCTCATCCTGCACGTTTTCGTTCCGCACCTGGAAACGAAAAAAGCGCCCATTAGGCGCTTTTTTCTTAGTCTGGTGGGTCGTGCAGGATTCGAACCTGCGACCAATTGATTAAAAGTCAACTGCTCTACCAACTGAGCTAACGACCCGCTCTGAAAGCTTCATTCTGTTTTGATGGTGGGTCGTGCAGGATTCGAACCTGCGACCAATTGATTAAAAGTCAACTGCTCTACCAACTGAGCTAACGACCCATCAGAATTATGAAGCGCACTGAAGAAGACATCCCAGCCATCGTGGAAAAGATGGTGGGTCGTGCAGGATTCGAACCTGCGACCAATTGATTAAAAGTCAACTGCTCTACCAACTGAGCTAACGACCCATCTTCAGCGTTGCCATTACTTATTAAGATATGTCCCGGCAACGGCGGCATATATTACTGATTTAGCGGGAGGGCGCAACCCTTATTTTCCCCCTAAACACTCAATCGCTTACCTTTCATGCTACGAGACCAGAAATCATACGAAATCTGGTCTTGCGTGCGCCTATTACAGACTGGCAATGCGCTTTTGCGCCAGCTTCGCAGACTCGGTGTTAGGAAACTGCTTGATCACTTGCTGATAGACCGCTTTCGCTTTAGCCGTATCATTTTTATCCTGCATGATCACGCCGACCTTAAATAACGCTTCCGCTGCTTTAGGCGATTTCGGGTAATTTTTTACCACGGAGGCAAAATAATACGCCGCGTCGTCTTTTTTACCCTTGTTGTAATACAACTGACCAAGCCAGTAATTCGCATTCGGCTGATAGGTGGAGTCAGGATATTTCTTCACCCACGCCTGAAGCGCAGCGATCGCCTGATCGTACTGCTTTTTCTCCAGGATCAGCGCCACGGCGGCATTGTAGTCCGTATTCGCATCACCGGTTTGCGTTGGCGCTGCGCTTTCACCTGCTGCGTTATTGCCAGCAGAAGCCTCAGCGTTTCCCGCCGCGTTAGCGTTGGCGGCAGCATCACCGTTTGCCGGTGCGGATGCATTACTGCTGTTGCTGCTCAAGCTATCGATCTGCTGATAGAGCTGCTTCTGCCGCTCAATCACCTGATTCAACTGGTAGCTATTTTGCTGGATTTGACCACGTAGCGAATCGATATCGCTTTGGTTATCGCTCATCTGCTGCTGAAGCTGCTGCAGAAGCTGTGCCTGAGCATTGGAGATACGTTCGAGATTGGTGACACGGTCTTCGACCGAGCCAGAGCCAACGTTACTGATTGACGCCTGGGCATTAGCGGCCCAAGGGGCCGCTACGCCAACCAGTAACGACAGACTCAACAGGTGAAGTCTGAAGTTACTAATCATGTGATTCTCTTAGTAAACCAGTACGGCACGACGGTTTTTAGCGTAAGCCGCTTCGTCATGGCCCAGTACAGCAGGTTTTTCTTTACCGTAAGAAACGATAGACATCTGATCGGCAGACACGCCTTTGCCCTGCAGATACATTTTCACGGCGTTAGCACGACGCTCGCCCAGCGCGATGTTGTACTCTGGTGTGCCGCGCTCATCCGCGTGACCTTCGATGGTGACTTTATAAGACGGGTTTCCACGCAGGAAAGCAGCGTGCTGATCAAGCATCTGTGCGTAGTCAGACTGCACATCGTACTTGTCCAGACCGAAGTAAACGATGTTGTTCTGCTGCAGCTGTTGCATCTGCAGACGCGCCTGCTCGTCAGAAGACATGTTACCGTTCATGCCAGAGCCGGAACCGTAAGCACCGTCAGCGCCGCCCATGCCGGTCTGATCGTTGTTGTTGTTTTTGTGAGAGCTACATGCAGCTACCGCGAGAACCGGCAGAGCCAGCATCAAACCCTTCAGCATTTTGTTCAGTTGCATTTTTTTAATCCTATTATTTTGTTTGCCACACATTTACTCCCCCGCTATGCGAGGGAGCCATGCATCACAGATACGGCGACCAGGCAGGGAATTTGACCTGTCCATCGGTTGCCGGAAGACGCGCTTTGAAACGCCCGTCGGTTGACACTAACTGCAGCACGGAACCCATTCCCTGAGTAGAGCTATAGATAACCATTGTGCCGTTGGGTGCCAGACTTGGCGTTTCATCCAGGAACGTATCCGTTATTGTTTGAACGGCTCCCGTTACCAGATCTTGTTTGGCGACATGCTGCGCGCCACCGGCGCTGCTGATCATCACCATCGTTTTACCGTCGGTTGACACATCCGCATCCTGGTTTTGCGCACCTTCCCAGGTAATACGTTGTGGCGCACCGCCGTTAATACTGACTTTATAAATCTGAGGCGCACCGGCTTGGTCAGAGGTGTAAGCCAGTGTCTGGCTGTCCGGGAACCACGTCGGTTCAGTGCTGTTGTAACGGCCATCCGTAACCTGGCGCGTTTGACCGGAGGCTAAATCCATCACATACAGGTTCAGGCTACCGGTTTTTGACAGGGCAAAGGCCAGCTTAGAGCCGTCTGGTGAGAAGGCTGGCGCACCGTTGTGGCGTGGGTAAGACGCTACCTGACGAATGGCACCGTTGGCCAGCGTCTGTACCACCAGCGCCGACTTGCCGCTTTCAAAGGTGACATAAGCCACTTTGCTGCCATCTGGAGACCAGGCGGGCGACATCAGCGGCTGCGGTGAGCGATGAACCACAAACTGGTTGTAACCGTCATAGTCGGAAACGCGCAGCTCATACGGGAACTGACCGCCATTGGTCTGCACGACATAGGCGATACGGGTACGGAATGCGCCCTTGATGCCCGTCAGCTTCTCGAAAACTTCATCGCTGGCGGTGTGTGCCGCATAGCGCAGCCACTGTTTGGTGACTTTAAAGGAGTTTTGCGCCAGCACGCTGCCCGGTGCGCCGCCGGTATCAACCAGCTGGTAAGCGATTTGATAGCTGCCATCGGGATTAGGCGTGACCTGCCCTACCACAACGGCATCAATACCTAATGCGCTCCAGGCCGCAGGCTGAACTTCCTGCGCGCTGGTTGGTTGCTGCGGCAAGCGTGAGCGATCCAGCGGGTTGAATTTACCGCTGTTGCGCAGGTCGGCAGCAACGATGCCACCAATATCTTCCGGCGCAGCGCCGGAGCCGGCCCATTTAAACGGAACAACACCAATAGGGCGCGCGGTGTTCACGCCCTGCGTAATTTCAATACGCACTTCCGCGTGCAGCATTGCTGCCCACAGCAGTACAAAAAAACCTAAGGTTACACGAAGTGCCTGCTTCATTTTTTCTCCCTTACCTGAACCGGGGTTCACGATAATTCGCACAGTTCCTGAAAACACGAGTAGTCATAAAATACGGCAAGCTAACCTTAGTTCAACCTGCCGTAAGTTACTGCATTATTCCGGTTTGAAACGCATCGGTGCGTTTTTAAACACTTCATATACCGCCTGAGAAGGCGGCTTGGGAATACGGGCCTGCTTCGCGGCAGTAATGGCTGCCTGACACAGAGCGGGATCGCCACCTTCGGCTTTTACGTCAATCAGTAAACCGTCCGGCGCCAGCTTAATGCGCAGGTTGCACTCCTTGCCGCGGAACGTATCCGCATCATAAAAGCGGCTTTGAATCGCCCCCACTACCTGTCCAAGATAGGAGTTGATCTCTGCGCCTGATGCACCGGCCTTCTTCTGATTACCCTGGCCGGCTGCACCACCGCCAGCGGATGAACCGCTTTTCGGCGCATTCTTACCGGAGCTCAGACCGCCTAACAGATCGTCTACATCGCTTTCATTCTTAGCCGCTTCCGCCGCTGCTTTTTTCTTCGCGTCGGCAGCCGCTTTCGCTTTGGCGGCGGCTTCGGCCTTGGCTTTCGCCGCTGCGTCGGCTTTCGCTTTGGCTGCGGCGTCAGCTTTCGCTTTCGCTTCCGCTGCGGCTTTCTCTTTCGCCGCTTCAGCCGCTTTTTCTTTAGCTTCCTGAGCGGCCTTGGCCTTCGCGTCTGCTGCCGCCTGAGCTTTGGCTTCCGCCTCTGCTTTGGCTTTGACCTCGGCGGCGGCTTTGGCTTGCTCGGCCGCTTTCTCTTTTGCGGCTTCAGCGGCAGCCGCTTTGGCCTGTGCTTCGGCTTTTTTCTTCGCGTCGGCGGCGGCCTGTTTTGCCTGCTCTTCCGCTTTGGCTTTGGCATCAGCCGCGGCCTTGGCCTGGGCGTCTGCTTCAGCTTTGGCATCGGCTTTCGCTTTGGCGGCAGCAGCCTCAGCGGCTTTTTGCTGTTCCTGCGCCTGTTTTGCAGCCGCTTCAGCCGCTTTCTGCTGCTCAGCCTGCTGTTTTGCCTGCTCTTTGGCTTCCTGCTGGGCTTGCAAACGCTCTTTTTCCATCTCTTTCAGGCGCTGCTGCTCGGCGGCTTGCTTCTGCTGTAGCTCCTCGGCCTGCTGCTGCGCCTGCTTTTCGCGCTGCTGCTCGGCGCGCTGACTGTCTCGCTGCTGATTCTGCTGGCGGTTATACTGCTCCACCATGGCGCCTGAATCGACCATCACCGCATCGATATCACTGCCGCCCCCGCCGCCGCTGGATTCGATTTTTTCGTTAAACGAGCTCCAAATCAGCAGGGCAATAAGCACGATGTGCAGTAGCACCGAAATGATAATTGCGCGTTTTAACTTCTCGTTCTGTTCGGTTGCCTTCGACACTCTCGGTTCCCAAAAACAATTCGCTTTAAATCGGCTGCGTCATCAAACCGACAGATTTCACGCCAGCCTGATGCAGCAGGTTAAGCGCCTTGATGATTTCGTCGTAAGGCACATCTTTCGCGCCGCCGATCAGGAAGACGGTTTTTGGATTCGCTTCAATGCGGCGCTGTGCTTCACTGACCACCTGCTCCGGGGGTAGCTGCGTCATGCGGTCGTGATCGACCACCAAGCTGTACTGCCCGACACCTGCCACTTCGACAATAACCGGGGGATTATCGTCGGTCGACACGGTTTTGGAATCCGTCGCATCAGGCAGATCTACCTCAACGCTCTGCGTGATAATCGGCGCAGTCGCCATAAAGATGAGCAGCAACACCAACAGCACGTCCAGCAGTGGAACAATGTTAATTTCCGACTTAAGGTCGCGACGCCCGCGACCACGCGTTCTGGCCATCGTTAACCTCGACTTACTTAGCGTTGTCGGTGGAGAATGCCTGGCGATGCAGGATAGCCGTGAACTCTTCCATAAAGTTGTCGTAGCCCTGTTCCAGCTTATTGACGCGCTGGTTCAGTCGGTTATACGCCATCACGGCAGGAATCGCGGCAAACAGACCGATAGCCGTGGCGATCAGCGCTTCAGCGATACCCGGCGCGACCATCTGCAAAGTGGCCTGTTTAACGGCACCGAGCGCGATAAAGGCATGCATGATGCCCCAGACAGTACCGAACAGTCCGATATAGGGGCTGATAGACCCTACGGTTCCCAGGAAAGGAATATGGTTTTCCAGCGCTTCCAGTTCGCGGTTCATTGAGATGCGCATCGCACGGCTCGCGCCCTCTACAACGGCTTCCGGCGCATGGCTATTCGCGCGATGGAGACGAGCGAACTCTTTAAAGCCTGCGTAGAAGATTTGCTCAGAGCCGTTGAGTTCATCGCGGCGCCCTTGGCTTTCCTGATACAGACGCGAAAGCTCAATGCCTGACCAGAATTTGTCTTCAAACGCCTCCGCTTCGCGATTTGCCGCATTCAAAATACGGGTGCGCTGAATGATGATTGCCCATGAGGCAATGGAAAAGCCGATCAAAATCAACATGATAAGTTTGACCAGAAGGCTTGCCTTCAGGAACAAATCAAGTACGTTCATGTCAGTCACTGCTTGAACTCCGCGACAATAGACTTGGGAAGCGCAATCGGCTTCATTAGATATGGATTGATGCAGGCAATCAGGACTTCCGCTTCATTCAGCACGTTGCCTTCTGCATTCACGATGCGCTGCGAGAATGTCATGGTCGCCCGCGTCATTGACGTGACTTCGCTCTGAATCTCGAGAAGATCGTCTAGACGTGCCGCAGCCACGTAGTCCACCGTCATGCGCCGTACCACAAATGCCACCTGCTGTTCGAGCAGGGCTTGCTGATTGAAATGATGCTGGCGCAGCATTTCGGTACGTGCTCGTTCATAAAAAGCAAGATAGCTGGCGTGGTAAACCACACCACCGGCATCCGTGTCTTCGTAATAGACCCGAACCGGCCAGCGAAACAGCGTTGTACTCACTCTACATCCCGGTCTCATTTTAAACGTTGCTACTATACGCAAGAGCGATCCGCTTGGGAATGCTCCGCTATAGCCAAGAGAAAATAATTATCACACGTTAACACTCTGAAGGATTTACCGGTGATTTCTTGACCGAAGGCTTACGTCGCCTCACTTTACTTTGTCGTTCTGCCGTTAAGAACAGCGAAAAGAGGGAAAGTCGTCTAAGAGGCACTCGCGTGCGAGAGAAAGAAACAAGGCGATGAGCAAGGGCGCATACGGCCCTTGCGGCACATTTTTCAGGTTACTTTTGGTTCGGCGTACTGATGTCTTCTGCTTGCTCAATTGCCAGCGCCGTAATAATGCCAAATGCACAGGCCAGCAAGGTGCCAAGGATCCAGGCAAAATACCACATGGTGTCTCTCCTCTCTCAATACAGTGAGTGCGTGTTGCGCTCAATGTGTTCTTGGGTAATGCGACCAAACATCTTGTAATAGCACCAAGCGGTGTAAGCCAAAATGATCGGTACAAAGATTATCGCGGCCACCGTCATCACCTTTAACGTCAGCAAACTGGAGGTGGCATCCCACATCGTCAGGCTGCTACCCGGCGCCGTGCTGGAGGGCATGATGAACGGGAACATAGCGACACCGGCGGTCATGATGATGCAGGCCAGCGTGAGCGAAGAGCACACAAACGCCCACGCGCCCTTCCCACGACGCACCCAGCCCAAGGTCAATAAGGGCAACACAACGCCTAATAGCGGAAACAGCCACAGTGCGGGCGTGTGCTGGAAATTCGCCAGCCAGGCACCCGTTTGTTGCACCACCGTTTTGCCCAACGGATTGGAGGCCGCATGGTGATCCACGACGCTGTTCAACACATAGCCGTCAATACCGTATTTCACCCATGCGCCGGCTAGCGCGAATCCGACCAGCGTCACCAGCGCGCTGATCTGCGCCGCGCGCCCGGCGCGCTGGTGCAATGATCCTTCGGTGCGCATCAGCAGATAAGTTGCGCCTTGAGTCACAATCATCGCCACGCTAATCACGCCCGCCAGCAGGCCAAACGGGTTGAGCAGTTGAAAGAAGTTACCGGTGTAAAAGAGTCGCAGATACGCATCCGCATGAAAGGGCACGCCCTGTAGCAGGTTGCCGAATGCCACACCGATTACCAGCGGCGGCACAAAACTGCCGATGAAGATCCCCCAGTCCCATGCGCCGCGCCAGCGCATGTCTTCAATTTTCGATCGGTAATCAAAGCCGACCGGACGAAAGAACAGCGATGCAAGTACCACTATCATCGCAACATAGAAGCCGGAAAATGCGGCGGCATAAACCATCGGCCAGGCAGCGAACAGCGCCCCACCGGCGGTAATCAGCCATACCTGATTCCCGTCCCAGTGCGGCGCAATCGCATTGATCATAATGCGCCGTTCGCTATCGGTGCGACCCAGTACGCGCGTCAGCATGCCGACGCCCATATCAAAGCCATCCGCCACGGCAAACCCAATCAGCAAGATGCCAATCAGCATCCACCAGATAAAGCGTAAAACTTCATAGTCGAACATGATCGCTCTCCTTTATACGCGCGCAGGCTGTGTCGCCGCAGCAGCGACTTCATGATGGTAACGTCCGGTTTTAAGACTGCTGGGGCCGCGTCGCGCGAACGTAAACATCAAGTACATTTCTGCGATGAGGAATAGCGTGTAAAGCCCGCAGATCAGGAGCATGGAGAAAAGAATATCGCCTGTCGTCAACGAAGAGTTCGCCACTGCGGTGGGAAGCACTTCACCAATCGCCCACGGCTGGCGGCCATATTCTGCAACAAACCAGCCGGATTCAATTGCAAGCCACGGCAAAGGAATGCCGTACAGCGCCGCCTTGAGCAGCCAACGACGTTGGCCAATGCGGTTACGCACCACGCTCAGGAAAGAGAGCCCGATAATCACCAGCATCAGCGCCCCACTGAGCACCATGATGCGGAAGGCAAAATAGAGCGGTGCAACGCGTGGAATCGAGTCCTGTGTGGCCTGCTGGATTTGCGCTTCGCTGGCATCAGCCACATTGGACGTGTATCGCTTCAACAACAGGCCATATCCGAGATCCTGCTTGCTGGCTTCAAAGTCACGGCGCACAGCCGGATCCTGATTGCCTTCGCGCAGTTGGTTAAGCAGTGCATACGCTTTCATGCCGTTGCGAATGCGCACTTCATGCTGCGCCAGCAGTTCATTTAACCCGGTGACCGGTTTATCCACCGAACGCGTGGCAATCAGGCCGAGCAGGTAGGGAATCTGAATCGCATAACGGTTTTCACGCGTGGTTTGATCGGGCACACCAAACAGCGTAAACGCTGCGGGAGCAGGCTGCGTTTCCCATTCGGCTTCGATTGCAGCTAGCTTGGTTTTTTGCACGTCACCCATTTCGTAGCCAGATTCATCGCCCAGCACGATAGCAGAGAGGATGGCGGCGATACCAAAGCTGGCGGCAATGCCGAAGGAGCGTTTAGCAAAGGCCAGATCGCGTCCTTTGAGCAGATACCACGCGCTGATACCCATGATGAACATCGCGCCCGCGGTATAGCCTGCGGCCACCGTGTGCACAAATTTCACCTGTGCCACCGGGTTCAGCACCAGCTGGGAAAAACTCACCATTTCCATGCGCATGGTTTCAAAATTAAATTCCGATGCGATGGGATTTTGCATCCAGCCGTTCGCCACCAAGATCCATAAAGCAGACATATTTGATCCCAGCGCCACCAGCCAGGTTACGGCGAGATGCTGAACTTTTCCGAGGCGATCCCAGCCAAAGAAAAATAGCCCAACAAACGTGGATTCCAGAAAAAAGGCCATTAACCCTTCGATGGCCAGCGGCGCGCCAAAAATATCGCCGACATAGTGCGAGTAATATGACCAGTTGGTACCAAACTGGAACTCCATGGTCAGTCCGGTAGCCACGCCCAGCGCAAAGTTAATACCGAATAACTTGCCCCAGAATTTGGTCATGTCTTTATATATTTGTTTGCCCGTTAATACATAGACGGTTTCCATTATTGCCAGCAGAAACGCCATGCCCAGCGTTAACGGCACAAACAGAAAATGGTACATCGCCGTCAGGGCAAACTGTAAACGCGACAGCTCGACAACATCTAACATGATGACTCCTTGCTCCCTACGCGAGCGCACTCCGCGCATGTTGCGAACAGCAGTCATGGCGGCGTAAATATAAGATTCAGGAAGGACTGTGATTTATTTCATCATCGTTATTGCCGGCGTAAAGCGCGCAAGTAACGGTGATGAAAATTCCCTAAAAGACCGATCGCTTCACTCTGCTTCGTGCGGGAGGGGCGTGAGGGAGAAGGCAAAATTGATGCCGTCGCGCCGGGCACAAGCCACTCAATTAACGGGAAAAAGAGTGAATTGATGTAGCGCAATTTATACCTGTTGAATCGATCATCGCCAGCAATATAGTTGTTTATTTCTACCGCTTAATTGATCTGGATTAAGCCAAAAAATTTCCAAATATGTAGCGTAAAGGATGTTGTTAAAAAATTGTCACTCACAACGTAATTGTTCAGCGAGTTAATTACTTTTGGCGCAATTGTTTAACGTTGACGCGTAGAGATAAGACCAAAGAGAGGGTCATGGGCGCGGCACACCGGCGAGAAGAAAGTGAAGGGTTCGCGAAAAAAAAAAGCCACCCAAAGGTGGCTTATGACACAGATGACTGTGGCTTATTTGGCTGGCAGCACGGCTTTTACTGCATCGCCAATGTCTGCCAGGCTGCGCACGGTTTTCACACCCGCCGCTTCCAGTGCGGCAAACTTCTCGTCCGCCGTACCTTTACCGCCAGCGATGATGGCACCTGCGTGACCCATACGCTTGCCTTTTGGCGCGGTTACGCCAGCAATGTAACCCACAACTGGCTTGGTCACGTGCTCTTTAATAAAGGCGGCTGCTTCTTCTTCTGCGCTGCCGCCGATCTCACCGATCATCACGATCGCTTCGGTCTGCGGATCGTCCTGGAACATTTTCAGGATATCGATGAAGTTAGAACCAGGAATCGGGTCGCCACCGATACCTACGCAGGTAGACTGACCGTAACCGATGTCGGTGGTCTGCTTAACCGCTTCATAGGTCAGGGTACCTGAACGAGAAACGATGCCCACGCGGCCAGGCTGATGGATGTGGCCTGGCATGATGCCGATTTTGCATTCGCCTGGCGTAATCACACCCGGGCAGTTCGGGCCGATCATGCGCACACCCGCTTCATCCAGCTTCACTTTAACTGTCAGCATATCCAGCGTCGGGATACCTTCGGTGATAGTGATGATGAGCTTGATACCCGCTTCGATCGCTTCCAGGATACCGTCTTTGCAGAACGGAGCTGGAACGTAGATAACCGTCGCCGTTGCGCCGGTAGCTTCAACCGCTTCGCGCACGGTATTAAACACCGGCAGGCCTAAATGCGTGGTGCCGCCTTTGCCTGGCGTAACGCCGCCAACCAGCTGCGTACCATAAGCCAGCGCCTGCTCAGAGTGGAACGTCCCCTGGCCACCGGTGAAACCCTGGCAGATAACTTTGGTGTTTTTGTCGATCAAAATGGACATTATTTACCCTCCGCAGCAGCAACAACACGCTGTGCCGCGTCTGTCAGGCTGGTTGCTGCAATGATGTTCAGACCGCTGTCCGCCAGTTTTTTGGCACCCAGCTCGGCGTTGTTACCTTCAAGACGTACCACCACCGGCACGTTTACCCCCACTTCCGCCACTGCACCGATAATGCCGTCCGCGATCAAATCGCAGCGCACGATGCCGCCGAAAATGTTAACGAAGACCGCTTTAACGGCATCGTCAGACAGGATGATTTTGAAGGCTTCTGTTACGCGCTCTTTGGTTGCGCCGCCGCCAACATCAAGGAAGTTTGCAGGCTGACCACCGTGGTGTTTCACGATGTCCATGGTGCCCATCGCCAGACCGGCACCGTTGACCATACAGCCAATGTTGCCTTCCAGTGCGACGTAGTTCAGCTCCCACTGTGTAGCATGCGCTTCACGAGGATCTTCCTGGCTCGGATCGCGCATTTCACGCAACTCTGGCTGACGGAACAGTGCGTTACCGTCCGCACCCAGTTTGCCATCCAGGCAGATCAGATCGCCCTGCTTGGTAATCACCAGCGGGTTGATCTCGACCATGGCCAGATCGCGCTCCAGGAACATTGTTGCCAAGCCCATGAAGATTTTGGTGAACTGGCTGACTTGTTTACCGGTCAGACCCAGTTTGAAAGCCAGCTCACGGCCCTGATAAGGCTGTGGACCGGTTAACGGATCCAGCGCCATTTTGTGGATCAGGTGCGGGGTTTCTTCCGCCACTTTTTCGATTTCCACGCCGCCTTCAGTCGATGCCATGAAGATCACACGACGCGTCGCACGATCAACTACCGCGCCCAGGTACAGCTCTTGATCGATATCCGTCGCCGCTTCGACCAGGATCTGGTTTACCGGCTGACCATTTGCGTCTGTTTGGTAGGTGACCAGGCGTTTGCCCAGCCAGTTTTCAGCAAATGCACGGATGTCTTCTTTGCTGTTCACTACCTTCACACCGCCCGCTTTACCGCGGCCACCGGCATGAACCTGACATTTAACTACCCACGGGCCAGCGCCAATTTTAGAGGCGGCTTCTTCTGCTTCACGTGGCGTAGTACAGGCGTAGCCAGTGGGTGCCGGCATACCATACCGCGCAAACAATTGCTTCGCCTGGTATTCGTGTAAGTTCATGATGTTCTATCCATTCAGGTCTGAAAAGATTATAAATTTGGGCACGTCACGCGGTGACGTGCCCGGCGAAATTAGACATCCAGCAGCAGACGTGCAGGATCTTCCAGCATCTCTTTCACAGCCACCAGATAACCCACGGACTCGCGGCCATCAATCAGGCGATGATCGTAAGAGAGCGCCAGGTACATCATTGGCAGGATCACAACCTGACCATTCACCGCCATTGGACGCTCTTTAATGGCGTGCATGCCCAAAATAGCGCTCTGCGGTGGGTTGATGATCGGCGTAGACATCAGCGAACCAAATACGCCGCCGTTGGTGATAGTGAAGTTACCGCCGGTCAGTTCTTCAACGGTCAGCTTGCCGTCACGGCCTTTGACCGCCAGCTCTTTGATCTTTTTCTCGATGTCCGCCATGCTCAGCGCATCAACATCTTTGAGCACTGGCGTAACCAGACCGCGTGGCGTAGATACCGCGATGCTGACGTCGAAGTAGTTGTGGTAAACCACATCTTCACCGTCAATCGACGCGTTCACTTCTGGATAACGTTTCAGCGCCTCAACGACCGCTTTGATATAGAAAGACATAAAGCCCAGACGTACGCCGTGACGCTTCTCAAACGCGTCACCGTACTGCTTACGCAGATCCATGATGGGCTTCATGTTGATTTCGTTGAACGTCGTCAACATTGCGGTGCTGTTTTTCGCTTCCAGCAGACGCTCAGCCACGCGCTTACGCAGGCGGGTCATTGGGACGCGTTTTTCACTGCGGTTTGCGACCGCAGGCTGCGTAGCTGCCGCGGCAGGAGCCGCTTTCGCGCCGTCCGCTTTCTTCGCCAGATGCTTCTCAACATCTTCGCGCGTCAGTCGACCACCCACGCCAGTGCCTTTGATTTGGCTGGCATCCAGATTGTTTTCCGCGATCAGGCGACGTACCGCTGGGCTCAGCGCATCGTTGCTCTCTTCTTCCAGCGACGCAGTCTGACGCTGTGCTGGTGCGGACTCATTGCTCTCAACCTTTGCAGCCGTCTCTTTGCCGCCGCTGTTGCCTTCTTTCAGGCGTCCCAGCAGCTGGCGTGACGTCACGGTTGCGCCCTCTTCTTCCAGCACCGCTTCCAGAATACCGTCGGCTGAAGCAGGAACTTCCAGCACAACTTTGTCCGTTTCAATTTCAACCAGAACTTCGTCGCGGCTCACGGCGTCGCCAGGTTTTTTGTGCCACGTTGCAACCGTTGCGTCCGCTACGGATTCAGGCAAATCGGGAACAAGAATTTCTACGCTACTCATTTTCTTTCCTTTTAATTAACCAAGGTTCAGCGCGTCGTTAACCAGGTCTTGCTGCTGTTGTTGATGTACGGACATGTAGCCCACGGCTGGTGAAGCAGAAGCTGGACGGCCCGCGTAACGCAGGGACGCACCAAAGGGAACCACTTCGCGGAAATGATGCTGACTGCAATACCATGCGCCCTGGTTCAGCGGCTCTTCCTGACACCACACGAAATCCTGCACATGGGCATAATCTTGCAACGCGGCCTGCACAGCTTTGTGCGGGAACGGATACAGCTGTTCAATGCGCACAATCGCCACGTCACTCTGTTCGTTTTTACGGCGCTGTTCCAGCAGGTCGTAATAGACCTTGCCCGAACACAGCACCACGCGTTTTACCTGTTTTGGATCGAGATCGTCGATTTCGCCGATTGCCGGTTGGAAGCTGCCATTGGCCAGCTCTTCCAGGCTTGAGACGGCCAGCGGATGACGCAGCAGCGATTTCGGTGACATCACGATCAGCGGGCGACGCATACCACGCAGCGCTTGACGACGCAGCATGTGATAAACCTGCGCAGGCGTTGAAGGCACGCACACCTGCATGTTCTGTTCAGCACACAGCTGCAGGTAGCGCTCAAGGCGCGCGGATGAGTGCTCTGGCCCTTGCCCTTCATAACCGTGCGGCAGCAGCATCACCAGGCCACACATGCGGCCCCATTTCTGCTCACCGGAGCTGATGAACTGATCGATGACAACTTGAGCCCCGTTGGCAAAGTCGCCGAACTGCGCTTCCCAAATAGTCAGGACGCGCGGCTCAGCGGTGGCATAGCCATATTCAAACGCCAGCACAGCTTCTTCAGACAGGACGGAGTCCCAGACTTTGAATTGCCCCTGACCATTATGGATATGGTGCAGCGGGGTATACGTTGAGCCGTTGCTCTGATTATGAATAACCGCGTGGCGATGGAAGAAGGTTCCGCGACCGGAGTCTTCGCCTGAAAGACGAACAGGAATACCTTCATCAACCAGCGTGGCGTAAGCCAGGTTTTCCGCACCGCCCCAGTCAAACAGCTTGTTACCTTCAGCCATTTCTTTGCGGTCATTGTAGATTTTCGCGACGCGAGACTGCACTTCTACCGCTTCTGGAATGCTGCTAATACGGCGGGCCAGCTCTTGCAAACGCTTGAGGTCAACCGTTTCAGGATAGCTTTCGTCCCACTCGTGGTTGAGATAAGGCGACCAGGTAAAGGAGTGCAGGCTCATCGGACGCCATTCCGGCACGACGCATTCGCCTTCGTCCAGCGCATCGCGATAGAGGTTGACCAATTCAGTGGCCACTTCCTGCGTTGCCACGCCTTCGCTTTCCAGCTGGTCGGCATAAATTTTACGCGGCGTAGGATGCTTTTTGATTTTTTGGTACATCAGCGGCTGAGTTGCACTTGGCTCGTCAGCTTCGTTGTGACCATGGCGGCGATAGCAAACCAGGTCAATAAACACATCACGCTTGAAGGTGTTACGGTAATCCAGCGCCAGGCGCGTGACGAATGCGACAGCTTCAGGATCGTCCGCGTTGACGTGGAAAATAGGTGCCAGCACCATTTTGCCGATATCCGTGCAATATGGCGTAGAACGTGCGTCTTTGGGATTGGAGGTGGTAAAGCCGACTTGGTTGTTGATGACGATACGAACAGTGCCGCCCACTTCATAACCGCGCGCCTGCGACATGTTCAGAGTTTCTTGTACCACGCCCTGACCAATCACCGCCGCATCACCGTGAATCGTGATAGGCAGGACTTTGTTGCTGCTCGGCTCGGCCAGTCTGTCCAGACGGGCGCGTACCGATCCCATTACCACCGGGCTGACGATTTCCAGATGCGACGGGTTAAACGCCAGTGCCAAATGCACCAAGCCCCCTTCGGTCTCCACGTCAGATGAGAAGCCCATGTGGTACTTCACATCACCCGTGCCGAGGTGCTCTTTATGTTTACCGGAAAATTCGTCAAACAGGTCTTGGGGTTTTTTACCCAGGACGTTGATTAACACGTTCAGGCGACCACGGTGGGCCATACCCAGTACCACTTCACGCGTGCCGCTTTTACCTGCATGGCGAATCATTTCACGCAGCATCGGCACCAGCGCATCGCCACCTTCCAGCGAGAAGCGTTTCGCGCCAGGGAATTTAGCACCGAGGTATTTTTCCAGGCCTTCAGCCGCGGTCAGCTCTTTCAGGAAACCTTTTTTCTCTTCGCTGCTGAACGAAGGTTGACCCACCACAGATTCGAGACGCTGCTGGATCCAGCGCTTCTCTTCCGTGTTGTTGATGTGCATATATTCTGCACCAATTGAGCCACAGTACGTTTTTTTCAGCGCGTCGAACAGATCAGCCAGCTTCATGGTCTCTTTGCCGATGGCAAAAGAGCCTACGTTAAAGCTTTCCTGAAAATCGTCGTCGGTGAGGTCGTGGAAGGCGGGATCTAAATCGGCTACCCGATCCTGTTTCCACAGGCCGAGCGGATCGAGGTTAGCGTGCTGATGGCCGCGGAAGCGGAACGCATTGATCAGCTGCAGCACTTTAACCTGTTTGGAATTGGTTGCCGGATCGGAGACTGTCGACGTATAGCGGGTGGCATCTTTTGCGAGGCGGCGGAAATATTCACGCGTAGTGGAATGAAACTGCTCGGGTTTCACGCCAGTGCCAGGCAATTGACGGAAGAGTTCACGCCACATTTCATCAACAGAGTCAGGATCGGTCAGGAAATCCTCATAGAGCTGCTCTATGTAAGATTGGTTCGCGCCGGCCAGCCAGGAAGAGTCCAGCCAGGGTTTCATCGCGCTGTTCTGCATTGTGATCCCTTAAGCATTAATCTGCTTTTTATGAGGTTTCATTTGTTGCCGCTTACGCGGCTTGCCGTAGTGAGTTCAGCGATACGAACCTGTGCGCTACCGGCGCCTGGCCCGTAAGGGAACCTTTATAAGCGTGGTAACTACCGCGCTTATAAAGGCTTCCGTAAACGGGTGGAGACCAAGGTCTCCACCCATCACTTCCGTTGTTACGCCCCGCGTTGCAGCAGCATCGATTTAATGTGACCGATAGCGCGCGTAGGGTTTAGTCCTTTCGGGCAGACACTGACGCAGTTCATGATACTGTGGCAGCGGAACACGCTGAACGCATCGTTAAGGTTATCCAGACGCGCATCCGTTTCGGTGTCACGGCTGTCAATCAGGAAACGATACGCGGCCAACAAGCCTGCCGGGCCAATGAACTTATCCGGATTCCACCAGAACGACGGGCACGACGTCGAGCAACAAGCACAGAGGATACACTCGTACAAGCCATCCAGATGCTCGCGCTCGGCAGGCGATTGCAGGTGCTCGCGTGCCGGAGGATTTTCGCCATTATTCAACAAATAAGGCTTAATCTTCTCATACTGCGTATAAAACTGACTCATGTCGACCACAAGGTCGCGTACCACAGGTAATCCTGGCAGCGGTCGGATGACAATTTTTTTGCTGCCATTGCCTAACGCAGAAACCGGCGTGATGCAGGCCAGGCCATTTTTGCCGTTCATGTTCAGGCCATCTGAACCGCAAACGCCTTCACGGCAGGAGCGACGAAACGCCAGCGTAGGATCCTTTTCTTTCAAACGGATCAGCGCATCCAGCAGCATCATGTCACGCCCGTCTTCTGACTCCAGCGTGTAGTCCTGCATGCGCGGCTTGTCGTCGACTTCCGGATTATAACGATAAATTGAAAATTCGAGTCTCATGCTGATCTCCGCGATTAGTAGGTACGCGCTTTGGGCGGGAAGGCCGCACGCAGTTTCGGTTGCATGTTCACCTCACGGCGCGTCATGCTCTCCGTTTCCGGCACATACAGGCTGTGGCACAGCCAGTTGGCGTCATCACGCTCCGGATAGTCGAAACGGCTATGCGCGCCACGGCTTTCGGTACGGAAGTTAGCCGCCACAGCAGTTGCGTACGCGGTTTCCATCAGGTTATCCAGCTCAAGGCATTCAATGCGCTGCGTGTTGAAATCGGGAGAACGGTCATCAAGACGCGCATGCTTCAGACGCTCACGAATGACTTTCAGCTCCTCCAGCCCTTCACGCATGGCATCGCCTTCGCGGAAAACAGAGAAGTTGTTCTGCATGCAGCGCTGCAGTGCCTTACGGATTTCAACAGGATCTTCGCCAGTGGTGTTGTTTTCCCAGCGATTGAAGCGTGACATGGCGGCGTCAATCTCATCCTGCGTCGCATCACGCAGCTCGCCCTGCTCTTCAATGCACTCCATCAGATGCACGCCCGCTGCGCGACCAAATACCACCAAGTCAAGCAGGGAGTTCCCCCCCAGACGGTTCGCACCATGCACCGATACGCAGGCGATTTCACCCACGGCAAACAGGCCCGGAATGACTTCGTCTTCGCCTTGCGCATTGACGCGCAGCGCTTGACCGGTCACTTTGGTTGGAATGCCACCCATCATGTAGTGACAGGTTGGAATGACCGGAATAGGTTCTTTAATAGGATCAACGTGCGCAAAGGTACGCGACAGCTCAAGGATGCCCGGCAGACGAGATTCCAGTACGTCGGCACCCAAATGATCGAGTTTCAGTTTGATGTGCGGACCCCATGGACCGTCGCAACCGCGACCTTCACGGATTTCCACCATCATTGAACGTGCTACCACGTCACGGCCTGCCAGATCTTTCGCGTTAGGCGCATAGCGCTCCATGAAACGTTCACCGTGCTTATTCAACAGGTAACCGCCTTCACCACGGCATCCTTCCGTGACCAGCACACCCGCGCCGGCAATACCGGTTGGGTGGAACTGCCACATTTCCATATCCTGTACCGGTACGCCGGCACGCAGCGCCATGCCAACGCCGTCACCGGTGTTGATATGCGCATTCGTGGTGGACTGGTAGATGCGACCCGCACCACCCGTAGCAAGAATTGTCGCTTTGGCTTTGAAGTAGACCGTTTCACCGGTTTCAATGCAGATTGCAGTACAACCAACGATCGCACCGTCTGCATTCTTCACCAGATCCAAGGCGTACCATTCGGAGAAAATAGTGGTTTTATTTTTCAGGTTCTGCTGATAAAGCGTGTGTAACAGCGCGTGGCCGGTACGGTCCGCCGCCGCCGCGGTTCTCGCCGCTTGCTCACCGCCAAAGTTTTTGGACTGACCGCCAAACGGGCGCTGATAAACGCGGCCATCGTCAAGACGCGAGAACGGTAAACCCATGTGCTCCAGTTCCAGAATCGCTTCCGGCCCTACGTGGCACATATATTCAATGGCATCCTGGTCACCGATATAGTCCGATCCTTTTACGGTATCGTACATATGCCATTCCCAGTTATCTTCATGGCTATTGCCAAGCGCAACGGTAATTCCCCCCTGCGCGGAAACGGTATGGGAACGGGTTGGGAACACTTTTGACAACAGGGCACACGTCTGGCCCGACTGGGAGATTTGCAGAGCCGCGCGCATACCTGCGCCACCCGCGCCGATCACCACGGCATCAAATTCTCTAACTGGCAAAGTCATTTACACACCCCACACGACAACGGTTCCATAAATTGCATACGACAACAGCGCGACCACAATAGCCAACTGGAGGATCAGACGCGTCGCCAGCGGTTTAACGTAGTCGGTCAACACCTGCCACATTCCAATCCAGCCGTGAATCAGAATGGAGAACAGCGTCAGTAGCGTAAACACTTTAGTGAAGGAAGAGGCGAAGAAAGCCCGCCAGACGTCATACGTCAGGGTGTCGGCCATCACCACAAAACCGAGAAGGTAAATAATGTAGAGCGTAATCAGGATTGCGGAAGCACGTACTAATAGCCAGTCATGGATACCGTTACGTCCTAATGCAGAAGCGTTGCTTACCATACGAGGACTCCAGCCAAAATTGAGAGCACGACAGTGATAACAAAAACCGCTTGCGCGGTACGGGTTCCCACTTGCAGCGTTTCTGCCGTGTAGCCAAAATCGGCCAGCATATGGCGAATGCCGCTTGCCGCGTGGTAAGCCAGCGCAGTCAGAATGCCCCACATGATGAACTTGGCAAAGAAGCTATCCATGATGGACGCCGCTTGCTGGAAACCTTCCGGAGAGGAGAGAGAGAGACCCAGTAACCAGAGCAGAATTCCGAGGGCGACAAAGGTAATCACGCCGGAGACGCGGTGGAGAATGGATGATATTGCAGTCACGGGAAACCGGATCGTCGAGAGATCCAAGTTAACAGGTCTTTGTTTTTTCACGGTTTTGCCCACACAGCTCTTTTTATTGTGCTTCCTCCGGTCCTGAGTTGCAGCAGAGCACAGCATGTGTTCAGACGGCAACCGCCACCAAAATAGCAACATCCAGTGTTAAATGAAGCGGGTAAAACGCTGGGTGGCTCCTGGTGTCAGGGTATTCCGGAGACCTGGCGGCAGTATAGGCGGTTCACATTCTGATTACAATTCCCCTACAAACTGTTTGGTCACATTTAAGCTGAACAGTGATCTTTCTCACGATTTTCACAATTAACACATTTTTAATTATCTGATTT
Organism: uncultured Pantoea sp.; assembly: GCA_913778495.1. Classification (GTDB taxonomy): domain Bacteria; phylum Pseudomonadota; class Gammaproteobacteria; order Enterobacterales; family Enterobacteriaceae; genus Pantoea. The sequence continues at coordinate 40,731 of CAJYVD010000015.1, forward strand.
GACAAAAGATCAACAATTCAGTTACAAACTATCGCGTTAAATTCCTATGATGCGCAAAAGTTATGGGGATACACTTTCCCCTAAGCTCAAGTTATGTAACATTGCCAACATGAGCAACAAAATGCATCAGGTTATTGGTTACCAAGAAGTTATGTCGAGACAGGATCTTTAACATCCGCAATTTCAGCATGTCATGCCCGTACGCCACCAACAAGACCGACACAATTTATTCACTCTGTGACCTTGCATTGTTAACGTTACCGTAAAGTGAAACTGTGAAGATTGTGGTTTTACGCAACATGAAGACTAATCTGGTGTCTAAGATCCTTACCCACTCAGGCGCTATGGAGACGAAAAATGACAGATAAAAAAGTGACGCTAACCCTACAAGACAGCAATGCTATTGAACTGGATGTGATGCAAGGCACGCTGGGACAGGATGTTGTCGATGTCCGCGCTCTTGGTTCAAAAGGCCTGTTTACCTTCGATCCTGGCTTCACCTCTACTGCGTCATGCGAATCCAAAATCACCTTCATTGACGGTGACGAAGGCATCCTGTTGCACCGTGGCTTCCCTATCGACCAACTGGCCACTCACTCAAACTATCTTGAAGTGTGCTATATCCTGCTGAACGGTGAAGCGCCGACGCAGGCACAGTTTGAGGAATTCCGCACTACCGTGACGCGCCATACCATGATTCACGAACAAATTACCCGTTTGTTCCACGGTTTCCGCCGCGATTCACATCCGATGGCCGTGATGTGCGGCGTGACTGGCGCGCTGGCGGCGTTCTATCACGATTCATTAGACGTTAACATTGAGCGCCATCGCGAAATTGCCGCTTTCCGTCTGCTGTCTAAAATGCCGACCATGGCCGCCATGTGTTACAAGTATTCCATTGGCCAGCCGTTTGTTTATCCGCGTAACGATCTCTCTTATGCGGGTAACTTCCTGCACATGATGTTCGCGACGCCGTGCGAAGAGTACAAAGTGAATCCGGTACTGGAACGCGCGATGGACCGTATCCTGATTCTGCATGCCGATCACGAACAGAATGCGTCAACCTCTACCGTACGTACCGCGGGATCGTCAGGTGCGAACCCGTTCGCGTGTATTGCGGCAGGTATTGCTTCACTGTGGGGACCGGCGCACGGCGGTGCCAACGAAGCGACCCTGCGTATGCTGGAAGAGATCAGCACGGTCGACCACATTCCAGAGTTTGTGCGCCGCGCGAAAGACAAGAACGATTCGTTCCGCCTGATGGGCTTTGGTCATCGCGTTTACAAAAACTATGACCCGCGTGCCACCGTGATGCGTGAAACCTGCCACGAAGTGTTGAACGAATTGGGTATGAAAGACGATCTGCTGGAAGTGGCGATGGAGCTGGAGCACATTGCACTCAACGATCCCTACTTCATTGAGCGCAAACTGTATCCAAACGTCGACTTCTACTCCGGTATCATCCTGAAAGCCATGGGTATTCCGTCGTCTATGTTCACCGTTATCTTCGCCATGGCGCGTACGGTCGGCTGGATTGCACACTGGAAAGAGATGCACGATGAAGGCATGAAAATTGCGCGTCCACGTCAGCTCTACACCGGTTATACCGAGCGCGAGTTCACGTCTGCGCTGAAAAAATAATCACTCAGGGCGGGTTATCCCGCCCTGCTTACTTCTGGCATCCCGGACACCAGTAAAAAGGCCGCGATGACAGCACGCCCTTCTCGATAATACTTCCGCAGCGTCGGCACTTTTTGCCTTGCCGATGAAAAACCTCAAAGCGAAATGCCGCCTCGGCATGATACTTTTTCATACTGCCCCGCATTTTGTACGATAAACGCGGTACGGCCAGCATGGCCTGACTGAGACGATCCAGCTGCGTTTCACTTAAATCCTGCGCGCGATGCTGCGCCAGTAGGCCAGCATGCCACAATATCTCCACGCGCAAGTAGTTGCCCAACCCGGCCAGAAATGCCTGGTCCAGCAGCAGCCCACTAAATTGACGGCGGCGGAACGGCGCGGAGAGTAAACGTTCGCGCACCGTTTGCTCAGTGAGCGTGACATCCAGTACGTCCGGGCCAACGCGCTGTAAAAAAGGGTGAGCGGCAAGCGTATCGGCATTCAATAACGCAATATCAGAAGCGCTATACAGCAAAATAGTCTGATCCACATTCGCCAGACGCACCCGCAGTTGCCGATTGGTTTGCGGTTCAGTGCCGGTAGGCACAACACGCCACACGCCATAAAGCTGGTTATGACTGTAGAGCGTTAATCCGTTGGAGAAGTGCGTCAGCAGCGCCTTTCCTCGCGTCTCAAAAGCATTGATCGTTTCCCCTAGCAGCGCTGGTTCATAGGTTTTTAGCTGGGGAAACGCAAACCACACATCAGTAAGCGGCTTATCACCCATCGCCGCTGCCAGCTGATCCGCCGCACGGCGGATCTCCGGTCCTTCAGGCATAACCGCTCCTGTTAGTGCGTCGCACCGCCTGGGGTGCGAATATCTTCGTTGGTGCGCAATATCACGCGCACGGCAGTTTCTAATGCCTGGATAACCGTGGCGCTGGCCATACTGGGCACGCCGGCGTGATGGATGGCCTGCTCCGGCATATAGGGAATATGCAGGAATCCGCCCCGGGCACGGCTCTGGGTGGTCTTGATCCAGTGCAGCAGACGATACATGACGTGATTACAGGTAAAGGTCCCGGCGGTTTGGGATACCGACGCAGGCACGCCCGCCTGCTTTAACGCCGCCACGATGGCTTTGATCGGCAGCGTCGTAAAGTAGGCGGCGGGGCCGTCGGCAACGATCGGTTGATCGACCGGCTGCTGCTGCGCATTATCCGGAATGCGCGCGTCATCCACGTTAATCGCCACGCGTTCCAACGTGATATCGCTGCGCCCACCAGCCTGCCCCACGCTCAAAATCAGATCGGGCTGCAGCGTGTCCAGCGCCTCCTGCAGCACGTCGCCACAGGTGGCGAATACCACCGGAAGCTGTCGAACCTCAATGCGCGCACCGTCGATCACTTTGCCTTCAAAGTGGCGCACGGCTTCCCAGGAAGGATTGAGCACTTCGCCACCGAACGGTTCAAAGGCGGTCATTAATACCGTTTTCATTGCGACCTCACAGGAACATCATGAACCAGAGCAGGAAAATATTTATCAGCAACAGTAGCACACCGGTAGGGATCTGGGCTTTGATCACCGCGTTTCGATCGGGTAACTCCAGCAGGCGCGCCGGCACAATATTGAAGTTAGCCGCCATCGGCGTCATCAAAGTGCCGCAGTAGCCCGAAAACATGCCGATCGCCGCCATTACCGCCGGATTTCCGCCGTGCTGTAATACCAAAATAGGAATACCGATGCCCGCCGTCACGATAGGAAATGCGGCAAAAGCGTTGCCCATGATCATGGTTAACAGCGCCATGCCGATGGCATACACGGCAACGGCAACCAGCCGATTATTTACTGCCAGATAGTGCTCAGTGAGATGGGAAATGGCCGTTCCGACGCCTGCGGTGGTAAACAGCAACCCCAGCGTCGCCAAGATTTGCGGCAAAATAAAGGCCCAGCCCACCGCATCCAGCAGCCGCCGCGTTTCCTGCATCGATTGCAGCGGCTTTTCTTGGGTAAATTTCAGCGCCAACAGCCATCCGAGCAGACAGCCCACCATCATTGAAAACAGCGTAACTAAGGTGGCGTGGTTGCCTGGTCCAAATACGCGCGCCTGCAGGTCAGGAAGGTGATTAAACGCCAGGACACCGAGCACGGTGACGACAGGGATGGCCAGCGCAGGCAGGAAAAGTTTGTTGCCCAGCCGCTGGGCGCTTGCCTCTTTTTGTGCATTATCACGTTCAGCGTAGCTTCCCAGGCGTACGCCGCCAAACCCGGCAATTAACGCCATGGCTACCACCGCGATGCCTATGCCTATATTCAGCATACGCTTGCCTTGTGCGGCATCGCCTGCCCACTGCGCCGCGAGCTGGTAGGCACCGTCCCCAATCAGAAAGATCACACCGTAAAGCGCCCAGAATAATCCCGTCGTGAAACGTCGAGGATTGGCTTTATCCCGCCACGACAGCAGCGCCACCATCAGCAAAATCACGCCAGCCAGCCACATCAAATACTGTTGTTCAAACATCATTTTTCTCCTCTGGCGTGCAGCGCCTGCTGGTTAAGCGCGCCGAGTTCGCGTGCCAGTTGGCGATCCAGCCTAATCAGCCGAGCAGAGTGAATAAGGAAAGCGCAAACCGCGGTGGGGATACCCCACAGTGCGATATGCAACGGTTCCGTGCTGATGCCTGCTGATTCCTGCATAAAGTTGTGCATAAAAATAATGGCGCCAAACGCGACAAAAATGTCCTCGCCAAAGAACAGCCCCACGTTATCCGTTGCCGCAGACATGGCACGCAGGCGTTGGCGTACCGCAGGTGGCATTTCGCCATAGCGGTTTTCGGTGGCGCCTTCCGCCATCGGTGCCAGCAACGGACGGACCATTTGCGGATGACCGCCGAGGCTGGTCAAGCCCAACGCGGCGGTTAATTCACGCACCAGCAGATAAACGATCAGCAGCCGTCCTGCCGTGGCGGTCTTGATCTGCGCGATCCAGGCTTGCGCCCGCTGCTTCAGACCATGGCGCTCCAGTAAACCGATAACCGCCAGCGGCAGCAGCAAGATCAACGGCAGGTTACGGGTATTTAAAAAGCCCGCGCCCAACTTCTCTAAAATATCGGTGATGGGCATATGTGCCGCGATACCGGTGACAAAACCGGCCACAATTACCACCAGAACCGGGTTAAAACGTAAAACAAAGCCCAACACAATGGCGGCGATGCCAAGCAGTGGCCAAAGATTAACGACGCTCTCCATGGTTTTCCCCTGATAAATAATGAAAAAGCCCGACCATGAGGCCGGGCGACTAACACATCATTATGCGCTGCTGACTTCAATCTGATGCGTCTCAAAGGCAGCGCGCAGCGCACGCGCGAACGACAGCGCATGCGGCCCATCACCGTGCAGGCAAACGGTGTCCGCATTGACACTCACCCACTCACCGCTGACGCTTTTTACCTGCCGCTGCTGCACCATCGCCAGCGTCTGCGCCAATGCCTGTTCAGCATCGTCGATCATCGCACCGGGCTGACCGCGCGGCACCAGCGCGCCAGTGGATAAATAGCCGCGGTCAGCAAACACCTCTTCGCGGGTGCGGAGCCCGTAATGCGCTCCGGCGTCGATGAGGGCGCTGCCCGCCAACCCCACCAGCAACAGCGCCGGATCGATTGCGTACACAGCGCGGGCGATGGCGTCCGCCAGCGTCCGATCCGCGGCGGCCTGGTTGTACAACATGCCGTGTGGCTTAACGTGAACCAGCCGAGTGCCCTCGCTTTCGGCCATACCTTTCAGTGCACCAATCTGGTACAGCATCTGCGCGTAGACCGTTTCTGGCGGCAACTGCATGGCACTGCGACCAAAATTTTCGCGATCGGGAAAGCTGGGGTGTGCGCCAACCGCCACGCCAGACGCCTTCGCCCAGCGCACCGATTGCAGCATCGTGGTTGCATCACCCGCGTGAAAACCACAGGCAATGTTCGCAGAGCTTACCAGCGCCAACAGCGCGCGATCGCTCTCACTTCCTTCACCGAGATCGGCATTAAGATCAATTCTCATGTGACAGTCCCCAAGCAATGTGGTCGAGCGCGCGCTGCTGCTGCTGCCTGGCAAGCTGCGCCTCATCCAGCGTGCAGTGGATAAAATGAATGGGATCGCCAAGGCGTATCTGCGCCAGGTGGTAGAGATCGGCTTCAATGACGCAGGCTATGCGCGGATAGCCCCCCGTGGTCTGCGCATCTGCCATCAGCACGATTGGCGATCCCTGCGGTGGCACTTGAACCACGCCGGGCACCAGGCCATGCGACAGCATCTCTCGCGGTGCATCCAGCGTCAGCTCTCGTCCCTGCAAGCGATAGCCCATACGATTACTTTGCGGGCTGAGTTTCCACGGCGTGCGCCAGAATGCCTCCTGCGACTCATGGCTAAACGCCGCATATTCTGGCCCAGGCAGCGCACGCAGGCGATTGCCCCACAGCAGCTGGCGCACGCCAGCCTTGCGGGTGAAGCGTTGCGTCGGCTTGCCCAGAGGCAAACTGTCGCCGTCCTGCAGTTTACGTCCCTGCCAGCCGCCAAAGCCGGCCTTGAGATCCGTGCTGGATGAACCGAGCGTCTCTTCGATCGCCAATCCACCGTCAATTGCCAGATAGCTACGCATGCCACTCACCGGCGTGCCCAGCGTCAATACTTGCCCTTTTTTTACCGGCCAGCGCCAGCCCGTCCACACCGGTTTGCCATCCAACTCGGCCTGGCAATCCGCGCCGGTTAGCGCAAACCAGCCTGCCCGCCTGAACTCGGCTTTGAACTGGCCCAGCACGATCTCCAGCACCGCACCGTTCTGTGGATTGCCCACCAGTAAATTGGCGGTGCGCATCGAGGGCTGATCTAATGCACCGCTGAGGCTAATCCCGAACTGTCGCCAACCGGGGCGACCGCCATCCTGCACCGAGGTCATGAGTCCTGCGCGTAAAACCGTTAGCATATGCCCTCCTTTTGCGGCACGAAGCGGACGCTATCGCCGGGACGCAGCAGCGTTGGCGGCTGCTGACGCGGATCAAACAGCGCGAGCGGCGTATGCCCAATCAGCTGCCAGCCGCCCGGCGCCGCCAATGGATAGATGCCCGTCTGGCTACCGCCGATCCCCACCGAGCCTTGCGGCACACTGAGTCTTGGTTCGGCGCGCCGCGGCGTATGCAACCGCTCATCCAATCCGCCCAGATAGGGAAAGCCCGGCTGGAAACCAATAAAGTACACGACATAATCAACGCTGCTGTGTAGCGCCACCACCTGCTGTACCGATAATCCGGCATGTTCTGCCACCCATTGCAGATCCGGCCCCTGCGCTCCGCCGTACACCACCGGAATCTCCACGCGCTGCGATTCCGGCTGCTGTGTTTCGCTCTCTTCCCACCAGCGCTGCAGGCGCTCGACGGCATCCTGCGCGTGATGCTGCGGATCGCGCAGTAACAGCGTCAGGTTGTTCATCCCTGGGATGACTTCTTCAACCTGCGCATCGTGCTGTAGCTGCTGACACAGCCCCCAAATACGCTGCTGGCTGCTTAGCGACAAAGGCGGTTCCAGCTCCAGCACCACGGCGCGTTCGCCCAGTAGATAACACCGTGCTTGTTGCAAAACTGACCTCCTGGTGATGTGACAAGTGCGCGCAACCTACTGGCGCAAAAAGAAAAAAAGGGTTGTTACAGCAATGGACGGCCGATGGCCGCCTAACGGGAAGACACTACGTTATGCGAAAGTGACAGGGATGTGTCAATGAAATTGCGCCTTAAAGGGAAATTAAGGCGCAGAAGATCGTGTTCAGGCGGGATTATCGATATCAATAAAGGTCACGTCGAGACCGTGCTGTTGCGCCAACCATTCACCCAACGCTTTGATGCCGCCGCGCTCGGTGGCATGGTGGCCGGCAGCAAAGAAATGCAAACCCTGCTCGCGCGCGCTATGGATAGTTTGTTCCGACACTTCGCCAGTGATAAAAGCGTCGACGCCAAACGCGGCCGCGCTGTCAATAAAGCCCTGCCCGCCGCCGCTGCACCAGGCGATGCGCTTGATGCGGGCGGGAGCATTATCACCACAATGCAGCGGCGTGCGTCCCAGCTTAGCGGCGATTTTTGCCGCCAGCGCCTCGCCGCTCAGCGGCTCGGCCAGTTCGCCCCACGGAACCAGGGGCTGAACCTCGCCTTTCACTTCAATATCAAACAGCGCGGCCAGCTGGGCATTGTTGCCCAGCTGCGGATGCGCATCCAGCGGCAGGTGCCAGCCAAAGAGATTGATGTCGTTGGCGAGAAGCGTGCGCAAGCGCTGGCGCTTCATGCCTTTGATCACCGGGGATTCGCTCTTCCAGAAATACCCGTGATGCACCAGTACCGCGTCCGCCTGACGCCTCACCGCTTCGTCTAACAGCGCCTGGCAGGCGGTTACACCGGTGATCACCGTGCGAATCTCTTCGCGTCCCTCAACCTGCAGGCCGTTCGGCGCGTAATCGCTAAACGCACCGGTATTCAGTTTTTGGTTAACAACGTTCTCTAATTCAAAATTATTCATCGCGGTTTCCTGCGCGCCTCAGGCCACGCTGCGCGCGTGCTCAAAGGCGTCTAATGTCTTTTTGCGTGCGTCCTTATGATCAACGATGGGCGCCGGATAATCGAGCGTCTTGTGATTTTTCTTTGCCCACGCATGGGGCTGATGAATATCGCTGTCGGGCACATTTTTGAGTTCCGGCAGCCACTGGCGGATAAATGCCCCTTCGCTGTCAAAGCGTTCGCCTTGCGTCGTGGGATTGAAGATGCGGAAGTAAGGCGCGGCATCGGTACCGGTAGACGCGGCCCACTGCCATCCGCCATTGTTCGCGGCCAGATCGCCATCGATCAGCTGCTGCATGAAATAGCGCTCACCTTCACGCCAGTCGATCAGCAGATCTTTCACTAAAAAGCTGGCGGTGATCATGCGCAGGCGGTTATGCATCCAGCCCTGCGCATGCAGTTGTCGCATCGCGGCGTCCACGATGGGGTAGCCGGTTTTGCCCTGCTGCCACGCGGTGAGATGGGCCGTGTTCGTCTGCCATGGCACATGGCGCGTCCAATCGACAAACGGCTGATGCTTGCACAGCGCAGGATAAGCCACCAGTAGATGCCGATAAAATTCACGCCAGATCAGTTCGTTGATCCACGTAAAGGCTTTGCCCCCTTTCAGCGCATCCGGATGCTCTGTTAACACGCGGTGCAAACATTGACGGGGGGAAAGCACGCCGATGGCAAGGTAGGCAGACAGGCGGCTGGTGCTGTCGAGGGCCGGCAGATCGCGCTGCGCCGGATAGTCTACCACCGCCGTTTTTGCGAAGTGCCGCAGTTTTTTCAAGGCCGCCTCCTCGCCCGCAGGAAACAAGGCTGCATCAACGTCTTCTGCGGCATAATCAAAAGCAGGAATGGCTTTTGCGGCTTTAAGCGGAGCACCGCTGCGCGCTTTGGGCGCGTGGACACACTCCGGCATCCCCTGCTCCAGGCGCTTTACAAACGCTTTGCTGAACGGCGTAAAGACCTTAAACATCTCTCCACTGCCGGTTTGCACGCTGCCGGGCGGCAGCAGCAGGCTGTCATCAAATCCCTGACAGGTGACGCCCTGCGCATCAAGGCGCTTTTCCGCCGCCGCGTCGCGCTGGCGCTCGTTGAATTCGTACTGATAATTATAAAAGAGCTGGTCGACTTTATGCTGTTCACAGACGTGGCACAGGTAGTCCACCGAGGCGGAAAAATCGTCGCACTGATGATAAACCAACTCAATGCCGCGCTCGCCCAGCGCGGTTTGCAAATGACAGAGATTTTGATGAATGAATACCGCTTGTTTGGGTGACATGTGATGCTGCTGCCACTGACCGGGCGTCGCGATAAACAGCGCGATGACATGGGCATCTTTATCGCTGCACGCGGCAGCAAGGGCGCTATTGTCGTTGATGCGCAGATCGTTACGCAGCCAGACTAAATGGGTCGACATACTGGCCCTCTTTATTGTCCGTAGCGCAGACGCAGCGCTTCAGGATAGGGATCAAAATAGCGTTGGCGCGCAAGCCACGGATGCGGATACTCCGCCATGTAGTGCTTCAACATGGTAATGGGGACCAGCAACGGCTGAACGCCCTGGCGGTAGCGATCGATGAGCTGAGCCAGCTCCTGACGCTGGGCGGAAGTGAGCTGCGGGCGAAAATAGCCCTGAACGTGCATCAGCACATTGGTGTGGTTGCGGCGTGAGGCCTTATGCGACATCAGCTGCATTAAACGATGACGGTATTCAAACGCGTAGTCGTCAAGCGAGTCCCACTGATCCATCGCCGCCACAAAGCGCCCCATCTCGCGATACTCTTTCTGCGCATGCGACAGCAGCAGCAGTTTATAACGGCTATGAAAATCCATCAGTTTGTGGCGGGTCAGGCCGCTGCGCCACATTTCATTGAATTCGTGCAGCGCGTAAACGCGTGAAATAAAGTTTTCGCGAATCGCATCATCATGCAGGCGACCATCTTCTTCAAGCGGTAGCCAAGGCATCTCTTTCTGTAAAAAAGAGGTGAACACACCGGTGCCCGCTTTTTGATTGTCATTAGTATCAGGCAGATAGACGCGCACGCGTTCCAGACCACAGCTGGGTGATTTCGCGCATAGAATGTAACCGCAGAGGTGATGCAGAGATTTCACCCGTTCTTCGGACCAGCTGCGCATGGCCTCCGTGACCTCTTCACCACCGTCTTTACTGAAACAGAGATGAATGTCGTCCTCGCCTTTCTTCACCAGGCGCAAAGCCGGGCGAGGCGTAGGAAGACCAATCGCCATCTCAGGGCACACCGGTTCAAAGCGGATATAGGGCGTAAGTTGATCAGTTGCAAAAGCAAAACGCTTGTGGCCGCCATCAAATCGGACCTGATTCCCGAGTAGGCAAGCACTGATACCGACAGGAATTTTATCGCTCATACTTGTACAACCTCTAAAAACTTGTAGAGGTTTAATTGTAGCTGAAAAAGCGCGAGATAACAGAGGGGAATTGGGCTAAGCGGCGAAAATTCATATAAAAAAACCGGCGCCTGGCAGCAGGAACCGGTTCATTACAGCAGCAAAACGCTTACCAATATGTGCCGCCAGCGGCTTCAGACTGCGCCAGCCACACCGGCTTGTTGCTGGTTTTACACCACATGCGGTGAAGATAACTGTAAAAGCGCGCCCGATCGGCCCGGAACAGCATAACGGGTAAAGCCAACAAACCCATTACCACCACCAGCGTGCGGCGGAGCAAAATTTTAGAAAGGGGATAAGACCTGTACATCGCGTCCTCCTGGTCGTGCGTCGCGTTAAAATGTGATCTGTGTCTAATATTACTCCGCATCGATTACTTTTACTACTCCTCTGACCACTGAAGCAGCGGTTTTTTTCTGCCGCGGCGCACGGTGTCACACCGACGTGATTCGCTGCTTAACGAGTGAAGATATCGTTACGGACGCCATGATTATTTATTGATAAAGTAAGGTGTTACCCTCTTTTGCCAGGAGTCAGCGTGCCGACCATTTTGATTGTGGAAGACGAAAAGGAAATTCGCCGTTTTGTGCGCCTGGCGCTGGAAAACGAAGGCCTCAAGATTGTGGAAGCGGGCGAACTGCAGCGCGGCTTAATCGAAGCGGCGACGCGTAAGCCGGATTTGGTGATACTCGATCTCGGCTTGCCAGACGGAGATGGCACCGATTTTATCCGCGAGGTGCGGCAGTGGAGCAGTTTGCCGGTGATTGTCTTGTCAGCGCGCGACGATGAGCAGGATAAAATTGATGCGCTGGATGCCGGGGCAGACGATTATCTCAGCAAACCCTTTGGTATTGGTGAACTGCTGGCACGCGTTCGCGTGGCGCTGCGGCGTCACCAGCGTACTCAGCCCGAACCGGTGGTGCGTTTTGGCGAAGTCAGCGTCGATTTAGCCGGTCGACGCGTACAGCGCAACGGGGAAGAAGTCCATTTAACCCCAACGGAATTCCGCCTGCTGAGTTTACTTTTAAACAACGCTGGAAAAGTGCTGACGCAGCGCCAGCTCCTGAATCAGGTGTGGGGACCGAATGCGGTTGAGCACAGCCACTACTTGCGGATTTATATGGGCCATCTGCGGCAGAAGCTGGAAAGCAACCCAACGCAGCCCAGCCATTTACTCACCGAAATTGGCATTGGTTACCGCTTTATGCCATAAAAAAAGGCCGCATCAGCGGCCTTTATTGTTTTGCCCGGTTAGGCGTTTTTCAGCACTTCACTCACAATCTCTACTGCTTCTTTCTCGATCTGCTGGCGATGCTCAGCCCCGAGGAAACTTTCGCAATAGATCTTGTAGGCATCTTCAGTGCCGGACGGACGCGCGGCGAACCAGCCATTTTCCGTCATCACTTTCAGGCCACCAATGGAAGCACCGTTGCCAGGCGCTGCCGTCAGTCGAGCAGTGATAGGATCGCCTGCCAGCGTATCGGCGCTGACCATTTCTGGCGACAGCTTCGACAGCGCCGCTTTTTGTGCGGACGTCGCAGGTGCTTGCAGACGGTTGTAGCTTGGCGCGCCAAAACGGGCAGCCAGTTCGTCGTAATGCTGCTGAGGATTTTTACCCGTCACCGCCGTAATTTCTGCGGCCAACAGACACAGGATGATACCGTCTTTATCGGTAGACCATGCGGAGCCGTCAAAACGCAGGAAAGAGGCGCCCGCGCTCTCTTCGCCGCCAAAGCCGAAGCTGCCGTCAAACAGGCCGTCCACGAACCATTTGAACCCAACTGGAACTTCCACCAGCTTGCGGCCAATGTCGTTAACCACGCGGTCGATCATGGCGCTGGACACCAGCGTTTTACCCACCGCGACCTCAGCGCCCCACTGCGGACGATGCTGGAACAGGTAGTTGATGGCCACCGCCAGATAGTGGTTCGGGTTCATCAATCCTGCTGGCGTGACGATGCCGTGGCGATCGTAATCCGGGTCGTTACCGAACGCGAGATCAAACTTGTCTTTATATGCCAGCAGCCCAGCCATCGCACATTCTGATGAGCAGTCCATACGCACCACACCGTCTTTATCCAGATGCATAAAGCGGAAGGTTTGATCGATGGCATCGTTAACGATGGTCAAATCCAGATTGTAATGCTCAGCGATACGCTGCCAGTAAGCCATACCAGAGCCGCCCAGTGGATCAACGCCGATCTTCAAGCCCGCTTTCTGGATAGCAGCAAAATCAATCACCTGCGCCAAACCCTCAACGTAAGGCTGGATGAGATCCTGCTCGACAATGTGACCGCTTTTCCACGCCTGATCCAAAGGCAGACGCTTCACGTCTTTCAGCTCGCCTTTAATTAGTTGGTTAGCACGATCTTCCACCACTTTGGTGACGTTGGTATCAGCAGGCCCGCCGTTCGGTGGATTATATTTGATGCCGCCATCTTCAGGGGGGTTGTGTGACGGCGTAATCACAATACCGTCGGCCTGCGCACCGCCGCGCTTGTTGTGCTCGAGAATCGCGTTGGAGATCGCAGGCGTTGGCGTATAACCATTCTCCTGCTGCACGATCACATCCACGCCGTTGGCGGTCAACACTTCGAGCACTGACAGAATTGCGGGCTCAGAAAGCGCATGGGTATCTTTGCCCACATAGCACGGCCCGGTGATGCCATTTTTTGCACGCTCTTCGGCGATCGCCTGAGCGATAGCCAGAATATGCGCTTCATTGAAGCTGTGACGCCCCGCGCTGCCGCGGTGGCCAGAAGTGCCAAATTTCACCGCGTGGTCCGGGTTTGCCGTATCCGGCTTCAGGACGTAATACTGCGAGGTTAACTGTGCAACGTTAATTAAATCGCTCTGCTGGGCAGGCTGCCCGGCACGAGGGTGATTGGCCATTGGCGCTTCTCCCTGACGCTTCAGTTTAAATGGTGCCGCAAACTTTCTCGGTCAATTCCTGAGGGAATTGCATGGCCAGCATGATGTGTTCGACCATGCTGCATTTGCGGCCTGTATTGGTATTCGTAATTACCCAGTATGGCGTACCCGGCACATGTCTGGGCTTGGTATGGGTACCATTTTGCAACAGCGTATGCTCATCACCCGCAAAATAGACGCGGGTGCGCCCCTGCAGTGAAGCCGTGGCGTCAGCAAACGCAGCGGGATCAAGACGATAAAGCGTTGACAGAACCAGCATAAAGCGGTTTACCGCCCGCTTCTGCTCCGCATATTCGTCTGAGAGCAACAGTTCGCGTACGGCGCGCACGCGGTCTTGTGGACGCGCTTCGCTGCGGACGGGCTGTGCTTCTTTCGTCGGCGAGCTTACCGCTGGAGCGCTTTGCCCGGCGGTGAATTTCAGCATGCGCCGCAAAATGTCAGACGCGCTTTCACCAATGTGCTGCGTGTGGCTGGCAATATAACGGTAGAGTTCTTCGTCAACTTCGATCGTTTTCATCGTATTCCGTACAATTCTGGCAAAGGGTAGAACCGCGCGTTAATGCCGTCAGGAACGTCAAAAACGTGAGCCAGTTCTAACATAAGGATTATAAAGTTAAATCCGCGACAGCCGAAAGCGCTGGCATCAATTCCATGTAAAAGTCGGAATATGCCCTAATGCCCGTTCGGCTGGATCCTGGACAGGTTAATCCATGATACCTTAAGCCCGGCTCTCAACTGTAAGAACTTTAACCATGATTTTGAACGCCCGTCTGCAAACTGAACAATCCGCCGTCAATGGCGCTCCAATTTTGTTAATCCACGGCCTTTTCGGCAGCCTGGATAACCTCGGCGTGCTGGCGCGTGGCGTGCGCGACGCGCGCCCTACCCTGCAGGTTGATGTGCGAAATCACGGTCTTTCTCCGCGTAGCGATGAGATGCATTACGCCGCTATGGCGCAGGATATTGTGGATACGCTCGACGCACAGGCAATTGAACAGGTGGATGTGATTGGCCACTCCATGGGCGGTAAAATCGCCATGGCGCTCAGCGCGGTTGCACCCGAACGTCTAGGTAAACTGGTGCTGATTGACATCGCCCCTGTGGATTATCAAACGCGCCGCCATGATGAGATCTTCGCGGCCATTCGCGCCGTAAGCGCCGCAGGCGTCACACGGCGCAGTGAGGCGGCGGCGTTGATGCGACAGCATATTGCAGAAGAAGGCGTCATCCAGTTTATTCTCAAATCCTTCGTCGACGGCGAGTGGCGCTTTAACGTCCCCGTACTTTGGGATAACTATGCGGCGATATCCGGATGGGAAGCGGTGCCGCCGTGGCCCCATCCGGCGCTGTTTATTCGCGGCGGCGATTCGCCTTATCTCGACGGACAACACCGTGAGGCGCTGTTGCAGCAATTTCCTCAAGCCCAGGCGCATGTCATCGGCGGCGCGGGCCATTGGGTGCATGCCGAGAAACCGGACGCGGTCCTGCGTGCGGTGCGTCGTTTTTTTAAGCTGTAAAAGCAAAAGCTTGCCATTGATGGTTTAGGATTGGCTTCGTGGATAGCGCTAGAGTATGATGTCGCGCTAAAAATTTGCTGCGGGTATTTTTTCACCGTGGCAGGGCCGATAAATGTTTACATCGCGCAGCGCCTTTTCGCCGTTCGCGCCCACGCAGTTTCACAAATCATGGCAAAAGAACAGACAGATCGGACTACCCTCGATCTCTTCGCAGATGAACGGCGTCCGGGTCGCCCAAAAACCAGTCCGCTGACGCGCGATGAACAGCTGCGTATTAATAAGCGCAACCAGCTCAAGCGCGATAAAGTTCGCGGCCTGCGGCGCGTTGAGCTCAAGATGTCGAGCGAGGCGGTTGAGGCGTTAAATAGCCTGGCTGAACAGCAAAACATCAGCCGCAGCGAGCTCATTGAACATATGCTGCTGGCACAGCTCAAGCTGCGTTAGCGCGTGCAGACCGCACTCAGGAGCACAAAGTCACCTTGCTGAGCGTTCCGACCTTTTTGCGGTTCTGCTATTATTCGCACTATTACATCGTCAATTCACTGACTATCACATTCAGGATTTAAGAGGTTACTTAGCCCATGGCAATCGTAGGCATTTTCTTCGGCAGCGATACCGGCAACACTGAAAACATTGCGAAAATGATCCAGAAGCAACTGGGTAAAGATGTTGCCGAAGTGCATGACATTGCCAAAAGCACCAAGGAAGATCTCGAAGCATTCGACATTTTGCTGCTGGGCATTCCCACTTGGTACTACGGCGAGGCACAGTGTGACTGGGACGACTTCTTCCCGACGCTGGAAGAGGTCGATTTCAACGGCAAGTTAGTCGCGCTGTTTGGCTGCGGTGACCAGGAAGACTATGCCGAATACTTCTGCGACGCGATGGGCACCATTCGCGACATCATCGAGCCCAACGGCGCGGTCATTGTCGGTCATTGGCCCACTGAAGGTTACCACTTTGAAGCTTCAAAAGGCCTGGCCGATGACAAGCACTTCCTGGGCCTGGCAATCGACGAAGATCGTCAGCCTGAGCTCACCAATGAGCGCGTAGACGCGTGGGTTAAGCAGATTTACGACGAACTGCAGCTTAAAGCCATTATCGAAGCCTGATCCCCTTTCCCGATGTGGGTTCCGGCTCACATTGGGGTAACGGATTTTCCTATGAAAATAATAGCTACGTTTTTTTAACTTTCCCCGTTAATTCTGTAGAATACCCATAACGGTCATCCGCTTATTCCTCAGCGCAGTAAGAAGCTGAGTGAAATGAAAAACAAAGATCAGCACGATCCCCGCCGGCGTTAGCGACTTTTCTCCCTATGGCCCCTGGTGATTTCCGACGATTCCGCTGGTTTTCATTTCGCTGCGCGAGCTCTATAATGAGACGCAAATGAGAATGCGTGATGACCCAAACATCCAAGGCCGCTGCGCCGTAAGTGACTCGCAAAGTAACAGGACAATATCCGCATGACTGACAACAATTCCGCATTGAAGAAGGCTGGCCTGAAAGTCACGCTGCCCAGATTAAAAATTCTGGAAGTGCTTCAGGAACCCGAGTGCCATCACGTCAGTGCGGAAGATTTGTACAAACGCCTGATTGATATGGGTGAAGAAATTGGTCTGGCAACGGTATATCGCGTCCTTAACCAGTTTGATGACGCAGGTATCGTAACCCGCCATAACTTCGAGGGGGGTAAATCCGTCTTCGAACTGACGCAGCAGCATCACCACGACCACCTGATTTGCCTGGACTGCGGCAAAGTGATCGAATTTAGCGATGACTCTATCGAAACGCGTCAGAATGAGATCGCCACGCGTCACGGCATCAAGCTTACCAACCACAGCCTGTACCTGTATGGACACTGTGCATTGGGCGACTGCCGTGAAGACGAGACGCTGCACGACAAGTAATCGCCATCGTCATGGCTGCTACAAAAAAAAACCGGTGCCTGCGCCGGTTTTTTTCTGCCTGCACTCAGGCAATCAGCGTTTCCTGCAAATAGCGCCAACGCGGAATTGCGGTGCTGCAATCCAGCACGGCTAAGGCAATTCGGCTTTGATGGGTACCGTTCATCATTTGCATTTCGCGATACTGAATGACGATCTCCTTGCCCTGCTGCGAAATAATCGCATGCTCGCTGGTGGCAATCCGCATCCCTTCGCGCTGACCGTGTAGCTGACGAAACAGCGCCTCGACCTGATTAAAATCCAACTGCTTGCCTTGCGGCGTCACCATCGTGAACTCAGGATGAAAGTGAGACAAAAACAGATCGATACTGTCATCGTGCGCGCTCGATTGATTGAAAATGCGTTCAATAAGCTGATGCAAAATGACGACGCTGTACCGTGCTTCCTGTGCGAGATTTATCATTTTTTTCCTTAGATAACGCGCAATGATCTGTTTTAGAGCGCATAGCCTACCTGAAAAAAAATTTTTCACACTTGCAATTGGATTAATATTTCTAAAGTCAGAAAAGTCGTAACGTGCGGATAAATGGGGAGTTTTAACGGCGTAGCACAAACTGTTAATGGCGGCGTCAGACAGACAATAAAAAAGGGCGAATACTCGCCCTTTCGTGATTATATTGCGTTAACGACAAAAAATATCAGTCGCCAATTTTAGTCCAGGTATCACGTAATCCAACCGTGCGGTTGAACACTAACTGCGTCGGCTGCGAGTACACGCTATCGGCACAGAAATAACCCTCGCGTTCAAACTGGTAAGGCGAAGATGCCGCCGCCTCGCGCAGGCTGGGCTCAACGAAGCCGTGTTTGACCGCCAGTGAGTCTGGGTTAATGGTAGTGAGGAAATCGTCGGCTGCTGCCGGATTCGGGACGCTGAACAAGCGATCGTAGAGTCGGAACTCCGCAGGCAAACCGTGGATGGCTGATACCCAGTGAATGACGCCTTTCACTTTACGGCCGTCCGCGGGGTCTTTGCTCAGCGTATCGACATCGCACGTGCAGTAAAGGCAGGTGATATTGCCCTCTTCGTCTTTTGCCACGCGCTCGGCACGGATCACATAGGCATTACGCAAACGCACTTCCTTGCCCAGCACCAGACGCTTGTACTGCTTGTTGGCTTCCTCACGGAAGTCGGCGCGATCGATCCAGATTTCACGGCTGAACGGCACTTCACGCGTGCCCATCTCTGGTTTGCTCGGATGATTCGGCATCGTCAGCATTTCTTCGTGGCCGGCTGGCAGATTCTCAATCACCACTTTGACGGGGTCCATCACGGCCATGGCGCGCGGGGCATTCTCGTTAAGATCGTCGCGAATGCAAGACTCCAGTGACGCCATCTCCACGATATTATCCTGCTTAGTCACGCCAATACGGCGGCAGAACTCGCGGATAGACGCCGCCGTATAGCCGCGACGGCGCAGACCAGAAACGGTCAGCATGCGCGGATCGTCCCATCCTTCCACCACTTTTTCGCTCACCAACTGCGTCAGCTTACGCTTCGACATCACCGCGTATTCAAGATTCAGACGCGAGAATTCGTACTGCCGTGGGTGCGCAGGAATGGTGATGTTATCCAGTACCCAGTCATAGAGGCGACGGTTATCCTGGAACTCAAGCGTACACAGCGAATGGGTAATACCTTCCAGCGCATCGGAGATGCAGTGGGTGAAGTCGTACATGGGATAGATGCACCACTTATTGCCTGTCTGATGATGTTCGGCAAATTTAATGCGGTACAGCACCGGATCGCGCATCACGATAAAGTTGGACGCCATGTCGATTTTCGCGCGCAGGCAGGCTTTACCCTCTTCAAATCCACCGTCGCGCATCTTCTGGAACAGCGCCAGATTTTCTTCGATACTGCGGTCACGGTAAGGGCTATTTTTACCCGGGGCCGTTAAGGTACCGCGATATTCACGAATTTGGTCTGGCGAGAGTTCGTCAACGTAGGCGAGGCCTTTATTGATCAGCTCAACGGCATAATTGAAGAGTTGGTCAAAATAGTCCGAGGAGTAACGAATGCTGCCGCTCCACTCAAAGCCCAGCCATTGCACGTCACGCTTGATGGATTCAACGAACTCCAGATCTTCTTTAACTGGGTTGGTGTCGTCAAAACGCAGGTTGCATTCACCCTGGTAATCTTGCGCAATACCAAAGTTCAAACAAATAGATTTCGCATGGCCAATATGCAAATAACCATTAGGCTCAGGCGGGAAACGGGTATGCACACGGGTGTGCTTACCGCTCGCCAAATCTTCGTCGATGATCTGACGAATAAAGTTCGTTGGGCGGGCTTCAGCCTCACTCATTTCAAAATCCTCAAACAATAGCGGGTGATTGGTGTCACGAAGTAACGGAGTATGATCCACAAAGCGCTGACGGGAAACAACCGTTTGTTAGCGGTTTAAAATAAAAAAGGCAGGAATCGCTTCCTGCCTTTTCGCTTACAACAAGGACTTATTTTTTAATTTCGTACAGCGGCGTGACGCCAGCAACGACCGAACCGCTGGCAAGCATTGTCAGTCCGGCAAACTCCTCGCTGTTGCTGACCACCACCGGGCTAATCATTGAGCGCGCGTGGGCATTGAGGAAAGCCAGATCCATCTCAAGCACAGGTTGACCGGCCTCCACGACGGCCCCCTCGTCAACCAAGCGGGTAAAGCCTTTACCCTCCAGCGCAACCGTATCCAGCCCCATATGCACCACGATCTCCACGCCGTTTACCGTTTCAAGGCAAAACGCATGGTTGGTGTTGAAGATCTTCACCACAGTGCCTGCCGCAGGTGACACCACCGTTTTATCCGTGGGCTTAATCGCCAGCCCGTCGCCTACCGCTTTACTGGCGAAAGCTTCATCCGGCACATCATCAAGGGCAACGATGTCACCGCTCACCGGCGCCACCAGCGTCGCCACGACCTGGCGTTCACTGTTCAATACAGCCTGTGGCTTTGAGACCGGCGCGGGTTCAACCGCAGCAGAGGCCGCTGTCGCCGCAACCGGGCCTTTGTGCAGCACGGTTTTCATTGCACTGGCGATGATCTCCGCCTGCGTCCCGACGATGATCTGCACGCTCTGTTTATTAAGGCGGATCACGCCCGATGCGCCGAGACGCTTGGCCACGCCTTCATTCACCTGGCCTGAATCTTTGACGTTTAAGCGTAAACGGGTAATACAGGCGTCAATGTTGGTCAGGTTTTCTGAACCGCCAACGGCGGCGATGTAGCGGCGCGCGAGCGTTTCCGTCTGCGTTTCGTTGCTGCCGCTCTGGTCGACATTGACGTCATAGCCGTCTGTTTCGTCACCCGCAGCCAGTTCGCGGCCTGGCGTCATTAGATTAAATTTCTGGATGGTGAATCGGAACACCACGTAATAAATAGCAAAGAACACCAGCCCTTGTGGAATCAGCATCCACCAGTGAACCGCGAGCGGATTTCGCGTCGAGAGCACCAAATCCACCAGCCCCGCGCTGAAGCCAAAACCCGCAATCCAGTGCATGCTAGCGGCGATAAATACCGACACACCGGTTAAAAATGCGTGGATGACATACAGCACCGGCGCCACAAACATGAACGAAAATTCCAGCGGCTCGGTGATGCCTGTGAAGAAGGCGGCAAACGCGGCAGCGAGCATGATACTGCCCACTTTCACGCGATTTTCTGGCCGGGCGCAGTGATAGATCGCCAGCGCGGCGCCAGGCAAGCCAAACATCATGATGGGGAAGAAACCGGCCTGATAACGTCCTGTAATGCCCGGCACGCCGGTTCCGTTGGCAATCGACTGCGCACCACCCAGGAACTTAGGAATGTCGTTAATGCCGGCCACATCGAACCAAAATACCGAATTCAGCGCATGGTGCAGCCCGACCGGAATAAGCAGACGGTTGAAGAACGCGTACACGCCCGCGCCCACCGAACCCATTTTTTGGATATGTTCGCCAAAGTTTACCAATCCATTAAAGATCAGCGGCCAGATATACATCAGCACGAATGCCACAATGATCATCAGGAAAGAGACCAGAATCGGCACCAGGCGACGTCCGCTGAAGAAGGCCAGCGCTTTAGGCAGTTCAACGTGGCTGAATCGGTTGTAAACCTCTGCGGACATAATGCCCACCAGAATGCCCACGAACTGGTTACTGATTTTGCCAAAGGCGGCTGGAACCTGCTCCACCGGCATCTTTTGTATCATAGCGACCGCTGCGGGCGAGCACAGCGTGGTGACGACCAGAAAGCCCACAAAGCCCGAAAGCGCCGCCGCGCCATCTTTGTCTTTTGACATGCCATAGGCCACGCCAATGGCAAACAGCACTGACATATTATCGATGATAGCGGAACCCGACTTGATCAACAGAGCCGCCAAGGCGTTGCCCGCCCCCCAACTGTCCGGATCAATCCAGTAGCCCACGCCCATTAGTATTGCCGCTGCCGGCAGGGTCGCGACCGGCACCATTAGCGCCCGCCCAACCTTTTGCAAATATCCTAAAATACTCACCCTTTTCTCCCCCTATGAGACTGGCATCTGACCGTGCGTGGGTTATTGTTTTTATCCCACGGGACGGTGTGAGTGACTCTTTTCACTCCGATGCGCAGTGTAAAGATAAATTAATTCGCCTCGCAAATTAAAACCGCGATAACTGTGACTTTAATCACCACTTGTCACCATTAACACCCCGAATTGCTGGCATGCACCACAAACTTATTTTATGATAAAAAATATCAGGTCATAAGCTTTGTCATTGACGTCTGCTCCCGCCATGATAGGCGGGCATTCGTATGAGGTTAGATAAGCGACCGCCTTTTCCAACGTTTACCGAGGTGAAGACATGAGATTGATCCCCTTAGCCACACCAACACAGGTGGGGAAATGGGCTGCACGCCACATCGTTAACCGCAT
Organism: uncultured Pantoea sp.; assembly: GCA_913778495.1. Classification (GTDB taxonomy): domain Bacteria; phylum Pseudomonadota; class Gammaproteobacteria; order Enterobacterales; family Enterobacteriaceae; genus Pantoea. Next base: position 62,655 of record CAJYVD010000015.1, read on the forward strand.
CAACGCATTCAACCCCACCGCTGAGCGCCCTTTTGTGCTGGGCTTGCCAACCGGCGGTACCCCGCTGGAAGCCTACAAGCACTTGATTGAGATGCACAAATCGGGCCAGGTTAGTTTTAAGCACGTTGTGACCTTCAATATGGATGAATACGTAGGGTTACCCAAAGAGCATCCGGAAAGTTACTACAGCTTCATGTACCGTAATTTTTTCGATCACGTCGATATACAGCCCGATAATATCAACCTTCTGAATGGCAATGCGCCCGATATTGACGCAGAATGTCGCCGCTATGAAGATAAGATACGCGCCTACGGCAAAATTCATCTGTTTATGGGCGGTGTGGGCAACGATGGTCATATTGCGTTCAACGAACCGGCCTCCTCCCTCTCTTCCCGCACCCGTATCAAAACCCTGACGCATGACACCCGCGTGGCTAACTCACGTTTCTTCGACGGCGATGTCGATCAGGTGCCGAAATATGCCCTGACCGTAGGCGTGGGTACCTTGCTGGATGCGGAAGAGGTCATGATTCTGGTAACCGGCCACGTTAAAGCCCAAGCGCTGCAGGCCGCAGTAGAGGGCAACGTTAACCATATGTGGACCATTAGTTGCCTGCAGCTCCATGCCAAAGCGGTCGTGGTGTGCGACGAGCCCGCCACCATGGAGCTCAAAGTAAAAACCGTGAAATATTTCCGCGAAATGGAAGCGGAAAATATGAAAGGTGTGTGAAGTTCGCAGTGATTAATCTGCGCCTCAGGCCGCAGGCTTAGCCGGGAGAAAAGTGATGTACGCATTAGTGAACGGTCGGATTTTTACCGGCCATGAAATTCTGGACAATCACGCTGTTGTGATTGCCAATGGCATGATTGAACGCGTGTGTCCACGCGATGCCCTTGACCCAGCCCTGACACAGCAGGATGTGGCGGGTGCGTTCATCGCTCCCGGCTTTATCGATTTACAGCTTAACGGCTGCGGCGGCGTGCAGTTTAACGATGATATCGAGGCGTTAAGCGTGGCCACGCTGGAAACGATGCAGCGCGCTAATGAAAAATCTGGCTGCACCAGCTTCCTGCCCACACTTATTACCAGCACTGACGCCTTGATGAGACGTGCCGTCGACACCATGCGCGCCTACCGGAATAAGCATCAGCACCAGGCGTTGGGCTTGCATCTTGAAGGTCCGTGGCTCAACAAAGCGAAGAAAGGAACGCACGATCCCGCCCTGATTCGCCAGCCCGATGCGGCTATGGTGGAGTATTTGTGCGCCAATGCCGATGTCATCAGCAAGGTGACGCTGGCGCCTGAAAGCACAGGCAGTGACGTGATTCGCCAGCTTTGCGCGGCGGGCATTGTGGTCTCTGCTGGCCACTCCAACGCGACCTATGAAGAGGCAAAAGCAGGCTTTGCTGCCGGGGTCAGTTTCGCCACCCACCTTTATAATGCCATGCCGACGTTTGCCGGGCGCGAGCCAGGCTTGATCGGTGCGTTGTTTGATTCGTCCGATATATACTGCGGCATTATTGCAGACGGTTTGCATGTCCATTACGCTAACGTGCGCAATGCTAAGCGCCTGAAAGGTGACAAGCTGGTACTGGTGACAGATGCCACTGCACCAGCGGGTGCCGCAATAGACAAATTCATTTTTGCAGGCAAAACAATATACTATCGCGATGGTCTATGCGTTGATGAACACGGTACCTTAAGCGGTTCTGCGCTGACCATGATCGAAGCCGTGAAAAACAGCGTCGAACATTGCGGTATCGCGCTGGATGAAGCCTTGCGGATGGCAACGCTCTACCCAGCACAAGCCATAGGCGTGGCAAAACAGTTGGGCTCGGTAACAGCCGGAAAAGTGGCCAACCTGACTGTCTTTACCCGCGATTATCAAATCATCAAGACGTTCGTCAACGGAGAGGACGTCCTCAGCGAGTAAGCACTGAATGACCACTGGCGGCCAGACTCAAATAGGAAATGTCGATCTTGTCAAACAACTCAACAGTGCAGCTGTTTATCGGCTGATCGATCAGCAGGGGCCAATATCACGCATTCAGATTGCCGATATCAGCCAGCTTGCGCCCGCCAGCGTCACCAAAATCACTCGCCAGCTTATTGAGCGCGGCCTCATCAAAGAGGTGGAGCAGCAAGCGTCCACCGGAGGCCGCCGCGCCATCTCGATTGTCACTGAGACCCGGCACTTTCACACCATTGGTGTGCGCCTGGGACGCAACGACGCTACGCTCACGTTATTTGATCTGAGCGGCAAATCTCTGGCGCAAGAAGATTACGCCCTGCCCGAACGCACTCAGGCCGCGCTGGAAAATGCGCTGTTTAACGCTATTCACGCTTTTATCTCTACGCACCAGCGTAAAATCCATGAGCTGATCGCCCTGTCGGTCATCCTGCCTGGTCTGGTGGATCCCATAAACGGCATTATTCGCTATATGCCACATATTGAGGTCCACCACTGGCCGTTAGTTGCTGCGATGCAGAAGCGGTTCAATGTCACCAGCTTTGTGGGTCACGATATTCGCAGTTTGGCGCTGGCCGAGCACTACTTCGGTGCAAGCCGCGACTGCGCCGACTCAATTCTGGTGCGCTTACACCGTGGAACCGGCGCCGGAATCATCGCAAACGGCCATATCTTTCTCGGTAGCAATGGTAACGTTGGCGAAATTGGCCACATTCAAGTGGATCCCCTGGGCGAGCGCTGCCACTGCGGTAACTTCGGCTGCCTGGAGACCATTGCCGCGAATGGCGCGATTGAAAATCGCGTGCGTCATCTGCTTGGTCAAGGCTATCCCAGCAGCCTTACCCAGGATGACTGCTCCATGTCGCAGATTAGCCGTGCCGCCAATCAGGGCGATGCGCTGGCGTGCGAAGTGGTTGAATACGTTGGGCGCTACTTGGGTAAAGCAATTGCCATCGCGATAAACCTGTTTAATCCGCAGAAAGTGGTGCTGGCAGGCGAGATTACCGAGGCAGAGAAAGTGCTGTTCCCGGCGATCGAAGGGTGCATTAACACGCAAGCGCTGGACGCCTTCAGGAAGAACTTACCGGTGGTGCGCTCCGAACTGGACCACCGCTCGGCTATCGGTGCGTTTGCCCTTGCGAAACGCGCTATGTTGAATGGCATCTTGTTGCAACATCTTTTGGAAGAGTAACCATAGCCTGCAAACGGGCAGGCCCATCGGAAACTATTTATGACCATCAAAAGCGTAATCTGTGACATCGACGGCGTGCTGATGCACGACAATACCGCTGTAAAAGGCGCAAAAGAGTTTCTGCAGCGCATCCTCGAAAAAGAGATGCCGCTGGTGGTGCTGACCAACTATCCGTCACAGACCGCCCAGGATTTGGCCAATCGCTTTGCCAACGCCGGCATTGAGGTGCCCGAGTCGGTGTTTTACACCTCGGCAATGGCAACCGCCGATTTCCTGCGCCGTCAGGAGGGCAAAAAAGCCTATGTCATTGGTGAAGGTGCGCTGATTCATGAACTCTATAAAGCGGGCTTTACGATCACCGACGTGAACCCGGATTTCGTGATCGTGGGTGAAACCCGCTCATTTAATTGGGACATGATGCACAAAGCCGCATTCTTTGTTGCCAGCGGCGCGCGTTTTATCGCGACCAATCCCGATACGCACGCGCGTGGCTTTGTGCCTGCCTGCGGCGCGCTGTGCGCCGGCATCGAAACCATTTCAGGCCGCAAGCCGTTTTACGTGGGCAAGCCCAGCCCCTATATCATGCGCGCGGCGTTGAATAAGATGCACGCCCACTCAGAGGACACGGTGATCGTGGGCGATAATCTACGCACCGACATATTGGCCGGTTTCCAGGCCGGTCTGGAAACCATTCTGGTTCTCTCCGGCGTCTCGACGCTGAGCGACATTGATGCCATGCCGTTCCGCCCCGACTGGACGTTCCCGTCCGTAGCCGATATTGATCTCTTCTAACCTGAATTGAGCGACACCATGCCCTGCGCGCCTCGCTGGCCCGTAGGGCTTTTTTTTGCTTTTGCCCCTGCGTCACCGCGCATGGCGCGTACACAAATCAACCAATAACGCCGCTTTATTAGATACCATTCAACAAAACCACACTTATTTTGAATAAAATTTAAATTATAAGGCGCAGCAACAGCTCTTTTATCACCATATCGCTTTTTTGCTTGCATTAACGATACAAAATAGCGCATTTTCTTATACATCACGCAGCCACTGCGCTGTCGGACTAACAACGAAAACATCACCGTCAGGTGCGCTCAGGAGTCAGATATGTGTTCAATTTTTGGTGTGTTGGATCTGAAAACCGATCCCATCGAGCTGCGCAAAAAAGCGCTGGAGTCCTCTCGCCTGATGCGTCACCGCGGACCAGATTGGTCAGGCGTGTTCGCTGATGACAAGGCCATTCTGGTGCACGAGCGCCTGTCGATTGTTGACGTCAACAACGGCGCGCAGCCGCTGTATAACGCCGATCACACCCACGTACTGGCGGTAAACGGTGAAATCTATAACCATCAGGCGCTGCGCGCTGAATTAAGCGATCGCTATGCTTTCCAGACTGGTTCTGACTGCGAAGTGATCCTCGCGCTGTATCAGGAAAAGGGCCTCGACTTTCTTGATGACCTGCAAGGCATGTTTGCCTTCATTCTTTGGGATAGCGTGAAGCAACAGTACCTGATTGGCCGCGACCACATTGGGATCATCCCGCTGTACATGGGCAACGACGAACACGGCAACCTGTTTGTCGCTTCAGAAATGAAAGCGCTGGTTCCAGTTTGCCGCACCATTAAAGAATTCCCGCCGGGAAGCTACCTGTCCAGCACCGATGGCGAAATACGCCGCTATTGGCAGCGCGACTGGATGGATTACGCTGCCGTTGAGCACAACACCACCGACGCGGTCGGCCTTAAACACGCCCTTGAAGAGTCGGTAAAAAGTCACCTGATGTCAGACGTGCCCTACGGCGTTCTGCTTTCTGGCGGCCTTGACTCCTCAATCATTTCGGCGGTGACCAAGCGTTTTGCAGCGAAACGCGTTGAAGATGAAGATAAAAGCGATGCCTGGTGGCCGCAGCTTCACTCGTTTGCAGTGGGTCTGGAAGGGTCACCCGATCTGAAAGCAGCAAAATCCGTCGCCGATCATCTGGGCACGGTGCACCATGAGATTCACTTCACCGTACAGGAAGGCCTGGATGCGATTCGCGATGTGATTTACCACATTGAAACCTACGATGTGACCACCATTCGCGCGTCAACGCCGATGTATCTGATGTCGCGTAAGATCAAAGCGATGGGCATCAAGATGGTGTTGTCCGGTGAAGGCGCCGACGAAGTCTTCGGTGGCTATCTTTACTTCCATAAAGCGCCGAACGCGCGCGAGTTTCACGAGGAGAACGTGCGTAAACTGTTGGCCCTGCACATGTTTGACTGCGCGCGCGCCAACAAAGCCATGTCAGCGTGGGGCGTGGAAGCACGCGTGCCGTTCCTGGATAAAAAGTTCCTGGACGTCGCCATGCGGATCAACCCGGCCGACAAAATGTGTGGCAGCAACGGAAAAATGGAAAAACACATTTTGCGTGAATGCTTCTCATCGTATCTGCCAGAGAGCGTGGCGTGGCGGCAGAAAGAGCAGTTCTCTGACGGCGTAGGATACAGCTGGATTGATACGCTGAAAGAGGTGGCAGCCAAACAGATCAGCGACCAGCAACTGGCGACCGCGCACTTCCGCTTCCCGTACAACACGCCGGGCTCAAAAGAAGCGTATCTCTACCGTGAGATTTTTGAAGCGTTGTTCCCTCTGCCCAGCGCCGCGGAATGCGTGCCAGGCGGACCGTCTGTCGCCTGCTCTTCTGCGAAAGCGATTGAATGGGATGAAGCCTTCAAGACCATGGACGACCCCTCTGGCCGTGCCGTAGGCGTGCACCAGTCCGCCTACAAATAAGCTGTGGAATGAAGACCATAAAGGGGCCCGTACGGTCCCCTTTATGCTGTCTGTGCGGCTGTCGCACGGTAAAGTTGTAGAATAATTCGCCAGCCTGGTCAGAACCCAGACAAACAGACTTTCTCAGGCGAAAAACGCTAAAAAACTTGTTGACGCTACTAAACTCAATACGCATAATGCGCCCCGCAACGCCGATGAAGGTTACGCGAAAAAAAAGAGGCTACGTAGCTCAGCTGGTTAGAGCACATCACTCATAATGATGGGGTCACAGGTTCAAATCCCGTCGTAGCCACCATCTTTTTTTTGCGGGAGTGGCGAAATTGGTAGACGCACCAGATTTAGGTTCTGGCGCCGCAAGGTGTGCGAGTTCAAGTCTCGCCTCCCGCACCATTTCAATCTTCGGCAGCCGGATGGGGTATCGCCAAGCGGTAAGGCACCGGTTTTTGATACCGGCATTCCCTGGTTCGAATCCAGGTACCCCAGCCAATCCGATATGCTCTCGTGGATACGAGTCGATAAATGGGATATCGCCAAGCGGTAAGGCACCGGTTTTTGATACCGGCATTCCCTGGTTCGAATCCAGGTATCCCAGCCATCGTCGGATAAAATAAGCAGTATACTCAGGCTACGTAGCTCAGCTGGTTAGAGCACATCACTCATAATGATGGGGTCACAGGTTCAAATCCCGTCGTAGCCACCAAATTTTTGGGGTGTCGCCAAGCGGTAAGGCTCTGGTTTCTGATACCAGCATTCCGGGGTTCGAATCCCTGCACCCCAGCCATATTTAAGACAATTTGAACAGCATTATTGGGGTGTCGCCAAGCGGTAAGGCTCTGGTTTCTGATACCAGCATTCCGGGGTTCGAATCCCTGCACCCCAGCCACTTTAAGACAATTTGAACAGCATTATTGGGGTGTCGCCAAGCGGTAAGGCTCTGGTTTCTGATACCAGCATTCCGGGGTTCGAATCCCTGCACCCCAGCCAAATTGCCAAAAAAGCCCGCTTTTGCGGGCTTTTTTGTTTTCTGTCTCTGCTTCCATTTGTTTGCTTCGCACAGCCCGACGCGCTCTCAAGGCCGGGCTGGCCTCGTTACTCAGCTACAATCCCAGCGCGTACTTCAGCACGCGACGCTTCATCGAGCCCGCCTTTTCGGCCGCCGTTAAGGCAAGGTTACGCGCAAAGCGCAGCGGAGGAAGATCGTTGCTGAACGCGTAATAGAACAGATCCATTCCGCCCTGCATCAGCACATTATCTTTGTAACGCTGGCGATGATAGCGCTGCAACACCGCATCAGACGACCACCTCTGCGCCTGGCTGCGCGCCTCCACCAGCGTTCCGATCAGGGCATCAACGTCGCGATAACCGAGATTAACGCCCTGCCCCGCCAGCGGATTGATAGTGTGTGCCGCGTCCCCCACCAATGCCAGCCCCGGCAGCACATAACGTGTCGCGTGGCGACGCACCAGCGGAAATGAGGCCGCCCGCGTAACCTTGATGCGTCCAATACGCGCAGGGAAGTGTGCCGCGATCTCTTTTTCCAGCTGCGGCAACGGCAGACTTTGCAACTGACGGATACGCGCGGGGGCGTCGTACCACACCAGCGAAGCATGATGACCAAACAGCGGCAGGAACGCGCGAGGTCCCTGGGGCGTGAACTGCTGCCAGGTTGCATCGCCAGCCGCCTGTTCCCCCTCCACGCTAATCAACATGCAAGATTGACCATACTGCCAGCCGCGGATACCAATGCCGGCCAGCTGGCGAACGCGTGAGTTGGCGCCATCCGCCCCCACCACCAAGCGCGTATCCAGCGTCGTACCGTTGTCTAACTGCAACTGCCAGCCCGTACGATTTGCCGTCAGCGCTTGCAGCGTGGCCGGACAGAACAGCGTGACTCCCTGCGCCTGCATCTTTTCCCACAGCGCGCGCTGCAGCACGCTGTTTTCGAGCATAAAGCCCAGCTCGGGTAAGCCGAGTGACGCCGCATCGAAGGTGACGTGGGCACTTTCCCACTCCCACGTCTCCAGTTTGCGGTAAGGCGCACAGCGCATGGCCTCCACGCGCGGCCACACGTCAAGCTGACGCAGCAGCGCGACGGAAGCAGCGCCTATCGCGGAGATGCGCACGTCGGGCGCCTGCGCCGCGTTGAAAACCTCAGGCTCTGCACGTTCAATCACGGCAACGCGAAAATTCTGCTGCGTCAGGCCACACGCCAGAGCCGCACCGACCATGCCGCCGCCCACAATGACCACATCAAAAGGTGAATCCTGCATTGACTCAAATTCCTCCGCTATGCTGCACGCCTGATGAGCGCGTCGAACGCTAGAGTGTACCGGAAATTTGTCCTACATTCTCAGACACAAATCTGGGCGCCAACTCGCATCCGTGCGCTGGTCACAACAGCATCAAAGCATTACAATACGCCCCCTGCATTTACCTGTTCTGAATTAGTGGCTAGTCCGATGACCAAAAAACTGCATATCAAAACCTGGGGCTGTCAGATGAACGAGTACGATTCATCGAAAATGGCCGATCTGCTTAACAGTACGCACGGTTATACCCTGACCGAGAACGCCGAAGAGGCGGATGTTTTGTTGCTCAATACCTGTTCAATCCGTGAGAAAGCGCAGGAAAAAGTTTTTGGCTTGTTGGGGCGTTGGAAAAAACTGAAAGCCAGCAATCCGGACGTGATCATCGGCGTCGGTGGCTGCGTTGCCTCGCAGGAAGGTGAACGGCTGCGCGAGCGTGCAAACTGCGTGGATATCGTGTTTGGACCGCAAACGCTGCACCGTTTACCGGAGATGATTAATCAGGTGCGTGGCAGCAAGAGTCCCGTGATCGATATCAGTTTTCCAGAGATCGAAAAGTTTGACCGTCTGCCAGAACCCCGTGCGGAAGGGCCTACCGCGTACGTTTCTATCATGGAAGGCTGTAATAAATATTGCACCTTCTGCGTGGTGCCTTACACGCGTGGCGAAGAAGTTAGCCGCCCGTGCGATGACATTTTGCTGGAAATCGCCCAGCTCGCCGCGCAGGGCGTGCGTGAAGTCAATCTACTGGGGCAGAATGTCAACGCCTATCGCGGCGCCACCTTTGATGACGGCATCTGCACTTTCGCGGAGTTACTGCGGCTTGTTGCCGCGATTGATGGCATCGATCGCATTCGCTTTACCACCAGCCATCCAATTGAATTTACCGACGACATTATCGACGTCTACCGCGATACGCCTGAATTAGTCAGCTTCTTGCACCTGCCGGTGCAAAGCGGTTCCGACCGTATTCTGACGCTCATGAAGCGCGCCCACACCGCGCTGGAATATAAAGCGATCATTCGCAAGCTGCTGAAAGCGCGTCCGGATATCCAAATCAGCTCCGACTTTATCATCGGCTTCCCCGGTGAAACGCAGCACGATTTTGAACAAACCATGAAACTGATCGCCGATGTTAACTTCGATACCAGCTTCAGCTTTATCTATTCTGCCCGTCCTGGCACGCCAGCGGCCGATCTGCCGGATGACGTGTCAGAAGAAGAGAAAAAGCAGCGTCTTTATCTGCTGCAGGAGCGAATTAACCAGCAGGCGATGATGTGGAGTCGCCGCATGCTAGGTACCACGCAGCGCGTATTGGTTGAAGGCATCTCACGTAAAAATGTAATGGAGTTGAGCGGCCGCACCGAAAACAACCGCGTGGTCAATTTTGAAGCCCCCGTTGAGCTCATTGGTAAGTTCGTGGATGTGGAAATTGTGGATGTGTATCCTAACTCGCTGCGCGGCAAGCTGGTGCGCACTGAAGACGAAATGGATTTACGCCTCAGCCAGACCCCGGCAGCCGTTATCGCGCGTACCCGTCGCGAAAACGCTCTTGGCGTGGGCACTTTCCAACCTTGAGCATACGCATCACGATGACAGCGCAGCATGCGCTGTCATCTGTTTCATCGCGTTCCCCTTGCTTTCCAGCTAGCGCGCCCAAATATTTCCTTATCAACTTGCGCCGCGGTATTGCCCCATAAATACTTTCATTACGATGCTTGCGCCGTAAGCGCTGTTATCTAACGCATTCTTCAACTGGCCCTGAGTGACCCAAAGGATTCATTTGAACATCGAAACCCGTGAAATTAGTCTTGAACCTGCCGATAATCGCCGACTGATGAGCCTGTGCGGTCCGTTTGATGACAACATTAAACAGCTAGAGCGCCGCCTTGGAATCGAAATCAACCGTCGCGATAACCACTTTAAACTGGTCGGCCGTACGCTGACGGTCGACGCGGCCGCCGCTATTTTACGTGACCTCTATGTCGACACGGCGCCAGTCCGCGGAAACATCCCCGATATTGAGCCGGATCAGATCCATCTCGCCATTAAAGAGAGCCGCGTGCTGGAACAAACTGCCGAAAGCGTACCGGAGTACGGCAAAGCGGTTAACATCAAAACCAAGCGTGGCGTGATTAAGCCGCGTACGCCAAACCAGGCGCAGTACATTGCCCATATTCTCGATCACGACATCACGTTTGGCATCGGGCCAGCCGGTACGGGTAAAACCTATCTTGCGGTCGCCGCGGCGGTTGATGCGCTTGAGCGCCAGGAGATTCGCCGTATTCTTCTGACGCGTCCAGCGGTAGAGGCCGGCGAGAAGCTGGGCTTCTTGCCTGGCGATCTCAGCCAGAAAGTGGATCCCTACCTGCGTCCGCTTTACGATGCGCTGTTTGAAATGCTTGGCTTTGAGCGCGTGGAAAAGCTGATGGAGCGTAACGTGATTGAAGTCGCGCCGCTGGCCTATATGCGTGGTCGCACGCTCAACGACGCGTTTGTGATTCTGGATGAAAGTCAGAACACCACTATCGAGCAGATGAAGATGTTTTTGACCCGCATTGGCTTCAACTCCAAAGCGGTGATCACCGGTGACGTCACGCAGATTGACCTGCCGCGCAGTACCAAATCCGGCCTGCGGCATGCCATCGACGTGCTGGCTGAAGTGGATGAGATCAGCTTTAACTTCTTCCACAGCGAAGACGTAGTGCGTCACCCGGTGGTTGCGCGTATCGTCAACGCCTATGAAGCGTGGGAAGAAGCCGATCAAAAGCGTCGCGATCAGCTGGCGGAAGAGCGTAAACGAGACACCCTGGCGGCTCAACAAGCAGCACACTCAACCTCGCAGGAGCAGTAATGAGCGCGGTAATACTGGATTTACAACTGGCGTGCGCCAGCGAAGCGGGCTTGCCAGAAGAGGCGGCCTTTCAGCGCTGGCTTGAAGCCGCGGTCACCCCGTTTCAAGCAGAGAGCGAGGTCACCGTTCGTCTGGTGGACGAGGCCGAAAGCCACGAGCTGAATTTAACCTATCGCGGCAAGGACAAGCCCACCAACGTGCTCTCCTTTCCGTTTGAAGCTCCGCCGGGCATCGAACTCCCTCTGCTGGGCGATCTGATTATTTGTCGACAGGTGGTGGAGCAAGAAGCGGCTGAGCAAGGTAAAGCGCTCGAAGCCCACTGGGCACACATGGTGGTGCACGGCACGCTCCACCTGCTCGGCTATGACCATATCGAGGATGCCGAAGCCGAAGAGATGGAAGCGCTGGAGACCGAGATAATGCTTGCTCTTGGTTATCCCGATCCGTACATTTCGGAGAAAGAAGACGCCTGAGCCAACGGCTTAGACCCACGCACTGTCGGCCATCGTGCCGACAGTTCCTTTAACTCAGATGAGTGAACAAAATTAAAACGCCATGAGCGACGACCATTCTCAAAACAGCGACGCACCCAGTAGTAAAAAAGGATTTTTTTCCCTGTTGATTAACCAACTTTTTCATGGCGAGCCGAAAAATCGCGATGAACTGTTGGGCTTGATCCGCGATTCTGAGCAGAAAGAGCTTATCGATCAGGACACCCGCGACATGCTGGAGGGCGTGCTCGACATTGCCGAGCAGCGCGTACGCGACATCATGATCCCGCGTTCGCAAATGATTACCCTGAAGCGCAATCAGAGCCTCGAAGAGTGCCTTGCGGTGATCATTGAATCTGCTCACTCGCGTTTTCCCGTTATCAGCGAAGATAAAGATCACGTCGAAGGCATCCTGATGGCCAAAGACCTGCTGCCGTTTATGAGCAGCGCATCAGAGCCTTTCAGCATCGAAAAAGTGTTGCGTCCCGCAGTGGTCGTCCCCGAAAGCAAGCGCGTTGACCGCATGCTCAAAGAGTTCCGCTCACAGCGTTATCACATGGCTATCGTGATCGATGAGTTTGGCGGCGTGTCCGGTTTAGTGACTATCGAAGATATCCTCGAGCTGATCGTTGGGGAGATCGAAGACGAGTATGATGACGAGGAAGATCGTGATATTCGTCAGCTGAACCGCCATACCTACACCGTGCGCGCGCTCACGCCGATTGAAGATTTCAACGAGGTGTTCGGTACCAGCTTCAGCGATGATGAAGTGGACACCATCGGCGGCCTGGTGATGCAGGGCTTCGGTCATCTGCCTGCGCGTGGAGAAAGCATCGACATTGAAGGCTACCACTTCAAAGTGGCGATGGCAGACAGTCGACGTATTATCCAGGTGCACGTAAAAATTCCGGAAGATTCACCACAACCGCAACTGGACGACGAATAACGCTATGGCTTTCGCCTCTCTTTACTCGCAGCAGCGGGTTCGCCTGCTGCTGGCCTTGATTCTGGGGGCGATCGGCACGCTCTCCTTTTCACCTTATGATATCTGGCCCGCCGCGATTGTATCGCTGCTCGGCCTGCAGCTGCTCTTGCTCGATCGCCGTACGCCGCAGGCCGCCGCTCTGGGCTTTACCTGGGGTTTTGGCCTGTTTGGCAGCGGTATCAACTGGGTCTACGTGAGTATCGCCACGTTTGGCGGGATGCCGGGGCCGGTGAATGTGTTTCTGGTGGTGCTGTTAGCCGCCTATCTGTCGCTTTATCCGCTGCTGTTTGCTGCCGTGCTCAATCGGCTCTGGCCGCGCGCCACGCTGTGGCGCCTCGCGCTGGCCGCGCCGGCGCTGTGGCAGATTAGCGAATTTCTGCGCGGCTGGATCCTCACCGGCTTTCCCTGGCTTCAGTTTGGTTACAGCCAGATTGACGGTCCGCTCAAGGGTATTGCGCCGCTGGCTGGGGTTGAAACGCTCACATTCCTACTCATGATCGTTGCGGGTCTGCTGGCGCACGCCTGCTATCATCGTACCGCGAAAAGTGCCCTCGCCGCGCTGCTACTGCTACTGCTGCCATGGCCGCTGCGCATGCTGCAGTGGTACCAACCTATGCCTGAGCGTCGCGTGGATGTTGCGATGGTACAGGGCAATATTCCGCAGTCCATGAAATGGGATCCGCAGCAGCTGTTGAACACGCTGCGCGTGTATACCGGATACAGCCAACCCTTTATCGGCAAAGCGCCCATTATTATCTGGCCAGAATCGGCAATAACCGATCTGGAAAGCAACCAGCAGCCCTTCCTCCGGGCGCTTGACGGCGAGCTGCGCGCGCGCGGTAGCGCGTTGATTACCGGTATTGTGGACTCCCGCGTTGAAGGGGATAACCGCTATCACGATTACAACTCCGTGATCGTATTGGGCGGCAAACAGCCTTACAGCTACCAAAGCATGAACCGCTACCAGAAAAATCATCTGGTGCCTTTTGGTGAATTTGTTCCGCTGGAGAGCCTACTGCGCCCGCTGGCGCCGTTCTTTGATTTGCCCATGTCCTCCTTTAGCCGGGGCGCTTACATCCAGCCGCAGTTAAACGTGGCGGGCTATAACCTCACTACCGCCATTTGCTATGAAATTGTGCTTGGCGAGCAGGTACGCGCGAATTTCCGCCCTAACACCGATTTCCTGCTGACCGTATCAAACGACGCCTGGTTTGGTCACTCCATTGGGCCCTGGCAACATTTCCAGATGGCGCGCATGCGCGCACTGGAGCTGGGACGTCCGCTGCTGCGATCCACGAATAATGGCGTGACCGCCGTGGTGAATGCGGACGGCAGCGTGCAAAAAATCATTCCACAATTCTCGCGCCAGGTGCTGGAAACGTCTGTCACCCCTACCCAGGGGGAAACCCCTTATGCGCGACTGGGCCTGTGGCCGGTATGGATGCTTACGCTACTGGGCTTGCTGCTGAGCATCATGCGTCGGCGCGCGTGATTTTCTACCACTAAGACAAAAGCGAAGCTGCCGTGCTTCGCTTTTTTTTCGTCTTTGCTTTGCCTCCTTCCCCAACGCGTTCAGGATGATGTGTCACACGCTGGCACGATCATTGCTAACTATTTCAGGGTTTTTCACGGAACCGGCACTTTGTCAGCCTTTTGCAATGCGCGCGCACTATTATCAGGCAGTGAGGCGCACTAAAAAGGCGCAGCCGCCCTTTTGTGCGCTTTATTGGTGCGGAGCGGCTCGCAAAAAAGAAACTTTTTTGTTTCATTGCATTAACAGTTCGCTATGTTATTGGCACTCACGCGCCTTCGCGCGCAGACGGGTCAATACACGCAGCACGCAATACACACAACATCCCTTTCGGCGCAGGTATATGTTCTGCGCAATATGTATAAACAGGAGTAGGAACATGCAGACACGCAAAGTGGCCTTATCACTTCTGCTGCTGGGTGCCGCAGCAGGCGCAGCCCAGGCAGAAGATCTCAATGGCACCCTGAAGAAAATCAGTGACAACGGCGTGATCGTCGTCGGCCATCGCGAGTCATCCGTTCCCTTTTCTTACTACGACAATCAGCAAAAAGTCGTGGGTTATTCGCAGGATTATTCCAACGCCATCGTAGCGGCCATCAAAGCGAAGCTGAATAAACCCGATTTGCAGATTAAAATGCTGCCCATTACCTCGCAAAACCGTATTCCTCTGCTGCAAAACGGTACTTATGACTTCGAGTGTGGATCAACCACCAACAACCTCGAGCGTCAAAAGCAGGCGGCATTTTCCGATACCGTCTTTATCATCGGCACCCGCTTGCTGGTGAAAAAAGGCGGCGACATTAAAGATTTCCCCGATTTGAAAGGGAAAACCGTTGTCGTGACTTCCGGCACCACGTCTGAAGTTCTGCTGCACAAGCTGAATGACGAGCAGAAAATGGACATGCGCATTATCAGCGCCAAAGATCATGGCGACTCATTCCGTACGTTGGAAACCGGACGCGCCGTGGCCTTTATGATGGATGATGCGCTGCTGGCGGGTGAACGCGCGAAAGCGAAAAAACCAGACAACTGGGAAATCGTGGGTACACCGCAGTCTAAAGAAGCCTATGGCTGCATGCTGCGTAAAGACGATCCGCAGTTCAAGCAGCTGATGGATGAGACCATTGCAAAAGCACAGACCTCTGGTGAAGCGGCCAAGTGGTTTGACACCTGGTTCAAACAACCGATCCCACCGAAAAATCTGAACCTGAACTTTGAGCTTTCACCGGATATGCAGGCGCTGTTTAAAGCCCCTAACGATAAAGCACTCTGAATTAACAACGAAAACAAGGGCAGTGATGCTGCCCTCTCGATTGCTGAAAACGCGGTGCGGACAGACAAACTGCAACAGGTCGTTCCCCTGGCGCAGTCCCGCTAAGCCCGCTCAACAATCTTATGGGTAGCTTCGCTACCCTTTTTTTACCGGAGCTCGTTATGGGTATCGATTGGAACTGGGGCATTTTTTTACAGCAGGCCCCGTTCGGCAATACGACTTACCTTGGCTGGCTGTGGTCCGGATTTCAGGTTACCGTTGCGGTCTCCTGTTGCGCCTGGATTATCGCCTTCCTGGTTGGGTCTTTCTTTGGCATTTTACGCACCGTGCCCAATCGCCTGCTGGCGACTATCGGCACCTGCTATGTGGAACTGTTTCGCAACATCCCGCTGATCGTGCAGTTTTTCTTTTGGTATCTGGTTGCGCCCGAACTGGTCGGGGAAAAGCTCGGCATGTGGTTTAAATCGGAACTGGATCCCAACGTGCAATTCTTCCTCTCCTCTACCGTGTGCCTCGGGTTGTTTACCGCCGCGCGCGTGTGTGAGCAGGTTCGCGCCGCAATCCAGTCTCTGCCTCGCGGGCAGAAAAACGCCGGTCTGGCGATGGGCCTGACGCTGCCGCAAACCTACCGCTATGTGCTGCTACCGAATGCGTATCGCGTGATTGTTCCGCCGATGACGTCTGAGATGCTGAACCTGGTAAAAAACTCGGCAATCGCCTCCACGATTGGACTGGTGGATATGGCGGCGCAGGCAGGCAAACTGCTTGATTACTCTGCTCACGCCTATGAATCCTTTACCGCAATCACTCTGGCTTATGTAGGAATCAACCTGGTGATCATGCTTATCATGAGTCTGGTTGAGCGCAAAATTCGCCTGCCTGGCAATCTGGGAGGCAAATAATGTACGAGTTTGACTGGAGTTCCATTGCCCCCAGCCTGCCCTATTTACTGAACGGTATGGGAGTAACGCTGAAGATCACCGCCGTGGCGGTGGTATTTGGCATTTTGTGGGGCACGCTCTTGGCCGTTATGCGCCTGTCGACATTCGCGCCCATTCGCTGGTTTGCCAAGCTGTATGTCAACCTGTTCCGCTCGGTGCCACTGGTGATGGTGTTGCTGTGGTTTTATCTGGTGGTGCCCAGTTTCCTGCAGCAGGTGCTGGGGCTGTCACCAAAAACAGATATTCGCTTGATTTCAGCGATGGTGGCGTTTGCGCTGTTCGAAGCGGCCTACTATTCAGAAATCATTCGTGCGGGTATTCAAAGTATCTCTAAAGGGCAATCCAACGCGGCGCTGGCGCTGGGAATGACGCAGTGGCAGTCAATGAAGCTGATCATTCTGCCGCAGGCATTTCGGGCGATGGTACCGCTGCTGCTGACGCAGGGCATCGTATTGTTCCAGGATACCTCGCTGGTGTACGTGTTAAGCCTGGCTGACTTCTTCCGTACCGCGTCCACCATCGGCGAGCGCGACGGCACCCAGGTAGAAATGATTCTCTTTGCTGGTCTGGTCTATTTTGCGATCAGCCTGAGCGCTTCGCTGTTAGTGAGCTATTTAAAAAGAAAAAGGACCGTATAAATGATTAGCCTGAAAAATGTTTCAAAGTGGTATGGTCACTTTCAGGTGCTGACCGACTGCTCCACCGAGGTCAAAAAAGGTGAAGTGGTAGTGGTGTGCGGGCCCTCAGGCTCGGGTAAGTCCACGCTGATCAAAACGGTAAATGGCCTTGAGCCAATTCAGCAAGGCAGTATTCAGGTAAACGGCACGGAAGTGAACAACAAGAAAACCAATCTGGCACAGCTACGCAGCAAAGTCGGTATGGTGTTCCAACATTTCGAGTTGTTCCCGCACCTGAGCATCATTGATAACCTGGTGCTGGCGCAGGTAAAAGTGCTGAAGCGGGATAAAGCAGCGGCGCGCGACAAAGGCCTGAAGCTGCTGACACGCGTAGGCTTGGCGGCACATGCCGAAAAGTTTCCCGGTCAGCTCTCGGGTGGGCAGCAGCAGCGCGTCGCGATCGCGCGCGCCCTTTGCATGGATCCCATCGCGATGTTGTTCGATGAACCCACTTCAGCTCTCGATCCGGAGATGATTAACGAGGTGCTGGACGTGATGGTTGAGTTGGCCAACGAAGGCATGACCATGATGGTCGTCACGCATGAAATGGGCTTTGCGCGTAAAGTGGCTAACCGCGTCATCTTTATGGACGAAGGAAAAATTGTTGAAGACACGAACAAAGATGACTTCTTCAATAACCCTCAGTCTGAGCGCGCCAAAGATTTTCTGGCGAAAATTCTGCATTAACGCTAAGCGGGCGCAGCTGCTGCGCCCGCGTGCCTGCCCTTCCGCTTAAGGTTCGAACGGCTGACGCTGAAACTGGTCGTGTCCGCATTCCGGGCAGCGCGTCAGGCTTTCCGGCGTATAAATGGCGCGCGTGAAGCCGCACTTTTCACACACCAAATTCCCTAACCCAACCACTTCGCCGCTTTGATAGACGCCGTGATGGCGCAAATCCTGGAACACCTCGCGCCACTCCAGTTGGCTTTTATCGGTGATATCCGCCAGCTCTTTCCAAATGCTCTCGCGAATCACGCGGAAGAACACCGAATCCTCCATGCCCGTACCTGATTCCTGATAGCTCAGCGCAAATTCCTGCAAGTCACGTCTCACCGCGCGCATCACCTCATTGACCTCGGCGGACGTCAACGTCTGTTTCGCGGCTAACTGCGTTTCTGCTTCATTGACGAGCGCATCGACATCGCGCTCCCCCTGCTCAAGCCGCTGGGTTAATGTCGCTAAGGTGGTGCGGTACTCCTGCGTCACATTATTCATTTTGTTCTCCTTTCTGCGGATAGGCTGCGGTTAAGTTTAGCTGTTTTGTCGCAAATACCGCGCTGGCGTCCGGCTAAATCCCAAAAGGGTGAAAGCCGCGGCGCATTCCGCAGAAAAGGTGCCGCCTGCGGCGTGAAAAGTTGTTGAGGGAGAGCCTTATGGGTATGCTATGCGGATCTAAAAGTATGCTTCGCGATTTCACAAAGGACCACAGGCAGCCATGCAAGAGCAATACCGCCCGGAAGAGATAGAATCCCGCGTCCAACAGCACTGGGACGAAAACGAAACCTTTAAAGTGACCGAACAGGAAGGCAAAGAGAAATACTACTGCCTTTCCATGTTGCCCTATCCTTCTGGCCGTCTCCATATGGGCCACGTGCGTAACTACACCATTGGTGATGTGATTGCGCGCTATCAGCGCATGCTCGGCAAAAACGTGCTGCAGCCGATTGGCTGGGATGCGTTCGGCCTGCCGGCGGAAGGTGCTGCGGTAAAAAACAACACCGCGCCCGCGCCGTGGACCTACGACAATATCGCTTACATGAAAAACCAGCTCAAACTACTGGGCTTTGGCTATGACTGGAGTCGTGAACTGGCGACCTGTCAGCCGGAATATTACCGCTGGGAACAGTGGTTCTTTACCAAGTTGTATGAGAAAGGTCTGGTCTACAAAAAAACCTCCGCCGTCAACTGGTGTCCTAACGACCAAACCGTGCTGGCCAATGAACAGGTTATTGATGGCTGCTGCTGGCGCTGCGACACGAAAGTGGAACGCAAAGAGATTCCACAGTGGTTCATTAAAATCACCGACTACGCGGAAGAGTTGCTAAACGATCTGGATAAGCTGGAAGAGTGGCCTGAGCAGGTCAAAACCATGCAGCGTAACTGGATTGGCCGTTCAGAAGGCGTTGAGATCACTTTCGATGTGGTCGATAGCGCGGAAAAAGTCACCGTTTATACCACGCGTCCAGATACCTTCATGGGCGCAACGTATGTGGCCGTTGCCGCAGGCCATCCGCTGGCGCAGCAGGCTGCTGCAGCGAACCCTGCCCTTGCCGCTTTCCTCGATGAGTGCCGCAACACCAAAGTGGCCGAAGCCGATATGGCGACCATGGAGAAGAAAGGCATGGCCACCGGCCTGTCCGTCACCCACCCGTTAACCGGCGAAGCGCTGCCGATTTGGGTCGCGAACTTTGTGCTGATGGAATACGGCACCGGTGCGGTCATGGCGGTTCCGGGTCACGATCAGCGCGACTGGGAGTTTGCCACCAAATATAACCTGCCGATCAAGCCCGTGATCCTGAACCTCGACGGCTCTGAACCCGATATCCGTTCTGCGGCGATGACCGACAAAGGCGCGCTGTTCAATTCAGGCGAATTTAACGGCCTCGACCATGCAGCAGGGTTCAATGCGATTGCCGATGCGCTGAGCGCAAAAGGCGTTGGCGTACGTAAAGTCAACTATCGCCTGCGCGACTGGGGCGTTTCCCGCCAGCGCTATTGGGGTGCGCCTATCCCAATGGTGACGCTGGAAGACGGCACGGTGATGCCGACGCCAGAAGATCAGCTGCCGGTTATCCTGCCAGAAGATGTGGTGATGGACGGTATTACCAGCCCAATTAAAGCCGACCCCGAGTGGGCGAAGACCACTGTCAATGGCCAGCCGGCGCTGCGCGAAACCGACACTTTTGACACCTTTATGGAGTCATCCTGGTACTACGCGCGCTATACCTGCACCAACTATCAGGATGGGATGCTCGATCCTGCAGCCGCAAACTACTGGCTGCCGGTGGATCAGTACGTAGGCGGCATTGAACACGCCATCATGCACCTGATGTACTTCCGCTTCTTCCATAAGCTGCTGCGCGATGCCGGTCTGGTGAATTCAGACGAACCGGCCAAACGCCTGCTTTGTCAGGGTATGGTGCTGGCGGACGCCTTCTACTACGTCGGCGTCAACGGCGAGCGCAACTGGGTTTCACCGGTTGATGTCACCGTCGAGCGCGATGAGAAAGGCCGCATTACCAAAGCCGTGGATACCCAAGGCCGCGACGTGATTTATGCGGGCATGAGTAAAATGTCCAAATCCAAAAACAACGGCATCGATCCCCAGCTGATGGTTGAACGTTACGGCGCAGATACCGTGCGTCTGTTTATGATGTTTGCCTCCCCTGCGGACATGACGCTGGAGTGGCAGGAATCTGGCGTGGAAGGTGCCAACCGTTTCCTGAAGCGCGTGTGGAAATTGGCTTACGATCACGTTGCAAAAGGCCCTACCGTGGCGCTGGACGTGAGCAGCCTGAACGACGATCAAAAATCCCTGCGTCGCGATCTGCATAAAACCATCGCGAAAGTGGCCGATGATATTGGCCGTCGTCAAACCTTCAATACCGCCATTGCGGCGATCATGGAGTTGATGAACAAACTGATCCGCGCGCCGCAGGAAAGCGAACAGGATCGCGCACTGATGCAGGAAGCGCTGGTTGCCGTTACGCGCCTGCTCTATCCCTTTACCCCGCATGCCAGCTATGTGCTGTGGCAGGAACTGGGCGGTGAAGGTAACATTGATGAGGCTAGCTGGCCGGTTGCGGATGACGCAGCCATGGTTGAAGACTCGCTGTTAGTAGTAGTTCAGGTCAACGGCAAAGTGCGCGGTAAAATCACCGTCGCGCCGGATGCCACGCAGGAGCAAGTGCAAGCGCGTGCCGCACAGGAACATCTGGTGGCGAAATATCTGGAAGGCGTCACCGTGCGTAAAGTGATTTATGTCCCCGGCAAACTGCTTAACCTGGTCGTGGGTTGAGTTCAGGAGGAACTGTGCGACAACTGATTATCAAACTGTTTGTCCTTACTGCGGTGATGATCACCGCAGGCTGTGGTTTTCATCCTCGCGGCACCACGGCGGTGCCCGCAGAAATGAAAACCTTGATTGTTGAAACGGGCGATCCGTATGGCCCGGTAGCGCGTGCGGTTCGTCAGCAGTTGCGCATTAACGACATCAACGTGGTGGATAACAGTAAAAAAGCCAGCGCGCAGTATCCGACGCTGCGCTTGGGGCAGGAATTGTCCGGCCGTGATACCGCCTCGGTGTTCATCAACGGCACCACAGCGGAGTACTCGCTGGTGACGACCTTGACCGCACAGGTGCTTCTGCCGGGCAAAGGCATCTATCCGATCAGCACAACGGTGTATCGTTCGTTCTTCGATAACCCGAACGCTGCCCTCGCGAAGGATGCCGAGCAGGATATGATTATCCAGGAGATGCGTCAGCGCGCAGCTGAGCAATTGGTGCGCAAGCTGCTGACTGTTCACGCAGCGCAAGAAGCCAACAAGTCTACGCTGCCGCCTGCGGAAACCATTTTGCCTGGCCAGACGTCACCTGAAGCGCCATCGTCATCCGCTACCAGTCTGCAATGATCAGGATTTACCCTGAGCAACTCAGCGCGCAGCTTCGAGAGGGGCTGCGCGCCTGTTACTTTCTCACCGGCAATGAGCCTCTGCTCATTCAGGAGAGTGCGGATACGCTGCGCGCTGCGGCGACGTCGCAAGGCTTTGACGAGCACTTTAGCGTCAACCTGGATGCACACACTGACTGGGACGCCCTCTTCGCGCGCTGTCAGGCGCTCAGCCTGTTTACGCAACGCCAAACCCTCACGCTGCAGCTGCCCGAAAGCGGTCCAAATGCGGCGATGGCGGAACGCCTCATCCAACTCGCGGGCCTGCTGCACAGCGATATTTTGCTGGTGCTGCGGATGCAAAAACTGACGAAAGCCCAGGAAAACAGCGCCTGGTTCAAGGCGTTGAGCGCACAGGCAGTTCTCGTGCCCTGCCAAACGCCAGAACAGGCACAGCTGCCGCGCTGGGTGCAAAATCGTGCCCGAGCGCTGCAGTTAACGATTGATGACGCCGCCGTACAGCTTCTCTGTTACTGCTACGAAGGCAATTTGCTGGCACTGGCGCAAGCGCTGGAGCGGCTGTCACTGCTGTGGCCTGATGGCAAACTGACGCTGCCGCGGGTCGAAGCCGCCGTGAACGACGCCGCCCACTTTACCCCTTTCCACTGGGTTGACGCACTCCTGGCGGGCAAGAGCAAACGCGCCCTGCACATTCTTTCTCAACTGGAAAAAGAGGATACGGAAGTGGTGATTCTGGTGCGCTCCCTGCAGCGCGATCTGCTGACGCTGCTGCAACTTCAGCGTCAGCAGGGGCAACAGCCGCTGCGCACGCTCATGGACCAGCAGCGTATTTGGCAAAACCGTCGCGCCCTGTTCACCGAGGCGCTCCAGCGCCTGGACGCGCAACGTTTAGCACGTGCGGTGCACCTGCTGGCGGAGCTTGAACTCACCCTAAAGCAGGATTACGGCCAGCATCTCTGGCCACGGTTACAAACGCTCTCGCTGCTGTTATGTCACCGCGATTTCCCGCTGGACTTTGCCGATGCCTGAGCTATATGCCCTGTTTGGTGGCACCTTTGATCCTATCCATTATGGTCACTTGCGGCCTGTGGAAGCACTTGCACAGCAGATTGGGCTTACTCAGGTTACGCTGCTGCCTAATAATGTGCCGCCGCACCGGCCCCAGCCGCAGGCCAGTGCCGCGCAGCGGGTCGACATGCTGCGCTGCGCCATCGACGATCGTCCGCTGTTTAACATCGATACCCGTGAGCTGGCCCGTGAAACGCCCTCATGGACCGTTGACACGCTGGAGACGCTGCGCTCCGAACGCGGCTCAGAGCAGCCTTTAGGGTTTATCATCGGGCAGGACTCTTTGCTGACCCTAGCGAAATGGCATCGCTGGCAAGATTTGCTGTCGCTGAGCCATCTGCTGGTGTGTAAACGCCCCGGCTATGCCGCCCAAATGGCTTCGCCCGAGATGCAACAGTGGCTTGAGGCCCATACCGCCCGGGATATTCAACAGCTGCATCATGCGCCCGCCGGAAAGATTTGGCTGGCCGACACGCCGCTGTTTGACATTTCAGCCACCGAAATTCGTCAGCGTCGACAGCGCGGCCAATCCTGCGTAGATCTGCTGCCGGCACGCGTCATGGCCTACATTGAACGCGTCGGTCTCTATTGCGATTAACGCACCTTAGCGGCTCTTAAAAACCTTAACATTGGGCCCGTCCCCTGGCGAGGTGAAGTCGAGCCGGAATATATCGCCGCCAGTTTGAGCGTGCTATACTGCGCCGCTTGATTTTAGGCTAAGTATTCCGGGCACTCGGCCAGCCCGTCATCACCTGTTTTATGAGGGGAACCTTTTGCAAGGTAAAGCACTCCAAGAGTTCGTTATTGATAAGATTGATGATCTCAAAGGCCAGGACATTGTCGCCCTGGACGTTCAGGGTAAATCCAGCATTACTGATTGCATGATTATCTGCACCGGCACATCAACGCGCCACGTGTCTTCAATCGCCGATCACGTGATGCAAGAGTCCCGCGCCGCCGGCTTGATGCCATTAGGCGTTGAAGGTAAAGCCGCCGCAGACTGGGTTGTTGTGGATCTCGGTGAAGTCATTGTGCACGTCATGCAGGAAGAGAGCCGCCAGCTGTACGAGCTGGAAAAGCTCTGGAGCTAAGCAGTGAAATTGCAGCTCGTGGCCGTGGGCACCAAAATGCCCGACTGGGTGCAGACCGGTTTTATGGAGTATCTGCGCCGCTTCCCCAAAGACATGCCGTTTGAGTTGATCGAAGTGTCGGCCGGTAAGCGCGGCAAAAATGCTGACATCAAACGCATTCTTGAAAAAGAGGGTGAAGCGATGCTGGCTGCGGTGGGTAAAGGCAATCGTATTGTTACGCTGGATATTCCCGGTAAGCCGTGGGAAACCCCGCAGTTAGCGCAGCAGCTAGAACGGTGGAAGCAGGATGGCCGCGATGTCAGTTTGCTGATTGGCGGCCCGGAAGGATTGGCCCCGGCCTGCAAGGCCGCCGCTGAACAGAGCTGGTCGCTTTCTGCGTTGACGCTTCCTCATCCGCTGGTGCGCGTGCTGGTCGCAGAGAGCCTGTATCGCGCCTGGAGCATCACCACGAATCACCCTTATCATCGTGAATAAACGCCTGACAACCTCCAGACAATAAACGCAGCGGATGAAATTACAGAGCAACGCTTTTCGCGATTACACTGCCGAGCAGAAACTGTTTGTCCGCCGGGCTCTGGTAGCCTTTGTGGTGATTTTTCTGCTCTCCTGCGTACTGGTGGTAAATCTTTACCACCTGCAAATCCTGCGTTTCGAAGATTACAGTACGCGTTCCAATGAAAACCGTATCAAGCTGGTGCCCGTCGCGCCCAGCCGCGGCATTATTTACGATCGCAACGGCATTCCCCTGGCGTTAAACCGCACCATCTATCAGGCAGAACTGGTGCCAGAGAAAGTCGACGATCTCAAACAAACGCTGGACGCGCTGCGGCCGGTGCTGGATCTCAGCGATGACGATCTCGACGCGTTCGAAAAAGAGCGCAAGCGTTCGCGACGTTTTACCTCCATTCCAGTGAAAACCGGCCTGACGGAAGTGCAGGTGGCGCGCTTCGCCGTGAATCAATATCGCTTCCCCGGCGTTGAAGTCAAAGGCTATCAACGGCGCTACTACCCGTACGGGCAAACCCTGACGCACGTGGTGGGTTACGTATCTAAAATCAACGATCGCGATGTCGCACGACTCGATCAGGAAGGCAAGTGGCCTAATTACGCCGCCACGCATGACATTGGTAAGCTCGGCATTGAGAACTACTACGAAGATGTTCTGCACGGTAAAACCGGGTATGAAGAAGTGGAGGTTAACAACCGTGGCCGCGTGATCCGCCAGCTGCATGAACAGTCGCCGCAGGCGGGCCGCGATATCTATCTCACGGTGGATCTCAAACTGCAGCAGTACATTGAAACGCTGCTGGCTGGCAGCCGTGCAGCCGTGGTGGTCAGCGATCCGCGCACCGGCGAAATCCTTGCGCTGGTCTCAACGCCGAGCTACGACCCGAACCTGTTTGTGGATGGCATCTCCAGCAAAGATTATAAGGCGCTGCTGGGCGACGAAAATCGACCGCTCTACAATCGCGCGCTGCAGGCCGCCTATCCCCCCGCGTCTACGGTTAAACCTTATGTCGCCGTTTCGGCGCTCAGCGCCGGCGTGATTAATCGCAACACCAGCCTGTTTGATCCAGGCTGGTGGCAGCTGCCCGGTTCTGAGAAGCGCTACCGCGACTGGAAAAAATGGGGGCATGGCCGTCTGAATGTGACTAAATCGCTGGAAGAATCGGCAGATACCTTTTTCTATCAAGTGGCTTATGACATGGGCATCGATCGGCTGTCCGAGTGGATGACGCGCTTTGGTTACGGACATCGCACCGGTATCGATCTCCCACAAGAGAGCGCGGGAAATATGCCCACGCGCGAATGGAAACTGAAGCGCTTTAAAAAGCCATGGTATCAAGGTGACACCATTCCCGTAGGGATTGGACAAGGATATTGGACCGCGACGCCGGTGCAGATGAACAAAGCGATGATGATTCTGATCAACGACGGCGTGATTAAAGTGCCGCACCTGCTGCGCGCCACCCGCGAGGGCGACGCGATGGTGCCTTACCGTCAGCAGCCTGAGGCACCTATTGGCGATATTCACTCCGGTTATTGGGAGATTGCCAAAGACGGGATGTATGGCGTGGCAAACCGGCCAAACGGAACGGCGCACAAAAGCTTTGCGGATGCGCCCTACAAAATTGCCGCCAAGTCCGGTACTGCGCAGGTGTTTGGCCTGAAAGAAAATGAGACTTATAACGCGCACAAAATTGCCGAACGGCTGCGCGACCACAAGCTGATGACAGCATTTGCCCCTTATGACAAGCCGCGCGTTGCCGTGACCATGATTCTCGAAAACGGCGGGGCCGGTGCCGCCGTCGGTACCGTGATGCGCCAGATTCTTGACCACATTATGTTAGGCGACAACAATACCGTGCTGCCCGAAGCGGCGCCGACGCCGCCTGGCTACGAAGGTGAATAAACGATGTCCATGAACGACAGCCCGCAAAAAAGAACGATCTGGACGCGTATCCACATTGATCCGCTGTTTATGCTGCTTATTTTCGCGCTTCTTACCTACAGCGCCATCGTTATCTGGAGCGCCAGCGGCCAAGATCCGGGGATGATGGAGCGCAAACTGGGCCAGATCGCCATGGGCACCATTATCATGCTGGTGATGGCGCAAGTCCCGCCGCGCGTTTACGAAAGCTGGGCCCCTTATCTCTATATCGTCTGTGTGATTCTGCTGATAGCCGTGGATGCGTTTGGGCATATCAGTAAAGGCGCACAGCGCTGGCTGGACTTGGGCTTCGTGCGGTTCCAACCCTCGGAAATCGCTAAAATCGCCGTGCCGCTGATGGTCGCCCGCTTTATTAATCGCGACGTGTGTCCGCCGACGCTTAAAAATACCGGCATTGCGCTGGTGCTGATTTTTATGCCCACGCTGCTGGTGGCTGCGCAGCCCGATCTGGGTACCTCTATCCTGATTGCCGCGTCCGGCCTGTTCGTGCTGTTCTTGTCGGGCATGAGCTGGAAGTTGATTGCCGTGGCGGTACTGCTGGTGGCGGCCTTTATTCCCGTTCTCTGGTTCTTTTTGATGCACGACTATCAGCGCGACCGCGTCATGATGCTGCTGGACCCGGAGAGCGATCCGTTGGGCGCGGGCTATCACATTATTCAGTCGAAAATCGCGATTGGCTCGGGTGGACTTCGCGGAAAAGGCTGGCTGCACGGAACCCAGTCGCAGCTGGAGTTTCTGCCTGAGCGACACACCGACTTTATTTTTGCGGTACTGGCCGAGGAGCTGGGATTGGTCGGCGTGCTGCTGCTGCTGGCGCTGTATCTGCTGGTGATCATGCGCGGTTTGATCATCGCCGCTCGGGCGCAGACCACGTTTGGCCGCGTCATGGCGGGCGGCTTAATGTTGATTTTATTCGTCTATGTTTTCGTTAACATTGGCATGGTAAGTGGTATCTTACCGGTGGTCGGTGTGCCGCTGCCGCTGGTGAGCTACGGCGGCTCGGCGTTGATTGTGTTAATGGCCGGATTTGGCATTGTGATGTCGATCCATACTCATCGAAAAATGTTATCTAAAAGCGTTTAAGAGGCTGCACATGCGTAAGGACTGGCTTGGGGTTGCACTGGCATCACTGGTATTGGCGGCCTGTTCCACACCGGAACCGCAAAATAACACGGCGCCACCGCAGCCGGCCTATAACGGCCCGGTAGTGGAAATCCCTGGCGTAGAGCCTCGCTACGAGCCGATTAATCCGTCAACCAGTCAGGATTACAGCGTTAACGGCAAAAGCTACCGCGTGATCAAAGATCCTTCAAATTACAGCGAAGTGGGATTGGCTACGTGGTATGGCGATGAAGCGCAGGGCAACCGCACTGCCACCGGCGACACCTACGATCCTGATGCTCTTACAGCGGCGCATCCGACGCTGCCCTTGCCTGGCTATGTGCGCGTGACCAATCTGGCAAACGGTCGCCAGATCGTGGTGCGCATTAACGACCGCGGCCCTTATACACCGGGCCGCATCATTGATCTTTCCCGCGCCGCGGGTGACCGCCTCAATATTTCCAACAATACGCGCGTTCGCGTGGATTACATCAAAGTCGCCCCGGACGGTACCCTTTCCGGGCCCGGCACCATCGGCACCACGGTGGCAAAACAGAGCTATGCGCTGCCTGCGCGTCCCGATCTTAGCGGTGGCATGGTGATGACAGGCAGCAGCAACACTGCCGCTGTGCCAGCCTCCGCCCCGCAAGACGTACGCGCCGTGGACAACAGCACGCTGCAGAACAGCGACACCATGGGCGCGCCAGTGCATAGCAGCGGTTTTTTAGGAGCGCCGCAGCCGCTGGCTAACGGTGTTTTAGAGGGCAGTGAGCCTCCTGCGCCTGCCGCGCCGGCTTCAACGCCTGCCGCCTCGGCGCCAGAAGCCGCCAGCCCCGCGCCCGTCAACAGCCATGCTACAGGACATTATGTCGTGCAGGTCGGAGCCATCAATGACTCCGCACGTGCGCAGCAGCTGGCACAAAGCCTCGGCAAGCGCTTTGGTGTTCACGGCGCCGTTGAAGCCAACGGCACTGTTTATCGTATCCAACTGGGCGGCTTTAAGACCCGTGCCGAAGCCGCCGCGTTGCAACAGCGCTTAACCGCTGAAGCCAATTTGAACGGCTTTATTACCACCGCCCGTTAAACGGTATAACGGGCCGTTATTTTAACGGCTAACACCGATAGCAAAGCGAGATGCTGGCCGCTGGGCCGTTTGCTATAGTGAGGCACTTTTTTTACCCTTAAACCCACGGATGTTGTAGTCCTGAACATGAATACGCTGAAACCCTCTCGTTTTCTAAAACGCCTGACAGTGGGATCACTGGTCGCCTTCTCGCTCAGCCATGTCGCCATGGCTGATGATGTTAATCTCAAAACGATGATCCCGGGCGTGCCGGATATCGATGCCGAAGCCTATGTGCTGATCGACTATAACTCTGGCAAAGTTCTGGCAGAAAAGAACGCGGACGCACGACGCGATCCCGCCAGCCTGACAAAAATGATGACCAGCTATGTAATTGGTCAAGCAGTCAAGGCAGGGAAAATTCATCAGGATGACATCGTTACCGTCGGTAAAGATGCCTGGGCTACGGGCAATCCAGTGTTCAAAGGCTCCTCGCTGATGTTCTTGAAGCCTGGCGACCGCGTACCGGTCTCTCAGCTCACGCGCGGTATCGTGCTGCAATCGGGTAACGACGCCTGCGTTGCCATGGCCGATTATGTCGCCGGCAGCCAGGACGCGTTTGTTAACCTGATGAACAATTACGTTGGCGCTTTGGGTCTGAAAAATACCCATTTCCAGACCGTGCACGGGCTGGATGCTGACGGCCAGTATAGCTCTGCGCGCGATATGGCGTTGATCGGCCAGGCCCTGATTCGTGATGTGCCAGATGAGTATGCGGTTTACCACGAAAAAGAGTTCACCTTTAACAATATTCGTCAGATGAACCGCAACGGCTTGCTGTGGGATACCAGCCTGAACGTGGATGGCATCAAAACCGGGCATACTGACGCGGCGGGTTATAACCTGGTCGCGTCTGCCACTGAAGGTCAGATGCGCCTGATTTCTGCCGTCATGGGTGGACACACTTACAAAGGTCGTGAAACCGAAAGCAAAAAGCTGCTGACGTGGGGCTTCCGCTTCTTTGAGACCGTGGCGCCACTGAAAGCCGGTAAAGAGTTTGCTTCTGAGCCCGTGTGGTTTGGTAACAGCGATCGCGTTCAGCTCGGCGTTGAAAAAGACGCCTACCTGACGATCCCGCGCGGTCGCATGAAAGATCTTAAAGCCAGCTATGTGCTCGACAACACGGAACTGCACGCGCCGTTGAAGAAGAATCAAGTGGTGGGCAGTATCAACTTCCAACTGGACGGTAAAACCATCGAGCAGCGCCCGTTGGTGGTGTTGAACGAAGTGCAGGAAGGCGGTTTCTTTAGTCGCATCATTGATTACGTGAAGCTGATGTTCCACCACTGGTTCGGTTAAAACGCTTGAAAAATAGCCATTCCGATACCATATAATGCATTGTCCCCGTTTTACCTTTTTAGGGGAGGCCAACCGGCCTCCCTTCTCAATTTTTATGCACCGGAGTCACGATGAAAACCAAACTCAATGAACTGCTCGAATTTCCTACCCCTTTCACGTACAAAGTGATGGGGCTGGCGCAACCGGAGCTGGTTGATCAGGTGGTGGAAGTGGTGCAGCGCCATGCGCCCGGCGACTACAGCCCGGACGTAAAGCCAAGCAGTAAAGGCAACTATCACTCGGTTTCCATTACCATTAATGCGACGCACATCGAGCAGGTTGAAACCCTTTACGAAGAGTTGGGTAATATCGAAATCGTCCGCATGGTGCTGTGATGCTCACGCTGGCAAAGGCGACTTTGCCAGCGTTATACTCTGCCCTCAACTCTTTACCGGACCCTCGCTGTGTCAGCAAATACGCTTCTTGTTCGTCAACTTGGCCAGTGTGACTGGCAGCTTACCTCTGATGCCATGCATCACTTCACCGATCGGCGTGACGCGCAAACTCCTGATGAAATTTGGCTGGTGGAACATCCGCCGGTGTTTACCCAAGGCCAAGCGGGTAAAGCGGAGCATTTGTTGCTCACGGGCGATATCCCCGTGGTGCAAAGCGACCGCGGCGGCCAGGTGACCTATCACGGTCCGGGCCAGCAGGTAATGTACGTGTTGCTGGATGTGAAGCGCCGTAAGCTCGGCGTGCGGGAGTTGGTTACTGCTTTAGAACAAACGGTGATCGCAACGCTGGCTGACTACGCTATCGAGGCGCGTGCACGTGCGGATGCGCCAGGCGTTTACGTTGGCGATGAAAAAATCTGCTCGCTGGGCCTGCGAATCCGTAAAGGCTGCTCTTTTCATGGGCTTGCTCTCAATATTGCGATGGATCTCGCGCCCTTTTTACGCATCAACCCCTGCGGTTACGCGGGCATGCAGATGACGCAGCTAAGCCATTTTCAGCCCGGCATTACCCTTACCGCCGTACAGCCGCAGCTGGTGGCGCATTTCGCCAGGCTGACACATTTTACGGATACGCAGTGGTTTGTAGATCGCGATCTCAACCTTGACCGTCTGTGCGCATTTACAAAATTGTAACTTTCACCGCTGCTTATCGGCTGATTAAGCACGGGGGAAATGATATAATTTTTGCAAATTTTTCAAAAAAAGTTGAAAGCCTGGTTCTCAGTTTGAGTGAGGAAGCTTTCAAATCGCAATCCCGACCGGAACCTGCAGATTTATGAGTAAACCAATTCAGATGGAACGTGGCGTCAAGTATCGTGATGCCGACAAAATGGCGTTAATCCCGGTGAAAACCGTGGTCACTGAACGTCAGGAGATTCTGCGTAAGCCCGAGTGGATGAAAATCAAACTGCCAGCAGACTCCAGCCGTATTCAGGGCATTAAAGCCGCGATGCGTAAAAATGGCCTCCACTCTGTCTGCGAAGAGGCGTCTTGCCCTAACCTTGCAGAATGCTTCAATCACGGCACCGCCACCTTCATGATCCTCGGCGCGATTTGCACCCGCCGCTGCCCATTCTGCGATGTGGCGCACGGTCGCCCTGTGGCACCGGACGCAAATGAACCGCTGAAACTGGCGCAAACCATCGCTGATATGGCGCTGCGCTACGTAGTGATCACCTCTGTAGACCGTGACGACCTGCGTGACGGCGGCGCCCAGCATTTTGCGGATTGTATTACCGCCATTCGCGAGAAGAGCCCGAACATCAAAATTGAGACGCTGGTGCCCGATTTCCGCGGCCGTATGGATCGCGCGCTCGATATTCTCACCGCCACGCCGCCAGACGTATTCAACCATAATCTTGAGAACGTGCCGCGCGTTTATCGCCAGGTTCGCCCCGGTGCTAACTATGAGTGGTCGCTTAAGCTGCTTGAGCGTTTTAAAGAGGCGCATCCAGATATCCCGACAAAATCAGGGTTAATGGTAGGTCTGGGCGAGACCAATGCAGAGATCATTGAGGTGATGCGTGATTTGCGCCGCCACGGCGTTACCATGCTGACGCTCGGACAGTATCTGCAGCCGAGCCGCCACCATTTACCGGTTCAGCGTTATGTCAGCCCAGCCGAAT
This sequence comes from uncultured Pantoea sp., assembly GCA_913778495.1. GTDB lineage: Bacteria > Pseudomonadota > Gammaproteobacteria > Enterobacterales > Enterobacteriaceae > Pantoea. Next base: position 94,537 of record CAJYVD010000015.1, read on the forward strand.
TCGATGAAATGAAGGAAGAAGCGATGGCGATGGGCTTTACTCATGCGGCGTGCGGTCCTTTCGTGCGTTCTTCTTATCACGCCGATATGCAGGCCAAAGGTCTGGAAGTTAAATAAGCCTCGCATTGGGCATCATCGATGCCCATGGGCTAGAAATAAAAAACCAGACCTTTCGCGGTCTGGTTTTTTTTCGCAACAAAGCGTTACACTTTATGCCACTGGCGGCAGCAATCACTCTTTGTGCGTGACGCGATCCGCCGTGGCTTCATCGGCGGTGGTCTTGGCTGCGCTGGATTCGTCATCTTTCATGGCTTTCTTAAAGCCCTTGATTGCGGAACCCAGATCGCCACCCAGTGAACGTAACTTGTTGGTGCCAAAAAGCAGTACGATCAGCGCACCAATAATCAGCAGTTTGGCAATACTGATACCTTCCATAATTTACCTTCAACCTTCGTGAAAAATGAACACTGTTATTAACGCGCAGTTTATCACCGCACTCAACCAGAATCTGTAACAGAGTGAGATTATCGTGCCAGATGACCACGACAGCGCTGCAACGAGGCTACGCCTTAGGCTTTAACGTCGGCGCCATAAATCGGCTGTTCTCTAACACCGGTAGCACGCTGCGCGCATAGGCGATGCGCTGCGGATCCAGCACCGCAGTGACCAGCGCCGGGAATTCAGCCGCGCGCGCAATGGCGACACCCAGCGGGTCAATCACCATGCTGTTGCCAATATTACGCGGACCACACTCCCCTACCGCCACCATATAGCAGGTGTTTTCCAGCGCGCGGGCGCTGCAAAGCAGGGCCCAGTGCTGCTCTTTTAGCGGCCCTCTGAGCCATGCTGACGGCAGCACCAGCACATCGGCACCGTCAAGCGCCAGCCGCCGAGCCAGCTCGGGAAAACGCACGTCGTAGCAGGTCATCAGGCCCACTTTCATTCCTGCAACGTCGATCAGCGCAGGAATGTGCTGACCGGCATTCACGCGCTGAGACTCCTGCATGGCAAACGCATCATAAAGATGCAGTTTGTCATAGGCGGCGATGATAGTGCCGTCGCGCACGGCAACCAATACATTACGCACCTTGTGATCCGTATCGGGGACATGCACGCTCATGATGCTGGTAAGCGCGTGGCCGCGGCTGGCTGCCAGTAGCCGTGACATAAATGGGCCGTCAAGCGGCTGTGCGGCGCGCAGTATCCAGTCGGGATCGGCATTATCGCGCGCCAGCACCGCCTCGGGCAGCACCAGCATATCGGCCGCCTCTGCGCGCGCGTCCTGCATCAGCTGCGCGCACTGGTCCGCGTTCTCCTGCCACTCACGGCGTACGGCAAACTGCCCCATCGCCACTTTCATTATCCGCTCCTTATTTCGACCGTAACGTTACCTGCATGGCTAGCTTAGCGCCTTGATGTGGTAGCACGGGGATTCAGTAAAGCCTTCGCGCAGATAAAACTGGTTCGCTTTAAGGCGCGTAACGTGACAATGCACTTCCATCCGATCGCATCCGCGCGATCGCGCGAGTTGCTCGGCATGATTGAGCAGCTGCTGACCGCACCCCTTGCTGCGTTCACCTTCCGCAATACAGAAATAGCTAATGCGGGCAAAATCGCCGATCAGCGCCAGCTGGGGGATGAAGTGCAGTGAGAGAAAACCCAGTACGTGCTGCCCCTGCTCGGCCACCAGTAAAACCGCGTCGGGATGATGGCAAAGCTGAGTGAGGCGTGACGCAATAAACGCGTCGGTACCGCTGTAGCCAAGTTCGGTAAGCAGTGCGCTGAGGGCAAAGCCGTCACTGGCCTGTGCCTGACGAATATTCATTGTTCCTCCCGGTCCCGCCACGCTGGAATCGCCGCGGGTCATGCCATCGATGCAATTGTTATGTGAATGTTACATCAATCTTATATGCATAACGCAGCAGAATGTGCGTCGTCATCTGCGTGTCACACGGGCTTAAGGTGGGCTTAATCTGAATCCGGCATGCTGGAGAAAATCCACTTTCGAGACTGATGCAGTGAAAAATTTCTTACCACGCTCAATGGATGAACTGATGGCGACGAGCGTCGCGCTGCTTGCGGTGATTGGCTGTGCCATGATTTGGTGGCAGCTGTAGCAGAGACAAAAAAAACCCGCCTTTAGGCGGGTTTTTAGAATTCTGACTGTTAACTTACAGAGCGGTAACGTTAGCAGCAGATGGGCCTTTAGCGCCGTCGGTGATTTCAAACTCTACACGCTGACCTTCAGCCAGAGTTTTGAAGCCGTTGCTCTGGATAGCAGAGAAGTGTACGAATACATCTTTGCTGCCATCTTCTGGAGTAATGAAACCGAATCCTTTGGACTCATTAAACCACTTAACGTTACCTTTGATCTTGGACATCTATATTACCTTTACATGAAAAATGGACACTAAACTGTGTCGAGGTCTAGTACAGCAATTGCAGTGACATTTGTCCAGTGCGAATTGATGAAAAAGTGATAATTGTCGTTTTTTTTGCACATCTTCACACTTTTCCCTCTCAGGCTCGCGGGCTAGAACTGGAACCTCAGCCAGGCGAAGTAAACGTTGCCGTTATTATATGTGCCTGGAATGTAAGTCATTTGGAACGTAGCAGGACCATAGCCGATGGACGCAAGGGGCAAAACTAGCGGCACCGGGATATATTTCCAATTATCGCGTGCCGTGACGCCAGCGGTATAGCCCGCGCCCAGATGGAAGTTTTGATCCGCCAGCGGTCGCCAGGTCGCTTCCCAGCCATAGCCTGCTATTGGCTCCCACTTATTGAAGGAGTCTTTGAACGCCATGGCATACAAACCGTGCCAGTTCCCTTTCTCATCCCAGCGTGATACGCCAGCTCCGGCCCCCCAGGGCCGCTCGTTATAACGGTGAATATGCTCATCATCATAGGTCCAGCGGTTATGCCAGGTGATAGCGGGCAGGTACAGATCCCCGCTTTGTGGCGCTGACCACGTTTGGGACACGCCATCACTGAAGGTGTTCCATCCAGATTTGATCCATTGGCCAGTTGTTTGTGCTGATGCTGATGAGAGCAGCAGCGGAGTAAGTGTGAACAACGAAAGTCGGGTTAAAACGCGGCGATTCACTTCTTGATCCTGGTAATGAGTGATAAATAAACGCTGTTTCAAAGAACAGCTCTCCCCGGTAAAACATTTTAATTTTTCCAGAAGCGTAGCCGGAAAAACGCCAATAATCGCCAGGGAAAGTCTGCTTTGTTAATAAAGAGGTCACGAAGTTTAGCGCATGTCGGAAGCATGAAGCGCAACAAACCTTAAACGTCAGTACATCTTAAAATTGGTCTTAAAGTGCACTGCCTGAAATGCGGCAGATCAAATGAATAATTGTCGATTCAGACACTTACCCCAAAATGATTTACCACCTAAATAAATTAGGATGATTTATCGTTTGAAGTTAGCTGGCGGATGAGATAAATCTCACATTCCAGGACGGATGAAGAGGCAGACAAAATGGTATTGCGTTGCAGCCACTGCGGCAGCACTAAGTTTTATTTCACCCAGCCCAGTCGGGAAAATTCTCATAAGACCTATCAACACGGCGCCTGCTGCGCGGTGTGCGATAAGCGATTCAACCTGGATGATTTCGTGCCCGCTCAGCCCTCCGCCTGTACACGCACTTCGTTAGCGCGATAACAGAACAGGCAGCCGAGGCTGCCTGTGAATTAGAAAATAAGCTTAAATACGCCAGTAATTGTCAGTAATCCCACAATAAAGATAATGGCGATGATCCACAGTATTATTTTCATTGTTCGCTCCTTTCCGATAATTAATGACTCCTCTCGCCAAGAGTATAGATGAAGATAATTTTTTTACGTTATCCCTCCGCCGCCGCGGCCATGCGAACGCGTTAGCGTTATTTCTGCGATAACGGTCTCAGCTTATGCGTTTTGCTGCGTGACGGCCGCGCATCAGGTGTCTCCATTGACTAAAATTAAAGCGCCTATTGCGGCATCAATCGTTATCAATGCCGATGAAATGAGGAGATCTTATGAGCACCATCAATACCAGCATGGGACGTTTTAGCCTTAAGGCAAAGGACTATGGCAGCCGAATTCGGGGGAGTATTGCCATCAATGACGAAGGCGGTACACAGCTCACGAAGCAGGAGTTTGAAGAGCACTACCTTGATGACGTGGTGAATAACGTCATTTATCCTGTCACGGGCGGTAATCGCGATATTACCCGCGCTTTGCGTGAGCAGATGATAAAAGCAGGTTTTGAACAGCCCCACTAAACTTTATTGGACCACCGCTTATGGCCCAATAGCACGAGATACTCTGCGCTGAGGACGGAAACGTCCTCAGCGCAGAACGTTATACTACGCCAGCCAGCAGCAGACAGCCCACCAGCCCACATACGGAAATGATGGTTTCCAGCGCCGACCACGAGCGCAGCGTCTCGCCGATGGTCAGGTTGAAGTACTCCTTAAACAACCAGAAGCCAGGATCGTTAACATGCGAGAAGATGACGCTTCCCGATCCCACGGCAATCACCATCAGTTCCGGGCTTGCTCCGCTGCTGACAATCAACGGCGCCACAATACCACCGGCAGTGATAGCGGCGACGGTTGCGGATCCCAGCGCGATACGCAGCACTGCGGCAATTGACCACGCCATTAGAATCGGGGAGACGTTGGTTTCATGCATCAGGCTGGCAATATATTTGTCTACCCCGCTGTCCACCAGCACCTGCTTGAACGCCCCGCCACCGCCAATAATTAACAGCATCATGGCGATGATTTTGATGGAGTCGGTAATGGTGCCCATCACCTCATCCATGGTGCGACCACGGTTAAGACCAAAGGTAAAAATGGCGATGAGCACGGCAATCAGCGTCGCCATGATGGGATCGCCAAAAAACTCCGCATAGGGCAAGAGCACATGGCCTTTCGGCAGGGCCATCTCAGCCACAGCGCGCAGCGCCATTAAAATCACCGGCACCAGCGCCGTCCAAACGCTCACGCCAAAGCCGGGCATCTCCGCTTCGGTAAATGTTTTCGGATTCCACAATCCTTCTGGAATCGGTTTATCGATCCCTTTGAGAAAACGCGCGTACACCGGGCCGGCCAGGATCACAGTGGGAATGCCCAACAGGGTACCGTAAAGCAGCGTTTTTCCCATGTCCGCGTTAAACAGTGTGGCAATCGCGGTAGGGCCAGGATGGGGTGGAAGAAAACCATGGGTTACCGAGAGCGCGGCCGCCATAGGGACGCCCACGTAGAGCAGAGGTACGCGCGCCGATGCGGCAATACTGAACACCAGCGGCAACATCAGTACAAACCCCACCTCATAGAACAGGGCAAAGCCAACGGTGAACCCCGTCAGTACCAGCGCCCACTGGATATGCTTCTGACCAAATTTTGCAATCAACGTGGTGGCGATGCGCTGTGCGCCACCGCAATCCGCCAGCAACTTACCCAGCATGGCACCAAAGCCCATGATCAAGGCCAAACTTCCCAGGGTACCGCCAACCCCGGTTTTGATAGAGGCGATCACTTTGTTTACCGGCATGCCCTGCATCATGCCAACCGCCAGCGCCACCAGAATCAGCGCAATAAATCCGTTCAATTTGAACCGAATCATCAGTAGCAGCAGTAGCGCTACACCAATGGCCACATAAAGTAACGGCATGATTACTCTCCACTTATGCGCACGACGCAAGTCGGCTGCGGGTATTAGGGTTGTCCCAGAGGGTTTAATGCGCTTATCGGCCGCCGGAAAGCGCTGCCGCGCAATGTTACGGGTATCATGTTAAGGGTAACATCGCGCACCGCACACCGTTCACGCCGGGGGAATTTCCGTTTTGCGAAGACGATCAACTTTTCTCCCTAACGTTCACGCCACGTTTGCCATCGGACACGTCGGGTTTTCGCTACACTAGCGGCTTTGTCATTGCCTGAAAGGAAACGTCAGTGAGTGAACATGCCATCACGCTGTACAGCAATCAGCAAACCGTGTTTGGACGCGGCAGTATTGAGCGTCTGACGCCGATGCTTGCTGAGCGCCCACAGCCCACGCTGCTGTTTTGCGCGCGCTCATTTTTAAACGGCCCCACATGGGCGCGGCTCGGTAACGCCCTGCGCGAACAGATCCTCGGCTACGAAATCGTCAGCCATGAAGCGTCACCGGATGACATCGATGCCTGGGTGCAGCGCTGGCGCGGCCAGGTTGACCGCGTGGTGGCCATCGGCGGCGGCAGCGTACTGGACGCGGCAAAGGCTTTTGCCGCCATGGCGCGGCATCCGCTCAACACCGCGCGCTATCTGGAAAAGGTGGGCGATACTGCCGTTGACGCTGTTACGCTCCCGCTGATTGCCATTCCCACCACCGCCGGCACCGGCAGTGAAGCCACCCAAAACGCCGTCATCACCGACCCGCACCACATCAAAGTTAAAGCGTCGCTGCGCCATCCCGCGTTTGTGCCGCAAATAGCGCTGCTCGATCCTGACCTGCTGAAAGGCGCGCCTGACCGCGTGTTGGCAACCTGTGCCATTGACGCCTTTACCCATCTGTTTGAAGCGTATCTCTCACGCCAGGGGAATCTGTTTAGTCAACAAACCGCCCTGAGCGGCCTGCGGCTGTTTTGCAAAGCGTGGCCGCATCTTAACCATCCGGGCATCTTAGGTGATGAGGCGCGCGAAGCGATGATGATGGCATCGTGGCTGGGTGGCGTGTGCTTAAGTAGCGCCGGATTAGGGGTGATACACGGCATCGCGGGTGAATTAGGGGCGATCAAACCGTTTCATCACGGTGAAGTGTGCGGTCGCCTGCTGTTCCCCTTTCTCGACGTGCTGGCGCAAACCACCCATCCCGCACAGCAGCGTCTGATGGCTGAACTGGGGCAACAGCTTTTGCCCGGCGAGGCCACACCGCCAGCGATGGCGCTGAAGGCCTGGCTACAGCAGCACGCTATTGTGCCGTTCTGGCGCGAGGGCCCGACAGTGAGCCCTGAGGAGGTCGAATGGATTGTGGCGCGCGCCAACAGCAAAAATGGCTGGGTCAGCTATGATAGCTCAACCATGACGGAGATGATCACCGCCGCCTGGCGCATTGCCTGATTCTCAGGGCAGCACATGCGTTTGCCTCTCATGCGGTAAACGGCGGCTGCCCTGCCAGCATCTGCTCTATCACCTGTAATACGCCTTCTTCGTTGTTCGCGGGCGCCTGATAACGTGCCACCTGCTTGACCTTCTGCGGCGCATTGGCCATCGCGAAACTGAACCCCGCGTACTGCAGCATCTCCGCATCGTTGCCGCCGTCGCCAAAGGCCAGAATTTCGCTGGGCGCAATCCCCCAGCGTTTGGCGAGCAGATCCAGTCCATGGCCCTTATGGTGCCCCGGCACAATCAGATCCACGGAACCATGCCCGCTGGAGGTCGCGGCAACGCGTCCCTGGTGCAGCCGAGAAATGTCCGCCATCAAAGGCTCGACGAAATCATCCGACAGGTTGAGCGCAAACTTAAAGAGTCGGTCATCACCCACATCCTCCAGCGAGCGGATCGCCTTTAGCCGATGGCAATAGTGACGCATTTTCACCAGCCACTGCGCTTCAATGCCGTCGAAGTAATACGCGCTTTCGCGCCCACAAAGAATGTAGCGCAGCTCAGGATACGCGCCGTTTTGCAGCGTGGCGATCACCGCTTCGACGTCCTCACGTGAAAATGCGCCGCAGAATATCTCTTCATCACGATCGATGATCCATGCGCCATTTTCCGCTACGAAGGTTATTTCTTTGGCAATCTCGGGAAAGAAAGATCTGAGCTGGTAATACTGGTTGCCGCTCGCCACAACAAACCGGATCCCGCGCGCTTTCATTTGCGCATAGCATGCGGCAAAACGTGCCCGGTTATACTGCTTTTTGTCATCGAGAAAGGTGCCATCCTTATCCACTGCCACCATTTTTACCGAGGTCATCAAGACTCCTTAACGCCGTACAAGGAAGAAAGGGATATGTAGAGAATAACCTGGCAAGCAAAGAAACGCAGGGAAACACGGATGGACAGTGCCATCCGTGTGGTCAGATTAATTAAAAGCGCCGTTCAGGATAAGCGAGGTAATGACGCCGGTCGCGGCAGCAATCAGCACATAATTGCCATCAATATTCGACCAGTATTCACCGCGCGGTGGCGCAGGCAGATGGTGTTCACGCCAGTCATCTATGCGGTAATGCGGGCCACGAAATTCCGGCGGCACCGGGTGACCGCGGCGAAAATCATGTCCTTGCCACGCAAAGTAATCGCCGTGGCGACGCGCCTCTTCGCGGCCCCGGTCGCGATCGGGGCCATGGTGCCCTTCCGGGCCGCGTGAATGATGCGGCCCCGGCCCGCCCGCTTCACCGTGCGGCTGCCAGCGTGGGTCGCCCGGACCGTCTGCCCGGACAATGCCTGAAACCATCGTGCTGCATGTAATCAGTGAAGCCAGTAAAAGCGTTGTTGTTTTTTTCATGGTCGTGCCTCCGGTCGTAACGGCCCCTAAGCGGCCGTTGCAGCACACTATTGCGTAAGCGTGGGCACAACGCATTGCCAATATTCTTAAAAAGCGCTAATTTACAGTAGATTACGCCATGTTATCGCTTTCTTAACGTATTCTCCTTAATGAGCCTGAATCATGCAGGCGTTGCCTTGTCGCGCGCATAAAAAAGCCCGTCCAAAAGAACGGGCAATAAAATATTCAAACAATAAAAATAGCGCGGTCACCCGCTTAAAGAGGGTAAAACTGAAGCACACAACGCCACATCACTAGCATTGCACCCTCACTTTATCACTTCATCGGCGGATTTTCTTTTTACCGATTTATTTTTCGGAAAAAACTGTATGTTCCGCCATAAATTAACGAACTGATTTTATTATATATTATCGACACACATCTCAGGTCTGTGCTCTGACCAGAATACACATCGAAGCCGATAATGTCTGGCGTGGAAAATGGCTTTGTGCGCCCAACGTTATATCTTTAACGACGCAGTTAAACAGCTAATAAGCAAAATAATAACGGTGAATGCGCGCTGTTATATTGGCGCGTTTCTATTCCTCAAGAAAGAGAAGAGATAGCCTGGGGATACGCGTTTACTCTGCTGCCGAGGCGGCGTGATACCGCGTGGTTGATGCAGGATGACGCGCCAGCGCAGCCGCAGGACGCACCGGGCGCCGCACCAGCTCCCCTTGACAGTTAGGGCAGCGATGCATCAGCGAGCCCTCCGCGCAGGCGGCGCAAAAGGTGCATTCAAACGAGCAGATTCGCGCGTCTAATGAATCTGGCGGCAGGTCTTTATCACAGCACTCACAATTTGGACGCAGTTCCAACATGATCGCCTCTCCCGGCTGGTTAAACATCGTGGTGGCATTCACGCGAGCCCCACATGAAGATTTCCTGGCAATCACACGCGCTGCCGATACGCTAAAAGTATTACATTCTGCGCATCACGTTCTATAGTTCATTCGCGCTATTTACTTCCCCCGCTGAGGCTCTTTTTTTACCGAACGATCTTAAGGCGGGGCGCCACACTTTTTCGAGGCCTTTTCGATGCGAATCAAAGGATTAAACTTAGGTTTCTTTATTGTCATTCTGGCGTTGGTCACCTACGCCTTTTTTGATGTGCTTTCCCCCTACTTCTCAGCGATTTTTTGGGCGGCTATCCTGGCGGTGATTTTCCATCCGCTAAAAACCCTGCTGCGCCATAAAATGGGCGATCGTAACGGTCTCGCCTCCTTTGTGACTCTGCTCATTATCTGCCTGATCGTATTTACGCCGCTGGCGATCATCACCTCTTCAATGGTGGTCGAGGTCAACACGGTGTATACCAAGCTACAAACCAGTTCGACCCAGTTCCCGGTGGTGTTTGCTGAGTTGATGCAGCATTTGCCAAGCTGGGCGCATCATTATCTCTCCGACCACAACCTCACCAATGCCGCGCAGATCCAGCAAAAGCTGTCTGAATTTGCTCTCAAGGGCGGCCAATACATGGCCGGCAGCGTGTTCCTGATCGGTAAAGGCACCTTCACCTTCACGGTAGGGTTCGGCATTATGCTGTATCTGCTGTTTTTCCTGCTGAAAGATGGCGCATGGCTGATCAATCTGATCCTTGAAGCCCTCCCGCTCTCCACGTATGTGAAACACCATTTGCTGATGAAGTTTGCCGCCGTGTCCCGCGCCACGGTGAAAGGCACCGTGGTGGTCGCCGTCGTACAAGGGATCCTCGGCGGCCTCGCCTTCTGGATCACCGACATTGACGGTAGCCTACTGTGGGGCGCGCTGATGGCATTCCTGTCGCTGATCCCCGCCGTGGGTTCGGCGATTGTTTGGGTGCCCGCCGCGATCTTTTTCTTCGCCACCGGCGCGCTGTGGAAAGGGTTATTCCTGGTGGGCTTCTTTGTGGTGGTCGTGGGCCTGGTGGACAATATCCTGCGTCCGCTGCTGGTGGGTAAAGACACCAAAATGCCGGACTACATGATCCTGATCGCCACGCTCGGCGGCATGGAGATTTACGGCATTAACGGCTTTGTGATCGGTCCGCTGATTGCGGCCCTGTTTATCGCCTGCTGGAACCTGCTTTCCGGTCGTGACAACCGCGACAATGCGGAAGAGATCGATGAGGAGTTTATTGAAGAAGGGAAAACCCGCGATTAATCCGTTTGCCGCTTACGCTTGTGTTCCTGCGACGGCGATCTATCGTTACCTTGTCAGTAAGCATGACAGAGACTTCATCTCTATTTCTGGCCCGCTCGCGGGCCATTTTTTTGTGCTTATGGGCTACTGGTGCGACGCGCAGCGAAAAAAATCACGCCCCGCTGCATCCGTTTTTCTCCTCCTTACGTATATCCCCGTGTGAGCAAGTGGGTTGCTCAGTTTAAAAGAGGATAGACGATGAAAAAGTTACTTAGCTTAGCCGCAGTTTCTGGCGCACTCTTCTTTTCCGCAGGCGGGTTTGCTGCTCAGCACGCAGAGAGCGTGATGGTGGGCGGCGCGGCCATGTACCCGCAAAAAAATATCGTTGAGAATGCCATCAACTCCAAAGACCACACCACGCTGGTTGCGGCAGTCAAGGCTGCTGGACTGGTGGATACCTTGCAGACCAAAGGGCCGTTTACCGTCTTTGCTCCCACCAACGCCGCCTTTGCCAAACTGCCCGCAGGTACCGTCGACGATCTGTTAAAACCGGAAAACAAGGCCAAGTTGACCAGCGTACTCACGTACCACGTCGTGCCCGGTAAATTTGAGATGAGCGCGCTGGAACAGAAGATCAAACAGGGCGGCGGTCGCGCAGAACTGAAAACGGTGAATGGGCAGTCGCTGTGGATCATGCGCAACGGTCCGCACAATATCCAGCTGAAAGATGCGCAAGGCAACGTGGCGAACATCAGCACCTACGATGTTAACCAGAAAAATGGGGTTATCGACGTCATTGATACCGTCCTGATGCCGAAGTAATTGGCTATACTCGCAACGGGAATATAAGCCAACCGGGAACCTTATGGACGCGTCTCAGGCTGCGCAGTTAACCACGTTGCTCAAGGCGGTCGCGACAGGCGATCGCCTTGCGTTTGAGCGGCTCTATCGCCTCAGTTCGCCGCATTTATTCGCGGTCGCGCTGCGCATGCTGCGTCACCGCGCGTGGGCCGAAGAGGTCTTGCACGATAGCTTTATTGCTCTCTGGCACCATGCCGCGTCGTACAACGACGCACTGAGTTCGCCGATGACGTGGATGACGCATATCGTTCGCAACCGCTGTATTGACTGGCTGCGCAACGGCGCGGTGCGTCAATCGCTCGCCGAAGAGACCTACCGCGACGACGAGGCCGAGCTGTTGCCGGCCCCGCGCGCGTTTGCCCCAGACGACAAGCAGGTCGCAAAACTGCATCACTGTCTCAGACACTTGAGCAGCGAGCAGCGCCAGAGCATTACGCTTGCCTATTTTCAGGGTCTCTCGCATAGCGATATTGCCAGCTGGCTGCAGCAGCCAGTGGGATCGGTGAAAAGCTGGATTCGCCGTGGTTTAGATCACCTTCGGGAGTGCGTGGGATTATGACTCCACACGATCGGCGTGACGATGCGCTCGCCGCAGAATATGCCTTGGGCACTCTGCGCGGCGGCGCGCGCTTGCGCTTTCAGCGGCGCATGCAAGCTGAGCCAGTGCTGGTCGCGCGCGTAGCGCGCTGGCAGTCGCTGCTGACCGGACTGGACACGACACTTGCGCCGGTTGCGCCGCCTGCAAGCGTCTGGAAAAAAATCACCCTCTCCTTACCGCCAGAACAGAGTGCCCGGGCGACGCGCGGCGTTTATCCTTGGCTCGCCGCCGCCGCCATGGCGCTAATGGTTCTGACCGCCACGTACTTATGGCGCGCGCCTGACTTCACCCCGCTGGCGGTGTTAACCGATGCCCAGCATCGCGCACAGTGGGTGGTCAGCGCCAACCGCGATGGCGATCGCCTGAGCCTGGCGCCGCTGCACACGATTTCCCCGGCTGCAGATAAGAGTCTGCAGCTGTGGATCATCCCCGCGGGGAAAGTCCCCGTATCTCTGGGCCTGGTGGAGGCGCAATCGGCTCGCGCGTTTTCACTGCATAAACCCAACGCGCTGGCTAACGCAACGCTTGCCATCAGCCTGGAGCCACGCGGCGGCTCCCCGACCGGTCAACCCACCGGCCCGGTTCTGTATAGCGCCGCACTGTAAGGGAGAAGGTTATTGCGCGGGTGCTACACACACATGAGACTTAACGCGGCAAGCAGGCTGATGCATGTCAGGCGGTCCACTTTCTGCGCCGCAGGAAATGGGGATGGGAGAGTATAGAAACGGTGCAGAGATACTCATCTGGCGCCTAACCACTTGACTGAGCATGCGAGAAAAATTGACTCACTTTTGGGTAAGAGCGACACAAATACGACACAAGGGGTAAATCAGGTTGGATTGAAGCTGGCGTAAGTCACTGAAATATATTGGCGCGCCCTACAGGATTCGAACCTGTGACCTACGGCTTAGAAGGCCGGTGCTCTATCCAGCTGAGCTAAGGGCGCGGAGAAGATGCGAGGAATTATACGTTGGGATGGGGTCACGTCAACGTTTTTGCCGCCCGCGGCGGGCGGAGTGCTGATGTAATGAGCAATTACCCTTAATGTCGCTTTCGCCACTCGTTGAGAGACACTAAATTGCTGACGGAGGGCAATTCGCCTTCAAGCTCAATCCCCTGAGCGCTCACGCGGGCGTTGTACTGCTCGCGCAGGGCGTGCAGCTCCTGGCTATCCGGCTCCAGCTGGCGCAGAAATCCCAGCGCCAGCAGCAGCTGCTGACGCGAAATCGTGCCGGGAAAACCGGCGCGCGTCATCAGACTATGCCAACGCGCAACATTGTCGTCACTGCCATCCACAATCAGCACCTGCCAAATCAGCAGCACCGCGGCGGCATTACCCAGCTGGGTGTCCGTGTTGCCTGAAAGGTAATCGGTATACTCTTTGGCTGCCTCTTTCCCCATCAGCGACAGCATCGATTCAACGTGCACCGGCGGCAGCTGCAGACGCTTATTTAAAGCCTGCACCGCGTGACGCGCGTTCGCCGTGATCAGCTGAAACCCTACGATAAATACCCCCGCGAGCGTCGCGAGCATTATCCAGATCATCACACCCTCCCCCAAAGATTTTGCTGACATCATACGCGTCCAGCCACCTTGACGTCACGGCGCAATCGCCGCGTCGGCAAAACCAATCTCTACCTGACAGGCGGGCACGCTTCTGACAAAATAGGCGCCTCTCCCGATTCAACCCACTACCGATGGATTTCATTTCTAATGGCAGCAAACATTATTGACGGTAAAACGATTGCGCAGCAGGTGCGCCTTGAGGTTGCCGAAAAAGTAAAGCAGCGTCTGAACGCAGGTAAACGCGCCCCTGGTTTGGCCGTGGTGCTGGTGGGTGAAAACCCGGCGTCGCAAATTTATGTCGGCAGCAAACGTCGCGCCTGTGATGAAGTGGGCTTCCTGTCGCGCTCCTACGACCTGCCCGCCGCCACCAGCGAAGCCGAACTGCTGGCGCTGATTGATAAACTCAATGCCGATACAGAGATCGACGGCATTCTCGTGCAACTGCCCCTGCCGGCAGGCATTGATAACGTCAAAGTGCTGGAGCGCATCACGCCCGACAAAGACGTGGATGGCTTCCACCCCTACAACGTGGGTCGTCTGTGTCAGCGTGCGCCGACGCTGCGCCCCTGTACGCCGCGCGGCATCGTGACGCTGCTGGAGCGTTATAATATCGACACCTACGGCCTGAATGCCGTGGTCGTGGGCGCGTCCAACATCGTAGGTCGTCCCATGAGCATGGAACTGCTGCTGGCAGGCTGCACCACCACCGTAACCCATCGCTTCACCAAAGATCTGCGCCACCACGTTGAGCATGCCGATCTGCTGGTGGTGGCCGTTGGCAAGCCGGGCTTTATTCCGGGCGACTGGATCAAGCCGGGCGCGGTGGTGATCGATGTCGGTATCAATCGTCTGGACAGTGGCAAAGTGGTCGGTGATGTAGACTTTGACGGTGCCGCCGAGCGCGCCTCTTTTATCACGCCGGTCCCCGGTGGCGTCGGGCCAATGACCGTTGCCACGCTGATCCAAAACACGCTGCTGGCGTGTGAAGCCTTTCACGATGTGGAGCAAGCATAATGGCGAATTTCTCTCTGGGTAAGCATCCGCATGTGGATCTGTGCGATCTGCTCAAACTGGAAGGCTGGGTTGAAAGCGGCGCGCAGGCGAAAGCGGTGATCGACGAAGGCGAAGTGCGCGTCGACGGTAAAATTGAAACGCGTAAACGTTGCAAAATCGTAAGCGGTCAAACCGTTGAGTTTGCTGGACAGCGAATCACGGTTGTTGCCTGACGCCTGACGTCATCCCTTCTTAAGGCCTGGATAAGGCCTTTTTTTATACCTAGCCATCACGTATTTTTCCCGCAGCGTCAACCATTTTTCGCCCATACTCGCGACCCCATCTGCATCAACACCCTCACCGCTTGCCTGCCTGGTTTATGAAAGCTGGCTGCCGCGTAACTTGCCATCATCCGTCCCTTCATCAGTTCTTCGCGACGTGCTGCACCATCCTGCGCGTCGTGTTCTTGAGTACCGCCTACTTTATAAGGACGAAACATGACGATTAACGCTACCCTCTCTGCGTCGGGCAACGCACTGGCAGCTTCCGTGCCAGCGCCTCTCTTCCAGCCGGTTAACAGCCCGTTATTAAACGCGCTGTTAACCGTGCGCAGCGTGCCGGATGTGCCGCCTGCTGCCCTCCCTTCCCCGCCGTTTTCTCTGGAAAAGGTCATCGACGGCATCAAAAACACAGGTCCCAATAGCACCGAGGCGTTTTTCTCCGAAAGGCTGACCAAGGCTTTGCAAACCTTAGAAACGCGCCAAAGCTGGATAAGCGCCGTTAAAAACATCTTTATTCCGGGTCACGCGCAAGCCATGGATGAAAAATACCGCACCAGCCTGCGCGAGTATCAAATATACGAGGATGCCCGGCGTATCCAAAAGCTGACGCACTGGCCCCTGGCCGCGTGTGAGAAAGTAGCAGAACTGATTCCGCCAGAAGCCGCAAGAACGCCGGCTGATTACGGGTATATTGCGCGCGTGATGCAGAAGGAGGCCGCCACACCGCCGCGAAACGCCCGCGATATGCCAGTGGGTGACGCAATCAAAGTGGCGCTTGCGGCCCATGACTGGACGGGAAAAGCCGACGCGCAGCCAAAAGCGGTGGCGAAGCGGTCGCTTGATGCTCATATTACGTCGCCAGACGGTAACAGGCCAATCGCCAAATCTGGGCATGTCACGCAGCCTGTCCAGCCTGCACATGACGAGCTCGAACACATCAGAATGCGTCTCGCCTCCACCACCGCTTATGTGCATCACGCAGACGAACGCATTACTGTTCACACGGCGCTGGATGCCCTGCACGCCCTGTACAAAAAAACACCGTCACCACCTCCACAGCGCTGAGTTTCATCAAGCGGCGCGCGCGCTGTTAGCCCGCTATCATCTGCTGGGACCCGCGCTGAAACTAGCTCAGCAGCTGCAAGATGACTCAGCGGATGCCACGATAAACGCGCAGCCCGTGAAGCGCAGCGTGCATGAAGATGCGTTTACCCGCGCACTCAAGACCATCATCTCCTCTCGAAAAGACACACTCTATAAGCAGAGCCAAGAAGCCTATTTTAAGGAGTGGCAGAGCACACTGACGCACGAAGAAAGATGGCTGCAGCGTGCGGGCGAGGACGCTCAGCGCGCGGTAAAAACCGCGCGCGATAATTTTGCCAGCGCCGATATGCGCTATCAAAAAGCAGTGGCCCATGTTGCAGTACGCCAGCTTGCACCGGTTCGCGATGTCCTGGCTAAACACGGCATAGCCACCGCACCGCATAACATTACGCTGCGTGCTACCGTTGCGCACCCGGTGGGCCGGTATCACATCAGCACGCAGGAAACCGTTTCATTGGCCAGTGCCTGGCTCGCAGGCACGTTACCTAATCTGTTGCGTGCTCCGGATCTGCGCCTCTACGAGAACGGTGAGCTGTTGCAAGGAGAGATCCAGCAAAGGTTGATAAGGGCCATGCCTGACTTGCCACCGGTTGAGTCGGCGCAGTTCTTCGCCAATCCGGCTCTTTCTGACGCCTACCATGAGCGGCTCATGGCGCGTTTTGATCTTGTAACGCTAGAAGCGGATTTTAAAGGCGAAATACAACGTGAAGGCCATATCGAGGGACTGGATATCATCAATGCCTTTCGACAAGGCAGTGATGACGTGGTCGCGCAACGCGTGGCTTTCTCGGTGAACACGCTCAACGGCGAACGCCTTGAATATCCGCTTCGGGGCTGGCTCATCCTGGAAAACAAAGCAGGCGGTATTGTTTTCTTCAACGCTGACGTTGATGAGCCGCACCACTTTTTTGAAAATAAACGCGCGCTTTATGCGTTTATATCTAAACGCCACCTGCAACATGGCGTCATCGCCGGAGACGGAGAGGGACAACCGCCGCTCGCAATCTCTGCGCAACTGCATGTCGAGAAGCAACATCAGTTCGACATTGCGCACTTTTTTTCCCAACTTAAAGACAAATACAATGCCTGGGACAGCTATCAGGCGAAGCTCACCTATACCGATATCGATGACCGTGATTATTACAGCGTCATGCGTTCTTTTTCCCATCGGCTCTATGATTATCATGTCGCCAATCTGGACAGTAGCGCTGAATTAAAAAGCGCCGCGCAGAATCTTGTGTATGCGAAAAAGCATTGGCAACACGTCACACAAGGAAAGTTACTAAATCTCAATGCATTCATCGCGCACCATATCAAAGAATCGAAGGCGTTCACGCAATATTTGCAGGATAAAAACGTTTTACGCGGCAACAAGAAATTCAATCCCGACAAATACTTTATCAAGTTGTATGGCAACACGGCGACGTTTACAGAATATGCAAAAAACATGCGACGCACGCAGGGGAATTGCATTAATTTTGCAAGAGATGCTGAAATTATTCCCGAAAAATTATTCCACTATCCTTTTATTGAAGACATGACACCCACGACGCGAAGGGAATTTCACCATAAATTGCGCCAAGAGTTGAAAAGCCAAACTGTCCCCGAGAGCGACGATGAACACATTAAGTATATTGCTTCACTATCCCTGATAGAAAGAAAGCAACTCTCACATGTGCTCTCCCTCTACTTTAGACTTAATAAAAATGACATTCGGCAAGGCCTTGATGAAGCATTGATAGGTGTTTACGTTGGCGATGAACATGAGGCCTATTTACGTCCACTAAAGGATACGAACGTAGCTGAAAATAAAGTCTTACATGATGCCTTTATTACGCAAGAATTGGCCTCATTGAAGTACGCAGTATTACAGCAACAAGCGTATAACCATCTGTCTCCCTCAGAAACCCAGCGATTGATGGCGCTGATCAATCGGTATCCTGACACGTCAGGCACTGGCGATACCCTTTCGCCTTTAATGATCAACGGCGCAAATATTTCCGGCATGTACGTACTCACTTTCACTAATCGCCTTGACAGACATGGCCAAAGCATAGCTCGCCAAAATTATATCTACACGCGAGAGATGTTCCATGGCAGAAATCTATTTAATGAAAAAACATTTATGAATTTACTGAAAACCGATCCGCAAGTAAGCACATCCGTTGAAAATTGGGCGCTGACGAAAGATAAGAAAGCGATCCACGAAGGTATCGGCATGATTAACGCCGGGCTGCTCAAGATCGATGCGATGCCGCAGAAAAATTTTAATCTTTATCAAAACATGCTAGACGATCGTATTAGTAACACCGCGGCGCTGACGATAGGTCATGCAGAGGTCATAAAAGATCAGGTCGTGACGGGGATTAATACGGTACTTTTGCCAGTATGTCTCGCGGGCGGTCCGGTCACAATGGCTCCGTGCCTTTTAACCAACGTGGGCTTGGCGGTTTACAACGTCATTGATGCAATCAACGAATCTCAGCAGGGTGACAGGGAAGCCGCTGCCATGAGCCTTATGTTCAGCATTGCCGATATTGCGGGCGCGGTTAATGACGTTATGGATTTCATTAAAGTTGCCAGACAAGGTATCAAAGCCTTTAACGCGATGCCCGGCGGAATGGATAATTTAATGCGCTTAAGCCAGCGCACGCATTTCAGCAGCGCGGCCGAAGTGAGAGCCGCAAAAGAGAACGTTGTTCGCCAGCGGCGGTTTTTCCACGGCAACCATCTCAATCAAGACCTCTCCGTTAGTGTGGATCTCTCCACGGCGACGCCGCACCCAATGGGCGATAAACAGAGTGCTGTGGTATGGGAAATGGCAGGAAATTATTACATCCGCGATCGGGAATACAGCGATGACGCCGGGTTGATTTACAAAGTCAAATTCGAACAAGGCGGGAGAAGGATTCGCCTCATTGATCCGAAACGCCCCCACGGCCCAACCGAGAAAATTGTCTGGCAAGGTCGGTGGATGAAAGATCATTCCGGCCTGTTAGGCGGCGATAGTGCCTATCCATTGATTAAGAAAGCGTATCCACTTCAAGATAATGAAATTGATGTTTTGGTTGATAATATCAATAAAAATATTCTTCTCCACCAGGCCGGATATGATAATTATTTGCAGGTTTTTACGGCACTGGAGAAAAATGCGCTACCACCCAATTTGAAAACATGGGTTGATGAGCAGGCTGCAATACTGATTGCACAAAAGGATATGAACTTAAATGCACGTGCCATCAAAAAAAATTCGCGTTTACTCGACTCACGGAAAGGTATTATTCCACATCATGAGAAAACAGCCCAAGCGGTAATCGCCTTGCGCAAAGGTACTGCTTCGCTAGAGCAGATAGAGTTGGCTGAAACACTCTATGTCACGCTGGAATTATCAGAGGCTTACCAATTAGGCGCTCGCCAATGATATACGATGATGCAAACCCTATACGCTGCATTTCCACGGTATCCGATTACAGAAGTAAATCAGAAATTACTTCAGCTGTTAAAAACGCCCGACCAGGTATCATCGGAATTAAAAAAAATTATCACTGGAATAAAAAATGATATTTTAATTAAGGATTTCTTAAGTTTTGACGACGTTGATCTGGCAATTTTCAAAATGGAG
Source organism: uncultured Pantoea sp. (assembly GCA_913778495.1). Classification (GTDB taxonomy): domain Bacteria; phylum Pseudomonadota; class Gammaproteobacteria; order Enterobacterales; family Enterobacteriaceae; genus Pantoea. The sequence goes on from CAJYVD010000015.1 coordinate 114,202, forward strand.
TTGGGGCATAGATCCTCGATATTGCATCCCGACGAGATCATTAATGGTTTCATTAACAATAATCTCAACGCTCATGATATGTCGATTTTCATGACAAGCAAGCAGGAAACCTTAAATAACCTCATCCTTACAATGAGCACTACAGAAAAAAGAAAGAGAATTAGGACCCTGGATTACACTCGCAGTGCAGTCGCCAATTATAACGCGGACGAAATTGTTGCTCTACGACGCTATAAAGATTATGAGTTCTTGCCCGAGTTCATTAAGAATGAACCGCGCAGATTGTTTAATCCTGCCTCGCCGCTAAACACAGCTGATGAATACTTCAATTTATTTGATCCTTCAACGAAAATGAGGATGGATTCACAAAAATTATACGCCGAGATCAAGCCGGCTCTTGACGCAAGTTTTAATAGACTTGCGCGAGAATACCAGGATAAAATTAGAGATCCATCTTCCCCGTGGCATAAGATTGGAATCCATGCAATGACCTTTGGAGTTAATCCTCCGAATCATTACCATAATACACTCCAAAATATGAATGTGGCCACGCCTGAAAACGTTATTAATGATATTTTCTCTGTCAGCGACGGTCTTATCATCGGTGAATTGCATAATACAATCGTCTCAAAAAAATTCATTTCCGATAATATGCATTCGCTCAGCCATAACAACGTCAATACGATCTACCTGGAAGGGTTCGCACCGGAATATCTCGCTAATGATTTAGCCCGATTCAATGAAAAAAATGTCATGTCATTTCGACTGAATAATTTTATAGAGGGCATTGATAAACGCCACGGCAACAATGGAAAAGCATACAATTTGGATAGAATTTTTCAGGACGTGCGTATCCATAATTTAAACAATCCGGCTAATAAAATTAGAATCGTTCCTATTGATGCCGAAGTCTTAGTTATCGACATTCACAGTCGAACATTAAGCGGTCAGGTAAATATGAATCCCGGCAATGACTTCGACCAGTTTCAAGTGCGCGTCGCCATGGGGAATTACATCATGACTAAAGCGATCGTTGAGGATGCACCGCAGCGTCACGGCGGCAAGTACGTTGCGCTGGTGGGCGCGGCGCACGTGAATAGTCATTCGCATAGCACTGGCGCTTCGGCGATAGGCATGGCACCGGCGCTGAACGTGGTTGGAATGAACTGTGAGTATTCAGCCGGCTTGCAACCAGACACATTCCACGTCAATCCGCCAGACAGAGGTTTAGGCCATTTTGACGTGGTATTTACATCCTCCGTGAATTAATCGCCGCAGTAAAGGAAGCGTGACGAATACTCAATAACAGAGGCCGGTTTAACCGGCCTCTGTTACCCTTCAGGCGGGGCGAAAAGCCCGTATCCACGCGATGATTCGTCCCGTGCTCAAGACCTGCCGTGCTGGCGGGTCTTGCTAAACCGCCCTCATTTCCGGCGCCAGCGCGTGCCTTCTGGACCGTCTTCCAAAATAATTCCCAGCGCGTTAAGCCTGTCACGAGCGACGTCTGCCTGCGCCCAGTCTTTGGCCTGACGCGCATCGTTGCGCATTTTAATCAGCGCGTCGATCTCCGCAACTTCCTCGCCATTCTCCTGCGCACCGCCCTGCAGGAACTGTTCCGGATCCTGCTGCAGAATGCCCAACACGTTCGCCAGCTGGCGCAGCTTCGCCGCCAGACCATCCGCCGCCGTTTTATCCTCTGCTTTCAAACGATTGACGTCACGCGCCATATCAAACAGTACGGAATAGGCTTCCGGGGTATTGAAATCATCGTCCATCGCCGCACGGAAACGCGCGTCAAAGGCTTCGCCGCCAGCCGCTTCGGCGTTGCTGTCGGTATTACGCAGCGCGGTATAGAGGCGCTCCAGCGCCGCACGCGCCTGATTCAGATTCTCTTCACCGTAGTTAAGCTGGCTGCGGTAGTGTCCTGACATCAAGAAGTAGCGCACGGTTTCCGCATCGTAATGCTGCAGCACGTCGCGTACAGTGAAGAAATTGCCCAGCGACTTTGACATCTTTTCGCGGTCAACCATCACCATGCCGGAGTGCATCCAGTAATTGACGTACTGCCCGTCGTGCGCGCAGGTCGACTGCGCCACTTCGTTTTCATGATGCGGGAACATCAAATCCGAGCCGCCGCCGTGAATATCAAAGTGGCTACCCAGCTGCTTGCAGTTCATCGCCGAACACTCAATGTGCCAGCCAGGACGCCCCTGTCCCCATGGTGATGGCCATGAGGGTTCGTTGGCTTTGGACATTTTCCACAGCACGAAGTCCATCGGGTTACGCTTCACGTCCGCCACTTCGACGCGCGCGCCCGCCTGCAGCTGCTCAAGATCCTGTCGCGACAGCACGCCGTAATCTTTATCGCTGAGCACATCGAACATCACATCGCCGTTCTCCGCGACGTAGGCGTGACCGCGTGCAATCAGACGTTCAACCAGTTCGATGATTTCACTGATATGGCGCGTAGCACGCGGCTCCAGATCCGGCGGCTGGATACCCAGCGCGGCAAAATCGCGGTGCATTTCGGCGATCATGCGATCGGTCAGTGCATCAATACTTTCGCCATTTTCATTGGCACGTTTGATAATTTTGTCGTCAATATCGGTAATATTACGAACGTATTTCAGCTGATAGCCTATGTAGCGCAGGTAGCGCGCGACAACGTCAAACGCGACAAACGTGCGGCCGTGACCGATATGACAGAGATCGTAAACCGTGATACCACAGACATACATGCCGATCTGGCCGGCGTGGATAGGTTTAAATTCCTCTTTTTGTCGAGTCAGCGTGTTATAGATCTTCAGCATTGAACGATTCCGTTTTAGACGTTTGCGGGATACGCCTTACCAGCGTAGCGGAATATTGTGCCGTATTTTTCGCTGCTGTGCATCGCTCGCTTAGCCCGCTGTGCTGACGACCTGCGTGATATTGTGATATAAGAAGCGTCTAGAAAATGCCCCGCCTTAAATTCGGCAGGGTAATTGATACAGCTGACAACCGTACAGGATACAGAAAATGGTCACTTTCCAGACGAACCATGGCGATATCGTCATTAAAACTTTCGATGACAAAGCGCCCGCTACCGTTAAAAACTTCCTGGATTACTGCCGCGAAGGTTTTTACGACAACACCATTTTCCACCGCGTCATCAATGGCTTTATGATTCAGGGCGGCGGTTTCGAGCCGGGCATGAAACAGAAAGCCACCAAAGAAGAGATCCGCAATGAAGCCAACAACGGCCTGAAGAACACCAAAGGCACGCTGGCCATGGCGCGTACCCAGGCGCCTCATTCGGCGACCGCGCAGTTCTTTATCAACGTGGCCGATAACGACTTCCTCAACTTCCGCGACGAAAGCCTGCAAGGCTGGGGTTACTGCGTATTTGCGGAAGTGGTTGAAGGCATGGATGTGGTCGAAAAAATCAAAGCGGTGAAAACCGGCCGCAGCGGCATGCACCAGGACGTACCGGTTGATGACGTTGTGATCCAGAAAGTCACCGTCAGCGAGTAATGTCGCGCACGCTGTTTATTGCAGATCTGCATCTCTGCACAGAAGAACCGGCAATCACTGCCGGTTTTCTGCGTTTTTTGCAGGGTGAAGCCCGGCAGTGTGATGCGCTGTATATTCTCGGCGATCTGTTTGAAGCCTGGATTGGCGACGACGATCCCAATCCGCTGCATCAACAGGTAGCTGACGCGCTGAAGGCGCTGCCGGTGCCCACCTACTTTATCCACGGCAACCGTGATTTTCTGCTGGGCCAACGCTACGCTGCCGCCTGCGGCATGACGCTGCTTCCTGAGGAGCACGTGTTAACCCTGTATGGCCAGCGCGTGTTGATCATGCACGGTGACACCTTATGCACCGATGACGAAGGCTATCAGCGCTTTCGCGCCAAAGTGCATCAACGCTGGCTGCAGCGCCTGTTCCTTGCCCTGCCGCTGCGGGTGCGAATGCGCATTGCCGCACGCATGCGCGCCGATAGCAAGCAGGCCAACCAGCATAAATCGCAGCAGATCATGGATGTGAATCCCCTGGCCGTCGAGGCCGCGATGCGGCGTCAGCAGGTATGCACGCTCATTCACGGGCATACGCACCGTCCCGCCATTCATCGCATCAATTGCAATGGTCAGCCTGCGGAGCGCGCCGTGCTGGGTGCCTGGCACGAAAACGGCTCCCTGATCCAACTGGATGCCAGCGGCGTCACGCTCATCAGCTTTCCTTTTTAAAACCTCGGGCATACGGCCCGCTTTCCGCCTACGCAACCGTTTTCCTTGGCGTTATCTCGTGCTATTCTCTGTGCCCTTCTTCACCGGCCCGCTCGGCCAAAACCATCTGTAAATCACAGGAGTTGACCGCATGTCATCCACCGCCGCCCCGGCCCGTATCGCCATTGTCATGGGCTCCAAAAGTGACTGGGCAACCATGCAGTTCGCCGAGGAAATCCTCAACAGTCTGGATGTGCCGTTTCACGTTGAAGTGGTGTCAGCCCACCGCACGCCCGATAAACTGTTCAGCTTTGCTGAAACCGCCGCGGATAACGGGTTTCAGGTGATTATTGCGGGCGCGGGCGGCGCCGCCCATCTGCCGGGCATGCTGGCGGCCAAGACGCTGCTGCCAGTGCTAGGCGTACCGGTGCAGAGCGCCGCGCTGAGCGGCGTCGACAGCCTTTACTCCATTGTGCAGATGCCGCGCGGTATTCCGGTGGGCACGCTGGCGATTGGCAAGGCCGGTGCAGCCAACGCGGCGCTGTTGGCCGCACAAATTCTGGCGATTCACGATGCGGCCCTGGCGGCACGCCTCGCGAGCTGGCGCCAAGCGCAGACAGATGAGGTGCTCAATCATCCCGATCCGCGGGAGGACGCATGAAGCCGGTTTGCGTACTGGGAAATGGCCAGCTTGGCCGCATGCTGCGCCAGGCGGGCGAACCTTTGGGCATCACCGTTCATCCGGTTGGCCTTGACGCCGAACCGGCTGCGCTGCCCATTGCGCAGAGCGTGATCACGGCGGAAATCGAACGCTGGCCGGAAACCGCGTTGACGCGCGAACTGGCACGTCATCCTGCTTTTGTAAACCGTGACATTTTTCCCCGCCTCGCCGACCGCCTGACGCAAAAACAGCTGCTCGACCAACTCGATTTAGCCACTGCGCCCTGGCAGCTGCTGTCCAGCCCTGAGCAGTGGCCGCAGGTGTTCAATACGCTGGGTGAACTCGCTATCGTTAAACGCCGCACCGGCGGCTATGACGGTCGCGGCCAGTGGCGTCTGCGCGCCGCAGAGGCTCACACGCTGCCCGCCGAGTGCTACGGCGAGTGCATTGTTGAGCAGGGCATTAACTTCAGCGGCGAAGTGTCACTGGTTGGCGCGCGCGGCAAAGATGGCAGCACCGTGTTTTATCCCCTCACGCACAATCTGCACCAGGAAGGCATCCTGCGCACCAGCGTCGCTTTCCCACAGGCAGACGCGGCGCTGCAACAGCAGGCGGAAGCTATGCTGAGCGCCATTCTGCATGAGTTGCAGTATGTCGGCGTCATGGCGATGGAGTGTTTCATCACGCCAGCAGGTTTGCTGATTAACGAGCTGGCGCCGCGCGTGCACAACAGCGGTCACTGGACGCAAAATGGCGCGTCCATCAGCCAGTTTGAACTGCATCTGCGTGCGATTCTTGATCTGCCGCTGCCGCAGCCGGTGGTACTGGCGCCGTCGGTGATGGTTAACCTGATTGGCACGGAGAACAATTTGGCCTGGCTGACGCAGCCGCTGGTGCATCTGCACTGGTACGATAAAGAGGTGCGTCCCGGCCGCAAAGTGGGCCACTTGAACATCACAGACACCCATCCACAGCGTCTCACCGCGGCGCTGCAAGCGCTGGTGCCCTTATTGCCCGCGGAATACGCCAGCGGCATCGCATGGGCGATTGAAAAGCTTTAACGCTTCAGCAGGCCGCGACAGCGGCCTGTTTAGCATCATCCCTTCATCCCGTCTGATAGCCAGTTCGCCAGCGTTTGCCGTTAAGCAGCCGCCCGCCCAGCCAACCGCCGCAGGCGGAAAGCAATCCGGCGCCGCACAGGGGCAGCATCATCCATAGCGTCCAATCTGGCTGCCACGGGAAGTCAAAAATGTGGCGCTGTAATCCCCACAGTGCCGCTTCCGCCCCCAGCGCCGCCGCCGTGCCCGCGACCAGTCCGAGCAGAGCAAACTCCCACCATAGCGTGCTGCGCAGCAGTCGCTTGCTGGCGCCCAGCGTGCGGTACACCACCAGCTCCTGTCTGCGCTGCTGCATGCCGACCTGAATCTGTGCCAGCAGCAACAGCATATCGCACGCGGTGACCAGCACCACAATCATTTCCAGCGCACGGCTCACCTGCGTCAGTACCTGGCCGATCTGTTTAAGCATCGCCCCGACATCCAGCAGGCTCAGGGTGGGAAACGCGCGATTCAACTGTGCCAGCAGCGCGGGATTATTCTCCATGCGGAAGCTGGTAAGCCAGGTTTGCGGCTGCGCATCCAGCGCGCCCGGCGGAAAGATAAAGAAGAAATTCGGGCGCAGACTTTCCCAATCGACTCTGCGTAAGCTGGTGATTTTGGCGTTGAACTGCTGCGTATCCCCGCTAAAGGTCAACGTATCGCCCAGTCCCACGCCCAGTCGTTCGGCAAGCGCCTGTTCTATGGAGACTTCTCCCGCCTGCGGTGGCCAACGGCCCGCTACCAGCGGATTGTGATCGGGCCGATCGCGCTGCCAGGTGAGATTAAGTTCACGATTCAGGGCGTTATCCTGTTTGGGATCGGCCGGTTGGCCGTTCAGCGCAATCAGCCGTGCGCGCACGATGGGATAGAAGGTCTGCGCGCTAATCTGATGCTGCTGCAAAAAGGTTCGCACCGGCGACACCTGTTCGGGCGCGATATTCAGCAGAAAATAGTTTGGCGAGGCGGCGGGTAATTGCTGCTGCCAGCGATCCAGCAGATCGCCACGCATCACGATGAGCAGCGCCAGCAGCATGAAAGAGAGCGAAAACGCCGCCAGCTGACTCAGCGTCGTTAACGGCTGGCGCAGCAGCCGGTTGATGGCCAGCCGCAGCGCCAGCCTGCGCACCGTCAGCCTGCGCAGCAGCAGCAGCGCGCCCCAACCCAGCAGCGCCAGCAGACCTGACAGCACCACGATACCCATCAGCAACACCCACAACAGTGTGCTGCCGCCCAGCAGCAGCGCCAGCAGCGCCACCACAATCAGCGCCATGATCGGCAGATAAACGCGCAGCGGCCACACCACCGCAACCGCGTCGCGTCGCAGCACGCGCAGCGGTTGGGTCGCCATCAGCAAGCGATAAGGGCGTGCCCCCACCAGCAGCGCGCTGATAAACATCGCGCCGACGGCCCACAGCCACGGCCATGCGCTCGCGGCAGGCAGCGTTGCGGGCAGTACCGGTTTCAACAGCACCAGCAGCAGCGCTTCCATTCCCTGCCCCAGCGCACCGCCCACCAGCGCCGCCAGCAGCAGCACGGCCAACCATTGACCGATGATAAGTCGTCGTAGCGCCTGCCGCGTGGCTCCCAGCGTTTTCAGGATCGCCACCAAATCGTAGCGGCTGCGGCAGTAGTGGCGCATGGCCACCGCCACGGCGGCAATCGCCAGCAGCAGTGTCAGCAGCGCCGACATCAGCAGAAACTGCTGCGCGCGCTGCATCGTGCGCCCCAGCGCATCGTCTGAATTCTCAATGCTTATCCAGCGTTCGCCGTTTTTTAGCTGCGGCGTAATCCAGCGGTCGTACCGCGCCAGCGGCTCCGCTTTCCCGGCAAAGGTGTAGCGCCAGCTCAGGCGGCTGCCGGGTTGGATGGCACCGGTTTTCTCAACGTCGGCAATGTTCATGAGCAGGCGCGGCGCGGTCTGGAAAGGATTGAATCCGCCGTCTGGCTCCTGAATAAGCTGACCGGCGATGCGCAGCGTGGCGTCGCCGACGTCCAGCTCATCGCCCACCTTTAGGCCCAGCAATGCCAACAGGCGCGGCGCGGCTAGCACCGTACCCGGCTGCGGTTTCTGCGCGGGCGGCTCGGTGCGCAGATCGCCAAACAGCGGATACGCCTCATCCACGGCTTTAACGTCGGCCAGCTGAGGCGTCTCACCGGCGAAGGTCATGGTCATGAAACTGAGCTGGCGACTGACGCTTAACCCGTCCGCGCGCGCTTTCGCCAGCCAGCTATCCGGCACCGATGCGCTGCTGCGCAGCGTGCGGTCGCCGGCCATAAAATCGCGGCTCTGCTGGCTGAGCCCTTTTTCCATGCGATCGCTGATCGATCCCAGCGCCAGCACGCAGGCCACCGCCAGCGTTAAGGCGACCCACACGATCAGCAGCGAGGGGGATCGCCACTCGCGCCAGAACCAGCGCCAAATCATGTGGCCTCCCACAATTTACCGTCGCGCAACCGCAGACAGCGATCGCAGCGCGCTGCCAGCTGTTCGTCGTGAGTCACCAGAATCAGCGTGGTGGCAAAGTCGCGGTTGAGGGAAAACAGCAGATCGGCAATACGATCGCCGGTTTGGCGATCAAGGTTGCCGGTGGGTTCATCCGCAAACAGCAAACCAGGACGCCCGCTGAATGCCCGCGCCAGGGCGACCCGCTGCTGCTCGCCGCCGGAAAGCTGCGCCGGAAGGTGATTCAGCCGCTTGTGCAATCCCAGCTGCGTTAGCAGGTCTTTCGCCTGCGCACGGCTGTCGCGATCGCTGTCGCCGCGCAGCAGCGCGGGAAGCTGGACATTCTCCAGGGCAGTCAGCGTGGGCACGAGCATAAACGACTGGAACACAAAGCCCACTTGCCGGGCGCGCAGCGCAGCCCGCTGCTCCTCATTGAGCCGGTCCAGCGCCTGGCCCAGCAACCGCACCTCGCCGCTGCTGCCGTCGTCCAGCCCGGCGAGGATCCCCAACAGCGTGGATTTGCCCGAACCGGACTCTCCAACTAACGCCAGCGTTTCAGCAGGTTTGACAACCAGGTCAACTCCGGTAAGGATGGTTAATTGATGATCTCCTTGACCGACGGACTTTGTAAGATGATGAACTTCAAGAATGTTTTCCGCTGGCATTATCCCTTCCTGTTGGTGTTATTGCTGGTGTCGCGCGTTGTCGCCGCCGATACCCTGCTCGTGCTGGGCGACAGCCTGAGCGCAGGCTATCGCATGTCGGCGACCACCGCCTGGCCAAGCCTGCTGGATAAAGCCTGGCAACAGCAGCCGCAGGTGGTCAATGGCAGTATCAGCGGTGACACCGTCAGCCAGGGGCTGGCACGCTTGCCCGCCTTATTAAAACAGCATCAGCCGCGCTGGGTGTTAATCGAATTGGGCGGTAACGATGGCCTGCGTGGCTTTGCACCGCAAGCGATTGAGGCGGATTTAAAAAAGGTGGTCGATACGGTTGTCGCCGCCGATGCCAAGCCGCTGCTAATGCAGATTCGCCTTCCTGCGAATTATGGTCGACGCTACACCGAGGCGTTTAGCGCCATTTATCCGCGCCTCGCCGAGGCATATCATCTTCCGCTACTGCCGTTTTTCATGGAACAGGTTTACCTCAAACCAGAATGGATGCAGCAGGACGGCATTCATCCCAATCAGGACGCACAACCTTTTATCGCTGATGTCATGGCTAAGCAGCTGACGCCGTTGATCAAACAGCATTGAGTATAGGCGGGCTGCGCAATAACAGGCGGTTGACGTGCGCGGGTAATTCATTAAGTCTGACGGCTACCTTCACTTGCACTCTGAGAGCTATGCAAAAAAATATCGTGATTACCGGCTGTTCCAGCGGCATTGGCCTCGCAGCAGCAAACGATCTGCTGGCGCGCGGCTATCGCGTGTTGGCCGCCTGTCGCCGCCCCGAGGACGTGGCGCGCATGGACGCGCTAGGCTTTAGCGGCGTGCAGCTTGATTTAGACGATCCCGCCAGCGTGGATGCCGCCGCCGATCGCATTCTTGCCCTGTGCAACGGACGCCTGCACGGCCTGTTTAATAACGGCGGTTTTGGGCAGTACGGCCCGCTGACCAGCGTGTCGCGCCAGCAGTTAGAGCGCCAGTTCTCCACCAATCTGTTTGGCACGCACCAGCTCACGCTGCGGCTGCTGCCGGCGCTGCAGGCCAGCGGCACGGGACGCATTGTGAACACCAGTTCGGTGCTGGGCTTGATCTCCACGCCCGGACGCGGCGCGTATGCCGCCAGCAAATGGGCGCTTGAAGCCTGGAGTGACGCGTTGCGCATGGAGCTGCATGGCTCTGGCGTGCGCGTCAGTTTGATTGAGCCCGGCCCCATCGCCACGCGCTTCACGGACAACGTGCAGCAGGGCGAGCAGGACAAACCGGTGCGCAATCCCGGCATTGCCGCCCGCTTTACGCTGCCGCCGGAGGCCATTCTCCCCAAGCTGCGCCATGCGCTGGAGAGCGCCCATCCGCGCCTGCGTTATCCCGTCACGCACGTGGCATGGATGATGAGCCTGCTCAAGCGCTTCTTGCCCGGCTGGCTGCTGGATCGCCTGCTGCGTAACAACTAAGCTGGGGCGAGCGCAGCCTTGAACTTCGTCGGTGCGTCCCCATATTCTGAACACACTTTTTGCCAAGAGACGTAGCCATGTCACACGCTTCGATTATCGACATCACTGAATCCAACCTGCACCAGACGCTGGAACACTCCATGCAGCAGCCGGTGCTGTTCTACTTCTGGTCCGATCGCAGCCAGCATTGCCAGGAGCTTACCCCGATGCTGGAGCGCCTGGCGCAGGAGTATGCCGGTCAGTTTATCCTGGCGAAACTGGATTGCGATAAAGAGCAGCTGGTCGCGTCGCAGTTCGGCCTGCGCAGCATTCCTACCGTTTACCTGTTCCAGAACGGTCAGCCGGTGGACGGTTTCCAGGGCCCTCAGCCTGAAGAGGCGATTCGCGCGCTGCTGCAAAAAGTGCTGCCGCGCGAGGATGAAATCAAAGCACAGCAGGCCATGGAGCTGATGCAGGCAGGCAAGCCGCTCGACGCGCTGCCGCTGTTAAAAGATGCGTGGCAGATCAGCAACCAAAACAGCGAGATCGGTTTTTTATTGGCGGAAGTGCTGATTACGCTAAACCGCAGCGACGAAGCGGAAGCGGTGCTGGCGGTGGTGCCGCTGCAGGATCAGGACACCCGCTATCAGAGCCTGGTTTCACAAATTGATTTACTGAAACAAGCCGCGGATACGCCGGAAATTCAGCAGCTCCAGGCGCAAATGGCCGAAGAGCCTGAAAATGCCGGGCTGGCGGCGAAGCTGGCCCTGCAACTGCATCAGGTTGGACGTAATGAAGAAGCGCTGGAACTGCTGTTCCATTTCCTGAAGCGCGATCTCAGCGCCGGTGAGGGTGAAGTGCGTAAGATGTTCCAGGAAATTCTGGCCGCGCTGGGAACCGGCGATGCGCTGGCTTCACGCTATCGTCGCCAGCTCTATTCCCTGCTCTACTGACGCCTGACGTTCTACGGGCCGAAGCGACTCGGCCCGACAATCTGACAACCTGGAGGTTTTATGTTGACTGTGATCCCCGCACTTGTGGTGCTGGCGCTGGTGGCCGTATGGGCTGGCGTGAAAATCGTGCCGCAGGGCTACCAATGGACCGTTGAACGCTTTGGCCGCTACACCAAAACGCTGCCGCCTGGCCTGAATCTGGTGGTGCCGTTTATGGACCGCATTGGTCGCAAGATCAATATGATGGAACAGGTCCTCGATATCCCTTCGCAAGAAATCATCTCCAAAGACAACGCCAACGTCACCATTGACGCCGTGTGTTTTATTCAAGTGGTCGATCCGGCGCGCGCTGCGTATGAAGTGAGTAATCTGGAGCTGGCCATCCTCAACCTGACCATGACCAATATTCGCACCGTGCTGGGCAGCATGGAGCTGGATGAGATGCTGTCGCAGCGCGATAACATCAACACGCGTCTGCTGCACATTGTCGATGAGGCCACCAACCCGTGGGGCGTGAAAATTACGCGCATCGAAATTCGCGATGTGCGTCCGCCGCAGGAGCTGATCGCGGCCATGAACGCGCAAATGAAAGCGGAGCGAACCAAGCGCGCCGATATCCTGGCCGCCGAAGGCGTGCGCCAGGCCGCCATTTTGCGGGCGGAAGGCGATAAGCAGTCGCAAATTCTTAAGGCAGAAGGCGAGCGAACCTCGGCCTTTTTGCAGGCGGAAGCGCGTGAGCGCCAAGCCGAAGCGGAGGCCAATGCGACCAAAGTGGTGTCGCAAGCCATTGCCGCCGGCGATATTCAGGCGGTGAACTACTTTGTCGCGCAGAAATACACCGACGCGCTGCAGAAGATTGGGGAGGCGAACAACAGCAAGGTGGTGATGATGCCACTGGACGCCAGCAGTTTGATCGGCGCCATTGGCGGCATCAGCGAACTGTTGCAGGGGCGTAAATCATCATGATGATGGCGCTGATCGCGCATCCCCACGCGTTCTGGCTGACGCTGGGCGGGTTGCTGTTAGCGGCGGAAATGCTCGGTACCAGCGGCTATTTGCTGTGGAGCGGTGTGGCGGCGGTGCTGGTGGGACTGATCGAATGGGCCTGTCCGCTGTCTTGGGCGGCCCAAGGCGCGCTGTTCGCCGTATTGACGCTGCTGAGCGTGTTTTTCTGGTTTCGCTGGCTGCGCCAACGTGAAGCCAACCAGCAGCCTAATACGCTTAATCAACGCGGTGCCCAGCTGATTGGCCTGCGCCTGACGCTGGACAACGCACTGGTCTCCGGTGTCGGCCATGTGCGGATCGGCGACAGCAGCTGGCGCGTGCAGGCGCACGACGATCTGCCGGCGGGTACGCCGGTGATTGTGACCGGTGTGACGGGCATTACGCTGCTGATTCAACCGGACTTATCCGGTGCCTGACAACAGCCACGCGCCAGCTGCGTGATGATGGGGCAATCGGCGTGCTCATCGCCGGGGCACGCCGCCGCCAGCGCCAGCAATTGTGCGCGCATCGCCTTCAGTTCTTCGATATGCGCCGCAATCTCCTCCGCTTTCTGCAAGGTGCGCGCTTTGACATCCGCACTGTGCCGCGCGGGATTATTGAACAGCCCCACCAGCTCGCGGCACTCTTCGAGGGTAAATCCCACCTGGCGCGCCTGGCGCAGCAGCAGCAGTTCATCAACGTGGTGGCTGGCATAGCGCCGATAGCCGTTATCACTGCGCCGCGGTGGCGTTATCACGCCTCGCTCTTCATAAAACCGAATCGCCTTTTGCGTGAGCCCGGTTTTTTTGGCCACGTCGCTAATATTCATCTTCTCTCCTTGACCTTCACCTGAATGGAAGGTTTAGGCTTATTCCTGTGATGTTTCAAGCGGTGCCCGACGCGACTCGGCGTCGCTCCGCAGAAAACCAGGCGACTTACTACGGAAAAACAGGTAGCGAGTCAAATCTGACCACCAAGGAGTTCACGATGTCACAAACTCACGTATTGGCGCTAGAGGGGTTATCCTGCGGCCACTGCATTAAGCGTGTAAAAGAGGCGCTGGAACAGCGCACCGATGTTGAACAAGCCGACGTCAGCCTGCAGGAGGCGCGCGTACTCGGCGCTGCACCCGATAGCGATCTGATTGCCACCGTTGAACAGGCGGGCTATCACGCCACGGTGAAAACCGACCCAAAGCCTGAGCCGTTGACAGCAGCAGAGCCGCCGCCGGAGGCGCTGACAACGGAGCCCGCTGCAACCCCGGCCGATGATACCCAGCCGGTGCACCATTTGCTGATTTCCGGCATGAGCTGCGCCAGCTGCGTCAGCCGCGTGGAGCAGGCGCTGCAGCAGGTGTCAGGCGTACAGCAGGCGCGCGTTAACCTGGGCGAGCGCAGTGCGCTGGTGCTCGGCGACGTCACGCCCGAGGCGCTCACTGCGGCGGTGGATCGCGCGGGCTACAAGGCCGAAGCGATCGATGACGAACAAACGCGGCGAGCGCGGCAGCAGCAGAGCGCCCGGGACGCGATGCGCCGCTTTAGCTGGCAAGCGGCGCTGGCGCTGCTGTTTGGCGTGCCGCTGATGATCTGGGGAATGGTGGGCGATAACATGATGCTGACGCCCGCCAACCAGCCGCTGTGGCGCGGACTGGGCGGTCTCACGCTGATCGTTATGCTGGTCACGGGAAGCCATTTTTATCGCAGCGCGTTCCGCAGTCTGCGGCTCGGCAGTGCCACCATGGACACGCTGGTGGCGCTGGGTACCGGCACCGCCTGGCTGTACTCCATGAGCGTGGCGCTGTGGCCGGACTTTTTCCCGCTGCCGGCCCGCCATCTCTATTTTGAAGCCAGCGTGATGATCATCGGTCTGATCAATCTTGGTCACGCGCTGGAGCAGCGTGCGCGACAGCGCGCGTCGCAGGCGCTGGAGCGGCTCCTGGATCTCACGCCCGCACAGGCGTGCGTCATTACGCCAGAAGGCGAGAAATCCGTGGCCGTCAGCGACGTGACGCCGGGGACGCGCATCAAATTGGTGACCGGCGATCGCGTGCCGGTTGACGGCCAGGTTGTCAGCGGCGAAGCCTGGCTAAATGAGGCGATGCTCACCGGTGAGGCCATTCCGCAAACCAAGCACGCAGGTGACACCGTTTATGCTGGCACGCAGGTGCAGGACGGAATGCTGCACTTCGAGGCGCGCGCTATCGGCAGCCGCACGACGCTGGCGCGCATCATCAATCTGGTGCGTCAGGCGCAGAGCAGTAAACCCGATATTGGCCGCCTGGCCGATCGTATTTCGGCGGTGTTTGTGCCGGTGGTAGTGTTGATTGCGCTGGTGAGCGGCGCGGTCTGGTACCTGGTGGGTCCTCAACCGCAGCTGGCGTATACCTTGGTGATTGTCACGACGGTGCTGATCATCGCCTGCCCCTGCGCGCTCGGCCTCGCCACGCCGATGTCAATCATTGCGGGTGTGGGTCGGGCAGCCGAACTCGGCGTGCTGGTGCGCGATGCCGATGCACTTCAGCGCGCCAGTACCCTTGATACGCTGGTATTTGATAAAACCGGCACGCTGACGCGCGGTACGCCCGATGTGGTTGAGGTGCTGGGGTATCGTGACTGGGAGGCAACGCGCGTACTGCAGGCCGCCGCCCAGCTTGAGCAGGGATCGCACCATCCGTTGGCCAAGGCCATTGTGGCCGCCGCGTCCGATGGTCGTGCTGCCGCGATTGCGCAATTTCGTACAATCCCCGGTAAAGGCGTTTGCGCTACGGTAGACGACAGCACGCTATGGCTCGGTAACACGGCGCTGCTGGAGGAAAAAGGCATTGATTTTCATGCGGCCGAGGCCGATATCACCCGCTGCGCGCAGCAGGGTGCGACGCCGGTGCTGCTGGCCGATGCCGAAGGGGTGCTGGGCCTGATTGCGCTGCGCGATCGGCTGCGCCCGGAAAGCCACGCCGCGCTGCAGCGGCTGCGTCAGCAAGGTTATCGTTTGGTTATGCTGACCGGCGATCATCCCCAAACTGCGCACGCCATAGCCACAGAAGCGGGCATTGACGAGGTGATTGCCGGCGTGCTCCCCGAGGGTAAAGCGCAGGCCATCAGCCATCTGCAGCAGCAGGGACGCAAAGTGATGATGGTGGGTGACGGTATCAATGATGCTCCCGCGCTGGCGCAGGCCGAGGTGGGCGTGGCCATGGGCGGCGGCAGCGATGTGGCGGTGGAAACGGCCGCGATAACGCTGATGCGTAACGATCTGCACGGTGTGGTTGACGCCCTGGCCATGGCGCAGGCCACGCTGCGTAATCTGCGCCAAAATTTACTCGGCGCGTTTATCTACAATAGCCTCGGGATCCCCCTGGCGGCTGGCGTGCTTTATCCCTTTACCGGCCTGCTGTTGAACCCGATTGTGGCCGGTGCGGCGATGGCGCTCTCGTCCATTACCGTGGTGAGCAACGCCAACCGGCTGCTGCGCTTTACGCCTGCAGGACGCTGATCGCCCTTGCGGCGCTGTTTTTCACCAGGTGAAATCGCTAGCATGGGGTTTTACCTGAACAAGGATGGGGCATGAAACAGAGCCTGTGGCATCAGCTTCAATCGCTGATGGGAACGCTGTTCCCGCCCAGTTACCGCTGGCCGGCGACCGATATTCGCCTGGGCGATCGCCTCTTCCACCTGGCGGGCAGTATTCATATGGGCACGCGGGATATGCAGCCCCTGCCCGCCGGTTTATTACGGCAGCTGCACCGCGCCGATGCCTTGATCGTGGAAGCCGATATTACGCAGGGCAGTTCGCCGTTTAGCGAAAGCGAGCGCCAGCCGCCGCTCAGCACGCGCCTGGAGAGTGAGGCACTCGCGCGGTTGGATGCCCTGTGCGAGACGCTGTCGCTGTCGCGCGCGCTGTTCGATACTCTGCCCTTCTGGCAGATCGCGCTCATGCTGCAGGCGCACCAGGCGCAGCGATTAGGCTTGCGTCCGCAGTACGGCATTGATTATCAATTGCTGATGGCTGCCAAAGCCGCGGATAAAACCATAGTTGAACTGGAAGGGCCCGATACGCAAATCGCGCTGCTGAAATCGCTGCCGCAGGATGGCCTGCCTCTGCTGCTGGACACGCTTGAGCACTGGCACACCAACGCGCGACTGCTGCAAACCATGATTGGCTGGTGGCTGGATTCACCGCCCAAACAGCAGCCGGTAGCGCTGCCCAGTACGTTCAGTGGCGAACTCAATGACCGCCTTATGCGGCAGCGTAACCTGCTGTGGCGCGATCGCCTGGCGGCGATGCCTAAAGGTCGCTACGTGGTGGCGGTGGGCGCACTGCATCTTTACGGCGAAGATGATCTGCCGACGCTGCTGAAATCGCTGCGCCATGCGTAGGCGAAAAAAAAGGCCGATATCGCTATCGGCCCGTCAAAGAGGAAGGTGTTTATGATTTTGGTTATCACCAGCGACGCTGGCGCGGGCTAATTCTCGCGCAAAGTTCAGATTTTCGCCAGCACTATTCGTTAAAATCAAAATAAGAATTATCTTAGGAAAACGCGCTCATGACGCCCGCCGTAAAACTGCTTGAAAAACAAAAGGTCGCTTTCACGCTGCACCCTTACGATCACGACAGCCATGAAACCCATTTTGGTGATGAGGTGGTACGTAAGCTGAATCTGGACGCGCGCCAGGTGTTTAAGACCCTGCTGGTGGCGCTGAACGGCGACGCCAAAGCGCTGGCAGTGGCAGTAACGCCGGTCTCGTCGCAGCTGGATTTGAAGAAGGTCGCCAAAGCGCTGGGCGCGAAAAAAGCCGAGATGGCCGATCCGCTGCTGGCGCAGCGCGTGACCGGCTATCTGGTCGGCGGAATCAGCCCGCTGGGGCAGAAAAAACGGCTGCCGACGGTCATTGATTGTCAGGCAAGCGACTTTCCTACCATTTTTATTTCCGGCGGCAAACGCGGTCTGGATATCGAACTCACGGCGCAGGCGCTTGCGCAGCTGCTGGACGCGCCGCTGGTGGATATCGCACGCCGCGATTAATCCGGTTGCTGGGCGCAGAGCTGGTCGATCATCCAGCGTCCCGCCGGACCGGGCGCATTGCGGCGCGACCAAATCACCTCCACGGCAATATGCTGCGGCCAGCCCGGCACGGTTAACTCCTTTAGCACCTGATGGCCGAACTGGGCCACCAGCCAGCGCGGCAGCACGCTCCAGCCAAATCCCTGCTCCGCCATCTCTAACAGCAGCAAATAGGTGGGCGCCGACCACAGGCGCCCTGCCGGCAGCGGCGCGCGGGTTTGTACCCAGGTATTAAGGCGTAGCTGACGCAGCTCGCTCAACTGCGCCTCACTGACCTGGGACAGCTGCGACAGCGGATGATCCTGATGCAAGAAGATCGCCATTTGCGCTTCGACCTGCAGTCGCGCTCTGACTAAGTCCGGCGGCAGCTGCGGCTGCGCACGCACCACGCCGAGATGTACGCGCCCTGCCTGCAGCAAGTCCAGCACGTCGTCATCTTCGGCAATCATGCATTCAAATTCGATATCCGGATAGCGCGCGTCAAAGCGGGTCAGCAAGTTTTGATGGTGGTCTGCCTGCCAGAAATCCGAGATGGCAAGGCTAAGCCGTGGCTCAACGCCCTGTGATAAACGCACCGCCAGCTCATCCAACCGCTGGCTGGCCGCCAGGATCTGCTGCACCTGCGCCAGCGCGCGCTGCCCCTGTTCGGTTAACACTGGCTGCCGGCCCCGCCGATCAAACAGCGCAAACCCTAAATCGGCCTCAAGATTGGCCACCGCGCTGCTGATGGTGGACTGGCTTTTCGCCAGCGCGCGCGCCGCCGCAGAGAATGAGCCGCTGGCCACGGTTTGGACAAAAGCCTCAAGGGATTCTGGAGAGTATTTCATATCAATCCATCGCTTTTATCGATAGGTAGTCATTTTCATCTTACCACCTGCCAGTGAGAAAATGGGCGGTATTATGAAAAAGGAGAGAATAATGCGCACCCGCTCGCTAAAAGAACGATTTTGTCATGCCGCAGGCTTTGAAGGCCTGGCGATCGTCACGGTCGCCCCGCTGGCGGCCTGGGTAATGGATAAACCCCTGTTTCAAATGGGCGCCCTGGCCATCATGCTCTCCACCGTGGCGATGGTATGGAACATGATTTACAACGCTGGCTTTGATCGTTTGTGGTCACCGCAGCGCACGCGCGGTCTGGGTCTGCGCGCGGTGCACGCGTTAGGGTTTGAGGGCGGCTTTATTCTTATCGGTTTGCCGATTGCCGCAGGGATGTTGCAAATCCCGCTGCTGCAGGCGTTTATGCTGGAAGTGGCCTTCTTCCTCTTCTTTCTGCCTTACACCATGGTCTACAACTGGCTCTGGGATAAAGCACGGCAGCGCTGGTGGGCACAGCCATCCTGCCACGGATAAATCAAGGGCGCCCTGCGGCGCCCTGTTTCAATGCTGCGCCGCACGCGGCCAGAGCCACGCCAGGATCATTTGCGGGTAGCTGCGCTTTTTCGCTTTTTCCTGCGCGTTGTCGCGCGCCGCTTTTTGCGCTTCAGAGAGGTGCACAATGTCAGGCGGCGCGTAGTCGGCCACCTTCAACGGCGTATGTTTGCTCACGTAGTCGCGCAGCGCATCGGCATCCCGCACGCCGGTGTTGTGGAAACTCGGATGTGCATCGAGCACAGGATAACCATCGCCGCCGCTGGCGTTGAAGCTGTTGGTTGCCAAACGGTAGCGCTTCTCTTTTTGCAGCGCTTCGCCGTTAATCTTCACCTCGCTCACGGTACTGCCGTCTGCGACCAGGCTGACATTATTGAACTGGGCGAAGCCGCCGGAATTAGGCTGAATATTGGCAACCACGCTGAGATAACGCAGCAGCTCGTCGCCGGTCAGCGTGACCTCGACCACCTGATTAGCAAACGGCTGAACCTGTAACAGGTCGCGCCAGCTCAGATTGCCCGGCCCCAACGAGGCGCGAATGCCGCCGCCGCTCATGACCGCCAGATCGGCCTGCGTGGCCGCCCGCTGCGCCCGCAGGATCAGCTGTCCCAGATTGCTCTGCTTGAAGCGCACGGTGTCGCGCTCGCCGCTGAATAGGCCATCACTGCTGCCGACGCTGACATCCAGTCGCTTGGCGGCACGCAGTTGATAAGGCGTCAACAACTTCATCATCGCGCCATTCTGCGGGATCGCTTCCTGCCACGTCAGCCACGACGTGCTGCCATCCAGGTTTTTAATTTGATGCTTGAGGTTCACCGGAATCAGTTTATAGCTGTCCAGCGTCAGCTCGCCGTTGCGGAAGCTGAAGTCACCGCGCCCCACGTATTTGCCCCACTCTTTTGCCTGCATAATCCATACACCATTCTGGCGATCGGGCTGGCACGGTTGTCCGGGCTGGTAATTCGCCACGCTGACGTTTTCTTTCTCCATGCACACCGCGTCCTGCGAGTGTCCGCCGATGATCACATTCAGCGTACCCGGCGGCAGACTGCGCGCCAGTTCCACATCGCCCGGCGCGTTGCTGCCGTGTTTGCCGTCGTCATAGTGGCCCATGTGCGTGAGCGCGATAATTACGTCGGGTTTCTCGCTGGCGCGCAGTTCGCGCACCGCCTTCTCCGCCTCTTTGACCGGATCGCGGATATCCAGCGTCGCGAGATTCTCAGGATTGCCAATGCGCAGCGTGTCCGGCGTGGTCAGGCCAATCACGGCAATTTTCAATCCCATACGATTAAATACCGCCCACGGTTTAAACAGGCGGGTATCGGTGCCTTTTTGGTAGATATTGGCTGAAAGGAACGGGAACTTCGCCCATTTCTGCTGTTTTTGCAGCACGCTAAGCGGCTTATCGAATTCATGGTTGCCCAGCGCCATGGCATCATAGCCCACCAGATTCATGCCGCGGATATCGGGTTCCGCATCCAGCAGATCCGACTCCGGCACGCCGGTGTTGACGTCTCCGGCCGAAAGGATCAGCGCCCCGCCACCGTGCGCCTGTACGTCATAGCGCTGTTGATCCATCAAGGTTTTTTGCGCCGCCAGCCCGTACTCGCCTTGCGCGTTGGTCCAGAAGCGACCGTGGTGGTCATTGGTATGCAGGATGCTGAAACGGTAGCTGCGATCCGTTTCGTATCCCTGCGCCATCAACGGTAACAGCAGCGCCAGCGCCGCCAGCCAGCGCCCTTTCAGCCATAATGAATGCAAAGTTGATCTCCTTATTCGCACGTTTTACGCGGGAATAACTCCCTGATGCGCGATCTCCCCCACTGTGTCGCACAGAACACCGCGTAACTCAAGCTTCAGTGTGGTTCTCTTGCCCGCGTCTGAACGGCTGTTGAAAAGTGCAGCACCGGCGCGCGCGGACGCAAGCCTCAGCGCAGACGCGCTTGCGCCGGATGCTCACGTGAGCGCACCGCCAAGAGTCTGTAGAATAGGCGTAATAACGCGCTCGTTACGTGCGGTAAGCGCTTTCACCTTTTATGACGGCGATTATCGCGCTGAGAAAGCACAACCGCTGTATTTTGCCCCACGCTGAAACGCATTGCTGGCGGCCTGCCGTGGCGATAATTGCGTAAAATGGTACGTCGGCTCCATTTTTCTGATGTTTTTTCAATTTATTCGCGTTTCATTGACAAAATCACTCAACGTGCAGCACGGTTGTGCATTACACTCAATTGTTACAAGCGGATACATTTGCTCACAAGGAGACAGGCATGCATCACACGACCCCGTTGATCACCACCATTGTCGGAGGGCTGGTTCTCGCCTTTCTCCTGGGCATGCTGGCCAACCGTCTGCGCATTTCGCCGCTGGTCGGCTATTTACTGGCGGGCGTCCTGGCCGGTCCGTTCACCCCAGGCTTTGTCGCGGATACCAACCTCGCGCCTGAGTTGGCCGAACTGGGCGTCATTCTGTTGATGTTTGGCGTTGGCTTGCACTTCTCCCTCAAAGATCTGATGGCCGTGAAAACGATCGCCATTCCCGGTGCGGTGGCGCAAATTGCCGTCGCCACGCTACTGGGCATGGGACTCTCCTGGCTAATGGGCTGGTCATGGATGACCGGCCTGGTATTCGGGCTGTGCCTCTCCACAGCCAGCACCGTGGTGCTGCTGCGCGCGCTCGAAGAGCGCCAGCTGATCGACAGCCAGCGCGGACAGATCGCCATCGGCTGGCTGATTGTTGAAGATTTGGTGATGGTACTGACGCTGGTGTTGCTCCCCGCCATCGCCGGTATGCTGGAAGAAGGCAACGCCAGCCCCCAGCTGCTGCTGTGGGATTTAATGCTCACTATCGGTAAAGTCGCCGCGTTTATGGTGCTCATGATGGTGGTCGGGCGTCGCGTCGTGCCCTGGATTCTGGCCAAAAGCGCGGCAACCGGCTCGCGCGAACTGTTTACCCTTGCCGTGCTGGCGCTGGCGCTTGGCATTGCGCTGGGCGCGGTGGAATTTTTTGACGTTTCGTTCGCCCTTGGCGCCTTCTTTGCGGGCATGGTGCTGAATGAATCAGAGCTGAGCCATCGGGCGGCGCACGACACGCTGCCGCTGCGCGATGCGTTTGCGGTGCTGTTTTTCGTGTCGGTCGGCATGCTGTTTGATCCGATGATTTTGGTTGAGGAGCCGCTGGCAGTGCTGGGCGCGCTGGCCATTATCGTGCTGGGTAAATCCCTTGCGGCCTGGCTGCTGGTCAGCCTGCTGGGGCACTCGCGTCGCACCGCGCTCACCATTTCAGTGAGCCTGGCGCAAATTGGCGAATTTGCCTTTATCCTCGCCGGATTGGGCATTTCTCTCGGCATGTTAAGTGAGGAAGGGCGCAATCTGGTGCTGGCGGCCGCCATTCTCTCCATCATGCTGAACCCAATTCTGTTTACACTGCTGGAGCGCTATCTCGATAAAAGCGAAAGCCGCAACGAGCCAACGCTGGAAGAGATCATCGAAGAGGAAAAGCAGATTCCGGTGGATATCTGCAACCATGCGGTGATTGTCGGCTTTGGCCGCGTGGGCAGTTTGCTGGGCCAGAATCTGATGGAGGCTGGTGTGCCGCTGGTGGTGGTGGAAAATTCGCGACCGCGCGTGGAAGCGCTGCGCGAGCAGGGTATTAAGGCCGTGCTGGGTAACGCCGCCCGAGCGGAAACCATGGAGCTGGCGCGGCTCGACTGTGCCCGCTGGCTGCTGCTAACAATCCCTAACGGCTACGAAGCCGGTGAAATCGTCACCGCCGCGCGTGAAAAACGCGAAGACATTGAGATTATCGCGCGCGCCCACTATGACGATGAGGTCAACTACATCATGGATCGCGGCGCCAACCGCGTGGTGATGGGTGAGCGCGAAATTGCCAACAGCATTTTGCAGGTCGTGGAAGCGGAGATCGCGCAGAATCCTGTGACCCGCGAGTGCCCAATCTAAGCGTTTTGCTGCGGCTGACGATTTGCCAATCGCCAGCCGCGCCCTGCTATCGATCCCAGTACGACTCTTCCAAACTGTCTTCCCGCTCCGGCAGCCCGCGCGTCAGACGCGGTGAATGCTGATTCAGTACCTGATAACTGACGCGGTTGGCGTATTTACACACCTGCGCCAGTGAGGAATACGTTAGATACGCGCGCGCGTGTTTGCTGGAGTTAGGCACTTTCTGCCGATGGAAGTTGTTGGCCGTGATGTCATGCAGCAGCGCCGCCAGCGCGCCATCGCCGGCGCCGTTGGTGTTCATGATCTTCTCCGGGCCTCCCATGTAAGGGGCAATGTGAGAGAAGATACGCAGCGGCTGCACGCAGTCCTGATGACGCATCGCGCGGCTAAATTCATACTGGTTAAATTCGGCGATGGCGCCCGGCAGCAGCGGATGATTGGTCTTACGCTTGAACGCTTCTTCGGTGAAGCCTGCCATGTACAGGCCCGTCGGGCCAGCGGTGCACAGCACCAGGTCGACCCAATCCAGCGCCATATTGGCGGCAAGCAGCGGATCCGCTTCGCCGGTCAGCGCCAACGCTTCCTCTTCGTTCATCGCGACGATGGAGACGTGATCGCGCAGGAAATCGCGCCAAAATTCTGGGTTATCCTGGATGACATATTTGGTGCCCAGCGTGAGCACCACGGGAACGTTGTGCTTTTTCGCGTAGCCAATGGCGCGCAGCGTGGCTTCCGGCATCGGCTCACCTGGCTGGCAGCGCACCAGATAAGAGGTCAATACCAGCGCTGACGCCCCGGCAATCACCTCTTCCGGAATGCTGTCCGCGTGGAGCTGATTCATCAGGCCGGGGCTGATGGCAAAGGTGCGCTCGCCGTGGTCGCCAATCAGCGTGAAGCAGCGGCCAATCGCGCCATCCACGCCTTGCAGATGGTTGAGATCCATGCGGCTGGAGGTGTTGCACAGATAGCGATAGGCGTAACCGCCGATTTGGATGTTGTTGCACATCACGCCTAACAACACCGAACGGTCATCTGCCAGTACGGAGTAGTTGTGGAGCGTATTACCAATGGTGCCACCGGCAAATTGGTGGGTGATCAGGGCGTCGCGCATCAGTTCACTGTAGAGCGCTTCAGCAGTGGCATCGTCGATCACCAGCGAATGCCCGGCGCTCAGGCCGTAACGCTGCAGAAAGTCGTCATCCACTTTGGCTTCAATATCCACCAGCGTTTGATCGATCCCCACCACCCAGCTGCCCTCTTCCTGCTCAAGTTGAGCAGCCAGCAACAGCGGATCGCGCGCGTTAACGGGGAAATAGTGTTTAGATTTGCGTTTGCCGGGAAATTTCATGAAAGGTTGCCGTCAGGAAAACATCAGGCGGCGGATATTATCACACTCTTGCCCTGGACTTTAACGGGCCGGTTAAGCAAATCGTGGGCAATAAAAAGGGCCGCCTGAGCGACCCTTGCAAACTTAACCGAGAATGTCGGCTAACTGTGCGCTGACTTCGGCCACCTGGCGGGTGCCGTCAATTTTATGGTACTGGGTATTGCCGGCTTCCGCTTCTTTGCTGTAATAGGCAATCAGCGGCGCAGTCAGCTGATGGTACTCCACCAGACGCTTGCGCACGGTCTCTTCCTGATCGTCTTTACGCGTGGTGAGTTCTTCACCGGTCACGTCATCTTTTCCTTCCACTTTCGGTGGATTGTATTTGACGTGATAAACGCGACCAGACGGCGCATGCACGCGACGGCCCACAATGCGATCGACGATCAGCTCGTCTGGTACGGCAAACTCCAGCACGTAGTCCACATTAATGCCCGCGTCTTTCATGGCGTCTGCCTGCGGAATGGTGCGTGGGAAGCCATCGAGCAGGAAACCGTTTTTGCAGTCTTCCTGCGCGATACGCTCTTTAACCAGCGCAATCACCAGCTCGTCAGTCACCAGCTTACCGGCATCCATGATAGCTTTCGCCTGTTGGCCCAATTCGGTGCCGGCTTTTACCGCCGCACGCAACATATCGCCCGTGGAGATTTGCGGAATACCGTATTTCTCCATGATAAATTGAGCCTGAGTGCCTTTACCTGCGCCCGGTGCCCCGAGCAGAATAATACGCATTGCGTAATTCCCCTTGCGAATCGCATTGATCAATCTGAGAAGGCCAAGAACATACCATTTATGACCTACGCACCACAAGGAATGGGGCGCGCTACCGTCATGCTCTACTTTGACGGGCTTTGACGCCGTGCGCCAGCCTAAGGCCGTTTTTTAAGAATTAACGCCGCGCAGCCATAAAAAAAGCGCCGCTCGCGCGACGCTTTCTGAGAACGACGCCGTTACGCCGTGAATAACTGGTTCATGCGACGGATGAACTGGTTAGGATCGTCCAGCGTGCCGCGCTCGGCCAGCAGCGCCTGATCCAGCAGCAGCTCAACCCACTCGGCAAAACGGGTTTCATCCTGGGTATCCGCCACGCGTTTCACCAGGTTGTGATCCGGATTGATCTCAAAGATATATTTCACTTCCGGCACGTCCTGACCGGCAGCGGCAAACAGTTTTGCCATCTGCGTGCTCATTTCGTTAGCGTCAGTGGTGACAATCGCAGGCGTGTCCGTTAGACGGTGCGTCAGACGCACTTCTTTCACACGCTCACCCAGCAGGGTTTTCACGCGCTCGACAAACGGCTCCAGCGCTTTTTCCGCCTCTTTCTGTTCTTCCGTCTCTTCATCAGCCAGCTTGCTGAGGGATTCGTCCGCTTTGCTCACCGACTGGAAGGCTTTGCCGTCGTACTCGGTGAGATAGCTCATCATCCACTCGTCAATGCGATCGGAGAGCAGCAGCACCTCAATGCCTTTTTTACGGAACAGCTCCAGATGCGGGCTGCTCTTCGCTGCGGCATAGCTGTCTGCGGTGATGTAGTAAATTTTTTCCTGCCCTTCGACCATGCGGCTCAGGTAATCGTCAAGGGAGATCGTTTGCTCTGCGCCTTCGCTTTGGGTGGTAGCAAAACGCAGCAGCTTGGCGATCGCCTGCTGGTTAGCGTGATCTTCCGCTGGCCCCTCTTTCAGCACCAGGCCGAACTCTTTCCAGAACTGCTGGTATTTCTCCGCGTCATCTTTCGCCAGTTTTTCCAGCATTTGCAGGCTGCGCTTGGTGAGGGAAGCGCGCAGGCTTTGGGTGATGCGGCTGTCCTGCAGAATTTCACGCGACACGTTCAGCGGCAGATCGTTAGAGTCGATCAGGCCGCGCACGAAGCGCAGATAGTTCGGCATAAACTGCTCGGCGTCATCCATAATGAACACGCGCTGAACGTAGAGTTTCAGGCCATGCTTGCTGTCGCGGTTCCACATATCGAACGGCGCGCGCTGCGGGATGTAAAGCAGGCTGGTATATTCCTGTTTACCCTCAACGCGGTTGTGGCTCCAGATAGCGGGGTCGCTGAAGTCGTGGGCGATGTGCTTATAGAACTCGGTGTACTCTTCGTCGCTGATTTCCGCTTTGTTGCGCGTCCACAGCGCTTGGGCTTTATTGATTTTCTCCCACGCGATCTCGCCGCTCTCTTCGTCTTTTTTCGCGATCTCAACCGGCAGCGCAATGTGATCGGAGTATTTACTGATGATACTGCGCACGCGCCAGTCGTTGAGGAAGTCGTCCTCCCCCTCGCGCAGATGCAGCGTAATTTCTGTGCCGCGATCGGCTTTCTCGATGTCTGCCAGCGTATAGTCACCTTCGCCAGCGGACTCCCAGAATACCCCTTCTTCCGCGCTGGCACCGGCAGCACGCGTGCGCACCGTGACCTTGTCTGCCACGATAAAGGCCGAGTAGAAGCCCACGCCGAATTGACCAATCAGCTGGCTGTCTTTCGCCTGGTCAGATCCCATGGATTCCAGGAAGGCTTTGGTGCCGGATTTGGCAATCGTGCCCAAATTCTCAATGACCTCATCGCGGCGCATACCGATACCGTTATCGCTCAGCGTCAGCGTGCGGTTGTCCTTGTCCACGGAGATACGCACGCGCAGCTCGCCGTCACCTTCATACAGATCCGGCGTAGACAGCGCGCGGAAGCGCAGCTTATCGGCGGCGTCAGAGGCGTTGGAGATCAATTCGCGTAGGAAAATCTCTTTGTTTGAATAGAGGGAATGGATCATCAGGTGCAGAAGTTGTTTTACCTCTGACTGGAAGCCACGCGTCTCTTGTCCTTTCATGGTCATTGCTACCTCAACTGAATCAGGGTTGATCAAACGTTGAGGGAAAGATGGGGATGGCGGAAGGATTTTCAAGCCGGTATCTGAAGGGATACCGGCAAGTGATTAGAATTTAATCTTGTGACGGCCTGCGAGGGAGTGTGACAGCGTGGTGCCGTCAACCATTTCCAGCTCGCCGCCCACCGGTACGCCGTGCGCAATGCGGCTGGCGTCAACGCCATATTGCCCACACAGCTCGGCGATGTAGTTGGCGGTCGCTTCGCCTTCCACGGTGGGATTGGTGGCGAGAATGACCTCTTGCAGCGTCTCCTGTTCGAGTCGCTGTTCCAGCCGATCCAGACCGATATCCTGCGGGCCAATGCCGTCGAGTGGCGAAAGGTGGCCCATCAACACAAAGTAACGTCCGCCAAACTGGCCCGTTTGCTCAATGGCGTGGATATCTGCTGGGCTCTCTACCACGCAAATCTGCCCGTTCTGCTGACGACGTGGATTCGCGCAAATGGTGCAAATCTCTTGCTCAGTGAACGTGCGGCAATCGGCGCAGTGGCCGATCTCCGACATCGCGCGCGTTAATGCCTGCGCCAGGCGCATGCCACCGCTGCGATCGCGTTGCAACAGCTGGAAAGCCATGCGCTGCGCTGACTTCGGGCCAACGCCCGGCAGACAGCGCAGTGACTCCATCAATGCTTCAAGCAGTGGACTGGTTTGCATCAGAACGGCATCTTGAAGCCAGGCGGCAGCTGCATACCGGCAGACACGGAGGCCATCTTCTCTTTCTGCGTTTCATCAATGCGGCGCGCGGCGTCATTGAACGCTGCGGCAATCAAATCTTCCAGCATGTCTTTGTCATCTTCCAGCAGGCTTGGATCGACTTCAACACGACGGCAGTTGTGCGCCCCGTTAATGGTCACTTTCACCAGGCCAGCACCGGACTCACCCGTGACTTCCAGCGCGGCGATCTCTTCCTGAACTTTGGCCATTTTATCCTGCATCTGCTGGGCCTGTTTCATCAGGTTGCCCAATCCGCCTTTACCAAACATAGTTTTCTCTCTCTGCTGGGGCTGCGCGCAACGCCTGCGCGGCAGCGTGTTCATACGGGTCGAATACTTTCTGTATCCAGATCGGCATCGAAGAAGCGACGCAGTGTCTGAATATGGGTATCACTTTCAATGGATTGACGCGCCTGCGCCAATTTCTCTTCGTAAATCGCCTGACGCCACTCAAGCGGCGTCAAGGTTTCAGGATTATCGTCTTCAACAATGGTGAGTTCAACCGCTTGACCGGCCATGTCACTGAGCGCCTGCGCCAGCGCCTGCTGCGCGGAAGTGGAGTTGAGATGTCGCTGGCTACTGCGTAAGTGCAACGTCACGCGCTGGCCCTCGACTTCTTTCCACGCGTTAAGGGCGACCTGCTGCACCAGCTTCGGCAGCGTCAAGGTGGCAATCTCTGCCGCCCACGCGTCGCGCTGCTGCGCCTCTTCAGCCAGTTTCACGGCAAGCTCAGGGGTTTTCTCATGCTCAAGTGCGGAACGCAAGGCTTTTGGCGTGGCGACCGGCTCTGGAGCAACCTCCTCCTGCTGCAGGGCTTTCCAGCGATAGGCTTCTACTTTAGTCGGTTTTTTTACGGCCGGCTCAGTGACGCGCTGCTGCACGCGTTCTGTGACGCTGGCCAGACGTTCCAGCGCCGGATTGGCCGGCCGCGCGGATGGCGCTGCCGGCTCACTCTTTTTTGCTTTACTGGCCCCCTGCCTCAGCAGTTGCGTGCGCGCCTGCAGCAGTTGGCTGGTGGCATCCGGCAGCGTTTCCGTCGGGCCAGACGCCGGACGCGGCGCCGCTTCCGGGGCTGGCAGCGCCATTTGCGGCTGCGCAGGCGTCGCCTGCGGAGTGGGCAGCGGTTCTGCGGGCGAGGACGTAGGCGGCACGGGCTGCGGCGTCAGTGCGGGGCGCGCCACCGGTTCAGCCAGCGTCGCCTGCGGGTGAAACGCCAGCGCGCGCAGCAGTGTCATCTCGACGCCCATGCGGCGATCCGGTGCCAGCGGCAGATCTTTCCGCCCCATCAGCAAGGTTTGATAATAGAGCTGCACATCGGCCGGCGGCATCACGCGCGCCAATTCACGCAGACGCTGCGCCTGGAAAGCGTCGTCTTCGCCGAGCGATGCAGGCAAGAGCTGCACCATGGCAATCCGGTGCAGTAAGCGGAGCATCTCCACCAGCAGCGCTTCCCATTCCACGCCGCGCGAGGCGGCCTGGTTTAGCAGCGACATGACCTGCTCGCCCTGCCCTTCAACCAGCGCTTCTATCAGCGCCAGCGGCTGTTCATCATCCAGCGTACCGAGCATGCGCGCGACGGTTTCCCGCGTAACGCTGCCCTGTCCCATGGCAATCGCCTGATCGCTCAGACTGAGCGCGTCACGCATGCTGCCATCGGCGGCGCGCGCCAGCAGATGCAGCGCGCGGGGTTCAGCCTCGATCTGCTCTTGCTCTAAAACATGCGCCAGCTGATGCTGGATCTGCTCTACGTCTAGCGCTTTGAGGTGGAACTGCAGGCAGCGCGACAAGATGGTCACCGGCAACTTTTGCGGATCGGTCGTTGCCAACAAAAATTTCACGTGCGACGGCGGCTCTTCCAGCGTCTTCAACAGCGCGTTGAAGCTGTGGCGCGACAGCATGTGGACTTCGTCGATCAAATAGACTTTAAAACGACCACGCGCGGGTGCGTACTGCACGTTATCCAGCAAATCGCGCGTGTCCTCGACTTTGGTGCGGGACGCGGCATCAATCTCAATCAGATCAACAAAACGGCCCTGCTCAATCTCGCGGCAGTTATCGCACTGGCCGCAAGGCGTGGCGGTGATGCCCGTTTCGCAGTTTAGCCCTTTCGCCAACAGGCGGGCGATAGAGGTCTTTCCTACGCCGCGGGTGCCGGAGAAAAGATAAGCATGATGGATACGTCCCAGTGACAATCCATTGGCCAACGCCGTCAGCACATGTTCCTGACCGACTACGTCAGCGAAAGCCTGGGGACGCCATTTTCGCGCAAGTACCTGATAGCTCATGTGGATTCAATCACTGGATGTTATTAGGTTGGCACAGCGGTGCAGCCGAAAGAACCGGGATCCGCCGTAAAAAAGGTGAAAAATGCCGCTACGCAAACCCTGTTTATTTTGGCAGTAGTTTAACAGCCACAGCAGAATATGCCTATAGCGCTGTGAGCCGTTGAGGTGAGGAAAAACCGTCAGGACGCCCCGCTCTCCCGCGAGGCGATCGCGTCTTAGTGGCCGGGGAAGTTGACCAGGCTAAAACAGTCTACGCCTTGCGCATTGAGGCGCGCTTCACCGCTCAAATCGAACAGGTTAATGATGAACGCGGCATCTTTTACTTCACCGCCCGCGCGGCGGATCAGCTTCACAGTGGCTTCAAGCGTGCCGCCGGTGGCCAGTAAATCGTCAACCACCAGTACAACATCACCCGCGCCAATGGCATCCGTATGCAGCTCCAGCGCATCGGTACCGTACTCCAGCTCATAGCTCTCGCGGATGGTTTCGCGCGGCAGTTTGCCTGGCTTACGCACGGGAACAAAGCCTACGCCCAATCCCAGCGCCACCGGCGCACCGAACAGGAAACCACGCGCTTCCGTCCCGACCACTTTAGTGATGCCTTTGTTGCGATAACGCTCAACCAGAATAGCGATAGCGGCGGCATACGCCTGCGGATCTTCAAGTAAGCTGGTTACATCGCGGAACAAAATGCCTGGCTTAGGATAGTCGGGAATGCTCTTGATGCTGTTTTTGATGAGTTCAAGCTGCTGCGCAGTTGCGGTCATAAATTTACGCCTGGAAAAATATCTAATACGCGCAGCTTCTTACAGCACCAATACCCGGAAACCGGGTTTAGCGAAGACAGTGAGAAAGGGAAGCCACGCACGAAGATGCCCAAATCTATGCAAATAAGCGCACAAATGCAACCCTGGGGGCTACGAATCGCGCTTATCTGTGTGCGCATCAACCACCGGGATTCGCCACAGCATGAAAAGCAGCGCCATGAGCAGGATTAGCAGCATGACGCGCACCCACAGGACCTCGACCAGATACAGCGACAGCGCAAAGCTCATGACGATAAGCGCGATGGCGCGCCCTTTACTTCCGGGCGGCATCGCACGGTGTTGCTGCCAGTGGCGCAGATAACGCCCAAAAGGCGAGCGCCACATCAGCCAGTGATGGAAGCGCGGTGAGGAGCGGGCAAAGCACCAAGCCGCGAGCAACATGAATGGCGTGGTGGGCAACAAAGGTAATACAATGCCCAGCGTGCCCAGCGCAATGGCCAGCCAGCCGAGACTTAATAACAGAAGTCGCTGCATACCGATGCCCAAAGAGAAATACGTCAACCACCTCAGATTAACACAGTTGGACACCCATCATGCCATTACCGCCTGCGCACCAGCGCCTGCACGCCGCGCTTGAACGGCTGCGTCAGTTTATTCAGCAGCAGCCCGACGGCGCGTGCCGCCAGCCGCGCTTTGACACCCAGCTGTTTCGCTGTAAAGGCACGCGACTGGCGGATTACCTGCGCGAGGTAGAGCAGAACGTTGCGCAGTTAACTGCAGGCGACGGTGACAATACGCGCCAGCAGTGGCTGGCCGGAAAAGTGGTGGATCAAATTGCCGCGCTGCAGCGTGAGTGTCAGAGCCAACAGCTGCGCGTGGCGCGCGAACGTCCGCGTCATCAGCCCAATCAGCAGAAACGCGAAGAGTATCAGGGCTATGAAACGCGGCTTGTGGCGATGCTGCAGCAGCGTGAACATGCCCTGGCGCGAGCGGAAACCTTGAGCGTGCAGCAGCAGTTGATTCGCGAAGTAGAACAATTACAGGCGCGCCTGGCGCGCTGTCGCGCCGCACTCTACAAGCTCGATCTGCTGCCGCCCGCGCCTTAAAATTAGTGCGCACTTTCCTCTATACTTGCTGCAAAGAGGGGAGGAATCACACCATGGCGCTCGTGCTTTGGATCATTATCGGCGTGGCCGCAGGCATATTGAAACGGCGAGTCTTCCCCGGCAGGCCGGGGGGACGTGTGCCAACGCTGGTGCTGGCCGCCATCGGCGCACTGATCGGCGGCTACATTGCGACCTACTTTACTACCGGAGAGCTGGGCACGCTGCATACAGCGGGCCTCGCCGCCGCGCTGGTCGGCGCCGTGCTGATGCTGCTGGTCTCCGCGAAACTGCGCATTTAGGAGAGAAAATGTCATTGGAAACTGCACCGGACGAGATCAAGCTGGCGGTCGATCTGATTCAGCTGCTTGAGGAAAATAACGTGCCGGTCGCCACCGTACTGGCGGCGTTAGCGATTGTAGAGCGGGATTATCAGCAAAAACAGGCGGCGGGCGCTTAAGCCGGCGCCGAAAGCGTGGGGCTGAAGCGCAGCATGTCTAAAAACGCATTCACCAACTGTGGCGCGTCGGCGGCCAGGTCAAAGGCCTGCGGATTAAACAGCCAGCTCTCCATCATGCCGTTGATATAGCCGCACATCATGCGCGCCGACTGGCGCGTGTTCAGCCCCGCCGGCAGTTGTCCGCTCTTCATGCAATCACGAAGTACCACTTCTATCCGCTCATAACTTTGCAACAGCAAACTTTGCCGCATGTCCTGCAAGGTGGTCATTTCGCCCACGAATTCGCACTTGTGGAAAATAATTTCCATTAGCGCACGCCGCTGCGGATCCCGGACGGTGGCTTCGAGAATGTAGATCAACATCGCGCGAATAACCGACAGTGGATCGCCGGGGTATTTTGTCTGATACTCAAGTTCCACATCGTCCAGCCCAGCGTCACAACGCAGCCAGAGCTCATGCAGGAGATCGGCCTTGTTTTTGAAATGCCAATAAATGGCACCACGCGTGACGCCAGCCGCTGAAGCAATGTCTGCCAGGGAGGTAGCAACGACCCCTTGCTCAGAGAAAACTGCTAAGGCGGCATCAAGAATTTGGTGCCGTGTTTCAAGTGCTTGCGCTTTGGTTTTTCGTGCCATAGAGGTGCTTTTTTACAGACTGGCAAGTTTACATACATTTGTGAATGTATGTACCATAGCATGACCCGTATTTTAACGCAGCAATGGGTTTAACGGTTTGTGATCCATTGATCAAACGATATCGGACACTAGAGGTTTATTTATGAATAAAAACAGAGGATTAGCGCCTCTGGCGGCCGTCCTGATGCTTTCAGGCAGCTTTGTGTTAACAGGATGTGATGACAATAAATCCCAGCAAGCCGCCCAGCAGCAACCGCCTGAAGTTGGCGTTGTAACGTTAAAAAACGCGCCATTGAAGATCACCACGGAGTTACCGGGCCGAACCTCGGCTTTTCGCGTAGCCGAAGTGCGTCCTCAGGTGTCCGGTATCATTCTTAAACGCAATTTTGTTGAAGGCACGGATGTTAAGGCCGGCGTTTCGCTGTACCAAATCGATCCGGCGACCTATCAGGCAGCCTATGACAGTGCGAAAGGCGATTTGGCACAAGCGCAGGCCAATGCGCGCGTCGCCCAGTTAACCTTAAAACGCTATAAACCGCTGCTCGGCACCAAGTACATTAGCCAGCAAGATTACGACAACGCTGCGGCTACCGCGGCACAAACCGCCGCAGCCGTTCAAGCGGCACAGGCAAATGTCGAAACCGCGCGCATTAATCTGGCGTATACCAAAGTGACTTCGCCAATTAGCGGGCGTATTGGTAAATCCGCCGTGACCGAGGGCGCGCTGGTCTCCAGCGGCCAAACCACCGCGCTCGCCACGGTGCAGCAGCTGGATCCCATGTACGTTGATGTGACGCAATCCAGTGACGAGTTTCTACGCCTGCGCGCTGAACTGGAGTCGGGCCAGCTGAAGCAGAACGATGGCAAAGCCAACGTGACGCTGTTGATGCAGGACGGTAACGCGTATAGCCAACCGGGCACATTAGAATTCTCTGATGTCACCGTGGATGAAACCACCGGATCGATCACGTTACGCGCAATCTTCCCGAATCCTGACCACCGCCTGTTGCCCGGCATGTTTGTGCGTGCGCGCCTCGATGAAGGCACCAATCCCAATGCTTTACTGGTCCCACAGCAGGGTGTAACGCGTACGCCTACTGGCCAGGCGACCGTAATGGTAGTGGGCGCGGATAACAAAGTGGAAGTGCGTAACATTACCGCTAACCAAGCCTTTGGCGATAAATGGCTGGTTACTCAGGGGCTGAAAGAGGGCGATCGCGTGATCACCGTCGGGATTCAGCGTGCTAAGCCTGGTGCTCAGGTGACGCCACAAGAAGTCAAAGATGATGCCAAGGCTGCGCCAGACTCTCAGCCGGCTAAATCATCGTCATAAACAGGAGCCGTTGATACATGGCTAAGTTCTTTATCGATCGCCCCATTTTCGCCTGGGTACTCGCCATCATTATCATGTTGGCCGGTGCGCTATCGATTCTCAAACTGCCGATTGAGCAATACCCGAATGTTGCTCCGCCGGCGGTGGAAATCCAGGCGTCTTATCCCGGTGCGGATGCAAAAACGTTACAGGATTCGGTAACCCAGGTTATCGAGCAAAACATGAACGGCATTGACGGACTGATGTACATGTCCTCAAGCAGTGACTCATCCGGTACGTTAACGCTCACGCTGACCTTCCAGTCCGGTACCGACGCGGATATCGCGCAGGTTCAGGTGCAGAACAAACTGCAGCTGGCGATGCCGCTGCTGCCCCAAGAAGTACAACAGCAGGGGATTCAGGTTAAAAAATCCTCCAGCAGCTTCTTGATGGTGGCCGGTTTTGTGAGCGACGACGGCAGCATGACGCAGAACGACATTGCCGATTACGTTGCTTCTAACATCAAAGATCCGATCAGCCGTACGCCGGGCGTGGGTGACACTCAGGTGTTTGGCGCGCAGTACGCGATGCGCATCTGGCTTGACCCGCACAAGCTGAATAACTATCAGCTGACGCCGGTTGACGTGATCAACGCGCTGAAAACCCAGAACACCCAAGTGGCGGCCGGTCAGTTGGGCGGCACGCCGCCGGTTCCGGGCCAGCAGTTGAATGCGTCAATCATTGCGCAGACCCGTCTCACCAGCACCGACGAGTTCGGCAATATTATGCTGAAGGTCAACCAGGATGGCTCCCAGGTACGCTTGCGCGACGTGGCGAAAATTGAACTCGGTGGTGAGAACTACGATGTCATCGCACGCTACAACGGTAAGCCAGCTTCCGGTATCGGTATTAAACTCGCCACCGGTGCCAACGCGCTGGATACTGCCAAGGCGGTAAAAGCGGAACTGGGCAAGCTTGAACCCTTCTTCCCATCCGGCATGAAAACCGTTTATCCGTACGACACCACGCCGTTTGTTAAGATCTCTATCTTTGAGGTAGTGAAGACGCTGTTCGAAGCGATTCTGCTGGTGTTCCTGGTGATGTACCTGTTCCTGCAGAACTTCCGCGCGACGCTGATTCCTACCATTGCGGTTCCGGTGGTTCTGCTCGGCACCTTTGCGGTTATCAGCGCCTTTGGCTACTCGATTAACACGCTCACCATGTTCGGGATGGTGCTCGCCATCGGCCTGCTGGTGGATGATGCGATCGTGGTGGTGGAGAACGTTGAGCGCGTTATGGCCGAAGAGGGCCTGCCGCCTAAAGAGGCGACTCGGCGTTCGATGGAGCAGATTCAGGGTGCGCTGGTGGGTATCGCCCTGGTGCTCTCGGCGGTCTTCATTCCAATGGCCTTCTTTGGCGGCTCAACGGGCGTCATTTATCGTCAATTTTCCATCACTATCGTTTCGGCGATGGCGCTGTCGGTGCTGGTGGCGCTGATCCTGACCCCTGCCCTCTGCGCCACTCTGCTTAAGCCAGTGGAAAAAGGCAGCCACGGTAAAACCACCGGTTTCTTCGGCTGGTTCAACCGCCTGTTTGATAAAAGTACCAATCACTATGTTGACAGCGTAGGCCATATCATCCGCAGTACCGGTCGCTATTTGGTGATCTACTTTGTGATTGTGGTTGGTATGGCGGTGCTATTCATGCGTCTTCCCAGTTCATTCCTGCCTGACGAAGATCAGGGACTGTTACTGGCGCAGGCGCAGTTGCCAGCAGGCGCAACGCAAGAGCGCACGCAAAAAGTGCTGGATCAGGTGACGGATTACTTCCTGCACAATGAAAAAGACAGCGTCAACTCCGTGTTTACAGTTAACGGCTTTAGTTTTGGTGGACGTGGACAGAACACCGGTATCGCATTTGTCAGCCTGAAACCGTGGGAAGAGCGCAGCGGCGCTAATCTCAAGGCTCCGGCGATTGCCGGGCGCGCTATGCAGGCGCTGGGCCAAATTAAAGACGCCATGGTCTTTACCTTCAACCTGCCGGCGATCATCGAACTGGGTAATGCCACCGGCTTTGACTTCATGCTGACCGATCAGGGCAACCTGGGTCACGACAAGCTCACCGCTGCGCGTAATCAGCTGTTTGGCATGATTGCCCAACATCCGGATACGCTGGCTGGCGTGCGTCCAAACGGCATGGAAGATACGCCGCAGTACAAACTGATTATTGATCAGGAAAAAGCGCAGGCGCTCGGCGTCTCCCTGTCTGATATCAATACCACGCTGGCTGCGGGCTGGGGCGGCTCTTACGTTAACGACTTCATTGACCGCGGTCGTGTGAAGAAAGTGTACGTGATGGGACAAGCCGACTCCCGCATGCTGCCGGATGACATCAGTAAGTGGTTTGTGCGCAACAGCGCAGGCACCATGGTGCCCTTCTCCGCCTTCTCATCGGCGAAGTGGCAATATGGCTCTCCGCGTCTGGAGCGTTACAACGGCTTACCGTCCATGGAGATTTTAGGTCAGGCGGCACCGGGTAAGAGCTCGGGGGATGCCATGAATCTGATGGAGCAGCTGGCTGGGAAATTACCGGCGGGGATCGGCTATGACTGGACCGGCATGTCCTATCAAGAGCGTCTCTCTGGCAACCAGGCGCCGGCACTCTATGCGATCTCTCTGATCGTGGTCTTCCTGTGCCTGGCCGCGCTGTATGAAAGCTGGTCGATTCCCTTCGCGGTCATGCTGGTGGTGCCGTTGGGTGTCATCGGTGCCCTGATCTTCACCACGCTGCGCGGACTAAGCAATGACGTTTACTTCGTGGTCGGGCTGTTGACGACCATCGGCTTGTCGGCGAAAAACGCCATTCTGATTGTCGAATTCGCCAAGGATTTGATGGAGAAAGAAGGCAAAGGCTTGGTGGAGTCGACGCTCGAAGCGGCGCGTATGCGTTTGCGTCCGATCCTGATGACCTCACTCGCCTTTATCCTCGGCGTGTTGCCGCTGGCAATCAGCACAGGCGCCGGTTCCGGTGCGCAGAATGCGGTAGGTACCGGGGTAATGGGCGGGATGGTCACCGCCACCGCGCTGGCCATCTTCTTTGTGCCGGTGTTCTTTGTGGTAGTGCGCCGTCGTTTCAGCAAGCATAAAGCTGAGGTTGAGCACGGACATCCAACCGAACAGAACCACTAAGTTAATTCTTGCAAAAGGCCGCTGATGCGGCCTTTTTTTTGCCTGCTGTTTCACACCCAATGCACGTTGCAATCCGCACGCGTGCGGCTTATGATAATGTTATATTATAACATAACATAGGCAGAAAACATGAAACCTGATATCCACCCGCATTATCGCCCCGTGGTGTTCCACGACACCGCGGCCGACGCCTGGTTTAAAATTGGCTCAACCATCAAAACCGAGCGCACCATCGAGTTTGAAGGCGAAGTGTTGCCTTACGTAACGCTGGATGTGTCATCAAAATCTCACGTGTATTACACCGGTAAACAGAAAGAATTTGCCAAAGAGGGCAGCGCCGCGCGCTTCAACAAACGTTACGGCACATTCTTTACGCGCAATAAGTAAGAGGAGAATTTTTCATGCAGGTACTGAGTTCGCTACGCTCGGCAAAGCAACGCCACAAAGATTGTAAGGTGGTGCGTCGCAAAGGCCGTCTTTATGTCATTTGCAAAACCAATCCACGTTTTAAAGCGGTTCAGGGAAGAAAGAAGAAAAGATAAATCAGTGTCGTGATCCATTGGCCGGGCCTGCGCCCGGCCTTTTTTATTTCATGCTTTGCAGCATCACATCCACGTTGTGTTTGAAGGCAGCAACATAAGTCGGCGCCGGGCCATTGGCGTCGGACAGCGCCTCAGGATAAAGCTCGCCGCCGGGCTGAGCCGCAGTTTCGCTGGCAATCTGCTTCACCAAACGCGGGTCGGTCTGATTTTCCATAAAGTAAGTACGGATGTGCTCAGCTTTGAGCTGTTTGATCAGGGCGGCAACGTCGGTTGCGCTGGCTTCGGCTTCCGTCGAAAAGCCGACTGGCGCCAGGAAGCTCACGTTATAACGCTGGCCAAAGTAGCCAAACGCATCGTGGCTGGTCAGCACTTTTCGCTTCTGCTGGGGGATCGCGGCAAAGGCACTTTTGGCCCACGTATCCAACTTCTGTAACTGTTGAATATAGTTTTCGCCGCGTTTACGGATATCGGCCGCATCCTCAGGATCGGCGCTTATCAGCGCGTTCATGACGTTTCTCGCATAGATTTCGCCATTGTGCATGCTGTTCCACGCATGGGGATCGGTCACGGTTTTCCCCTCTTCCTCCATGCTCCGCGTGCTAATGCCTTTGGACGCTGTCACGAGGGTACCTTTGTAGCCCGACGCGGCAATCAGCCGGTCCATCCAGCCCTCTAACCCCAATCCGCTGACGAAAACCACGTCTGCTTTAGCCAACGCCTCGCTGTCCTGCGGCGTAGGTTCAAACGTGTGCGGATCGCCGTTCGGTCCCACCAGCGATTTCACCTTGACGTGATCGCCCCCAACCTCCTTAACGATATCTGCCAGCACGGTAAAACTGGCCACGGCATCCACCGTCTTGGCCAGCGTCAGCGGACTCACAAATAGCGTGGCAACCGCCACCCCGGTAACGAATGTTTTCATTGCTATCCCCATTTCATTAGATTATCGACGGCGTAACACGCCGCCACACGGCCCGATTAATACCGAGATTAAAAACAGTACGGCAGCGCTGAGTACCACAGACGGCCCTGCGGGCAGCGCGCAGTGCCAGGAAATCATGAGCCCGGCCAGCGCGGCAAAGAGCGCCAGCAACATGGCAATACCCAGCACCCAGGCCAGATGCCGGCTCCAAAAGCGTGCGCTGGTGGCTGGCAGCATCATCAAGCCTACGGACATTAACGTGCCAAGGACCTGGAAACCGGCGACCAGATTCAGGACCACCAGCATCAGAAAAATGCCGTGCACCAGCGGCGCGCTCCACTTTCCCTGCGCCCGTAAAAAATCCGCGTCAAACGCATCAATCACTAAGGGTCGATAGATGATCGCCAGCACGATTAAGGTGAACGCGGCGATGCCGCCGACCAGCATCAAGGCCGCATTGTCAACCGCCAGCAGCGAACCGAACAGGACGTGGAGCAGATCGACACTGGAGCCACGCAGAGAAACCAGCGTGACGCCCAGCGCCAGCGATCCCAAGTAAAAGCCAGAAAAACTGGCGTCCTCTTTCAGCGGGGTATAGCGGCTAACGGCACCAGAAAGCAGCGCCACCGCCAGACCGGCAATCAACCCACCTATGCCCATCGCCACCAGTGACAGACCCGAAATCAGGTACCCTAGCGCGGCACCGGGCAGCACCGCATGAGACAGGGCATCGCCCACCAAGCTCATACGGCGCAGCGAGAGGAACACGCCGAGCGGCGTGGCGCTTAACGCGAGCGCTAAACACGCCACCAGCGCGTGCCGCATAAAACCAAACTCGATAAACGGCTGCAGTAAACTCACGAGGCCACCTGATGCAAGCGCGGCGCAGTGGCAGCGACTTCGTCAAGAGACAGTACATCCTTGAAATACCGCGCGACCAGAGGGCGGTCGTGGAGCACCACCAGTAGCGTAACGCCCGCTCGCCGCTGCTGTTCGAGTATTGACATCAACAGCGTCACGGTTGGGGCGTCAATGCCGTTAAACGGCTCATCGAGCAGCCAGATTTTGCTGTGTTGCACCAGCAAGCGGGCAAACAGCACCCGCTGGAGCTGTCCGCCGGAGAGCGTCGCGGGCTGGGCATCCGCAAAAGCGCGCATCTGCACCGCGTCAAGCGCGGCCGTAATCTCCTGACGTAGCGTGCGATTGATGGCGCCAAACCAGCCACAGCGCGACCAGCACCCCATCGCCACCAGTTCATACACGGTCAGCGGAAAACGCGTTTCCAGTTCACTTCGCTGCGGCAACCAGCCAATCTCGTTTTGCGCAGCGCGCAACGTGCAGGTGCCTGTGACCGGTGGAATCAGGCCTGCGATAGTTTTGAGTAAGGTGGATTTGCCCGTGCCGTTGGCCCCCACTAACGCGGTCATGCTTCCGGCGGCCAGAGACGCGGAGAGAAGAGGCGTCACCGGTGTTTCGCGATAGCCGCCCTGTAACTGATTGAGCGTGATCATGCGTGGACTCCCCATCCAATGGCCAACGCCAGCAGGCTGATAAGCAGCAGCGCGATGATCAGCCGCCCGCCCAAGGAAAGAAGTAAACCGCTGTAAGTCATGAATAGCACCAAATTATGTTATAACATAACAATAAGGTTACCTGAAAGGGATACCGCTTCGCGCGGCAGAATGTGTTTCAAAACTTAACGGGGGCATCGCCACGACGGTGCGCGCCAGCGAGGAACGAATGGCAATCCCCATCGCAGCGATTAAAAATTTGTGTAATAAGTGGACTTGCTTTATCTCGTCACAAATTGAATGATGGAAGCCACTTCCTTTAAAAAGGATACTTCATGCAATCTATTATTCATTGTACCGTTAACGAGAATGAAGATGATTGCACGGTGCTGCGTGCAATCATTCAAGGGAATATTCTCAAAATAGCCGAAGCGCTAGCGGGAGATTTGCAATGGTATGACCAGAATGCCCAATTATCCGCAGAGAGTTTTAAGATTGTTTCCATTCAACCCATAAGCACCAATAGATTTAAAATGCTTTATGATTTTCAGTGGGATTTATTTAATGCCTGTCTGGATTTAAATGAAAGCGTGACGCAGCGTGAACAGGTTTCCTTCCAAGTTAAACAGGACGCGCTTGTGTTCGACGTGATAGACAACACGCGTCCCTCACCTGCCGATGAATTGTAATATTTAGTAATCGAGGTGAGCAAACCTTATGAATATGGATTATATTTAGCTTGTCGCTAA
This sequence comes from uncultured Pantoea sp., assembly GCA_913778495.1. Lineage (GTDB taxonomy): Bacteria > Pseudomonadota > Gammaproteobacteria > Enterobacterales > Enterobacteriaceae > Pantoea. The sequence continues at coordinate 155,482 of CAJYVD010000015.1, forward strand.
ATTGAATTTATTCGTGATCGCTTCCTGGCCGCTTTTCCTAATCTCGCCGCGCCGCGGTAACTGTGCAAGCTATGGAGGGGAAAAAGATGGACGAATACTCACCGAAACGGCATGATATTGCCCAGCTTAAATTCCTGTGTGAGAACCTGTTCGACGAAAGTATGGCGACATTGACTGACAGTCATCATGGCTGGGTTAACGATCCCACTTCAGAAAGCAATTTACAGCTCAACGATTTGATTGAGCATATCGCGTCTTTCACAATGAATTACAAAATTAAGCACGTTGAAGATGAAGCGCTGATTACGCAAATCGATGAATATCTTGATGATACCTTTATGCTGTTCAGCAGCTATGGAATCAATACGCAGGATCTGCAGCGATGGCAACGTTCAGCAAAACGCTTATTTAACCTGTTTGCCGAAGAGTGCGCTTTTCTCCAACGACAACTCAGCCATTCCTTTTAGCATCAGAGTGAGACCGGTTTATTTATGAGCAACCCAACCCTAACCAAAACAGATTATTTGATGCGACTGCGCCGCTGTCGCTCAATCGACACCCTTGAGCGGGTGATTGAAAAAAATAAGTATGAATTACCTGATGATGAACTCGCGGTATTTTATTCCGCCGCTGACCACCGTTTGGCCGAGCTCACCATGAACAAGCTCTATGACAAAGTGCCTGGTTCGGTCTGGAAGTACGTCCGCTGAGTTTTTTAAGACTGCACCCATCAATCCCTTCATCCTGCGGCAATGGAATGCCCGCCCGGCGTTATCGTCTAAGAATTGTTGAGGCCTAAATGGGTGGAGGCCCTGCCAGCTACATCCCGGCACACGCGTCGCCTGCTGCGGCTGCTTCCTTCCGGACCTGACCGAGTTCACAAGTTAGCGTTGCGGGAGAACCAACAGGGCCTCCATTGATAAGCCCTCATTTCGAGAGCGGAGGCATTATCGGGGAACCCCCTGTCAATTGCAAGCGCATGCCAGACGACCGTTGTTTTCTTGAACAGAAGAACGAAAACACGGTGGCATGTTACAGTTGCCTTTTATCTACAAGGAGTGTGCATGCACGACGAAGGCAATTTTCCACAACGCGTCTGGCAGATTGTCGCCGCCATTCCCTTTGGCAAGGTGGCCACCTACGGCGATGTTGCGCGGCTTGCCGGTTCCCCACGCGCGGCGCGTCAGGTTGGCGGTGTATTGCGAAGATTACCCAAAGAATCCACCCTGCCGTGGTTTCGCGTGATCAACCGCCACGGGCGAATTTCCTTGCAAGGTGACGACCTTTTACGCCAGCGCGATGCGCTGGAAGCCGAAGGTATCGAAGTCAGCGATGAGGGTGAGATCGCCCTGAGCGTTTATCGCTGGCAAGGTTGAGGTAAAGCAACAGAAAAGAGGCAGCCGCAGGTGGGCTGCCTTTTATTACCTATTACATGCTGGTCGGTGCAGGTACTGAAGCTGACGGCGTCACCTGGGTCGGTGAGGTCGACGGCACCGTTGTCGCAGCACCTGGCTGCGTTGGCATCGCCATATTTGTCACGGGCACCAGCACCAGGTCGGCTTTTGTACCACCCTGATTGATGACCGGCTTAACGGTATCGGTGATAAAGGCGACTTTTCCGTCAATCGTAATCGCGGCGCTCAACAGAATACGTGCGTTCGGCTGAATATCCGCCGGATTGAACGGCAGGATAAAGCTAAACGGTGCCTGTTTGCCTTCAGTACGCACGACGCGCTGTGCCAGCACTTTAGACGGCACATCGGACTGCGAAGCATCGGATAATGTTACGGTGAGCGCCGCATCAGGCGGCAGAGCAATACGCTGGCGGATATACACCGAACCACTGACGTTAGGCTGCGTAATTGCGGCCTGCTGCCCCGCGATAGCTGAACCCAGCGTGGGTGTGGGAACCGGTTTACTGTGATCGGCACATCCCGTTATCGCTGCGGCCAGCGCCACTCCACTCATCACATGCCAAATTTTCATCGATGTCGTCTCCTTATGAACACTATGATTGTCGGCGGGCTATTTTCTGAATAGCGTTTCAACCGCCGATTGCGATTAATTCTGGCACAAAAATTCGCATCGCGCCTGAAGTCAGGTTTGGCGCGGCGTGTAGCGGCAAAGCCATTGACGAAAACTGGTCGGATCTTTCACACTTAGCGCCTGCGCCTTTGGGAGAACATGATGATGAGCCAGGCATTAAGCAATCTGCTGACGTTACTGAATTTGGAAAAATTAGAGGAAGGCCTGTTTCGCGGTCAAAGTGAGGATCTGGGCCTGCGCCAGGTCTTTGGCGGGCAAGTCGTCGGCCAGGCGCTGTATGCGGCCAAGCAAACCGTGCCGGAGGCCCGCATCATTCACTCCTTTCACAGCTATTTCTTGCGCCCGGGCGATAGCCAGAAAGCCATTATTTATGACGTTGAAACGCTGCGCGACGGTAAAAGTTTCAGCGCGCGCCGCGTCAGTGCGGTGCAGAATGGCCAGCCTATTTTTTATATGACGGCTTCTTTCCAGGCGCCGGAGCAGGGATTTGAACATCAGAACGCGATGCCAAATGTACCCGGCCCCGACACGCTGCCTTCTGAGCAGGATCTGGCACAAAAGCTGGCGGCGCACCTTCCGCTCAAGCTCAAAGAAAAATTTGTCGCGGAGCGTCCGCTGGATATTCGTCCGGTCCAGATCCACAACCCGCTAAAAGGACGCGTCGATGCGCCGGCCCGCCAGGTCTGGATCCGCGCCAACGGCACATTGCCTGATGACCGCCGCATTCACCAATATCTGCTGGGTTACGCCTCCGATCTTAATTTCCTGCCTGTGGCGCTGCAGCCGCACGGCAAAGGTTTTTTGGAGCCGGATATGCAGGTGGCGACCATCGACCACTCGATGTGGTTCCATCGCCCGTTTGATCTCAATCAGTGGCTGCTTTATAGCGTAGAGAGTACTTCGGCGTCTGGCGCGCGCGGTTTCGTGCGTGGGGAGTTTTTCACCCAAGACGGCACCCTGGTCGCGAGCACGGTTCAGGAAGGCGTCATGCGCCAGCGCGAGGCATAAAAAAAGGGGCGATGATCGCCCCTTTGATGTTGTCTGCGAGGATGCTTACTGGTTGTAAGCGTTTTCGCCGTGGCTGTTGACATCCAGCCCTTCGCGCTCCTGATCTTCCGGTACGCGGAGGCCAACAATCATATCGGCCAGCTTGAAGCCGATAAACGCCGCCACCGCTGACCACACTACGGTCACCAGGCAGCTGAATACCTGCACCCAAACCTGGTGTCCCATGGTGACGCCTTCGGCGTAGCCCACGCCACCCAGTGATGAAGAGGCGAACACGCCGGTTAAAATACAGCCCAGGATACCGCACACGCCGTGTACACCGAACACGTCACAGGGATCGTCAACGCGCAGCCATTTTTTCAGGGTGGTCACACCCCAGATACCGGCAAGCCCGCCCGCCAGACCGATGATCAACGCACCGCCTACGCCTACGTAACCACAGGCAGGGGTAATGGCGACCAGGCCAGCGATGAAACCCGAACACGCGCCCAGCAAAGAAGGCTTGCCGCGCATCGCCCACTCACCAAACACCCAAGAGAGTACCGCACCTGCCGTGGCGACGACGGTGTTCAGGAAAGCCAGCGCAGCGATTTCGTTTGCCGCAGAAGCCGAGCCCGCGTTGAAACCAAACCAGCCCACATACAGAATGGCGGTACCGAGGAACACCATTGGCAGGTTATGCGGCTTGAAGGCCTCTTTGCCAAAGCCTGCACGTTTGCCGACCAGATAAGCACCAACCAAACCGGCAACCGCCGCGTTGATGTGAACAACGGTACCGCCAGCAAAGTCGAGCGCGCCATCCTGAGCCAGATAGCCGCCGCCCCATACCATGTGTGCGATTGGCAGATAAGAGAGAGTCAGCCACACGCCAACAAAGATCAGTACCGCAGAGAAGCGAATGCGTTCGGCAATCGCACCAACGATTAGCCCAACGGTGATACAGGCAAACGACGCCTGGAATGCAACGTGGATGTACTGGTAGAAACTGCCCATAACGGCTTTCAGTTCAATATTCTTCAGCATCACCCACTGGAAGTCGCCGAAGAAGGCGTTGCCCTGGCTAAAGGCCAGTGAATAGCCATACACCACCCACAGCACACAAACCAGCGCAAACGTCACCGCAACCTGCGTCAGCATGGACAGTACGTTCTTGCCACGAATCAGACCGCCGTAAAACAGCGCAATGCCCGGAATGGACATAAAGAGCACCAGCGCGGTACAAATCATCATAAAGGCATTATCAGCTTTGTCCGCAACAGCGGGCGCAGCTGCCATAGCCAGCGACGGTAACAGTGCCAGGCTGGTGAGGCCCAACTTGGTCAAGAGTTTATTCATTTTATTCCATCCCATCACAATTCTGAGCCCCAGTTACAGTGCGGCTTCGTCGGTCTCGCCGGTGCGAATACGAATGACGCGCTGCAGTTCCGCGACGAAGATTTTGCCGTCGCCAATTTTGCCGGTATAAGCGGCTTTACTGATCACATCCACCACTTCATCAAGCTGATCGTCCGCAATCGCGATATCAATCTTTACTTTTGGCAGGAAGTTGACGCTGTACTCAGCACCGCGGTAAAGCTCTGCGTGACCTTTCTGGCGACCAAACCCTTTTACTTCGGACACGGTCAATCCCTGAATGCCAATGGAGGATAAAGCTTCACGCACGTCCTCCAGCTTAAATGGTTTGATTACCACGGTAACCAGCTTCATACGTTCCCCTCCGAATAAGAAATTGAATGCGTCGCGCGGACACGCTGATTACTAAGCAATCCCTGTGCCAAATCAGCAGAATGTCCAGAGGGGAAAAGGTTGACCGCGCTGGCAGACGCTCAGGCGTGTGATCGCGCGCCCATATTGGGGAAGGTGAGAGGGTGACGTGTTGCAAAATCGCACTCCTTTGGTGCTTTAAGCCTCAAAGGAGTGCATCAATACAGAACATTCCGAGAATTGTGAGCAAAAAAGGTGCAAATCATCCTTCTGCTGGCGCAGGGATGCCCGCCACGAGTTCATTGCCCGCTTGTTGCAGCTGATACATTTGCCAATAGCGTCCCTGTTGCGCCAGTAAAGCCGCATGGGTTCCATGCTCAACTTTATGTCCACGATGCAGTACCACGATTTGATCCGCTTCAGTAATGGTGGAGAGCCGATGTGCAATCACCACCAGCGTACTGTGTCGCCGCAGCGCACGCAGCGCGTGTTGGATGGCCTGTTCAGTGCCGGAGTCGATATTCGCTGTGGCTTCATCGAGAATCAGAATTTGCGGCGGTGCCACCAGCACGCGCGCCAGCGCCAGCAGCTGTTTCTGACCAACGGAAAGCGTATTCCCCTGCTCCCCGAGCCGCGTATGGAGCCCTTTTTCCAGCGTGCGCGCCAGCGGCGCCAGCTGGGCGGTCTCCAGCGCCTGCCACACCTGCGCTTCAGGGATATCTCGGCCTAAACGCACGTTAGCTAACAGCGTATCCGCCAGCACCACCGGATCCTGCTGCACCATCGCCACGCTTTGCCGCAGCGCCGCATGGGAGAAGTGCGCCAACGGGCGGCCGTCCAGCTCAATCACGCCGCGCGTCACCGGATAATAGCCCATCAGCAAATTAGCCAGCGTGCTCTTTCCGCTTCCGGTATGCCCCACCAGCGCGACAAACCCGCGCGAGGGCACCTCCAGATTGATATCACTCAGCACATCCTGACCTTCACGATAGGCAAAGCTAACGTCTCGCAACGTAATGCGGCCCGATTTTAGCGGCTGCAGATCGCCACCGTAGTCCTGCTGCTGCGCGTCCATTAATTCAAAAATGCGCTCGCCAGACACCACCGCCTGCTGCAGCATAGATTGCTGCGTAGTCAGTTCAATCAGGGGTTCATTGAGGCGTCCCAGCCAGGTGATAAAGGCATAGAGCACGCCCACTTCAAACACGCCGGGCGTGGCAAAGCTAAATAGCATCAGTAATCCACAGAGAATAAGTGCGGAAAACAGGCTCAACAGCGGACGCAGTAAGAAACCGTCAAGGCGCAGCGTCTGCATACGCGCCAGATAGTGCGCGCGACTGGCTTCACTCATGCGCGCACCGAAGCGTGCCTGCTGACGAAACTGCTGGATGACGCTCATGCCATTAATGACTTCATTAAAGCCATTGTTGATCTCAGCCAGATAGCTGCGGACCCGCCGTGCAATCGGCGTACTAAAGCGCTGGTAAATCAGCATAACCGCTATCACTAACGGAAAAATGGTGATGGCCACCAGCGCCATGCGCCAGTCGAGCGAGAACATCGCCACCAACATCGCGCCAATCAACGCGGCGCTGCGCAACACCGTCGCCACCACCGTGACATACAGATCTTTGATCACTTCCGTGTCATTGGTGACGCGTGAAATAATTTGCCCTACCGGCTGGGTATCAAACGCGCTTAACGGCTGACGTAGCGCGGCGTTCATGACATCCACGCGCAGCTGTTGTACCACGCCAATCGCGGCGCGATTGAACAGCAGCGCCTGCAGATAATGGAGCGCTGCGGCCAGCACCTGGAGCAGAATGAAGCTCACCAGCAGTCCCAGCACGATCCCCCAGGGCATGCGGTGCTTCGCCACTAAGTTATCAATGAAATAGCTTACCAGCACCGGTCCGGTGACCTCCGCAGCGGCGGCAAGCCACAGCATGCCAACACCCAGCCAGAGGGATTTACGCCACGGTTTACCATAGGTCAGCAGGCGTTTTAACGTCGGCCACAGACGTTGTGATTTAGCCACGTGCCTCTTCTCCCGCTATCTCGTCCTCATCCAGCGCCGCCTCAAGCTGCTGATAGCGATACATTTCGCGGTACCACCCGTTCTGTGCCAGCAGGCTGTCGTGATCGCCACGCTGCGCCACGGTTCCGTGCTGCATAACCAGAATTTCATTGGCTTCCGTGAGCGCCGACAGCCGGTGCGCGCTGATGATCACGGTGCGCCCTTTCCCCCACTGCCGCAGATTATGCAGAATGTCGTGTTCGGTGCGCCCATCCACCGCGGACAGAGCATCATCAAGAATCAGGATTTCGGCATCGAGCAGCAGCGCACGGGCGATAGCAATACGCTGTTTCTGACCGCCCGACAGCATCACGCCGCGCTCGCCCACTTCGGTGTCATACCCTTGCGGCAAACGCAAAATATCGTCGTGCACGCACGCCATTTTTGCCACTTGCTCAATCGCCTGCAGTGACGCGTCTGGACAGCCGAGCGCCAGGTTATTGGCTACCGTATCGGAGAACAGGAAGGGCGTTTGGCTCACGACCGCGAGGCGACCGCGCCAGCTGTCGAGCTGTAGCGCAGACAGCGAAATACCGTGATAGCGGATCTCGCCTTGGTCGACGTCATAATGGCGCTGGATCAGGCTTAGCAGCGTACTCTTACCGCAACCGGTGGGGCCGCAAAGCCCTAACATCTGCCCCGGCTGTAGCTGCAGGCGGAGGTTGCTTATTACCGCGCCCGAGCTGGCCGGGTAGTGGAAGGCATCAATGGCTACTTCCAGTACTCCCGGCGCCTGTGGCAATGTCCGCTGACCGTCCTCTACCACCGGCGCTTCCGCCAGCAACGCCCGAATACGGCTCCACGCTGCGCTGCCGCGCTCTACGATGTTGATCATCCATGCCAGTGCCAACATAGGCCAGATCATGAGTCCCAGATACATGACAAAACTGGTGAGCTGGCCAAGCGTTAAGCTGCCGTGCCACACCATCCAACCGCCTCCCGCTATCGCCAGCAGGTTAGAGAACCCAACGGCAATATAAATGGTGGGATCGAAGCGGGCATCCACGCGCGCCACGTGCAGGTTTTTCTCGCCGGTATCGCGGGCAATATCGGCAAACTGCTGCGACTGGTGCGACTCGAGGCCAAACGCTTTGATCATGCGGATACTGGTCAGGCTCTCCTGCGTTTGATCGTTCAGGCTGGAAAACGCCGCCTGCGCCACTTTGAAGCGCTGATGAAGGCGCGCACCGTCTTTCTGAATCACCAGGGCCATAATCGGCATAGGAATCAGCGCAAGCAACGTCAGCTGCCAGCTAATTTGTATGCTCATCACCGCCAGCACCACGAGCCCCATTACCAGTGAATCCACCAGCGTCAGCACGCCCTCTCCGGCGGCAAACACCACGCGATCGACATCGTTGGTGGCGCGCGCGATGAGGTCGCCGGTACGATGGCGTAAATAAAACGCAGGGTGTTGACGGCTGAGCTGACGATAAAAATCTTCGCGCAGCTCAACGGCCAGCTGATAGGAAGCGCCAAAGAGCAGCACGCGCCAGACATAGCGCAGCAGGTAAACAAGGACAGCGGTAACCAGCATGACGCCAATCCACATGAAAATCTGGCGCGTGGTAAGGGTATGCTGGGTCACGCCGTCGACAATAACGCCCACCAAATGCGGCGGCAGCAATTGCAACAGCGCAATGAGGATAAGTAAGCTAATGGCGCCTAAATATCGCCGCCACTCGCGCAGAAAGTACCAACTTAACTGGCTGAATAATTGCACAGAAATATCTCGTTATCGGCTTTTAAGGCGCTACCGGCAGAGCGGTGGTGTATTTGATCTCTTCCATGGCAAAGCTGGAGGTCACGTCAATCAGGCCCGGCACGCCATTTACCAAACGCTTGTAGAACGCATCATAGCTTTTCATATCGGCAACCTGAATACGCAGCAGATAATCGTATTCCCCCGCCATGCGGTAAAACGCCATCACCTCTGGCATCTGCTGCACCACGCCAACGAATTGATTAAACCAACTGCTGCTGTGCTGCTGCGTTTTCACAAACATAAACGCGGTCAGGGAAAGGCCGAGTTTCTCGCCGTCCAGTAACGCGACGCGCGCGCGAATAATGCCATCATCTTCCAATTTTTTCAGGCGTTTCCAGCACGGCGTCGTGGTGAGGTTAACGGCTTCCGCCAGCGCCTGCAGCGACTGAGTACAATCCTGTTGCAGTATTGCCAGCAGTGTGCGGTCTGTTTTATCTAACATTTGGCGCTCCGGGAGAAAAATTTTCTCTTAGCGGGCCATTATATCGCTGTTAAAGCAAGCTAATTTTCCTGCCAGTGCCTTACACTGTGCACATTTCATCCTTGCTGGACTTCACACATGCAAACGCCCTGGATTCGTCACGCTATTACGGAGATCAATGCCGATTTCCAGCGCTCCGCCGATACGCATCTGATTCGCTTCTCGCTGGAGGCGTATCCCGGCATTCACTTTTATCTTAAAGATGAAAGCACGCATCCCAGCGGCAGCCTTAAGCACCGACTGGCGCGTTCGCTGTTCCTGTATGGTCTGGCAAACGGCTGGATACGCGAAAATACGCCGATTATTGAAGCGTCCTCGGGCAGCACGGCTGTCTCAGAAGCCTATTTTGCCCGTTTGCTGGGCTTGCCCTTTATTGCTGTGATGCCCGCCAGCACCGCGAAACGCAAAGTTGAGATGATTCGCTTTTATGGCGGGGAGTGCCATTTTGTGGAGGATCCTTGCCAGCTCTATAGTGAATCAGAGCGGTTGGCGCAATCGCTTAATGGGCATTTTATGGATCAGTTTACCTATGCGGAGCGGGCGACAGACTGGCGCGGCAATAACAATATCGCGGAAAGTATCTTTCGCCAGATGGCGCATGAACCCTTTCCGATCCCCCATACGCTGATCATGAGCGCCGGCACGGGCGGCACGTCTGCCACATTGGGCCGTTATATCCGCTACCAAGGATATGAGACGCGCTTGCTGGTGGTCGATCCCGAGCATTCGGTGTTTTTTGACTACTGGCATCGTCGCGATCGCACATTAAGCAGCGAGCGTGGCAGTGCGATTGAAGGGATCGGGCGCCCGCGCGTTGAGCCCTCTTTCTTGCCGGATGTGATAGATGAAATGATCAAAGTGCCCGATAGTGCCACCGTGGCAGCCATGCTCAAGCTAGAGACGATTCTGGGTCGGCGCCCCGGTGCCTCAACCGGCACCAATTTCTGGGGCATGCTGCAAGTCGCCCAACGTATGCGCGCGCAGGGACAGCAAGGTGCGCTGGTTACGCTGCTGTGCGACAGCGGTGAGCGTTATCCCGATACCTATTACAATCCTGAATGGGTGAAGCAGCACATTGGCGATATCCAGCCTTGGGTGCGCGATCTGGCGTAACCGACGACATTATTTTGCTGTCCGGGTGCCTCGGCGCCCTTCCTCCCCAGTCAGCCAGTCGGCGCTGTTCAGCTGCCGCCTCAGCCAGTACCATAGGCGGACAGAATCATGAGGAATGAAAAAATGAAACGAGCCGTTGTGGTATTCAGCGGGGGACAAGATTCCACCACCTGCTTAATCCAGGCACTGCAACAGTATGACGAAGTGCACTGCGTAACTTTTGACTACGGTCAGCGCCATCGGGAAGAGATTGACGTCGCTGCCGGGCTGGCGCATCAGCTTGGTGCACGCGCGCACAAAGTGCTGGATGTTACGCTGCTCAATGAACTGGCGGTCAGCAGCCTGACGCGCGATAACATCCCAGTCCCTGCCTACGATCCGCAGGCCAGCGGCTTGCCCAGTACCTTCGTGCCCGGACGTAATATCCTCTTTCTGACGCTCGCCTCAATCTATGCCTATCAAGTGGAGGCTGAAGCCGTCATCACAGGGGTTTGCGAAACCGATTTTTCAGGTTATCCCGACTGCCGTGATGAATTTGTGAAGGCGCTCAATCATGCCGTGAGCCTCGGCATGGCACGTGACGTTCGCTTTGAAACGCCTTTGATGTGGCTGAACAAGGCTGAGACGTGGGCCTTGGCTGATTACTGGCAACAACTGCCTTTGGTGCGCAAAGAAACGCTGACCTGTTATAACGGCATTAAAGGCGACGGCTGCGGCGAGTGCGCCGCCTGTCACTTACGTGCGCGCGGCCTGGCCGAGTATCACGCAAAAGCTGCCGAGGTGATGGCCGCCATGAAGTGCAAAAGCGGCCTTCGTTAACGTCACACTCCAACGCAGTGATGGCATGAATCCGTGTAAGGCACATGCTCTGCCGGCAAAGGTGAAACGAACCGCGGTAAGAAAAACCGGCGTCTTTGCGCCGGTTTTATGTGCGTTAAACTTCAGGTTGCAGCTGAGCCAAGCGTTCGCGTAACTCCCCTTCCAGTGCGACTGCTTTTTGCGTGCGCAAATCAATACACACAAAGGTCAGCGCCGCATCCGCCACCATTTCGCGGCTCTCTGCTAGCACAACGCGCTGGTTGATAACACCGCTTCTCCCGTTAAGCTGGCTTATTTCACTCTCAATCTGTAAAACGTCACCCAACACAGCCGGGCGGCGGTAGTTGATATTGATGTTCACCACGACAAAGGCCAGCTGCCTGGCCATCAGCCAGTGAAACGCATTCACATCCTCTAACCACTGCCAGCGCGCCTCTTCGAGGAACTCCAGGTAGCGCGCATTGTTCACGTGTTGATAAACATCAAGATGATAGCCGCGCACTTTGATGGTGGTCTGCATGATAACTCCCGTTCAGGCTGAAAAAGTTAACTGGTATGACCTGTCGAGCATAGCACAGCCTGAACGGCGTTTTAGTCAATCCTTCGAAGTCATGCGTCGCTTCACAGTTTCAGTCGCGCACTGTTACGCTCAACCAGCGCATTGCCAATGCCCGGCACCTCTTTGAGCTGATCGATGGCAGTAAAAGGGCCATATTGCTCGCGATAGCTTACGATTGCCTGCGCTTTTTTAAGGCCGATACCGTTCATGCCTGCGGCCAACTGTTCGGCCGTTGCGTCGTTAATACTCACCTGCCCTTCTGCCGGCGTTGAGACTTGCGCGGCCTGCGTTTCCGTCGGGCTCTCTGCGGCAGAAAGTCCATGCGTGTAAAAAGCACCGCCAAGCGCCAGGGTCACGCATAATGCGCGAAATGTTGATGTAAACATGCTGTGTTCTCCTTGTGTTAAACAGCCAACGCAGGGTGCCATAAGGTTATTTATTGGCTCAAAAGGACAATCACAGAAATGGAAAAGGCCGCATAAGCGGCCTTTCGTTGTTGCAGTAACGTCACTATTTTTGTGAGCCTTACTGGTTTTGTTCAGCGGCACCGTACTTAATTTTGGCCGCTTTACGCAGGTTCTCAAGCAGCGCTTCGAACGCGATTTGCGCGTTGTTCTGCGTGACGCCTTTCACCATTTCATCAACCTGTGCCTGTGGCAAGGTGCCCGCGCTAACCTTGTCTAAGGCCACCAGCACCACATTGCCCTGCATATCTTCGCTAACGCCCCAAGACGGTTTGTTCGCGGCAGGCTGAGGTAAGTTGAAGGCAAACTGCGCAACAGGATCCTGTGCATTGCGGTCCACTGACTGGCTGGCGCTCAGGGTAAGCCCCGCCGCACTCAGCGCGTCATCTTTGCCAGCTTTAAGATCGGCAAGCAGTTTGTCTGCTTGAGCCTTCGCCTGTTGCGTCGCTTTGTCGTGCTTAAGCGTATCTGCAATCTGCGCTTTCACCTGATCAAGAGGTTTCACCGCTTCTGGCTTGTGTTCACTGATGCGCAGCACGAAAGCACGATCGCCATCAACGCTAATCACGTCCGAATTATTGCCTGGCGCGCCATTTTGGCCGACCAGTCCACCGTTGAAGATGGCTTGCTTAACCGGATCGAAATCGAGCTCGGCAGGCACCGCATCGCGAGAAATCCAACCGGTTTCTACCACTTTCAGCCCCGAAGCCTGAGCGGCACCGGCCAGCGACTCGTTATCGTTGCTGGCAGCTTCGCTCACCTTTTGCTGCAGTTTATAGAACGCATCAACGGCTTTTTCTTGCTTCACTTTTTCAGCAATAGCATCGCGCACGTCGGCCAGCGGCTTGACCTGCTCGGGTTGGATGTCATCAAGACGCGCCACCAGGAAGCCCACGGACGAGTTGATGACGCCCGACAATTGGCCTTTTTGCGTCAGATTGGCACTCTTCAGCTCGTCCGGCGTGGTTTCTGGTTCCAGCCATCCCATGTCGCCCCCTTTGCGTGCGGTGATGGGATCGACTGATTTCGTTTTCGCCAGCGTCGCAAAATCCTCACCTTTCTTCAGCGCGTCCAGCACGGCTTTGGCGTCAGCTTCCGTTTTGGTCTGAATGACGCTGTAGCGATTACGCTGCGGTTGGGTGTAATCCGCTTTATGTTGATCGTACCAACTTTGAATATCCGTATCGCTAGCCGTTTCCTGCAGGCTCGCCGCATCCATTTTGATATAGCTAACCCGATACTGCTCAGGTGCCATAAAGCTGTTTTGATGCTGCTGATAATATTGATCAATCTCTTGATCGGTAACGGTCTGTTTTGCCGCCAGCGCATTCACATCGATCACGGCCTGACGAATATCACGCTTCTGTGAGACCAAATCGACAAGCTTGGTGGTCTCGTCTTTTAGCATAAAGTCGGTATTTGCCACGGCATTGATCAGCTGCTGCGTCGCCAGCTGCTTACGCAGCGCCTCCGCGTATTGATCGGCACTGAAGCCCATATTGCCAATCAGCGCGTTGTATTTGCCATTATCAAACTTGCCGTTGGTTTGAAACGCTTTCTGGTTGAAGATGGCTTGCTTAACTTGATCGTCGCTGATGCCGATGTGCAGGTCTTTGATGTACTGATCCAGCAGCGTCTGATCGATCAGCTGGGAAAGCGCTTGCTGACGCATCTGCTGCATATAGCCTTCATTGCTTGCCAGCTGCGAAAACTGCTCACCCAGCATCTGCTGCTGACGGTTGCGTTCACTGTTATAAGCCTGCTCAAGTTCGGCACGACTGATTTCATGACCGTTTACTTTGGCGGCGTAATCGCTGCCTCCGCCAATCAAGTAGTTGCCTACTCCGGTCAATACGAAAGACAGGATGATCAATCCCAGAATAATCTTGAGCACGACATGGTTCGACGCCGCGCGTAAATTGTCCATCATGGTATGACAACACTCCGCTGTAGTGTGGATGTAAAGCTCAGACACGATGTCATCATCGTGCAACTGCTGTTCAGGCTGGCAGCTGGCAACCATGCGGAGACACTGACGTGAAGTCAACGTCGCGCATCAAGAATAAAAAAGGCACATCAATATGATGTGCCCGTATGTTACATGAGAACGGCTTTTTCGTCCTCAATCCAGAGAAGAAAATGCTTCGCTGGAACGACGCGCAGTCATTAATTAACAGCGTCTTTCAGTGCTTTACCTGCACGGAAGCCTGGTACTTTACCTGCCGGAATGGTGATTTCTTTGCCGGTTTGTGGGTTACGGCCAGTGCGGGCAGCACGCTCACGAACTGAGAAAGTACCGAATCCCACCAGTGCCACTTCTTCACCGCTTTTCAGGGCATCAGAAACAGAACTGATAACAGCATCTAATACGCGTCCAGCAGCTGCTTTAGAAATATCCGCGTCTGCAGCAATTTTGTCGATCAACTGTGACTTATTCACTCTCTTCATCCCCTCTTTTATTATTCATTTCGCACGCAAGCTTCCCGCCCGGTGCGAATGCGCAGCAAGTTATATCAAGCCTGTGGAGCCGAAACAACGGTATTCATCTCAATCGTTGCGTCGGCAGCCCTCTAAATTAGCGGCACAAAAAAAAGCTGGCAAGCTCCATTTAGCCTGCCAGCTCTGCTTTTTAGTGGTTTACACCACGTATTTCTATTTTGCCGTGGCGACCTGCATACCGTAAGGGGCGTTTTCCAGCGCCAGGCTCAGCACTTCTTCAATGCGCTTAACCGGGTGGATGCTCAGATCGGCAATAACGTTCTGTGGAATTTCTTCCAAATCGCGCTTGTTTTCATCAGGGATCAGCACCGTCTTGATGCCGCCACGATGCGCCGCCAGCAGTTTCTCTTTCAGCCCACCAATCGGCAGTACCTGGCCCCGCAGCGTGATTTCTCCGGTCATTGCGACATCCGAGCGAACCGGATTACCGGTCAGGCATGACACCAGCGCCGTGCACATCGCAATACCCGCGCTAGGGCCATCTTTCGGGGTTGCCCCTTCTGGCACGTGCACATGGATATCCCGTTTTTCATAGAAGTCACTGTTGATACCGAGCTTCTCCGCGCGAGCGCGCACGACGGTCAAGGCTGCCTGAATGGATTCCTGCATCACTTCACCCAGCGAGCCGGTATACGTCAGCTTGCCTTTGCCGGGCACACACGCGGTTTCGATGGTCAACAAGTCGCCGCCCACTTCTGTCCACGCCAGGCCAGTCACTTGGCCGACACGGTTTTCGCTGTCCGCACGACCGTAATCAAAGCGCTGCACGCCAAGGAAGTCCTTGAGGTTTTCGCCATTGATTTTGATGCTCTTTTTCGCTTTATCCATCAGCAGCGCTTTCACTGCTTTACGGCACAGCTTCGAGAGTTCACGCTCAAGGCTACGCACCCCGGCTTCGCGGGTGTAGTAGCGGATGATGCCGACGATAGCGCTATCGTCAACATTAATCTCTTTTTCTTTCAGCGCATTACGCTCGATCTGTTTCGGCAGCAAATGCTGTTTCGCAATATTGAGTTTTTCATCTTCGGTATAACCGGAAAGACGAATGACCTCCATACGGTCAAGCAGCGGCGCCGGGATGTTCATCGAGTTAGAGGTCGCGACAAACATCACATCGGAGAGATCGTAATCCACTTCCAAATAGTGATCGTTAAACGCGATGTTTTGCTCTGGATCGAGGACCTCAAGCAGCGCCGATGCGGGATCGCCACGCATATCCGACGACATTTTGTCAATTTCATCCAGCAGGAACAGCGGGTTTTTCACGCCCACTTTCGCCATCTTCTGGATCAATTTGCCCGGCATTGAGCCGATATAGGTGCGACGGTGACCGCGGATTTCTGCTTCGTCACGCACGCCACCCAGCGCCATACGCACGTACTTGCGTCCGGTAGCCTTCGCGATGGACTGGCCGAGTGAAGTTTTACCCACTCCCGGCGGTCCTACCAGGCACAGAATTGGGCCTTTGATTTTGCTAACACGGCTTTGCACTGCAAGGTACTCAAGGATGCGGTCTTTGACGCGTTCCAGACCATAGTGGTCCATGTCCAGCGTCTCTTGTGCTTTCCGCAGATCTTTCTTCACTTTGCTGCGTGCGTTCCACGGAACCTGCACCATCCAATCGATGTAGCCACGTACCACAGTTGCTTCCGCAGACATGGGTGACATCATTTTTAATTTTTGCAGTTCGGCTTCTGCTTTTTCGCGCGCTTCGGCAGGCATTTTGGCCGCGTCAATTTTACGCTTGAGCGCTTCGTACTCATCTGGCGCATCATCCATCTCGCCCAGCTCTTTCTGGATGGCCTTCATCTGCTCATTCAGATAGTACTCACGCTGGCTTTTTTCCATCTGCTTTTTCACGCGGTTACGGATGCGCTTCTCAACCTGCAGCAGATCGATTTCTGACTCCATCATAGCCATGAGATACTCCAGACGCTCATTAACGTCTGACATCTCCAGCACGGACTGCTTATCCGCTAATTTCAGCGGCATATGCGCGGCAACGGTATCGGCCAGACGCGCTGCATCCTCAATGCTATTCAGCGAGGTGAGAACCTCTGGAGGAATTTTTTTGTTGAGCTTGATGTAGCCTTCAAACTGATTGAGGGCGGTGCGCACCAGCACTTCCTGTTCACGCTCTTCAATTTCAGGTGAAGCCAGGTACTCGGCTTGGGCAACAAAATGATCGCCGTTATCCGCTAACGTGGTGATATGCGCGCGCTGCAAGCCTTCAACCAGCACTTTAACTGTGCCGTCTGGCAATTTTAACATCTGCAGTACTGAAGCGACGGTCCCTACTGAAAAGAGATCGTTGATACCAGGTTCATCCGTTGAAGCCTCTTTCTGGGCAACCAGCATGATCTTCTTGTCATGATCCATCGCCGCTTCCAGGCAGCGGATCGATTTTTCGCGACCAACAAACAACGGAATTACCATGTGCGGATAAACCACCACGTCGCGCAGCGGCAACACGGGGATTTCAATGCGTTCAGAACGCTCAGGATTCATAGAGCTCTCTCTTAGTTTAATGTCCGCCAGGTGATGGGAACCGCGGCATACAGGATGTATACGGTTAAGCCCACAGGATTATGAGTATATGGGGATGCTCGTACGACATTCAATGTCACGGATGAGAGAAAAACAAAAGGGGAAACATTTTCCCCTTTTTTAAGATAACAACGTGGTGCAATTGATTACTTATTCACCAGAAGCTTGCGCTTCGTGCTTACCGTAAATCAACATTGGCTCTGATTCACCGTCAATAACGGAATCATCAATAACCACTTTTTCCACGTCTTCCATTGAAGGCAGGTCGTACATGGTTTCCAACAGCGCCGCTTCAACAATCGACCGCAGTCCGCGCGCGCCTGTCTTGCGCGACATGGCTTTTTTCGCGATTGCCGTTAAGGCTTCGTCACGGAATTCCAGCTCAACCC
This sequence comes from uncultured Pantoea sp., assembly GCA_913778495.1. GTDB lineage: Bacteria > Pseudomonadota > Gammaproteobacteria > Enterobacterales > Enterobacteriaceae > Pantoea. The sequence goes on from CAJYVD010000015.1 coordinate 172,953, forward strand.
CTTCAAGGTTGAACAGCGCCTGATACTGCTTGGTCAGCGCATTTTTCGGCTCGCGCAAAATCTGAATCAGCGCTTCTTCGCTCAGTTCATTGAGCGTGGCAACCACAGGCAGACGACCAATGAACTCAGGAATCAGGCCAAATTTAATCAGATCTTCCGGCTCAACCTGCGACAGCAATTGCCCTTCACTGGCTTTCTCTGATTTACCCTTGACGGTCGCACCAAATCCAATACCAGAGCCGGTTTCAACGCGCTGGGAGATCACTTTGTCCAGACCGGCAAACGCACCGCCGCAGATAAAGAGAATCTTGGAGGTATCAACCTGCAAGAACTCCTGCTGAGGATGCTTACGCCCACCCTGCGGCGGAACAGCCGCCACGGTGCCTTCAATCAATTTCAGCAAGGCTTGTTGGACGCCCTCGCCCGAAACGTCACGAGTGATTGAAGGGTTGTCCGATTTGCGGGAAATCTTGTCGATCTCATCGATATACACGATACCGCGCTGCGCTTTCTGCACGTCATAATCGCATTTTTGCAGCAGCTTCTGAATGATGTTCTCGACGTCTTCACCAACGTAGCCCGCTTCGGTCAGCGTGGTGGCATCTGCCATGGTGAACGGCACATCCAACAGGCGCGCCAGCGTCTCAGCCAGTAGCGTTTTACCGCTGCCGGTTGGCCCAATCAGCAAGATATTACTTTTACCCAACTCGATACCGTTGCTGGTATCGCCGTTGCGCAGGCGTTTGTAATGGTTGTACACCGCTACGGACAGGACTTTTTTGGCTTTTTCCTGACCAATAACATAATCGTCAAGATGATGACGAATTTCATGCGGCGTCGGCAGAGCGCTGCGCTCACGATGCGGCGCAACCTCTTTAATCTCTTCGCGAATGATGTCATTGCACAAATCGACACATTCATCGCAAATATAAACTGACGGCCCGGCAATCAGCTTACGAACTTCATGCTGGCTTTTGCCGCAGAAAGAGCAGTACAGCAACTTACCTGAACCGTCTTTGCGCTTATCTGTCATCAGCTAACCTCTTTTCGTTCTCAGACCTGAAGTGTACGGCCTTGCCGTACAACAACGGCCGATATTCATTCAACACATCTCTGGATGCCCCGTTAACTATAGCGCAAGGGGCAGCCAGATGTGTCTTATTGGCGGTGCGTCAAAATAGAGTCGACCAAGCCGTACTCTACCGCTTCACCGGCGGAGAGGAAACGATCGCGCTCAGTGTCGCGCTCGATTTGCTCCAGCGATTTACCCGTGTGCTCGGCCATCAGCTCATTCATACGCTGTTTGACCTTGAGAATTTCACGCGCATGGATTTCGATATCCGTCGCCTGGCCTTGGTAGCCGCCAAGAGGCTGGTGAATCATGACGCGAGAGTTCGGCAGGCAGAAACGCTTGCCCTTGGTGCCTGCTGTAAGCAGGAACGCACCCATGGAACACGCTTGCCCCATGCAAATGGTACTGACATCCGGCTTAATAAACTTCATGGTGTCATAGATCGACATGCCCGCCGTAATGACGCCACCCGGTGAATTGATGTAGAGATAAATGTCTTTTTCGGGATTCTCAGCTTCCAGAAACAGCATCTGCGCCACAATCAGGTTGGCCATGTGATCTTCAACCTGACCGGTAAGGAAAATCACACGCTCTTTAAGCAAGCGGGAGTAAATGTCGTAAGAACGCTCGCCACGCGAGGTTTGTTCGACCACCATCGGCACCAGCGCCATGTGCGGTGCAGTAAATTCACGATCGCCACTGTATGACATTACCGTCTCCTGATAAATTTCATTGGCAACATTCTGTACCGATTTTACGTGAGACGCAGCAGGAAAACTATGCGCGCGCTTCTCACTCCGACAATACGGGACGGTTAATCAGTCAGCTTCACTGTTTTCATGCGTACTCCCTTCATCTGGGGATGCTGCGCAGTTGTTTCAAGCATAACAACCTTTTGTCCGTTCGCTAACACGGAAAAAGAGCATACTCAACAATTTGCCGATTAATTAGGCAAAATAGCGACTTAAATTGCTTAATTTGCCCAGATAAAGAAAAAGCCCGCGACTTTTCAATCGCGGGCTTGGCACATAAGGTTAACGAATGAATCAGGCCGCTGAGGTCTGGTTCATCAGCTCCTGGAAGTTGGTTGCTTTATCGGTCACTTTGGCTTTTGCCAGAACCGCTTCAACAGCTTGTTCTTCCAGCGCCACGTTACGCATGTTGTTCATCAGCTCTTCGTTCTTGCTGTAGAACTCGATCACTTCTTTAGGATCTTCGTAAGCAGAAGCCATCTCTTCGATCAGCGCGTTAACGCGCGTTTCGTCAGCTTTCAGCTCGTTGATGCGGATGACTTCACCCAGCAGCAGACCCACGACAACGCGACGTTTCGCCTGCTCTTCAAACAGCTCGCGAGGCAGCTCTAACGCTTGCTTCTCGTTGCCGCCGAAACGCTGAGCGGCCTGACGGCGCAGTACATCGATTTCGCTGTCGATCAATGCCGCAGGGACCTCGATCTCATTGGCGTTCACCAGACCGTCAATCGCCTGAGACTTCACGCGGTTACGGATAGCGCCTTTGAGCTCGCGCTCCATGTTCTTACGCACTTCTGCACGCAGACCGTCAACAGAACCGTCTTCAACGCCGAAACGTTTGATGAACTCTTCGGTCAGCTCAGGCAGTTCGCGCGTTTCAACTTTCTTCAGCACGATTTCGAACTTAGCGTCTTTACCTTTCAGGTTTTCCGCGTGGTAATCGTCTGGGAATTTCACGTCAATGGTGAAGGTTTCGCCCGCTTTTTTACCCACGATACCGTCTTCAAAACCAGGGATCATGCGACCCTGGCCCATCGCCAGTACGAAATCAGATGCTTTACCGCCTTCAAACTCTTCGCCGTCAACAGAGCCGCTGAAGTCGATAGTGGCGCGATCTTCTGCAGTCGCAGCCGCATCCGTTTCTTTCCAGGTCGCCTGCTGCTTCTGCAGGGTTTCCAGCATGGCATCGACATCAGCATCGGTTACTTCAACTACCGGCTTTTCAACTTCGATACCATCCAGGCCTTTCAGCTCAACTTCTGGATAGACTTCAAACTCGACCGCGTAGGTGAAATCTTCGCCTTCTTTATATTCACCCGGTACGTAGTTAGGCGCACCCGCTGGATTGATTTTTTCTTTGATGATGGCATCAACGAAGTTGCGCGTCATCAGTTCACCCAGTACGTCCTGACGAACAGAAGCACCGTAGCGCTGGTTGATGATATGAGCGGGCACTTTGCCTTTGCGGAAACCGTCGATACGGACTTTCTTAGCCACTTCCACCAGTTCTTTCTTCACTGCGCTTTCAATCTTGTCCGCAGGGACAGTAATTGAAATGCGACGGCCCAGACCCTGAGTGGTTTCTACTGAAACTGTCATCTTGTTACCTCAAAAAATCACGTGCTCGGTCAACTTCAGACACCACACATAAACAATGCGCCGTATCCAACATTCGGGACGGCCTCTGTAGGCAGAACCTAATCCCTGTTACCAGAAGCGCCCCGAAGACACTCCGGAAAAATAGACGCAGCATTATAGCGGCATCGCTGTGACGAGTCGAGGCTGCAAACTCACCACTTTTTACCGGTTTTGTTGCTTTTCTGCGCCACGGATCGCGTTTCTTAAGAATTAGTACAACAAAAAACGGCCCGTAGGCCGTTTAGAGAAAGAGGATGCTGGATGTTAAGCCAAGGTACCGGCACCGCGACAATTCGGCGAGGCTAAAACGGTATCTTGTAGCCCTTCCCACTCTTTTGCGGTGTAAGTGTGCAATGCCAGCGCGTGTACGCTTCCCTCCAGCTCAGCCGTCAGTTCGCTGTAAATACTGCGGTGACGCTGAAGGAAGCGCTGACCGGTAAACAGATCACTCACAATCACGACTTTAAAATGGCTTTCCGAACCGGCAGGCACGTTATGTCGATAGCTCTCATCATGCACTTCGAGATGTGCTGGGTTGAACGCTTTGCGCAGCTTTTCTTCTATTTGTTCGCGAATCATTTTTTGACACCTCGTTAAGGCGAGCGCTCTGCCCATCTGTCTAAATCTTAGTTGGTTTTTGACCATAACCGCAGTGTGTGCGGAAAAAATCTTGATGTGAAACGCATCTTAACGATGGTCGACGCGAGGTCAACCCAGCCCGGTTTCTTCTGCTCTGAAAAAAGCCTTTACAATCAATTTCACCCGGCCCAGGGCTTTTTTCGCGTTGCCGCAATGCTATGATGGCCGCAGTTTTGCAAACCAACCTATAAGCTAACGAGAACGAGTATGTTGAAAAAACTGTTATTCCCTCTGCTGGCTGCTTTCATCTTAGCCGGCTGTGCCAGCAACACGACCACCTTAAATATCCAACCGAAGATCCAGCTGCCTGCGCAAGATCCCGGTTTAATGGGCGTGACCATCAGCGTTAATGGTGCCGATCAGCGTAGCGATCAGGCCCTGGCGAAAGTTAACCGTGATGGCCAGCTGGTTACGCTGACCCCTTCACGCGATCTGCGTTTCCTGCTGCAAGAAGTGCTGGAAAAACAGATGACCTCGCGCGGTTATATGATTGGTCCGAACGGCGCCGTGGATCTGCAAATCGTGGTTAATGGGCTGTATGCTGACGTGACGCAAGGCAACGTGCGCTATAGCATTACCACTAAAGCGGATATCTCCATCATTGCAACGGCCAAAAACGGCAACAAGCAGGTGAAAAATTACCGCCAGACTTACAGCGTAGAAGGCGCATTTACTGCCACTAACGCGAAAATTACCGATGCGGTCAACGCGACCTTAAGCGACGTCATCTCTGATATGGCACAAGACACCAGCGTTAATAACTTCATCAAGCAAAACGCACGCTAAGTCCTCGCTCTTCTGCCCGGCCTTGCTGGCCGGGCCTTATCTCAGGTCGGTTATGTCTTCTCACTATCTGCGCATTTTTACCCAACGTAACGCGGCGGTGCTGCTGCTGTTAGGCTTTGCTTCTGGCTTACCGCTGGCGCTCACTGCGGGCACTCTCCAGGCGTGGATGACAGTGGAAAACGTTGATCTGAAAACCATCGGCTTTTTTTCGCTGGTCGGTCAGGCCTATGTGTTTAAGTTTTTGTGGTCACCGATGATGGATCGCTACACGCCGCCTCTGCTTGGCCGACGACGCGGCTGGCTCCTGCTCACGCAGTTAGCGTTGATTGCCGGTATCGTCGCAATGAGTTTTATGCAGCCTGCTCGCGATCTCACGTTGCTGGCAGCGCTAGCGGTATTGGTCGCGTTTTTGTCTGCCTCACAGGATATTGTCTTCGATGCCTGGAAAACCGACGTTCTTCCGCCAGAAGAACGCGGTAGCGGTGCAGCTATTACGGTTTTGGGTTATCGCCTCGCGATGCTGATCTCAGGCGGGCTGGCGCTGTGGTTAGCCGATCGGTTTCTCGGTTGGCATGCAACTTATTGGCTGATGGCATTACTGATGGTGCCTGGCGTCATCGCCACCTTGCTTGCGACAGAACCCGCAGCGCCGGCGCGTGAACCTCACTCTTTACGCCAGGCCGTGGTATTCCCTCTCAAAGACTTTTTCCAACGTAATAATGCGTGGCTACTGATTACGCTCATCATCCTATACAAACTCGGCGACGCTTTTGCCGCCTCGCTCACCACCACCTTTCTGATTCGAGGCGTGGGATTTAATGCGGGCGACGTGGGGCTGGTTAACAAAACGCTCGGTTTGGTGGCCACCATTGTGGGGGCGCTTTATGGTGGCGTATTAATGCAACGCCTGACGCTGTTTCGAGCATTAATGATTTTTGGCTTGTTGCAGGCTTTTTCTAACTTCGCTTACTGGCTATTGGCGGTCACGCCGCCGCACCTATGGAGCATGGCCGCCGCCGTCTTTATTGAAAACCTATGCGGCGGCATGGGCACGGCGGCTTTTGTTGCGCTGCTGATGGCCCTGTGTAACAAATCCTTCTCGGCCACGCAGTTCGCTTTACTCTCCGCGCTGTCTGCGGTCGGACGTGTCTACGTAGGCCCAGCGGCGGGTTGGCTAGTAGAACTGTGGGGCTGGTCCACCTTCTATGCCTTTACCGTGGTGGCTGGCTTGCCGGGTTTACTGCTTTTATGGGGCTGTCGCGGCACCTTGACTACCCTGCAGCAGCGCGGCGAATTTACACCGCGTACCTTATGGGCGACGGGTTACCGCTGGACGGTTCGACTTCTCAGTTTGGGCGGCGTGTTTATCGGGCTCTGGCTAATAGCCTTCCTGATGCAAAGTCTTCAAATCTGGCACAGCGATCGGGTTCTCCCCTTGCTCTTTGAAACAGGGCTCGCTTTTGCACTGATAGCCGTGATGCTGGGAGTGATTCTAGATGGCCTGGCGTTAAAAAAACAGGCGAACGCTGACAACCACGATTGATTATTTTTCGCTGCCGTTGGCGGCGAAAAAATATCGTGGAAACATTAGGGAGCAATAGCATTTTTTTTAACGCGAAATAGAAACATTAAATTAACAACTTTGCTGGATATTTAAATCCGGTGCGCAATTAGTTTGTTTAAAAGTCATGATGTAAATGATGCGCAATTGTTAAAGAAGTGAGCAATAAAAGTACCGTTTATGCTTTCCCTGATTTCTATACGGTCTTGTCATCTATTTTTGTTATATTAACGCCAACTGCTTGTCTCACCTGATAATTTATCACCTTGCGCAACATGTGTGACACCCTTAGCAAAAGGTGTCAACAGCCATCTGACACATCCTTAAGCTGGTTTACACTGCATAAACCTTCCCGTAAAATGCGCGCACACTTAAACGACAATAGAGCCCTTTGTCATTGAGGTCGTTAAATGAGACTCATGAAATACAATAAAAGTTTGGGGATTTTGTCATTAATCGCAGGCGCTGTATTACTCAGCGGCTGTGATAGTGCGTTGTTAAATCCCAAGGGACAGATTGCACTGGAGCAACGTTCACTCATTCTGACAGCTTTTGGCTTGATGATGATCGTCGTTATTCCCGCAGTCTTAATGGCTGTTGTGTTTGCCTGGAAATATCGGGCGACCAATACCGACGCGAAGTATAGCCCCAACTGGTCACACTCTAATAAAGTGGAAGCCGTGGTCTGGACCATTCCGATCCTGATCATTCTCTTCTTGGGTGTGCTGACCTGGAAATCAACCCACGCGCTGGAGCCAAGCAAACCGCTGGCCTCTGACGTTAAACCGGTTGAGATCGACGTTGTGGCGCTGGACTGGAAATGGCTGTTTATTTACCCAGAACAGGGTATTGCAACCGTTAACCAGATTGCCTTCCCGGCAAACACGCCAGTGAACTTCAAAATCACGTCTAACTCTGTGATGAACTCCTTCTTCATTCCTACGCTCGGCAGCCAGATCTACGCCATGGCGGGCATGCAGACTAAACTGCACCTGATCGCCAATGAGCCAGGAACGTTCGACGGTATCTCAGCGAACTTCAGTGGTCGTGGTTTCTCTGGCATGAAGTTCAAAGCCATTGCTACCAAAGACGATGCGGAATTCCAGCAGTGGGTTGCCAAAGTTAAAGCGGCACCTAATACGCTGACTACCATGGATGATTTCGAAAAGCTGGCAGCGCCTAGCGAGAATCACCCGGTAGAATATTTCTCAACTGCTAATCCTGAACTCTTCAAGCAGGTTATTGATAAGTTCATGATGAGCCACGGGAAAATGGACATGTCAGAACACAAAGGCATGGACATGAATCACGCCGCTGCTGCGGGAGCCGAGGAATAATACGATGTTCGGAAAATTAACACTGGATGCAGTGCCCTACCATGAGCCGATTATCATGGTTACGGTCGCCGGTATCATCATTGGTGGTCTGGCGCTGATTGCTGCTATTACCTATTTCGGTAAATGGCAGTATCTGTGGTCTGAATGGCTAACCTCCATCGACCACAAAAAACTGGGTATCATGTACATCATCATGGCCTTTGTCATGCTGCTGCGCGGCTTTGCCGATGCAGTGATGATGCGTACCCAACAAGTCATGGCTTCCGCCGGGGAAGCGGGCATTCTACCCCCCCACCACTACGATCAGATCTTCACCGCTCACGGCGTGATCATGATTTTCTTCGTAGCGATGCCTTTCGTGGTTGGTCTGATGAACATCGCGGTTCCGTTGCAAATCGGTGCCCGTGACGTTGCGTTCCCTTTCCTTAATAACCTGAGCTTCTGGTTTACCGCTATCGGTGTGATTCTGGTTAACCTGTCTCTGGGTGTGGGCGAGTTCGCACAGACCGGTTGGTTGGCTTATCCACCGCTTTCAGGCGCGGAGTACAGTCCAGGCGTCGGGGTCGATTACTGGATCTGGAGTCTCCAGCTCTCTGGTATTGGTACTACCCTGACCGGTATCAACTTCTTCGTGACCATTCTGAAGATGCGTGCGCCGGGCATGGACCTGTTCAAAATGCCGGTATTTACCTGGGCGGCACTGTGTACTAACGTCCTGATCATCGCAGCGTTCCCGGTTCTGACCGTTACGCTGGCACTGTTGACGCTTGACCGTTACCTCGACTTCCATTTCTTCACCAATGAAATGGGCGGTAACATGATGATGTACGTCAACCTGATTTGGGTCTGGGGTCACCCGGAAGTCTACATCCTTGTTCTGCCGGTCTTTGGTGTCTTCTCTGAAGTCACTGCGACCTTCTCGAAAAAACGTCTGTTTGGTTATACCTCACTGGTATGGGCAACCATCGCCATCACCGTTCTGTCGTTCATTGTTTGGCTGCACCACTTCTTCACCATGGGTGCGGGCGCCAACGTTAACGCCTTCTTCGGTATCATGACGATGATCATCGCCATCCCAACCGGCGTGAAAATCTTTAACTGGCTGTTCACCATGTATCAGGGTCGTATTGAGTTTAACTCAGCGATGCTGTGGACCATTGGCTTCCTGGTGACCTTCTCAGTAGGCGGTATGACCGGCGTTCTGCTGGCGGTACCGGGTGCGGACTTCGTCCTGCACAACAGTCTGTTCCTGATTGCGCACTTCCATAACGTTATTATCGGTGGTGTGGTATTCGGTTGTATGGCTGGCGTAACCTACTGGTTCCCGAAAGCATTTGGCTTCACGCTGAACGAAACCTGGGGCAAACGCGCATTCTGGTTCTGGATCATCGGCTTCTTTGTTGCCTTTATGCCGCTGTACGCGCTGGGCTTCATGGGGATGACCCGTCGTCTGAGCCAGGATATCGATCCGCAGTTCCACTCTCTGCTGGTTGTTGCAGCAGGCGGTGCGGCACTGATTGCTTGCGGCATCCTGTGCCAGCTGATTCAGTTCTACGTTTCTGTGCGCGACCGCGAGCAGAACCGCGACCTGACCGGTGACCCGTGGGGCGGCCGTACGCTGGAGTGGGCAACCTCTTCACCACCACCGTTCTATAACTTCGCTGTTATCCCTCATATCCACGAGCGTGATGCGTTCTGGGAAATGAAAGAGAAAGGTGAAGCGTACAAGCAGCCAGAAAAATATGAAGAAATTCATATGCCGAAAAACAGCGGCGCGGCCATTGTTATCGCTGCCTTCATGACGGTCTTTGGTTTCGCTCTGATCTGGCACATTTGGTGGCTGGCAGGCCTCACTTTCCTCGGCACGATTGTGACCTGGATTGTGAAGAGCTTCGATGAAGACGTGGACTACTACGTTCCAGTTGCTGAAATTGAAAAGATTGAGAAGAAGCACTTTGATGAAATCAGCAAAGCAGGTCTGAAATAATGCCAACTGAAACTGTGACTAATCACCACCACGACGCCCATGCGGAGCATGGGCATCACGATGCAGGCGCCAATAAAGTCTTTGGCTTCTGGATCTACCTGATGAGTGACTGCATTATCTTCGCAACCCTGTTTGCGACCTATGCGGTTATGGTTAATAACACTGCCGGTGGCCCGGCAGGTAAAGACATCTTTGAACTGCCGTTTGTGCTGGTTGAAACCGCATTGCTGCTGCTGAGCTCCATTACCTATGGTATGGCAGTGATTGCAATGAACAACCAGAACAAAGGTTCAGTCATCAGCTGGTTGGCGCTGACCTTCCTGTTTGGTGCCGGATTTATCGGAATGGAAATCTATGAGTTCCATCATCTGATCGCGGAAGGCTTCGGTCCAAACCGTAGCGGCTTCCTGTCCGGGTTCTTTACACTTGTTGGTACGCACGGTCTGCACGTGACCTCTGGTCTGGTGTGGATGGCTGTACTGATGTTCCAGATTGCCAAACGTGGTCTGAGTGCAACTAACCGCACCCGCATCATGTGCCTGAGCCTGTTCTGGCACTTCCTGGATGTGGTTTGGATCTGCGTATTCACCGTTGTCTATCTGATGGGGGCCATGTAATGAGTCATTCTGTTAACGAACATGGCGCATCTCACGGTAGCGTGAAGTCCTACATGATCGGCTTCATCCTCTCTATCATCCTGACGGCGATCCCGTTCTGGATGGTAATGGATGGCAGCGCCTCACACGGCACCATTCTGGGTGTAGTTCTGGTGTGCGCAGTGGTTCAGGTGCTGGTTCACCTGGTCTACTTCCTGCACCTTGACAGCAAATCAGAGGGTGGCTGGAACATGGTGGCCATTGTCTTCTCCGCAGTCATCATTCTGATTGTGGTAGTGGGCTCACTGTGGATTATGTGGAACCTCAACTACAACATGATGGCCCACTAAAGAGTCACGCGTAATGATTAAGCAATACCTGCAAGTAACAAAACCAGGAATTATTTTCGGCAATTTAATTTCTGTGATCGGTGGATTCCTGCTGGCTTCAAAAGGCAGCATTGATTACTCCCTGTTTCTCTATTCACTGGTAGGCGTATCATTGGTGGTTGCGTCAGGTTGTGTGTTCAACAACGTGATTGACCGTGATATCGACATCAAAATGGAGAGAACGCGGAACCGTGTTCTGGTCAAAGGCCTGATCACGGCGAAAGTAAGCCTGGTTTATGCAACCGCATTGGGTATTGCTGGCTTTGCGCTGCTGTATTTCGGTGCGAATCCGCTGGCCATGTGGCTGGCGGTGATGGGCTTCGTCGTGTATGTCGGCATTTACAGCCTCTACATGAAGCGTAATTCAGTCTACGGCACGCTGATTGGCAGCCTGTCAGGTGCGGCTCCGCCGGTGATTGGTTACTGTGCAGTCACCAATCAATTCGACGCGGGCGCCCTGATCCTGCTGGCTATCTTTAGCCTGTGGCAGATGCCGCACTCCTACGCGATTGCCATCTTCCGCTTTAAAGATTACCAGGCGGCTAACATTCCGGTTCTGCCGGTGGTGAAAGGCATCTCAGTCGCGAAGAATCATATTACGCTCTACATTTTGGCGTTTATGATCGCGACGCTGATGCTGACGCTTGGCGGCTATGCTGGATATAAGTATCTGGTGGTAGCAGCCGCAGTCAGCGTATGGTGGCTGGGAATGGCGCTATCAGGGTACAAAACCTCAAACGACAAAGTTTGGGCGCGTAAACTGTTCGTGTTCTCAATTGTTGCCATCACTGCGCTAAGCGTGATGATGTCGGTTGACTTCATGACGCCAGCGTCAAAAGACCTACTGACTTACGTTTGGTAATCCCACACCGTAACCAGCTGAAAGGGCGCGAATTTCGCGCCCTTTCTTTTTGTTACCACTGCTTAAGAACAATTGTTTTACCCGCCCTGCCCTGCTCAATAAAATAGAGGTTGATGCCCAAAATCATCCGCGTTGCAGGCGAAGGGTCGTGCGCGATTATCCTCACATCGATTCAGCACAGGATTTCAAAGCGCTCACTCCGCGTAGCTGCAAAGGGACGTCTGACGGCACAAACTTACAGAGGTTGGAATGAACGACAATAAAATGACGCCAGTAGAGCTGCGTGCTACATGGGGTTTAGGCACTGTTTTTTCCCTGCGTATGCTGGGAATGTTTATGGTTCTGCCGGTATTAACGACTTACGGTATGGCGTTGCAGGGCGCCAGTGAAACCTTAATTGGCCTGGCGATCGGCATTTATGGCCTGGCGCAGGCGATATTTCAGATCCCCTTCGGGCTACTGTCGGATCGCGTAGGCCGCAAGCCGCTGATTGTGGGCGGACTACTGCTGTTTGTGCTGGGCAGCATTATCGCCGCCATGACAACGTCCATCTGGGGCGTGATTTTAGGGCGCGCGCTGCAGGGGTCAGGCGCCATTGCCGCCGCCGTGATGGCGCTGCTCTCCGATCTCACACGCGAGCAAAACCGCACCAAGGCCATGGCGTTTATTGGCATCAGCTTTGGTGTCACGTTCGCCATCGCGATGGTGGTTGGCCCGATCGTCACGCATGCACTGGGTCTGCATGCCCTGTTTTGGATGATCGCTATTTTGGCCACGCTGGGCATCGTCATCACCTTATTGGTGGTCCCGCGTGCACCGGGGCACGTGTTGAACCGTGAATCTGGCATGGTCAAAGGCAGTATTCGCGCGGTGTTAGCCAATCCCAAATTACTCAAACTTAACGTCGGGATTTTATGCCTGCACGTGTTGCTGATGTCGAGCTTTGTAGCGCTGCCCGGCCAGTTTGAGCAGGCAGGGTTCCCTGCCGCTCAGCACTGGAAAATTTATTTAGTGACCATGCTCGTTGCCTTTGTCGCGGTGGTGCCGGTCATTATTTATGCCGAAGTCAAACGCCGTATGAAGCGCGTCTTTGTCAGCTGCGTGGCGCTGATCATCATCGCCGAAATTGTGCTGTGGGGCGCAGCCGGGCATTTTTGGACCTTAGTGATTGGCGTGCAGCTGTTCTTCCTCGCCTTTAACGTCATGGAAGCCATCTTACCTTCTCTGATCAGCAAGGAGTCGCCGGCAGGCTATAAAGGCACCGCCATGGGGATTTACTCCACCAGCCAGTTTCTTGGCGTGGCGATCGGCGGCAGCGTTGGCGGCTGGGTTTTCGGTCATTTCGATGCGCAAACGGTGTTTCTGGTCGGGTCTATCGTGGCCGCGGCTTGGCTGTTTGTGGCCATGTCGATGCAGGAACCGCCTTACGTCAGTAGCCTGCGTCTGGTCTTGAGCGATGCGGTGTTGGCCGTCCCGAACCTTGAGAAGCGGCTCAAAGCGCAACCCGGGGTCAGTTCGGTATTTATCGTGCCAGAAGAGAAAAGCGCCTACATAAAAATCGACAGTAAAGTCACCAGCCGCGTTGAACTGGAAGCGCTGCTGGCCAGCAGTTAAGTTGAGGGCGTCCCAAGGGACGCCCGTGTTTTTTACAGCGCCATATCAATAACAATGCGCCCTTCGATTTTTCCGGCGTGCATACGCGCGAAGATATCGTTGATGTTGCTCAGCGGCTCGACCGCAACGTTCGCTTTCACCTTATGCCGCGCGGCAAAATCCAGCGCCTCTTGCAGATCTTTGCGCGTGCCTACGATGGAACCGCGCACGGTGATCCCATCCAACACCATATCAAAAATCGACAGATCGAATTTCCCCGGCGGCAGGCCGTTTAGCACCATTGTGCCGCCACGGCGCAGCATGCCGATGGCCTGCTCAAAGGCTTTCGGGGAAACAGCGGTGACCAGCACGCCTTTGGCACCGCCAAACTCAGCATGGAACGCGCTGGCCGGATCGCCCTGTCTGGCGTTCGCCACCACGCTTGCCCCCAAGCGTTTTGCAAAGGCCAGCTTGTCGTCGTCAATATCTACCGCCGCCACGTTCAACCCCATCGCGACCGCGTATTGAATAGCCATATGCCCCAAGCCGCCAATACCCGAAATCACCACCCAGTCGCCCGGTTTGGTGTCGGTCATTTTCAATCCTTTGTAAACGGTCACGCCCGCACATAACACCGGGGCAATTTCGGTATCGCTGAGATTGTCGGGAATAATGCCGACATAGTTTGCATCGGCCAGGCAGTATTCGGCAAAGCTGCCGTTGACCGAATACCCCGCATTCTGCTGGGATAAACACAAGGTTTCCCAGCTATCGAGACAGTGCTCACAGTGACCGCACGCGGAGTAAAGCCAGGGAATACCAACGCGATCGCCAAGTTTCAAATGCTTGACGCCTTCTCCTAACGCCACCACTTGGCCCACGCCTTCATGACCAGGAATAAACGGTGGAGAGGGTTTAACCGGCCAATCCCCTTCTGCGGCATGTAAATCGGTATGGCACACGCCGGTGGCGCTGATTTTCACCAAAATTTGCCCTGCGCCGACCTGCGGCACTGGCACATCTTCAATCACCAGCGGTTGGCCGAAAGCTTTTACTACAGCGGCTTTCATGCTGGTTTTAATCTGCATCGTCATCTTTCACGCTCCATTTACACGGATGGGAATTCAGAACAAGCCCAAAGGCGCGGTGCTGTAACTCACCAGCAAATTTTTGGTCTGCTGGTAAGCGCTGAGCGCCATTTTGTGAGTTTCACGCCCCACACCTGACTGCTTATAACCGCCAAAAGCCGCGTGCGCCGGATAGATATGATAGCAATTCGTCCATACTCGTCCCGCCTTGATACCGCGCCCCATGCGATAAGCAAGGTTAGTATCGCGCGTCCATACGCCGGCCCCTAGCCCAAACTGCGTCTCGTTAGCGATAGCCAGCGCTTCTGCTTCATCTTTGAAAGTGGTTACGCCAATCACCGGTCCGAAAATCTCCTCCTGGAAGCAGCGCATTGCGTTGGTGCCTTTGATCAACGTCGGCTGAATATAGAAGCCCTGTTCAAGCTCGTGCGCCATGCTGGCGCGATCGCCACCGGTTAAAATCTCACCCCCCTCCTCTCGCGCGATAGTGATGTAAGAGAGAATTTTGTCGAACTGTTGGCGTGACGCCTGCGCCCCGATCATGGTATCGGTATCCAGTGGATCACCCCGGCGGATCGCCGCCACTTTCGCCATCACGCGCGCCATAAATGGCGCATAAATCGATTCCTGGATCAGCGCACGCGACGGACAGGTACACACTTCGCCCTGATTAAAAAAGCCCAGCACCAGACCTTCCACCGCTTTGTCGATAAATTCAGGTTCGCCATCCATGACATCCGCAAAATAGATGTTAGGTGACTTGCCGCCGAGCTCTACGGTGCAGGGAATGATGTTTTCAGCCGCGCAGGCCATGATGTGGCGCCCTACCGGCGTGGAGCCGGTGAAGGCGATTTTGGCGATGCGCTTGCTGGTCGCCAGCGCTTCACCGGCTTCACGGCCAAATCCCTGCACAATGTTCACCACACCCGCCGGGAACAGATCGCCGATCAGGGTCATGAGCAGCGTAATGGCCAGCGGCGTTTGTTCGGCGGGTTTCATGACCACGCAGTTACCGGCGGCCAGCGCAGGTGCCAGCTTCCACGCCGCCATCAGCAAGGGGAAATTCCAGGGGATAATTTGTCCTACTACGCCAAGCGGCTCGTGGAAATGATAAGCCACCGTAGTCTCATCAATCTCCGCCGCGCTGCCCTCTTGCGCACGCAAACAGCCGGCGAAATAGCGGAAGTGATCGATTGCCAGCGGTAAATCGGCGTTCAGCGTTTCGCGGATCGGCTTGCCGTTGTCCCAACTTTCCGCCACCGCCAGCATTTCAAGCTGCGCCTGCATGCGGTCAGCGACCTGCAACAGGATCGTCGCGCGATGCTGCGCGCTGGTTTTTCCCCAGGCATCAGCCGCCTGGTGAGCGGCATCCAGAGCTAGGTCGATGTCGCGTGCGTCAGAGCGCGGAAATTGAGCAATCTCGCTGCCGTCAACGGGCGAGGTGTTAGTAAAATAGTTACCGCTCAGCGGCGCGACGAACTGGCCGCCAATGTAGTTGCCGTAGCGTGCCTCAAAAGACACAAGCGCGCCGGGGGTGCCGGGATGAGCATAACGCATTGCAAACTCCTTGCCGTAGGGTCAGTTGTTATCGGTTTTGCCGCCAGCGTTGTCGCGGCCGTCAATAACGCGTTGCAGGCGGTGTGCCAATCCTGCTTTTGCGGCGACGCTAAGAAATTTAAGGCTAGTGTTCAGTGGGTTAACGTTAAACCCTTGCGCCCGGCTACCTGACTCTCAGCAATAAAAGCTGCAGGTGTGTTGCAGTTCGCAACACCGTAAAAACCAAATCGCTACAATGCCGCAACACTGATTACTCGCACCGAGGTCTGTCATGCAGGAAAATAGCGTCGCGTCTGTCACGTCTTCCAGCCCAATTCTCAGCGACTCTTGGTTCCGCAGCCAGCTTTATGGCCTTGACCGCACCGCCGATGATTTTCCTCGCCTGCGGCAGAGCGAACTGGCCGATGCGCTGGCCAACAATCATGCCCTGCAGCAATTTGCCCAGCCGGTTATCAAGCAGTTGACACAGCAGCTGCGGGAAAAGCAGGCGGTGGCAATCTTGACCGATGCTGCTGGCCTGGTGCTGAACACGGTGGGCGATCTGCCCTCCCTGGAGAAAGCGCAGCGTCACGCGCTGGCCCCCGGCAATCTCTGGAGTGAATGCGGGCGCGGCACCAATGCCATCGGCACCGCTCTGGCAATCGATGAGTGCTGCGAAATTGAAGGGAGGCAGCACTATTTAACGGCCAATCAGGCGCTTTACTGCGCAGCCATGCCGCTGCAAATGCCGACTGGGCAAATCGCGGGAGTATTGGATATCTCTGGGCCCACGCATTTTTCCCATCCGCATACGCTGAAATGGGTGAAGGCCGCCGCGCAGCAGATTGAATACCTGTGGATCAAACAGAGCTTACACCCGCAGCAGTGGCTGATGAGCCTGCACGCCGATCCGGCGGGGATCGATACCCGCGAGGAGTTGCTGCTGGTGTTTTCCGATAACCTGCTTACCGCCGCCAATCGCCTTGCCATGCGTGCGCTGGCGCTAGAGCCCGATCAATTGGGCACGCTCTCGTTTCAACAGCTTTTTCCTCAGCTGCCTCAGCAGGCGAGCCGCCTGCCTTTGCCGGTGCAGTATCAGCAGCAGCGCTATTACTTCCGGCTGCGTGCCCCCGAACGCCTGATGATATCTGTCCCGCCCTCGCCCGCGGAACCGCCCTTTACACCGCCCTATAATGAGGAAAAGCTGGTGCGTTTATTAAACGCGGGCGTGGCCTTGTGTATTCACGGTGAGACCGGCTGCGGCAAAGAGCATGTGAGCCGCGCCCTGCACCAACAGAGCCGCTGGCGCACCGGGAAATTTGTGGCCATTAACTGCGCGGCAATCCCAGAAACCCTGATTGAATCAGAGCTGTTTGGCTACCAGGCAGGCGCGTTCACCGGGGCCAGTAAACAGGGTTACATCGGCAAGATCCGTGAAGCCGATGGCGGCGTGCTGTTTTTGGATGAGATTGGCGATATGCCGCTGGCGCTGCAAACGCGGCTGTTGCGCGTGCTGCAGGAGAAAGAGGTAGCGCCATTGGGTTCCACGCAACGCTGGCCGGTGAATTTTGCCGTGATCTGTGCGACCCACCGGGATTTGTCACAGCGCGTCTCCACAGGCGCGTTTCGCGAAGATCTCCTTTATCGACTGCAAGAGTTCTCCCTAACGCTGCCACCGCTGCGCACGTGGCCCCATCAGCAGCGCTTCATTCAGGCGCTCTGGCAGGAGCTGGGCGGAGCATCGCGCGGTATTACGCTGACATCGTCGTTACTGGACGCGCTGGCCGCGCAGCCGTGGCCGGGCAATGTGCGACAGCTGCGCAGCGTGTTACGCGTGTTGCTGGCCTTGGCGGACGAGGGAGAAACGCTGACGGAACAGCATCTGCCAGCGGAATACCGTTCCAGTACTGCGGCACCCACGGTGGACAGGCAGCATCACGACGACAGGCTAATTGGTGAGACGCTACAGCGTTTTAACGGGAATATTTCGCAAGCCGCCCGGGCGCTGGGCGTCGCGCGCAGCACGCTCTATCGTCGAGCTGCGCGCAGTAAGTAAAGAGACGGGCTTAATCGCGGAAGTTCTTGAACTGGAACGGTTGGCCGAGATTGCCGCCGCGCACCAGCGCCATCGCGCCTTGTAGGTCGTCGCGTGATTTACCGGTCACGCGCAGCTCTTCACCCTGAATTTGCGTCTGCACTTTAAGCTTGCTGTCTTTGATCAGCTTCACTATTTTTTTTGCGACGTCAGCTTCGATGCCTTTTTTAAGCTTGGCCTCGACGCTCCAGTTTTTTCCGCTGTGCACGATCTCTTCTGGCACTTCAAGGGCCGCGCCCTCAATGCCACGCTTCAGCAGCTTTTCACGCAAAATATCGACCAGCTGCTTAACCTGGAAATCCGACTCGCTGCTGACCTTGATGGTCTCGTTTTTTTCGTTGAGCTCAATGCTGGCGCTAACGTTGCGGAAGTCAAAACGCGAGGACACTTCGCGGTTAGCATTTTCCACCGCATTACGAACTTCCGACAGTTCAACTTCGGAAACGATATCGAAAGATGGCATCTTTTCTTCTCCTGATACTAAAGTGACATGCATAATACGCATCTTACCGCGCTAATTAAACAGGCTACGCGGAAAGCTATAATGAGCGTGTGAGATGACTAACCCACGGGCGGGAGGCAGGATGAAAATTACCGTGTTAGGCTGCGGCGCCTTGGGTCAGATCTGGCTCGCCGCGCTGGCAAGGCAAGGACACGATGTGCAGGGGTGGCTACGCGTCCCGCAGCCGTACTGTTCAGTGAACGTGCTCGATCCGCAAGGTCAGATGAGCAACCACACCTTTATCGCTAACGATCCGCTGTTTCTGGCGCAAAGTCAGCTGCTGCTGGTGACGCTAAAAGCGCCTCAGGTCTCGCAGGCAGTGAAAAATCTGCACAGCGTACTGCCCGATGCAACCCCGATATTGCTATTGCACAACGGCATGGGTACGCAGGATGAACTGCGCGATCTGCCGCAGCCATTGCTGCGCGGCTTGACCACTCACGCGGCCATGCACGATGGCACGGTAATAAAACACGTCGCTTATGGCATCACCCATATCGGTCCGGCCAGCCGCAGCGCAGCTGGCCTGAGCGCTATGGCGGATGTGCTGCATCAGGCGCTGCCGGATGTGGCCTGGCATGACAATATTTTGCCCGCCAGCTGGCTAAAGCTGGCGGTGAACTGCGTGATTAATCCGCTAACGGTGGAGCACGATTGCCCTAACGGCGCGCTACGCGCATTTCCCGAACAGATCGATACGCTGTGTCAGGAAATTGCCTGGATCATGGCGCGCGAGGGGCAGCACATCGCCGTCGATAACCTGCGCGACGTGGTGTATGACGTGATCGACAACACCGCCGATAACTTCTCATCCATGCTGCAGGACGTGCGGGCGGGGCGCCAAAGCGAAATAGATTACATTACCGGCTATTTATTGCAGCGCGCCCGTGCGCAAGGCATGACGCTACCGGAAAACACCCGGCTGTACGATTTCATTAAACGCAAGGAGTTTCATTATGAGCGCGAACGCATCGGTTCTGGTTTGCCTGGCACATGGCAGTGAAGAGATCGAGGCGGTCACCACCATTGATCTGCTGGTCCGCGCGGGACTTCACGTCACAACGGCAAGCGTCGAGAGTGACGGAACGCGTGAGATTGTTTGCTCGCGCGGCGTGCGTCTTCTGGCGGATGCCGCCCTGGTAAACGTTGCCGACAACGACTTCGACGCCATCGTGCTGCCCGGCGGCCTGAAAGGCGCGGAAACCTTCCGCGACAGCACGCTGCTGGTCGAGACCGTGCGGCAGTTTACCCTGGCCGGGAAAATTGTTGCTGCTATCTGTGCCGCGCCGGGCACGGTGCTGGTGCCGCACGATCTATTCCCGGTGGGAAACATGACCGGTTTTCCCGGCCTGAAAGAGACCATTCCTGAAGCCAAATGGATGGAACGCCGCGTGGTCTGGGATCCCCGCGTCAATCTCCTCACCAGTCAAGGGCCCGGCACGGCAATCGATTTTGCCCTGAAGCTGATTGACCTGCTGGTAGATAAAGAGAAAGCGCGCGACGTCGCCTCGCAGCTGGTGCTGGCCGCTGGCATCTATAACTATCAAGAGTTTGAAGAGCGAAACGCATAGAAAAAGGCGGCCATCGGGCCGCCTTTTCACGTTACGCGCGGTTTACGGACGGTAAACCTTCACGTTTTTGAAGCCCTGTTCGTGCAAATAGAGCGCCTGCAAGCGGCTCATCACGCCACGGTCACAGTAAAGTAGCCAGGTTTTACTCTGATCGAGATCGCCGAACTGCGTACCCAATTTATAAAACGGCAGGGACTTCACCTCCACGCCTTCCAGCGCCAGCGGCTTCTCTTCCTGCTCATCAATCGCACGAATATCCAGTACCACGTCGTTACGCTGGAACGCGTCTACGGTTTCAATCTCAACCACTTCTTCCTGAGTGGCTTCGGCGATTTCGCGAATATCCACATTGGTGGCTTCCTGCACCATGCGATCGAGAATCGAGAAATCGACGTTCTGCTCTTCCGCTTCGATTTTGGCTTTGACCGCTTTTACCGTCGGACTTTTGGAAATCACGCCGCAATATTCTGGCATCGTGCGGGCAAAATCTTCCGTCCCAATCGCGCGCGCCAGATCGATGATGTGCTCTTTATCGTGTGAGATCAGCGGGCGCAGAATCAGCGTATCCGACGCATTATCAATCAGGCGCAGGTTGGTCAGCGTTTGGCTGGACACCTGGCCCAGCGCTTCGCCGGTGACCAGCGCCTGCACACCGTAGCGCTCGGCTATCTGAGAGGCCGCACGCACCATCATGCGCTTCAGCACCACGCCCATCTGGCCGTCGTCGACCTTTTCCAAAATCTCCCCAACCACCGGTTCAAAATTGATGGCGACAAAACGCACGCGGTGCGATCGGCCAAAACGCTGCCACAAATAGTGGGCTACCTGACGCACGCCGATTTCATGCGCTGCGCCGCCGAGGTTAAAGAAGCAGTAATGCACGCGGCAGCCGCGGCGCATCAACATATAGCTGGACACGCCGGAATCAAATCCACCGGAGATCAGCGACAGAACATCTTCCTGCGTCCCGATGGGGAAGCCGCCAAGCCCTTCGTAGCGCTGCGTGATCAGCAGCAGGCGATCGTCCTCGATCTCAAGGTTCACGGTCTCGTCGGGATGCGTAAGCTGTACGCGCGCGCTCTCGATGTGCTGGTTAAGACCGCCGCCCACGTAGCGCTCGACGTCGGTGGAACTGAAGCTATGCTTACCGCGACGCTTCACGCGCACGCGAAAACTTTTGCCCACTAGGCGCTCGCGGTTTAGCGCCAGCGTCTGTTCAAAAATGTCGTGCATATCGGTGTAAACCCGATCTTCAACCGCCAGCACGTGGTGAATACCGGGGATGCGCGTGAGCTCTTCCGCGAGGATGTTGCGCAGCGCTTCTTTTTTGCTGCGCACCTCAATGTGATCCCAGTGGCGTACCACGGCGATCTCGTCGTCAACGGTGCGTAAGGTGTTACGAATATTGCCGGTCAAAATTTTGATAAAGCGCAGGCGCACCGACTGACTTTTGATGGTGATTTCAGGGAAGAGCTTGATGATAAACTTCATGGCGACACAGCTTTGTTGGCCAAATAAGTGCTAAAAGCAGTGGCACTTAGCTGGTAAGATCATATATTGCGGGTTGAACAAAGGTCCACCGCATCCGAGGCGCGCAAGTATATCACCTTTGCCAGATGACTGCTTCTGCAACAGCAGTCGCATTGATTATTTTGCTAATTAATCCTCGTCGGCTACCATGACCGATTGCAACATGATTTCCAACCTGTGAGTCGACTCTGAATATGCCAAAAAAAGCCGAAGCGCCAGCCAGTTTTGAACGTTCCTTACAGCAGCTCGAAGAGATTGTGGGCCGACTGGAAAGCGGAGAGTTACCGCTGGAAGAGGCGCTGAATGAATTTGAGCGCGGCGTACAGTTGGCACGAACCGGTCAGCAAACGCTGCAGGCCGCAGAGCAGCGCGTCCAGATCTTGCTGAGCGATGACAAAGACGCCGCGCTTACTCCTTTTACGCCGGAAAATGACTAATGGATTTCGCTCACGCCCTTAGCGCCTATCATGAGCGCGTTAATCTGGCACTCACGCGTTTCATTGCGCCGCTGCCCTTTCAGAGTTCTCCTCTGGTGAATGCCATGCAATATGGGGCATTATTGGGCGGTAAACGCCTGCGCCCTTTTCTGGTCTACGCCACGGGCGAGATGCTCCAGGCGAATCCGGCCAGCCTTGATGCCCCGGCGGCGGCCGTTGAGTGTATTCATGCCTATTCGCTGATTCACGACGACCTGCCTGCGATGGATGATGATGCGTTACGTCGCGGACAACCAACCTGTCATATAAAATATGGTGAAGACACGGCAATCCTGGCTGGCGATGCTTTGCAGACGCTGGCATTTTCGATTTTAACCGAGCAGCCGATGCCGGGCGTTTCCGCCGAGGCCCGTCTTGCCATGGTGCGCGAATTAGCGCGCGCCAGCGGCGTCGCTGGCATGTGTGGTGGCCAGGCACTGGATTTAGCCGCCGAGGGCAAACAGATCAGCCTCGACGAACTTGAGCAAATCCATCGTCACAAAACGGGCGCATTAATTCGCGCCGCGGTACGCCTCGGCGCACTGACGGCAGGAGAAGCGGGCCAGGCAGCCTTACCCGCACTGGATATCTACGCGGACGCGATTGGCCTGGCTTTCCAGGTTCAGGACGACATCCTGGACGTGATTGGCGACACCGCAACGCTGGGCAAAACGCAGGGAGCCGATCAGGCATTGGGAAAAAGCACCTATCCCGCCCTGCTGGGTTTGGACAACGCGCGGCGTAAGGCCAGCGATCTTCATCAGGAAGCGCTAGGCGCACTTGAGACCCTCGCGGCACAGCATTACAACACCACCGCCTTGCAGGCACTGGCAAGCTTCATAATTGAACGCGATAAATAACTTTCATAATGAGTCTCTGATGAGTTTTGATATTGCAAAATACCCGACACTGGCATTGGCGAGCACGGTTCAAGAATTACGTTTATTACCGAAAGAAAAACTTCCGGAACTGTGTGACGAACTGCGTCAGTATCTGCTGGACAGCGTAAGCCGCTCTTCCGGCCACTTTGCTTCGGGTCTGGGCGTTGTCGAACTGACGGTCGCGCTACATTATGTCTACAACACGCCGTTTGACCATCTGGTGTGGGACGTCGGCCATCAAGCCTACCCCCACAAAATCCTGACGGGTCGCCGCGACCGCATTGGCACGATCCGTCAGAAGAACGGCCTGCATCCGTTCCCGTGGCGCGGCGAGAGTGAATACGATGTACTGAGCGTCGGCCACTCTTCTACCTCTATCAGCGCCGGACTGGGCATGGCGGTGGCAGCGGAGCGCGAGGGCAAAGGCCGTCGCACCGCCTGCATTATTGGTGACGGCGCCATCACCGCAGGCATGGCGTTTGAAGCCATGAACCACGCGGGAGACATCAAGCCTGATATGCTGGTGATTTTGAACGACAACGAAATGTCGATTTCGGAAAATGTTGGCGCGCTGAACAACCGTCTGGCGCAAATTTTGTCGGGCAAAACATACTCTCGCCTACGCGAGGGCGGCAAGCGCGTGCTTGGCGGACTGCCGCCGATCAAAGAGCTGGTTAAACGCACCGAAGAGCACCTTAAAGGCATGGTGGTGCCGGGCACGCTGTTTGAGGAGCTGGGCTTTAACTATATCGGTCCGGTAGACGGGCATGACGTGCTCACGCTGGTGAGCACGCTGAAAAACATGCGCGATCTCAAAGGCCCGCAGTTCCTGCACATCATGACCAAAAAAGGCAAAGGCTATGCGCCGGCGGAACAAGATCCGATTGCCTGGCACGCGGTGCCAAAGTTTGATCCTGCCAGCGGTTCGCTGCCGAAAAGCGTGCCGGGCCTGCCAAGCTACTCGAAAATCTTTGGCGACTGGCTAAAAGAGACCGCCGCTGACGACGCGCGCTTGATGGCGGTGACGCCAGCGATGCGTGAAGGCTCGGGCATGGTGAGCTACTCGCGCGAATACCCGCAGCAATATTTTGACGTGGCAATTGCCGAGCAGCATGCCGTCACCTTCGCCGCCGGTATGGCGATTGGCGGCTACAAGCCGGTTGTCGCCATTTACTCTACCTTCCTGCAGCGCGCCTACGATCAGCTGATTCATGACGTGGCGATCCAGAAGCTGCCGGTGCTGTTCGCTATCGATCGTGGCGGTATCGTGGGCGCCGACGGTCAAACCCATCAGGGTGCGTTTGATATCGCCTTCCTGCGCTGCGTACCCGACATGGTGATCATGACGCCAAGTGACGAAAACGAGTGTCGCCAGATGCTCTATACCGGCTACCACTATCAAGAAGGTCCGAGCGCGGTGCGCTATCCGCGCGGCACCGGCACTGGCGCCGCGCTGCAACCGCTCAACAGCCTGCCGCTGGGCAAAGGCGTGGTGAAGCGTCATGGCGAACAGCTGGCCATTCTTAACTTTGGCACCCTGCTGCCAGAGGCCGCCGCCGCCGCCGAGGCGCTCAACGCTACGCTGGTGGATATGCGCTTTGTAAAACCGCTTGATGAGGCCCTGATTGCTGAACTGGCGTCCACGCACGATGCGCTGGTTACGCTGGAAGAAGGTGCGATCAAAGGCGGTGCTGGCAGCGGCGTCAATGAATACGTCATGGCCAAACGCCTGCGCGTACCGGTGCTTAACCTGGGGCTGCCGGATGAGTTTATCCCGCAGGGCACGCAGGAAGAGGTGCGGCACGACTACCAGCTGGATGCCGCCGGTATTCAGCAGCAAATTGCCCGCTGGCTGGCGCAGTAATCCCCTCCCTGGCTCCTGCTGCTATGCTTGAGGGACCTTACCCACACGCATAAGAGCAGGAGCTCCAATGAAAACCGTTCGTTTAGGCCAGACCGATTTGCAGGTGTCCCAACTCTGCCTGGGGTGCATGACGTTTGGTGATCCCACGCGTGGCAATCACGCCTGGACGCTGCCAGAAGAGAGCAGCCTGCCGCTGATCAAACAGGCGCTGGATGCCGGCATCAACTTTTTCGACACCGCCAACAGCTACTCCGACGGCAGCAGCGAAGAGATACTTGGCCGCGCGCTCGGCCAGTATGCGCGCCGCGAAGACGTGGTGGTGGCGACCAAGGTCTATTTTCCACTCAGCAACTTGTCCCAGGGCTTGTCGCGCAACAATATTTTGCAATCCATTGATGACAGCCTGCAGCGCCTGGGCATGGAGTATGTGGATCTTCTGCAGATTCACCGCTGGGATTACAACACGCCTATCGAAGAAACTCTGGAGGCGCTGGATGCGGTGGTGAGAGCGGGCAAAGCGCGCTATATCGGTGCCTCGTCCATGCATGCCGCGCAGTTTGAACAGGCGCTAAACCTGCAGCGCGAACACGGCTGGGCGCGCTTTGTTAGCATGCAGGATCAGTACAACCTGATTCAGCGTGAAGAAGAACGTGAGATGCATCCCCTGTGCCAGCGCGAGAACATTGCGGTGCTGCCGTGGAGCCCGCTGGCACGCGGCAAGCTCACGCGGCCTTGGGGAGAAACCACCGCGCGCTCAGTATCGGACAACGTGATGGCGCAGCTCTATACCGGCACGGAAGAGAACGACGCCCTGATTGCCGAGCGCCTGGCGGCGGTTGCTGCTGACAAAGGCGCCACGCGGGCGCAGGTTGCGCTTGCCTGGCTGCTGCACAAGCCGGTCGTCACCGCACCGATCATTGGCGCCTCGCGCGAGCAGCAGTTTGCAGAGTTGATCAAGGCGGTAGACGTCGAGCTCAGTACGGCGGAGATAGCGGAGCTGGAGAGCGTGTACCAAAGGCATCCGGTGACCGGGTTTGAATGACCTGAGCGCACGTCTTCCCCCACGCCGCGCGTGGGGGAACGGTTAGATTGCCAGCCCAAGGCCGTACAGCAGCGCCGCCGCAATCACGCCGGCAATGATGTCATCCACCATAATGCCCATGCCACCGTGCACATTGCGGTCAAACCAGCGGATCGGCCACGGCTTCCACATATCAAAAATGCGGAAGATAACAAACCCCGCCAGCACCCACTCCCAGCGCATTGCGGGGATAGCCATCAGCGTGATCCACATACCGATAAACTCGTCCCACACGATGCTACCGTGGTCGTGCACGCCCATATCTTTGGCGGTGCGATGGCATAAATACACGCCCACGCTGATGCCAATCAGCACCAGCAGGCAGTAAATTTGCAGCGGGAGCGCGGTCATCAGCCACCAGAAGGGGATCGCCGCTATTGAGCCGGCCGTGCCGGGCATGATCGGGCTCAAGCCGCTACCAAAGCCGGTGGCGAGCAGGTGCCAGGGGTTGCGCATGCGCAACCGACGTTTGGCAATATCTTTACCGGGCATCAAAGTGATCGAATCCTGTGTAGTTAACGCTGCGCGGCTTGCCGTTTTGCAGCAGCGTCAGGCCTTCGGCGTCCGGCGCGATCTGTCCGATGCAGGTGTAAGGCACGCCCAGATGGCCCAGCGCCACATCCAGCGCACCGCGGTTCACTTCCGGTACCGTGAAGCACAGCTCGTAATCTTCGCCTCCGCTCAGCGCCCAGTTCAGCGCCTGCTCCGCGTCGAAATGGTCACGCAGCGCCGAGGAGAGCGGCAGCGCGTCGAGGTTTAACCTTGCGCCGACACGGCTGGCCGTGAGGATATGGCCGAGGTCGGCAAGCAAGCCATCGGAGATGTCGATCGCGGCGGTAGCGAGATTGCGCAGCGCTTGCCCCTGTAAGACGCGCGGCATGGGACGCAGGTGGCGCTTGATCAGCGCTTCATGCATGGCAGGATCGTCCAGCCGATGATGATGTTGCAACAGCGACAGGCCCGCCGCGCTATCGCCCAGCGTGCCGGTGACAAAAATCCAGTCGCCCGGCTTCGCGCCCGATCGCTTCAGCGCGCGTCCAACCGGCAGCAAGCCGTGAATGCCCAGCGTCAGGCTCATCGGACCGCGCGTGGTATCGCCGCCGATCAGTTGCATATCGTAATAATCCAGCAGCTCAAACAGGCTGTCGCTAAACGCCGCCAGCCAGCATTCATCGATCTCGGGCAGGGTCAACGCCAGCGTCAGCCAGGCGGGATCGGCGCCCATGGCGGCCAGGTCACTCAGATTAACGGCCAGCGCTTTATAGCCAAGATCGGCTGGATGGATATCACGCAGGAAGTGAACGCCCGCCACCAGCGTATCGGTACTGATGGCCAGCGTCTGTTTGTCAGGCACATTGAGCAAGGCGCAGTCGTCCCCGATGCCTTTTTCCACATCGCGGCGGGAGCTGGTGACGCGGTTGAAATAACGTGCGATCAGTTCAAATTCACCACAGGACATAAATCAGGTCTCAATGAAAAAAAAGGCCGGATAACCGGCCTTCGCGTTTATTTTTTATGAGGTCGAATTTGTGGGGCCGCTTTGTCGAGGACGCCGTTAACGAACTTATGGCTGTCCTCTGCACCAAATACTTTGGCCAACTCGATACCTTCGTTGATGGCGACTTTATAAGGCACATCGCTGCGCTTGCTCAGTTCAAACAAAGAGAGGCGCAGAATGGCTTTTTCCACCTGGCCCAGCTCTTCAAGCTGGCGCGACAGGTACGGCTTCATCAATCCATCCAGGTACGCGCTGTTGGTCGCCACACCGGACAGCAGTTCGCGGAAATAGCTAATATCAACGTCTTTGACGTCTTGTTCCGCCAGAAACTGGTATTCCACATCGGCAATGTCGTTGTTCGACAGCTGCCAGGAGTAAAGCGCCTGGACAGCGCACTCACGGGCGCGACGACGAGCAGCAGGTTTCACAAAATTCCCCTTACAAAAATCAGGCTTTAATGGCTTTCAATACGTTAATCATTTCGAGGGCAGTCAGGGCCGCTTCGGCACCTTTGTTACCCGCTTTTGTGCCGGCGCGTTCAATCGCCTGCTCAATGTTTTCTGTGGTCAGTACGCCGAAGGTAACGGGAATATCGCTGGTCATGGCCACGTTGGCAATGCCGGAGCTGGCTTCGCCCGCCACGTACTCAAAGTGGGCAGTGCCGCCACGGATCACCGTGCCCAGCGCAACGATGGCATCGTGCTTACCCGATTTGGCCAGCGCGCGTGCCGCCAGCGGCAGCTCATAAGCGCCGGGTACCCAGACCACGGTGATGTTTTCTGCTTTTACCTGGCCGATACGCTTCAGCGCATCTACCGCGCCATCCAGCAGGCTGTCATTAATGAAGTTGTTAAAACGAGCAATAACGATGGCAATATTTGCGTCAGGCGTGGCAACCGCAGCTTCGATAACTTTCATACATATCCTTAGGGTGTTTGTTTTATGGCCCCGCAGAAGGGGGCGGATTCTATCATACTCTTTAGCAACGCGCTCAGGCTTTTCCTTACATGCGCTCGCGTGGCGTCAGCGTCAAGCGCAGGTCGTCGCCGACGCGGCGCACGTCGCTGAAGGCGAAAGCGGGCGCGTCGGCAAGCCGTTCAAGTCCCGGCAGCGTGCAGAGACCGCGCGCCGCATCGCCTAACAGCGTCGGTGCGACATACACAATCAATTCGTCCACCACGCCAGCCTGCAATAATGCCCCCGCTAATCCGGCACCGGCTTCAACCCAAACGCTATTCATTTGGCGCTGACCGAGCAGCATCATCATCGCCACCAGATCCAATTGAGTATCCCGCAGCGGCACCGCGATTTGGCTCACCGACTCGGGCCACGGCTGATTATCGCAGTGGCTCCGCATCAGCCATGTTTCGCCCGGCTGAGTGATGAGACGATGCTGCGGCGTCACGCGCTGCTGGCTGTCAATCACCACGCGTACCGGCTGACGCAGGCTGGATTCCGTCTGAAACGCCTGTGCGTCCGCACTCAGCTCCGGCCAGCGTACCGTCAGGGCCGGATCGTCTGCCAACACAGTGGCGCTGGTGGTAAGAATCGCAGAACTCTGCGCCCGCAGACGCTGCACATCGCGCCGCGCTGCCGCCGAGGTGATCCACTGGCTTTCACCGCTCGCCATGGCCGTGCGCCCATCCAGCGACGCGCCCAGTTTAAGTTGCACCCATGGAAAACCGGTGCGCATGCGCTTCAGAAAGCCGCGGTTCAACGCTTCCGCTTCTTGCATCATCAGCCCATGACTCACCGCGATACCGGCCTGTTGCAGGCGATAAAGCCCTCGCCCTGCGACCTGTGGATTTGGATCCTGCATCGCTGCCACCACGCGCGTCACCCCTGCGGCAATCAGCGCATCGCAGCACGGCGGCGTGCGGCCATGATGGCTGCAGGGCTCAAGCGTCACATAGGCGGTGGCCCCGCGTGCCGCATCACCGGCCATGCGCAGCGCGTGCACTTCAGCGTGCGGTTCGCCCGCGCGCTGGTGCCAGCCCTCACCCACAATCTCGCCGTCGCGTACGATCACGCAGCCGACGTTGGGGTTAGGCGTGGTCGTAAACCGTCCACGTCGCGCCAGTTCCAGCGCGCGCGCCATATAGCGTTCATCGGTCATCACTTAATCCTGTAAGCGGGCAATCTCTTCGCCAAAATCGCGGATATCTTCAAAGCTGCGGTAGACCGAGGCGAAACGGATGTAGGCAACCTTATCGAGTTTTTTAAGCTCTTCCATCACCAGATTGCCGATCAATTTGCTGGGAACTTCTCGCTCGCCGGTGGCGCGCAGCTGCGTTTTAATGTGGTTGACCGCGTTGTCGACCGCGTCGGCGCTTACCGGGCGCTTCTCTAGCGCTTTCATCATGCCGCTGGCCAACTTGTCTTCGTTAAATGGCTCGCGCACGTCGTTGCTTTTTACCACGCGCGGCATAACCAGCTCAGCCACTTCAAAGGTCGTAAAGCGCTCGTGGCATACCAGGCACTGGCGGCGGCGACGCACCGACGAACCCTCACCAACCAGGCGCGAATCAATCACTTTGGTGTCCACGGCGGCGCAAAATGGGCAATGCATGACGTTTCCTGTCGCGATAATAAGGGGCAAACAGTGTAGCGCTTTCTCGAAGGCAACAAAACAGAGCGTGCTGCATCAACGCGCTGACGCCGCCGCCGCGTGGCGTAAAAAACACGCTACGCTTAACGAGGCTTATCGGGCTCCGCGTTGGCCTAACTCGGGGAAAAGTATAATGCTCTGAATTTTGCCCGCCCTGCGCGTTGTGCTCAGCATGCTGATAAGATCGTTCTCACGCGCTTACGAATGCTTAATAACAGAAAGGACATTGCATGACGTTCAGGATGCTTGCGGCTCCGGCCGCCTTTTCACTGCTGCTGCTCAGTGGTTGCAGCGCGACACCGCCCTCTCCGCAGGTTAACGCGCTGCATCAGGAAGTCAGTCAGCTTAATCAACAAATGCGCACCTTGACCCATCAGGCTACGGCGCTGGAGATCCAGGGGCAGCTCAATGGCCAGCTGAATCAGGGAGCCTGGCTGCTGCCGCAGGCCAATACGCCGGTGGAGCTGGAAACGCAGTTAGGTAAATTGCGTCTGTCGCTGACGCACGTGCGGGGTGAACCAGGCGGCAGCCGAGCGGATTTGACCCTTGTCGCTCCGCAAAACCAACCGCTGCCCGCGCTGCGTGCACAAGTGGTGTGGGGCGAACTGGATCCCGCCAGCGGTAAACCGCTTGAAGCGGAAAGCGTGAGCCAGCCGCTTAGCGTGGCCGCGGGATTAACGCCGCGCAGCTCGGTAACGGTGTCGTTGCGCCTGAACGGATTCACTCCCCAACAGCTGGGCTATGTGCGGATCCATCAGGTTGAACCGCTCTCCGCTGCCTCACCGCAGCGCTGATGGCAAAAAAAACGGGCTGCGCAACGCAGCCCGTTTCGATGTTGCCCGCGAGATCAGGGAAGGATAGAAGGCTGATCTGCGCCCTCTTTCTCAACCTTCTGCACCAGCATATGTTCACGCTTCATCCCCAGTTTCAGCGCCAGCGCGGAAGAAACATAGATTGAAGAGATGGTGCCGATGGTGACCCCGATCAGCATGGTGAGCGAGAAGCCTTTCAGCAGGGCGCCACCAAAGATGAACAGAATCAGAATCATCGCCAGCGTGGTCAGTGAGGTGATCAGCGTTCGGCTCAGCGTCTGCGTCAGTGACACGTTGGTGATATCGTACGACGAGCCGCGGCGGATCTTACGGAAGTTCTCACGAATACGGTCCGATACCACAATCTTATCGTTCAACGAGTAACCAATCACCGACATCAGCGACGCCACAATAGTGAGATCAATCTCAATGTGGAACAGCGCCAGCAGGCCGCAGGTAATGATGACGTCATGCGCCAGCGCCAGCACGGTGCCCAGCGCCAGACGCCACTCAAAGCGAAAACCGATGTAGATCAGAATCGCAATCAGTGCCGAAAGCAGCGCCATCGCACCGGCCTGCGCCAGGTCGCTGCCCACGCTGGGGCCCACGAACTCAATGCGCTTAACGGTGGCATTTTGCTGCGTGGTTTGGTTGATCGACGCCAACACTTTACTGCCCAACTCCTGGCCCGCCGTCGCCGTGGCCGGTGGCATACGCACCATCACGTCACGGCTGCTGCCAAAGTTCTGCACCAGCGGTTCTTCAAAACCGGCTTTCACCAGCCCCTGGCGCAGTACGTCCAGATCGGCCGGCTTTTCCAGGTTAATTTCAATCACCGTACCACCGGTAAAGTCGAGGCCCCAATTGAAGCCACGCACGCCGATAATGGCGATAGACGCCACGATCAGTAAACCGGAGATGATGAAAGCCAGCGTATCCCAGCGCATAAAGTCGACGACTTTACGCCCGTGGTTTAGCTGCTCAATACTATATTCCTGTGCCACAACGCACTCCTCAGATAGACAGCTTTTTAATGCGTTTGCCGCCGTAAACCAGGTTAACGATGGCACGGGTGCCGACGATAGCCGTAAACATCGACGTCGCAATACCGATAGCCGTGGTAATCGCAAAGCCTTTGATGGAGCCGGTACCGACCGCATAAAGAATGATGACTTTAATCAGCGTGGTCACGTTGGCATCGACGATACTGGAGAAGGCGCCTTTGTAGCCCTCGTGAATCGCCTGCTGCACCGAACGCCCGTTGCGCAGTTCTTCTTTAATACGTTCGTTAATCAACACGTTCGCATCAACCGCCACCGCCAGCGTGAGCACGATACCGGCAATGCCTGGCATCGTCAGCGTGGCGCCAGGCAGCAGCGACATGATGCCAACAATCAGCACCAGGTTGCAGAGCAGTGCGCTGGTAGCAATCAAGCCGAACTTTTTATAGAAGATCACCATAAAGATCACGGACGCAATCAGTCCCCACAAGCAGGCTTCAAGCCCCTGTGTGATGTTCTGCTGCCCCATGGTTGGACCAATGGTGCGCTCTTCTACAATCTGAATTGGCGCAATCAGCGCACCGGCACGCAGCAGCAGTGAAAGCTGACGCGCTTCGTTCGGATTGTTGATACCGGTGATGCGGAAGCTGTTACCCAAGCGAGACTGGATATTGGCAACGTTAATCACCTCTTCCTGCTTCTGCAAAATGGCACGGCCGTTGGCGTCTTTCTTGCCGCTGTCCTTGTACTCCACGAACAGGGTCGCCATCGGCTTGCCGATGTTGTCCTTAGTGAAGTTAGACATGATGTTACCGCCGGTGCTGTCCAGCGAGATATTCACCTGCGGCTGGTTGTACTCATCCATGCTGGAGGTGGAGTCCGTGATGTGGTCACCGGTCAGAATCACGCGCTTGTACAGCACAACCGGCTGCCCTTCGCGGGTTTTCTTCACTTCCGAGTCACCTGGCACGCGTCCGCTGGCGGCCGCGCCGGGATCAACCGAGGTGTTCACCAGACGGAACTCCAGCGTTGCGGTCGCGCCCAGAATCTCTTTGGCGCGCGCGGTATCCTGAATACCCGGCAGTTCCACAACGATACGGTCAGCGCCCTGGCGCTGCACGAGTGGCTCAGCAACCCCCAGTTGGTTAACGCGGTTACGCAGAATGGTAATGTTTTGCTGTACCGCGTATTCACGCGCTTCGCTCAACCGCGCATCGGTCATTACCGCCCGTAATCCATCGTTGCCTTGGCTACTGATCACCAAATCGCGGTGACGCGGCGTCAGATAGGCGATGGCCGCATCACGGCTGGCGGCGTCACGGAAGCGGACTTCCACGCCGTAGTTCGCGATTTTATTTACATTGGTATAGGGAATACTTTTGTCGCGCAGGTCGCTGCGCAGGCTGTCAGCGTTTTGATCTTGCAGCTTGCCCAGTGCCGTATCGACATCCACTTCCATCAGGAAGTGCACGCCACCGCGCAGGTCAAGCCCGAGCTTCATCGGCTCAGCTTTCAGCAGGGTTAACCAGCGCGGCGTGGCCGGTGCCAGGTTAAGCGCGACCACGAAATCTTCGCCCAAGGCGCTGGTTAAGGCTTCACGCGCGCGCAGCTGAACATCGGTATTGTCAAAGCGGGCCAGAATGGCACCGTTTTCCAGCGCGAGGGATTTGCTCTGGATATTGTCCTGTTTCAGGATGGTCTGGATCTGATCCAACGTTTGCTCACTGGCGGCGCCACCGCGCGCACCAGTGATTTGAACGGCCGGATCCTCACCATAAAGGTTTGGAAGCGCATAGAGCAGGCCGACGATAATCACGACGACCAGCATGATGTACTTCCACAAAGGATAACGGTTTAACACGGCAGTTCCCTTCGGGAAGAAAAATTACAGCGCCTTCATTGTACCTTTCGGCAGAACGGCGGCCACGAAATCACGTTTGATCACGACTTCATTGGTGTCGTTCAGCGCGATAGAGATATAGCCGGTTTCAGCCACTTTGGTTACGCGTCCAACCAAACCACCGTTGGTCAGCACTTCATCACCTTTAGAGATGGAATCCATCAGCTTCTTGTGATCTTTGGCACGTTTCTGCTGCGGGCGCAGAATCATGAAATAGAAGATCAGACCAAACACCACCAGCATGATCACCAGAGTGTAAGGACTTCCCTGCGACGGTGCGCCTGCAGCGGCCACTGCGTCAGAAATGAACAAGCTCATTTAATTTCCCTCATTGATAGTGTTATCAGACGTTTAACGGTGGTACCGCTTTGCCCGTCCGTGTGTAGAACTCGCTAACAAAGTGCTCTAATTTACCCTCTTCGATAGCCTTGCGTAAACCCGCCATCAGACGCTGGTAATAGCGCAAATTGTGGATGGTGTTGAGGCGTGCGCCCAGTATTTCGTTACAGCGATCAAGATGATGCAAGTAAGCGCGCGTATAATTGCGACAGGTGTAACAATCGCACTCGGCATCCAGCGGCGCGGTGTCATCTTTATATTTGGCATTACGGATCTTCACCACGCCGTCAGTAACGAACAGGTGACCGTTGCGGGCATTACGCGTAGGCATCACGCAGTCAAACATATCGATACCGCGGCGGACGCCTTCCACCAGATCCTCTGGCTTGCCGACGCCCATCAAATAACGCGGTTTATCTTGCGGAATTTGCGGACAGACGTGCTCAAGAATACGGTGCATGTCCTCTTTAGGCTCACCCACCGCCAGGCCGCCCACAGCGTACCCATCAAAGCCAATCTCTACCAGACCTTTAACCGAGACATCTCGTAAATCTTCGTAAACGCCGCCCTGAATAATGCCGAACAGCGCATTTTTATTGCCCAGCGAGTCAAAGCGGTCGCGGCTGCGCTGCGCCCAACGCAGCGACATCTCCATAGAGCGTTTGGCGTAATCCCAGTCAGCAGGATACGGCGTGCACTCGTCAAAGATCATCACGATATCGGAGCCGAGATCGTATTGAATCTCCATGGATTTTTCCGGATCGAGGAAAATCGCGTCGCCATTGATCGGATTGCGGAAGTGCACGCCCGCTTCGGTGATTTTACGAATATCACCCAAGCTGAACACCTGGAAGCCGCCGGAATCGGTGAGGATCGGCCCCTGCCAGTTCATGAAGTCGTGCAAATCACCGTGCAGCTTCATGATCTCCTGACCCGGACGCAGCCACAGATGGAAGGTGTTGCCTAACAGGATCTGCGCGCCGGTCTCTTTGACTTCCTCCGGCGTCATGCCTTTTACCGTGCCGTAAGTGCCAACCGGCATAAACGCGGGCGTTTCGACCACGCCGCGATCGAAGACCAGACGGCCACGACGCGCGCGCCCATCGGTAGTATCTAATTCAAATTTCAAAGTAACCTCATCAGAAAGACAGTCTGACTTTTATGCCCCAACGATTTCGTCAGGCGCTTGTGGATTACGGGTGATGTACATGGCATCCCCGTAGCTAAAGAAACGGTACTGCTCTGCCACCGCGCTCTTATACGCCGCCATGGTCTGTTTGTACCCGGCAAACGCGGAGACCAGCATAATCAGCGTGGATTCCGGCAGGTGGAAATTGGTGATGAGCGCATCCACCACCTGATAGTGATAACCCGGATAGATAAAGATTTGGGTGTCATCAAAAAATGGCGCGATCAGCGCGTCTTCGCTGGCCTTGGCCGCGCTCTCCAGCGAGCGCACCGAGGTGGTGCCCACTGCAACCACTTTGTTGCCGCGCGCTTTACACGCCAGCACTGCATCCACCACCTCTTGCGGCACTTCAGCGTATTCAGAGTGCATGATGTGATCGTTGATGTTCTCCACGCGCACCGGCTGAAACGTCCCAGCCCCCACGTGCAGCGTGACAAACGCCATTTCCACCCCTTTCTCGCGCAGCGCGGCGAGCAACGGTTCGTCGAAATGCAAACCTGCGGTCGGCGCCGCGACCGCGCCAGGACGCTCGCTATAAACGGTTTGGTAGAGCTCGCGGTCGGCCTC
This sequence comes from uncultured Pantoea sp., assembly GCA_913778495.1. Taxonomy (GTDB): domain Bacteria; phylum Pseudomonadota; class Gammaproteobacteria; order Enterobacterales; family Enterobacteriaceae; genus Pantoea. The sequence continues at coordinate 208,703 of CAJYVD010000015.1, forward strand.
TTCATCCGGACGATCGATGTAAGGCGGCAGCGGCATGTGCCCAACGCTGTTGAGGATATCCAGCACCGCGCGGTCGTCCTCAAACGCAATCTCAAACAGGGCGTCATGGCGCGCGACCATGGTGGCTTTCACGCTCTCATCGTCACCCAACAGCAGGTCGGTGCCCGGCTTGGGTGCTTTTGAGGCGCGCACGTGCGCCAACACGCGCTTATCGTCCAGCATGCGCTCAACCAGCATTTCGATTTTTCCGCCGCTGGCTTTACGGCCATAGACGCGCGCCGGAATCACACGGGTATTGTTGAACACCAGCAGGTCGCCCGGGTTGAGTTTGTCCAGGACATCGGTAAACACGCCATGATTCAGCGCGCCCGTCGGGCCATCAAGCGACAGCAGACGACAGCCGCTGCGCTGCGCCTGCGGGTAGTGAGCAATCAAAGATTCCGGTAAGTCAAAAGCAAAATCGGCAACACGCATGGTTCACTTCTTTTCTGGACGCAAAAAACAGGCGGCACAGTTTAGCTGAAAAGTGGGCGATTCTGAACAACTGGCTGCGCTGACCCGATTCTGCCTATAATGCCCCATGAATTTTCTCGCTCACTTACACCTTGCCCACCTCGCGGACAGCTCCCTGCTGGGCAACCTGATGGCCGACTTCGTGCGCGGCAACGTTGCGACGCAGTGGCCCGATGCGGTGGTCGCCGGCATTGCTATGCACCGCCGCCTTGACGTCCTGACCGATAACTTGCCAGAGGTGCGCACCGCCCGCGCCTTCTTCCGCGATGAGACGCGCCGCGTTGCGCCGATTACGCTGGATGTCATCTGGGATCACTTTCTTGCACGGCACTGGGATACGCTGCATCCCGCGCAGTCCCTGCCGGCATTTTCCGCCGCCGCGGAGCGCGCTATCGTGCCGCACTTGGCCGGTGCGCCCGATGGCTTTGTGGAACTGAATGCCGTGATGTGGCGCGAGCGCTGGTTCGAGCACTATGCCGATCCTGCTCGTCTGGAACGGGTGTTAAACGGCATGGCACATCGCCGCCCCCGCCTCGCCGCGCTGCGCGACTCCTATCAAGATTTTGTTGATCATTACGCGCAGCTTGAGCCGCTGTTTTTCCAGTTTTACCCGCGCCTGATGGACGCTGCGCGCGCGCAGTTACTGTAATTCCCTGCCGGACGTCGCGCGCGCTGCGGTGCGCTAAAAAGGCACCCGTTGCACAGCGCCACGGCTTGTCAGTCCCGCCTATTTCCGGCTTAATAAGCCTGGCTTAACTTTTGTAACCGCTCTCATAGCGTAACGCCGCTTTTTCACGGCGTATTTCCCCTGCCCTTTAGCTGACAATCATTAGAGGTAAAGATGTCATCTGCCACGCCTACTGAACTCGACGCGCGTTATCATTTTGCGCGCGACGTCGCCAAAACCGCCGCCAGCCGCGCGCTGTCCTGGTATCAGCAGCGTCATCAACTGGTGGTTGAGCATAAAAAGCACTTGCAGGATGTGGTTAGCGAAGCCGATCGCAACGTGGAGGCGCTGGTGAAACATCTTATTCATGAGCGTTTTCCCGAGGATGCGGTGTGCGGCGAAGAGAGCGGCGGGGAGATGGCCGGCGCGCGCTTTATCTGGGTGATCGATCCCATTGACGGCACCAGCAGCTTCGTCAATGGCCTGCATAACTGGTGCGTGGCGCTGGCCATTGTGTGTGAGGACGAGCCGGTCATTGGCGTGGTATGCGATCCGAATCATCATGAAACCTTTCACGCCTGTCGCGGCAAGGGTGCCTGGGTCAACGATACCCGTATTCAGGCCCATAGCGCGCAGGCACTCGATCAGGGCCTGCTGGGCGTGAGCAGCTCCAATAGCCAGCCCGCCGAGCCCTTAATCCATTTCATCAGCGGTCTACTGGCACAGGGCGGTATGTTTATCCGAAACGGTTCCGGCGCGCTGATGAGCGCCTGGGCCGCCGCCGGTCGCCTGATTGGCTATTACGAAGCGCATATGCATCCGTGGGACGGCTTACCTGGCATCGTGCTGATGCGCGAGGCGGGGGGATGCACCAACGACTACCTGATTAACGCGGGCCTGCACAGCGGCAATCCGGTGCTGCTCGCAAACGCGGTGCTTTATCCGCAGCTTAAGGCTCTACTGCCCGAGCACCCTTCCCTTTAGTATTCCACAGCTCAGTGGCCCGCTAAGTCTTCGGTGGGCCAGCGTGCCATGCATTAGCATCCGTCACCGTTTTTTCATACGCATCTGAGGTTTTTCTCTTTTTTTCGCGGAGCCTTGGCCCAAGGCAAATCTGCGGTATGCTTTCCCGGTCAATCATCCCCTTAGTGGTTTATTTTTGTTTCTTTGCTATTTTTTCGGCGACAGGATGCGCCGATTATTTTTTTCCGGGATACCGTTTTGATCGCCGCAGGCAGCAGGTAGGTTTGGCCGCAGGCAGCGGCTCGGTGCTTTTCCGCTGGCGCGGGGCCCGGTGCATCTTTCGTTCGCCATAAGAATGGCAGTTGCATTGCCCGCCGTGCGGCGCACGAGCAGAGGGCGCCTGGGCCGCGCCCTCTGCACTCCCCGGCCCTGCGCCAGCCCCACTCGCCGCTGCGCGGTCCCTTCACTCCCTCAGGCTTCCTGACGGACCGG